>NZ_LN868939.1:1328964-2657929 GCF_001182745.1 Nocardia farcinica | reverse complement strand
TCTCCACCGTCACCAGCCGGTCGTCGAACATGACGAAATTCGTAGTCTGCATCGGAATCTCAGCCGTCGCCGGGACGATACCGGAGGATCAAGCGCGGCAGACTCGACACCGCCACCAGCCGGTCCATCTGCCCCGCCATCACATCCACACTGCCCACCGTCGTCCACAACGCCTGCTCAGCGATCAAGATGTGGAAGCGGCGATCCCCCCGATACAAGAACTGTTGGCGCTCCATCCGCCGCGCCACGCCCTCCTCCACGTCGTCGACGGGCAGGCGGTGGCGGGCGGCCGAGAATTCGAGCGTCGCGCGCGCATACTCCGACGTTTGCAGAATCCCCGGGATCACCTGGGTCTGGAAGATCCGCGTGTGCTTGGTCTCCTCGGCCAGCCGCACCAGCTGGGCTTGACTACGCCCTTGCCCGCGGGCGAGCAGGCGCCGCATCTCCATGTAGGCGCCGTCGAGGTTGTGGAGGGTGGCGAGAAGGTCTTCGATTTGGTCGAGTGCGCCAGCGTGCAGGCAGTAGGCGCGGATGTCGTCGTCGGAGGGGCGCAGCTTCCCGTACTCGATCTTGGAGACCTTGGATTCATGCCATCCGGCGAGAGCGGCCATGCCGCGGCCGGACAGTCCTGCGCGGCGCCGCATTTCACGGAGGCGCCGTCCCAGCGCCTCGCGAGCCTCGTGCGGATTGGTGGTCAATGGCCCAGATAGTCGCGGTACGGGGTGGCGGTAGACCACAGGCGGTCGCGGATGCCGCGGCAGTAGGCGGCGATGTGCGGGTCGCTGGTGATCGCGAGCCCCGCGGGGCGGCCGTCTGAGGTGACGAGATTGAAGCCGACCCGGGTGTCGTCGAACAGCCACCAGTCGTCGGGTGGGATGTCGCCTGCGAGGGTGGCGCGGGAGATAGCGGATGTCTTCGCCGGCGTCGACGTTGCTGCCGGTGATGGAAGTAGCCAGCGGTGGTAGTCGGTGTGGGGGACGGTGACGACCCGGACCCGGCTGACATGGACGCCGCGGCTGGTGGTTTCGCGCATGAATCGGGTCCAGGGGCGGTCGCTGTAGTCGTCTGGGTCGGGGTCGCCGTCGAGGAAGCGTCGGAAGGCTTCGGATTCGGTGGGGGTGGTGTAGCTGTCGCGGACTTCTAGATGGAAAGCCGTGTGTCGGCATTCCCGGAAAGGGTCATCGGCTTCGTCTCCGGTCAACAGCAGCACCGTAGAACGTCCTCTCTAGCTTCGGCACCTCGATCGCGGTCTCGTCCGCCGCCAACGTCAGCTGTCCCAGTGTCTCAGCGTCGGTGATCGGTCGGCCGGACAGCGTGAAAGTACCGCGCCCGGTGTCGGTCATGGTCGCACCAATGTAGGTGTCGTGTTCGGCGAACCCGGGGGAGGGAGGTGGGGGATTTCGACGACACCGGCAGTGTCGGTGATCCAGCCTTGGACGAGGTAGGTGCCGCGGTCGGTGGCGTAGAGGGTGGGCAGTCGCGGTCGGAGGAGCCGCCTTTGCCGAGGAAGGTGAGGAGCATGTTTGTTCTCCTGGAGGGGTGGGGGTGGGTTTGCGGACCGTGTTATTCCATCACCAGGGTTGTCGCAAGTTCTTGCTAGATTGTCTCGAAGTGGTGCAAGTTTTTGCAAGATCCTGGTGTGCTGGTGCACGCGCTCCCTAACCTCGCAGGTGGGGCGCCCGAGGTCAGCAGGTCAGGCATCCACTGTGGAGGGCCGGCTTTCGCTGTTCCACAGCCTCGGGCGTCCCTCTTTCTTTGTTCTCTACACGTGAATCCAGGTGGTGGGCGTGCACATCAACGAGGCGCGCGTCATGGCGGTCCTGCACTCGGTCGGTCCATTGAGTGTGCGGGAGATTGCCGAGAAGACGCGGTTGAGCGTATCGACGGTGCGGAGGTCGGTGCAGGCGTTGACCTGCCGAGGGTTGACGGCTGCCGCACCGGCGGAGGTGCCGCGGGCGTGGCAGGTCACTCGCCGCGGCCGGGGCTGGGCTGAGACCCGACGTGGCCGTGCCGTGTTGGATGTGCCGCCGATACAGACGGGAGTTGCGTCATGAGTTGGGACGCCGCGCTTTTGGACAGGATCGCTTGCGGTAACGGCTTGTGGGCGGCGACGAGTGTTGCTGCTGCTCATCATGCGATGCAGGTGCACCTGGATTGCGTGGTGGGTGAGTGCCGGGCAAAGACGGCCGCGCATCGCCTCCTCGTGGAGGAGGGGCTGTTGGTGCCGGATTCGGGGCGGGTCCGGTCGTGAGCGAGGAGCCGGGGGTCTCGATTCAGCTCGCGGATGGTTCGTGGGGTGTGGTCGACGAGTACGGGTGGATCGATGAAGAGAGCCCGGACGGTTCGCTGCCGGATCGGATTTATGAGCGGCTTCGGCATCCGTTGCAGGTGGTTGGCGGTCGACGCGATCGGGAAGGGGGGTGAACGAGTGGTAGAGGTGCTTGGTCCCGGCCCTGACGGGTCGGCGAACGACAACTGGAACGAGCCCGCGAACGCCGCGGACGACGGTCAGGACTGACCGGTCAAAACAAGGTGAAGCGCCCGACCCTGCGGCTATCAGGGTCGGGCGCTTCACTTTGATTCTGGCTCGACACGCTCACGGAGCGCGTACGAGGGGACGAGTTGTTGCCGAAGTCGCAGCGGGCGGCCGTCGGCGTAGTGGACGTCGAAGTTGACCAGACCCATCCAGTCGCCTTTGGCGGTGGGGATCCAGCCGTGGAGGAGTCCGGGGACTTCGCCGGACATGTCGATGCCGGCGGTGTTGTTGCGGATGGGTAGGCCGGGGTTGCGGACCATGATGGCGTCGAGGCGTACCCATACGAGTTTGGGGCGTTCGCGGTGGCCCCAGAGGTCGTTGGTGACGGCCGGTTCCCACCCTTCTACATGCCCCGTCTCTGGTCTCGAACGCATGTTCGAGATGCTACCGCGCGCCAGCTATCAGTCAACCAATATCGACATCCGCTTACAGAACGAGCGACCCGGCGTGGGCGATCTCCAGCAGCACGTCCGCGTGGCAGGGGATTCGGTTGCCGTGCTCGTCCTCTAGCGGGCACCAGCAGGCCAGGTCACGCCCACCCAACTCGGCGCGGACATGGGCGAGCGGTTCGCCGCGGCCGAGGTTCTCCAGGTCGAGGCATCTCGGCGTCGTCCGTGCCGGTGCAGAAGAAGGTTCGCTGCCCCGTTGTCTTGTGCAGGCGGCCTTCGTACTCCCAGTCAGCGGCGACGCCGGGGACACGGATTTGAGTTTGTCCGACGACGAATGGGTTGCCCCATTTCGTGCCCCGCCCGACGTAGACGGGCGCCCTCCGGCATCTTCCAGCCCTTCGTGCGCTTCCGCTGGATGCGCTTCGGGCTACCGTTCACGCCGCGTCCTCCCCCATCAGATACTTCTCAGCTGCCCGCTCCAACGCCGTGATGTCGGGCGCGGTGTGGAAGGTTGAGGCGAGTTGCTTCAACTCGTTGTTGCGGAACCCGCCGCCGAAGTGGATGTCTCCGGCGACGACGACGGGGACGGCCTGGTAGCCGAGCATCCGCACCGTGTCGTAGGCGGCAGGGTCGGTGGTGATGTCCCGGTAGGTGTAGGGGACACCCAGGGCGTCGAGCCGCTTCGTGGTCATCGCGCAGCCGGGGCACGCGGGCTTGCCGTACACGGTGATCTTTGGGGCGGTCATTCGGTCTCCTCGATGTCGGTGACAAGTGCGCGCTGCACGTCAGCGACAGCGCGTTTCCACCCGCACGACACCAGGTCGTCGGCGGGATGAACCTCACAGCGTGGGTGGCCGGACAAGGCGGTGCGTGCGCGGTCGATGACCGCCTCCAGTGCTGCTGTTCGGGCGCTGGCTGCCTCGGCCTCATCGAGCGCGTCGAGCAGCACCGGCAGGTGGTTGAGCACCCCGGCGATCAGGGCCGCGTCGGCGGACCGCATGTTCGACGCGACCCGCTCCCGCCACCCGTCCTTGCCGGGGGTGAGGCGGTGCAGGGACTGCATGTTCGCGAAGACGCCGGTGTCGGAGGCCACGGTGAACGGGCCCGGGGTGGCCGCGGCCAGGAGCTGGCGGAGGTCGGTGGTCAGGTCGCGGATCTGCGCGCTCATCTGTCGGCCACCGCCTCGGTGTCGGTGTCGCAGTTCGGGCACGTGCCGTCCGCGTCTCGGGTGCCGGTGCACCGCTCGCACACGACCGCGGGGGCGAGGTCGAAGACCTCGCAGGCGCAGCCCTCGCCGGTCCAGTGGTGGCACAGCTCGGCAGCGCACCTCATCGCCCGCCCTCCTGCTCGGGCGTCCACAGGACGATGACGGGGAGGCTGATCTCACTCGACTGGCTGCGGAGCGGGGTGCCGAACTCCTCCCAGCAGAACGGCGCTCGCGCCCTGGAGTTGACACACTTGTACCACGCCAGGGAGCGTCCCGCGTCGACGCCGATCTCGCGGACGATCGAGCCGACCGGCAGCGCGTCCAACTCTTCGGGGTCGGTGATCTCGCGGGCGGGTGGACGCCAGCCAGCGGCGCGCAAGTCCCGCTCGATGTGGACGGCCACTGTGACCGGGGCGGGTAGGCCCTGGCTGAGGTCCCAGTCGGTGAAGAGATCAGCCAGCGATTGATCGATGGCGCGGTGGAGCACTCGGGGCAGGGCGGCTGGGGTGTCGCGGTCACTCGCCATCGCGGGCTCGCCATCGCGGGCCTCCGCGGTGGGGATGTGCAGGACCCGCACCGGCATGGCGAGGTCGTAGGTGCCCACCATCCCGGTGGCGGTGATCCACTCGGAGTGGTAGCCGTCGCCGTCGGTGACGCCGGGGTCGAAGTCCGCGACCTTCAAGGCGGGCACGCCGTCGTCGTCGACGATCTGGGACCCGGGCGGGAGGGCGTCGACGACGCCCAGGCGGTGCTGAATGGTGCGGGGCTGCTGCGTCTCCAGCTCGGCCGCGCGGGCGCTGGCCTCCTCGGCCTCATCGAGAGCGTCGAGCAGCACAGGCAAGGCGTTGAGCACCCCACCGATCAGGGCCGCGTCGGCGGACCGCATGTTCGACGCGACCCGCTCGCGCCACCCGTCCTTGCCGGGAGCGAGGCGGTGCAGGGACTGCATGTTCGCGAAGACGCCGGTGTCGGAGGCCACGGTGAACGGGCCCGGGGTGGCCGCGGCCAGGAGCTGGCGGAGGTCGGTGGTCAGGTCGCGGATCTGCGCGCTCATCAGTCGGCCTCCTGCACTGTGCACAGCAGGTGACGCATGCCGCGCGGAAGATCCGACCTGCCCACAGATTCGATCGCCTCGGCGCAGGTCATCAGCTGGCGGTGATCGCCGTGGACGAACCGGCGGCCCTCGGCCTCGGTGACGATCAGGTAGCCGATCGGCTCCCGCTGTGCCTCCAGCTCGGCGACGCGGGCGCGCAGCTGTCCGTTGACGTCGAGGTGCCGGATCCGTGCAGCGTTCGCCTCAGACAGCGCCGCCTCCAGCTCGGCCGCGCGGGCGCGGGCTTCCTCGGCCTCATCGAGAGCGTCGAGCAGCACAGGAAAGTTGTTGCCAGCCCACACCAGCAGGTCGGTGGTGGGTGCGGCGTCCCCCTCCGAGGACAGGACAACGCGACGTTCACCGCTGTCGAGGACCGCGGCGTAGAGGCGGGCGTAGAGGCGGCGTCCCTCGGCGGTCAGCTGACGGATCTTCATCGGCGTACCTCCAGCTGCCTGTACGCCTGCACGGGGATGTCGTAGAGGTCGGCGGCTGCGGCGACGGGATCGGTGTGGTGGCCGGGCACGACCAGCCCGAACCGGTGGCGGGTGCCGTCACGCTCAGGTGACCCGTTGGTGCACAGCAGGATCCGGGCGGGCTCCTCGAACATGTCGGAGAGGGTGTCAGGCAGGTCGTAGAGTGCGAGCGTGTGCGGGGCATTGCCCGGATCGGGTACGGCGTCGCCTACTTGCCTCATGCCGGATGAGGCGATGAAGACATCCCAGCCCATGCGCTCGATCGCGCACCTGCGCACCTCGGCATTGGGCTCACGCAGGATCCGCGCGGTGTCCCATCCGGTCTCGATCAGGTCGGCGGGCACGCGGGTGCCGTGCCAGGCGTGCACGGCGAATCCGTCCCGGTACAGCACGGCCGGTCCGGCCGCGCTGTGCAGGCGTCCGTCTTTGTCCCGGCTGATGACGGACGGGCGGTCGGTGAGGACGACCGCATCGCGCATCGGCCACCACCAGCCTGCCGAGCGCTCGATCTCGACCAGTCCGTCCAGGCGTGAGACGTCGATCCCGAGCCGGCCGAGCGCGGCGTAGAAGGACAGCCAGCCGCATTCCCATCGGCCGAGCGCGCCGGTGCACCAGTCCTCCACCTGGGCCCACACCTGGTCCCCCACCTGGGCCCACACCTGGTCCCCCACCTGGTCCTCCACCTGGGCCCACACCTGGTCCTCCACCTGGGCCCACACCTGGTCCCCCACCTGGGCCCGCACCTGGTCCCCCACCTGGGCCCGCACCTGGTCCCCCACCTGGGCCCGCACCTGGTCCCCCACCTGGGCCCGCACCTGGTCCCCCACCTGGGCCCACACCTGGTCCCCCACCTGGGCCCACACCTGGTCCCCCACCTGGTCCTCCACCTGGGCCCACACCTGGTCCCCCACCTGGGCCCACACCTGGTCCCCCACCTGGGCCCACACCTGGTCCCCCACCTGGTCCCCCACCTGGGCCCACACCTGGTCCCCCACCTGGGCCCACACCTGGTCCCCCACCTGGGCCCACACCTGGGCCCACACCTGGGCCTGCACCTGGGCCCGCACCTGGGCCTGCACGCGGGCCGAGGTGCGCGGGGGGGTGCGGACGATGGCCTGGCCGATCGCACCGGCAAGGGGGGAGTCGAGCCAGATCACCAGCCGGGGCGGCTCCAGACCGGCCGCCGCGTACGCTTTGCGGACCCCGGCCTCAGCAGCAGCGCGGTCGGCAGGCTCGGTAGACAACCCTGCCCGAATCCACTCGTCGCGGATCACAGGCAGCATTGCGGCCTGCTCGTCGGTCAGCTGATCGATGCGCATCAGTCAGCCACCATCCGCCACTCGTCGGCCAGCTCCCGCTGACGCCGCACCTGATACGTGCCGGGCAGGATCTCCAGTCCGCCGTGCTCCTGATGGATCAGCACCGCCGTGCTGCCCTCCGGCACAGTGAGCAGTCCGAGCAGCACATCCCCGGCCCCGGCCGGGGTGTGGGGGGTGTAGAAGCAGGGGCCGGACGGATGCAGGGTGTGGGTGTGGCTGCTGGCCTCCGATGCCACGACCACGACACGAGAGGGCATCACGGTGCGGGCCGGGGCGAGCGTGACACGCAGGATCAGCACATCGCCCTGCGCGGCGGCACGGGACACGCGCGGGATCTCGGCGGTGTGGTCGAGCCAGTCGTGGACGGTGACGCCGGTGAAGGCGACGGCGTCGGCGAGAGTCTGCATGAGGTGAATTTCCTTTCGTAGGGCAGCGGGCGGGTAGTAGCCGGACATGGTCAGTGCGGGTATCTGGTCAGGCATCAGCCGCCTCCTGCTCGGGCGTCCACAGGACGATGACCTGCACGCGCTGGCGTGCGGCGTGCTGGAGAAGCCACACGCTGTGGGTGCGCGGGTGGATGCCTGGCGTGAGCCAAACGCCGTAGCCGACGTGCTGATAGATGACGCTCCCAGCGCGAATGACCGCGAAGGGCGGCAGCCCGTCCAGCTCGGCGAGGTCGGTGATGACGCGCGGCTGCTGCTGCGTCTCCAGCTCGGCGAGGCGGGCGCGCAGGGCGTCCCGCTCATCCAGGGTCGCGCTGAACCTGCGCACCGTCGATGCCACGCCCTCGACCAGGCGGGCGCGCTCGGCCTCCAGCTCGGCGATCCGTTCCAGCGCGGCCTCGTGGCTGCGGGCCAGCGAGCTGGCCATGTCGATCAGGTTGATCAGCCCGCCGTCCGGCTCGTCGGTGTAGGCGCGCAGACGGTCGGTCAGCTCGTCCGGGTAGCCGGCGGCCTCGTAGTGCTGGAGCGTGGCCTCACGCAGGGCCTCCAGCTCCTCGGCGGTCAGTCGCGGCGTCCGCTCAGGCATCGGCCTGCCCTTCCTCGGTGGGAGCCCACAGGACGGTGTCGGGGTTGATCTTGCGCGTGGCGAGGGCGCGCGCCATCTCCGGCAGGCACTCCCACCGGGTCTCTTCTTCCGCTCCCAGCTCGGCCGCGATGCTGGCGAGGATCGCGTAGGCGGCGCTGCGCTGCGTGCGCAGTGGCCCAAGCTCGCCCTCCAGCTCGGCGACGCGCTTCTCCAGCTCGGCGAATCGGGCGCGCCCAGCAAGCACGGACCCAGCGACGACGGCGTTCGCGATGGCGGGTTCCATGCCTGCGCGCATGGCCGTGTCGAGCTGGTCGACCAGGCTGGCGCGGTCGGCCGCCGACAGCTTGTCCCGCCACGCGTCGGTCGTGACGATGTGCTCTACGGAGGCGCGGGCACGGTCGAACGCGAAGCTGTAAACGCCGCCGCCCAGGGACGCGGCGGTCGCGGCGGCGCGTTCGCTCTCCATCTCCGCGATCCGGGCGCGGGCGGCCACCAGCTCCTGCGCCATCGCCGCGACTTCCGACTCGGCTGCGGCGTGGGGGTCGACGGCGAACACCGCCAGGTGTTCACGGGACAGCTCGGCACGCGGGGTCGGGGTGGTGCAGCAGGGGAAGTCGCCGCCGGGCGGGCTGGTGGGGGTGGTCAACGTGGGCTCCTCGAACGAGAGGGTAAGGGAACCCACCGATACTAGCTTTCACCACACACTCACGTCTACAACCAATACTACGCACTACTGTGCGCGGACGGAGATGGCGCATTCCCATTCGCTGCCCGTGTGCACCCAATGAGCAGTGACGGCCGGCGGAGTGCAGAACGCTTCGCAGGCCGCACCGCGCAGCACACTCATATCGGCTTCACTGATGCCGCGATGCGGCCAAATGTGGATCGCCTCATCCCGCACGGACAGGTGACCGATCTGGCGCCACCACTGCCAGCCGTGATCGATCCAGATGCTTGGGTGCCCGTCAGCTGGGTGGGTGGTGATGCCGAAGGCGTTGAGGATGCCGGTTGCGGTCGCGGCGACTTGTCGGCAGTCGAATTCCTGGTAGTCGGGTCGCGTGTGCACCGGTGCCCCCTTTGCCTTTCCTTCAAACCATGATCGAACGCGTGTTCGAATACTAGCGCGGGTTTGCTGTCACGTCACGCACCAGCCACCACCCCGACACCAGACCGTGACTCATCGAACAAACACTACCGAATCGTGTCACAACACACCCAAACGAAAAAGCGGGCGCCCCACCCACCAGCAACGCTGGAAGATGGGACGCCCAAAGCATCACGTGACACGCACGTAACTGTTCGTGTTCGTCTGCGCCGTCGGCCGCGACGTCGTGTTACCGCCGTCAGCCTCCAGCCGGATCAGATCACCGGCAGTCACCGACACGCCAGTCGCGGTCACCGTCGCGGTCGCGCTGCCATTCCCTGGGACCGACACAGGGTCGCCGGTGGCGAGGATCGCGCCGGTGGTCTGGTTCTTCAACCGCATCGTCACATTGCGGGCGAAAGCACCTGACGCCGTCCACACGACCGACGCCGACACCGTCTTACCCGTACCCGTCGACTGCACCACCAGGTCACTGCCCGAGACCGACGAGCCGGGATAGTTCGTCGTGTCAGCCACCCAGCCGGTCACCGGGACGAACCCGCTCGTCAGGCCGGAGAAGGTGCCCGACTTCGTCATCGACGACGGGTTGAAGATCGACGCCACCGCCGACAATGTGCCCGCACCGCTGAACCCAGCCGTTGCGGTCGGAGTGACCGAGGCACCCAGCGCAGCGACCGCGGTGAAACCGGCACTGGCCGATGCGACACCGAGGGCTGCCAGTATCCCAGCCGCCGTAAACTGCGCGACCGCGTGCGGGACCGCCGACGCCGACAGTGCACCCACCGCCTCGAACAAGGCGTCCGCCTCATTCGTCGGCACCACAAACGTGCCCTCAGCAGTAAACCCAGCCCCAGCCACGGCCGCAGCCAACGCTTGCAAGGTCGCCTCTCCCCCGAAGGCAGCCACAGTGTGCGGGACCGCCGACACCGTCAAAACGCCCTCAGCGTTGAACGGAACTATCGGCGGAGGCTCGTACAACACGCCCTTCGGCAGGCGCGTCCAGGTGCCGGCGGGGAGGGCGCCGCTGCTGTTCGACCTCCCCGGCAGGGCGGCGCGCCTGCGTGAATGTGCGGGAAGCATCCGCCGCTCAGCTCAGCGCGAAGCTGGGCGTGACCTTGATGGTGCCAGCGGAGCCGATGGTGATGCTGGGGGTCAGGGCACACTTGTCGAAGAAGGTGCCCGCGCTCGACGCCGACCACAGCCCTGCATGCGTGTACGTGCCAGCCGGGGCCGTGAATGTCAACTCCGACATCGACAGAGCGCCACCGGACCCGGAAGTCCACGTGCCCTGGACCCGGACATACCCGCCGCCCGTCGCCTCACTCGCACCAGTCGTGCCAGGGTCGGCAGTATGCAGCGACACCCACACCTGGGCGGTACCGGACAGATTCTTGTACGCGTCGGCGAGCACTTGCCGGGTCGCGGCAACAGCAATTGCCATTGGTTCACCTCGATCAACCCGAACCGACGTCGGGTAAGAGAGTCAGGAAGTCAGTAGCGGACGATCGGCCCGCGGTACCAGCAGAAATCCGCGCCGTCGGAGTAATGGACGTAAATGCGGTACGTTGCTGGCAAATTGATGGTGTCGGCGGACTCGGATGCGACATCCCAGCTGATGCTGTTGGAGACGACCGTTGCGGGCCATTCAGTGACCACGTCGCCCGCCATGTCGTAGATGACGATTTTGCAGGTGGTGCCTGCGGGCACGGTTTCGCCTGCGGGCATGAGGATTTCGTGAATGAAGTCCTGGCCGTTGACGAGGACGAGACTGTCCACGAGCGGCTGGTGTCCGATTGTCATTTCGTGTCCCCTCGCAGGGAATATCCACCCGCTACGTGGGAAGCGGCGGGGTGGTGTCGATGTAGGGGCCGCGCCACTCGGGGTCGTCCTTCATAAGTGCGACCGTGAGATCGTCGAGAAAACACCCATACTGGGCCGAGGATTTGAAAAGGCGGGTGTACAGCGCACTGCTTCGACCGTCTGGCATCAGCTCCATTTGGGCCTTCAATGCCTCTTGTATCTCGACGAACCAGCGCACGGCTCCGGTGCTCGTCGCCTCACTCATGGGTGCAGGCGGATCATCGAACCACATCGCTTGAGGATCGAACTCAGGGTCGTCGGTTTTTATCGCATGCCAAAGAGCCGGAACCAGCTTGTTGTGGATGTACTTTATGTCGTCCGGCTGTTCGTCCATTCCGATATGCCGGCGCTGACCGAATCCATCCATCACCACGCCGTAAAAGAAGTTCTTAACGTGCTGGAGCTTGTCGGCCATTACACCTCCCGAAGATAGAAGAACGGCAACTTCGTTGACGAATCCCAGTGCTGATTGGCGGCGGTGATTGTCTGTGGCAGCGCGGACAGTGGCGACGGTCCGGCGTAGCAGTAAGGTCTGCGCGGGTATTTCGTACCCTCGAACCGGTTCAGGTCGGTGATTCGCACACACATCAGCGACGCCGCAGTCTGGATTGAGCTGGTGTCCTGGAGCAGGGCGACCGCGAAAACCTGATCTTGCTCGGCTTCTATCGTCAGCCCCATGTCGAACCGGGTCTCGGTGTTGATGTCCGTCACGAGGCTCTTGATGTTCGTGGCCGCCAGCGTCGGTGTCAGAAGCGTCAGCAGACCCGTCTCGGTGTCGACCGAGTAGACGCCCAAATAGGCGGCGTTGATTCCGAAGAACGTTTGCGCGTCGCCGGTCATGAATCCGACGTAACGGAGATCGGCATCGCGCTGCACTCGAATAAACCCAATTTCTGCCCAATCCGCATTGTTTCCCGCAGGCTGATAGTCAGGAATTCGGTTCAGATTGTGAGAATGGGAACTGTCGCCCGATCCGCCCGATGCTGTGCCCGACGCCGTGCCGTGGATCAGTTGCGTGCGCGGCACGGTCGCGTGCTCGCGCGGGTCCATCGTCGTCCACAGCGCGGAGTTGACCGGCGTTTGCGTGAACTTCGGGCGCTCCGAAATCGGGGTCAGCACTTCCGATTTGTGATCCCCCTGCGCCTTCGTGAACGACAATTTCGCGCCAGCCTTCAACGAAGCCTGAACATCCTCGGGCGTCGCGGTCTGCAACGCCCGGAAAGCACCCAACTCGATACTGCCGTCAGGTGTCGGCTGATTGGGGGCAGTCACAAGCGATCACCCCCTACAAAACGGGTCATATGTCGTTTGAAAATTCCGGCGGAATCGGTGGAGGCTCCGGGCTCGGCACATGTGTGCGAATAAACGCCAGCAGATCCTTCACATACGCAGTCAGAGCATCGATGCGGCGGACATCGCGCAGATGCTGCTTGGTGTCCTCGACATGCTGATCTTCGAGAGCGTCGATCCGAGCGACATCCTCCACATGCTGGTCCTCCAGATGTTTCACCCGAACAAGCAGATCGGTCACCTGACGCATCAGCAGATCGGACGTCGCCTGAAAATCAGCGCGCTGGGAGTCCAGCGAGCGTGCCCGTGGGGAGATGTACCCCACGAGCATGCCGACGCCTCCAGAGATAGCCGGGATGAGCACATCCCACATCGCGGGTCAGCCGATGCTAGGGGTCTTGGCCGCAGCCACACCCAAACCGAGCGCAGCAGACACAACAGCCACGACCGCCGACGCCTGCGCATCGGTGGCGACGCTGTAAGCGACCAGCAACGGCTGCGCCGCACCCAGCAGGGTGTACAGCCACGTGCGCCAGGTGGCGGTCGAATTCGCGCCGGCGACGGTGAATCCGACCAGCGCGGCGACAGCGCCACCCCACAGGGCGGCGTCGGCGTCGTTGAGCAGACCCAGCGTGACAAGCAGAACCTGAACCGAGCCGAGGGTGGCGTAGATGCGGCCACGCACGTCAGCGGTCAGGTCACGGATACGGTCGAAAGACATGGGGTACCTCGAATCGTTGAGGGAGGCTGGATTAGGCGGCGTCCGCTACGGGGGTGTCGGGGCCGTCGCCGTGCAGCAGGCCAAGGGTCTGCTTGGGGGTGAAGTAGATGCGGCCGCGCTCGAAATCCTGGTAGCTGCCGGTGTCGAATGGGATCTCGTCCGAGGTCGGCCAACCGTAGGGGCCGTTCTCGAATCCGCTGCGGTTCCAGCGGTTGCGGATCTCGCCGTGCACCCAGTAGCCGGGCTGCCCGTAGCGGCGATAGAGGGCGCCGTTCTCGAACCCTTGCACGTCGCCCCAGGGGGCGCCGTCAGGGCCGGTGAGCACAGTGTGGTCACCGATCGGGTAGCCGACCGGCCCGGCCTCCCAGCCGCGTTCGGCCCACGCCTCGAAGATCGCGGCCGGGACGGCGTGCGCTCCGGTGCGCGGGTGCCAGTAGATATGCCCGTTCTCGAACTCGGCAAATCGGCCCTCGCCGTCAGGGGTAACGTTCTCCCCCACGGTCTTTCGGGCGCCGATCCACGCCTTCGCGCGCTCGGCTTCCTGGTCGATCATGTTCACCGGTGGCAGCGCGGGTGCGCCGGTCGCGTACTCGCGGACGTAAGCGGCGAAGACGTCCCAGGGGAAGTTCCAGCCGACATCGGTGTGGTCCCCGATGCCAAGCTCGCGGGTGACGTACTTGTGGTCGGAGATGCCTTCGCCGCGGTAGTAGTCCGGGACGATGACGTCGGTGGAGAAGCCGTACTTGCGGGCGTCCTGGACCGCCAGCCATGCCGCGATCCGCAGGTCATGGTCGCGCTGAAGCCACTGCTCCCGCGACCATGCCGCGCGAGAGCCGGCAAAGCACAAGTTGATGGTGAAGGCATTGGCGTCCAGTACCGACCAGCTCGCGTAGTCGGTGTCGACGACGTCGACGACGATGCCGTCCCGCAGCGTGTAGTGGTAGCTCACGCCGGCCGCGGGATTGTTCAGATAGGCGGCCAGGGATTCGGCCGTGCCGTTGCCCTCCTGAGTGTGGATCAGGAAGTTGATGACGCGGGCGCCCCAGCGTTTGGAGCGGGAGTTGCCCATGCGGGCGATTTCGGTGTACTGCGGGGCTGCCATCAGACGCCCACCTCCGGGTACTTGGAAAGAATGGATTTGCGGGGCTTCTTGGACAGGTGCCGCTCGACCATGAGCACCCGCTCGCGCTCTGCGTCGTCGACGGTTTCCAGGTACTCCAGAACCTCGTCGACGGTGTGCGCGCACGGATTCCAGCCAGGATCGCGAACCGGCACATTGGTCACGTATGCGCCGTCACTGGTCACCGGGCCGGTCTTCGGGCCGCGCGGCCCCTCCCCCGTCACGCTGTCGACGAGCTGCTCATTCGACGGGACAACGTCCGGACCGAAGCCGAGCGCCTCGGCCAGCTGACGGCGGGTGTCCTGCGGCAGCGATGCGACGAACTCTTTCAAGTCGAGTGCCGACCGGTCAGGGGCGTCGATCGGCTCCCACACACCCGGCGACACCAGCCAGTGCGGGTCCGTGTTCCGCGGCTTCTGGTACTTGATCTTGCGTTCGGGCGGAACGGTTGAATCCATCGGCCTGGCACCGCAGTCCCAGAGGCGTCGTGAGACCTCTCTCAGGTACTCGACTGGGAACGGCAGCGGCGCGCCCTTCATTCCGGGCAGTCCACTGAACATCCAGAGAAACGCTTCTTCAGGGCAGTTGTGGTTTACCAGGTGGTGTTCAGGAAACTCGCCCGGCTTAAGGTGCGGCGACTGGTCGATTTCAGCTTCAGCTTCAGCTTCGATAGGATTCTTGGATTTACCCATTTGCGATTGCCCCGTATAATTGTCTCGTGCAGGCGGAGATTTGGATGTGCATCCCTGGATTCGATGGTCGATACGAAGCAAGCTCGTTCGGTCGAATTCGATCGAACCGGAGCGGCAAACAACGCATTCTCGGTACGCGGACCAACAATGGCGGCTATGTGACCGTCAGCCTCAGACGAGGCGGGAAGGCCACGACTCAGACGGTGAACCGTCTTGTGGCGCTTGCCTTCCACGGCGAACCCACCGACCCGAGTTATCACGCGTGTCACAACGACGGCGTCAAGTCGAACAACCAGGTCAGCAACATTCGGTGGGACACGCCGTCTGGCAATGCGGCCGACAAGCTTCTTCACGGCACCAACTGGCAGCTCAACAAGACCCATTGCGCCCAGGGCCACGAGTACACGCCCGAGAACACACGCATCATGAAGAACGGCGGGCGCCGCTGCATCGCCTGCAAGCAAGCAGATTCCAACCGGAGGTACCGCGAACAGCGTGGCGATTCCTTCGGCACCCACAAGGGCAAGAAGCTCGCCCCAGAGACCGTCGCCGCCATGCGGGACCTGCGAGCGCAAGGCATGATCTACCGAGAGATCGCAGAGCGTTATGGAGTAAGCACCCCGACAGCACGCTTGGCGATCCTCGGTGAGAGCCACAAGGACGCGGCCTGATCTCCTGGACTATCGGCCGTGCACAGCGAGTTGCTGCACCAGCGAGCCGAGTTCGGCGACCATTGCCAAAGCGCGCTGACCGCGGTCCTTGTTCTTTTCCTTCTCGCCGATGACCGGCTTCCATTCCGGCGGGGATTCGCGATCCCACGCCAGCGTCAGCTCCCGCACACGGTCCACGTAGATGGTGTGGTCGTCGACATACAGGGTGGTGGGGCCGTGGCCTGCCACCTGCGATCCGATGACCTGTGCACCAATGCGGTCGCCGATGAAAAAGTGGCCTTTACCCTGGTCGCCGATGAACCACGGGGCACCGTCACGAATATTGATTTCGTGACTGAACCAAGACCGGGTTTCGTGCAGGGCCTTCCGGATCGACAGCAGCATTTCCAGCGTGTAGGCGCGGTCCGACCCGGAAGCCAACACTTCGAATGGTGCCGCCCATCCGCCTTTTGATTTGCGGCCACCACTTTCGACGTTGAACCAGGCGGCTATGGTGTCCCAGTAGAAAACCTGAGCGACGGCGTCCACCGCACCACCGATGGGCGGAATGAAAACCATCGCGGCAATCAGATCGCCCACCGTCTGAATGGTCGCGGAGATCAGCTCGTTCACGAACGGGAATGAGTGCCCGCCCGCTACGATTTGCCGCGCCGTGGACGGTGTGAAGGTGAACTTGCTCGACTCGATCCCGGTTTCTTCGCCCTCCAGGTAGATCACGTAAGGGCAGGTCTTGTCGGTCAGGCGTAGACCGGGAACCTTGTAGGAATCGGGTACGGTGGGTGAGACGACATCTTCTTCGAAAACGTCGATGAAGTCTTCGGCCCACTGCGCGAACGTGCGTTTCAACCCGAGGAAAGGGTCACCGCCATTACTGGTGTCGGTGTAGTAGCCGGATTTGTCGACAATGTCGACCACCAGGCAACCGTTACGGAGTGTTTGCCCCTCGATGGGCTGTTCGTCTTCGCCTGCTATGAAACGTCGGACCTGGATAGACAGCTGGGCATCTTCCAGGATGTCTTTCGCCATGTCGACCCAGCGCTTGAAGCGGCTGTTGGGGACAGACCAGATCGTGCCGGCCATCATGTCCTCGGCGAAGGTCGTCGGTTTGACCACGACAGGCCAGTTGGACATGAGCGTCGCCGGCGCCGTCACATGATTCATGGGGTCGTCTGGCAGCGCGAAATTGTTCGTGACATTTTCGCGCATCAGATTCAAAAACAGCGCTGTTTTCAGACCCCAAATCGAGGGACCGGCCAGAAAGAAGACGCGCGGAAATTGCACGAAGGCCGGTAGAAACGGGTTACACCAAGCGAGGTAGTACTCCAGCGCGGAAAGGTCGTGCAGCCAACGCACAACCAATACCCAGGTGCCGTCGTCTCTTTTTTCAACAGTGTGGTCGTGCAGCCTGCCGGACCAGCGGGCACCGTCTTTGTCGACGGTGATGAAAACGTGCAGCTTCTCCCCGCGGCCGACGCGAGGCGCTACCTGCCAGATCCACTTCGCCAGCGGGTCGTCGATCGGTATTTCGGTGAGCCCGGGACCGACCTCGTTGTCGAGCCAGGTGAAGCTGGCCGAGTACTCCGAATCCAGTGTGCCGACCAGCTTCCAGTCGCCGTTCCAGATACGGACCTTCGGCGGTACCAGGCGCGCGCGTCGGTCGGCTTCTTCCGCGGCGAGAGTGGCTTCCCAGATCGCGCGGCACTGTTCTTCGAGGGAGAGTTCGAGCAGATCGGTCATCGGCTCTCCCATGCGTGGCCCCAGCGTCGCTGGCAGTAGACTTCGACACGGCCGCCGCCGACCGGCGCGTTTTCAACCTTGACCGGGAGATTGGTTTCCGGGGTTTTCGGTGGGACGACATGCTCGAATGAGATGCCGTTCATGCGGCCTGCCAGATTGGTGCCCGCGAAGTCGCGGACCTGAAGTTTGTCCCGGTAGAGAGTGATCCGGGCGCCGCCTTCCAGTGCGGTCAATTCAGGCAGGGTGATCTTCCGGTTTGCCCATTCCCCGCCCGGCACTCGATGGTGCTTCTTCCCTCTCCAGGAGAAGTCAGGAAGCGTCCACTTGCCGCGGGTGACCACCCATTGCAGCCAGATCGGCTGATCGCAGGGGTTGGAAATGGTGACGAACCCTTCCGAGGTTCCGGCCGAGCCGGTCTCGAAATAGTCGTACGGGCTGTTCTCCCATTTGTCTTCGAAGAAGAAGGGCTGGTCCGCTACGACGGCCATCGGCACACGCGACGAGCGTGTGATGTGTGGATCGTGTTTCGACTCGAATTCGACCGTGTCGTCTTTCGCCAGCCATAGGCTGCGCGTCCCCGAGATCGGGGTCGTGATCGACATTTTCGTCAGCGTCGAGTCTGGATCCCACGGGTCAGGTTCGTAATCCCATATAGAATTCCAGTCGTCCTGTAGCTGTTGCCATTCCTCCGGCGTGTCGCCTTTGATGTCGACACCGAAGGTGATGCGCCGCTCTTTGTATGATTTGCCCAGGTAGGTCGAACCCTTCTGGAACGCGCTCGACTTCCGTCGCGTCTGGACGGGTGCGTCGTAGATCCCTTTGATGTCCGGGGACAGAAAGAGTTTCCGCGACGCACCCGCGCCATTGACGATGAAATGCGAGCCGTCAGGACCGAAGAATTCGACGCGGGCAGATTCCCACATCAACGTGATTAGCCCCTTGCAGTGCCAGTGTGCTGGATAGCGCGCAAGTCAGCCATTTGCTGCGCCTTCCGGTACCCCTCATCAACGTCGCGCGTCTGGATCGTGATGTGGGTGGAGTAGTCGTAGGTCGCCAACTCGGTGCCGGAGCCGCCGGACTGGATCACCTGATTCGCGGTCGCGGCCGGTGCCGGCGCCGCCTGGTACCCCGACTGGGCGAGCGCGCCCGAAGCCTGCGCGGACGCGATACGCGCCTGATGCCAGGCATCCAGGGTCTTGCCGTACTCAGTCACCTCGGACGGGATCAGGCTCCGCGGGTCGGGAAGGCCGAGCGGATCCAGCGTCGAGGAAATCAAGCCATCGAACCCGGTCTTGAGCGCGCTGGTGTACCGCTCGCGGGCCTTGTTGCCGACGATTTCCAGGGTGTCGACACCAGGATTGACCGGAACCCCGTACGTTCCGGGCGTGCCGTCGGCGCTGGTGCCGCCGCCCATCGGCTGCGGCAGCGGCGCCATCTGTCCCGGTACCGGCTGCGGCAGGGCTTGCAGCTTCTGCTCCATGCCCGGCATCTGCCGAATGAACTGCTCGAACAGGCGCCACTGCGGGTTCGTGAGCACTGCTTCCGGCAGGCCGGAGGCGTTGAATCCCCATGTGCCGTGCGGGAAGATGCCGCCCTGGTCGTAGCCGTGGCCCTTGCCCCACATGGTGGTGAGGTCCATGCCGTACCGCGCTTTGTAGTAGCGCAACGCCGCGACCATGTTGCTGAAAGGGTCGCGGCGGTTGTTCGGCAGCTCAGGATCCCGATACGCCTCATACGTGCCCGGGATGATCTGCAACAGGCCGACACCCGCGGCTTCGCCGGTGCCGTTGACGTCCACGATCTGCTGAGCGATATTTGGGTTACCGCCGGACTCCGACTTGATCTGCGCCAGCATGGCGTTGACCTGGTTTTCGTCGTCGGCGTTGAATCCGACCCGGCGCATGGCTTCTTTCGCCATCTCCCGCCAGTGCTCAACACCCCACGCCGGGTCATAATCGACCACGCCGCCGCCGGACTCGCCGCCCAACCGTGACGTGACCCAGCCGATGACAGCGTCGGCCATCTTGCGTGCGAAAGCCCGCGGCATCTGACCGAACTCGCCCAACTGGTCGAACACCGGCACCTGGTCGGCCAGGCCGCGCAGCGGCTTCGCCAACAGGTTGTCGATCATCAAGCTGCGGCCACTCGACACCAGGCCGCCGATACCGGCACGAACCCGATCGAACAGCGACCTCTTGTCGTCCTCCGACATTTCGGTCAGGAAATCGTTTGCGGCCCAATGGACATGGTCGCGGTGTTGTTCGTTCGTTCCCGACCCGAAATCGAAGGGTCGGCCTTCATCGAGGTTCTGCCAGCCGTCGAGCGGCCAGTGGATCAACTCCGCGCTCTGGGGGTAGGTGTTGTAGATCCAACGGGCAATCTCCTTCATCGGGCCGCCGAGGTCGATGGCCTTGCCCTGCATGTGCAGGTCGTAGCCGGACCCGACATCCACGAAGCGCTTCGCCGAGGTGAGGATCGCGCCAGGGATCGCGTTGCGCACCAGATCCCACAAATGCACCTGGATCGGGTCCAGCGGATCGCTGGTTTGGACGATGCCGCCGTCGCGGTAACCGGGGAGCGGACCATCAGGCTTCGCCTGAGTGCCGCCGCCCTTGAGCACCGTCCGACGCATCCGGTACATCGCCTCGTGCCCGCCAGCAGCACGCACCTCGTCGGCAGTCCACACATGCTCGCCGCGCGACAACCGATACAGCCCGGCCCGGTCGTCCTTGCCGTTACCGGGGCCATGAACCGGGCCACCAGGACCGCCCATCGCTCGGGCGCCCACCAGCGGCTTGTCGAACGTGCCGGTCTGACCGGTCACGCCGACATGGTCGATCGGCTCCCACTCCGGCAGCCCCAACTTCTTGGCCACCCGGTTCCAGATGTCGCCGAAGCTGTTCAGGGTGTCGATCACCGTGTTGATCGGTCCCTGAAGCGCCGAGGACACATTCGACCAGGCGCGCGCGATACCGAGCACCAAACCATCGAAAAAGCCCGGCAGAGTGTTTAGCTCGGACTTGAACTTCCCGAGCACCTCCGGACCTGTGAGCGTCGAAAACACCGTCGTAACAGTGTTTTTGAAAGTGTTGAACTTATCGCTCGCGTCATCCCTGAACTCGCCCAGTTTCGTGCTGACGCCAGGCAGATTGCTGGTAAACCCGCTGAACGCGCCACCGATACGAGTAGTGATCGAATCCTCGCCATTGGTCGCCCAATCAGCGAAGCCAGTCCCCATCTCGTACAGGCGGCCCATAACGGTTCCCGCGCCCTTGTCGAAGTCGGACGTAAAGCCCGACCAGGCTTCCTTGACCTTGTCCGATGCGCCCGTGGCGTTCCAGACCAGCCCGATAGGGCTGTACCCAATGGCTCCTCGCAGGAGACCGCCGCCGACGGACTTGGCCTTCTCCCCAGCACTTTTGTCCTCATCGAAGACACTCATCACATCGCCCAGCGGCGAAGCGCTCAGCTTGTCGATAAGCCCAGCCGCGGCAGAGATCATCGTCGTGATAGCGCCAACCGTGGTGCGGACATTATCGAAAAAGTCCCGAAGCTTCTTCTGGCCCTCCTCCGTCGAAAGGCTCTCGTTCCAGCGCTTCAACGTTTCGGCAATCGACGTAAGCCACGACTCGCCGGTCTCGTCAGCGCCCCTGAAGATATTCTGAATCAGGGCAAACACTTGCTTGCCGATGTTCCAGAGATCCTTGAAGGTCTTGATCGACTCCTGCAAGAAGTTGCGGAACTTCGACTTGCCTTCGTCCGAGTTTGCCCAGTCCTTGAACTTCTTCGTCACGTCCTCAAAGCCCTTCGCGGCTCCAGGCATGAACTCGGAACCGACTTCCGAAAGAGCCAAGAACGCTTGCAGGACGTTGCTGAGACCGTTCAGGAACGGGGTCACCGAAGCCTCGACGTTGTCGAAGATGTTGGCGAGCGTCAGGCGGTTCGCGTCGGTGTCTAGGTCGGCAATAGCCTTACGGACCCCCTGGTTGATCGCATTCGCGATGCCGCCCAGCCCTTCCCGAAGTGTGGGAAGGTAATTCGTTGCCAGTGACGAGATCGAAGTACCAAGCTGGTCGAACAGCTTCTCCTGAACAAACTGTCGCAGCTCACCGTAGGGCCCGCGAAGCGCAAGCATCTGCTCGACAAACGCGCGCGCCGCCGGCGACAACTTCCCTAGCGCCTTCTCATATTCGTCTGCCGCAGAGGATGACTCATTCATCGCATCTGTGACAGCCTGAGATGCTTCCGCATAGGTCGCTTGCGCGTCCGCGAGCGTCGTGTACGCGTCGGCCAGCGCCTGCTGTGCATCCATCTCAGCGTCAGCTGCCGCCGCTACAGCTTCCTTCGCCGCAACAACTTGGTCGCTCCCCTCAACCCCGAGAGCGTTGGCCTCGGCAGCCTTCTCGGCGAGTCGCTGGTTTTCGCGGATGGTGTCCTGCTGATCGGCGAGGGCCTGCTTGACATCGTGCTGCGCCTGGGCTCGATCTATCGCCGTGCTGTTCGGATCCGAGAAGGTCTCCCACAGGCGCTGCTGCGCGGACGCAACAGCCAGCGCGGCAGCCTCTTCCGTCAACGCGGTCCGCCCGAGTTCCCGATTGATGTCTTCGAGATCTTCTTTTGCCTGCTTGCGCGCCCGATTGAGGTCCTTCTGTGCCTTCAAGGTAGCGGCCTGGGCGTTCTTCACGCCCCGCTCGGCAGAGACGATCCCACGGTTCGCCTGCTCCACTTGCTTCGCGGCTGATGCCTGCTGTTTCTGCGCGTTGGCGATGTTCTTCGCTCGCGACTCAGCGTCCTTGGCTGCGGAATCAGCAGCTTTGCCAGCGGCAGAGAACGCGTCGCCGACGCCCTGGAATCCGATGACCAGTGTCGCGACTGCGGCAACCGCAGCGGAGAGACCAGCAGGCAGCAGTGCGATCACACCGGCCGCCTGAGTCAGTTGGCTAAGCAGTGGCACCAAAGACACGGCAGCCAGCGCGACCAAACCAACGGTGGCAAGGCTCGTCAGGTTGCTCAACGAGAGCATGTTGCGAGCGGCGTCGAGGATCGCGCTGTTGAGACCCGACATACCCGCTGAGAACAAGCGGCTGAACGAGTTCCGATCGCTCCGCGCCCGGTCTAGCCTGTCGTCGGCTTCTCGCTGCTGGTTCATCAGCCCGGACACGCGGCCGAGAGCGTCTGCCTGATCTCTCAGCGCTCGGTTTCGCCTTTGGAGAGCAGCCATGCGCTGGGATTCCGTCGCCGACGCCCTCGCAAGTACCTCTTGATACCTCTCCTCGGCGAGGCGGGCACGGTCCACGGCGTCGCCGTGGCTGCGCTGTGCCTGTTCGAGTCGTGCTCGGATGTTGGCGACTTCTGCTTCTGCGCGTGCGACGCTGGCCCGGTCGATCTCGATCTGCAAGCGGATCGCACGGATAGGCCGGGTGAAGATCCCGCCGGTGAGACGACGGCGCGCGCTTGCGACCGCGCCCGCACCAATACCGGAAGTCTCCTGCCCCACAGCCGACGCAAGCGAACGGAGCGCCATCAGCTGGGCAACCGCCGCAGCAGTGTCGACGTTCACGTTCATCGTCAACGGGACCGCGGCCTGCGCCGCACGAAACGCCTCCAACTGAGAAGTAGCGCGGGCAAGATCAACGTCAACCGGGACCTTGATAGCCCTGATGCCGGTAGTCGAACCCCGGATCTTCGAGCGGATGTTGCTAGTGTCGACGTTCACGCCGACCTTCACGTCAACGCCCTTCGCAGCTGCGTTGACCTTCGTCCGCAGATCAGCGCGGAACCCCTTCGCCAAGGTCGCACGCGCCTCGACATCCATCCGGACACCGAGAGAGCCGGCCTTCACCTTCTCCCGAAGGTCAGTCTTGAAACCCCGCATCAACTGCGGTTTCACCGTGACCGTCAGCGACTCGTTGATCGGCTTCAGCAGTGTCTTGACGTCGGCTTTGAAGGTCGCTGCCAGTTGAGGGCGCAGCGTCAGCCGCGCCGACCCAGCGCTA
Organism: Nocardia farcinica; assembly: GCF_001182745.1. Taxonomy (NCBI): domain Bacteria; kingdom Bacillati; phylum Actinomycetota; class Actinomycetes; order Mycobacteriales; family Nocardiaceae; genus Nocardia; species Nocardia farcinica. The sequence continues at coordinate 2,634,691 of NZ_LN868939.1, read as the reverse complement.
TAGCTCGGCCAGTTCGCCATGCGGGCACCGCCTATGAAGGTGTGGGAGGCGCGCGAGTGCGCGCGTTGGAAGATGGGTCCGCGGCGTGGTCACGCGGACACGACGAAGGCCGAACCTGAATCAGGTCCGGCCTTCGCTTGGTGTGTTGTGTTTGTGGGAGGCTAGCGCCCCGTGAGGGCGCGGGAGCTAACCGATCGGCTGGATCTGCCCCATGGTTGCTGAGCTTGCCCCTGGCTCGGCGCTGAACGCTGCGGCGAAGGATCCCACCGAGGGGCGGATCTGCCGCAGCAGCCTTTCCGGAATCTCTGAGTGGAAGTGGAAGCGTCGGGTGAGTTCGGTGATGGGGATGTTAGCGGTCAGACTCAGCAGCTCGATTCCGACTACCATGTTCATGTCGTCGACGTCCACCTGGATGTCCGGGGTCACCTCGATGGTGTTTGCCACCTTACGATCACTAAACTCCACGTACGCAGCGCCTGCATCGTGGTCAACGGTTACCTTCACTGGGTAGGACGTGCTCATGTTGTGGTTCCCTTCCAAGCCGCTGACTTGACGACGAGTTTGTCAGTGTGGTCGAGCGGTACTGGGGTCGGCAGGGTCCAGACCTTCAGCTCTCGACCGTCGGCCCCGTAACCATGATGGCAGATTCCGTCCTGATCACCAGGTCTATGCATGGTGCAGTTCGAGAGCGCAGTCTCTACATCTACCTTCGTGATGCTTCGGCGCCGCATCTGAGAGGTTGCGTGCCTGGTATATATGACCCGCATCACGACTTGAGCACCTCGAACGCCAGCCGCCGCTCACGCTGGCCGTCCACATCGACGAAGACTTCAACTAGGCCAGGGCCTGTGAGCTGGATGACGTTCTGGGCGGCGAATACGATGCCGATCTTCCCGTCGTACACCGTTACGTGGTTCCGGTGCGATAGCAATGTCCCCCGCATGATGACTTCCGGCGCTTCGCGCGGAGGCTTGACCGTGATCGACACTTCGATCGTTTCGGTCTCTTCTGGCGCGCGTACCCGCCCTGCCACTGCAAACGCATGCTGAACAGGGAAAGTGGATACGGCAACCATCGTGTAGCTGGCACCGACCGCGGTCAACTTGCCACCTTCAACGGTCGCGAAGTCTGCTACGAACGCGTAATCCAGCTCAGCCATGCTGGGTACCCTACATCGCAGTCGGACGCAGGCCGCTCCAACTCAGGCAGATGCCAAAGATGGCGCAGGACGATTGCGACACCGTCCACGTGTTGCGCCCCGGCCGCGTCCCTGCCCGCTCTCATCGACCCTCAGCGAAGCGACGCTTCTACGCCGCTAGAGAACCAAGTGCAAGGGCAGGGGGCGACTCGCCGCGGCCGCCCGGTCGGATGGGCTCTGACCGAATGGTCGACTCCCGCCTCAAGCGCCGTAGTCTCTATGCAGTGGTTTAGTGTGCATGCTATGGTCGACGCCGTTGAACACGGTCGACACGAAGGGTCTGAGATGATTGCCGTTATGGACGTTGACGCAGAGGAGGCCGAGCGATTGCTAGCTGCTGTGCGCGATGCGACGCGGCGAGCGAAGGAGTCGAGGGCGAAGGCTGATGAGGATTCGGCGTTACGTCGGGTGGCAGTCGCGAAGGCGATGATGGCCGGCGTTCCCCGCGATGCGATCGCAGAGGCGGCGGAGGTGCATCGCAACGTCCTGTACCAGATCGTCAAGAAGAAGAACCAAAGCAAGTAGAGTACTTGCATCCGTTCGAGGCGTTGCCGTAGTCTGCAAGTAGTCCACTTGCAGAACAGTGGCGGCGCCCTTCAACTCTTGGCCGAGCAGGGCGTCGCCACTTCTACCGAACGGAGATTCGGCATGAAACAGGCTAACACGTCTGAAGTCGTCCTGTTCCAGTACGACAACGCCGACGTACGCACTCTGCTCATCCACGGCGAGCCGTGGTTCGTGCTCGCGGATCTGTGCAAGGTGCTGGAGATCGCGGCTGTGGGCCGCGTCGCCGCCCGGCTGGATGAGGGTGTGCGTCAGACGCACACCCTTCAAACCGCGGGCGGACCGCAGCAGATGACGATCGTCTCCGAGTCCGGCATGTACGAGGTCGTCATCCGGTCGGACAAGCCGGAGGCGGCGGCCTTCCGCCGTTGGATCACCTCTGAGGTATTGCCGTCGATCCGCAAGACGGGCGGCTACTCGGTTCAGCCCGCGCTCACCGAGGACGAGCTGATCCATCGGGCGCTGGAGGTGTCGGCCCGCCGCTTGGCGCAGTTGACCGAGAGAGTGGCCAAGCTGGAGCCCAAAGCCGATCTCGCGGACACATTCCTGGTCGCTCAGGGTGGCGCGCGTCTCGTGCGTGAGGTTGCGAAGCTGTTCGGGATGAAGGAACGCGACCTGCGGCGGTTCCTCGTCGAAGAAGGACTGCTGTTCACCAAGCACGCCGAGTGTGGGGACATCCAGTACGACCACTACGCCGAGCATGCGCACCACTTCCGCGCCCGCGAAACCCTCGTCAAGCACACGTGGGGCACCTGCACCCATTACACCGTTGACGTGCTCCCGCGAGGCGTGGAACTGATTCGCAAGCGGATCAAAGAAGCCACCCCTCCCGCGCCCGCCGCGTAGCCCCGTCTCCTTCTCTCACCCTCTCAAGGCCCCGCGTGGCGGGTCGTGCTGTCGCGCGGGGCTTTCTCATGCTTGAGGAGTTCGTTGTGTGTGACCTCGATGAGATGTTGCGGCGCATCATCGACCTCGAAATGGCGGCGTTCCATCCGGCCGACAGAGACGTTACGTTCTGGATCAGTGATGACGGCTTCGTGTGGAAGGATATCGGGCGGATCACAGTGCACGCGCTGACCGCACGGATTGATGTGTGGCCTTTCGGTGGACCGGATCTCAGCGCATCCGATCTTGAGTTGATCCGCGCGCGAAGCGTTGATGCGTGGATCAATCACCCGCACCTAGAGCACAACAGAAGCGGGTGGACCGAACGGTGGAGCCAGCGGGTCGGTAGGTACTGGGAGGCTGTCATCTCGACGCCCTCCGGAGTGGACATAGCGACTCGGCGGTGATGCTAGGAGCGCGGTGGCTGAACGATGTCCGTCCATCGCGTTCCATCCCACCAGCGTGTGACACCGTCTGGTGAGGAATAGAACCCGGGCGGGGGCGAGAGGGGTGTTGGTGTCGGCGGGGGCGATGGACGCTTCTCCCCGACCCTCCATAGCGCTCGTACGACCAGGAACGGGAGACCCACAAAGATCGCGGCTAGCAGCAGGAGGAGCAGCACGCCTCCGCCACTGACGTCGTTGGCATTGGCCCACAGGACGACAAACACAATGGCTACGACCCCAAGCAGCGGGGTGAACCACCACTCATCACCGATGCTCGTGTTCGTTCGATAGCGGCCATTGATCGGAGTGCCAAGCGGTAGCCCGGGCCTCGGTGGCTGGTACCCCGTCGGGTTACCTGGGCCGGGCGCGGGCGGGGGATACTGCCCGGGCGGCGGCGGTCCTTGTGGTGGCTGGTAGGTCATCGGGGTTCCCCCTGGCTGGTGTGGGTGTCACCGACGTTGTCGAGTGACGACCAGCCAGATGTTACTACCGATCGGAGTTGTATCCCTAGCTTCTGATGCCCATCGCGCGGAGTGCTGAGACTACGTTCTGGGTTTCTTGCTCGTCTCGGATCCGCTGTTCGGCGGTCATCGGGCGTCGTTCGGGCGGGAACGGGGGCGGTAGTTTGCCGCCGAGTCCGGCGGCGTAGGCGCGCATCTGTTCCTTGAGTAGGTCGATGACGCGCAGTAGAAGTAGTGCTTCGAGGGTGTATCCGAGCGGGCTAGGCGGAGGTATCTCCTCCGGTAACGGTTGTTTGGCCAGTTCACGGCCCAACTCCTCGTTCATGGCGAGCGCTGAGTGGTAGCAGCCGTGGGACGGGAGCCGCCGCAAGAACCGATACAGCTGCGGCCATGGTCGGTCGCCGCGGAAGTAGTCGCCGAGGTCGACCCCCAGCACATGCTGGAGGTCGTATTCGATCTCTTCCCCGTAGTCCTCGATGAGGAGTACGAGGGCTAGGCGCCCCCCGGCAGATCACCGGCCTTTGCACCGGGGACGCCGGAGAAGTGGGAGTTCATGTCGTCGACCAGCATGAACAGGACGTCGAACGGTTCGCCCCGGACGATGCTCCACACGGCGGGGAAGGCGTCACCGCAGATGATCTCGAACAGGCGGCGAATGTTCGCGGCGTCGAAGTCACCGTTGCTGTCGACGACCTGGGCCATCGCGGTCACCTGCTCGACGGTGGTCGGCGGGTAGATCGGGGTGGGAGGTTCGGTGCCGTCGAACAGGTACGGGGTGACCTTGCCCTGCTTGGCGCGGGCTTCGTCGCGCAGCTGTGCCCACCGGCTCTTGGCCGGGGCAACGGTGGCGGTCTTCTTGGGGGCAGGCATGATCGTTTCTCCTGGCAGAGGGGGTGTTACTTGTCGGTCTTGGGGGCGGCCTTGGATGCCGCCAACTTGAGCGCGGGCTTGGCCGGTTCAGGCATTGGCGCGGGAGGGTTGTCGCTCTCGGGCGCGTAGTGGACGTGGTCCTGGTGCTCGCCGTCCTTGAACAAAACGAACGGCTTTTCCCGGTCGGTGGCGAGCTTGTAGCCCTTGCTGAGCAGCTGTTCACGCTCGGTCGGGGAGCCGGCGAGGAAGGTGCGGCCGTCGGGGGCGACCATGCGGATCGGTTCGAAAGCCATGTGTGTCTCCTGGCTCGGGCCTGGCGGGAGGACGGGGGTGCCTGCCCCGCGCGCGGCCAGGAATCACGCGCGGGGCGGCAGCATGGGTGCCTGAGGTCAGGCGTAGGTGACCGGGTAGGGGGTCGACGGGCCGGTCGCGTTGGTGACGACGATGTTGTGGCTTCCCGCGGTCTTGGCCGGGGTGGTGATCGCCAGCGTGCCGTCGTCGACGACGGTGTAATCGGTCGCGGCGGTGCCGCCCACGGTGACCGCGCTGGTGCCGGTGAAGTGCTGGCCCAGCAGAGCCACCGATTCGCCACCGGCCGCGGCGAGCGTGCCGGCGGGCAGGTGCGAGGAGATGGTCGGGACGGCGGCGACGGCTTCGAAGCCCATCTCGTCGAGCAGCGGGCCGACGCCCGGACCGCAGAGGACGTTCTTCAGCGAGTAGCCGAGAGTCTCATCGATCTTCGCCGACCAGGTGACGTTGTAGGACAGGGAGCCGTCCTGGCTCCACGACTGCTCACCGATCTCGGTGACGGTGGCGCGCGGCAGGATCCGCAGGATCCAGATCTGGTCGGCGCCCGACCCGTCGACCATTCCGAAGATCAGTCGGTGGTAGCGGGTCTCGGGGGCGGTCGGGTCGTTCCACTGGATTTCCTTCGTGGTCGCATCAGCGGTCACGGTGGACAGGTCCAGGCCCGAGTACAGTTCCAGGCTGCGGCGCTGGGTCTGCAACAGGGTGGTCGACACGCTCATCTTGCGGGAGATGATGTCGGTGCGGGGCGGCTCCAGTGCGCCCCACGCCTCGACATCCGAGGACTCGACCTCGGGGCGGAAGGTGGGCGGGGCGTCCTTGGCGGTCAGGCCGAGGCTTTCGAAGCCGGCCGAGCCGAGGTCCTGGAATTCGGCGGAGACGCCGGAGGTGAATGCGGCGGGGATGGTCGCGCTCATGTCGCCGATGAGGACGAAGCCCTTGTTGGGGCGCCGGATCAGCGACGGCTTCCAGTCCGCGACCTGCTCGAAAGTTGCAGCGGGCATGTGGTTTTCCTTGTGTTGGGCACACCCAGAAGCCCGGTCACCGTGAGCGGTGCGGGCGGTGTGAAGAAGGTTGTGAAGGGCTAGGCGCGGGGCCTGCGGTAGGAGAGGCGCACGGTGGCGGTCACGCCGCGCAGTTCCCTGTTCTGCGGCGGGATGTACTGGCCGCCGGAGGTTTCCTCAGCGACGTCGATCAGGAACCCGCCGGGGGCTGTGTTGCCTGCGTTGCGGATGCGTTCCTGCCCGGCGGTTTTCAACTGCTTGGATTCGGCGCGGGTGGCGGCGACGTATTCGACGTCGATGACGGGGTTGTCTGCGACGCCGTCTTCGCGCCCGCCGACGCGAGTGACGTAGATGTATGGCGGTTCGATCTGGTCGGATTCGAACGTCACGACGGGGGCGATGTCGCTGAGCAGTGCCCGCATGACTTCGTCGAACTCGGGGTAGGGGGGCAGCGGCATCGGCTCTACCCCTCCACGTCTTTGATGAAGTCGTGCATCACATGCTCGGGCCGGTTCCAGCGGGTGCCGTGTTCGCGGAAGCGGGCGTAATACCCTTCGGCGTAGGTGACGCCTTCGATGACGCCGTCCTCACCAGGGCCGGACAGCGCCTCCACGTGGGTTGCGTTGAATCCGGTACGCCACCGGCTGCGCTCCGCCCACCGATCGGCGCCTTGTTCGGCGATCTCGTGAACGAATTCGGTCAGCTCAGGCGACTCGCGCAGGAATGTCCTGTCGAGGTCGAAGTCACTGCCGTCGTACTCCACTGCTGCCGTCCTTTGCGATGGTGAATCGGACGCCGGTGGACCAGCCGGTGAAGGGATTCGGGGTTTCTCGCACCTGCCCGTCGATGACGAACTCTCTCCCGTCCGGTAGGCGAATCCGGTCGGAGGCCAAGACGTCGGCGCCGTGGGGCGCGGTCACCCGCGCGGACAGCATCAGCTGCTCGCCCTTGCTGTTGTCCTCGCTGTCGGTGGACCATTTGAGGTCGCACGGCCCGATCTGGTGTGTGGCCTCGGCGGGGTTGGTGTAGTCGCCTTCCCAGTTGCGGGCGTTGGTGTTTCCGCGTCGGACGACGGTCAACATCACACCGTGCGGGTAGGTGGGCGGCCGGTAGTTCACCATGTGCACGGCCTCGTCGACGCCAGCCCCGCATTACGCAGGATCCGCAACGCCATCCCCGACAGTGTGGACAGGGACCGTTCGACCTCGGCGCCGGTGATGGTGTCGCCGTAGGCGACGCTGCCGCCGTCTGCGGTTTGCGACGCCACCGCCAACTCCCGGCCTACTGTTCCTGCGGCGGGGTTGATGCCGGCGAGATGCCACATCGCCGCCTGGGCGCAGGTTGCCTCCCGCATCGCCTCGGCGATGTCGAGGTCGACTGGCAGCCCGGACGGGTAGGTGTCGTAGAGGTCGAGGCGGGTTGCTTCCCTGACCAGTTGCGAGGCGTACCGGATGAGCTGTGTCGCGGTCGTGTTGTCGGGGAGGTCGGTGAGCCAGCCGTCTGCGAGGTCTTCGGGGGCGGCGTAGACGAGCATTATTCGTCCCCGCCCTCCGCGGCCTTGCGAGGAGCGGTCTTACGCGGGGCCGTCTTCTTGACCGGCTCCGCAGGCTTCTCCGGCTGGGGTGTGGCCTTGCGGGCGTCGGTTTCGCTGATCTCGGCCCAGTACGCCCACTCCAGCAGGTCGGGGCGCGGCTCGTCGGACTCGATCAGCAGGTCTTGGTCATCGCCCAAATACTTGTAGAAGTGGGGCACTAGAACTCTCCAAAGAGTCGACCGCCGTCGGGCCACCACACCTGAGTGTGGTGGCCCGGTGGCGGCGGAGGCGGATCAGGCAGCCAGTTCGCCGCGCAGCAGCACGCCGCGGTTGGCGTCGAGGGTCTTGGTGCCGAACAGGATGTCGACGCTGATGACGTCGGACTTCAGGTTCATGTCGTAGTCCTGCACGACGCGCAGGGCCAGGCCCTTGTAGGACTCCATCGCGCCCCAGGTGTTGGAGCGGGGCAGGGCCAGCGGCGCCGAGGCCAGCGCGAGCGCGGTCCGGTGGAACGCCAAACCGACCTCGGTCGTCGGCTGACCCGAGGCCGGGGAGCTGGCGGGCTGCACGATGTTCTGGGTCATGTAGGCGTCGAAACCGAACAGGTTGCGGCCGATGGAGCCCTCACGCAGCGCGGCGGTCGAACCGGACTTGTCGGCGTGCTTGATGATGTCGCTGTTCAGCCAGCCCGCCCGCGCGGTCGGACCCACAACCGCCGAACGCTCCGAGGTCGGGACCTTCTGGATGTTCAGCAACCGGTCCGCTTCGATGAGCACTTCGGGCTTGTTCCACTCGAAACCGGTGCCGGTGCCGGCGACGGCGGTGAAATCGGCCTTGGCCTGGGCGATGATGGCGCGGTCGACTTCCTGGGCCAGCGCCTCGCAGGCGGGCATCAGGAACTGCTCGTCGAAGTCCTCCAGGCGCAGGGTGAGGTCCTGGGCGGTGATCGCGAAGGAGACGTCGCGGTGCTTGTCGAGGGTGACGGCCACGCTGGTCTCGGTCGCGTTCTGGACGGTGATCGACGGCGAGGCCGGGTTGAAGGTCTGTGCGGTGAAGGTGGCCGGCTTGCGGATGGTGACCGTCGAGCCGATCTTCTGGCCGCCCCACTCCGAGGAAACATCGGTGTAGACGAGCGGGACCATGCACAGGTTTTCGTACAGGTTTGCCAGCGCCTTCTTCGCGATGACGCTGGGGGTGAGCAGAGTGTTAGCCATTTATGGCTCCTTGAATGCGTTAGGCGCTGTCGCGGTTTCCGCGGAAAGTGCGCCGGTAGTAGTCGATGTCCTTTTCGGCTGCGGGGTTGGGGGCCGCGTTGCCGCCGGACAGGTCACCGCCGCTACGAGGAGCCGACACCCGGTCGGTCGCCTTCTTCAGCTTCGGGTTGTTTTCGACCGCCGCAGAAACGATCGCTTCCACCTGGGCAGCGAAATCGTCGGCGTCAGTGTCGAGAGATTCGATTGCCGCGTTTACCGAGCGGGAATCGAGGAGAGACGCCAGGTCGCCGTCGACTTTGGAGGCGGCGGCGGTGAGTGCGTCTTTGCGTGCATAGTTGCGGAGCTTTTCGGCTGCGGCGTCGCGTTCGGCGGCCAGCGCCTGTTCGCGTTCCTGTGCCTGCTTCAGCAGCTCCGCGGGGTCGGGTGGGGTGTCGTCCTTGATCAGGCCGAGCGCGCGCCCGATCTGCTCGGACAGCTCCCGCTGCGCTTTCTCGGCTGCCTCGCGGGCGGCCTGTTCCGCTGCTTCTTTGCCCTTGATGCGGGCGGCTGCGGCTTCGTCGCGCAGTTTCTTGACGTACTTCTCGTCATAGGTTTTCTCGGCAGGCTTGTCCTCGGTGAGGGAATCAGCCGCGGGTTCGGATTCGGTGCCCTGTACATCGGCACCGACTTCCGCAGTCTCGACCGTTTCCACCTCGACGGTTTCAACAGCCTCAACCGGAGCGTTTTCAGTTGTTTCCTGGTGGGTGGCTTCGTCGGCCATGAATGTGCCTCCTGGACACGCGAAAATCACCCGTTCGGCGACCTGGCCAGAAAGGGTGGTGAAATGACGAAACCCCCAGAACCTTTAACCGAGAGTTAAAGGGTGGGGGTTGGGGCTCCGCGTCAGAAGGCGGAGAAGACTATAGGGTTAGGCGTCGTCGTCGGTGGTGATCCCGAATCGTCGTCGCATTTCCTGCTCGGCGCGCGCGGCGTTCGACCCATCGAGCTGCCCGGCAAAAGCTTGTTCAGCCGCGTCGATCAGGTCAGGGGTCACATGCGGGTAGGCGGATGCGATCGCCATCAGCGCCTCATCCACGTCGTCGTCGACACCGTTGTGGCTGTAGACGACGCCTCGATCGACCGCTTCACGAAGGGCCGCTTCGAACAGCTGCCGCTTCTCCGCTGTGGTCAGCGGGCGGGTCGGGCGAGTCACTGTGGCCTCCTGGCCTTGTCGAGTAGCAACTGGTACAGGACCTTCGCAGGCTCACACGCATCTTCGCCGCGGATCTCCACTTCGGCAAACGACTCGGCCAGTGCCTCACGAAGTTCCAGCCCGCCTTCTTCCTTGAAGCAGTACTCGCTGAGTTGGTGCAGCCAGATGTTGAATTTCCGCATCCAGTCCTGGGGCTTCTCGCCTGGCTGGAGCGGGTAGTTCTGTTGGTAGTAGCGGTCGAGGGTCCGGGCCACTTCGGCGCGGGCCCCGTGGTTACCGGCAACATCGAGGACGTGCCCGAACTCGTGCACGATCGTCGCGTAGACGGGACGGCGGTCGAACCCGGGCGGATGGAAGCCGCTGGCTACATCCTGGGCTGCTGAGGTGCGCCAACCCTCATAGTCGCCGGCGAACATCTCGTTCATCAGCAGCTGTTCGACGTACCAGTCGCCGCCATCGCGGGATCGGCGGCTCGGGGTTCGAGCGTTGATCCGGTGGGCGCGAGGGTCGCGAACCTCGCCGATGGCGATGACGTTCGGTTGCATCTGCGGGTAGCGGGTCATCATGTCGTGCACTGCGCGTGCGTACTCTTGCGCGACCGTGAGCGAGACACCCGGTCGGTCGAAACCTTCGACGCGTACCGGATGCAACTGTTCGAGGATCGCGGCGACCTCGGCGGGGCTGGTCGCGTCGTCGAACGGTGACGGCGGGATGTCTTCGGGGAGGTTGTCGCGGTTCGGTCGGTCCTCGCCCGAGCCCTGCCGTGCCATCGCGGGGGCTTCACCGTTCCGCATCGCGGAATCGACCACCGCGACCCGCTGCCGCTGCCGCTCCCGGCGGACGACCGCCCGCTGTCTGCGGCGAGCCTGACGTACCTCGTCGGGGACACGCACCGCTGCGGGCGGGGCAGGGTCGTCGGGTGTCCACACACTGAGGGTGTGGCGGCAGCCGGGATGCCATAGGCCGCGGGCTCGCGCTTCCGCGATCGAGCACAGCACGGTGACAGCGACGGGCCGCCCGTTGCTGGCAGCGCGTGATACGGCGCCGACCGTGGTGCCGGAGATCGACAGCACTTGTCCCTCGAATGGGCGGCATCGTTCGCAGGCGCCGCTGACGTCGGAGACGATTACCAGGTCGTGGCCGTCGGCTTGGGCTTGGGCGCAGTAGGCGTCGACTTCGGCGCGGGTGATCGCGGATCGGACGGTGACTTCGACGTAGGAGACGAGGTCGTATCGGCGTCCACGTGCGTCGATGAACCCGGTGATGCCCTGGCGGGCGAAGGCGTGCAGGGCGCGTTGCACGACACGAGCCCTGTCGACCGGGCCACCGGTTTGTCCGGCCTGTTCGGCTTGGAGGGCGTCGTAGACGGTGCGCCGGTACACCGATTCCAGAACCCGCGGCACATGGTCGTGGGTTGCGCGGACGGTGGCCAGAGTGTCGTCGATCAGGCGTCGTAGCTGCCGTTCGTCGGGCGGGTTGTGGCGGCCGGGTAGGTCGCTGCGTGCTGCGGTGGCGCCGTCCCGCCAGGCACCGGTCAACGCCGTCGTCAATCGTGCAGGTAGTTCACGGTCGGTGGCGGTGATGATGGTGTCGACGTCGCGGCGGAACTTGCCCAATCGCATGAGGAGGCGTCGTGCCCAGATCGCGAGGTGCCCGATGCCCGGTGCGAGGGTTTTCGCCAGCAGTTCCAGCAGTTTCCGTTCGGTGCGCCGGTAGAGGCGCACGACCGGTCCGGCGCGGCGGTCGCCATAGGAGGGGGTGAGAGGCATCAGGCTGCCTCCTTCACCTCCGCGTCAGGCTCGACCTGGCCGGTCGGGGTCAGGGACCTCGTAGGTGTTCTCCTTGAGGATCCGGGCGACTTCTTCGGCGACTTCGGGGTTGGACCAGTTGGGGTGGAGTTCCCGCACCGCGGTCTCGGTTGAGATCAGCTGCGCTGTCTTGAGATTCGCCATCGCAGTGGACAGGGCGATAGGGTCTTGGTCGACGCGGACCGGGAACTTCATTTCCGGGTCGGCTTTCAACCCGTAGTCAGGCCGGTTGTAGACGATGCGGTCGAGTTCGAGCATCGTGCGTGCGAGCGGCTGCAACGCCGACTGCCAGTACAAGATCTTCCGCGCCCGGGTGGTGTTGCTTTTGTCCTTGCGCGCGGACACTTCGGTGGCGGTCATCGTGCCGGTGCCGCTGTCGTCGAAATCGCCGACCGAGTAGCCGCACGCGCGCAGGATCTCCTTGACCAGCCGCTCGCACGTCTTCGCGTGTTCCTCGACCCGGATCGCGAACTGCTGCGCCTGCACCAATCGGGCGCCGGTGTCGTCGTTGACAGACATGCTGTCCGACGGGACGGGTGTGAAGATCTGCTGTTCCGGGTCCCAGGAGGCGCCCTTGCCGGGTCCGTTGTCTTCAAGAAGTTCTTGGGCGACGAACAGGCGGGCCTTGGCGAGGTCGAGGTCCCGCATCCACGACGACCATGCTTCGTCGAGGGCGTCGAAGAGTGGTTCGACGCCTTCGAAGTCGGAGCGGCCGAGCGCGGACAGTTGCGGTACGTTGCGCCAGCGGCGGGCGGGCCGCACGTTCGGCACGTACGCTGCGGTCAGGCCCTCCACCCCGGTTGCGACAGACGAGTTTTCGTCGACCAGTTCCGCCGCCCACGTCATTGAATCCAGCGAGTCCAGGGGCATGCGGCGTCCGATGTTGTCGCCGTCGCCGAGGTAGAGGGCGTGTTCGATGCGGCCGGGTTCGTGGTGCTCCAGGTGTCGCCAGGTGCCGTGCTTGTCCTTGGCGACGATCGTCCAGAAGGTGACGGCAGCGAGCTGGCCGTATCGCCATTGCGGGATGGCGGCGTCGGGGCCGACCGCGGACAGCATCACCTTGTCGGTGGACGATTTGTCCCACCACAGGCGCAGGAACACCCCACCTAGTGCGGCTTGGACTTCCGCGCCTTCCAGCAGGGTGGCGACGGTGTCAGCGCCGTCCAGCAGTTCGTTCAACCGGGCTTGCGCGTCCTTCAGATTGGTGGCGTCGCCTTCGGTGAGAAGCCAGGACGGCGGCTGCCCGAACAGGAGGTCTGCGGAAGTGGTGGCGACGTCGGCTGCGGCAGGGACGTGCAGGCGTTTCGAGTCCTGAAGGACGGGGCGGCCCCACCAGAACCGTGCCAGGCGGCCGATCACTCCTCCGCGCAGCTGCGAGGTGCGGGGGGCGGGGAGTTGGTGTTGTCCGGAGTAGACGGCCTGGAGCACGTCGGTGTCGCCGGACCACCATGCGCTGAAGACGCCGTAGGCGTCTTGGGCGATGTCGAACGGTTCGGGCGGCCAATCGCCGTGAAAGTCAGGCATCGGCACGGTGCGCCTCCAAGGGGGAATGTCTCGGGAAGCGCCCGCTACCGGTGGCGCTATGAAGTTCGGGGTCCGCGCATCAGACGAGGCTCATTCGGGAGACTTCGCCGTCGCGGAGTAGGTAGGTCAGGCCGCCGCGTTTGGCGTCTTGGCCGTGGGCGTCGCGGTACCAGTCGGATCCGCAATCGAACGTCGAGGAGGAGATGCGGATCCGTTGAGCGCTGGTCTGGACCTCCCAGGAGTGCTGGTGTCCGTGCTGCAATACTTGTGCGCCGGCGGGGTTTTGGTTGCCGAAGCACTGTTCCTGCCACCATTTGAAGCCTTGTCCGATGCGCCATTGGTGGCCGTGGACGACGGTGACGGTGGTGGAGCCGACGGGGACGGTCATGCTGCCGTTCCACTTGTTCGGCACCCGCACTTCGACGTGCCCGAACGCGGCAGGGTTCATTTCGAGGGCGTCCGATACCGCGATCGCGGCTTCGGTGGCCCATCCGTCGCCGGGGTAGAAGTTCTGGGCGCGGGAGTGCTCGTCGTGGTTGCCGTTGACGACGTCCAAATACACCTTGTTGGTCAGTGGCGCGAACTGTTCGACGGTGTGGAGCATGAGGCGGCGCAGGATCCGGACTTGCTCGGTCACGGTTTCCTGGGTCAGCCACAGGTTCTTCGAGTTCTGCGACACCGAGCCTTCGATGCAGTCTCCTGGCATGGAGATTTGGACGCCCTCGATACCGTGGCGGGTCAGATGCCCGAACTCGGTGACCGCTGCGTCGACACTGTCGAGGTAGCGGGCGACGATCTGTTCGGTGCTTCCGTCGCGGGAGCGTTTGCCTAGTTGGAGGTCTCCGGCTTGGTAGACGAAGAAGTGTGGGCCGCCGCCGACTGGGTTGTGCGGTTGGTGCTCGTTGACTCGGTTGATGAGTTCGTCGAGGTTGGACGGCGCGGTTTTGGGGGCGATGTGGAACCGGTAGGCGGCTAGCCATTCGCCGTTGAACCCCTGCCAGCGGGATACACGCGGGTGGCCGACGATCTGCACCTCATCGGGGTTGTAGCCGAACTGTTCGAGCAGGTCGGTGTAGGAGGTGGGCGGTTGGGCCAGTGCGCCTGTCTGGACGTAGCCCTGTTGGCCGTCGAACTCGGTGCGGGGCCGGTATTCGACCTCTTGCGCGGTGGGCTGTTTGGAGAGGTCGTCGGCGAGGCTCACGCGGTTTTCTCCTGTCGGGGGTAGCAGGAGCAGCGGCGGCGGCAGTGGCGACGGAACTGGGTTTCGCGTGCGGGGCAGCCGTTGCGGACCGCGATGGTGTGGAGGTCTGCGACGGCGCCGCCTCGTTCCAGGAACTCGGTGAATGCGGCGGCGTCACGTTTGTCGAGTTCGCTGAGCCATTCCCCTGTTTTGCAGGGCGGGCGCGGCTTTTCGAAAGCAGCTACTTCGTCTGCGAATGACATTCCGGCCTCCATAGTTTGTGATCAAAACTATGGTATCGCTGCTATGCAACCAGGGGTTTTATGCCGCGTCCGCGAGTTTGATGTAGCGGCGCCACTTCCGTTCAGCAGTGACGATCAGATAGCGAAGAGCGTCGATACCGTGGTCGTTCAGCTTCACGACCTGGTCCTTGCCTTCCGCGCTGGCCTTCTCATCCCACACATAGGCGGGGATCTCTTTGAGAAGTTCTGGGCATCGGTCGGTGAACTTGAGCTTGCCCGCACCCATGAGCGCAACCATCGTCCGAATCCCGTAGGTGACGTCCTTGTTCGCTTTCGCGTTGGTCAGGCCGTCTTGCTTGAGCTGGACCCGGAAATCCAGTGCCGAGGAGTCCACGAAAACAGGTGCGGTCAGTTTCGGTGGGTTGTCGGGGTCGTCGCTGGGATGGTGTGCGCTGTCGATCCACGCGCGGACACCCTTCGACAGTTCGACGTTGGACCAGCGCGCCGCCTCCGAGTCGGCCTTGTACCGCCACTCGTCCATCACATACAAAACGTCGTCAACCCCGTGCCCGACCATGACAGCATGGGTGGGGTTGGTGGTGCCGTGGTCGATCCCGACACCGAGGATCCACCGCATGTCCGGCAGTTCTTCCCACGGAATCACATGGGTTTCGCGGTCGAACATGTCGAACACCGCGCCCTCGGCGGCCACCCACTCCCCCAGGATGAACCGCTTGTAGAAGACGCCGGTGAACTCGGCCTTCTTGCGTGCGATGTACTTCGCTGACAGTTGCGGGTTGTCCTCCATGTAGAAGTTCCAGACCTGGACATCCATGCCCTCTTCGCCGACGCGGTCGATAAACTTCTTCTTCAGATAGTGCTCGGGATTGTCGGGGTTGGTCGTCGCCAGGCAGCGCGCGCCAGGTTCTGAAAGGCGGCCCTGAAGCTGGGTCCAGAAGTTCTCCGGCAGCAGTGTGGCTTCGTCGACGAGGGCGAGGTAGATGGTGGAGCCGCGGATCTTGGATTCCGCTGATTCGTCGTTGGCGCCGATCAAGTGAACGATGCGGCCGAGGATGACGGCCGTGGACGAGCCTCTGGTGTGGTGGATTTCCTTCGCCAGCGGCCCGAACAGCGACTTCTTCTGCATCGGTTCGAGAATGTTGCGCTCGATCGTCTGCAACGTTCGGCCGATGATGACGAGCATGGCGTCCTCAGGGGCTTTGGCAACGCCGATGAAGAACGCGACGATGCTGGCGATCGACTTGCCTGAGCGGATCGCGCCGTTCCAGATGTTGATCGCGGCTTGTTCGCATTCGACGATGGAGGCGATCTGCTTGCGCGACATCGACAGGTTTCCCGTGTCGAGGGTCACTCGTCGCCCCCGTCGTCTTCGTCGCTGTTCTCAGCGTTCTTGTCGAGGGTGTATGCCGTGTGCAGTGCTTCGACAAGCTGGCCAACCATCGACTTGGATTCTTCGCTGACGTTGCCCTTGGCGTCTGCGACTACCTTCAACTCGGCGTGTTTGTACAGGCCGAGGAGTTTGGCTCGCTGGTCTTCGATCGCGAGCGCGCGGTCGATCTTCCACGTGTCGCCGTGTGTGGCGTCGTTCCAGATGCCCGCCAGCATCGCGTCGAACCGCTGCTGTTGGATCTCTATGTACTCTTCGGCGTTCTCGCGGGTGATGTCGCGGATGGCGTGGCTGATCCATTTGGAGACGGTGGTGCGGCTGACCCCCATCTGTTCGGCGATGTCGGCTTGCGAGATGCCCGATAGCCGGAGTTCGAGTGCCCGGTTGCGGCGTTCTTGGGTTCCCGCGCGCTGTTCCGGGGAGAGTGTGTGTTTGCGTGCCATGCTGGCGTACCTCCAGGATGCGCGGCGACACCTGGCCGGTCGCGATCTGTTGGGGGTGGGGCGGCTGCCACCTGGGCAAGCCGGTGAAGTGTGTTGTCGAGGGTGCACACTGTTGAATGCGGTGCATGCTCGGTATGCTGGCTGGTATGGATGACCAGTTGGCGTTGCTGGCGCATTACGCGGATCAGATCGACCACTACACGCGTGCGCGGGATGTTCTGCTGGTCGAGTTGCGGTCCCGGGAGGGGCGTCGTCCGACGTGGGAGCAGTTGGCGGGCGCGTTGCGGTTGTCCCGTACTGGGGTGATCAAATTGTTCAAGCGGGTCAGCGGCGCAGCAGGTTCGACACCTGCGTGAACGGGTCCAGTCGGCGAGGGATGGCGCCGAGGAGGTGTGCTGCGGTGGTGATGATCGCTGCACGGGTGAGGACCGGGTGTTTGGTGATGCCGCGGGCGCAGGCTGCGGTGAGCAGTTCGTCTGCGGGGGCGGCGATTTCGTAGATGGTGACGACGGTGAGGAGGGCGAGCCAGGTGGGGCCGCCGCGGAGCCGGGACCGGTAGCCGTCCATGTCAGTCCTCGGCTTCGTCCTCACGTACCAGCACGATGTCGCCCATCATCTGGGTTTGCGCCGACCACAGAGCGGTGACCAGGTCGGTTGGTGACACCTGCACGGGTTCGGGTGTGTCGATGGACAGTTCGAATGGGCCCAGTTTCAGGCGGAACTTCATCAGGGCCTCCCGTGGTCAGGCTTCGTCGTCGTTTTCTGCGAGGCTCTGCTTGAGGCGGGTGAGCCGGTGTTGCAGGAGTCCCATTTGGACGTGTGTGGGGACGCTGTCGTCGCGGGTGAACGATCCGACTGATGTCCAGGTGTCGCCATCGTCGTCGATGCCGCGTCGAGTAGCGACAACGACGTAGTCGAGCAGGAGCCCGGGGTCGTCGTCTTCGCTGTAGATGCGCCATACGGTGTCGATTGCCTCGGTGAGGGCGTCGTCGGCGGCGACCTGGTCAGGCGTCCTCGGCATCCGATGTCTCCTGTTCGCGGCCGTCGAGGCTGTGGTGCCTGATCAGCCAGCCGTCAATACGTCCCGTAGCGCGGTTGGTGATGGCGTGCCGCTCAGGGCCGCAGACGCAATCGACGGCCTCGTGGTGGATCAGGTCACCCAATGGCCAGCCGTGAACTTCGTCTGCGGTGAGTTGCCTGATCGCCCAGGGTTTCTGTTGCGTCATGCGCGCCCCTGTCGCTAGTGCTGTTGCGCTTCCGACTTCCGACGCGAGCGGATTCCGTACAGGTTCGCGGCGCCATATGTGAACGCCGACAGCAGGAACCACCACTGCTGGGTGGAGACGGCGTAGGCGATCCACAGGGCTTGTACGGCGAGACCGATGCCGGGGCCGAGCAGCGACTTCGGGTAGCGGTAGACGCAAACCAACCCGGTCACGCCGATCATGGTCAGCGCGAAAGACCACCACTGCGAGATCACGCCACGCCCTTCTGCACCGCCGCCGCCCATTTGAGGTTGTCGGGTGAGAACCCGGACCAATGCTGGTCACCGGCGACGACCACGGGTGCCTGCTTGTAGCCGAGTGCGCGGATCGCGTCGCGTGCCTCCGCATCTTCGGTGACGTCGACGAGGGTGTAGACCGCGCCGAGCTGGTCGAGCTTCTTCTTCGTCGCCTTGCATGGCTGACAGTTCGGACGGGTGTAGACCTTGATCTCCATCAACCGCGGCCCGCCTCGGCGTACCGTCGCTGTGCCTCCGCCAGGGAATCGCACGCATCCGCGATATCGCGTCGGCCGGCATCCCTTTCGGCATCGGTTCCGGCGGCAGCGAGACGGCGTTGCGCCCTGAACAGGCCGATTTCGGCAATGGCGAGGTCAAAGCTCATGGAAAGCGGACTCCAAGATCAGGCAAGGGTGGAAGCGGCGGCAAGACGGGAATGTATGACTCGATCGGGCCGGGCACGTGGTCCAGCACCTCCGGCGGAAGCGCCGGCTCCACCCACTCGGGCACATAGTCACGGATCGGGGTCGGCGCGTACGGCTCCGGCGTGAACGCATCGATGATCGGGTTGACGTCCTGGATGGACGGCAGCGGACCCGGCTCCCACGTCGGCAGCGGCAACGGCTCTTCGATCGGAGGCAGTCCCGTGGGCGTGTTCTGGGGGATGTTCGGGTTCGGGGACGGCATCTCCACGAAGTGGTCACCCGGACCGAGGTCTTGCCCCTCCCCCGGCGCGTACCCGTGCCAGCCGGTCAGGAACCCGTGCGCACCCAACCCGAAGCGGACCGGATCCGACCAGGGGGCGGGGCTGTCGCACACGAAGTCGTACTCGTGGCACACCGACGTCACATTCGGGGCCACCTCACGATGGTCCGGGTTCGACGTGCCCGGGTAGATGCCAGGGATTGCGTCGTAGATGCCGCCCGGTCGGCGCGGATCACCGTACACCACAACCTCGTCCGCGAGATGCGCTTGATTCCCCGCGACCTCGGCGCCGAGGCTGTGCCCGATCACCTTCACATGCCCGCCGGGGCATTCCTGCCGGTAGGCGCCGATCCGCGCGGCGAGGGCTTGCTCACCCTCCGCGACGGACTGGTCCTTGGTGTACGGGCCGGTCGGCCACACACTCGACGTGTAGTCCAGGGACTCGACGCGCGCGCCTTCCGCGGCGGCCTGGTCGAGGTGGGCGTCCATCATCGTGTGGGCGCCAGCAGCTTGGGCGGCCTGCTCGCCGTTGCCGCCAACACCGATCACCAGTGGACGGCAGTCGGGTTCCGCGACGGCGGTGGGGGCGGCGAATCCGAGCGGACCCAGCCAGAATACGAGGGAAGCGGCGCAGGCGGCGGCGGTGGTGCGGCGAGACATTGGCGCCTCCTGGCGCTCGTGATCAACAGAAGCTGAGGCCCGCCGGCTCCCGAGGTAGCGAAAACCGGCCGGCGGGCCGACCGCGGCGCTTGCAGCTGCCTGCGGTCACGCCACCTGTGATGCCCTGCGGCCTGCGCGGCGTGAGATCGGCGCGGCGGCCCCGGGTGATTGGGGCACGAGGGTGGTGGCGAAACTTGCGGTGTTGGTTTGGGGTCACCAGGTAGGCACCGACTACCTTCTGCGTTACCTCACAGGGGAGGTCGCACCGCGCACGTAGGGGCGGTTAAGTCATTGGATCGAGCGCGGCTTCGCGCCTACGATCTGGGCATGGCGATCAAGGGGATCGAGAGCGCTCGCTTGAAGTTCGAGCATGCCGAGAGGCACCTCCAGGCGCTCACGAAGAGCGTGACGGACTTCGCCGACGGTCATCCTTGCCACTGCACGGTGGCGTGGGAGCGGAACCACCCTGAGTACATATGTCATGTGGTGGTCAAGGAGGCATCCACCGTGCCTGACCTGGTCGCGCTACAAGCGTCCGATTACATCGGCAACCTGCGCGCGGCCCTCGATCACGCGGTGTATACACGGGACTGATGCAGGATTCGGTGACAGGTTCGGTCACGCGGCCTGACTGGCCGGTGGGGTCATGATTACTTCGTATTCGACGGGCGTCAAACGCCCGAGGCCGGTCTGCCGGCGCCGCCGGTGGTAGGTGCGTTCGATCCAGGTGACGATCGCGATGCGCAACTCCTCACGCGTGGACCAGGATCGGCGGTCCAGGACGTTGCGCTGCAAGAGCGCGAAGAAGCTTTCCATCGCGGCGTTGTCACCGGCCGCGCCTACCCTGCCCATCGACCCTGTCATGCCGTGACGAGTCAAGGCGTGCACGAACTTCCGGCTTCGAAATTGCGACCCGCGGTCGCTGTGAAGCACACATCCGGCAACGTCGCCGCGCCGGGCGACAGCATTGTTGAGTGCCCGGACCGCAAGCACCGACTTCATGCGGGAGTCGATGGAATACCCGACGATCCGGTTGGAGAACACGTCCTTCACTGCGCAGATGTAGAGCTTGCCCTCACCGGTCCAATGTTCGGAAATGTCCGATAGCCACAGCTGGTTCGGGGCATCGGCGGTGAAGTTGCGGCGGACCAGGTCCTCGTGCACCGGCGGGCCCGGTCTGCCCTTCCCGCCGCGCTTCTTGCCGAACACGCTCCACCAACCTCGTGCCGAGCAGATCCGCCACGCGGTGCGATCGGCCATCGGCTCGCCCGCGGCCCGAGCCTCGTCAGCGAGAAACCGGTACCCGAACTCCGGATCGTCACGGTGAGCATCGAACAGCGCGTTCGCTCGATACGCCTCGTCGAGTTCGGCAGTCGTAACCGGTTCGGCGAGCCACCGGTAGTAGGGCTGGCGGGCCAGCCCCAACACCCGGCACGTCACCGCGACGGGAATCCCGTCGTCGGCCAGCTCACGGACGAGCGGGTAGGTCATTTTCCCGGCAGATTCGCCTGCGCAAAATAGGCGGCGGCTCGTTTGAGAACCTCGTTCTCCTGCTCCAGCAGCCGAATCCGGCGCCTGGCTTCCCGAAGCTCCGCCGCCTCGCTTGAGGTCATGCCCGGTTTCACACCATCGTCGACATCGGTTTGCCGCATCCATTTCGACAGCGTCATCGGGTGGATCCCGAAATCCGCGGCGACCTGCTCCAACGTCACCCCGTCATCACGGTTGCGAGCCACCCGGACGACATCGTCACGGAACTCGCGGGGATAAGGCTTGGGCACAGCGACATCCTTCCAGCCCACCCGAAGGCAAGCCACATCAGGTGTCACCTACCCCTGCAGCAGCCCCCACATGTGGTTGAGCACTGTGCGAAGAACGGCATTGCATTGTCGCTTAGGGATGAACGGAACGTGAAATTCCCGATCATCGAATCGGAGAAGAAGATCCAGGACCAGACTTGGTTTTCGGCGCCAGTCTTGGATGTGCTGGAGAAACACCAGCCGGGTCTTCTCCCCGACCCGCTCGACCATCCTTTGGCCCAGTTGAACAGGCTTGTGAACCACGACAAGCACCGGCTGATGCTCGTCACGAACAGTGCCTTCATCGAAAGCGACGTAGTCTACTCGGACGAGTTCGAGTTCGTGCGGGATGACAGTCCCCCCGACGGCGAGCTGCGACCTGGATACGAACTCGCGGCATGGGTGTTCCGCGCTACCGTCCCACAGCTGACGAGACACCCTCATCATCTGATCAAGATTGGGCAGATCGGCTACCACATCTCGATCGACTTGCCCGACAGCAACCGCTTCGAGCACCTGCTGCCGACGATGAACGCTATCCGCGATCGGGTGGGGCAGGTGCTTGACGACCTCGAAGCCGCCGGGGTCACTTAGCTTGCACCAGTCCGGTCACGAGCGTCGTTTGCCGCCGCCGGGCCAGCGCCCGAACACGATCCGGTAGTAGCGGGCTGCGAGCCCGGACGCTTCACGCAGCGACATGTGTTGCAGCAGCAGTGTTTGCAACGTGATGAACGGATGCTCGGAGGTCGCCCACTTGGCTTTGCCTTCACCGGTCGTCCAGTATTCGTTCAGCTCACGGGACGCACCGGTCTTGCCGTCAGGATCAGCCATCACGCCTCCTGACATCGGGTCGGCAAGAGAACACCGGCCGCCCCCACCCGAAAGACGGGCGCGGTCGACCGGCAAGAAGGGGATAGCCTGGCTGCCGTTGCCGGGAGGGCAGGCTATTTCGTGGCGGTGTCGCGATTTGAACGCGAGACTCCAGCTTATGAGACTGGCGAGTTAACCGACCTTCTCCACACCGCTATGCGGCAGGCGCCGAAGGGATCACGCCGTCCGGCCACCTGCCCTGTAGTCGCCCCGCGAACGGGACTGGTGAGCCGTTACCTCACTGCTCGGCATCCCGTGGTGCCGCAACGCTTACGCGGTGGCGGATGGCTGCCGTAGCCACACCATCCGCCAGTGAGGACCATCAGCCGAAAACGGAAAGCCCTCTACCGTTACCGCTCATCGCAGCTGACCGGCCTCGTCGTCCGGCGAGTAATCCGATCAGCCACTACCCGACCTACCGCAATAGACCAGGCCAAGTTAAGGGGTGGGGAGAGTTCCTAGCTCTCCGTCCGGGGCATGGACCGTAAGGCTATGTAATTCCCGGTGCTGCGACTTGCCCGCTGAGGCATCGGTTTCCGCCCGCTAAGGCTTCCCCTCAGGCACTCGCCCGTCAGGTTCCCGACAGTCGCACACATTCGCGGCCCGATCACGCAGTAGCCGCTCACTCTGTCACCACCAGCGCGGCTAGCTAGGCCACGCTTTGCTCCCCGCCCGCGATTCGAACGCGGACCCACCCTGGCCGCACCATCCGAGGCGCAAGCGCCGGCACTCTTTCCATTGAGCTAGCGGGGAAACCGATATGAAGTTGTGGATTCCTTGGGCCGATCCACTGAAGGAGTGTGGTGGCAGCACCACGGGCGACCAAGGCAAGTGGAGATGCCAAAACTGGGGCAATCTGCTTTTGGGTACAACTCACCCGCAAATCAGATGGTAGGGCATGATCGGCGGCGGAAGCCCAATCGTTTGTAACAATTATGTTACAAATTTCGTTGAAGGATTGACTCCACCCTGCACCAGCAACTAGACGCCGATCAATTGCCCCGCCAAATACTCCTCCACCCGCGCCAACGACACCCGCTCCTGCGACATCGAATCCCGCTCACGCACCGTCACCGCCTGATCCTCCAACGAATCAAAATCCACCGTGATGCAGAACGGGGTGCCGATCTCGTCCTGGCGGCGGTAGCGGCGGCCGATCGCACCCGCGTCGTCGAACTCCACGTTCCAGTGCTTGCGCAGCTGCGCGGCCAGATCCTTGGCCTTCGGGGTGAGGTCGGCGTTGCGCGAGAGCGGCAGCACGGCGGCCTTGACCGGGGCGAGCCTGCGGTCAAGGCGCAGCACCGTGCGCACGTCCACTCCGCCCTTGGCGTTGGGCGCCTCGTCCTCGGCGTAGGCGTCGACGAGGAACGCCATCAGCGAGCGGGTCAGACCGGCCGCCGGCTCGATGACGTAGGGGATGTAGCGCTCGTTGTTGGCCTGGTCGAAGTAGCTCAGCTCGGTGCCCGAGTGCTCGGAGTGCGTCTTGAGGTCGTAGTCGGTGCGGTTGGCGACGCCCTCCAGCTCACCCCACTCGCTGCCCTGGAAGCGGAAGCGGTACTCGATGTCGACGGTGCGCGTCGAGTAGTGCGACAGCTTCTCCTTCGGGTGCTCGTAGAGGCGCAGGTTCTCCGGGTCGATACCCAGGTCGGTGTACCAGGCCAGCCGGGTGTCGATCCAGTACTGGTGCCACTGCTCGTCCTCGCCCGGCTTGACGAAGAACTCCATCTCCATCTGCTCGAACTCGCGGGTGCGGAAGATGAAGTTGCCCGGGGTGATCTCGTTGCGGAAGCTCTTGCCGATCTGGGCGATGCCGAACGGCGGCTTCTTGCGCGCGGTGGTCTCGACGTTCTTGTAGTTGATGAAGATGCCCTGGGCGGTCTCCGGGCGCAGGTAGTGCAGGCCCTCCTCGTCGTCGACCGGGCCCAGGAAGGTCTTGAGCAGGCCGGAGAAGTTGCGCGGCTCGGTCCACCGGCCGGGCTCGCCGGTCTCGGGGTCGCGGATGTCGGCCAGGCCGTTGGCCGGCGGGTGGCCGTGCTTCTCCTCGTACGCCTCCAGCAGATGGTCGGCGCGGTAGCGCTTGTGCGTGATCAGCGACTCGACCAGCGGGTCGGTGAAGGTGGCGACGTGGCCGGAGGCCTCCCAGACCTGACGCGGCAGGATCACCGAGGAGTCCAGGCCGACGACGTCCTCGCGGCTGGTCACCATCGACCGCCACCACTGCCGCTTGATGTTCTCCTTCAGCTCCACCCCGAGCGGCCCGTAGTCCCAGGCCGACTTGGTGCCTCCGTAGATCTCACCGCACGGGTACACCAGCCCCCGGCGCTTGGCGAGGTTGGCAACGGTGTCCACCTTGGATTTGGTCTTTGACATGCGGCAGTGCTCCTGTCCAGGGCTGGCGGGGGATAGACAACAGGCCCTAACCCTAGTCAGAGAGGGTTAGGGCCTGTTGAGTGGGGTTCGCGGTCAGGCGGCGTTCTGTTCGGCAGGTGTGACGGACCTCAAGTACTCGTTGATGTCTGTCCAGGTCCACTGCTCATGATGGATGGATTTGTCGGCGAGGATGAAGGTGCCGTTCTTCTCTCGCATGGACAGGGCCGCCCAGTTGATGCCCCTTGCGTGCAGCATGTCGTGGATCGCCGTCCGGTTCTTCCCGTGCAGCTCACGGTGTGAGAAGTGCGCGCGCGCCAGCATCTGCAACGAGTTCCGCGCCCAGTCCTGCTGGCGCCACACGAACACGTTCGGCGCGTCCGGCTGTGGCACCACGAACGCCCGCGAATCGAACACCGCCGTCGGCTTCTCTCGGAACAGCCGGTTGAAGTGCATCGTCATCGTCGACGCCGAGATCGACACCAGCTTGTTCACCTCGTACCCGAACCAGCCGGCCGTGTCGTGCGTATCGAAATCGGTCAGCAGGAACGTCGCCTCATCCGACTGGACATAGCCGAGCTTGAATCCCTGCATCTCCCGTGCAGTTTCCACCGCGGCGTCGACCATCGTCTGCATGAGGACGGGGTCGAACGGCCGCCGCATGCCGCGCGTGAACGTGTGGAACGCCTTGCCGTCGACCCGCAGGAACACGCACGAGTTCGGCGTGAGCCGGTAGTTCGAGGCGGCCTCGTAGGCTTTGATCCGGTCGCCGAGTTTCATGCCGCCTCCTGGTGTTCGACGGGTACGGCTCGAAACACGGACCGGTTCGGCGCCGACCGTGCAGGTTCGAGAAGGCGGTACGTCCATGTCCCGTTCGCGCAGCGGAATGTGACCGGGTTGCCGTCCCTGGACACGAACTCGCTGGGTAATTCGGCAAGGAACTCCTGGGTGATCGAGATGCGTGGCAGCGGGTTGACGCACTCGATTGCGCTGGCGCCGTCGTCCCGCAGGCGGGCCCGGAAGTACATCACGGTCACGCTGCCGCCTCGAACAATCCGATCTGCTGGACAAGCTCGCCCTTTGCTCCCGCGGGCGCGACGGCGAGGTTGCAGGCTGTGAAGTCGACGGTCACGATCTCCGTAGCTGGCGATACCCCATGCCAGTCCTCCTGGTGGGAGCTGGTGTCGATGCCGCAGTTCGGCTCCAACACGATCCCCGTTTCCCGTACGAACTTGTCGTACTCGCGGCCGCCGGTCCCGTCCTGGTAAAACGGTTTGCCGCTGTAGTCGAACGGCGCCGACATTTGCGGAATGATGAACACCCCATAGTCGGCCACCTGCGCGGCGACCGCGATCACGTGGTACTCGAACTTTCGGGACGTGCAGCCGGGCGCGTTCTTGGATCGTTTGATCGCCCCGAACGGCGGGTTTCCGATCGCCACATCGAACCACCCCAGCCCCATGTCGGGCACGTCGAGGATGTCGCCGCAAATCCAGGTCGCTTCGGGCAGGATCTTCCGGCCGACACGTACGTAGTCGGGATTGCGCTCCACGCACACGAACTCGCGCTCCGGGTCGCCGGCCCAGCGGTTACGGCACCCGTGCGAGAGACGTCCGATCCCCGCGCCGAGGTCGATCAACCGACCGAACCGGCCGGTCAACTCGACAGAGAAGTCTTGCGCCAACCCTGCCGGGGTGAAAAACGCCCCGTGCGTGGAGTTCGCGGCAGTCGACATCTCCTGGAAGTTGTCGAGCACAAACGACTTCTCGTCCTCGGTGAGATCACGGTCGAGATCGACGAGAGCAAGCGCTTCAGCGTGCAGCTTCTCCTGCTGCTTCGTCATCTTCCCCACTACACTGCCTCCACTTGGAGTGCGCCGCGGATGTCGGGCGGCGTCCAGTCGGCAGGCTTCAAGATCTTGCCGTCGTCCCGTCGAATGACCTTGCCGTCCACGAATTTCGCGAAGTTGGATCGCGCGACCTCGGCCCACACCCGGTCCAGTGGTATCCGCAGCAGGACAGCGAGGGCGGACAGCTGGTACATGCCGCGATGCCCGAGCACGTCGGTGTCGATCAGGTTCCGGGCGTGGATCGCGCGCCGCAGTCGGTTGTCGGTGGCGTGGAGTTCGTCGATGACGGTTTCCATCGCTGCGTCGGGCAGGTCTTCCCAGGTGGGCGGGTGTGGTGAGGGGGTGATGAGGTCGATGTAGTCGCGGGCGAGACCGAGCCGCAGCAGCAGTCCTGCGCGTACCCAGAGCCCGTCAGCGATGGCGTCGGCCGTTTCGATCATGTCGCGTTCGCGGAGCGCGGTTGCGAGTTCGTCGCGTTCTTCTTTGACGAGGCGGTAGGCCAGGTCGAGGTCGGCTTGGTTGACCCATCCGGGAGTGGGGCGGAGGGGTACGCCTGCGGTGTGGTTCCAGTCGGCGACGTCGGTCCAGAAGGTCATTGGGCGGCTGATTCCATTCGGTCGTCGAGGTAGGTCATGGCGCGGAGTACGAGTTGGCGCAGGCGGTCGAGGTGGAGGCGGGCACCGAACTCGTCACCGTGTGCGTGGGCGGACTCGAAATCTGCTGCGGTGGAGGTGATGTCGGCACGGACTTGGCGTTCGTCCTCGGTGGTGGGGTGTTTCCACAGCCTGTGGATCGCCATCCGCTCTGCTGTGGATTCGACGCGCCATTGCACAGACGGGTGGTACTGAGCGCTGCCGTGCTCGATGTCCCATGTCATGTAGGTGGCCTCGGTCATCTGCTCGGTGGTGATGTACTCACCCCATTGCTTGAATAAAAACGGCACCCCGGCGGCGGTGCACTGGTCGCGCAGCGAGCGGGCCCACTCGGGGTGCATCGGCCGGGCGCCGCGGCCCGATTCCCCGCCGACGATCACCCAGTCGAGCTTTTCCGCAGCGGCTTCCCACCGGCCGGGGTGCCCGTACCGCCCATTCAGGGCGTCGAGATGCGTGGCGGTGCCTGCCTGGAACGGGATTCTGGTGAGGTCCACCGGCCCGAGAAGCGGTTCGGCGCTGACGAAGCGGACGGCAGCCGAGGTACCAAGCAGGGTAGGAATGCGGAGGTTCGCCCAGTGCTGGTTCTCGGCGGAGACGCCGAGCCACACGTTCGGGAGCGGCCACGGCGCGTCGTAGATCGCGGTCGCCGTGTCCTCGTCCGTCGCGGCTTCGAGGAGCCGCTGCGCGCCGTCGACCCGGTCGCCGAGTAGAGACCGCATGCGGCCCGGCCGCTTCGTCAGGATCTGGAACGTGTGCTGCGGCGCTCGCGCCATCGTCGCGAAAACCCGCGCGATGAACTCGTCAGGCACGTCCTTGTGGAACAGGTCCGACATGCTGTTGACGAACACGCGCCGCGGCTTCCTCCACCGCAGAGGTTCACCCAACCGCTCCGGCCGCAACGTCACCCCGAATCCGTTGGGAAACTGCGGCGTTCCCGCGAACCGGTGCGCGATGCCCTCGGCGTAGCAGTGGTCACAGCCCGGCGAGACCTTGTCGCAGCCTGTTACCGGCGACCAAGTTGAATCAGTCCACTCGATCTTGGTAGTAGCGCCCATCAGGCTGCCCACTTTGCGTTTCGCCGAATCCGCAGGATTGCGGTGTGGCTCACGCCGTAATCCGCGGCAACGATTCGCGAGGGCCGATTGTCGAACCCGTACCATCCGAGCTTGGAGGATGTGCCTGTCTCGTCGGCGCGCGCGAACCTGTCGGCTGCGGCGTGCTCGTAGGTCGATTCCAGCTCGGCTCGACTGCCGCACCGGATCGGCGCGTCCATGACGGACGAGTAGACGACGTAGAAGTCCTCGTCACGGGTCGGTTTGATGATCGTGTGGCTCATGGTTCAGCTCCAGAGGTGCGGCAGGATGTCGATGAAGTCGTGGCGTGCCTGCTGGATGCGTTCATGCCAGGCGTCTTCGCGGGCCTGTTGGGCGTCGTAGATCGCCCGCTCCTCGCCTACTCGGGGCTTCATGCGGAAGCTGCCGTCAGGTTGCGGAATGAACTCTCCGGGCGGCTCCAGCACAGCCATTTCTTCCTCAGTGAAGCGCGGTCTCGGTTCCGACAGACGGGCGATCAGGTCTTCGAACGATTCACGGAACCGCTCGCGGTCGAGGACGCTGTAGTCGAGGTGATAGCGCAGCGACGCGGCAGCGAACTCGTTGAAGCTGGCGTCGAACTCGTCGAGCATCCAATCCACCGACGGCTTGCGCTCGAACCCGACCAACTTCCAGTAGGGCTGTGCGCGCCCGTGGAGGGTGATGTCCCAGGGGCCGAGCGGCATCAACCACACGTGTTCACGGCAGCGGCCGCGGGCGTGTCCCCACCGGGGTTCCCCGTCCGGGTCGGGGTAGTGGGTTTGGATGCTGAGCCACCAGCGCAGCAGTGGCACCCGGAGAGAGCAGTACATGACCCAAGCATAGTTTAGTGTCTATACTCCGGTCTAGTCTGCATTCACTGCATGTCGATGATGGCGGTGTTGTCGGCGATGGGTGCGTGGTCTCCGTCGAGGATGTGCACCATGGTCGAGTAGCGTTCACCGTTCAATCTGGTGTCGAGGCGGCAGTGGTAGTGGCCAGCGAACAGGCGCTTCGGTTGCACGACGTCGACGACCCCGCGGAGGACGCGACGGTTGAGTTCGGCTGCGTAGATCTGGGCCTCAGGGAACCTGAATGGGTTGCCTTCGATGCACGGGATTCGGATGCCGGCGGGTACGTCGTGGCAGATCATGATGTCGGCGGGTCCGCCTTCACAGGCGCGGAGGGCGTCGGCTGTGGTGATGGTTTCGCCTGGCCACCATTCGATGTGTGGGCGACGCCAGGGCCGGTCAACGCTGTGCGCGCCGCCCATCGCGAGTAAGCGGACTCCGTTCCAGGTCCATCGGTATCCGCGGGGCAGGTACCAGATGCGGGGCCGGATGGGGATGGCGGTGTGGCCGTGGTCCCTGACGAGTTCGGCGAGCAGGGTGTGGTTGTCGTGGTTGCCGTCGACCCAGCCGAGGACGAGGCCGGTCTCTTCGAGTGCGTCTTGGACGTGATCGAGGAAGTCTGGTGACCCGTCGAAGTTCTCGCGCATGTCGTAGGCGAAGTCGCCGACATGCAGGATCATCTGTGCACCCTGCTGGGCTGCGTAGGTGATGGTTTTGCGTGCGTAGGCGGCGTTCGCATGCCAGTCACCACAAACTGCGATCCGGGACGGCTGCAACACCTCGAAGGCAGTCATGAACTGCTCTCTTCTTCAGTCATCGTCGTCTCCGGGTTCGGGGTCGAGGGTGTGTGTGGTGATGTAGTAGCCGTCGACGGCGTAGTAGTCGTCGTCATCGATGTCAGGACTGGGGGTTTCGATGTGCGTGTACAGGGTGTTGTCCTGTCCGAAACCCATCGTGTTCCAGATCAGGTCGTCGCGGCGGGTTCGTTTCGCAACATAGGCTTGCGCCTTCTCGACCGTTGAGAAGCTGGCGACAGGGTAAGAGCGTCCGCCGAGATCCTCATCACCTAGGTATTCGAGCAGGTAGATGGTGGTCATTCGTGTTCTCCTGCTGGTCCGAGTTCGCCGTGGTAGCGGCCGAGCGCTGCCCAGGCGAGGCGATGGCGGAGGGACGCGTACTGGCCGATGCGGTGCATGTCGGCGAGTTCGTCGAACGTGCACCCGAGGTCGTTGAGGGCGTTACGGATCGCGATCCGGGTGTCCTGGTCGGTGACGTAGATGATCTCGGCTTTGCCGACGATTCTCATTCGTTCTCCATGAGGCGCGAGTCATTGGACGGACCTTCGTGACTTCGCTCAGCCGGTAAAGCCTCACCACGGGCTCGTCACTGCCGGGGAGGTTGACAGCGACATGGACAACTGTGGGACCGACATAGATGACGGTGCCTTCGTCGCGGCGGGGACCGAAGGGAACGGTCACCGTGTCGCCGGGTTTCAGCGTCCCCATCCGAGCCTCCTGATCGCGCGGACCGCGGCTTGCTCGTGGCGGCGGCACACCCAATGCTCGCCCGGGTACTCGCCGTCCTCGTCGCCGGTTTCGATGCGGAACGGCCAACCGTGCGCGACGTTGTCGATCACGCACCACCAGAACGTGCCCGGACAGTGGGTGAAGATGCCCCGTTGATGGAAGTCCCACCACCACGCGGCCGCCCGCGCCCGCCAACCAGTCATAGCATCTATTCTAATCGGGCGTGTCCACCCTATTCGAGTACACCGTCCGGGAGGCTGGCGCCGATCGCCGCCGCGAGACCGAGGAAATGCTCGGGCGCCCAGTTGGTGTCGCAGGCTTGGCAGACAGCCGAGGACTTGGTCGCCCGCAACGCTGCTCGCCGCACCATCTCCCCTGCCTCGTCCTCGACGAGCACGGTGGTTTCACCGCAGGCGGGGCAGGCCGCGGTGAGTTCCCACGTGTGGAGGGGCTCGGCGGGGAGGAGGGTGTCGATGCGGTCGACCCAGCCCAGAATGATGCGGGTCATGACGTTCAGACCGGGTAGGTCTTGGGGCCGCCAGGGGTGGTCGGTGAGGGCGTGGAGTCGTCGGATGGTGGCGGGTTGGCGTGGGTCTCCGGGCGCTGGGGTGGGCCACCATTCGTGGACGGTGCGGTCGATTTGGTCGAGGAGGCTACAGGCGTCGATCCACAGGGGCGGTTTGCTTTTGTAGACGCCGCGGAGCCCGTTGGTGTCGTGCTGGGCGTGTCGGGCTTCGGTGAGTTCGGTGTAGCGGCCGTCGAGGATGATGTGTCGGGTGGTGTTGTCGTCGGTGATGGTGTCGGGGCGGTGGCCGACGAGGGCGTGCACGGCGTCGGTGAATGCGACGACGGCGCCGGCGAGAAGTTCAGCCGTGTACTCGCTCATCCCTGTGGTCTCCTTCGTCCTCGACCTGTTTGCGGGCTTCGCGTTCGCGTTGCGCCCGCTCGCGTTCATTGATGACTCGACGGCCCGTCGATTCGAGGCGAGCGGCAGTGATCTCGTGAGCAGCGCGCTCGTCCTCCAGCGCTTTACGCAATGCCGCGATCCGGGCTGGAAGTCGTGTTCGAAGCGGTCGGCGAGTTCGTCTGCGTGGGCGAGGATGCTGGCCGCGCTGTAGTCGCCGTCGAGGATGTCGCGGGGATGTTTCCGGTCGCGGTGTTCGCGTGGTCGGGGCCGGTTCAGCATTGGCAGTCCGTCCAGTGGAGTCCGCAGGCGGTGCAGTGGTCGCGGTCGTCGAGCCAGTCCGCCATGTCGTCGTAGTCGTCAAGCAAGGCCGTCGCGCGCCCTCTCACGCTCTTGCTGCTCATCTCGGAGACGGGCGAGGGCGACCTTGGTGGCCCGGCCGAGTCGCCACGACCAGTAGATCGAGCAGGCGCTGACAGCAACGGCGGCAATCGAAACGGCGATGGACAGAACCGCGATCAACACAGCTACTCCTGGTCTCCGAGTAGGTCCTTGGTTGTGAGTGGACGTCGTGTGTGCATGAGCGCGTGGACGACTTGCAGTGCGCGGATATCGGCGGCAGCGAGTGGTGGACCATCCCATAGTTCGCAGCCGTGGGATACGCAGGTGATGCGCACTCGCGCCCGGCTACTCATCGGCGAGGACGTCGTTGATGCCTGTGGACGATGCCACCAGGCGACCAAGAATAGGAGGCAGGCACACAAGCCACGCAACAAACACTGCCAGCAACGCCACACCGCTAATCGCAATCCGGTTCATCGGGCTCGAACTCGCAATCCATGTCGTAGAAATCCCCCAGATCGTCGGGCAAGAATGGGTCATCGCCGTACTCGACCGGGCTGTTCAAGCCGCTCATCGGTTTCTCCCTTGCCTCGTTAATTCAAGGCTAACCGACCACGTCAACCTGAGAATTCACGCCGAAACCGATACCGTTTCACGGCCGCCATTCGTCGCGATAATCCGAGTGGCCTCCCCAGATGGAGGCGATATACCGCACTGTCTGGCACGGCCAGCCCGGACCAGCCGCATACCCGTCACCGTGACAGGGGTCGCACCAGGCGACCGGCATATACTTCGACGGCGGCCGACATTCGTGCAGCGCCAACAACGCTCGAAACACCTGCGCCAGCCCGTACACGCGCGCAGGATCGAACTCCGCGATCAACGACGCAACATCGACACTACGCGGACCCCCACCCCACTCCCCCTCGCACATCGGCGGATTCCGCCCATTCACCGAAACTAGGTCTCGGAACTCGTCAAGCTCCCACCGCTCGGGCTCCCACGGCGGTCGCTTGGCCGGATACTTCACCGTCACCCGCCGCAACTCTGTCGAATCCCTGGCCAGCGCCTCCCACTCCCTGAGCCTGGCCTCGATGAATTCCGCGATTTCGACTGTCATTGGTCCACCCAAGATCTCGCCTGGCAGCTCAACCGGCAATTTCACACACAGCCGCAGAGTTCCGTCCGACGATCCGGCCGCCACGTTCCCACCACGCCAGATATGTGTCGATCAGCCACCGGTTGATGCGCGCCAAGTCCGGCTCAGGCGGCAGGTCCGCATGCAGCGACAGGTGGTTCAACTGCGCCAGCAGGTCCGCAGCCCGTTCCAACGCTTCCTCTTTCGTGTGCAGCCCGTGCCGCAGCTCCGTCAGCCACGCCCGCTCAGGTTCCGGCATCGGCAACGTGATCCGCCCCGTGGTCAGTAGCTCCACACCCTGCACACCCAACCTGACCATGTGATAGGCGAACTTTGCGTCGAATCCGTACACGTCCACCAGCTCGGGCCGGTTCGTGTGTTTCTTCGACTTCACGCCCAGCATCTGGTCTCGCTGCGACATGAGGTAGCCGGCGAACCGGTCCGCGACCTGCCGGGACAGGAACCGGTCGGGGTGGGCTTGAAGATCGCGGCCGACGTGGCTGGTAACCACGATTTCCTGTTCGGGGATGAACATCAGCAGCAACACGGTGGGGTTTCCTTGCGCGGCCAGTCGCGCCCATTTCCGCAGCGAGTACACGGTCAGGTCGAGGTCACCGGCACCCGAACGCACGCCTTCCGGTTGGGTTCGGAAAATGTACTGCTCGAACCGGTCTAGCCCGATCACGTATTCGGGAGGCTCGATGCACACGCCCATTTCGTCGCGGTCGTCGGCGCCGGTGGTGACGCCGTGGAGCCCGGACCCGACCTGACCGCGCAGGACCGTATTCTGGTTCGCGATCCGCTGAAATTCGGCGCTGCCGTGAACGCTCATCTGATTTTGTCCTCCCACGTAAACTGCCCGGTCACCTCAACGGTAACCGGGCAGTCAACCTGGTAACGCAGGTCTATGCGATATGGAACTTGGTGAGCACCTCTTTCTCGTCTTGCCCTGCACCCAACGTCTTCAACTTGAACTTGATGCCATCCGGTTCCGCCCCGCCGTTCTGCAGAAGCTCATCTACATGCGGGAAGATCGGAAAGTCGAACGTGAACGCTCCCGGACCGTCGATCTCCTTCCGGAACAGACCCTCGCATAATATGTTGTCCCAATCATCATTGGGGTTGCAGCCGTGGATGGGCGTCTTTTCCGCTAGTTCAGTTGCCCATGCCATGCGGCCCCCACCTAACTGAAGGCCGATGTCCTCGACCGACACCTTCTGGGGGCCACTATTCTTGACGGTCAACCGAATGTAGCTGGGCTGCGTTCGAAGCATGTTGTCGGTGAGTTTGCCTTCGGTCTGAATCTTCTGTTTGCCGGGCTCGTCCTTGTCAGGACCGCTGAAGACCGCCTCAACCGTGACATTGCCTTGGTTGCCCTGGATGCTGATCTGGTTGGACTCGTCAGTTTGTCTCAGATTGACCCAGCCGAAATAGACCCCCGAGATCACTACGATTGTCGTGGCAGCCCCCGCCAGGAAGGGTTTCGCCTTGTCTAGGAGGCTCGGGGCCGGGGCCGCCATCATCCTTCTCAGTTTCCGCTTCTCCGCGTCGGTCAACTCTGGTTCAGCCATGCCCGTCCCCGTTCGCATCATGTTTGGCTGCAAGGGGTTTGAGCCTAACGGCTGATTCCATGAGACGCACCGGTTTCTACCTGAAGCAACCGAGAAGCTACTTACGGTGTCGGCCCAACTGCGGGACCGGTCACGCCGGAATCCGCACGGGCATCAGCATGTACACGAATGGACCAGACAGCGCAGCGAACCCGCCACTGCTCTCCTTCACCTCGACGTCGCCGCTGGGCACCAGCACGGCGGGCCGCGTCGGCGTCGTGAACCCGAACATAACACTAATCGAATGCAACGCCGTCAACCCGTCCATCAGATAGCCCGGGTTGAACGCAATCGTCAGCGGCTCGCCCCGGAACTCGGCGGGCACCGCTTCCTCGGCGCGGCCCGCATCGTCGCCGCCAGCGGACAGCAGCAATCCGTCCTCGCTGAACTCCAGCCGCACCTGTGCGCCCCGCTCGGCGACGAGCGCCACACGCTTGATCGCGTCCACGAGATCCGGGACGAACACAGTCGCCACTGACGCGTGCTCCTTCGGCAGCAACTGCCGGAACTTCGGGAACTCGGCATCCAGCAGGCGTGTGGTGGTGCGGCGGCGGGCGTTCACCAGTCCGAACATGCTGTCGTCGATCGCCAACCGGGCGGGCGCCGCCGATTCCAGCGCCTTCACCGCTTCGGCGAGAGTCCGGGCGGGAACCAGAACCTGGGTTTCGACACTCGGGTCGGTCGG
This sequence comes from Nocardia farcinica, assembly GCF_001182745.1. Classification (NCBI taxonomy): domain Bacteria; kingdom Bacillati; phylum Actinomycetota; class Actinomycetes; order Mycobacteriales; family Nocardiaceae; genus Nocardia; species Nocardia farcinica. The sequence goes on along the minus strand of NZ_LN868939.1, from coordinate 2,599,882 downwards.
CGACCATTCGAGCGTACGCACCGCCAACCGGTACCGGTCGGTCGCCGCCAACGTCACCTCGGCGCCGTCGATTTCGACGCGGATACCGGTCAGCATCGGCAGGGTGTCGTCCCGGCCGGCCGCCACAGCGACCTGGCTGACAGCGGTCGCGAACAGGTCCGCGGCCAGCTCTCCGCTCCGGGCGGGGACGTCGGGCAGTTTCGGGTAGTCCTCGACCGGCATGGTGGGCAGGGAGAACTTCGCGCTGCCGCAGGCGATGAGGACTCGGCTGCCGTCGAAGGTGATGTCGACGGGCTTGTTCGGCAGCGCCTTGGTGATGTCGGCGAGCAGCTTCCCCGACACCAGCACTTCGCCGTCGTGGGCGACCTCGGCGGCGATCCGCATTTGCGCGGACACCTCGTAGTCGAAGACGGAGATGGTGAGGCCGTCGTCGTCGGCGCGCAGGTGGGCGCCGCCGAGCACGGGGACGGGTGGGCGGCTCGGGAGGCTACGCGCTACCCAGGTGGCTGCGTCTGCGAGGTCGCCGCGGGCGACGCGGAATCGGATGCTCATCGGGCCTTCTTGGTCGGGGTGGGCTTTTTGATGGCGGGCTTCTTCTGGTGGTGGTCGTCGAAGTCGGGCTCCCACTCGTAGCCAGGCGTGTCGGCGGCGCAGTAGGAGTCGGCGACTCGTGTGTCGGTGTCGTCGTGTTCGCACCAGCGGTCGTCGCCGCAGGCGGTGAGCCCGAGCGCTGCCAGCGTGACGGCGGCGGCCACAGCGAGGGCCTTCATCGAGGTCATTCCGGGTCTCCTGTGGTGCTGCGTTGCCAGATGGAGGCGACCCCGCCGTGGGATCGGGTGGTGGTCGCGGATACGCCGGCCTTTTCGATGACGCCTGCCCGCCACAGCCGTTGCACCATCGGACCGAAGCGCCGGGGTTCGGCCATGTCGGGCCAGCCCGCGGCTCGCATTCGCGCGTAGATATCGGCGTTCGCGAAGCGGGTGCCCGCGGGCAGGTCGCGGATCAGCTTTTCCGCGCGTTCGAGGTAGGCGAAGTCGGGGGGTGCAGTGGCGGTCATCGCAGCAGATCCTGTTCATCCTCGAAGTAGGTGACCCGCGGCTCAGATGCCTCGACGAGGACGAGGCGGCGGGCGTGGGTGATCCAGTTGGGTGAGATGTGTGAGCCAAGACCGAACCCCGCGGGTGGAAGCAGCTCGAACAATCGGTGCCCGTCCGTGACGTCGTGCGGCAGCACCATCGCCAGGCAGTGGGTGAATGACCTGCCGTACGGGTATTGGCCGCTGATGTCCCAGATAGACTGGGGTTCTGCGGTCAGCCACGGCTTGCGTACGAGCGTGAGCATGTCGCGATCGGTCATTGGTCATCTCCTACGATTTGCCAGACGCCGTATTGGACGCGGCGTTTCTCTACGACGACGGCGAATCCGGCCTTTCGGAGCCCGTTGCGTTTCTCCCGCCACAGCGCCGAGTCGGAGAGAAGCACGTACTCCTCCCCCGTGCCGGGGTCGAGGTAGGTGATCCGGTATTCGTCACGTGACGTCGCAGGCGAGGACGGCGGCGGTGTTACGGATTCGCTGTTCACGCGTTCACCGTCCGAAGCCCGCCGGTCTTGGACCAACGGTCATGCATGACCAGGCTCCCGGCGACGGCCACGTTCAGCGACCACGGCGACGGGGACGGGATCTGCACGACGTGGTGGCAGCGGTCGAGCACGGCAGCGGGCAGCCCGTGATCCTCGGCGCCGAGCAGGTACAGCGCGCGGACCGGGTGGGGGAACTCGTGGAGGGAGACAGCGCGGTCGTCGAGTTCGACCCCGACGAGCGGGCAACCGTACGGCAGGTGTGCGATCAGGTCGTCGATGTCGTGGTAATGGTGCAGTGGGATCGCGTTGTGCGCTCTGCACGTGTCGGAGGCTTGCGGCTTGTACCGCGATCCGATGGTGGCGAGCATCGACGCCTGATACGTCATCGCGGACCGCCACAGCGTGCCGACATTCACTTCATGCTTCGGATGCCACACGGCGACGCCATAGAATCCTGTCGTCATGATGCCGCCTCTTCCGTTGTGCTGTAGGTGATTTCGATCCACATGCGCCCGCCTTCGCCCTTCACGGCTGGGTGGATGAGCGGTTCCGGCTTGGCCATCCACTGCGGGGTGTCGTCGAGCACGAGCCCGTACCCGGGTACCGTGCCGCGTTTGGATGCGCGCGAAACGGTGAGGGCGTCGGCGATCGGTTTGAGCGTCGCGACGAGGTTGTCGGTGTCGCGGCGGCGGTTGTCGCGCGGCTGATAGTGCAACTGCACTGCGGCGTGCGCGACGAGCCGCGGGAGCTTGGCCTGCGTGGCGAGAGCGATGATGGTTTCGCGGATCTCGCGGGTTTTCGCAGCTTTCGCCATCGCGGCGCCGCGCGTGTACCCGCGGTCGTTCATCGACAGCGGCGGCGACGTCCACGGCAGATCGATACGCACCAGGGCGGTCACAGTGGCCTCCAGGTGAGGTAGTCGGCGAGCTGGGTGAAGGCTTGTTCGCAGCCGCCGCAGTTGATTGGTATGGGGCGTGGGAATCGGTCGGCGATGGCGGTGAGGCAGGCGCGGCAGGCGAACGCCTGGTGGCAGCCGTGCCAGTCGGCCCAGTAGTCGGCGGTGGGTGCGGGGGCGAAGGGGCCGAATTCGTGGATGCGGCTGTCGCAGGTAGGGGTTTCGAGTTTCGGCAGGTCGTGGATGGTCACAGCGGCCTCACCGTGATCATGTCGTCGATGGCGCGGGCCACCGTGCCGCAGTGCACGCATTCGAGCTCCCAGCCGTTGCCGAGCCAGAACCGAAGCTTGGCCATCAGCCGGTTCAGGCAGGTGTCGCAGGCGAGGAAATCGTTGCAGCCGTGCTGGTTGATCCAGTGCCTCGCCACAGCAGGGGCGCCTTTGTGCTGGACGAGCCCACACATTGGTGTGTGGTCCAGTTCCTCTATCGAGGTGAGGGTTTCAGCAGGTGCGGTCACAGCGGCACCACCGTGACAGCGACCATCCAGGACGGGAACGCGACCATGCATAACGAGCACTTGAAACGGCCCAACATCCGGTCGCTGTCGGCGTGTGACGTGCGCAGGATCTCAAGGCACTTGCTGCACATCACGCACTCGTCGCAACCGTGCGCGTCGATCCAGAAGTCAGCGCGCTGATGCGGACCAACATGGAAGCTGCTTCCACATTCCAGCTCGTACTCCAAGGATGCGATGCTGTCGGTGCGTTCGTGGGTGTGGGTGTTCATGCGGGCCTCCGTTGTGGCTCAGGAGTGGATGTGGTGTGCCAGTGCTGCCCCGACGGGCACCTGTAAGTGGCCGAAGGGCGACGGCCCGGATACGCGTTACGGATCTGGCGGCGGATCGCGTTCTCTGCCTCCACGCGAGTCCCGTACCGCTTCTTCCGCGGGTGTGGGCATTCCGGTTTCGAGGCGCGGATGCGGTGCATGTACCAGCCGAGCCGCGCCGCTTCGGGTGTCGACGCTTTGAACCGGTCACCGCACTCGCAGGCCGCCACATGCGTGCAGCCTTTCAATCGGATGCTGGCCAGTTCGTGGGTCATGCCGCTATGTCCTCCCGCGTGAGCAGCGCGTCCTGGACGTCGGGGCCGGGCTCCTTGTCGGGGTGGATGCGGCCGGCCCAGATGACGCCTTGGATGTGGATGCGTTCACCGGTCCACGGGTTGCGGTCGATGCCGCGGAGGACACGTTCACGTTTTTCCTGGCAATGGGTGAGGGCTGGGCAGGTTTGGCAGAGGCGGACGATGCGGGTGTGGCGGGCTCGTTGCTGGGCGGGGGTTTCGGCGGGGATGTAGTAGTCCCACGGGTGGGTGTGGGTTTGGCGGGAGCGTTCGAAGACGGCGGGTTGGGTGCAGGGGGCGTTGGTGTAGGGGGTGGGGTGTTTCACGCGTTCACCGCCGTTGCGGCGATGATGGTGGCGGCGAGGGCGCCGATGATCACGAGCGGTACAGCGGCGATCCACGCGAGGGCGTGGAGGGCGCGGCGTGCGTTTGGGGTCATTTGCTGTGTCCTTGCTATACGCTGGATCAAAGCTTGAGTGTCTATCCGAAACTGTAGTGTCGATGCTATGCGAACGCAATAGTGCGACCACAAGAATGGGGGCGAGGATTTCTCCTCGCCCCCTTCCCGGGTCACACAGGTTTCAGTTGTGGTGGTGTAGCTGCCCCCAGGCGGTCACACAGTGACCGATCAGTTCGCGGATCTCGCGGTCGTCGAGGCTGATGGTGACGCGGCGCCCGTGGTCGTTGATGTGGAGTAGCGCGTACATGCCGGTGTCGGTGGTGGCGGTGCCGAGTTCGATGGTGGCGTTGGTCGCGGTGCGGATCATGCGGCGACCAGTTTCTTGCGGCGTGGTTTCCGGGCGGTGCGCGCCTTGGCGAGGATGCGTTTCCGTTCCCGCCGAGCTGCCTGCAACGGCGTGACTGCGGGTGGGCCGTCGGTTGCTTTCCGGATGGCTGCGAGCGCGTGGAGGGCTTGCACGTAGTCGCGGATTGCTCGGTCGCGGTCGGCGGGGTTGGCGCGGTCGGCTTGTTCGGCGAGGTCTTCCACGACTTGGTAGGAGCGGGATGTGTACCCGCCGACGGCGCTCACGACCCGGTCTCCATCATGTCGGCGGCGAGCGCGTCGAGGATGGTGGTTTCGTAGGCGGCGTTGATGTCACCGAGCCAGTCGATGGCGTCTTGTTCGCTGCATGTGAACAGTCCGCAGGCTTCTTCGTCGGCCATGCCGAGGAGGCGGGCGGCGAGTTCTTCGGTGTCGTGCAGGGCGCCGGTGCGGAAGTCGATGGATTGGAAGCCGTCGGTGAGCGGGTTGCCGGTGCGCAGGAGCGCGTATTCGCCGTGGATGCGGATGGTGTGTCCGGCGATGCAGGTCATCCACGAGGACTGGTTGTGTTCGATCGGGTAGCGAACGAGGTGGTCGTACACTCGGCGGATGAGGGGGATGTTGTAGGTGGTCATCAGATTTCCTTGATTCGGAGGGGTCGGGCGATCCAGGCCGGGACGGCGATCACGTCGCCGCATTCGCGGCGACGGCTGGGCATGAGGATGTCGGGTCATCGTTTGTCCGGTTTGATCGAAGTGGTTGGTAGGGGCGGCGCCCGAGAGATGTGGGGGTCGATCTCGGGCGCCGCGCTCCTCCTCCTGGCCCGGCCGCACGGCGCGCTGTCCATTGGGTGGTCACCGCGGCGGGGTCGGAGGCTTTCAAGCGGCGACCGCGAGCTTGTTGGGGTCGTGGATCGCGTACAGGAAGGCTGCCGCGACGCTGGCCGCTCGTTCCCCGAGCACGTACTCGTCACCGGGTGAAGTCAGGGCGGTACGGGCGATGGTGGCGAGGGTGTCGGCGGCCTCGTTCATCAGGTGACCGCTGTGTCCCGCGACGTGCACGAATTTCAGATCGGTGCGGCCCGCGATCTGGTGGGCGTACCGGACGAGGGCAGGTGTGGCGTCACCTCGCACACGCGGGCGGAGGCTGTAGCCGCGTGGCATGCGGTCGGTGTGGCCGGCTTGCCATGAGTGGAGGTGGTCGATGGCGGCGGTGGAGTCGATGAGGAATTTGATCGCGCGTCCGGGGAAGTGTTCGATGACGAGTCCGACTGCGCGGATTTCGTTGACGAGGGAGCCGGTGCCGTGGTCACGGATTGCGGCGAGCCGCCCTCGCCCGGAGTGGCGGGTGGCGAGTCCCCAGTAGCCGTTGCGGGTGAAGTATCCGAATCCGCCGATGCCGTGTTTGTAGCTGGCGTCGGTGGCGACGATGAGCCGGGTGGACGCGCCCGCGACGCGGATGTGTCCGTGGATCCCGCGGTGGGCGTCGTAGGCGCGGCCTCGCTGGCCTGTGTGGCTGGACTGGATCACGACAGAACCTCGTTTAATCCGTGGTAGTAGCTCATGCTGCGTCTCTTTCGATTTGGTCGGCGACGGCGGCGACGAGGGCGGCGGCCATGCCCTGGTTCTCCCATCGCAGGTCGTGTTCGATCGCCCGCAATCGGTCGAGCGCGGTCGAAAGCTGCTCGCGGAGGTGCTGTTCGACCGGTGTCGGCTTCGGATTCGTCACGACAGATCCCCGTCCTCGCAGGTGTGGCCGTAGACCACCTGGCGGGCGTCGTTTGCGCCGAACGGGCCGTCGAGGATCAGGTCGTAGGCCATGCTGGTGCGGAATCCACAAGGGGTGTGGATGAGGTGGTGGAGAGCGGACCAGCCGGAGGCGCGTGCAGCGGTCCAGTCAGCGGGCAATCTCATTGCGGCTCCTGGTGGTCGTGGAGGAACGCGTCGCACCGGTCGCGGAGTTCGGCGACTGCGGCGGTGGGGAGGTCAGCGCGGATGGCGTGGCAGGGGGTGTCGGTGAGCCCGACACGGATGGACATCAGGTCGGAGCCGTCTTCGACGCCGACCTCGACGCTGTATCCGGCGTGGTCGACCAGCGGCGCGGCACCGTAGTGGGTGACACGGTGGACATCGTCATGACGGGTGATCACGCGGTCAGACCTCCCTCATGTACTGCGAGATCAGGGAGTTGATGGCAGGAAGAGCCGTGGTCCGAAACCACAGGTCCGCTTCCAGACCAGCTGCGCTCAGCGTGTCCAGATTCTCGATGCCGGGATGCCACCTGGCGTCGAACTCGTTGTACCAACGCATCTCGATGCCCATCTCCGACAGCGCCTTGTGCATGAAGGTGATTGCGCGAGCGTGCAGGGCGGAGCAGCCCAACCCCTCTGGACTTCGGTACCCGTAGCCGGTGTCCCAACCGATCTCCAGCCAGCACGCTGGCGTGCACAGCCAGCGGGTGTCATCGGGCTCGGTGTCCTCGTCGTTGCCGTAGTAGTCCTCGGCGTACAGCGGGCCACCGGTTCGGAAGTCGCACTCGACGATGCCAGGAAGGCCCTGCCCGATGACCGTTCCGATGCACAGGACGCCGTCCCGCCCATAGTCCTCTGGCTCGTTGACCTTGGCGGTCTCGATGCGGTGCTCTTCACCCGCGGCCGTGCAGATAGCGGACAACGCCAACTGGAAGGCGGCCTTCGGGTCGATCTTCTGGACGATCGCGACGCGCGTATGCAGGGTCACGCCGCCACCGCCTCAGGGAGCGCGTACACGAGGAACCACGCGTTGACCTTGATGTCGATGCCGGCGTCGTCGTCTACGCGGGCGTCCGCGAGGATCTCAGCGATCTTCTCCGCAGCGACACCCCAACTGAACGCCAGCTCCGCCACGTCACCGTCGTGCCGCCAGTAGGTGACGTGGACCGCGGCGGGACGGTTGCGGTGAACATCGCACCATGTGTCAGCGAAATCGCTTGCGTCCCAGTCGATGTCGAGGGTCACGCGGCTGTCGCCCACCGGGATCTTGAGGTCGGCGCGGACCCGGCCTGGGTCGACGTAGTCGTAGATGAAGTAGCCCATGATCGGCGCCCTTTCTAGGCTGCGAGGTCGGTGGCGAGCAGGTGGGCGGGGATGGTGACGGTGATCTGTTCGGCGTCGGACCAGGTGAGCTGGTCGACGGCTTCGACACCGTGGTCGAGGCAGTAGATGCCGCCCGCGACGATGGCGCCGCGGCCTTGGGGGGTGCGGGTTTCGGTGAGCAGCAGCGACGGTTCGCCGCATTCGTCGCAGGTGTCGCCGAACAGGCGGGTGGCGCCGATGCGGCCGGTGACGCGGTCGTCGTTGGTGTCGAGGAACTGGCGGACCTGCTCGGTGATGGTCATGCGGTCGCCTCGTGGAGGTAGATGCGGACGGTGAGTTCGCCGGTGTCGCCGCAGGCGCGGCAGCCCTGCCCGTTGCAGGCGTCGCAGATGACGGGCGTCCATTCGTAGTCGTCCATCGCGGTTCCCTTTCGGTGAGTTGATCCGGTGCCAGCCGGAAGTGTTGTTGTGATCCTATACACAGGTTTAGTATCAATGCAATGCTGTGTGACAGATTCGAGACCACACACCCCTTCGACAGCCCCGGCCCGCGCCAGCTGTCCACGTCGATGAAGGAGACCCCGTTGACCATCCCCACGCCGCCCGTGAAGGCCGGTCCGCCGTGACCGCCGGGAAGCCGCGACGCCGCGACGCCGACCGGCGACTCACGTTCACCCAATCCCCCGGAACTGCCGCCTATGCCGCGAAACTCGCTGCTCAAACCGGGTTATCGCGCGCCGACCTGTACAACACGGCGATGCGGTTGGTTGAGACGGTTCTACCCGCCCTGGTCGATGATCGCGGGACCGGTGTTCGGTTGATCTTGCAGGATTTGGAGCCAGGAGTGCGGGCCGTGTTGGGCGACATCCTGGCGTCGATCCCGCGCAGCCAGGGACGTGCCGCCGGAGGCGATGACGCCGGCGAGTGAGATGAGCCGGCTACTGATTGTTGATTCAATACTGTTGTCTCCGTCGTACACTTGGTGTACTGTTCTAGTCATCAGCCACTCACCGAAGGAGCCCCCGATGACCACCACCCTCTCCCCCGCCCGCGACACCGCCGAGGTCGACGCCCCCGACGCCGCCCTGGTTGACGTGCTCGGCCCCATCGCCCCGGCCGCGGTCGATCCCTGGACCGTTCCCGCCCCCGCCCTCTCGGGCTGGACCGCCCGCCACGACGGCTACGCCGCCATCGGCGCCGACGGCGTCCGCTACCACGTCACCCACTGGGGCGCCCTCTACGCCCTCATGGTGACCGCTCCCGGCGGCACCCCGGTGAAGGTCACGACCGGCCTCGCCGACGCGCTCCGCGCCCGCGCCACCGAGATCGCCACCGCCCGGCACACCGCCTGACCCTCCCCCCTGCGCCTGGAAGGACCGCTCCGATGACCGTCACCATCTACCGTCCGGCCCGCGCCGCCCGTCTCGCCGCCGTGAAGGCGCACGTGCGACGCGTCCGGCGCCTGCTAGCCGCCGCGGTGGCCCGGTTCCTCAACGGCCCCCAGATCACCGAAGCGCTCAACACCGGCCGCCTGGTGACGGTCAGCACCCACATGACGGGGCTCGGCGCGGACAGTGACCAGGTCCGCCGGTACAGCTCGCCAGCCGGGAAGAAGGTGAAGGCCGCGTTTCTGGGCTTGCACGGGATCGAACCCGGCAAGGTGTGGGTGGTGCGTAACGGGCGCCCGGTGCACGTGTACGCCTACTCCCCCACTGACCCCGCACTCACTGACGGGCTGGCCGCCTACGCCCGCACCGCCCACCTGGTCACCGCCTGACCAACCCGCCCCTACCGAAGGACTCCCCCATGAGCAACTACAGCGTCGGCGACCTCGTCCGCATCAACGGCCGGACGTGGCGCGTCGCCCGACTCGGCACCGCGCAGGACGGCCGGCCTTCCGTCAGCCTGGTCAACCCCGACAACCGCCACAACGGCACGGCGTTCTACGCGGACGTGCTGGACAGGATCGGCACCCGCGTTTCGGATGACCCCACCGACACGGACCAGGGAATGGCGGACCCGACCGCGCCGGAGACGGAGGACGCATACCCCGCCTGACCCACCCGCCCCGGCCGGGGCACACCGTCCCGGCCCTCCACCTCTCCTGAAGGAGCCCCCGTTGACCGACCACACCGGAACCCGCATCCGCCGCCACGACCGCGTCGCGATCCTGCCCGGCTCCCCCGCCCGCGCCAGCGGGCACGAGTACGGGGACGTGCAGTTGGTGGGCCGCAAGTGGGTGCACGTCACCACCAACCAGGGCCGCACCATCCAGGTCGCCGCCCACGACTTGCACCGCATCAACCGCTGACCCACCCCCGACAACCACGAGGAGCCCGGTAGCGGCGCCACGCCCGCGCCGCCGGCTGCCAGAGCCGAATATCTGTCCGCCACATAACGTCAACGCAACATCAGGCCGGAAGGACTACAGACGTGAGCGTCAACTACTACGCCCGCACCGCAGAAACGCCCGCCGATGACGAGGGTCTACACATCGGCCAGTACGTGGGCGGCACCGAGTTCCTGTTCCGGGGACACCGCGACCTCGGCTTGACCACTGTGCAGGCGTGGCGGGACTACCTCACCCGTGACGATGTGACGATCGTGGCGGAGAGCGGCTATGAGGTGGATTTCCGAGACTTCTGGCCCGATGCTGTCGCCCGCCCCGCGCACGTGGACTTCATCATGACGCCACGCTGGCCGTCGTCGGAGCTGCCGAGCGACCGTCGTTGGCGGGATGTGGGCGGGCACCCGTTCTTCGGTGCCGAATTCTGCTGACCACCTGCCCGTGGTGGCTGGCGCCCTGCACAACGGCGTGCAGAGGGGACCAACGACGTTCCCCGCGAGCGACAGCCACCACACCCCACGATTGAGGGAACCGCGCCCGACCGAACAGCGTCCAAGCCATCAACACACCCAATCGGCCTCCAGGAGCCCTGAATGCCTTCCGTACCTGACGGTTCCATATCCGATAACCCTGCCTTCTTGCGTGAGGTGATCCAGATCCTCGACGGGGCTGCCGTGAACGACCCGGCCTCCGCGCATGGTCCGGTCGATGCTGCGGTCGAGGCGATCATGGCGAGCCTGGTGCGGACGGCGAGGTACACCTTGGAGGTTCTGCGGGCCGGCGGGGAGAAGGCGCGTTCGTTCCTTGATGCACTGGGGCGGAGCGTCGCACGCCTGCCGACCCACCAACACAATCCACCCGCGGCCGGAGGAGAGAAGGCATGACTGATTACTGCATCACCTGTGAACGCACCACCGATTTCGTGTACGACGACACCGACGAATTGCGCTGCACCAGGTGCGGCTGCCCGACCGTCGAAGAAGACGACGACGACTACGACGAGGACGAGGACGAGGACCGACATGACGCGTTCCTCGAAGCGCTCGACAACACGGACGGGGGGCGTGCCAATGCCGCGTTCAGTTGATCACCTGGTCGCCGTCCACGAGCTGGCTAGGAGACGGGTCGCCGCGGGCGTGCCGGTGTGGGCCGAGACGATCAATCTCGCTGGTGTCTTCCACAACGACGCGATGACCTTCGTTCAGCGGCGGGACGCGATCGTGGAGCGGTTGCGTGCAACCCGTTGGTACCGGAACGATGACCCGTACGAGTTCGAAGGGGTGCGTGACATCGTGGACGATCACCTTGCCCATGGTGAGGACGTGAACGAGTTCTATGGCTGGTGGGACGAACTGTACGACCTGGCCAACTACGCCCGCGTGGCGATCACGACGAAGTGAAGCGTGAGCAGCATGAAGATTGTCGAATCCATAGCCTCGACCTGGGTTTTCCACCTCAGTGTAGATCCCAATGGGGTGTCGGCCCTCTGTGGCGCGCAGACGATGCCTAGCCCGGCGCTCCTTGAAAGCTGGGGAGATGTGAGCCATATCAGAGAGCGGTACTGCGCGAGGTGCGGTGCCCTAGCGGGCTTCCCGGGCGTGAAGCATGAGGCTGCGGGCCCGACCGCTGGCAGGGAACTGCGATCGTGAACCTGCTGGATGATGTCGTCGAGTGTTTGACGGAGCGATGGCACGAGTCGGACGACGTCCGCTCACTGCCGGAGTATCTCGGCATGACCGCCGAGCAGTTCGGTCGCTGGTCGGCCGGAGTGATGTCGGCCCAGGAGTTGCAGGCCTGGGCGGACCGGCGCGGCATCCGTGTAGGAGAGGCGCCGTGACGACGCGGCCGTTGCTGTATCTGGATGTGGACGGCCCGCTCAACCCCTACGCGGCGAAACCGCATCTGCGGCCCGCCGGGTACGAGACGCATCGAATGCTGCCGCCGACCTGGATGGCCCAACATGGTGACCGGCCGTCCGGGCGGATCAAACCGCTGCGAGTGTGGCTCAACCCCGTGCACGGGCCGAAGCTGCTCGCTCTCACTGACGTGTTCGAGTTGTGGTGGGCGACAACGTGGGAGCACGACGCCAACACGCATATCGGCCCCACGATCGGGTTGCCCGAGTTGCCGGTGGTGGAGTGGAAGACGTCGAAGCGGTTCGGTCCGGATGGGACGTTCTTCAAGACCGCAGAGCTTGTCGATCACGCTGGCGGGCGGCCGTTCGCGTGGGTGGACGACGACATCACCAACCGGGACCGGGTGTACGTCGAGCGCACGCACGGCCCCGGGGCGCTGCTGCATTGGGTTGACCCGGCGAAGGGTTTGCTCGACGAGGATTTCGCTGCGCTGCGCTCGTGGGCGGCGGGTTTGGTCGTGGCAGGATCGGCGGCATGAGTGAGGAGCAGGCGCCCGCGGAGGGTGAGGGCGGGCAGGTGATCGACGCGGCGCACAGGTTCGGTCAGCAGGAACGGCGCCGCCCTACGTTGTCGGCGGCCGAGATCGAGGCGTACAGGTCGGCGGGGTTGTCTGACGAGGACATCGCGGAGTTGTTCAGCACCGATTAGCCCCCGGAGTGGTTTCCGGGGGTTCGTTTTGTTCGGGGTGAAGGCGTACGGGTTCCCGATCCGCTTGGAACCCGGCGAGAAGTAGGCGAGGCCCCCAACGTCGTGCGCGTGGGGGCCTCGTTGGTGAGGGTAGCAGGCTAGTTGTCGGGGTATGTGGAAGCTTCAGTCCATCTTCGGCATCCGCAGTACTTGGGGCGGCGCGTCCTTCCCGGCGAGGGTGGTGCGGATCTGGTCGCGAATGGTCTCTAGCGCGGCAGGGTCGGCGGATATGCGTGCGTGGAGGCGGGCAGCGAGTTCGCTGGCGACCTGGTTGGGGATCTTCGGTTTCACGAAGGCGCTGGCTGCGGATGCGACACCGGATTGGAAGCCGTTGAGGTAGATGCGGAGCGCGACTTCGATGTCGATGGGTTCGCGCTGGATGGTCATGCGATGCCCGCCCGGTTGAGGACGTCGTCGAGTGCGATGCGGCTGCGGCCGACTTGGAGCCAGTGGACTTCGGTGACGGCGATGACGTCACGGTTCATGTCGCGGTGTTCTTTGCGTTCGTAGATGACTTCGAGGCTGGTGCTGGTGCCTAGGTGGCGGTTGAGGGTGTTGGCGAGGTCGCCGCTGATTGTGGCGCGGGGTTGCTTGGAGCGGACGAACTCGTTGAGCTGTTCAACTGTGGTGATGGCTGTCATGATGTCGTCCCTTCGCTGGGTGATAGCGGCGTGGTAGGGACTCTAGCGAGAACCACCGACAGGTCCGGATTGGTGTTCGCGAACGTCTCGGATGCCGGCGGCTCGCGCTCGGGCGAGACAATCCTTGGTGCCGGACCAGCCGGCGCCTATGGGGAAGCCGAGGACGAGGTCTGCGCCGAGGTCGACCATGAGCTGGTTCCGGATGCCGCCAGCACAGGTGTGGTAGACGCGGCTGTCTCGCTGGCGTCGATGCGTGCAGGTTGGCCCACATGCCTGGTCCCATTTGGCGGGGTGCGGTTCGTCGGGGAGTCCGCCGCCGGTCCAGATGTCGGCGGCGATGGATCCACGTCTGCCTGTCGGACTCGCCGATCTCCTCCCACGTCGCGATCTTGCAGAAGTGGTCGAACTGGGCGCGCGCCACGGTCTCGACGTACTGGGCGCGGATCTCTTCGGGCGTCGGTGGCCTCATTCGCCTATTCCTCGTTCGGTGTATCGGGTGCCGCCGACGCCGAGCTGGTCCATAACCTGGTCGTGCCAGTCCTCGTCGGAGACGTAACTGTTGGCTTCGACGGTGGCGATCGCGGCGTTGATCGACCCCACCACCGCTCGGTCGAAGGCCGCAGCAGCCTGTGCCTGCTGTGCGGCGTGTTTCGCTTCCGCGGCTCGCCGCGCCTCCAGGAGGCGCGGCTCATCCAGCCACAACAAGACCTGGTCGAGCGGTACGTCGGGCTCGTCGTACCCGACGTCGGGAAACAGCTTCACGATCTCGCCAGCCTCGACGATGAAGACCCGACTCATGTGATTGCAGCAGCCGCCGCCGTTGCACCGTTCGGTACGCCATTCGTTGCGGAACTCGACTTGCGTATGTCGCCCGACGCCCAAGCGTGCCCGGACCTGTTCGGCGAGTTCGCCAGTGACGATCCACTGTTCGTCGTCGGCCTCGGTGAGCGTGTAGGCGGGTGTCATTCGGTTCTCCCGATGTCGATGCCGAGCGCGTATAGCCCGAACAAGACCACGAACACCGCGGTCGATACGAGCCCGGTCACGGCGGCTGCGCGTGCGACGGGGATCAGTCGGTCGCCCCAGGTGTCGAACTTGGCGATCGCGACGGCGGACGCGAGCAGCCAAACGAGGCCGGCGTCGGCGGCGACGGTGAACGCGAAGATCATGCGGCCGCCTCCCGACCTACGACCGGAGGATTTGGCTCACGGGTCAGGGTCGGGCGAGTGCGCTGCCGGTTGAATTTGATATGCCCGACCATTCCGCTCGTGACGCCGAACATCTCTGCGATGTGAACACGGGTGTAGCCGCGTGCGAGAAGGCGCCGAATCTCGGCAACGTCTGAGTCAGTGAGTTTGTGGTAACCCAGTCGGCCACGCGAGATTCGATCACGGGCGTTGTCCAGGTGTGTGCCGACGGTCAGGTGGTCTGGGTTTACGCAACGCGGGATGTCACAGTGGTGGCGAACGATTTGCCCTTCATCGATCGCGCCGACGAACGTCGAGTACGCGAATCGGTGCCCCTTGATCTGCTTGCCGTCCACCTTAAACTGCGGGTATCGCCGAACGAGGGACTTCGTCCAGAGCCAGCACGGTGTCTTCAGCCCGTAGGGGGCTGGCGCCAGCACATAGGACTCGTGGAACCGTTCAATCGCGGTCTTGCTTTTCGGCGGCTCCACCGTCCCGGCACGCCACCACCGGCGGTAGTGGAGTCGGCACATCTCCCGAGCAACTACCGTTCCTTCGCAGCCGTCAAGGTGGCAAGTTCGCGCCACTCCTAATGCTCCTTCTTGCTGGTCGCTGCTTCGAGTCGCGCGATCTCTCGGTTGATGAACCACAGGCTTTTCCGCAAGTCTTCGATGGGGTTGCCCTTCACCTTCCCGTCGATGCGGGTGGCACGGGCGATGTACTGCACGGCCTGGCCTCCGCAGGAGGAAAGCCATTCGGTGAGATCAATGGTTTCGGCGCCGTTGGGGAACTTGTAGTAGTCAGGGTTTGTTGGGTCGTCGCCCACGCCCGTCGCTACATCTCTCATTGTGTCTCCGGGCACCTCGGCGAAGGTCTTGCGGGTCACGCGGCGGCCTCCTCGGCGAGGTGGAAGCGGAGCCGCTGAGTGGGGCCTTCCTGGCAGATCGGGTCGTTCGCGAGGAAGTGCGCGAATGCGTCGGCGCCGAACGTCGGCGACGGGAACTGGACCTCGGGGCCGCGGGCTGAGTCGCCGGGGTTCAGCTCGTAGAGGCCGTCGCCGATCTTGTAGCAGCCGCGGCCGTTGATGCGCCCGGTCATCACCCAGAAGAAGGTGTCGCAGTCCCGGTACACCGGATACGTTCCGGGCGGAACGAAAACTTCACTGCCGCGGTCGCTGTTCGCGTCGAGGGGGTAGACGCGTTCGTTGAGTATTTCGACGGTACCGACCTGGATCGGGTTCATGCGGCCTGCTCCTAGTTGTTGCGGTTGGCGCGGCGGGCTTTGCGGGCGGCACGGTTTCGGGCGCGTCGTCGCGCGACCTCGGCCTCGGGGACGGTGCCTTCGTAGATGTGTTTGCGCTGCAAACCGAGCAGGATGGCGCGCGCGTACGGGGTGTGGAACAGGCTGGTGACGATGGTGATGCTCCGATGCTGCAGGAAGGTCGGGGGAATGATCTGGGCAAGTCCGCGGCTGCTGTGGAACGTGTCGGTCATGCTGCTTGGTCTCCCGCGGTCGCGACCGGCTGCCACTCCCCCACTGCTGGCCGGCGGGTGGCGTGCACTTCGACCCACAGCAAATGGGTTTCGGGGTCCACGCCGTACCTGTACGTGGTGCCTTCTGGTGAGGGGCGTACGTCGACGACCTGGCCGCCGACGCGAACGGTCAACCGCGCGTCACTGAGAAGCCCGTCTTCGGGTTCACGTGTCCAGGTGACTTCCAGCCCGTTGAGGGATTCGGGTTCGTCGCACCGCCACCACCGCGGTTCGCCTGTTGCCAGCAACTCGTTCGGGTTGTACGGGTCGTCAGGCAGCTGCCACACACTGCTTGGCAGACCGATGGCGGCGGCCAGGACATCGCCCCACGCCAGGTGGGCTGCCCGGATCGCCTCGGTCGGGCCGGGAACATACGGGATCGGCGGTTCCGGTGCGGGAGGCGTGAACTCGCCGACGAAATCAGAGCCAGGACAAAGTATTTCACTGTCGTCGGCGGCGTACCGGTAGTCGGGGTCGACATAGCCTGCGCGGCGCATCGCCCGCATGCGCGCGGTGATCGCGAGCCCGTGCCAGTCGGCGTCGCACCACGGGTGTGGGCAGGTGACCTGGTTGATGTTGTGGTCGTAGCCGCTGGGCGTCTTCTGGAGCTGCCAGTCAACGAGTTCGTCGATTTCGTCGACGATGTCGCGGCGGTCGCGCGTGGATTCGGCGGCCTTGCAGACCGCATCGGCAGTGTCAGTCATTCGGCACGCCTCCGCGGCTTGCTCAGCTTTTGGAACGCACTCGACACGTCCTCGGTGAATCCCTGTAGCCGATAGTGAAAATTCACATGTGCCGCCTGATCCGCTACAAGCGCACCACACGCGAGACACGCACCGTTCTCGAACAACTCTGGTACGCACCGGCCAACAATCACCGCAGCGTCGATAGGCTCCGCCATCGCCTGCGACAATAGGTCCCGAACCACGCCGGAAGTGTTCGGTTCAGGATCGGGCGGTCGCCCGTTTTCGGTCATACATTAATTGTCTCGCGCCACGTCAACCCGGAAATTGAGAGCACACGACACGGCCCCCGCTATCCAGATGGCGGCGGCAGGATCCGCGGAAACCGCATCTCCATCTCTGTCATCCGCTCATCAATCCCGTCTTGCCAGCGCTCAAACGAGTACCGTTTCCCCGCCCGCGCTAACCGCTCACCATCCGTTTCCCCAGTGTCCCCTAGATCGACCTCGGTCGGCGGGCGCCCAATCTTAGCGAGGTTCTTCACAAGGATCGGCATAACCACTTCCGCGACGTACGAGTGCAAGCCCGTCAGCTCCACTACAGGCCCGACAAACACCCCGCTGTCCGGTCGCTCCATCAGCAACGCCGAATTGAAATCAGTCGCAATAGATCGACCAGGCTTCGTTGTCGCGATCACTGTCCCAGGAGTAAGCTCCTGCCACCCCTGAGCCCTCTCCGAACTCGGCACATCAGACTGGCTCACCAACGTCCGGCTCGCACAAAAACGCAGCCGTCGATGCTTATCCAGATTCGAATAGCGCTGCAACAGCACCAACGGATGGTCGTAAACGACGGGCTCACCCCACAGCTCCCCAAGCACTCTAGGCATAGACGGCAGCCGGCTCAAAGTATCAACGTACGGCTGCAACGACTTCACGCGACCGCCGAGCTTCGAACCCGAACCCAGTTCAGGTACCTTCCCACCTACCCGATCCTGCCACCGCTCGAACTCGCGTTCGTCCTTACACACCGGCATCGCGACCTTGTTTGCCGCGCTCTCGTCGAGCGGCACTCCACGCTCCTCCTCGACCAAAAACAGGAGAGCGTTTTCGACGGCCGACCGCAAGTGATGAACCGCCTCACTGAACAGCAACGCAGCCAACGGCGGCACCGGACGCACACCAGTCACATAGCTCTGCCACTCACCGCTCGGCAACTCGCGCTGCCCCAACGCAATCGGCTCGTTCTTCGACCACTCAGCCGCTAGGGCACCCAACTCGTCCGCCAACTGGTCAACCCGCGCCAACCGGAACACCGCTGGCGTCAACCCAGTCGGCAACCACCCCAAGCCGTCACTGCTGCTTTGCCTACCCACAGAACACATGCTCCCCTACCTGGCCGACAAACACACGCGATAAATGCCCAGGCGCGCATATCGCGGTACCTCTAGGCTGCAACTGGCAGGTCAGGGCGCCGCTCACCCAACGCCACCGCCACCCGCTCACCCAGAAACCGGGCCACATTCACCGGTACCGCGTTACCAATCTGGCGCCTCACCTGCGAATCGTTCCCCACAAACACGTACCCATCCGGGAACCCCTGCGCCCGCGCCAACTCACGCGACGACAACCACCGCAACCACTCCCCACCCTCCACACGCGTCGCCACCGCATGATGACGGCCACCCGCACACAACGTCGCCAACTGCGAACAATCCGCACGCCGAGCCCGCGCATTCCGCCGATACGTCACCAAATACGGCACACCCAACTCCGGAATCGAATCAATCTGCGGCCGCAAATACCGCCGCGACATCCCCGGATCATCCCAACCATTCGCAGGATCCAACACCGCCGTCGCCGGAGTCCTCACCACCTCCGGCACCGACAAATCCACCCCACCATCCCGCGTAAACACAATGAACACCCGCTCCCGATCCTGCGGCACAGGAACCGGACCCACCTCAGCAGCATTCAACCTCACGATCTGCTCCCGATACCCCAACGTCCGCAACATCCCCAACCAGCCAGGAAACAACACCCAATTCATGAACTTCGGCACATTCTCAACAATGATCGCCTCATACCCATGCACCTCCGCAGCCGCCACCACAGCAAACGCCGTCGCCCGATCAACCTTGTCGGGCGTATCCCGACGCAACTCGTCCTCCACACTCCCCTGCCGCGACTTCGACGCCGCCGAATGCTTCACACACGACGGCGACGCCCACAACACGTCCGTCCGCGGATAGCTGCCGAAGTTCGTGTTGGTCAAGTCAGCCGTCCGATGCTCAGTGTCCGGATGGTTCAGCTTGTGCGTCGCAACCGACACCGGCCAATGGTTGGTGCTGATCCGAATCTCGTAGCCGGCCTGCCGCAAGCCCTCTGACGAGCCACCGCCGCCAGCAAACAAGTCGGTCACGGTCAAGGTCATGTTCGGTTACCTCATTTCACGTGGCAGATCGCACGCTGGAGCGGTTTTCGGGCCGCTCCGGCACATCGGGGTAGGGTCCGCGCTTTCGGTGCGGGATTTCGGCTATCAGAGAGCAGTGCATATAACTGCGTCAGGAACCGGACCGTGGTCCGCTATTCTCGGTGTTTCGTGAGTTCGTCGTCGACGATCGCGGTGCGGATCCACAAGCCGTCGCCTTCGGCGCCGTAGCTGATGCGAACCTCGCCGGACGGGTACTGCCGGGTCTCGATCAGGGGCCGGTCGCGCCGGCCTTCGATCTGCCATGCCTGTTCCCACGCCCAGGCGACGGCGTCGGCGAAGTCGCTGAACAGGTGGGCGGTGGTGTCGGTGTGGCGGTCTTCCCAGATGACAGCCGTCAACGTGGCGGTCACGCGGTCTCCTTCGCGGGCTGGGTGAGGTGGATGTAGGTGCCGTCGAGGCCGCTGCGGGCCAGGGCAGCGGCGTCGGGTTCGCCGTAGGCGACGAGGACGGAGGGCGCGCCGGAGTTCCCGCGGGCGCGGGCGCCGTCCGGGAGATGGAAGTGCAGTCGGCCGTGGAGGAACAGGACCGCGGTGGCGCGCTGCCAGACGAGGTCGACGAACCACCTTGTTTCCGTGCGCGCGAAAACCAGGGCGGTTCCGTGCCCGTGGTCGGCGAGCTTGCCGAGCCAGGCGGCCAGCTCGGTGTAGGGCGGGTTGAGGAAGACGCGGCCCGCCCAGTCGGCGGCCAGACCGTTGTCGGGGGGCGCGATGTGCCGGCGGGCGGTGTCCCACGGACGCGGGTCAGCGGCGCAGGGGTCGAGGTCGAATTCACCGAGTGCCGTGATCACGCCGGGCGGGGTGAGCCACACGTTGGATCCGGCGCGGGCGGAGTGGTGGCCGCCTATTGCGCGGGACGTCATGCGACGTCCTGGGTCTGGAGGCCGAGCCGTCCAGCTCGTTTGATGCCCTGGGTCAGTCCACCGAACCCGGAGAACAGGTCGACCGCGACGGGGTCGTCATGTCGGAACCGGCGGCGCCGTTTCGCAGGCCGGTGTGCTGCTGTGCGGTTCATGCGATCGCTCCCGTCGTGCGGGCGGGGCTGGTGTTCATTGTCAGTTCCTCGTTTTCGACCGCTGGCGCGGCGCTGGAGACGTTTTCACGCCCTCCCGAATGTCTCGGGGTGCGGCGGGCGGTTTGGGGGCTTACAGGGGGCCGTTTGACTGGACTGCGTCTAGGTCGTTAACCCGACTCTGGTCCGTTTAGTGGGCGGATTGTTGCCGGTTGCCGACGGGTCGTCCGAGGAGTCGGCTGATGCAGGGCATGGCTGTTTCGTGGCCGTGGCGGGTGCAGGTGTGGCCGGGTTGGGCTCCGCAGTCGGGGCAGTGGTCGTTGATGGCGCCGGTGATGGTGTAGGTGCCCATGCGTGCGCGTCGTTTGCGGTTGGGTGTTGTGGTGGTGCGGGTTTGGATTTGTTGGGTGATGTCGAGGACGGCTTCGGGGGTGATGCGGAAGCCAGTGGTCTTGTGGTGGATGTGGACAGCTTCCTCGGCGACGGCACGATCGAGATGCCCGATCGCGGTGTGCCATTCGCTGATGAGGTCGGCGGTGATCTCCCGGCAGTCGTATCCGGCGACCAGTTCGAGAACCTGGGTAGTGTCGGCGCGGTTCACGACGCCCTCCCTTGCTTCGACTCGATGCCGAACAGGTTGGCGAGCTTGATGGTGGAGGCGATCTCGCGGCGCCGATCGACGTGACTGATCGCAGCCTGCTTCGCCGCGGCAACCCGACCCTTGAACTCCTCCAACTCGGCAGCGGTCAAGTTATGCTGGGCGGGTCGCTTCAACGCGACCGCCAGCGCGATATCACGCGACAGGCGGTGCGCTTTCTGCGGCGTGAACCCCATCTCCTGGAGGATGTGGTTCGCCATCTCCATCTCCGTGACACGCTCTTTCGGCAGACTCGCCAGCACATCGCGGCGCGCGGCGTGAGCGTGGCTGACGATCATGTCCGGGGTCGGACGGAACTGCTCGACAGGTTCGGACCGTGCTTCAGCTCGCGCCTGAGCGACCTTGATGTGCTGGGCGCGGGCGTGATCCACGCCGGCGACGAGGTCTTCCGCGGACAGGCCGGACGCCTCGAAGTGAGCAGCCCATGCCGCGACCGCGGCGGCGCCGATCTTCGGGAACCACAGGTCGAACGTTTGCAGGTTGTCCACGACTGCCTGTGCGGCATCGAGGTAGTAGGTATCGGGGGCGGTCATGCGGTTTCGGTCCAGTTCTCGTAGGTCGTGACATCGGCGTCGAACGGTTCGGCGTCGACGATTTGGATCAGCGGCGACTGCGTTGCTGGTTGGGTGGCACGGCGCCGCACCTCTTCGAAGACGGCGGCCTGCTCGCGCTGCTTGCGGTCGGATGCCGCCACGCGGGGGCCGGATGGCGTTGAGGCTGCGGCGGGAGCATTTCGCCCGCGGCTGATTGTGGAGACGAGCGAAGGCAGTGACCGCGGACCGAGTTCAGGCTTGGAGAGCCAGAGTTTGAGGCCAGCGCGGATGTCTTCAGCAGGGATAGGCGGGTCCTGTCGCAGCATGGCGCTGGCTTGGAGGGCGAGTTCGGTTCGGACGGCAGCGGGTTCGCTGTCGGGGATCACGCTGCGGACGAGTTTGCGTCCGTCGATGTCGACGACCGGTCCGGGTTTAGCGAGTGCGGCTTCGAGGTCCACGTCGGCCGCTTCGCGCGCTCGCGCGTCACTTACTGGAGATGCGTTGTCACGTGAGTCGTTCTTATTCTCTTCTCCTCTACTCTCCTCTGGGGGCGTGACGTCACGTGAGGTGTCACGTGACACGGTTTGGGATTGCTGGGCCTTCTTGTCGCGTGCGCGGCGCTGCCGTTCGCGGTCAGCTTTGCGGCGTTCGAGCAGGTCATCGCCAGTCCCGTTCCAGTTGGCCCATGCTTTGAACCGGTAGCCAGGGTTGCTGCGACCCTCCGAATCGGTGTCGGTTTCGACCCAGATTCCGGCACTAATCAGCTCCGAAACTCGCTTGGAAACCGCGCGAATTCCGAACGTTTTCAGCACACTTTTGGGCACGAATCCGCGTGTTTCGGCGGCGCCGCAGTAGGCGAGGGCGCGTGTGAACAGCCGTTCTGCGTCGGCGTGCGGGAGGCTTGCGATCGCGGGGTCGAGGTAGTAGGTCGATGACAGCCAGACAGCTTTCACTGCTGCGCTCCTTCGTGGGCGACTACCTCGAAAAGGAGTCTGCGTGATACGCTCATGGGGAGCCCGCCTCCTACGGGCTGTTGCCGGAATCTCTTTGATTCCAGGCGTGTACGCGCCTCCTACGCGTACTTCGAGCGGCGCACCTACTGTCCAGGCGGGTGCGCCGTTCGCGCTTTTCCTGGTGGCGTCCAGCCAACAGGAGCTGTAGTTTGGAGACTACACTTTAGTTTCGATCGTACGCAACGGACGAGCCGTGTCGCTGCTCTCTCCTGTGGTTGGCGGCGGCAGAGCAGGCGCGGCAGCGACGATGCCCGCGGCTGTCATAGGCCAGGTTTCCGTCGCTGTAGCGGTGCCCATTCGGGCAGACGGGCCGTTCCGAGAGCTTGACGCCCATCGCTTTCCAGTCCGGCTGCGCGCGGGGGTCGTCGATGTCGCGGCCCTCCCACGCCAGCGGTGGCGCCGGTTTGGTGCGGCAACGCCGTGCGGTGTCGGGTCTTGGACCGGGGGTTCCCGACAGTTCCTCGTAGAGGTCGCGGATCGCCGCCCACCGCAGATAGGTCATGTGCGGGCGGTTGATGGACTGGTTGAGGTTGCTGGGATCGCGTAGCCCTAGGCGGGCGGCGAGGTCGGTAGTGGGCCATCCGATAGCGTTGAGTGCGCGGATTCGCCGGAAGGCGCCGACCGCCAGGACAAGCTTCTGGCCTGGGTGGGGGGCGTGGGTGACGGCGAGGATGCGCTCGGCGAGCTGAACGCGCACCTGTCGGGCGGCGCCGTTGGCGATGGCGCGGATTGCTTGTTCAGTGCAGCCAGCTGCGGTCCCGATCATGGGGGCAGTGACGTCGAGCGCGTAGAGGGCATGGATGTGGTCGCGGACAGGTCCGGCGGGGCGGTAGACGGCGATGCTGTTGGCTTTGCGCCACCTGTACAGCTTGCTTTTGCGGGTGGAGGCACAGAGATTGGTCATGCCGCCTCCTGCTGTTGGCGTAGCTTCGCGCGGTGTCGGACAAGGGCTCGATCGGCGGCGTCGTGGCTGATGCGGAGTGCGTTGGCGAGTTGCCGCGCAACCCACCTGTTGTGGACGGCGTGGTCGAGCACGGCTGCGCGTTCAGCGTTGGGGACGGGGCCGCGGTGGGCGCCAGCGAGGATGCGGGCGACGAGGACTTCGTCGACGGCTGTCTGTTCTGGCGCGGTCGTGTCGAGGATTGGTGTGCTGTCGGGGTGGTCGATGTCGACGCCTTCCCATGCGATCGGGGGCGGGAAGCCGGCGGCGCGGGCGCGCTTCACGCCGAGCTTGGACGGGCCCGGGGTGCCTGACAGTTCGTTGAAGAGGCTTTCGATCGCCAGCCAGGTAGCGCCCCGGATTTGCTGGTGGTCGCAGGCTGAACGGACCGTGCCTGCTTTCCAGCCTCGGTGTTGTTCGAGACTGGGGTAGGTGTGGCCGATCGCTTGGAGTGCGCGGATCCGGCGTGCGGCGCCGAGTGCTGGCACCAGCATGTCGGCTTGCGCGGGGGTGGGTACGTGGGTGACGTTGCGGAGCAGCATTGCGTGGTGGATGCGGGTCTTGTCGTAGACGCCGGTGCGGACTTGCCAGACGGTGCGTTGTGGTAGTACTGCGGCGGCGGCTATAGCCCAGTCGGAGAATCCGAGTTCGTGGAGCCAGGTGAGGTGTTCACGAATGGGGGTGCTGTCGACGAGGGTGCTGGCGAGGCCGCGAGCCACCCGCATCTTGTACACCTTTTGAACTCGTCCAGGCCCTAGGGCGGGAACTTGGGATGCGATGTAGGTTCTGTCCTTCACGCCGCGGTCCCCAGGATCTTGTTGATGGTGGCGCCGGAGACATGGAGGGTGTCGGCGATGTGGGTTTTGAGCCAGCCGCGCTGGTGGAGGGCGTGGGCGTAGGCGGGTTTGTCGTAGCTGGCGATCGACTCATCTCGTCCAGCGAGGAGCCGGCCCAGTACGACGTCATCGACCATGGGGGTGGGGCGTCCGAAGCGGATGGTGGCTTCTTCGACTGTGAGGTTGAGGACCCGTTCGGCGATGTTTCGGTGGGCGTGGCGGGAGAGTCCGCGGCGGATGCCGTTGATGGTGCGGGCGGAGATGCCGAGGCCGTGTGCGAGCCGGGTTTCGACGACTCCGGCGGCGTGGAACTGTTGCAGTCGTTCACGTACCGGGTCGGCGGGGACGTATCCGATCGATCGGAGGCGTCGGATGGCTGCTGCGCTGTGGACGCTGGCGGTGGTCATGCTGCTTCGCTTTCGGGGGCGTGGGAGATGGGCCATCCGTGGCGGACGTCGTCGGATGGGAGGTTTTTGCGGCGGAGGTAGTCGATGAAGCTTGCGGTTTGCTCGCTGTGCCATCGGGTTTGGGCGGCCATGAGTTCGGGCGCGGTGAGGGTGGCGAGTTCGGGGTAGATGCGGGGCATTTTCCAGGCGAGGCGGGCTGCGGCGAGGGCATCCGCTTGGGCATCGTGTGCGTCATCCAATTGGATGCCGTAGTGGATGCATGTTGCGGACAGTTTCCGGGAGCCTGGCCGGTACCGGTCGACGTGTTTGTCGGCTATGTAGGCGTCGAAGATCGGCCCGCGGACCTCGAACCCCTGGTGGTGGGTGGCGAGGATGGTGAAGTCGAAGGACCCGTTGTAGCAGGCGACGACTCGTCCTTCGGCCCAGCATGCGTACAGTTCGTCGACGATGTCGGCGATGACTTCCGGGTGTGGGCGCCCGTACTTTTCGGCGTACTCGGTGGTGTATCCGTGGATGTCGGTTGCGGCTTGCGGGATGGGGATTCCTGGGTTCGCGAGGAAGTTGCGGGCATGGACGTCGGGGCCGTCGATGCGTAGCACGGAGGCGGTCACAACCCGGTCGGTCGTGACCGACACTCCTGTGCTTTCCACGTCGAAGGCCGCGAGCGGCATGCCCAACCACAGGGTGGGCATGGTCATGTCTGCCGCCCCAGCGCTTCCAGGATGGTTTGGCCGGGCAGGACGTAGACGGCGCGGAATCCGTCGCGTCGGTTGGCTTCTCGGAGGGCCGCGAGTTCCTGGTCTCCGAAGTTCATGACTTCGTAGGCGTCGCCGCCTTCCCCTTCATGTTCGCCGGCTTGGGGGAAGACGAGCCAGGCGCCGTCCATCGGGAGGGTCATCGCCTACTCCCCCGTCTCGGGCGGGAACATGCCGCTGTCACCGGCGGGTGGCACGTCCTCGTAGTAGTCTGTCGGCGCGTCCTGCACTACATCGTCGTCGACATGTTCGGCGTCGATCACCTCCGATTCGATGTGGATCGGACGGTCGATCGCATCGGGCGTGAGATCAACACGCACGGCTTCGTCGTGCTCGATGGCGCGCGCGAACTCCGTGGACTTCGGCATCCACTTCGCCAGCTGCCGGACGCACGTCTTGTGCGCCATGCTCTCGAAGTTGTCCTTCCACGGCCCGTACTTGCCCTTGGACTTGGTGTGCTTCTCGCAGAACTCGACCATCTCGTCGTAGGTCATGACGAGGAACGCATGCCCGCCGGTGGTGAACTTCGCGATGGCGTAGAAGGCAATCGGCTCACCGCGGGGGCCCTTCATGACGGGCTTGTGGACGAGCGAGTCCGCGAGACCGTAGTCCACATCGAACGTGTCGTTCTCGTACACGGTGCGCGCGATCAACGACGCGATCTTGCCGGAGCGGTGCGCCAGGTCGACGAGACCTTGATAGCCGATCACCAACTGCGCGCGATTGGCGCCTTTGCGGCTACGGCCGGAGGCGTCGGTCCATTCGAACTTGCTGTCCCAGAAGGGAAGCAGCCATGCGTGACCGAGCACGCCGGGTCGCAGTCCGAGCTGTGCGCAGCTCATCAGTGATCCGAGAACCGTGGCGGGGTCACATTCGGCGAGCTTCGGGGTCTGCCGCAAGCAGGTGAGCGCGTCCCGCACGAGCTGCGCCGCTTCGGCGCCGCGGGGCATGGCCATCTTGAACTGCTGCTCCATGTCGCGGATCTGCTGCTGGAGCGATGGCGGCTTGTTGTCTGCCTGTTCGATGTGAGTGTTCTGTTCGATGCGGTCGACGATGTTGCGGGCCATCAGGCCACCTCTTTCAGGTCAAGGGTTTTGGACTGGTACTTGCGGTAGACACCGGGGTGGTCGTTCCGTAGCGCGGAAGCGTCGAACGCCTGTCGGGTCAAGTACTCGGCGTACAATTCCGGCTCGGCGTCCCGGAACTTCGCCTCACAGAAGCGGCCGTTCTTCAGCGCGACCCACGGCTCATCCCCGACCAGGAGGCGATCGTGGCCGTCCATCAGCGCGAGGATCTGGTTGCCAGCGGCCTTCTTCCGCTTCGCTGCAGTGCTCTCAGCTTCCTTGGCTGCCAAGTACTCGGCGTGAAGGCGGCTGATCTGTTGACGGGTTACGTGTAGGTCTCCGCCGACGTACGGGTGCATCCGGTCGACGGCCGCGCGGTCAGCGGATGTGCCCCTGATCGGCGGTTCCACATCAGCGACGACGTGATCGCGCCAGAACCGGTCGCAGGCGTCGACGCACAGTTCGATCAACCGGTCGTTCCGCTCGATCCGAACGATTTCCAGTCGGTTCCCGCCGATCAATCCGGCGGCATAGGCGTGGCGTGCGCCAGTCACGTACATGCCGTGGTGCAACTGGACCTCGGCATGGTCGGGGATCTGCCCATCCCACAGCGACTGCATGAACCAGGCGGTGTTTTTGCATTCGAGCAGTCCGCCGTCGGAAAATAGACCGTCCGGCGAGTAGAGCATGTGTGGTCGTTCGATCGAAGCGAGCGTGCCGGGTGTTTCGACGGTGAGGCCGAGACGTTCACAGGCGACTTCCCGGATGACCGGTTCGAGTTTGCGGCCCCAGAACATGGCCTCGGTGTCGATGCCGGAGTCCGCTGGGGCGCGGCGGGTCTTGCGGAGCCAGATCGTGTATGGGGAGTCCCAGTCGACGAGCCCGAGCAGACCAGACACTTCGGAGGAGCCGATGCCGGCGAGACGGGCTTCGAGCCATTCAGGGCTGCCGTGCTCGGTGCGCGGGAGTTCGCGAAAGAGAGCGGGGTTCATGCGAGCCCGATCCAGGGGGTGTTGGTCCAGTCGAGGGCGAGGAGGATGAGTGTCCACAGCGCGGTCAGGCCGAGGATGCAGGCGGTGATCTTCGCGTGGTCGGTGATGCGGCGGAGTGCGCTCGCCTGTGGGGGTCGGGGGTTATGATTTGGTGTGGGCATGCCACGTCCTTTCGGTGAGTTGAGGCGTGGTGTGTCGGCCCGTCCTCATGCCAGTGGGGGCGGGCTTTCTCGTCGAGGGAGCATCCACGAGGTGCGCGTTGTTGAATGCAAACTTGAGTTTAGTGTCTACACTCGGAAATGACAAGTCTGGTGAGTGCTAGTCATGCAAACGGGCACACAATGCATCACACGCGGCCTATCAGCGGTTATGCTGAAACCGACTGTGTGAAGCACTACACTGTCTAATCTGGAGTGTTTCGTTTTCGGCATCAACTCGATACCATCGAGAGGACCAAGGACCCTACCGGCAAGTAGGAGCCCCACGAGACCGAAAGGCCCCATCGTGACCAGACAGGCCGACACCAGGAGCACCCCCGTGGACACGCCCTGGTGGAGATACGTCGAAATGCTGATGAACACCCACGGCATCACTTCCTTCGCCGAATTCGCCCGGCGGATCGACGTCGCGGCCTCCACCCCGTCCGTGTGGCGCCGATCCAGCGATGCCAAACCCAACTACGACACAGTCAAACGCGTAGCCAATGAGTTCAACCGGCCCCTCTCCGAGGTCATGATCAACGCTGGACTCGCTACCCCCCAAGAGCTGGGCCAATCCCCCGAGAAACCGGAGCTGACCCTCAGCAACGAACAGCTGTACGAGATACTCGGGCAACGTCTTGGTGTCACCCCCACGCCCGCGCCGGCCAAGCGTGACAGTGGAGAGCAGAACACGAAAGCGCGACGTCAAGCGAAAACCCGCAGCAAGTAACCCCCCAAGACACAAAAAGTGGCGGGCACCCGTAAGGGTGCCCGCCACTTGCGGTTTCAGTGCTATGCCGCGGAGTCGAAGCGGGTTACCGGCGGGAAGATCGGGCACAACACCGGCACCGTCACGATCGATTCCCACACCGGCCCGTACTCCCCCTCCGGGCAGGTCGCCCACTCGCCGGTCTTCGACGGGGGCCGCATCCACGCATCAATTGCCCGTGCCTCCAATGTCGCCAGGTCTTCGCTGGTGACGTGGCTGCCTCCACACGGCCACACGTCGATGATCGCGGTGCGGCAGGAGACGGTGATTCGGCCGATGCGCTTCCATAGCTGGCCGCAGCTGTCGGGGACAAAGTTGACGGCACCGACCGGGTCACGCATCACAAGGATGCCCAACTCGATGAGTGACGGGAGGATCCTTGCTGGGTCTGGTGGGGGCTGATCGAGCATCGGTGACCGGTCCTGGGGTTGGGCCTGCCGTTGTACTCGACAGGCGACTGTTGCGTGGGGGTTGCTACTGGCGAGTTTCAACGCCCCGAACGCGATGGATTGCGGTCGGGTTGATCAGCTGCGCAGGTAGCGAGGGGGCGCGAACCCTGGGCTGAGGGTTCGCTGGGGTGGGGTCATGGGCTGGCCCCAATGTGGTTGTGTTGCCCGCGGTCTCGGCTCGCCTATGAGGTCCTGCGCATTGCTGGTCCTCCCCCGACGGTGGGTCGAGAGACGCGGTAAATTGGGTGGAAACTGGTCCTTATTATTGCGGACATCGATGACTCTAGTACCCACCAGCGGGTACCGCAAGCAAATGTCGCCATCAGTTTGCAGGCGATTGGAGTACCCCGCCAACGCAGTACATTCGCGTTAGGGTGAGATGTGGAACTGCGAAGCCGAGACCTCAACCGAGCAGTCGGACGCGTGATCACCGAGAGACGCGAAGCCGCCGGCCTGACCCAACGCGAGGTTTGGACGGCGGCGGGGATGCCGAAGAACTCCTATGTGCGCCTCGAATGGAACGAGAGCGAGTGGAGGATCAACGCCCTCGACAGAGTTTGTCAGGTACTCGGTGTCTCCATTG
The DNA here is from genome assembly GCF_001182745.1 of Nocardia farcinica. NCBI lineage: Bacteria > Bacillati > Actinomycetota > Actinomycetes > Mycobacteriales > Nocardiaceae > Nocardia > Nocardia farcinica. Next base: position 2,570,761 of record NZ_LN868939.1, on the reverse strand, counting down.
TGGACGTCCTGCGCGAAGCGATCGACCTGGCGGACAGAGACAACCCCGGCGGCGGGCCGTGGCTCGCGGCGTTGGGGGGAGAGTAGCCCGTTTTTAGCCAACTGTCCGTTATCTGTCTGAGGGCAGGCATACCCTGCGGTTGTGTGGTTCTCGGTCGTCTTGCTCGCAGTGACAGCATTCGCGCGGCTGAGCATCTGGCGACCGCCACCACACCGCCGCCCACCCAATCTCGGGGCGTCGCGGTCGCTGACGATCGCCACGTTCCTACTCGCGGCCGGGTTCGCAGCCCAAGCGCACCCGTTCGACACCTGGATCGACACCACCCTCGGTAACCCGGTCGGCGCCGACCACGTCAGCGACCTGGCGCACACGCTCACCATCATGGCCGCGTGCGGGCTGCTGGGCCTGATTCCGTTGCGGGATCCGCGGCGGGAGCAGTGGAGGAGTCCGTGGGGAGTGTTGGTGGTCGTGTTGATGGCGGTGGCGGTGGTGGCGTCGCGGTTGGGGGCTGTGGCTATCACGGCGAACGAGTCGTATCAGAACTCGCTGGCGGTGGTGGTGGTTGCGTCGTGTGTGTTGATCGTGGTGTCGACGGTGCGGCGGCTGCGGGGTGCGCGGCTGTTGGCGGCGATGACGTTCGCGGCGTTGGCGGCATTGGGGTCGGCTGGGTTGACGGTGTACACGTTGATCGCGGCACCGACGTTCATGCAGGACCACTACGACCAGATGTTGACGGTGACGTCTGTTCCGGTGGCGGTGGGGGTGTCGGCAGCGGGCTTGTACGGGCTGTGGCTGGGATGGCGTCGGTCGTGAAACGGGGCTCGCGGGGCGTCTCACGACCGGGCCATGAGTGGCATACAGGCAGGGGGAAAGCGGGGGGTTTCTCTCCAACTTTGAGTGTCACTTTGGGAGAAAAACGGCGGGGGGACGCGGGGGCACGCGGGGGGTTGCGGGCGCTTCAAGCTTGGACAAAAGCGCTGGTCAGAGACCTAGAGAACGAAGTTCTGTCGAGGTCGCGGCACCTTGTCGTCGAGACTTCGCCATCTCTGCACACGCGCAGCCTACGCAAGACGCGGGGGGAACAGTATTCCGGCCAGCCCAAGTCACACGTCGCTTCCGGCCCGGTGTACGGCCGGTGAACACGGTCGTGGGATGTGTGGATCGGCGACCGAGTGCATAAGCTCGCAGATGTGCCCGGTAAACGAGATGTCGCCACTCGTCGCGAGCTGAACGATCCCGCCGCAGGTGCCGCGGGCGACGGTCCCGCGACCGCCGCGCCGGAGCTGACCTCGGTCGCCCAGGATTATCTGAAGGTCATCTGGACCGCGCAGGAGTGGTCGCAGGAGAAGGTCTCCACCAAACTGCTGGCCGAGCGCATCGGGGTGTCGGCGTCGACGGTGTCCGAGGCGGTGCGCAAGCTGGCCGATCAGGGGCTGGTCGAGCACGCCCGCTACGGCTCGATCGCGCTGACCGACCACGGCCGCCGCGCCGCCGTGGCGATGGTGCGCAGGCACCGACTGATCGAGACGTTCCTGGTGAACGAGCTCGGCTACGGCTGGGACGAGGTGCACGACGAGGCCGAGGTGCTCGAGCACGCGGTCTCGGAGCTGCTGATGGCCCGCATCGACGCCAAGCTCGGGTACCCCGACCGCGATCCGCACGGCGACCCGATTCCCTCGGTCGACGGGGATGTGCCCACCCCGCCCGCGCGCCAGCTCAGCGATTTCGAGGCCGGCCAGTCCGGCCGGGTGGCCCGCATCTCCGACTCCGACCCGGACATGCTGCGCTACTTCGACGCGGTCGGCGTCGCGCTGGACACCGTCATCGAGGTGGTGGAGCGCCGCGACTTCGCGGGCACCATCGCGGTGCGGATCGGCGGCTCCGAGGGCGCCGTCGACCTGGGCCGTCCCGCGGCCGAGGCCATCTGGCTCGCCCACTAGGCCGACGGCGACCGGGCGCGGCCGGGCAGATCCGGCCCCGCCGAGGAGATCCGACGCAGCCACCAGTCGCGGTCAGTCCACCAGTCCGCGCGGGCGCACCACGAACACCGGCGAGGCGCGCTTGCCCTTCTCCTCGAGCAGCGCGATGGCGGTGCCGTCGGCGGTCAGGGCGGCGTACACACCGGGGATGCCGACCGGGTCGAGCCAGCGGCCGTCGCGCAGCGACTCCGCCTCGCGGGTGTCGATCTCCCGGTGCGGGAAGGCGATTCGCACGGCCTCGTCCATGTCGAGGTTCAGCCGAGGCTCGTCGGCGAGCGCGTCGAGCGTGCGGGCGTGGTCGAGGGTGAACGGGCCCACCCGGGTGCGGCGCAGCGCCGTCAGGTGGCCGCCGACACCGAGCGCCGCACCCAGATCTCGGGCCAGCGCCCGCACGTAGGTACCCGAGGAGCACTCCACCACCACGTCGAGGTCGACGAATCCGGCGACGTCGCGGCGAGCCAGGATCTCGAAGCGCGACACCGTCACCGGCCGCGCGGCCAACGCGACCTGCTCCCCCGCGCGGTGGCGGGCGTACGCGCGCTCGCCGCCGATCTTGATCGCGCTGACGGTGGCGGGCACCTGCTGGATGTCGCCGGTCAGCGCCGTCACCCCCGCGGCGATCTCGGCGTCGCCGAGGTGGCCCGCGGGGACGGTGGTGAGCACCTCGCCCTCGGCGTCGTCGGTGGTGGTGGCACTGCCGAGGCGGATGGTCGCGGTGTAGGCCTTGGTGGTGAGGGTGAGCAGCCCGAGCAGCTTGGTGGCCCGCTCCACGCCGAGCACCAGCACGCCGGTGGCCATCGGGTCGAGGGTGCCCGCGTGCCCGATCTTCCTGGTGCCCAGGATCTTCCGGCAGCGCGCGACGACGTCGTGGCTGGTCATGCCGCCGTCCTTGTCGACGACGAGCAGCCCGCCGAGCGGGTCGACGCGGCGCGTCGGTGCGCTGCGCTCGCCCATCAGTCGTGCACGATCGCGGTCAGGATCAGCCCGTCGGCGATCAGCCAGCGTCCGTCGAACGAGGTCAGCGGCAGGCCACCGTCGGTGGTCTGGCCCGGCACCAGCAGATCGGTGTGGAAGGTGCCCGAACCGCCGCCCGCGCCGTCCTCCTCGACGGTGAAGGTGATGTGCGCGTCCTCGAAGCCGAGCCAGCGCCCGGTGAGCGGGAACCATGCCTTGTAGGTGGCTTCCTTGGCGCAGAACAGCAGCCGGTCCAGGTGCAGGCCGGAATCGGTGCGGCGCAGCCACTCCCGCTCCTGCGGCAGGCTCACCGAGTCGAGCACGCCGTCGGGCAGCGGGCCGTGCGGCTCGGCGTCGATACCGACCGAGCGGAACCGGATCTTGTGCGCCAGCGCCGCGGCCCGGTAGCCGTCGCAGTGGGTGAGGCTGCCGACGATGCCGCGCGGCCACACCGGCGCGCCCCGCTCCCCCTTGCCGATCGCCACCGGCGGCTCGCCGAGTTCACGCAGCGCCAGGCGCGCGCAGTGCCTGGCACCGATGAAGTCGCGACGGCGCTTCTCCACCGACTGGGCGATCAGATGTTCCTCGGCCGGGTGCGGCTTCAGATCCTCCGGGTACTCCAGCAGCTCGGCAGCGGCCACCCCGCTGGGCAGAATGTTCTCGATCATCGGTTGCGAGCCTAGCCGAGCCGGGCGACCCTCCCCCGCGGGCGAACCGAGCGCTTCCCGACAATCGACGGCCGCCTCACAGTCCGCGCCTGCGCTGTGCCTTGGCGCGCATCTCCGCTGCCGCCGCCTCCATCTCGGGGGTGAGTCGGAAGTGGCCGCCCCACTTGTTCAGCGTGCCGGGCGGGTATTCCGGCGCGGGCAGGATCTGGCGCAGCAGGCGGTCGGGCAGGCCGCGCCGCTGCCATTCGCGCGGGTAGCCGAGGGAGACCTCCTCGAAGCGGACACCGTCGTAGTAGGAGGTGCGCGGAATGTGCAGATGCCCGTAGACCGAGCACAGCACGTTGTAGCGGGTGTGCCAGTCGGCGGTGCGGGTCGTCCCACACCAGAGCGCGAACTCCGGGTAGAACAGCACATCGGTGGGTTCGCGAACGAGCGGGAAGTGGTTGATCAGCACCAGCGGGGTGCCCGCGGGCAGCGCTTCGAGACGCCGCTGCGTCACCTGCAGGCGGTCATGGCACCAGGCGTCGCGGGTGAGATACGGATCGGGTGAGAGCAGGAACTCGTCGGTGGCGACGACGTTGCGGGAACGGGCGATGGCGAGGCCGTCGGCCTTGCCGGTGGCGCCCTCGGGCAGGAACGAATAGTCGTAGAGCAGGAACATCGGGACCAGGGTCACCGCGCCGCCGTGCTCCTCGCTGCCCGGGCCGCGCCACACCGGAAACGGGTCCTCCGGGGTCACCACGTCCAGGTCGCGGCACAGCGACACCAGGTAGTCGTAGCGGGCGACGCCGTGCATCTGCACCGGGTCCTTGGCCGTGGTCCACAGTTCGTGGTTGCCCGGCACCCAGATCACCTTGGCGAAGCGTTCGCGCAGCAGGCGCAGCGCCCAGCGGATGTCGTCGGTCTTCTCCCCCACGTCGCCGGCCACGATCAGCCAGTCCTCCGGCGAATCGGGCCGGATCTGCTCGACCACGGGCCGATTGCCCTGGTGCCCGACGTGGATGTCGCTCACCGCCATCAACTTGGGTATCACTCGACCCACCTTGTCACATGACGCGCCGCACCGGCGCACGCGCCATGCCCGCCCGCCGGTCGCGGGAGTTCAGGACGGGTGGCTCCACCGCAGCCGCGCGGCGGGGGCGAAACCGGGCGCGACGCGCAGGCGGCCGTCGGCCTCGCGGCGGCAGGAGGCGATCGCGACGTGGCAGGGACGCGGGAGATCCGCGGGAATCGCGACGCCGCCGTCGAGTTCGTAGCGCATGTTCGTGACCTTCCACGCGCGGACGCCCGGCTCGTCGTGGGTGAGCGGCGCCCGGTCGCCACGGACGACCACCATCACCTCGGTGACACCGGCGGGCCAGTCGAACACCAGTCGGCCGCCGTATTCGCGCGGATTGGTGACGACGGGGATGCCGCCGGGCACGGGGTCGTCGGGGAGCGCAGGGTCGGGCGGGTGCGGCGTGCCGGCGGCGCGGGACGGTGTGGTCGGCGCGGCGGCAGCGTGATCCGGCGCGGTGGTGCGCGGCTGTGCCTCCGCGTCCGAGCGGGCGGGCTCGGAGTAGCGGCCGGCGAGGGCGGTGGCGACGGCGTAGACCGGCATGGTGTCGGCGGGGGCGGCGCCGTCTTCGAGTTCGGTGGTGCGGGTGCGGCCGACCACGCGCCACGAGCCGTCCGGTTGCCGCCGGGTGACGCGGTAGTCCGCCGGTTCGGTGGTGGGGGGCGACCAGCGGATCAGCACCGAGCCGTTCGGCAGGCGGCTGGTGCGGACGTCGTGCGGGGCGGGCACGGGGGTGCGGGCCAGTTCCGCCGCGGCGGGGCCGTGGTCGGCGCAACGGGTGAGCGCCTGGCTCAGCAGGCGGGCCCGTTCGAGCGGGGCCGCGGCGGAGGCGGCGGCGACGAGCCGGTCCGCCTCGGCGACGGCGTCGGCGGCCTCCCGGCCCAGGGCGTCGAGTCCGACGTCGTAGCCGGTGGGCGGCGGCACGTCGCGGGCGGTGCGGCGCAACTGCTCGACCAGCGCCAGCACCTCGCCGTAGCGGGCGCCCGCGCGGGCGGTGGCGGCCGAACGCCACTGCGCGGCGGCTTCGGCGAGCACGCGTTCGACGTCGTCGGCGACCGAGCGGATCTGGGTGGTGCCGTCCCGGTGGACGTCGAGCATGCGGGCGTCGGCGATGTGCCTGGCCGCCTCCTGTGGGCGTCCTTCGCGCAATGCCGCACGGGCCGCCTTCAACGGTTCCATCCAGGCGTTGACGGCCTGCCGCGGCGGCGGTGCGGTGTCGGCCCATCCCGGCCGCGGCGGGGCGGCACCGGTGTGCACGGGCGTCGCCTCCACCTGGGCGCCGAGTTCGCGGGCCAGATCGGCGAGCAGGGCGGCGGCGCCGGCCCGGTCGAGCCCGTGCTCGACCGCCTCCTCCAGCAGGAAGTCGTAGTCCTCCCCGGCCAGCCGGTCCTCCACCAGCACCGCGGCCCGCACCTTGGGCCGCAGCCGCTCGGCCACCTCGGCCACCACCGCGGCCACGTACGCATCGGTGACCGGGCCGCCCGGCTCCACCAGATCCCGGACGTGGACCAGCAGCTCGTCGAGCACCACGCGCATCCGTCCGGGCGGCAGCTCGCGGGCACGGACCCGCAATGCCTCCGCGCGCAAGCGGATCTCCGCGGTCTCCGTGGCGCGGGTGGGGTCCAGGCCGAGCAACGCCAGCAGGGTCGGGGCGGGCGGGCCGTCGACCAGCCGCGCCCACTCGTCGAGCAATCGGCGGATCTCCGCGCGGCGTTGCTCGGTGAGGACCGTCGCGGCGGCCGCGGGCTCGGCGCGCGGTTCGTCGGCCACCACCGGATGCCCGCGCAGCCGTTCGGCGACCTCGGCCGCGCTCAATCCGCTCATGGCGCCGATCTCCTCGAGACCGGCCACCTTGCCCGCGGGCACGCCGCCGTAGCGCTGCACCAGCCGCTCGACGGCGGCGTCGAGCATGGCGAACCGTTCGGCGTCGCGCTCCTGGCGCTCGCGCCGGATGCGCAGCGCCTCGGCACGCCGGGCGGACTCGTCCAGCAGCAGGTAGGACAGCCGCTCGTGATTGTCGACGAGCACGCCGACCAGCACCCGGTATTTGGGATGGTCACGCTGGCGCTGCCAGAACCCCCACACCTCGGCGACCCGGGCCGCCACCTCCGCGTCGGTGAGCCGCTCGGCCTCCTCGAGCGGGATGTCGTAGAGCTCGAACGGGTCGGACTGCTCCATGCCGCCGCGGCGCTCCACCGCGGCCAGCACGCGCTTGCGGTAGTCGTTGGGGTCGAAGGGCTGCATGGCGCTAGCTGTCGCGCCGCCGGGAACGCTGCACCTGCTCGAGTTCGCGAGCGACATCGGCCTGCGAGAGCGTGGCACCGGTCTGCGCCGACAGCGTCAGCGGCATGTCGGCCTCCACGTGGTAGGCGGTCACGTGCAGCACCCCGTCGAAGCCCATCTCGAAGGTCACCCGCACCTCGCTGCCCGCCGGGTAGCCGGGCGGGATCCCGCGGATACGGCCCTCCACGAGCACCTTCGTGTCCTCCGGCCGCACCGATTCGGCCTGGCCCTGCTGTTCGACGATGGTCAGCTCGATCTGGTCCTGGTCGGCGCGCACGGTGCCGAACGAGCGGCGCACCCGCACCGGCAGGGTCTGGTTGCGATGGACCAACCAGGCGGCGGCCAGGCCGTAGTGCGAATCGAGCGCCAACACGCCGAAACCGCGCGAGACCACGGTGTCGACCTGGATCTCGAGCATCCGCCGCACCACGCTCACCGGCTGCCCGAACGAGGCCGCCACGCGGGCCACCGACTGTTCCAGATCGCCCGGAGCGGCTTCCGACACCGAGCCGCCGTCGCGCAGCCGTCCGCGGGTGACCAGGTCGGCGACGACGAGCCGCTCCATCTCCAGCTTCTCGCCGTAGAGCGCCGCGCCACGGGCCACCGACAGATCCGGGTCGCGCAGTTCGCCGTCGAGCCCGAACTCCCGGCGCAGCTCGCGCGCCACCATCGGCATCCGCGACGACCCGCCGACCAGCAGCAGCCGGTCGACCCGCGCGACACCGCGTTTGGCGGCCTCGGCCAGGCAGTCGCGGGTCAGGTCGAGAGTGCGGCGCATCAGCGAGGCGGTCATCGCCTCCACCTCGGCGCGGGTGAGGGTGACCACCGCGCGGGCGCCGTCGTGTGCCACCACGACCTCGGTGCTCTCGGCCTCGCTGAGTTCGCGTTTCGCCCGCTCGGCGGCCAGCACCAGCATCTGGGATCCGGCCGAATCGTCGAGCGGGTCCTCGGCGTCCGGGTTGGCCGCGCAGAAGCGCTGGGACAGGTGCAGGGCGATGCGCTCGTCCCAGTCGGCGCCGCCGAGCTGGTGGTCGCCCTCGACCGCGAGGACCGAGATGCGCCGGTCGGCCAGCTCGATGACGGTGGCGTCGAAGGTGCCACCGCCCAGGTCGTAGACCAGCACGGTCTCCCTGGTGCCTGCCTTACCGACGTCGACACTGCCGTCGAGTCTGCCGAACCCGTAGGAGAATGCCGCCGCGATGGGCTCCGACAGCACCCCGGCGACGTCGAAGCCCGCGTAGGTGCCCGCCTGGATGGTGGCCTTGCGTTCCTCGTCGCCGAAGTAGGCGGGCACCGTGATCACCGCGCGCCGCACCGGCTCGCCGCAGGCGAACTCGGCGTCGGCGGCGAGGCTCTCGAGAATCAGCGCGGAGACCGCCGGCGCCGACCACAGCTGGCCGTGCGCGGCGAACCGCCAGTCCGCGTCGCCCATGCGGCGTTTCACCAGCGCGCACACGTGCTCGGGGTCGAGCCGGGCCTGACGACGCGCGCCTTCCCCGACGAGATGGTCGAAGGGCGAGGCGAAGAGGACGACCGACGGCACCGTCGGTTCGCCGTGCAGGCCCGTGAGTACGTCGGGTCGACCGTCGGCGTCGATCCGTGCGATTGCCGAGTTGGTCGTGCCCAGGTCGATGCCGAAGACCCCCATGCGTGGTGATGCTAGCAGCACCCCGCGACACCCTCGCGCGCATCGGCCGGTGAATCCGGCTGCCGCTCGGACCGATTCGCCCGGCCGGGCTATGGTGCCCCCATGACGGAACCGGCGCAGCGGGCCGACCGCCCCCGCGACAGCAGTCCCGACCAGGGCGAATCCGCCCCCGCGACACCGCAGGAGGCCACCGGCGCCGCCGAACCGGGCGCCGCGGCGCTCGCGGCGCTGGCCGAGCGGGTGGAGGATCTGTCCCGGGTGGTCGCCCGACAGGCCGCCACGCTGGAGCGCATGGCCGACGAGGCCAGGGCGCGGGCACGCCGCGATCGCGCGGACCTGCCGCTGCTGACCGAACTCTTCGCCCTGCACGGCGACACCGTGACCTGCGCCCGCACCGCCGAATCCGACCGCGACCGCACCGCCTTCACCGCACTCGCCGGCCGCCTCGAACGCCTGCTCACCGGTCGCGGCGCCACCCTGGTCACACCCGGACCGGACACGCCCTTCGACGCGCGCACGATGGAGGCCGCCGACGTCGTCGACGTCGCCGACCCGGCGGCCGACCGCACCGTCGAGGCGCTGCTCTCCCCCGGCCTGCTCGTCGAGGACCGCTCTGTGCGTCCGGCCGCCGTCGTCGTGCGCCGCCACCGGCCGACGACGTGACCCTCGAGGGGCCGGCACGACCGCGCCCGTAACCGACGGCCCGCCCGCGCGGGCCCGGCCGTGCCCGGCCCGCCCACGACCTCAGCGCACCTGTTCGTAGGAGTTCTCCGGCCGCTCGATCCGCCGGTGCCCGTGCACGACGAGCGTCGGCGCGAGTTCGGGATCGCTTCGGGCACTGCCGGTTTCGACCACGCCCCGCACCTCGAGCCAGGTGTCCTCGGCGAGCGGCTCGGCCACGCCCGCGAGATGGACGCGCACGTAGCGCGCGTCGGCCACACAGCAGCTGATCACCACGCGGGCCAGATCCAGGCCGCCGTCGCGGCCGTGCAGCACGAACCCGCTGACGGTGACCTCCCGGGCGTCGAGCGAGCCGAGCGCGTCGAAGTTCGCCCGGTTGACCAGGTCGGTGATCGTCACGAACGGCGCAGGCTCGTCGGGCAGCGGCGGAAACGGCCTGACCCGCGATTCGGTCTCCGCCGACAGCGACCGCGGACGCAGCGGCGCGCTCGTCACCGCGGCGTCGGCGCCCAGCGCGGGCGGGGTGACCAGCAGCAACGCCGCCGCGGGCACCAGCAGCACCCAGTGCACCTTCCCGCTGCCGTGCGCATGGGCGTCATCGTGCCCGTGGCCGGGTCCGCCCCGGTACACGTCCCGCACGATCGCCGCGGTGGCCAGCGCCAGCACCGCGAGGCCGGAGATCAGCAGGAACGGAAACAGGCCGGCCTTGACGTAGCGCAGGTAGGTGTCGTCGAAGACGATGCGCAACACCGCGATTCCGACGAGCACCAGCAGCAGGTTCTGCGTCTCCCGTCTCATCGCACACCGCCGAGGAACGCCAGGCCCGCCAGGGTGGCGCAGACGAGGGCGACCACGAACGTCAGCGGGGAGAACCACAGTGCGAACCGGCGGCCGAAGGTGCCCGCCTGCATGGCGAACAGCTTGACGTCCACCGCCGGTCCGACCACGAGGAACACCAGCCTGGGCAGCAGCGGCAGCGACGACATGCTCGCCGCCACGAACGCGTCGGCCTCCGAACACAACGCCAGCACCACCGCGAGCACCGCCAGCACCAGGATCGCGAGCAGGATCTGCCCGGCCAGCTGCTCGTACCAGTGCGGCGGCACCAGCACGTGCAGGACGGCGGCGGTGGCCGCGCCGAGCACGAGGAACGCGGCGGCCTGCAGGAAATCGTGCCGGGCGGCCTCGGCGAACACCTCCGCGCGCGTCCGCCCCACCGCGCAGCTCGCGCCGCGTCCGGTGGGCAGCAGCCAGTGCGCGCTGCCGAAGCGCGACCACAGCAGACCCATCATCAGCGCGGTCGCCAGCGATCCCGCGAACCGGGCGGCGACCATCCCCGGCTCACCGGGAAAGGCGACCGCGGTCGATACCAGCACGACCGGATTGATCGCGGGCGCGGACAGCAGGAAGGCCAGCGCCACCGATCCCGGCGCCCCTTGGTCGATCAGCCTGCGCGCCACCGGCACCACGCCGCATTCACAACCGGGCAGCGCGATTCCGGCCAGCCCGCCCACGCCGATGGCCGCGGTCTCGTTGCGCGGCAGGATCTTCCGCAACGCCAGCGGTGACACGAACGCGGCGATCAGCCCGCTCACGAGCACGCCGAGAACCAGGAACGGCACGGCCTGCACGAAGACCCCGACGAACATCGTCAACCCGGTGCGCAGGCGCGCGTGCGCGTCCACCGCCGCGGCCAGCGGCGCCTGCCAGAGGATCCCGGCGACGACGAGCAGGGCGAGAACGTGCGTGGAGGAGACCCGGAACCGCGCGCGGCGCACGGTCGACTGCTCGAGCATCATCCCATCTTGCCAAGGATGATTATCGTTATCGACAACCGCCGTGCGCGGATCTCAGGCCGCGCGCCGGAACCGGCCGGTCACCCCCGCCACGATCCGCAGCAGCCCGCGCATCGCCATCGGGAAGAAGGCCGCCCGCATGAACTCGAAGTACTTCGGGTTGTACCGCGCCACATACGAGATCGAGGCGTCCAGCGATTCGACCTGGTGCCACCAGAACATCGGGATGTAGAGCACGTCGCCGGCGTCGAGCACCACGTCGTAGCTGGTGGCCCGGCGCAGCCGCGGGTAATCGGCGGTGTCGGGGTCGAACTGGTCGGGCAGCCGGGTGTAGGGATCGTTCACCCTGCGCGGGACGATGCCGTAGACGTTGTGGTACTCGTTCGGCGGGAACAGCCGCACCCGCTTGCGCCCGTGCAACTGGATCAGCAGACCGTGCCAGGGGTCGTTGTGCAGCGGAGTCAGGTTGCCGGACTGGCCCATCCACACGCTGCTGGCGGCCGTGCTCTGGGTGCGCCCGCCGACGGTCGCGGGCAGCTGCTCGGCCAGCGGCTTCGGATTGGCCGCCGCGCGCGAGTGGTACTTCTTGTCCGGGCGCGGCGTGTCGAATACCGCGTCCATCACGTCGCCGTACTCGAGCAGTTCCACCGGCGAGGTCTCCTGGGTGAAGACGTTGGTGGTGCTGGTGAGCGCGTAGACCTTCTCGGTGCGGTACTTCTCGCGCAGCCGCTGCGGCTGGTAGTCCTCGAACACCGGCCACGCGGTGGCGACGTCGCGGATCACCACCGGCGTCTTGCTATCGAAAACCTCGGCCAGTTCCAGGTTCTCGTGGTCGGGTACCACCCGGCCGGGGGTGCCGCCGGTGCGGGGCCGCACCCGGTCGCGCACGCTGCGAGCCAGCCACAGCGCGAATCCGGCGCCGAGGATCGGCGCCAAGGTCAACGGCCGTTCGTCGTACCCTTTGTCCGTCATCTCCCACTCCCCTTCGACACGTCGCGCCGCACCCGGGCCGGGCTGCGGGCCTCTGCTGACGTTATCGGCGTCACCACCGCGAATCGATACACCAGAAATGGTGTCTGTACAGGTAGACGGCGTGTCCCGCGCGGGTCGGCGGGTCCGAGCGCCCGGCGGCAGGCGGCGGTGCGCACCCCGCGGCGGCGGCCCACCGCGGGGTGCGCGAGCACGGCTCAGGAGCCGATACCGAGCAGGGTTTCGGCCCGGGCCAGCGCGTGGCCGAGCACCCCGGGTTGCGGTCGCAGTTCCGCGACGACGGCGTCGATGTCGCGCAGGCCGGCCCGCGCCAGCAGCCGCTTCTCGTTGGTCACCCACTCCCCGCGTTCGGCCAGGATCGCGTGCGCGGTGTACATCGCGGCGGTGGCGAGCGCGGCCGCGAATTCGGTGACCTGGGCGCGCGGGAGGTAGGCGCCGCGCGCGTACCGCAGGGTGAGCGCAGCCCGGTCCCGCCAGATCGGCGGCGCGGATTCGCGCAGCGCGGGCGGGTAGTCCGGGCGCGGCAGCTCGCCGGACAGGACCTGGTTGACGGCGAGTTCGGCCGGCAGCAGGTAGCTCGGAATGCCCGCGAGATGGAACATCAGCGGCTCCCAGTGGAAGTGCCCGGCCCGGGCCCGCTCGAGTTCGCGCTCGACCACGTCGAGGTCGCGGTAGTGCACGTCCACGTGGCGGCCCTCGACGGTGAGCCAGGCGCCCCCGTTGAAGACGCCACCGCCCCAGGCGCCGAGCTCGGAGACCTCGCCGGGCCAGCCGATCGCCCGCAGGTGCTCGGGGCGGAAGTCGCCGCGGTAGTAGATGCCGAAGTCCCAGTCGCTGTCCGGGCGAGCGGTGCCCTGGGCGCGGGAACCGCCCAGGGTCACCGCCAGCACACCGGGCAGCGCGGCCAGGCGCTCGGCGACGTGATCACGGAATTGTTCGTCGGTCATGGAGTATCCGATCGTCGACGGTGCGGTGGAAGGCGATCGCGGACAGCACGATTCGGCGCCGACGGGGCTCGCGGCGCCGTAGGTGTGTCACGCGGGATCGGTCACTGCACAGCCGCGATCCTACCGAGTGATCACGGGGCTGCCGCCTGGTTTCCGGCTACTCGGCGGCCACGGCGGCGCCGTGGGGCACCTCGCTGCCGACCGTCGCCCACTTCCCCGACATCGTCCGCCGGCTCACCGCCGCCAGCCGCAACACCATGAACGCGGCCAGCCCGGACCAGATCCCGGCGATCCCCCAGTCGAAGGCCAGCGACAACCAGATCGCGGGCAGGAAGCCCAGCAGCGCCGCCGCGAGCGTGGCCGTGCGTAGGAAGGCGGCGTCGCCCGCGCCGAGCAGCACCCCGTCGAGGGCGAACACGACACCCGCGACCGGGATCAGCGCGACGAAGAACCACCACGCCACCTGGGTGCGCTCCAGCACCGCCGCATCGGTGGTGAACAGGGCCGGGATCACCGTGTAGCCCGCGGCGAACACCGCCGCCAGCGCCAGCGCGAACAGCTCCGACCACCGCGTGATGCGCCCGGCCAGCCGGCGCGCGCCCGTGGCGTCACCGCCGCCCAGCGCCGCGCCGACCAGGGTCTGGGCCGCGATGGCCAGCGCGTCGAGGGTCAGCGCGAGGAAGCTCCACAGTTGCAGCACCAGTTGGTGGGCGGCCACCGAGGCCGCGCCGAAGCGGGCCGCCACCGCCGCCGCGGAGACGAAGCACGCCTGGAAGGACAGGCTGCGCAGGATCAGGTCCCGCCCGAGCACGAGTTGCGCGCGCATCACCGACCAGTGCGGGGTGAGCGGCACCCGTTCCCGCACCACCGCCGTGACGAACAGGGCCGCCGTCACCGTCTGCCCCGCGACATTGGCCACCGCCGAACCCGCCAGTTCCAGACGCGGTGCGCCGAGCAGCCCGTGGACCAGTACCGGGCACAGCACCGCGGACAGCCCGAGCCCGCACACCACGAACACCAGCGGCCGCCGGGTGTCCTGCACCCCGCGCAGCCAGCCGTTGCCCGCCATCGCGATGAGGATCAACGGCACGCCGAACAAGGCGATCCGCAGCCACGGCAGCGCCTCGGCGGCGATGTCGCCACCACCGGAAATGGCGGCGGTGACCGGCCCGGCCGCGGCCTGCATCACCACCAGGATCAGTCCGCCGACCGCGACGGCCAGCCAGGTGGCCTGGACGCCCTCGGCCACCGCGCCGGGCCGGTCACCGGCGCCGTGCCGCCGCGCCGAGCGGGCGGTGGTGCCGTAGGAGAGGAAGGTCAGCTGCGTGCTCACCTGCGCCAGGATCAGCCCGCCGACCGCGAGCCCGGCCAGCGCCAGCGCGCCCAGCCTGCCCACCACGGCCAGATCGAACAGCAGATACAGCGGCTCGGCGACGAGCACGCCCAGCGTGGGCAGGGCCAGACCCAGGATGCGCCGGGGTCCCGCGGCGGCCGGGTCCGCGCTCACCCGAGCGCCCGCACCAGCGCCCCGACGATCTCCTCGGGGCTGCCCTCGGCGGTGTACCCGGCGGCGTACCGGTGCCCGCCACCGCCGAGCGCGGTGGCCACCGCGGCGACGTCGACGCCGTCGTCGGCGCCCGGCCCCGAATCCCGGGAGCGCAGCGACACCGTCCACCGGCCCGACTGTGCGCGCGACTCCTTGAAGACCGCGGCGATGCCCGCCTCGGCGGTGGTGCGGACGATGTCGATGACGCTCTCCACCTCCTCCGAACGCACGTCGGTGAGATCGGCCCGGTGCACGAACGCGTACGCGAGCCCGACCCCGCCGCGCACGCCCGGTTCCAGGCGCGCGGTGGACAGCACCCTGGCCAGCATCGGCAGCCAGGCGAAGGGGTGGGTGTCGAGCAGTGCGCGAGCGATCTCGGGGCCGTCGATCCCGGTCGCGAGCAGCCGTTCGGCCAGCTCGTGGGTGCCGGGGCGGACCCAGCGGAACGAGCCGGTGTCGGTGACCAGCCCGGCGTAGAGACAGTGCGCGACGGGGGCGTCGATCGGCTCACCCCACACGTCGAGCAACCGCGCGACGAGTCCCGCGGTCGACTCGGCGCCGGGGTCGACGACGTTGATCGCACCGAAGCGGGTGTTGGACCGGTGGTGATCGATCACCACGGTGGTCGCCGCGCCCGCGAGCCGGTCGGCGAGCGCACCCATCCGGCTCGCGCTGGCGCAGTCCACCGCGACGAGCACATCGGCGGTGTCCGGCACCTCGGCGGGCGGCACCAGCAGGTCGGCGCCGGGCAGGGTCGCCATGCTGGCGGGGAGTTCGGCGGGCTCGGCGAACGCCGCCCGCACGGCCACGCCGCGCCTGCGCAGCACCGTCGCCAGTGCCAGCGCGCTGCCGACGGTGTCGGCGTCGGGCTGCACGTGACTGACCACGGTGACCGAGCCCGCCGCCGCCAGCGCGGTGACGGCGGCACGCAGCGCCGCGCCGACCATGTCCGGCGAACCGTCCGAAGAGGCTTGCGCCGCAGCGGAATCCGCTCCGACGCCGGGACCGCTGGTCGTCATCGGCGGCGCGTCACTCGGCGTCGTCGCGATCGGTCTTGTACGGGTCCGGCTCGCCCGCGTGCCTGGCCTCCGCGGCCACGCGCGCCACCTCGGCGTCCGCGGCGCGCGCCCTGGCCAACAGCTCCTCCATCTCCCGCGCGGCGTCGGGCACCTTGTCCAACACGAACGCCAGCGACGGGGTGAACTTCACCCCGGTGCCCGCGCCCACCTTCGACCGCAGCACCCCCTTGGCCTTGGCCAAGCCGGCCGCCGCGGCGTCGTAATCGGGTTCGGCGTCGATGGTCTCGCCCATGACCGTGTAGTACACGGTCGCCTCGCGCAGATCACCGGTGACCTTCGCGTCGGTGATCGTCACGAAACGCAGCCGCGGATCCTTCACTTCGTACTCGATGGCGGTGGCCACGATCTCCGAAATCCGCTTCGCGAGTCGGCGTGCCCTGGCTTGATCCACCACGGCTGTCCCTCCTCACTATCGATGAAAAACCGTCTAGTCCTCGGGTCCGAAGACGCGGCGGCGTACTGCCAGCAACTCTAGCTCCGGGCGCGCCGCGACGTGCCGCTCGCATTTGTCGAGCACGGCCGTCAGATGGCTCATGTCCGGGCTGACCATGCCCACGCCCAGCAGCGTGCGCCGGTACCGGTCGTGTTCCCCGGCCTCGGCCACACTCACCCCGAAGCGCTGCAACTCGGCGAGCACCGGCCGGATGACCGACCGCTTCTCCTTCAACGAGTGCACGTCGCCGAGCAGGATGTCGAACTCCAGTGCACCCAGGTACACCCACACACCTTCCCGTTCACGGCGACCGGACCGCGCGGCCGCGCCCACCTTCCAGGGCAGGCGCGGCCGCGCGGTGGTCGTCGAGGCGTCAGTCGCGCGGCTTCTCGCGCAGCTCGTAGGCCTCGATGATGTCGCCTTCCTTGATGTCGTTGTAGGTCAGCGTCATACCGCACTCGAAGCCCTCGCGGACCTCGGTGACGTCGTCCTTCTCCCGCCGCAGCGAGGAGATGGTCGTCGTCTCGGCGACCACCACGTTGTCGCGCAGCAGGCGCGCCTTGGCGTTGCGCTTGACCGACCCCGACAGCACCATGCAACCGGCGATGTTGCCGACCTTCGACGAACGGAAGATGGCCCGGATCTCGGCGCGACCCAGCTCGACCTCTTCGTAGATCGGCTTGAGCATGCCCTTGAGGGCCTTCTCGATCTCGTCGATGGCCTGGTAGATCACCGAGTAGTACCGGATGTCCACGCCTTCGCGGTTGGCCAGCTCGGTCGCCTTGCCCTCGGCGCGCACGTTGAACCCGATGATGATCGCGTTCGAGGCCGAGGCCAGGTTGACGTTGGTCTCGGTGACACCACCGACACCGCGGTCGATGACCCGCAGGCGCACCTCGTCGCCGACCTCGATCCCCATCAGGGCCTCTTCCAGCGCCTCGACGGTACCGGCGTTGTCGCCCTTGAGGATCAGGTTCAGCTCCGACGTCTCCTTCAGCGCGGCATCCAGATCTTCCAGGCTGATCCGCTTGCGGCTGCGCGCGGCCAGAGCGTTGCGCTTGCGCGCGTTGCGCCGGTCGGCGATCTGGCGGGCGATGCGGTCCTCGTCGACGACCAGCAGGTTGTCACCGGCGCCCGGCACCGAGGTGAAGCCGACGACCTGGACCGGCCGCGACGGCAGCGCCGCCTCGACGTCCTCGCCGTGCTCGTCGACCATCCGGCGCACGCGACCGTAGGCGTCGCCCGCGACGATCGAGTCGCCGACCCGCAGGGTGCCGCGCTGGATGAGCACGGTCGCCACCGGGCCGCGGCCGCGGTCGAGGTGCGCCTCGATCGCGACGCCCTGGGCGTCCATGTTCGGGTTGGCGCGCAGGTCCAGCGCCGCGTCCGCGGTGAGCAGCACCGCTTCCAGCAGCGCGTCGATGTTGGTGCCCTGCTTGGCGGAGATGTCGACGAACATGGTGTCGCCACCGTATTCCTCGGCCACCAGCCCGTATTCGGTGAGCTGCTGGCGGATCTTCTCCGGGTTCGCGCCTTCCTTGTCGATCTTGTTGACCGCCACGACGATCGGCACGTCGGCCGCCTGCGCGTGGTTGATGGCCTCCACCGTCTGCGGCATGACGCCGTCGTCGGCGGCGACCACCAGGATCGCGATGTCGGTGGCCTTCGCACCGCGGGCACGCATGGCGGTGAACGCCTCGTGACCCGGGGTGTCGATGAAGGTGATCAGGCGGTCCTCGTCGCCGAGGTGCGTCATCACCTGGTAGGCGCCGATGTGCTGGGTGATGCCACCCGCCTCGCCCTCGCGGACGTTGGCCTTGCGGATGGTGTCCAGCAGTCGGGTCTTGCCGTGGTCGACGTGACCCATGACGGTGACCACCGGCGGACGGACCTGCAGGTCGTCCTCGTCGCCCTCGTCCTCGCCGTAGGTGAGGTCGAAGCTCTCGAGCAGCTCGCGGTCCTCGTCCTCGGGGCTGACGACCTGCACGACGTAGTTCATCTCGCTGCCGAGCAGCTCGAGGGTCTCGTCGTTGACCGACTGGGTCGCGGTCACCATCTCGCCGAGGTTGAACAGCGCCTGCACCAGGGCCGCCGGGTTGGCGTCGATCTTCTCCGCGAAGTCCGACAGCGACGCACCGCGGGCGAGGCGGATGATCTCACCGTTGCCGCGCGGCAGCCGCACGCCGCCGACCGACGGCGCCTGCATCGAGTCGTATTCCTGGCGCTTCTGGCGCTTGGACTTGCGGCCACGACGCGGGGCGCCACCGGGACGGCCGAACGCGCCCGCGGCACCGCCGCGACCGCCCGGACCACCCGGGCGACCGCCGCCACCACCGGGACGACCGCGGAAGCCACCGCCCGCCGGTGCACCCGCACCGGCGCCGGGCGCGCCGCCACCGCCGCGGTAGCCGCCGCCACCGCCACCGGGACGACCGGCACCGGGGGCACCGCCGGGACGACCGGGACGGCCGCCAGCGCTGGGGCCGGGACGCGGCGTGCGCTGCGGCATCGCACCCGGGTTCGGGCGCGGCGGCATCGAGCCGGGGCTCGGCCGCGGACCACCCGGACGCGGACCGCCCTGCGCGGCCGCGGGGCGCGGGCCCGGCGTGGCGCCGGGACGCGGCGCACCCTGGCCGGGGCCGGGACGCGGACCACCCTGCGCGGGGCCGGGACGCGGGCCGCCGGGCCCGGGACGGGCCGCGGGACGCTCCCGCTCGGGCGCGGGCTGGGACGAGTAGGGGTTGTTGCCGACGCGCGGGGTCTTCGGACCCGGCTTGGGGCCGGGTCGCGGACCGCCCTGCGCCGGAGCGCCGGGGCGCTGCTGCTGCTGGCCGGGACGCGGGCCACCCGGGGTCGGCCGCTGGGCGGGCGCCTCGGGCGCCGCCTTGGCCGCGGGGGCCTCGGGGCGGCCGGACGCGCCGGGGTGGGCGCGGGACCGGGCTTCACGGCCGGGCCGGGCCGGGCGTCGGTGGGACGCGCGGTCTGCTCGGCGGGCGCCTGGGGCGCCGACGCCGCGGGGCCGGGGTACGGGGACCGGGGCGCGGACCGCCGGGGGTGGGCTTCGCGCCCGGACGCGCCGACGCCGCGGGACCCGGCTTGGCGCCGGCCTTGGCGCCGTTCGCGGGTGCGGACTTCGACGCGAACGACTCGCGCAGCCGGCGTGCGACGGGTGCTTCCACCGTCGAGGACGCCGACTTCACGAACTCGCCTTGCTCCTTGAGCGTTGCGAGTAGTTCCTTGCTCGTGACACCGAGTTCTTTCGCCAACTCGTGCACGCGGGCCTTGCCTGCCACTGCTCTCCTCACTGAGAGGTCGAGCAGCGCCACCGTTGTGGGAGGGGACGGCGGCCCGCACGACCTCGGGTTATCTCCGATGGACGTTCATCGTTGGTACTTCACGGTGTGCTCATGAGTGCTCGTGCCTGTTCTCGAGGTATTGCTCCAGGGCTGAGATATCCAGATGTCCGGACACTCGTAGTGCTCTGCCGAATGCTCGGCGTCGAACCGCTTGGCTCAGACAAGCCGAAAGGGGGTGCAACCAGGCACCCCTCCCGGGAAGTCTGCGCCGTGGATCGGGAACGACCACGACGATACGGGATCCGTCGCCGGCGTCCCGATCACGTGCCACGATCCGTAACAGATCGACGGCCGACTCGCGCTTCCGGCATCCGATGCACGTACGCACCGGCTCCGACCGGCGCGGAGTCGTCCGGTGGTGCTCGGTGGTGCGTTCGGGCAACGGCGCCGAAGGCTCGTGTCGAACCTGACACCACTCTACAGCCGCACCACCGTGATCACCGAACCCGTCCCCCATCGACATGCTCAACGCGTCGTCGGGGGCCGCTGATTCCCGGCTCGTGCCGCGGGCTCCGCTCAACTGCGATGCGCCTCCGTCCGCATGCCGTCGCCCACGTCCGGGGCGGCGTCGCTGCGGATGTCGATGCGCCAGCCGGTGAGCCGGGCCGCGAGCCGCGCGTTCTGCCCCTCCTTGCCGATGGCCAGCGAGAGCTGGAAGTCCGGGACCACCACCCGCGCCGCGCGGGCGTCGGGATCGACGATGGTGACCGAGACCACCTTCGAGGGCGAGAGCGCGTTGCCGACGAAGGTCGCCGGGTCGTCGGCGTAGTCGATGATGTCGATCTTCTCCCCGGCCAGCTCGCTCATCACGTTGCGCACGCGCTGGCCCATCGGGCCGATGCAGGCGCCCTTGGCGTTGACGCCGGGCACCGTGGAGCGCACCGCGATCTTGGAGCGATGCCCGGCCTCGCGGGCGACCGCCACGATCTCCACCGAGCCGTCGGCGATCTCGGGCACCTCGAGTGCGAAGAGGCGGCGGACCAGGTTGGGGTGTGTGCGCGAGAGCGTGATCTGCGGGCCGCGCGGACCGCGCGAGACGCCGACGACGTAGCACTTGATCCGGTCACCGTGCTCGTATGTCTCGCCCGGCACCTGCTCGGCGGGCGGGATCAGGCCCTCGGTGCCGTGCAGTTCGCTGCCGATACGGACCACGACGGTGCCGCGGGCGTTGGCGCGCGCGTCGCGCTGCACCACACCGCCGACGATGTCGCCCTCGTGGGTGGAGAACTCGCCGAAGGACTTCTCGTTCTCCGCGTCGCGCAGGCGCTGCAACACGACCTGCCGGGCGGTGGTCGCGGCGATGCGCCCGAAGCCTTCGGGGGTGTCGTCCCACTCGGAGATGACGTTGCCGTCGGCGTCGAGCTCGCGCGCCATCACCCGGACCGCGCCGGTGCGCTGGTTGATGTCGACGCGCGCGTTGGGCTGGTGGCCCTCGGTGTGCCGGTAGGCGGTGAGCAGGGCCGACTCGATCGCGGAGATCACCGTCTCGATCGAGATCCCCTTGTCGGCGACGATCGCGCGCAGGGCTTCGATTTCGATGTTCATTCCTCGATCCCTTCGGTCGGGTCGGACGCTGCTGCTGTCGATGTTTCCTCGCTGATCGCCCCGTCGGCGGCGATGGCCCGGTCGGCACCGGGATCCGGCCTGCCCGGCGCCACCCCGCCCGCGAGTTCCAGTTCCCTGGCCCCCGGCGGGGAGAACTCCACCTGCACGACCGCCCGCTCGATGTCGGCGAGCGGCACGCGCACCCGGTGCGGATTCCGCTTGCCGCCGAGCACCAGGGCGATCTGCTCGCCGTCGAGTACCCCGACACGGGCCTCGAAGCCGGCCGAGCCGCCGGGGTCGGGAGGCTCCGCCCCCGGCCGCAGGGTGATCCGCACCTTTCGCCCCTGGGCCCGGCGCCAGTGCCGCGGCGCGGTGAGCGGCCGGTCGACCCCGGGGGTGGTGACCTCGAGCAGATACGGCGAATCGCCGAAGATGTCCGTGTCGTCCAGGACCACCGACATCTCCGAACTCAGCTCGGCGACCGCGTCCAGGTCGGCTGCCCCGTCGCTGTCCACGACGACCGTGACCCGGGTCTGCGCGTCCGCGCGGCTGCCTGCCCTGGTGATCTCGACGCCCTCGAGGTCGAATCCCCGGCGTTCGACGAGACCAGCAACGAGCTGGCTCACCCTTTCCTCGGTCGGCATGGGCATGTGGGGCGGCTCCTGGTTCAGTTGTGGCGCGGTCGAAGATTCTGTACCGAAGGTCTAGCGTAACGCGCCCCGAGAGTGTAAAGGACCAGCGCCCTGGAGCAAGTTCGCCCGGCGTGGCGGCGAATGGTGGCGCGGCGCGCTCCGGCGGCGAGCGGCCGCCGGCGAATCTGGCACGATGATGCCGTGCCCATCCGCCTCCCCGCCCCGCCGCATGCCGGCGTCCTCCCGCCCCGGGCCGACGCCCCGGTGGATCATCCCGGACGCAGCCGTCGCGAGCCCGCCGACACCCGCCCCCGCGGCGTCCACCGGTCCAGCGGGGCAACAGGTTCCGGTCACTTCGGTGGTCCCGCGGTGGGTCGCCGTACCGCGCTGCGGGTCGCCGGTGCGGGCACGCTCGGTGTGCTGGCGCTGGGCGCGAGCGCGGGCTGTGCGGAGGAGCCGGTCCACGACCCCGATCCGCTCGCCGCCCAGGAGGCGCTGGCCCGCGCCGACGCCGCCGCGGCGACCGCCGCGATCGCGCTCGCGCCACAGCGGCAGACCACCCTGACGACGATCGCCGCGCAGCGCACCGAGCACGCCGACGCGCTGCGGGCCGAGGTGGCGCGGGTGATCGGGGTCTACGGCGACGGGACCACTCCGGTGCACAAGACCAGGGAGCCGAGCGCACTCGCCGCTACCGGCACGCCCGTCCCCGGCACGGCACCGCCCGCCGCACCGCCCAGCCTGGACCAGCTGCGCGAGCAGCTGACCCGTTCGGCGAAGGCCGCCGCCGACGCCGCCGTCGTCCAGGCCGGCTACCGCGCCGGCCTGCTCGCCTCCATCAGCGCCGCGTGCGCCGTCCATGCCCGGGAGATCAGCGCATGACCGACGCCGAACGTCAGGCGTTGCTCGACGCCCTGCGCGCCGAGTACGCCGCCGTCTACGCCTACGGCGTCATCGCCGCCTACGCCTCTCCCGAACGCGCGGGCCTGATCGCCGAGCACACCGCCGCGCACCGCGCCCGCCGCGACGCCACCGCGGACGCGCTGCGCGCCGCGGGCGCGGACGTGCCAAGCCCGGACGCCGCCTACGGTGTCCCGTTCCCGGTGCAGGATCCGGTCGCCGCCGCTCGGCTCGCCGAGACCGTGGAGACCGATGCCACCGTGGCCTGGCGCGCCGTGGTCGAACAGGGCGACAGCGAGGCGACCCGCAGGCTCGGGGTGGAGGCACTCACCGAGGCGGCGCTGCGCCTGGCCGCCTGGCAGGCCATCCTCGGCACCCCGAGCCCGGCGCTACCGGGCACCGTCTGAGTCAGGGCCGCATCTCGTAGGCGCCGTCGTAGCCGACGACCTGTGCCCACACCCGGTCGAAGCGCTCCCGGTCGGTCGCCGGGGTGCGCAGCGCGGCCACCGCCTGCGCGCGCTGCGTCTCGGTCGCGGAGGGTTTGCCGTACAGGGTGGTGGCGTGCGCGTTGAAATCACGGATCTGGAAGTCGAAGATCTGGTCGAGCACATCGCGGTCGAGCCCGGTGATCGCCGCCTGTTCCAGGATCAGCTGACCGTAGACCACCAGCGAGAACAGATGGCCGATGGTGAGCATGAAATCCAGGTCGCCCTGCTGGTTCTCGTCCGGGCCCGCGGTGGCGAGCAGCTCGCGCAGCGCGAGGGCCTGCTCCAGGAAGCGCCCGACGTTGGGGACGTCGGCGTGCGCGCGATACACCGGTACCCAGTCGGCGAACCGCACCTTGCCCGCGCCGCGGGCGGGCCCCTGCCGCCAGAAGAACGCGTCGTCGCCCGCGTCCTGCCTGGTGCCGATCTCCGGGTACTCGGCCGGGTGGAACAGGTAGTTGGGCAGGAACTTCAGGATCTGGCCGACGTTGACGTGCACCGTGCCCTCGAGCCGCGGGAGCGTGCGGATCAACCGCTGCACCTGGTCGAAGTAGGTGTTCTTCTCGAAGCCCTTGGCGGCGAGCACGTCCAGCAGCAGGGTGACGACCACCTCGGCCTCGGAGGTCACCTTGGACTTGGTCATCGGGTTGAACAGCAGGTAGCGGCGGTCGTCCAAGCTCGCGCTGCGGAAGTAGTCCACCGCGCGGTCGCTGAACAGCTTCATCGCCACGATCCGGCTGTAGGCGTCGACGAAATTGCCGCGCACATGCGGGAACTCGGTGACGCGCCGGCCGTAGAGGATCCGGTTGTGCGCGTGCGTGATCGCCTCGTAGAAGGAGTGCTCCACCATGCCGATGCCGCCGTGGCAGAGATTGAACTTGCCGACGTTGACGGTGTTGAGCGCCGCCGAGAACGCCTCCGGACCGGTGTGCAGGATGTCCTCGGCCCGCACCGGATAGTCCACGAGCCGGAAGGTGCTCACATACATCTGCTGGTGCACCACGTTGTCGAT
The DNA here is from genome assembly GCF_001182745.1 of Nocardia farcinica. Lineage (NCBI taxonomy): Bacteria > Bacillati > Actinomycetota > Actinomycetes > Mycobacteriales > Nocardiaceae > Nocardia > Nocardia farcinica. The sequence continues at coordinate 2,546,770 of NZ_LN868939.1, read as the reverse complement.
CAGCTGGTAGTTCTCGTGCCTGCTGTCGGCCACGAACCACACGTATCCGTCGGCGCCCTCGACGTCGCCGCGCCGGGAGAATACCGAGACCATGCTCGCCACGTTGCCGTTGCCGATGTAGTACTTGGTGCCGTCGGCGCGGAACAGGATGCCGGCCTCGTGGTCGGCGCTTCCCGGTTCGGTGGGCGTGAGCACGAGGTCGGTGTGGTAGATGTCGGCGCCGTGTGCCTGCTCGGACAGGGCGAAGGCCATGACCTGACCGTCGGCGAGGTCGGCCGCGGCGCGCTGTTTGGCGGCCTCGTTGTCGCTCTGCCAGATCGGGCCGAGGCCGAGGATGGTGACCTGCTCGGCATACCAGTAGGCGAGGCCGTAGAAGCCGAGGATCTCCGACAGCGCCGCGTTGCGGGCGGCGTCCCAGCGCCGGTCGGGATCGCCCGCGGCGTAGGCGGCCGGGGTGAGGAAGGTCGCGAACAGCTTTTCCTTGGCGACGAACTCGACGAAGTCGGCGGTCCACACCGCGGCGTGGTCGTCGGCCAGCAGCCGCCGCTTGCCCTTGTTCTCGAACCACTCGATCGTCGCCCGCAGCAGGCGGCGCGTCTCGGCGTCGAAGTGCTCGGGATCGTAGGTGGCCGGGTTGAACAACAGCGGATCGGTGCTCGTCATAGGGGTCAAGCTACCAGCGGGTAACAGCGGCTGACCAGCGGTTACACCTTACGGTGGCGTAGGTGGAGCCGAACTCTCTCACGGTCGGTTCGCCCGGCCGCTGACACGGCGATGCCCCGGCCCGGGACAGGGCCGGGGCATCGCCGGGATTCAGCCGCGGATCCGCGCGACCACCGTCGCCACCGCCTCCGCGGCGGGCACGTTCTCGGCCTCGCCGGTGAAACGGTTGCGCAACTCCACCGTGCCGTCGGCCCAGCCACGGCCGATCACCACCACCCACGGCATGCCGAGCAGTTCGGCGTCCTTGAACTTCACCCCGGGCGAGGCGGTGCGGTCGTCGAACAGCACGTCCAGCCCCTGCGCGTCCAGTCCGGCCACCACCTGCTCGGCGCCGGAGCGGGCGGCCTCGTCCTTGTTCGCGACGACCACGTGCACGTCGAACGGTGCGACCGCGGCGGGCCAGCGCAGGCCCTTCTCGTCGTGCTGCTGCTCGGCGATCACCGCGACCATGCGGGAGACGCCGATGCCGTAGGAGCCCATGATGAGCCGCACCGGCTTGCCGTTCTCACCGAGCACGTCGACCTCGAACGCGTCGGTGTACTTGTAGCCGAGCTGGAAGATGTGGCCGATCTCGATGCCGCGCGCCGCCTCCAGGGTGCCGCGCCCGTCCGGCGACGGGTCGCCGTCGCGGACCTCGGCGGCCTCGATGGTGCCGTCGGGGGTGAAGTCGCGGCCCGCGATCAAGCCGACCACGTGCTTGCCCGGGCTGTCCGCGCCGGTGATCCAGGCGGTGCCGGTGCCGACCCGCGGATCGACGAGGTAGCGGATGCCGTTCTCCTGCAACGCCTTCGGGCCGATGTAGCCCTTCACCAGGAAGGGATTGGCGGCGAAGTCGGCGTCGGTGAGCAGTTCCACCTCGGCGGGCTCGACGGAAGCGCCGAGCCGCTTGTCGTCCACCTCGCGGTCGCCGGGCACGCCGACGCCGACGATCTCGGTCTTGCCGTCCGGGTGGCGCAGCTTGACCATCACGTTCTTGAGCGTGTCGGCGGCGGTGACCGGACGCCCGAACTGCTCGGCGATGCCCGCGGCGTTGGCCCACTCGACCAGCGACGCGATGGTGGGGGTGTCGGGGGTGTCGTGCACGACCGCGGCGGGCCTGCCCTCGATCGGCTGCGGTTCGGGCGCGGGCGTGACCACCGCCTCCACATTCGCCGCGTAGCCGGACTCGCGGCAGATGACGTAGGTGTCCTCGCCGACCGGACTGTCGGCCAGGAACTCCTCGGAGGCGCTGCCGCCCATCGCGCCGGAGGTGGCCGCCACGATCACGTACTTGACGCCGAGCCGGTCGAAGATGCGCTGGTAGGCCTCGCGATGCGCGTTGTAGCTCGCCTTCAGCCCGTCCTCGTCCAGATCGAAGGAGTAGGAGTCCTTCATGACGAACTCGCGCCCGCGCAGGATCCCCGCGCGCGGCCGCTCCTCGTCGCGGTACTTGGTCTGGATCTGGTACAGCGTGACCGGCAGATCCTTGTAGGAGTTGTACTCACCCTTCACGGTGAGCGCGAACAGCTCCTCGTGGGTGGGGCCGAGCAGGTAGTCCGCGCCCTTGCGATCGTGCAGCCGGAACAGGCTGTCGCCGTATTCGGTCCAGCGGTTGGTGGTCTCGTAGGGGTCGCGCGGCAGCAGCGCGGGCAGCGAGATCTCCTGGCCGCCGATGGCGTTCATCTCCGCCCGCACGACATCCTCGACCTTGCGCAGCACCCGTAGCCCCAGCGGCAGCCACGAATACACACCCGGGGCGACACGGCGCACGTACCCGGCGCGGACCAGCAGTTTGTGACTGGGCACCTCGGCGTCGGCGGGGTCGTCGCGCAGGGTACGCAGGAACAGGTGGGAGAGGCGGGTGATCACGGCTCCACAGCGTAGTCCCCGCTCGAATCCCCGCTCAAAGGCATTACCGTATCCGCTCGTGCTGGTGCTGCTGCCTCCTTCCGAAACCAAGTCCGACGGTGGTCCCGCCGGTCCGCTCGACCTCGACGCGCTGGCGATGCCCCAGCTCACGCCGGTGCGGGCCGCGCTGGTCGACCACCTGATCGCGCTGGCCGCCGACCCCGAGGGCAGCCGCGCCGCGCTCGGGCTCGGCAAGGGCGCCGAGGCCGAGATCGCCCGCAACGCCGCACTGCGCACCTCCCCCACCCGGCCCGCGCTCGAGCGCTACACCGGCGTCCTCTACGACGCGCTGGACGCGCGATCGTTCACCCGCACCCAACGGGACAAGGCCCGTGCCCGACTGGCGATCGGTTCCGCGTTGTTCGGCGTGGTGCGGGCCGGTGACCTCATCCCCGCCTACCGGCTCTCCGGCGGCTCGAAACTGCCCGGCCTGCCGACGCTTTCGGCGATGTGGCGCGACGTGCTGCCGGACGCGTTGACCGCGGAGGCCGCCGGCGAGCTCGTGGTCGACCTGCGCTCGGGCGTCTATCAACAGCTGGGCCGGGTACCGGGCGCGATCACCGCCACCGTGCTCACCGAGCACCCGGACGGTTCCCGCACCGTGGTCAGCCACTTCAACAAGCACCACAAGGGCCTGCTGGCGCGCGCGCTGGTGCTCACCCGCGCCGAGCCCACCGACGTGCGCGGCCTGGCCAGGGTCGCGGCCAAGTCCGGGTTGCGGGTGGAAATCGCCTCGCCGACCGAACTTCTCGTGCTGACCTGAGGCGTGCCGGGAATGCGCGGGCGCGCCCGCGCGGTTCCACCTTCACGTGACCGCTATCACGACGCTCTCCGACGAGCTGAAGACCTACATCGACGAGGCGAAGGTGTTCGCCACCGTGGCCACGAACGGGCCCGGCGGCCAGCCCCACCTGACCGTGGTCTGGCTGGCCCGCGACGGCGACGACCTGCTGTTCTCCACGACCGTGGACCGGCAGCAGGGCAAGAACCTCGCCGCCGACCCCCGGGTGACCGTGTTGATCAACCCACCCGAGAAGCCCTACGTCTACGCCGAGATCCGCGGCACCGCCACCCTCACCCCCGACCCGGATCGGACGCTGCCCGACCAGCTCTCGCTGAAGTACACCGGGCAGCGCTACGCCGAGTTCAACCCGGCCTCGGCCCAGGACGGCGACCGGATCGTCGTGCGGGTCACCCCGCGCAAGGTGGTCGGCCGCCTCTGAGCCGGGTCAGCGGGAGCTGCTCGCGCCCAACCAGGCGCCCCGGGCACCGCCCACCGCGCCCGCGACGTCGTCACCCGCGTGATGACCGCCCGGAACGACCCCGCCGCCGGGCGGGCCACCCTGCCCGACTACGAACGCAGCGGCCTGGACCAGGAACCTCGCACGACAGCGACGCCCTGGCCGCGCGCCTCGAGGAGCTGCACGGCCACCTGTCCGCGCTCGACCTCGCCCAGCCCGAACGCGACCAAGTGAGGTTCACGGTCGACTACCTGTGGCGTGACGTGCGCCAGGTCGACCTGCTCGACACCCCCGTGATGGTCGACCCCGGCCAGGAAGTGCCCGGGCGGGTGCCGCAGCTGCTCCAAGCCTTCGCCGAGCAGCGGCCGAGATTGGCGCCGAGATCTCGGTCATGACCGTGGAGGATCAGCAGGCCGTGCGCGAGGCCGGCCGCGCCATCCGCGCCGGAGACGAGGTCGATGCGCGGCTGTGGCCCGGCTACGCCGACCGGGACCAGCTGCGCGAGCAGCTCGAAAACTACGCCCGCGACGCCATCGAGGCCGGCCGAGAGGCCGACTACCTCGCCGAGACCGACCTGGCCCCCTTCGACGCTGCCCTGGTCGGCATCAACGACGACATCGAGGATCGCATCGAGCGGATGTCGGTGAGCCACGACCAGCTGCTGGCCGCCGCCGAGGCCGCCAAGGGCCTGGCCCCGGCCGAGCGGCACCAGATCCGGGCAGTCCTCGCCGATGTCGAAGCCGGGGTCGACGAGGACTACGAACTACCCGAACTGATGTGGGTCGACGAGCGCAGCAAAGCCCAGCTCGACACCGACCGCAGCCACCAGCAGGGCGCCGGGCTGGCCGAGACGTTCTGCCGCGAGGCGATGCAGGTCATCGCCGACGGCAAAACCCAGCCCAGCAACGCCCACACCCAGACCCTCGAGGGCGTGCTGTCCACGGTGGGCGACAACCTCTACTCGGTCGCCTCCGGCAGCGTCGACGACGCCCACCGAACCCAGTTCGTCAAGGACCGCACCGAACTCGGGCGCGCCCTGACCGCCGCCGGGGTCTACGACGAGACCAAGGCCGACATCCGCGAACTGGTCGATACCCGTGCTCGCCAGGCTGGGAAACTCGGGCGCGGCGCCGTCGAACGTGAGCAGCGGTGGAAGACCCGCACCACCGAGATCCTCGCCCGCCGCGACGACGCCCGCGCCCAGCAGCACGCCGCCCGGACCGCACGACCTCGTTCCACGAAGACGTGCGCCACCCGCGTGGACCGCTCGGCTCAGACCACCTCCCCCGCCCCAACCGGCGCCCGGACAGCGGCCAGGCGGCACTACACCCCGGGGGTGGAGCGGTGACCGACACCGACCTCGTCGAGCTGCTGGTCATCGCCCGCGTCGACACCACGACCGCGGTCGCTGACCTGTTCAGCTGCCAGACCTACTACGACGCCGACACCGGGACCGAAACCGGACCCGGCGTAGAGGCGATGTGGGAGACGCTGACCGTCGACCCCGCCGCCCCGGTCTGCCTGGACTCGCTCGACCAGGCACTCACCACCTCCGGCTACCGGCGCACCAGCGCCTGGCGCAAACGCGTCACCGCCGCCGGCGCCATCCGCTACTTCGCCCACGCCACCATCGCGATCCCCGACCTGCCCTAAACCCGCAGGCGCGAGTCAGCCCCCCAGCGCGAACCTGGGGGGCTGACTGGTGTCAACGGATGGCTGACGACTATCCGCCCGAGCAACAGCACGGGTTTCTCCTGGGCAGGGAGCGTTGGGGTGCCCCCAACACGTGCCGGAATGAAAGGAACCCCGGTGATGTGCCTGACCGCCGAGGCGGCCGGTAGGGATCGTTCCGGGGTTTTCTGCGCCCAGTATAACCTCAGCGACCGTGACGACAATTCCCGCCCGATGGTCAGCTGCGGATCTGCGGCGATTCTTGTCTGCTGGCCGGTTCGACCGCTACGTGCAGGTCGCCGGCTCGGATGCGGCGGGCGAGCAGCTATATGAGTGGAACCAACTCGCCTCTGGAGCCTGGCACGAAACGCTCGGCTCGTTCGAGATCGTGCTGCGCAATGCCCTCGACGCCCAGCTGATCAGCTACCACCAGCGCATCCGTAAGGGCAACGGTGATTGGTACGCCGACCCGAAGATGCCTTGGGGCACAGGCACCAGGCTGGCACAGTCCATCCGCAAGGCACGCAGCCGTGCAACCCTGAACAAGACCATCCCCGAGGTCCACGGAAAAGTCATCGCAGAACTCAACTTCGGATTCTGGCGGTACACCCTCGCTGGCACCTACCAGAGCACTCTGTGGGCCCAGGCCTACCGGCACGCCTTCCCGCACCTGCGCCCGCGGAGCCGGACCGCTGTCTACGATCCAATCGTCGAGCTACACGAGTTGCGCAACAGAGTCGCGCACCACGAACCAATCCACGGCGTCGATCACACCGCACGGCTCAACGACTTGCTGCAAGTCCTCGCCTGGATCGACCCAGCCGCTGCGGCCTGGGTCGAAGACACCACGCGGATCCCGGCAGTGCTCGGCAGCCGTCCCTGAACCTCGATCACACGACGTCGCTACCTCTCCTGAGTCCTGATGTGCAACTTCAGGATGTCAATGAGCCTCCTCGCTTGATCCGGATCGATGTAGAGCCCGATCGTGGACGGCTCGCGGTTTCCGACCTGCTGCACCTCGATAGGGATGTGCATGCCCGAGGGCAGGACTCCGTTGGAGCGCCAGTTCACCGAACCGCTGGTGATGGCGCCCACCGACTTCACCGTGTACTTTTCCAGGCTCTTGATCTGGTCGCCCACCAACACGAGCCACCCCGAGCTGCCGTCCTCCTGGTCACGGCAGACCCAGTCGACGCCTGCGTCGATCGCGGCTGAGTGAGGCTCGCAGAGGGCAACTTCATAGGGGTAGCTCGACCAGCCACCGATCCTTTGCGGATCGAGGTCCTTGGTTCCCGCCGCCGGGCTGTGACAGTTCTTCACGAAACACTCCATTCGAGGATTGTCGGCCCTGCATGTGTGCGGGAACGCACCGCCACGCCGAAACCTCGAAAATCTGTTCGAGATGCCGCCACCCCGGCGTCGATTTCCGACTCGACCGCTGTGGCTCCTCGTCCGCCGTAATCGGGCAGGTTGTCGGTATCCACTGCGACACTCGGTGTTCCGTCGGTCGGTTCGCAAAAGGGGTAGGGGGCGAAGTGGCACAGCGCAGGCCGTGGATCAAGCGCAAAGTCGGCCAAGCGAGGTTGTGGGTTTGGATGCCGTACGAGGGCGGCTCGAACCGGGAGTGGATCCTGGGGGAACTCGGTCGGCGGGTGCGGCCAGAGTGGAACAAGCAGGCTCGGCGGTGGGAAATCGCCCGTCGTCACCTGTGGGTGCTCGCCGAGGCGATGGCTCAACGGTTCGGTGAGGTCGACCTGTTCATGGAGTTCTCCGAGACCGAGAAGTGCGACCGGCGCTGCCAAGAAGCCACCGAGACCGATGTCAGCGAGTGCGTCTGCTCATGTTTCGGCAAGTACCACGGCGGATTTGGTGACCCGCGTGCTGATTGGAAACTCGTTGGCGCCACCACCCTGGTCGCGTCGGGTCCTTTGCAGGTGAAGCACATGGTGATCCGCCGCCCACTTGCCCCGGGTCCAGACAATGCCTTCACCTCCCAGCCGCTTCCTCAGCAGCCAGCAGTATCGACGCAGCTACTCCATGATGTGCCTGAGCCTTCGGCCTCGGGAGCATCCACTGCTACTGGGTCCACCGATGTCGGCCGAGACGGCGAAGGCTCCGAGCGTGCGGCCGAGCCGCCACCGGTTCAACCGGTGGGTCGGGCGGCTGAAGCGGAGAGGCTTCCGGCGGGGTGTGGGATCGCGATGTTCCTCACCACCGTAATCGTGTCGGCTATCTTCGCCCTGGCCGTCCACGGGCTGTTCTGGATGGGGGCCGCTCTCGCGATACTCTTCGCCGTCGCGTTCGGCGCCGAGCGAATCGGCCTGCTCTAGCGCCGGGCCTGCCTTCGAGGACCGAGCTACCCGGTGGTGCATGCTCCGAGTTAGGCAGACACGCACCACCTGTACAGCCCACTACTCGCCGTGGTGGCCCCGCAAGAACCTCAGCTCGATCTCACGGCACTGTATGCCCTTCCGGAACTGGGCAGTCCTCCGGTCGATCTCCGGCTGGATCTCCCTGGCGACCTCCTCGAGGATCCCGCTGTCGGCGAGGACCTTGTGCAGCGACTCCTTCACCGATTCCAGCACCAGTTTGTCGAATGTGAACACGTTGTTCTCCTTGTGCGGTCCAGCGGTTGGGGCCGCGCCCGACGCACGGTGGATCTGCCGGACCGTGAATCAGAGCCTGCTCGGGCGCGCGGAGCGCACGGTAGAGACCAGGGGCGCAACCGGGCTGCTGGCCTCGGTCGCCGCAGCGTGCGAGCTGCCCGCGGTCGAGGCCACCGGGCGGGCGGCCGCCTCAGCTCGCCCGTAGGGAACTGCTAATCGGCAGGTTAGTGGTTGCGCTCTGGCCCAGAGTGGTGGCCGTGGCGGTGAGGCTGCCCGACGATGGCGGCAACCGCGCCCGAGCTGGCGGTAGCTGGAGGCTAGCAGCTCGTCGACGCAACCGTGTCTCCAACTTTGCCTGATAACTACGGTTATCGGGCAAGATAGGACCTGAACGGTTCCGGCGAGCTGGCACAACACCGCCCGCCGCGAGACGTTCGATTCCTGGTTATCGGGCAACCTCGGCGAAGGGGAGCGGAATGGGCGCGAAGACGGCCGACATCGACGACGAGACGACACTGCCCTTGGCGGTGCACATCGAGCAGTTCCTCACCGACCTCGCCAACGCCAACCGGCCCACCAACACCCTGCGCGCCTACCGCGGCGACCTCACCGGCTTCGCCGAACACGTCGACGGCGGCCTCGACGGCGTGACGGTGGCGGCGGTGCGCGGGTTCCTGTCGGGGATCGCGGATCTCGCGCCGGCAACCCGCAAGCGCAAGCGGGCCGCGGTCGCCGCGTTCTGCCGGTGGGCCGTTCGCCACGACCTGCTGGCCGCGAATCCGATGGACAAGGTCGACACCATCACCGTCCCCAAGACCCTGCCCCGCCCGGCCCCGGCGGCCGACATCGCCAAGGTCTTCGCCGCGATCTGCGCTCGCCGGCCCCGCAAAGATGTCGCCCTCGACGTGCTGCGGGACCGGGTGCTGTTCGAAACCGCCTACGTCTGCGGCGCCCGCGCCAGCGAGGTCTGCGAGCTGTATGTCGAGGACTTCGACCTCCGGCTGGACGACGAACACGTCCGGCTACACGGCAAGGGCGGCACCGTACGCACCGTCCTGCTCGACGACCGCGGCTACGTCGCCATGCTCCGGCTCTACCTCGACCGCACCGGCTACACCGCCGGACCCATGTTCCGCGCCAGCATCAACGGCCGCGGCGGCCCGCTCTCCTACTCCGCGGCGCATCACCGGTGGAGCCGCTACTGCGCCGCGGCCGGGGTGGACATCGACATCCACCAGCTCCGGCACTCCCACGCCACCGAACTCATCAACGCCGGCGTCTCCATCGAAGTCGTCCGCAAACGCCTCGGCCACGCCTCCACCGAAACCACCCAGATCTACGCCCTGCTCGCCGACCAAGTCGCCGACACCGAAATCCGCGCTGCCCGGCGCCGGCGCGATGCCAGCCGCCGATAAGTGCGGGCGCGGCCTGGCCATGGGAGCATCGCCGGATGAACTCTGAACGGCGACAGCTCCTGGCCGAGCTCCAGACAGCGATCGACGGCGTGCTACGTCGTGGCGACCCACGGGAGGATCTGGCCTACGCCGTGGCTCCGGGCAGCTCGACGAACCGAATCCACTCCCCAGCTGAAATCAAAAGACTGACCGCTGACCTGGACTTGGTGACCGAGGCGCTCGACAACGATAGCTCCGTATCGGAAGAGGAACTGCAGCGTCTGACTGGCGAATACCTCCGGTCCTGAGCGGGCCCCGCCGCCGGGACACTGACGGCGGGGGCTTGTCGGGCTGAGATCCGGCGCCGCGGCGGTAGTTTCCGGTGTCGCTCACCCAAGCGAATCCACGATCCTCATCGTCTCGACCGCGACCGTCGTCACCCGTTTGATCAGGTCGACGATGTAAGTTGGATCGTCGTGTTCGTCACACCAGTCGTTGGGATCGTTGACAATTCCCGACGCCGGGTCGGTCTTGACCTGGTAGCGCTCGATGATCCACGCCAACGCCGACCGGGATCCGAGCACGTAGCGGTCGGCGTCATCCGGGATGCCGGTGATGGTGACCTTGGGGTTGTACACGATGGTGGTGCGGTCCTCGACGTTCTTGCCGGTCTCGGGATGTTTCTTCTTGCCCCACTTCATCTTCGACACCCGCCACGTCTGCCGATCTTCCGGATCAGCGGCTCTGACCTGTATGTCGAGGTTGTACGGCTCCACGGTCTCGTAGCCGGTGTGCAGGTCCGCCAGCTGGCGGCCGGCATCGGCGAGTTGCTCGAACCGCTCCCGTGAGGTCGGGGTGGGGATGTGCGGCAGCATCTTCTTCAGGTCTGCGGCGTAGGTCTGCCGGTAGGTCGGATCGTGGAGCTGGCCGTAGACGTAGTAGAAGATGTCATCCTTGCTGACCTTGTCGTCGAGCGCATCGCGATACAGCTTGAGGATCCCGTCGGTGATGTTGTCGATTCTGCGGAAGCCGTAGTCATCGATATCGCTGCTCGTCGCGGCACCGAAGTCGAGCTCCCCCTCGGGGGTGACGACCTTCTCGTAGGTCCAACGGGGGAAGAACTGACCACCGCTTCCCGCTCCTGTGACATGGAGATCAGGAAGCATGTTGAGCATGAGCACCGAGAACGGCACAGCGGAGCCATTCCCCACCTGGTAAAAGCCAAGATTTTTGTGATGCGGGGTCGGGAACATCGACGGGAGCTGCGACCGCTCATGGTTGAGGTGCTTGTCGAAGTAGGTGTGCTGTTTAGCGAAAGGCCGGTAGAGGCTGACGGTATGGCCTTCGGTCCGGTATGTGACCTGCGTGCGACGGGCAAGGTGGGTGCGGAGACTGCGCGACCACTTGATGTAGTCAGCCTGCGCTGCAGTTGGGTTGGCGGTCAGGTAGTCCGTGACGGCGGCTTCGTTCGGCCGGGTGACCCCTGCGGTACGGCAGTAGTCAGCGAACGGGATGTGCTGGTCGTTGTAGTTGCCGATGAGCCGCTGCACGTTCGCGGCCAGATTGGTACGCGAGTAGTTGTACACCCACGCATCCCTGGTCGTCTCAAGCCCGCGGGAGAAGTTGGAGAAGACGGTGACCTGTTCCCGGGAGGCGTTTTTCTCCCCGATGGCTGGCCAGGCCTGGTACTCGTCGTTGCGTTGGTTGGCCCAGTCGCCGTGGGTGTTGGGGGTGATGGTCTGCCAGTCGATGCTGGTGAGGGTGCCCTCGGCGATGATGCGAAGTTTGTCTTCGCGGGTGAGGTAGTCGCCGATGTCGCGGTAGTAGATCTCGCAGGGCCCGGTGTGGTCGGGGTTCTTGATGCCGATGAAGATGGCAACGGTGTTGCGGCTGCCGGAGCCGAAGATCTTGCCGCCCTCTTTACGGGACAGTTCGCCCGCGGTGCGTTGGTTGCCGCGCAGGTTGTAGACGTAGATGCGGGAGTATTCGTCGGCCAGCGACAGGCGAAGTCCCGCCGCGGTGTTGCCGTCGATCCAGCCGCCGTTGGAGACGAAGGCGACGATGCCTTTGTTGCCGATGCGGTCGGTGGCCCATCGGAAGGCGCGCAGGTAGGAGTCGTAGAGGCTGTTCTTGTTTGTCGCTGTGGAGTGTTTGGCGTAGGTGTCGGCGATCCGGGCGTCGAGGGTGGGGTAGGAGATGTTGGCGTTGAGGTCGTTGGCGGAGTTCTGCCCGACCGAGTAGGGCGGGTTGCCGATGACGACGTTGATCGGGGTGGCGTTCTGGCGGGTGATGCGTTCGTTGTTCTGGGGGAAGATCATCGAATCCAGGCTGTCGCCGTTCTCGGTGATCTGGAAGGTGTCGGCGAGGACGATGCCTTCGAACGGGCTGTACTCGGCGGCTGCTTCTTTGCCGGTGAGGGCGTGGTAGGTGGTTTCGATGTTGACCGCGGCGATGTAGTAGGCCAGGAGCATGATCTCGTTGGCGTGCAGCTCACCAGCGTATTTGCGGGCCAGATCCTTCGGGGTGATGAGTCCGGATTGCAGTAGCCGGGTCAGGAAGGTGCCGGTGCCGGTGAAGGGGTCGAGGATGTGGACGTCTTGATCGGTGAGGCCGCGCCCGAACGCGTCGCGGGAGGCTTGGTCGGCGGCGTGGAGGATGAAGTCGACGACCTCGACGGGGGTGTAGACGATGCCGAGGGCTTCGGATTGTTTGCGGAAGCCCAGCCGGAAGAACTTCTCGTAGAGCTCGGCGATGACCTTCTGCTTGCCGTCGGCGGTGGTGACCTCGGCGGCGCGGACCCGCACCGAGGCGTAGAACCCTTCGAGCTTGATGGTTTCGGCTTCCAGGCCGGAGCCGTCGAGGGTGCCGACCATGGCCTGCATCACCCGGGAGACCGGGTTGTGGGAGGCGAAGTCGTGCTCGGCGAACAAGGCGTCGAAGACGGGTTTGGTGATCAGATGCTGGGCCAGCATGCTGATCGCGTCCTCACGGCTGATGGAGTCGTTGAGGTTGTCGCGCAGGCCTTGGACGAACTTCTCGAACTCCGCGGCGACCTCGGGGGAGGCGCCGGCGAGCAGGGCGCGGATGCGGGTGATGAGGGTGTTGGCGATGTCGGCGACGTCGGCGGCCCAGTCTTCCCAGTAGGCGCGGGTGCCGACCTTGTCGACGATGCGCGCCACGATCGCTTCCTGCCATTCCGACAGGGAGAACAACGCCATCTGCTGCGCCATCTGGGCACCCTCGTCCGGCGCCGGACTCCCCTCCGCTGCGTTGTCGCCGTGGTTGGTGGTGCTGTCGGAGAGAGTTTCGTGGTCGTCGGTGACGGGCCCGATGTGCCCGCCCATCAGCATGTCGCTGCCTTTGCCGGTTTTCTGGACGTCGCTGCTGGTGTTGAGGGCGATGGAGTTGACCATCGCGTTGAACCGGTCGTCGTGGGCGCGCAGGGCGTTGAGGACCTGCCAGACCACCTTGAAGCGGGTGTTGTCCGACAAGGCCTTCGCGGGTGAGACACCGGCGGGCACGGCGACGGGCAGGATGATGTAGCCGTAGTCCTTGCCGTCGGCCTTACGCATCACCCGCCCGACGGACTGCACGACGTCGACGACGGAGTTGCGGGGGTTGAGGAACATCACCGCATCCAGCGCCGGCACATCCACGCCCTCGGACAGGCAGCGAGCGTTGGTCAGGATCCGGCACTCACCCTCCGGCACCGGCGCCTTCAACCAGGCGAGTTCGGCGTTGCGCTGCAGCGCATTGAACGTGCCGTCGACATGGTGAACCGAGCAGGACAGGTCCAGGTTGGTTGATGCGACCTCATGGCCGTCGTCCTCGCGGTCGGCGAGCAGCTCCCGGTAGGCATCCACCACCGCGGGGAAGACTTCGGCGACCTGTTTGGAGGCGGCGATGTCCTTGGCGAACACCACGGCCCGCTTCATCGGCGGCTGCCCCGGCGGGAACCCCACCCCGTCGGGGGTTTTCCCGGCGCGTTTGGCCAGCCCGTTCCAGCAGCCGACGATCTTGGAGGCGTCATCGAGGCGCAGCTCGCTGAACTGCCCGGCCAGCTGCTGCTGCAAGGGCGCGGCGACGAGGTCTTCGTCGACGGTCAGCACGATCACCTTGTAATCGGTGAGCAAACCCCGCTCGACCGCTTCCCCGAACGACAGGCGGTGGAACTCGGGCCCGTAGCGGGTTTCGTCGTCCATCGACGACAGCTCCGCGGAATGTTCGGCGGCCTTGTCCTTGACGGTCTCGTCGAAGATCCGCGGCGTGGCCGTCATATACAGCCGCCGCTGCGCCTTCAGATAGTCGCCGTCGTGCACGCGCACGAAGTTCGACTCGTCATCGCCGACCAGGGTGACACCGGTGGTGCGGTGCGCCTCGTCGCAGATCACCAGATCGAACGGCTCCACCCCATGCTCAGCCTGCGCGCCGGCCACGGCGGGCAGGGACTGGTAGGTGGTGAACACCACCGTCAACCCCGCCGCATGGCGGCGGCGCTCCATCTCCGCAGCCAGGACCGCCGAGCTCGTGGTCACCGGGATCGCGACGTCGTGGACCGAGACGTCCTCGGCCGAGCGGGAGACCTTATTGTCCGAGCACACAGCGAACGCCCGCAGATCCAGCTGGGTCTGGGCCGTCCACTCCCGCAACGTTTGCGACAGCAGCGAGATCGACGGCACCGCGAACAGAATCCGCGCGTTGCCGCCGTTCTCGACGGCGGTGCGTTCGGCGATCTTCAACGCCGTGAACGTCTTGCCGGTCCCGCACGCCATGATCAGCTTGCCCCGGTCGTGGCCGGCGGCGAAACCGTTGAAGACGGCGTCGATGGCCTGGGCCTGATGCAGGCGGGGCTCGTGGCGCTTGGCCTCCGACAGGCTGACCTGCAGCTCACCAGCCGGCCAGGCGATGTCCCAGTCGATCGGGGACTCCGCGATCTCGGCCAGCCCGATCCGCTGCACCGGGATCGTCTGATCCTGCAGGGCGTCCTCGGCGTTGCGGCCCCACCGGTCGGTGGTGGAGATGATCACCCGGTTGGTGAACGGCTTCTTCCCCGAAGCGGTGAAGAACGAGTCGATATCGCCCTTGGCCAGCACATGAGTGGGTTCGTAAAACTTGCACTGGATCGCCGTCAACGCCCCGGTATCACGCTCCCGGGCGACCAGATCGATCCCGGTATCCGGTTTTCCTGCCCGGTCGGGCCAGTCGGTCCACCGCCACACCTTGTCGTACTGCTGGGCCAGCATCGGGTCCAACTCGAAGTAGCGGACCATCAACTGCTCGAACTTGGTGCCCCGCTCCGAGTTCGACGGCGCCTGCCGGAACGCCTCGATGACCTCGTGAACAGAACCCATAACCCACTCACACCTTCCCCACGCCAACAAACCCAGCCCGACCATCCTGCCCAGGCCCGCGCCCACAGCCAGAGCGGCATAGGCGGTCAGGACGGTATACGGCACAGTACCGCGCAACCTCGGGTCCGAAGCCGCAAGTGGTGGGTGGCCCGACGTCAGCAGGTCCTCCGCCAGCAACGGCACCGCCCAGCGCGACGGCGTCTGGCACGACACCATCCTGCTCGAACGCCGCTCCCCGGTCCGGTAACCGCAGCCCTGGCGGACGGGCCGGTGTTCACCGGCTGTTCGTTTGCCTCCCGGTATCGATATCGGTCAATATTGGCGTATGCCGAAGTCGAAGTTGGTGGTGACGCCTGTGCAGGCGTGCTCGGCCGCGCCCCTGGTGCGCGAGCCGCTGTCCGAACCCCACGCCGTCGAGCTGGCCAGCGTGTTCAAAGCACTCTCGGACCCGGTTCGGCTGCGACTGCTCAGCGCCATCGCCTCGCGCGAGAGCCAGGAAGCCTGCGTGTGCGACCTGTCCGCGGGCATCGAGTTGACCCAGCCGACCATCTCCCATCACCTCAAGGTGCTGCGCGAAGCCGGGCTGCTCGACAGCGAACGCCGCGCCTCTTGGGTGTACTACCGCGTCGTCCCCGAAGCGCTGCAACGGCTTTCGGAAGTCCTGTTCGTGGAGAGCGGCACCGCGATCGGAGCCCCCGCATGAGCGTGAACACCACCGACCAACCCGCCGTGGTCGCCAAACTGTCCACCCTCGACCGGTTCCTGCCCGTCTGGATCGGCGTGGCCATGGCCGCCGGCCTGCTGCTCGGACGCATGATCCCCGGCCTGGGCGATGCCCTGTCGGCGGTGGAGATCGACGGCATCAGCCTGCCGATCGCGATCGGGCTGCTGATCATGATGTACCCGGTGCTGGCCAAGGTCCGCTACGACCGCCTCGACACCGTCACCGGCGACCGCAAACTCCTGCTCAGCTCCCTGCTGTTGAACTGGATCCTCGGCCCGGCTCTGATGTTCGCCCTGGCCTGGCTGCTGCTGCCGGACCTGCCCGAGTACCGCACCGGGCTGATCATCGTCGGCCTTGCCCGCTGCATCGCCATGGTCATCATCTGGAACGACCTCGCCTGCGGCGACCGCGAAGCCGCCGCCGTGCTGGTCGCGCTGAACTCGGTTTTCCAGGTGATCATGTTCGCCGGACTCGGCTGGTTCTACCTCTCGGTCCTGCCCGGCTGGCTCGGCCTGGAACAAACCACGATCGACACCTCGCCGTGGCAGATCGCGAAATCGGTGCTGATCTTCCTCGGCATCCCGCTGCTGGCCGGGTACCTCACCCGCCGCTTCGGTGAACGCGCCAAGGGCCGTACCTGGTACGAATCCAGCTTCCTGCCCAAGATCGGGCCCTGGGCCCTGTACGGGCTGCTGTTCACCATCGTGATCCTGTTCGCCCTGCAAGGCGACCAGATCACCTCCCATCCTCTCGATGTCGTGCGGATCGCGATCCCGCTGCTGGCCTACTTCGCCATCATGTGGGGCGGCGGCTACGCCCTCGGCGCGGTCCTGGGTCTGGGCTACGAGCGCACCACCACCCTGGCGTTCACCGCCGCGGGCAACAACTTCGAACTCGCCATCGCCGTCGCCATCGCCACCTACGGCGCCACCTCCGGCCAGGCCCTCGCCGGGGTCGTCGGCCCGCTCATCGAGGTCCCCGTCCTGGTCGGACTGGTCTACGTCTCGCTCGCGCTGCGCAAACGCTTCCCCGCCACCATCTCCCCGGCGGCGGCGTCGGGCACCGGGGAGATGGCGCCGCGATGAGCACGACCCCGTCGGTGCTGTTCGTATGCGTGAAGAACAGCGGCAAATCCCAGATGGCGGCCGGGCTGATGCGCGCCGCCGCCGGTGACCTCGTGCAGGTCCATTCCGCCGGAACGAAACCCGGCACCGCGATCAACGCCCTGTCGGCCGAATCGCTGCTCGAAGTCGGTATCGACATCAGCGGCGAGACCCCGAAACCGATCGACCCGGCCCTGCTGGCCTCGGTCGACCTGGTCGTCACCCTCGGCCGCGAAGCCCACATCGGCCCGGTCGACGGGGTGCGGATCCTCAACTGGGACACCGACGAACCCTCCGAACGCGGCATCGACGGCATCGAACGCATGCGCCTGGTCCGCGACGACATCACCACCCGCGTCAACAACCTGCTCACCGAACTCACCACCCCCATCGAGCAACGGACACACCCATGACCGACAGCCCCTCCCACACCCGCCACGACCTGACCATCGACCAGCAACTCGCGCTGAAAACCGCGGCCACCCACTTGCAACGTGAGTTCAACGGAACCTTCGGCGTCGAGACCATCGAGCGGTTCCTGCACTCCTCCTACGACCAGTTCGCCGGACGCGCGACCGTGGTCAACTACCTGCCGCTGCTGGCCGAACGCTTCGCCCGCCAACGCCTGCACGCCCTGGCCCGCGTCGAAGGCAAAGCCCACACCGGCACCCCCACGGTGCTGTTCCTGTGCACCCACAACGCCGGACGCTCCCAAATGGCCCTCGGGTTCTTCACCCACCTTGCCGGGGACCGCGCGGTCGCGTGGTCCGGCGGCAGCGAACCCGGCGACGAAATCAATCCCGCCGCGATCGCCGCGATGGCCGAGGTCGGCATCGACATCACCACCGAGTTCCCCAAGCCCTGGACCGAGGAGATCATCCAGGCCGCCGACGTCGTCATCACGATGGGCTGCGGTGATGCCTGCCCGCTCTACCCGGGGCGCCGGTATGAGGAATGGGACATCGACGACCCCGCCGACCTCGACCTCGCCGCGATCCGCCCCATTCGCGACGAGATCGAAACCCGCGTCCGATACCTGCTCGCCGAACTCGACCTCCCCGCCCACTGAAAGGCCCACCCGCACATGACCACCAAGCCCAGCGTCCTGTTCGTCTGCGTCCACAACGCCGGACGCTCCCAGATGGCCGCCGGATTCCTGTCCCACCTCGCCGGCGACGCCATCGAGGTCCGCTCCGCCGGCAGCGCACCCGCCGATCAGATCAACCCGGCCGCGGTCGCGGCAATGGCCGAACTCGGCATCGACATCTCCGACCAGACCCCGAAGATCCTCACCTACGACGCCGTGGAAACCTCCGACGTCGTGATCACCATGGGCTGCGGGGACACCTGCCCGACCTTCCCCGGCGTCAGCTACCGCGACTGGGTGCTCGAAGACCCCGCAGGCAAGGGAGTCGAATCCGTCCGGCCGATCCGCGACGAAATCAAGGCTCGCGTGGAAGCCCTCGTCGCCGAACTCCTGCCCGCGCGCGCCTGAGGCCCGCCCCGCCCGGAGGCCGCGGCCACACACGGCTGCCGGCCTCCGGGCGGGAGTCCGATCCACTACAGGGCTGTAGGAACTCGTGAGATGACCACTCAGCGCAACCGTCACCACAGCACTGCACGCATTCTCGTCACCTACGTCGCCGTAGCCACAGCGCTCACCGCAGCACTGTCCGAGCTGCGCGACGACGCATGGCCCCCACACGCGAAACTCCATGCCGCCCAATACATCCTCGTCACGGTCGGGCTCAGTGTGATCGCGATGGTCCTGCTGTGGCAGCGCGGAAGCGGGGCACGAACACCCGTGATCACGGCCTGCTCGATCCTGGCCACGCCATGGCTGGGCCTGCTGGCTGCACCACTGTTTCCCGGCACCTCCTTGCACAAACCCCGACCGGACAACCCCCTGCTCCTCGGCCTACACCCGCAGCTACTCCTGGCCACTGTCATGCTGGCGCTGCTGCTCGTCGCCGTCGCGCTCACCACCCGAGCATCAACGACCGGAACGGCGGCGCGCTGACGGGTCGCTGTCGGCTTGGAACCGGCGAAGCCCTCGTCGAGCAATGATCAGAACCTGTGGATCCCGGGAGGGCGCGCCTTCCCGGAAGATGATCGACGAAGTCACAGGATTCTGATCAAGACCAGCGTTGGCGCGCTGGCGGGAAGGCACGCCCGTGCTCACGGTAGTAGGGGTCCCGGCAGTAATGGCGCAAAAAACAACGAGGTTCGCGTAGCGCCTGGTCCGGGTAGACGGACGAGTCGTTGTTGGTGGCCGCTATCGGTGGCCGCGGTCGGGACCGAGGAGGCTGGTGATGCCGCGCATGGCCGCCGGTGAGGGTTTGAAGTAGCGGCGCAGGTTGTCGGGTTTGCGGTGGCGGGACTTGGCCATTAGCTCGAGCAGGCTGGCTCCGGCCTCGCCGAGATGCGTCAGGCCAGAATGCCGGAGTTCGTGCAGGTCCCAGCCGGTGCCGGGTCCGTTGGTGGCGGTGGCGGCATCGAGCAGGGCGCGGGCCTGGCCGTAGGACAACCTGGCCAGGCCGGTGTGGGGGCAGATGTCGCGGTCGGCGACGGCTTTGCGGGGTCCGGGTCGGCGGTGGGTGACGAACAGCGGTCCGCGGGTGCGGCCCTTGGTGAGGCGTGGCAGGAGCCGGGCGGTACCCGCGTCCCAGTACACGAGCTCGTGCGCGTACTCGTGATGGGCGGCGCCGCGGCGGCGGGTGCGGGGCTTGGCGCCCTTGGACTTCACCGGGCAGCACCGCCCGGCCAGGTCGAGGTCTTCGATGTTGACCTGGAGCAGTTCCTCGGTGCGGGCGCATGTTTCGTAGAGCATCCGCCACAGCGTCTTATCCCGCAGGTCGATGTCGCGGCGGGTGATGAGCCGGTCGATCGCGGTGCGCGAGCGCACCGGGGTGGCCGAGTCCGGCGGGGTGGAGCGTTTCACCCACGCGGGGACCGCCGGGGCGAGGTGTCCGTGCTCGCGGCACCACGCCAGCCAAGACGCGACCGCGGCGCGGCGGGCGTTCCAGGTGTTGACCGCCGCCTCGCCCCACAAAGTTTCCAGGGTTTCGCCGATCTCGTCGTCGGCGACATTGGCCAGCGGCCGGGCCTCGCCGAGCCTGGCGGTGGTCTTATCGACGGCGATGGCGTAGGAGCGGCGGGTGTTCGGGGAGCGGATCGAGTCGAGGAAGCCGTCGCCGGCGGCGCGGACGGTGATCCCGGACGACAACATTGTGACCTCCCTGGCCTGCTTGCCACAGATAACAGGGCCGCTTCGCGCACCGCCGGAGCGGAGTCGTCGCAGGCCGGGTTTCATGGTGCCACAGATAACAGGGTGTTATCCGTGGCACGCCCGGGTGCGGTCAGCTGTGCAGCAGGTGCCCGAAAATGGTGGTGCCGAGGTGGTGGGCGTCGGGGAGTTCGACGATAACGCCGCCGATGCCGGGGTGGGTGTCTGCCCAGCCCTGGGCGCTGGCGCGGTCGGTGAAGAAGTTGAGGTAGTGGCAGCAGGTGTCGGCGGACGGGCCTGGGCCGGCCTGTGCGCCGACGAAGACGACCGTGGTGGCCGGGTCGGCGGTGACGTGCCCGCCGTCAACGGTGACCGTGATCGGGTCGGCGGTCACCGGGTCGGCGGAGGTGATCGTCACCGGCGTGTCGAGCATCGCGGCCATACCGAGCGCGTCGACCGCGCACATGGCCGAAACCGTGGCTCCACCAGCGATCCGGACTCGATGCGGCGTCGGTGTGGCCGAGAATGGATACGCCGCCGCGATGCTCCCGGTCGCGTCGAGGCGGACGATGTCGGCGTCGTGCAGGCGGCGCAGTAGCTGCTCGACCGGCACGTCGGGCCCGGCGGCCATCTCGGTCAGATCGTCACCGGTCGGCGCCTGCCCATCGGTGGCGAAGGCACGCAGGATCGCCTGGTGCACAGCCTTTTCGGTGGGGTCTGCCGGTTGCGCGGCGGCGCGCCAGGCGCGGAGCACTGTTGCCGGAGATTCGGCGGCGGGTGGGGTGCAGCATGAGGATGCGGTGTCGTCCCCGAGTGCCGCGGTGCCGTCCGGGACGAGCCGCAACGCGGCGCGCAACGCGGCGACCGAGGGTGCGCCGTCGAGCCGCCCGGTGTCGGAGGGGTAGAGGCGGCACGACAGGCTCGGGACCTGGCCCGGCGTTGCGAACGGGTCGCAGCCGTCGACCAGCAGGGTGGGTGATCCGGTCATACCCGCGGTGGCGGCCCGGCCGGGATCGTCAATCACACGGCGGGTGATCTCGAGCTGCACCGGCTGGCCGGCGGTCGCCTGCCGGATGCGCTGTTCGAGTACCGCCACGTTGGGGCAGTCGGGGACCTGGAGGATTTCCAGTTTCACGGGTGGTCTCCTTCGTGCAGCGAGGTCAGGATCGGACAGGACCGGCGGTTGCGGGGCAGCTCGCACGTCGCGATCAACTCTGCCAGCGAGCCGCGCATGCGCTGCAGGTCCGCGATACGCCGTTCCAGCTCGGCAACCCTCGACTCGGCCAGTGCGCGGGCGGTGTCGCAGTCGTCGGGGCCGCCGTCGGCCAGCCGCAGCAGTTCGGCGACCTCGTCGAGGGTGAACCCCAGCTCCTGGGATCGTTTGACGAACCTGACCACCGCGACCGCCTCGTCGGGGTAGCTGCGGTAGCCTGCCGGGGACCGCGCCGGTCGCGCGAGCAGACCACGGCGCTCGTAATAGCGCAGGGTCTGCGCGTTGATCCCCGCCCTGGCTGCCAGCTCACCGGTCCGCATGCACACATTCTCAACCCTGTACCCGAGTACAGGGTCAAGGCCGCGCAGCCGCCGGATCCTCTCGGCTGGGTGTCTCTCGGTTTCCCCCGGGTCAGAACAGGGTGTCGCGCACGCGCAGCGGCCGGTACCCGGTGGGGCCGAGCTGGGCGAGTTCGGCGTCGATGTCGACCTCGATGGCGCCGAAGAAGTTGATGTTCTCGCTGTGGGCCGGGGAGATGTGCGTCAGCACCTCGTCGTCGATGCGCCGCCCGGCCCGCCGCATCTGTTCGGTCGCCAGACCGTAATACTCTGTGGTCCAGGCGATGACGGCGTTGGTCGCCAACGTGAGGCACCATGCCTGTTCGGTCTGTCCCTCCAGGTGCCTCGCGCGCACGGTTCCTTCATGCGCGTAGAGCAGGTCGCGGCGGAGCGCGTGCAGGGATTCGCCCTTGTTGAGCTGGCGGGAGATCTTGCGTCGATAGCCCGGGTCGGACAGATACCGGGCGGCGTAGATCGTGCGCCGCAGCGCCCCGTACTCCTTGAGCGCCGCCGCGAGGGCGTTCTGCCGGCCCGACGCCGACAGCTTGCCGACCAGCAGCGACGCGGTGGCGTGCCCGAACTTCAGCGACCCGGCCAGCCGGAGCAGGTCGTCGTAGTGCTCGGCGATCAGATCGAGATTGCACCGCCGGGTCAAAAGCGGGCCCGCGTGCGGGAACGCGGACTCGACCTGGGCTCGCGGCGCCGCCCGGTACAGGGTGATCCGGCCCAGGTCCCGGATGCGGGGCGAGAGCTGCAACCCGAGCAGGTCGAACAGCCCGAAGTTCACCAGGGTGACGCCGTGCGTGTCGGTCGCATGCTCGGTGATCGGCAGATCCGTTGCATTGCCGAGGATTTCGTCCAGCACGTAGTGAGCTTCACGTCTCGTCGCGACGATGACCTTCGTGCCGTAGGTGGCGTGCTGATCGGTGACATGGGTATACGTGCTCAGTCCTTCGTTCGCGAAATAGCGGCTCAACGCTCTGGCGGTGACCGATTTGCCACGGGTCGGGAACCGCTGCCCATCACTGGAGGACAGGGTGCCGGGGCCCCGAAGATCGGGGTCAGCGGCAGGCGTTGGTGGTAGTCGATGATCGTCAGGTTCGCCGCCCGCAGCGTCTCCTCCCGCACATACCACTCCGAAGTCCAGGCCAGGATGTCGTAGGAGATGCCGGAGGCCTCCGCCATACGGGTGAGACCCAGGTTGGTGGAGTAGGCCAGCAGCACCGCGATGAGGTTGCGCTTCAACTCCGGGGTGCGGGACTGCTTACCGCCGGCGTGGGTGAAGCAGTCCAGGTAGCCGGTGCGTTTGTCCAGCTCGATCAACAGCGACACGATCGGCGCGAACGGCAGCATCTCCGTCAACTCCTGCTTCAACGCCACCGCTTCGGCCGGAACGTCTTCTGCCGACAGCGGCGAGACCACCAGGTCACCGGCCTCATCGAGACGGACCGGGCCGTCGCCGTCGGCGAGCACCTTCTCCAACTCGCTCATAGCGTCGTGCAGCTCGTCGGTGGCGGTCGCCAGGGCGCGGGCCGGATCAGCGGACTTGCCGACCAGGCGGCAGAACTCGTCACGCTGCGGCTCCCACGCCTGCGGGGTCAGCAGGTAAGCGGCCGGGTCGGCGTAGCGGCGCGACCCCGGCACGAACACGTCGCCGCTGCGCAACCCGTCCCGCAGCCCCAGCAGCACGCACAGCTCCCAGTAGTGCCGATAGGCGGTGGTGTTGCCGGCTTTGCGGGCCTCGTCGAGGTAGCCGCGCCACTTCGTCGGCACGAACCCCGTCGGCGCGTCGTCGGGCACCTTGCGGGTACCGGTCGCATTCAGCTCCCGCAGCATGTGCACCCCGATCAGCAGCTCGATCGCCGCGGTGCCGCCGGCGAACCGGACTGTCGACAGCACCTGCGGGGTGAACTGCCGCAGATAGGAGTACGAGCTGTCCAGAGCGGCCAGGTGCCCGTGATCGCGCGGCAGCCGAGGTTTGGCCTGCGCGACCGCGGCCCGCAACCGCTCCCATCCGATCCGATCGCCCCGGATCAGGCCGCCGATCTCCTCGTCAGGGATCTGCGTGTCGGTGATGATGGCCAGCAAGTCGTCGAGCAACCCCTGCCGATCCTCTCCGGCCTTACCGCGCTCGGCGAGCTCGTCGCGCATCCGGCGTTCGGCTTTGCTCAACCTGGCCGAGATCGCCTGATCGAACAGCTGCACCACCTCGTCGAGCACATCGGTGGCCGACTGAGCCAACACCGTGAGCAGGATCGGGTAGCGGCGTTGCGGATCCCGGCGTTCCAAGGCTTGGCCCGTCAAGCGTCGGCCCACAGTCGCCAGGAACCGCCGCCGCTCCGCCGGCAGCACCGACATATCCAGCTCATCCGCGCCCAGGTTGCGCAGGAACACCAGCTTCTCGACCTCGGCCTTCACCGCGGTCGCCGACGCCTCCACCGGGCCGGTCGACAACCACCGCAACCGCGACATCCCGATAGACGGGTCGGCGACCAGCAACGCATCCAGTTCCTTACACCGCTGCGGCGTGAACTCGCGCGCCAACCGGTCATAGGTCTCCCGCTGCGCCTGCGTGCGAGCATGCGCGACCCGGCGGACCACCGTGTCCGGGCCCGGCCGGATCACCCGCGCCGAGATCAGGTACTCACACGCCAGCCGGAACAACAGCGTCGGCGAATCGTGCTCCATCGCCCGCGCCAGAAGGAACTCATCCAGCTCCTTCAACTCCATCGACCCGGCAGGCCGCCACCCCAGATACTGGGCCACCAGCCGCACATGCTCGGTCCGCGTCTGCGCCCGCTTGCCATACGAACGAAGCTGCACCGCATCGACATTCAGCTGATCCGCCAACCGGGCCACCGCCACCGGCGGCGCCGACGACACCTTGTCCGGCACGAACCCCAGCCACGGCAAGGTGCACAACGCCACCGCCAGGCCCAGACGGACCGCAGGGCCCCTGCCCTGCGGAGCAACGAACGCCAGATCCGCCGGGGTCAGCGTGAAGTACCGGAACAACTCCTCACGACTGATCTCCGGGAACTCCCGCAGGCGCTGCAACTCCTCGTCCGCGAATACCCGCGTCGCCACGAACCCCAGCCTCCAAAACGCCGACCAACCTCATCGGCAGCCAAGCCAAGCACCAACCACCCCGGCCCCAGCAGCCCGAACCGAGAAATCACCGCCGACCAGGCGCTACGCGAACCTCGTTGTTTTTTGCGCCATTACTACCGGGACCCCGAGTCCTACCGCACATAGTTTCGCGAGTCGACCACTGGCTGCTCGGCCGCTTCTCCAGCTCGGCCGCCGCGATGCCGCACATAGTGTGCGGCTATTTGCGGCAACGTCTTACCGTGACTTTTGTCGCCGATGTTCCCCGACCCCCTGCTGGGCGGCACGCGCAGGGTGAAGTCCACTGAGCCATTCGGTCAGCCGAACCCGGCCGTGCCGGGCCGCGAGGCACGCCCGGCGCAGGTCGGTCTCTCAGCCCTCCAACGGACGCAGGCGATATACTCAGGGTGCCTTAGCGGGCACGCCGTAATGGCAGAAAGTCAGACGTCGGATACGGATCGACGGACATACCGGTCCGCATCCGACCATCTGATTCACCGCGTGATCAGGGCCTGTGATCAGCGGATCGTGGCAGGAGCCTCTGTCTGGCGCGTTCGAGCCGGACGACCACTTCCTCGAGGTCTACATCTCCGCTCCACTCCTGGGGCATGGCCGCGCAGAGGAGCCGCACCTCGGCGGGGGTGATCAGCGGCAGTAAGTCTGCGACCTGGTCGGGGGAGATGACGTACAGGTCCCCGAACATGTGTGGGAGCTCGACGGTGTCGCCGAGCTCGGCCTGGAGTTGTTGCGCGGCCCGCTCGACTTCGGGGTCGTAGGTGTCGGCGGCCTTTCGGACCCCGCCGTAGTCGAGGATGCGCCGCCGGGTGAGCAGCACCGTGTGGCGCTGCCGATTCGCGCCGCGGACCCGGGCCGAAACGGTCTCACCGAGGGCCGGTACTTCATCGCGGTCGTTGAGCAGCACGTGTGCCCAGGGAAGGACTCCCCGCACATCCCCGTGTACGGCCAGGTGCAGACCGTTGGCGGCGACATGGATCACCTCACCCTGGACGATGCCGCGAATCTGGTGGAGCCGCTCGATCTGCTCCCAGATCTGCTCACACCGGTATCGGCGCACCGACAGTTCGGCGACGTAGCCGTCGGTCTCCCTCAGAAAGGACGCGGTGATTCCCGCACCCGGCACCAGGTGGCCGCGCAGGTCGGCATCGCGTGCGGCGTTGATCTCGAAGCACGGCACGAACCCCTGGATCCCGCCGCTGGTGACGAGGTGGATGCCTTCGGCTTGAACGCTGGTGACGATGCCGTCGACAACATCCCCGAACCGCAGTTGACGCAGCCGCGCCCGCGCGTCGACCACACGCGGGGGCAGCAGGCGCCGTTGCCGTGCCGCCGCAGCCCGCCGGTCACGTTTGCTCGCACCGGCAGCATCGTGCGTCGTCGGCGCGATGGGTTCCGGTGCTGGCTCGACCGGCTGAGGCAACGGCGGCAGAGATTCGTCCTCGGTCTGGTCCTGCCGACCCGGTGACAGCGGTGGCGGTGGCGATGGTGGGTCGTTGCGCGGCTGCCGGGGTGTGGCGATGGCGTCGGCGTGCAGGGTCTTCCAGAACCCTTCGTCAGGGTTGCGCGGCGGCAGCAGCTCCCGGTGTATCACCCGGACCACGGCCCACAGATGCGGCCACTTCGGCACCGTGCCCTTGTTGATCCAGTTGTTGATGGCACGGCGGGTCCTGATCGGCACGGGCAAGGGTTTGGGCCTGGCCGGCGGCAAGCCCCCGGCGGTCCTGGCCGCCTGGATCCGACGGAACTCCTCGCGGTGGTCGGCGTTCAACACCTCGTTGGCCATGTCGACCAAATCGGTTTCGGTGACCCGGCGACCAAGCAGATCTCGCAGCGTCCGCAGCTCCCGCGACAGGGTCTCCCGCCCGTTGGAGTGCTCCATCCAGATACCCACCTTTCGCGACGCTGCCGCACGGCTGCCGCTGCGGCTCAACATGTTGCCCGAGCCGCGGATCCCGTGAGCAGCCATTGAGGCACGCGCCCGCCTCCAGCGTGCCTCCCGCGCGCCTCCGACGAGCATTTTCGCAGGTCAGAGTGCGCATGGTGGTTGCATGCCTAGTTCGAAGAACCGTCGCAGAGACGGCAAAAATCCGCGCCCCGACCAGGCGGCGGGGCCGCGGCTGCAGCCCGCGGCCGGATGCGAAAAATGCCACGCACCCGGCTACCCGGCACTCGCGCGCACCGATACCGCACCGCTGCGCCTGCTCGAGGTCGCCACCGCCGCCAGCGGGGACCCGGCCGGGTCCGCGCACGAGACGGACCCCGCTGGTGGCGCACCGGTGGCGGTGATGGTCGCGGACCTGGTCGCCCTCGCGCTGATCCTGACCACGTTCGTGGCGATCGTGCTGTGCGCCAGCCCCAGCGCCGCGGTCATCTCCGCCCTCGGCGCCGCGATCGCGGTCGCCTTCCGGGCCTGGCGCAAGCGCGCGAACGCCCGCTGACATCGAACCGAGGCTCGCGGACGGCGGTACACCGCCGTCCGCACGGGACCCGGAAGCTGCTCGCGCAGCCGAACATCGCCGGCCACATCAGGACGGCAGGCCGACCTCCGGCGGGGCCGGTGCGGGCAGGCCACCGTCGAACCGGCGATCCCCTCGGCGCCCTGCGGCGCGTGGCGGGGGCGGGGTGCCGCCGGGGCGGGACCGTGCGAGCGGTTTCGGTCCCGGCCCCGGCGGTTCGTGGTCGTCGCCGGCCGTGGACTCGAGGACGACGTGCTCACCGGTCACGCTCGCCAGGGCGTCGCGGACCGCGTTGGCGCAGTCCCAGCAGGTCGGGACTTCCTGCTGGGTGGCGCCACTCACCGCACACAGGATCCAGCCCTGGCGATGCGCACACAGCATCCGATCACTCCAGTCATCAGCAGAGGTCGCTGCGCGCCAACCATATCGGGACCGACGCGGATGTCGGCCCCGAATCCAGTTGGGCTGCGGGCCGGGGTTCTGATCTGCTCTCGGCCTAGTCGCCCAGGAGGATCCGTTCTGCAACAGCCGCTTCGTCCAGCCAAAACTATGATGGTTTCGCTCACCGGAAGAGGCATGATCGTGGGCACCATGGACGCAGCACAAGATCCTGACTACCTGCGCACCACCCAAGACGCGGTGCGCGAGTTCCGGAGCGAGTTTCGAGAGTTCCTCGCGTTACATGTTCCGAACGAGTCCGCATTCGGTCGCGGGCTAGTTCCCGCTGTCACGCGGCGTAATGATGTCGCTCCCGAGCGGGTGACCGAAGTCGCGGAGCGAGTCGCCGAGGCCGCAGGCCGTGCTCGGCGGGCTGCACGCCTCACCGGTGTCGTGTTCGCCGTCGAGGGCAGTTCCCACACTATCGACCCGATCGCCGCGTGGTCCTCTGTCTCTCAGCCCAAACCCGTGCTGGAACCGGAGAATGTGCTGATCGCCTGCGGACAGATCATCGGTGCGCTCGACGAGATGATCGAGGCAGCAAAGGTAGAGCAGCCGCGCCCGGCCGGTCCCGCCGGCATGCACCCCACGGTTTGGGGTGCGGCTCGACCTCTGTGGAATGACGGGCACTATCGCGAGGCAGTAGCTGCGGCTGCAGAGGCGCTGGTCGACAAGGTGAAGACCCTCGTCAAACGTCGGGACATCGCAGAAACCCCGCTGTGGCAGCAGGCGTTCTCCAACGCACCTGCCAAACCAGGAGAGATCCGTCTGCGCTGGCCGGGTGAACCTGATGACCGCGATGTTAAGTCGATGAACGACGGGCTGAGGCAATTCGCGCCCGGCGCCCAGATGACAATTCGGAACAGCGCAGCCCACTCGACGGAGAAGATGTCCGAGCAGGACGCACTCGAACGGCTCGGAGCCCTGAGCCTGCTCGCCAGATGGGTCGACACCTGTGATCGAGTCGAAGCGCCGCAGATCGAAACCGGTCAGACCTAAGGCCGTCGGCGCGCCTGGCGAGTCACTGCCCGGACCGAGCCGGGCGGTGACGAACTTGCCGGGCAACCACGATTGGCCGGGTGGCCTGCCGAGTGCTCGTGAAAATCGCTGTGTAAGTGCGCACTGGCACGCGAGGATAGCCAGATGACCTCTGACGCAACTGATACCGCCAGCACCGATCCGACGCCGAGCGGACCTGTCCGCTACTCGCTCACGATCGTCATCTCTCACGAGACCGACGAGGTCGTCACCATCACGGTGAACGGGTTGACAGCTCCTCGAATCGGTGAGCGTTTGTACTTCGAGGTCCCGCAGTTGCCGCTGTCAGTGAAGGTCGTCGACGTCGCGCACTGGTTCTACGCACCCGCGAACGATCCGGATCATCGCGAGACTGTCGTGACCGCGGTTCCTCACGACGTGGACATGCCGGTCGCCAGGAAGCTGCTTGACAACGAGGTCCTGGAACAGTGGTGCACCTATCTCCCCTCGGTCGGACCCTCGCGCAAGTAGGTGCTCTAGCACGGATCTGTCGGTGCCCCATGTCACGCTTTCTCTGCATCGCGCTCGGAGGTGAGGGGTATGCATGCCCAGATCTGAGGATCGTCCAGAGGTCAGACTCGTGGCACACTGCCGCCGCTGCCGGGGTTGGCTTCTGTCCGCGAAGTCGATTGCAGACGGCATTGGCCCAACCTGTGCGATCCGCGAGCGCGCCGAGCATCGCGCTGCGGCCGCAGTCGAGCTGACACTGTTCGACTTTGCTGCGTGAACACCTGCCCAGGGCATCTACCTGGGGAAATAGATTGTGATGCGATCAGCAGAACTCGGCAATAAAACGCACGGAAACAGTGTTATGGTGTACGTGAGCAAGGAACTGGTGTTCCCGACCTAGGTCGCGATAGCTGGTCTGGCCCTCGGTGTAGCTACGGCAGCCGGGGGCTGCTCCGTATCTGAGGCCGCTTCAGTCGACGGGGTTCACGAAGTGCACGTGATCCCTGACCACCTCGAACAGTGTCTTCGTCTCGTCGGAATGGGTGAGCGAGCGGCGATAGGCCGAAGAGACCAGGTCCGGAAGCCACAGCAGCCGCTCCACCGCTGGTGAGGTCTGCAGCAGCCGGGTCGGCTGCGGGATCTGCTTCTCCGCGATCAGCTCCTTGTGGTTGAGCTTGTCCTTGGAGCGGAAGTTTTGCTGGTTGCGTTCCTCCAGCACGAACAGATCCACCGGATCCCATGCGTTGGCGCGGCCGGCGGCCAGCTCGATCGCCAGGCCCCGGTAGCACGCGCGGCGTGCTATCTCTCCGTCATGATCGCCACCGTCGACAGGGACCTGGAACGCGATGATGCAGGTCTCGGGTCCTTCGCCGAGGAATTCGAGCATGTCGCGGGTCCTGGCGCGGCCGTCGTCGTCCATCAGTGCCTTGGTGGTGTGCCACCAGGTGCTATCGGCGATCTCGACCAGGCCTTCGCGCAGCTCGTCCATCTGGTCGAACTCCACAACCACGGCGGTGAAGATGTAGAACGTCTCTGCTGGCGCGACTACCGGATCCGGGACCTGGTACGACTCGTCGAGGAAGGCTACCGGCCCGCGGCTACGTCGGTAGGCGTCATCCACGATGGCGCGTTTCGCCGCGTTCTGATCCACCGAGCAATCCTAGAACTGCCTGCAGACAGGGCCGCTGTGATCCCCAGCAGACAGCTCGCCAATACAGAAGGGGCAGCGCGAATTTCCGTGCAAGCAGCCCCTCAGTGGCCTACAGCACCTGAGACCATAGCTGAGCCCTCACCCGAATTCCGCTCCGGGTGAGGGCCCAGTCTTTCGACCGGTCAAGGTGCGGCTACAGCTCCTCGATGCCGGTGGTCGCGTCGGCGAAGTAGCGGACCGCGCCGGAGCTGGTGACCCGCTTGCGCCAGTCCCCCACCCGCGCGTACCCGGCCACGCTCAGCGCCCGGTCGAGGGCGTCCAGGCTGGCCACGACCTCGCCGTCGAGGCGCACCGACTCCCACCAGGACGCGACGGTGCGCCCGTGGAAGGTGCCGGTCTCGGCGTCGTAGTAGACCTCGCAGGAGTAGAGGTCGGCGGCGGCGTCCCCGTCGTCGAGGCGCGCGATCACATACAGGTCGACCAGCTCGGTCATCGCCCGACCTCCGCCGAGCTCACCGGCCGCTGGGCCGGGGTCCGTCGGGGTTGCGCGGGTGAGGCGGTCTTCTCGGCGCCCTCGCGGGCGGCGGCCTGGTGGCCGATGCGCGGGCTGCGTCCGCCCCGGGTGGCGGCGACGGCCTGGCGCTGGGCCAGGCGGTCATCGCGCTGAGCGACCACAGCGGCGGTGCGCGACTCCCAGCCGCGGCGGCGCTGGTCGGCGACCTGCCCCAGCTCGGCCGAGCGGGCCGCGCTGGCGTTGACCGCACCGCGGAGCTGCTGTTTGGTCTCGGCGTCGATGCCGGTGCCGGCCAGACTGCGGCCCAGCGCCGCGCGCTGGACGAGGAACTGCTCGCGGGCGAGCTTGACGCCCTGGGTCATGCCGCTGGCCACGGTGTAGACGGTGTGGCCGAGCTCGCGTGCGGCGTCGCGGGCCGCGGCGGCGGCCTGGGCGGGCACCGCGGCCTGGTGGTCGGTGAGGACCTGCTCGACCGCGCCGGTGAGCTCGCGCCGGACCGCGGACGCGGCGGTGCTGGTGCGCAGGTCGGCCCGTCCGCGATCGCCCGATACAGCGACTTCACCCGCGAGTACATCGCCCGCATCCGCGATGGCAAGGGGCCCAAAGACATTCGGGGGTAGCCCGCGGTGACGCCAGCCGCCGAACTCGGCCTGGCAGGTGAGTCCGGTGTCGCCGAACCGTCGACCTTTCGCTTACAAGGCGAATGGTTCGGCGGGACGGCCTTCGGCCCGTTAGGGCAGCTGCGCCCATGCGGGCAGGGGTTCTTCCAGGTAGAGCAGGATGCGGATCCAGGCGGCCAGTACCAGGGCTGCGGCGATGCTGTAGGCGCCGGCGGCGATGCGGACCTGCGCGTCCCAGCCGTGGTGGTGCCAGGTGTTCCAGACCGCGTAGGCGGTGAAGCCGAACAGCACGCAGCCGATGCCCATGTAGGTCACCAGGGTCTGCACCTTGAGCAGGATCGGTTGCCGGTCGAGGTCCATCACCTGCCGGGCACGGGCGCCGCCGAGTTCGTGGGAGGCGACGCCGAGCATCGGGAGTTTCGTGGCCGAATGCAGGCGAACTTCCAGGATGCGGATGGACTGGTTGCGGGTCAGGACCGCGCCCATGATCAGCACGTGGAAGGCAGCGACCATCCACAGCGGCACCGGCAACAGGACCGGCCACATCGCAGCGGCTTTGACGTCTTTCCACGCGGTCACGACCAAGCCCAGGTATGCGACTGCACCGGCGATGAGGGTCAGCGCCGAGGTGTTGTGCTGGGACTGATCGGCCCGATCGGCCTGGTAGAGCGCAGCCAAAGCGGTCACCTCGACCGCGTCGACCGGCGGCAGGCCCGCCGGGCCCGGCGAGCCTGCGCTCGGCGGCGGAACGGGTGCTCCCATACTGTCCCCCGGGAAGATCAGGGCGAGCTCTGCCCGCCGTCACCGCCCAGGATAGAGGCAGCGCATCCGCGGCCGATGTGTTTCACCGGACCCGCCCAGGCGCCACACGAAGGGCCGTCACACCTGGCATCGTGGCTCGACGCAGGGGCGTCCGAGCGGGACCGCGTTCGCGGATTACATGGTGGGGGTGGAGTCGTCGAGGTCGACAACCGCTACCGCGGGTGTGGGGAGGGATTCGGAGCCGGTGAGGAACCGGTTGAAGCCGATGGCGCCGTCGCCGATGGTGCGTTCAACGATGGTCGTGGTCACGTCCTGGATGCGGCCGCCGGCGACGACGTGGTCGAGCAGGACTTCGGCCAGGCGCAGATCGGCGGTGTCGTAGTCGTGGTGGACCGAGACGTGCCGCAGACCCGGACCGGCGGAACCGAACTGGGTCTTGGCGCCGGTGAGCGCGCCATCGACGATCAGGATCCAGACCGCGGCCGCGCAACGGTCCGCCGCGATCCGCAGCCGCCCGGCCAGGGTGCCGTGCGGGTCGCAGCCGAGCCGCTCGGCGACGTCGAACATGCTCTCGGCCGCTCCCAGCCGCAGCAGCTGGCGCGCGACGTCGATCTCGGAGGCCTCGAACTCCTCGCACAGATCATCCAGCGGTGTCGCCTGCTCCCAGCCCTGCCGCAGTCGATCCACCATTCCCGCGTCCCAGTAGACGGTGCGGGCACGGCGAGCCAGCTCGCGCAGCGGCGACCGCCAGTCGTAGTCCGGGTCGGCCAGCACCCCGCGCAGGGCCTCGACAGCGGTGGGTCTGGTGTCGAAGTCCGGCGGGAGCATCTTGCGGCACTGCGTGGCGAGCGCGCTCACGCTCCGACCGGCCTGCTCCGCGATCGCCTCGACCGGCAGCCCGGCACGCAGCAACTCCACCAGCTCGGCATTGCACTCGTCGGTCCACAGTTCACCGCTGCGGCGGCGTCGTCTCGGTGTTTCCGGCATCGACAGATCCCTCCCTGACCGAATCCCCTGCGCCACATCCTGTTCCCGGCGCACACCCATGATGACGCCGACCACCGACAGACCAACCCCGATCAGATCCACTCGCGCAGCGCGGGAACCGGCGCGCGAACCACACAGACTCCCAGCCGCGAACCGGTGATGCAGGTCAGAAGATGATGAGCAGCAGGACGAAGGCCACGGCCGCGGTGACCCACCACTTCCGGTGCGTGGGCAGGATGCGTAGCTCGCCGGCCTGGCCGAGCCGGTAGATGTGGTCGACGACGTCGCGTTCGCGTGGGGTCAGCGGCCGTGTTCGCGGCGGTACCACGGTGGTCAGCGGCGTGTACGGGCAGGTCGGCAGCGGGTGGTAGGTCTCCGGGCAGCGCAGGTTCAGACACCGGTACCTCGGCGGCGGGTAGTACGTCATCGCGTGCTCACCCTCTCTCCCCGGGGTCGGGGTGTGAGCGTAGCGCTTCGCGTGGGCACAGGCGCCGGACTCGGCGGCGCGAGATGGCCGAGCAACTCGGTGTCAGCGAGCGAACGATCCGGAAGATCGTGGCCGACACGCCAAGCAGACACGAGCGCAGCAGCTCCGGGCCCGCGCCGCCTCCGACAGATCACCGAGGAACTCAGCATCTTGGTCGGCTCAATCTCCACACTGCTGCATCGGTCACCCGCCAGAAAGGCTGGCTGTTCCTTGCACGCTGAGCTTCACCCCGCCTTAGCGCGGCGCTGACAGTGAGCATTCTGTCCTCACCTCACTCGACCACCAGCGTCATCAACCGCGTCACCGACCGGCTCGACGCAGGAGAACCACGAAGCGGGCGCGATGAAGCCATTCTCAACGCCATCGCCTATCTGGCCACGCGCTGGCGCTTCCCACGCCGATGACGCCCGGATTCAGTCCGTCAACGGGTGAGCAAGATATCCCAAACCCCGGGTTCTGGCGTGAGCCCGGGGACGGCAGAGGTGTCAGTGACAGGCCTCCGCACTGAGTGCGGAGGCAAGCGAAGCGCAGCAAACCGCCAATACTTCTGACCCTTTTCGTCGACGCAGCGCCGGCAGTAGTACGAGCACCACTTGCGGCGGCGGCCCAACGGAAGCTGCACGATGGGCTCGGTGCAGCGCGGGCCCAGTTCGGGAGCCTCCGGACGGGTCATTCTCACTACCGAGTTTCGGCGGACGAAATACGCGCCTTGAGGGGGTGGAGATGCAGAAGGTGTGTCCCCCTCCGGAAGGTGTTTTGTCGGAACTACGAGAACCACAGCGCGGTCGACGAAATCAAACAACTCCGCCCCCAAAGCACCCGTGGTCATTCCCCGTTCGGCGGCCAGCTTGCGGGCCTGGTTGAGAACCTCCGTGGGGAGCCGCGCTGTAACCGCTCATCGGCGACGTGGTGGCCGGATCGTGTCCCGCCCGACGGCCCGGGGGGCAGAAGGCAAGCCCTCCCGCTGAGGGAGGGCGCGGCAGCTCGGCGTTCAGTGTTCCAGACCGCGGCCGCGCTCCCTTCCGGGATCGTGCGAGGGCGGATCTGCGGCGTCACGTGCCCGCCGAACGGATCCGTAGCCGGCCGTGACGGCTTCTTCTGCTGCTTCTTCGCCGGCGGCTCCCCGGCCGGGCCGTGCTCAGGGCGAAGTCGGGATCTTCCTCCATCCACGCCAACCGATCGCGGGTCATGCGCGGCATTTTCCCCCGCCCCGGCACCGCGCCGGTTGGCGGTGCCGGTCGAGGGCGGCGTCAGCGGTCCGGCGGCACGCTGCGCAGTCGACTTCCTAGTGGAGTGGGAGCTCGAGGATCTGGCCGTGCTCGTCGATGCGGCGGCCCTCGAACCCGCTGCGGGCAATCCGGCGGGCATTCCATCCGTCCCGGGCGTG
Source organism: Nocardia farcinica (assembly GCF_001182745.1). Lineage (NCBI taxonomy): Bacteria > Bacillati > Actinomycetota > Actinomycetes > Mycobacteriales > Nocardiaceae > Nocardia > Nocardia farcinica. Next base: position 2,511,878 of record NZ_LN868939.1, on the reverse strand, counting down.
GGCGATCTCGTTCTCCACCTCCGCGCGGCCGGCGCATCGACACGGTCGACGATCACCCGCGCCCGCTGCTGGGCCGCTCACACCGGCGACCCGTAGTCGCGCACGTACCGCTTCGCCGGGTCGAGGCCCTGATACCGCATGTGGACCTCGGTCAGCGCGGCGCGGGCGTGCCCGGCCATCACCCGCGCGGCGTGCGCGCGGTCGACCGCGGCAAGCATGTCGCGCACCGTGAGCAGACACTCGACCAGCGCCTCCATCAACGCCAGATTCGCGGTGACCGGTGAGGTGGTCGACCAGAGCATCCGCGCCGCCGCCCGCATTCCCGGCCCGTGCACTCCGTGCGGGCGGCGCCGGTGCGCGGGCAACTGCCCGGCCCGCGCGAGCTGCCGCGACAGCTGGTCCAGCGGGCCCGGCGCGGTCTCGGTGCGCACACTGGCGCGGCGAACAATCCCACTGTCTGCGACGCCGCCTGCGTCCACGCGTCGCGGTCCTCGACCGGAATCGCGCGCATGTACTGCGACCACCGCGACAGCTGACCGACCGCGTCCTGCTGCGACAGCACATCCGGGCGCAGCGACCGCCCGCTGCGGGTGGTCAGCGACCGCCCCCACTCCGCGGCCCTCTGAGCCGGGTCAGCTCCGCTGCGCTTCCTCCTGGGCGTGCTGGGCCCTGGCGATCTGTTCGGGGGTGAAGCGCAGGGTGAGCGCGATCAGGCCGATGACGGCGGCCACGCCCGCGCACACCGCAAGCACCAGTGTGTAGCCCTCGCCGAGCGCGACGATCTGGGCGTCGGTCATCGCCGAGACCTTGCCGGTGGTGCCGCCCAGCGACAGCGTGCGCGAGACCGCGACCGGGGTGAGGATGCCGATCGCCATCGGGGTGCCGAGGTTCATGAACATCTGGCCGACCGCCGAGAGCGGGCCGATGTCGGAGGGCGGTACGCCGACGAGCACGCACAGCGGGGTGACGACCATCGCGACACCGACGCCGAAGCCGATCACGATCAGCAGCGGCAGCAGCGTCGGCAGGTAGGACACCTCGCCGTCGAGGGTGGAACCGAACAGCAGGCCGACGGCCAGCACCAGCGCGGCGCCGAACAGCAGCCAGCGCGGCGCGACCGTCATGGCCAGTTTGGAGGCCAGCGCGCCGCCGATGCCGATGCCGACGGTGAACGGGATGGAGGCCACGCCCGCTTGCAGCGGACCGTAGCCGAGCACGTTCTGCAGGAACTGGGCGACGAAGTAGGTCATCGCGCCGAGCACACCGCCGGCGAGCAGGATCAGCACGAAGGTGGTGACCCTGTCGCGGCTGTCGAACAGCGACCAGGGCAGCAGCGGATCGTCGACGTTGCGTTCGGCGATCACGAAGACCACGAGCAGGATCGCGCCGCCGATCAGCGCGCCGATCACGGCCGGATGCGACCAGCCCAGCTCCGGGCCCTCGGTGGCGCCGAAGACGATCGCCGCGCAGGCCAGCGTGCCGAGCACCGCGCCGCGCGCGTCGAGAGCGACCCGGTGGTGGCCGGTGTCGGCCAGGCAGTAGATCGCGCCGAGGATGATCAGGGCGCCGATCGGCACGTTGATCAGGAAGATCCAGCGCCACGACAGCTGGGTCAGCGCGCCGCCGACCACCAGCCCGCCCACCGAACCGATGCCGACCATCGAGCCGACGATGGCGATCGCCTGGTTGCGGGCCTTACCGGGTGCGAAGGTGGTGGCGACCAGTGCGAAGGCGACGGGGGCCGCGATGGCCGCGCCCGCGCCCTGCAGCGCGCGCGCCGCGATGAGCATCGCCTGCCAGTGGGCGAGGCCGCACAGCAGCGAGGCGACCGTGAACAGCCCGACGCCGGCGATGAGCATGCGTTTGCGGCCGAACGCGTCGCCGAGGCGCCCGCCGAGCAGCATCAGCCCGGCGAAGGTCAGGCCGTAGGCGGTGACGATCCAGGCGCTGCCCGCGCTGGACAGCCCCATCTGGTCCTGCAGCCGCGGCAGCGCGAAGATCACCACCGTGCCGTCGAGCACGACCATCAGCTGCAGCCCGCTCAACACGAGGATGGCGAGCCCGAAGGCGCGCTGCGTCACCGGAAACTGCGTCGTCGCAGCGGGGTTCTCGAGCACAGTGAGCCACTGTAGTGGACGGCTCGACGGTTTCCGGTACGCACGGGTACGGCTACTGACCGGCCGAACCGGTGAGGGCGCCGATGTCCGCGAGCGCGAAGGCGGCGGTCGGTCCGATGACGATGATGGCGGGCGGCCGGATCCCCTCGGCCCGCACCCGCGCGGCGACCGTGCCGAGGTCGGCGCGCAGCACGCGCTGGGTGCGCAGGGTGCCCTCTTGGACGACCGCTGCCGGGGTGTCGGCCGGTCGGCCGCCCGCCAGCAGCGCGTCGGCGAACTGTTCGATGCGTTCGACGGCCATCATCAGCACGAGTGTGCCGCGCAACTGCGCCAGCGCGGACCAGTCCACCAGCGAATCGGGGTGATCGGGCGCGACGTGACCGCTGACGACGACGAATTCGTGCGTCACGCCGCGATGGGTGACCGGGATGCCCGCCGCCGCGGGCACCGAGATCGGGCTGGTGACGCCGGGCACCACGGTGACCGGCACGCCCGCCGCCACGCAGGCCTGCACCTCCTCGTAGCCGCGGCCGAACACGTACGGGTCGCCGCCCTTGAGTCGCACCACGAACTTGCCCGCCTGGGCGCCCTCGACGAGTGCGGTGTTGATCGCCTCCTGCGCCATCGCCCGGCCGTAGGGGATCTTCGCCGCGTCCACGACTTCCACGTGCGGGCCGAGTTCGGCGAGTAGTTCCGGCGGCGCGAGCCGGTCGGCGACCACCATGTCGGCGCGGGCCAGCAGCCTGCGGCCGCGCACGGTGATGAGGTCCGGGTCACCGGGACCGCCGCCGACGAGGGCGACGCCGGGGGTGACCGGCACCGAATCGTCGGCCACCACACCGGATTGCAGCGCCTCGAGCAGCCCGGTGCGGACCGCGGCCGAGCGGCGATGCGCGCCGCGGGCCAGCACGCCCAGGGTCAGGCCCTCGTAGCGGGCGGTGGCGGGGGTGACGGCGGTGCCGAGGCGGGCGTTGTCGGCGCGCACGCAGAACACCCGGCGCCGTTCGGCCTCGGCGACGACGGCGGCGTTGGTCTCCGGTTCGTCGGTGCAGGCGATGGCGTACCAGGCCTCGGCGAGGTCGCCGTCGGCGTAAGGGCGCAGCGTCACCCGGATCTGGCCGGAGCTCGCCATGCCCTCGACGGTCGGTGTCACCTCCCGGCTGATGACGTGCACGTCCGCGCCCGCGGCGATGAGCAGCCCGAGCCTGCGCGCGGCGACCGTCCCGCCGCCGACCACGACGACGCGGCGGCCGCGCAGATCGAGTCCGACGAGATAATGCGGCTCGGCTACCTGGTCCTCGGTGGTGTCTGACGTGTTCGGCACAGTGGTCGAGCCTACGGCCTGCCCGCCCGGCGTTCGCACGCAGACCGGGAACCTTCCCGGCCGGTCGATTCTCGGCGTGTCGCTCGCGGTTTCCGACGATTTCACCCCCGCGAGAGAACTGTAACGCGTTACAGTCGGCCTCACTCGATGCGACGGCGCGCCGGCCCCCGTGGGCGTCCCGCTCGGGCGATGAAGCACAGCCTCAGGAGGTTCACGATGGCAGGCGAGGCAGATCCCGCGCAGCGGCGGCAGTTGACGGTCAGCGAGCGGGATCTCGACGGCCTCGCCGCCGACCTGTCGGCCTGGCTGCACGAGCGGACCGGCGCGGATTCGGCACCGGTGGTGACGGGACTCAGCAGACCGCAGAACTCCGGAATGTCGAGTACCTCGGTGCTTTTCGACGCCGCCTGGCAGGTCGGCGGGCGATCCGAGCAGGGCGCGTTCGTGGCGCGGCTGGCGCCGGACCCGCGCGACTTCCCCGTCTTCCACACCTACGACCTGGCCACCCAGTACCACGTGATGGCCGGGGTCGCCGCGGCCACCGACGTGCCGGTGCCGCAGCTGTACTGGCTCGAGACCGACCCGGCGGTGCTGGGCACCGAGTTCTTCGTGATGCGACGGGTGGAGGGCCGTATTCCCACCGACAATCCGCCCTACGTCTTCCTCGGCTGGCTCTTCGACGCCACCCCCGAGGAACGGGCGCTACTGGCCACCCGCACGGTCGAGACGATCGCCGCCGTCCACGCCATCCCCGACGCCGCCGCCAGGTTCCCGATGCTGGACGGTCCCGGCCCGGCGTTGCGCAGGCACGTGGACTGGCATCGCGCCTGGTACGACTGGGCGCTGGCCGACGACGGCTACCGCATCCCGATCATCGAGCGCGGCTTCGACTGGCTCGAGGCGCACTGGCCCGCCGATCCCGGCCCGGAAGTGCTCTCCTGGGGCGATGCCCGGCCCGGCAACATCATCTTCGACGGCTTCGAACCGGTCGCGGTGCTGGACTGGGAGATGGCCGCGCTCGGCCCCCGCGAGATCGACGTGGCCTGGACGGTGTTCATCCATCGCTTCTTCCAGGACATCGCCACCCGCTTCGACCAGCCCGGCCTGCCCGATTTCCTGCGCCGCTCCGATGTGGTCGCCACCTACCAGCGGATCACCGGCCACACCGTGCGCGACCTGGACTTCTACCTGGTCTACGCCGCGCTGCGACACGCCATCGTGATGGCCAGGATCAAGCGGCGGATGCTGCACTTCGGCGAGGACACCGACTGCGCCGACCGCGACGACTACGTCATGCACCGCGCGGTGCTGGCCGCGATGCTCGACGGCACCTACGAATGGGATTGAGGACACGATGAGCGCAGCCACGCGCGTGCCCGGCTCGGCGCCGGTACCCCTGGACGAATATCCCGTCCACCAGACCCCGCTCTCGCTGGCCCGGGTGGCCGGCAGCGACCGGAACTTCTACGACCGCAGCTATTTCAACGCCCACGACCGCGACGGCGGCACCCTGGCGATCACCGGGTTCGGGGTGTACCCCAATCTCGGCGTCACCGACGCCTACCTGGCGGTGCGGCGCGGCGACCTGGTGCGGTCGGTGCGCTTCTCCGACGCGCTGGGCGATCGTGGACTGGACATGCGGGTCGGCGGCTACCGCATCGAGGTGCTCGAACCGCTGCACCGGCTGCGGGTGGTCTGCGAGCACGACGACCTCGCCTGCGACCTCACCTGGACCGGCGCGTTCCCCACGGTGGCCGAGCAGCCGCACCTGATCCTCAACGGCGCCCGCCCGATCATCGATGCGTCCCGGTTCGCGCAGGTGGGCGCGTGGTCGGGCACGCTCAGTGTCGAGGGCACCGACATCACCGTGGACGAGCAGGTGTGGACCGGCACCCGCGACCGGTCCTGGGGCATCCGCCCGGTCGGGGAGGCCGAGCCGCCCGGACGGGCCGCCGCCGAGCCCTCCGGTGGCTTCTGGTGGCTGTACGTGCCGTTGCGGTTCGACGACTTCGCCGTGGTGGTGATCGTGCAGGAGAACCCGGACGGCTACCGCACCCTCAACGACGCGGTGCGGGTCTGGCCGGACGGACGCGTCGAGCAGCTGGGCTGGCCGCGCGTCGACATCGACTACCGGTCCGGATCGCGGCATCCGGTCGGCGCCCGGCTGTCGATGACCACACCCGACGGTAAACCGCTCGAGGTGGAGATCCGCACCGGGACCGGCATTCCCCTGCATGTCGGCTGTGGGTACGGCGGCGACCCGGACTGGCAGCACGGCCAGTGGAAGGGGCGCGGCTGGGCGGAGTTCCGTCGCTACGACCTCACCGATCCGGCGATCGTCCCCCGCATCCCGTTCGGTGTCACCGACCATGTCGCGCACGCCCGCTGCGGGGACGCGGAGGGCTGGGGGTTGTTCGAACACGCGAGCATCGGACGGCACGATCCCACCGGCTTCGCCGACTGGGGCGCGGTCGCGCCGTGACCGAGCCCTCGGCCCGGCACGAACCGCAGCCCTGGACGATCAGGCGCACGCCGCCGCCGCGACGGTGACCCCGCCGACCACGGTCTTGGCCAGGACCAGCGGCCCGCCCGCCGCGGCGAGGCGCGCGGCGGCTTCGGCGATGCCGGTCGCGCCGGTCGCCGCGGCCACGCGGGCCGACGGGTTCGGCACCGAGACGGCGGCCAGCCGGTCGGGTGGGTAGGCCAGCAGCGGAACACCGAGCTGTACCGCGGCGTCCGGCAACCCGCTGTCGGCCACCCGGCGGTCGAGGGTGGCCAGCCGACGGCAGCGGTGCTCGCCCAGCACGGCGCGCACCGCCGCGACGATGTCGGCGGCGGGGGTGCCGGGGCGGCACCCGACGCCGACCGCGAGTTCCCGCGCCGACAGCCCGGCGGCACCGGCGGTGGTCACCGCGGCATCCGGGCGTGGTCGGCGGCCGCCGCGACGAACCGGACCGTCGCGCTCGGGTTTCCGGCGGGATGGGTGTGCAGGTACGAGGCGTGCACGCGGCGGGTGAGCAGCCCTTCGCGGACGGTGGCACCGGCGGGGTCGCGCCAGCCCCAGGCGGGCCGGTCGACCACGGCGGTGGTCAGGCGGGTGCGGTGGAATTCGTGGCCGCGGACGCGTTCGCCGGCCTGCCACAGCGGGGAATCGGCCAGCGCGACGGCCTCGCGGTACCCGAGGGTCAGGCGCGGACCGAATTCGGCCTCGGCGTCGACCACCCCGGCCAGCGCGTGGCCGTCCAAGGATCGGGTGAGATACAGCAGGCCCGCGCATTCGGCGTGGATCGGCAGCCCGGCGGCGGCGCGTTCCCGCACCTCGGTGAGCAACGGGGTGTTGGCCGCCAGCGCCGCGGCGTGCTCCTCGGGGAACCCGCCGGGCAACACCAGACCCGCTGTGCCCGTGGGTAATTCGTCACGCAAGGGATCGAACACGACCACCCGCGCGCCTGCCGCCGCGAGCAGCTCGCGGTGCTCGGCGTAGCCGAAGGTGAAGGCGGCTCCACCGGCCATCGCGATCACCGGTCCGTCCGCCGCGGCAGGCTGCGCATCGGTGGTCCCCCGGTGGCCGGCCGGCGCAGTGCGGACCACGTCCGCCGGATCCCACGCGGGCTCGGCCACCGCGCACCGGGCCAGGGCCGCGACGGCGCCCAGGTCCACGTGGGCGGCGACGAGATCGGTCATCGCCGCCACGGCGTCGGTGGCGGCGCGACCGTGCTCCACGGCCGGGATGAGACCCAGGTGCCGGGACGGGACCTCGAGTGCCCCCATCCGCGGCAGCGCGCCGAGCACGGGCAGCCCCACGCGGGCGCAGGCCGCGCGCAGCACCTGTTCGTGCCGTTCGCTGCCCACCCGGTTGAGGATCACACCGCCGAGCCGCACGCCGCTGTCGAAGGTGGCGAAGCCGTGCAGCAGCGCGGCCAGGCTCTGACTGTGGCCGCGGGCATCGACGACCAGCACCACCGGCGCGCCGAGCAGCCCGGCCACCTGGGCGGTGGAGCCCTCCGCGACCGGGGCCGGATCGCCCTCGTCGATGCGGCCGTCGAACAGGCCCATCACCCCCTCCACCACGGCCAGGTCGCAGCCCGCCGTGCCGTGGCGGTACAGCGGCGCGATCCGCTCGGCGCCCACCAGCACCGGGTCGAGGTTGCGGCCGGGCCGTCCCGCCGCCAGACCGTGATAGCCGGGATCGATGTAGTCGGGCCCGACCTTGAACGGCGCGACCCGGTGCCCGGCGCGGCGCAGCGCGCCGATCAAGCCGGTGGCCAGCGTGGTCTTGCCGCTCCCCGAGGCGGGCGCGGCGACGACCACCGCGGGGACCGGGCCGTTCACCACTCGATGCCCCGCTGGCCCTTGCGGCCCGCGTCCATCGGATGCTTCACCTTCGTCATCTCGGTCACCAGGTCGGCGGCCTCCAGCAGCGCGGGCGGCGCGTCCCGGCCGGTGATCACCACGTGCTGGTTGCCCGGCCGGTCGACCAGGGTGGCGACCACCTCGTCCACGTCGACCCAGCCCCATTTGAGCGGATAGGTGAACTCGTCGAGCACGTAGAACCGGTGCTCCTCGGCGGCGAGTCTGCGCGCGATCTCCCGCCACCCGGCCAGCGCGGCGGCGGCGTGGTCCTCCTCGCTGCCGTGCTTGCGGGTCCAGGACCAGCCCTCGCCCATCTTGTGCCACTGCACGGGGCCGCCGACGCCGGTCTCCTCGTGCAGCTTTCCGAGCGTGCGGAAGGCGGCCTCCTCCCCCACCTTCCATTTGGCGCTCTTGACGAACTGGAACACCGCCACATCGAAGCCCTGGTTCCAGGCGCGCAACGCCATCCCGAAAGCCGCGGTGGATTTGCCCTTGCCCGGACCGGTGTGCACGGCCAGCACCGGCTGGTTGCGGCGCTGCCGCGTGGTCAGCCCGTCGTCGGGCACCGTCTCCGGCACACCCTTAGGCATCCTCACTCCTCGTATTCCCGTGCCGCACAGGCACTTTCACTTCACCACCCGATCCGTCGAGCGGGCGGCCAGCTGCGCTACCACCTCCGGCCGCTGACCCGCTCAGGCGGCGCGCGGCGATCGGGCGGGGTCGGCCGCGCGCACGACGTCGGCGACCGCCGCTCCGGTCAGCTCGCCGAGCCGCACCAGCGTGCCGCCCAGCGCCCGCGCCAGGTCGGCGGCCAGCCCGAGGCGGACCATGCCGCGCTCGCAGTCGACCACCATCGCGGTGACGCCGTCGCGGGCCAGCAGCCCCGCCGCCGTCTTCGCCCGGCCCACCGGATCGGCGCCGCCGGTGGCGCGGCCGTCGGTGAGCAACACCAGCATCGGCCGCCTGCGCGGGTCGCGGACGCGCTCGCGGGCGACGATCTCGCGCGCCCGCAGCAGACCCGCCGCCAGCGGGGTCTTGCCGCCGGTGCGCAGGCCCGCGAGCCTGCGGACCGCGATGTCCACCGAGGAGGTCGGCGGCAGCACCAGGTCCGCGGTCGCGCCGCGCACGCTCACCACCGCCACCTTGTCGCGGCGCTGATAGGCGTCGCGCAGCAAGGTGACGATCGCGCCGGTCACCGCCGACAGCCGGTCCCTGGCGGCCATCGAGCCGGAGGCATCGACCACGAACACGACCAGATTGCCTTCGCGGCCTTCGCGATACGCGCCGCGCAGATCTTCCGGGGCGAGCGCGAGCGGCCCGGCGAGGCGGCCGCGCGTGCGCTGGTGCGGCGCGGCGGCGAAGACGGTGCCGAGCAGGTGCAGGCCGGTGCCCGGCTCGGTGGTGGAGCGGACCACCCGGCCGGTGCGGGTCTGGGCGCGGGAACGGCGGCCGGGGGCGCCCTCGCCGACGCCGGGCACCTCCCAGCGCGGCGGTTTCGCGGCGCCGGGCGCCGGGGTGCCGGTCCGGCCTTCGGGGCCTGCCCGCCACCCGGCCCGCCCTCGGGCGGTGTGCCGGGGTCGTCGGGGCCGTCGCCGGGATCCTCGCCGCGGTCCGCGGAGCGCGGCGGCTGGTCCGGCTCGTCCGTGGCAGGCGGTTCGGCCTGCTCGGCCGCGTCGCGCATGGCCTGGTCGAGTTGGTCCTCGCTGATGCCCGGCTCGTCGAAGGGGTCACGGCGACGGCGATGCGGCAGCGCCAGTTCCGCCGCCACCCGCACGTCCTCGACCTCGACCGCGTCGGCCCCACGCCACGCGGCGTGCGCGGTGGCCGTGCGCGCGACCACCAGGTCCGCGCGCATGCCGTCGACGTCGAAAGCCGCGCACAGGGCGGCGATCCGGCGCAATTCGGTGTCGTCGAGTTCGACGCAGGCGACCCGCTCGCGAGCGGCGAGAATGCGGTCGGCGATCTCCCGGTCGGCGGCGGCGTAGCGCGCGGCGAACCCGGCCGGGTCGGCCTCGTAGTCGAGCCTGCGCCGCACCACGGTCATGCGGACGTCCACGTCACGGGAGGCGGCCACGTCGACGGTGAGGCCGAAACGGTCCAGCAGCTGCGGACGCAGCTCGCCCTCCTCCGGGTTCATGGTGCCGACCAGCACGAAGCGCGCCGGATGCGAATGCGAGACGCCGTCGCGTTCGACGTGCACCCGGCCCATCGCGGCCGCGTCGAGCAGCACGTCCACCAGGTGGTCGTGCAGCAGATTGACCTCGTCGACGTAGAGCACGCCGTGGTGGGCGGCGGCCAGCAGCCCGGGCCGGAACGCCTGTTCGCCGTCGCGCAGCACCCGCTCCAGATCCAGTGAGCCGACCACCCGGTCCTCGGTCGCGCCGACCGGCAGCTCCACCAGTCGCGCGGGCCGCGCCCCGGTCTCGTCCACCACCGGCGGCAACAGCTGCGCCAGCGCCCGCACCACCGTCGACTTCGCGGTGCCCTTCTCGCCGCGCACCAACACCCCGCCGATCCCCGGATGCACCGCACACAGGATCAGCGCCAACTGCAGCCGCTCCTGCCCGACCACGGCCGAGAACGGAAACCCCGCCTCCTCCGTCACCGACGAACCACCGGCATGCGCTCTTTCAGCGTGGGACAACGACACACCCCCACCCTAAGCACGCCGCCACCACCCCCGGACCACCACCCCGCCGCCGCTCCCCCGCGACGGCGGCGGCGGACGGTATGTCTGCCGGATCGCCGATCCACCGGCCGTCGATGCCGAAGCAGCCGGTCGATCCGGAGTCGGTCTATCCGCGGCGCATGGGAACGTGGCGGATGCCGTCTTCGACGAATTCCGCGCCGTCGGGCTGGAAGCCGTGCTTGGCGTACATGTCCACGAGGTAGGTCTGGGCGTTGAGGCGGACGGTGGCGGAACCGGCCTCGGCGAGGGCGGCCTGGAGCAGGCGGGTGGTGTAGCCGTGGCCGCGGGCGGCGGGGGCGGTGCAGAGGCGGCCGATGCGGAAGGACTTGACGCCGTCGTTGTGCTCTTCGAGCAGGCGCAGGGTGCAGATGACCTCACCCTCGTCGTCGAGCCAGAAGTGGCGGGTCTCCGGCAGCAGGTCGAGCCCGTCCAACTCCGGGTACGCGCACTTCTGTTCGACGACGAACACTTCGACGCGGAGTTTCAACAGCTGGTACAGGGTGGCGGTGTCGAGATCCGCGGCCCAGGAACGTTTGAGAACAACTGTCGACATCATCGCGCTTTGCTATCACACCCGGGCCGCTGCCCGCCACATCTGCGGCGCGCTGCGCGGTCGCACAGCGCGCCGTCGCCGGGCTCCGAGCAGGTCACGGCCGTACGGCAGACGGCGCGGACGGCTCGGACGGCTCAGACGGCGGAACCGACCCCGGCCGCCTGCGGCGTGTTCGACTCCGACAGGTGCAGCGCCTTGGTCGTCCAGTCCCACACCTCGTGGAACAGGGCCTTGTCCTCGGACAGCTTCACCCCGAGCGAGGGGATCATCTCGCGCAGTCGCGGGGTCCAGTCGGCGTATTCGCGCGGGAAGCAGCGCTGCAACACGTCCAGCATGGCGGTGACGCAGGTGGACGCGCCCGGCGAGGCGCCGAGCAGACCGGCGATGGTGCCGTCCTGGGCCGCGATGACGGCGGTGCCCAGCTCCAGCACCCCACCCACGCCCTTGCGGCGGATGATCTGCACGCGCTGGCCCGCGGTGATGAGTTCCCAGTCGCGGCCGTTGGCGCGCGGGATGAACTCCTCCATCGTGTAGACCTTGCCCGCCTGCGACTTGAGCAGCTCCGAGACCAGGTACTTCACCAGCGACAACTCGGTGACGCCGACGCCGAGCATGGGCGCGATGTTGCCGGGGCGCACCGACTTGAACAGGTCGGCGTTGCTGCCGTCCTTGAGGAACTTCGGGGTCCAGCCCGCGTAGGGGCCGAACAGCAGGCCGGGCTTGCCGTTGATGACGCGGGTGTCCAGGTGCGGCACCGACATCGGCGGCGCGCCCACGGCGGCCTTGCCGTAGACCTTGGCTTCGTGCTTGTCGATCAGCTCGGGGTTGGTGCAGCGCAGGAACTGGCCGCTGACCGGGAACCCGGCGAAGCCCTTGATCTCCTTGATGCCGGACTTCTGCAGCAGCGGCAGCGCGCCGCCACCCGCGCCGACGAAGACGAACTTGGCCGAGATGGTGCGGGTCCGGCGGGTACGGGTGTTGCGCACGGTGACCGTCCAGCTGCCGTCGGACTCCTTGGACAGGTTGCGCACCTCGTGGCCGAAGGCCAGGTCCGCGCCGGTGGCGCCGAGGTAGGCGAGCAGTTCCTTGGTGAGCGAACCGAAGTCGATGTCGGTGCCGCCGTCGGTCCAGTTCAGCGCGATCGGGTCGGAGAAGTCGCGGCCCTTGGCCATCAGCGGCAGCCTGCGGCTGAACTCGTCGGGGCTGTCGATGAACTCCATGCCCTCGAACAGCGGGTGCGGCGCGAGCGCGTCGTAGCGCTTGCGTAGGTACTGCACGTCGTCGGCGCCGTGCACGAAGCTGACGTGCGGGATGGGGTTGATGAAGCGGGACGGATCACCGAGGATGCCGTTCTCCACCGCGTAGGCCCAGAACTGCCGCGAGACCTGAAAGCGCTCGTTGATGTCGATCGCCTTGCTCACGTCCACCGAGCCGTCGGGGCGCTGCGGGCTGTAGTTGAGCTCGCACAGTGCCGAGTGGCCGGTGCCCGCGTTGTTCCACGGGTCGCTGCTCTCGGCGGCGGCGGCGTCGAGTCGCTCGAACAACGAGATCGACCACTCCGGCTGGAGCCGGCGGAGCAGCGCGCCGAGGGTGGCACTCATGATTCCGGCACCGATGAGTACCACATCGGTCTTTTCAGTCCTGGCAGCGTTCGGCACGGGTAGATCGACTTCCTTGTCACTGTCTGGCGCGGCCACCGTGGCCTGCCTGGGTTGTAACGAGCCTGGCGTGACTCGGCGGGGGTAGGTTACCCGCCGTTCACCTGAGGCCAATTGTGCACCTCATCTCCTGCGATCCCGGCAGCGGACCCGGTGAATGTGACAAAGATTCCTCCTGCGCCGCTGGTCGTGTGGGGTCTACTTTCCTGGGTAGCGCTGGCCTAGATTGGCTCTCGTGACGAAAGAATCCTCCGCGGGCGTGTCCGATATCACTGCGGCGAGCGGGGCGCGGTGGCGGCCGGACGTCCTTGGCGCGGACTACGAACAGCACACCATCGAGCTGGGCGCCGACCCCGACGGGGAAGGTGACATCGCGGCGACGCTGGTGCGGCACGTGCCGGGCTCGGCAAGCGAGGCCACCGACTGCGCCGTGCTCTACGTGCACGGGTTCACCGACTACTTCTTCCAACGCCACCTCGCCGAGCACTTCGCCGCGCGGGGGCACCGGTTCTATGCGCTTGACCTGCGCAAGTGCGGCCGCTCGCTGCGCTCCGGCCAGAGCCCGCACTACGTCACCGACCTGGCCTTCTATGACGCCGAACTGGACGAGGCGCTGCGCATCGTGCGCGCCGAGACGGGCGCGCCGGTGCTGCTGGTCGCGCACTCCACCGGCGGGTTGATCGTGCCGCTGTGGCTGGACCGGCGCAATCGGGCCGGGGGCACCGCCGCCGCCGGCGTGATCGGGCTGGTGCTCAACAGCCCCTGGTTCGATCTGCAGGGGCCCTCGTACTACCGCACCATCGGCACGCCGCTGATCGACGCGCTCGGCCGGTTCCGGGCCACCTCCCGGCTGCCCGGCGCGGGGATCAGCACCTACGGCGACAGCCTGCACAAGAGCGTGGCCGGGGAATGGGACTACAACCTGGACTGGAAGCCGCTGGCCGGTGCGCCGGTGCGGTTCGGCTGGCTGCGCGCGATCCGGCGCGGGCACTTCCGGCTGCACCAGGGCCTGGACGTGGGGGTGCCCTCGCTGATCCTGCGCTCACGGCTGACGAAGTTCCTGCGCAAGTACGGTCCCGCCGCCGACGTGGCCGACACGGTGCTCGATGTCAAGCAGATCCAGCGCTGGTCGGGCTGCCTGGGCGACCGCACCAACATCGTGCCGATCGACGGCGCCCGCCACGACGTGTTCCTGTCGTCGGAGCAGCCGCGGGCGCAGGCGTTCGCCGAGCTGGACCGGTGGCTGGACTGGCTCGCCGAATACCGGCGCGCGGCGGCCTCACCAGAGACTGGTGCGTAGCACGATCTCGGTGGCCATTTCGTGGTCGGCCTCGGTGGCGACATTGTCGACGTCGACCTCCACCACCCGGAATTCGCCGTAGACGTGGCGGCCGGAGGCGTCGGCCACCGGCCGCGGCAGCCCCTTGGTGACCAGCACGGTCACCGGCAGTTCCAGCGGGCGGCAGTGGGTGTCGGCGACGGTGCCGTCCGGGCCGGGGACGGCGGGGTGGGCGCGGTCGGCGACGACGAGGCTGATGAACCGTCCGAACGGGCCCGAGCACAGCTGCCAGCCGATCTCGGCGCCCGCGCCACGCCCGGCGACGTGCGCGTACGGGACACCGAGGGCGTCGAGCAGGGCATGCACATCGGCGGGTTCGAGGCCCTCGACCGACTCCACCGCGAGCGTGCGCAGATCCGAGGTCGTCAGCCGGGCCACCACCTGGTCGAACACGTCGACCGGGTCGCCCACGTCGGGCAGCAGCAGCACCGTGTGTCGCGTTTCGGGGCCGTCGACGCGGACGGTGAACGTCCGGTCGCCGACCGTGATCCGGCGAGACTCCATGTCGAGACGGTACACCGGCGCGGGGTGGCGTCGAAGGGGTCGCGTCACACCGATGCCGCTACGCCTGCCCGACGGTGAGCACCGGGAGCCCGGTGGGCGCACCATCGGTGAGGATCCGCTCGAGCGCGTCCTGATCGAGGTGCTTCTCGACCAGATCGGCGAGCAGGTCCAGTTGTCCGGCGCGCACGGCGGCCACCGAGGTGTCGGGCGCCACCTGGAAGCCGTGGCGACCGGCGCGCGCGGCGACCTCCCGCAACCAGGCGCGGCGGAACCCGTCGCTCTCCAACAGCCCGTGCACGTGGGTGCCCCAGGCCCCGCCCGTCACGGACCCTTCCGGCGACAGCGGCACGGCGTCCTCGCCCCCGTCGACCGCCGCCTCCGGTGCGTCGACGAGCCCGAGCCACGGCGCATCGCCGGACCGGCGCACCCGGCCGTGGTGGATCTCGTACCCGCGCACCGGGTTTCCCGCGCCCACCCCGGTCACCCGCCGCAGCACCTTCGGCGCGGCGAACTCGGTCTCCAGGTCGAACACGCCCAGCCCGGCGACCTCGCCCGCCCCGGACTCGACCTCGTCCACGATGCGCCGCCCGAGCATCTGGTACCCGCCGCAGATCGCGAGCACCGGCCGGCCCGCGGCCACCCGCGCCCGTAACGCCTCGCCGAGACCGGTGCGGCGCAACCACGCCAGATCCGAGACGGTCGACTTGCTGCCGGGCACCACGACGAGATCGGCGTCGGCGAGCCGGGAGGGCTCGCTCACCCAGCGCACCGCGACGCCGGGTTCGCAGGCCAGCGCCTCCACGTCGGTGGAGTTGGAGATGCGCGGCAACCGCACCGCCGCGACCGTCAGCCACTCGGTCCCCACCGGCGGGCGCGGCCGGCCGACCGGCGCGTCGGCGACGGTGCCGAGCGAATCCTCGGCGTCCAGCCACAGCTCCTCGGCAAACGGCAGGACGCCGAGAGTGGGCCTGCCGGTGAGTTCGGCGAGCCGGTCGAGCCCGGGCCGTAACAGGTCGACGTCGCCGCGGAACTTGTTGACCACGAAGCCGGCGATCAACCGCTGGTCGTCGGGCTCGAGCACGGCCACGGTGCCGAACAGGTGGGCCAGCACGCCGCCGCGGTCGATGTCGCCGACGACGAGCACCGGCAGGTCCGCGGCGCGGGCCAGCCCCATGTTCGCCAGATCGGTGGCGCGCAGGTTGATCTCCGCGGGCGAACCGGCGCCCTCGCAGAGCACCACGTCGAATTCGGCCCGCAGCGAAGCCAATTCGGCGGCGACGACCTCGCGCAGGGCGGTGCGGTGGCGGAAGTAGTCGGCGGCGCCGACGGTGTCGACGGCCTGACCGCGCACCACCAGTTGCGAGCGCCGGTCGCTGCCGGGTTTCAACAACACCGGGTTGAACCGCACGCTGGGTTCGAGCCCGCACGCGCGGGCCTGCAACGCCTGGGCGCGGCCGATCTCCCCGCCGTCGAGGGTGACCACGGAGTTGTTGGACATGTTCTGCGCCTTGAACGGCGCCACCCGCACGCCACGGCGCGCCAGCATCCGGCACAGCCCGGCCACCACCACGCTCTTTCCCGCGTCGGAGGTGGTGCCCGCGACCAGCAGCGCGCCCTTCACCGGCGGTGTCCGGCCGCGGTCACGGCAGAGTGAGCACTTCCGCGCCGGTCTCGGTGACGACCAGCGTGTGCTCGAACTGCGCGGTCCACTTGCGGTCCTTGGTCACCACGGTCCAGCCGTCGTCCCAGATCTCGTAGTCGATGCCGCCGAGGTTGATCATCGGCTCGATGGTGAAGGTCATCCCGGGCTCGATGACGGTCTCCACCGCGGGCTGGTCGTAGTGCAGGATCACCAGGCCGTTGTGGAAGGTGGGGCCGACGCCGTGCCCGGTGAAGTCGCGCACCACGCCGTAGCCGAAACGGTTGGCGTAGGCCTCGATGACCCGCCCGATGACGTTGAGCGCCCGGCCCGGCCGCACCGCCTTGATGGCCCGGTTGGTGGCCTCCTCGGTGCGCTCGACCAGCAGCCGGACCTCCTCGTCGACGTCGCCGGCCAGGAAGGTCTTGTTGGTGTCGCCGTGCACGCCGTGGATGTAGGCGGTGACGTCGATGTTGACGATGTCGCCGTCCTGGATGACCGTCGAATCCGGGATGCCGTGGCAGATCACCTCGTTCAGCGAGGTGCAGCAGGACTTCGGGAAGCCCTTGTAGCCGAGCGTGGACGGGTAGGCGCCGTGATCGCACATGTACTCGTGCGCGATCCGGTCCAGTTCGTCGGTGGTCACCCCCGGTGCGACGGCCTTACCGGCCTCCTCCAGCGCCTGCGCGGCGATGCGGCAGGCGATCCGCATCTTCTCGATGGTCTCCGGGGTCTGCACCCACGGTTCGCTGCCCTCTTTCGCGGTCTTCTTCCACGCGTACTCCGGTCGCTCGATGGAGCGCGGCACCTCCCGGATCGGGGTCGGTGTGCCGGGAACGAGGGGCTGACGAGTGCGCACGGACATGCCGACAGCCTATCGGCAGCGGCGGTGGTGACGACCGCGGGAAGGCGCCGCGGCGACCCGCTGAGTGAGACACTCGTGTACTCCCGACCAGGTGGCGCGGCATCCTGGGGTGCCGGGCGGCGCCGCATCGGGTGAGCGCCGCCGTCACCAGAACAGGAGCTCACTCGTATGCCCCACCTCCAGCGTTATGACAACCGACGGGTCCTTGTCACCGGGGGCGGCAGCGGCATCGGCCAGGCCACGGTGCTGCGCATCCTTGCCGAGGGTGGCCGTGTCGTCGCCGCGGACATCAGCGAGGCCGGTTTGCAGGACACCGTCGCCAAGGCCGGCGAGCACGCGGAGAACCTGACCACCGTCGTGATGAACATCGCCGACGAGGAGTCGGTGCGGTCCGGTGTCGCCGAGGCGGTGCGGCACCTCGGCGGCCTCGACACGCTGGTCAACGCGGCGGGCGTGCTGCGCTCGGCGCATTTCGAGCAGACCAGCCTGGCCGATTTCGAGCAGGTGCTGCGGATCAACCTGGTGGGCACCTTCCTGGTGACGCGGGAGTCGATCGCGGCACTGCGGGCGGGCACCAGCCCGGCGGTGGTCAATTTCAGCTCCACCTCGGCCGCGTTCGCGCACCCGTACATGTCGGCCTATGCCGCGTCCAAGGCCGGTGTGCAGGCGATGACCCACGCGCTGGCCTCGGAGTTCAGCAAGGAGGGGATCCGCTTCAATTCGGTGCAGCCCGGCTCGATCTCCTCGGGCATGACCGACGGCAGCGGCGCCGCCAAGCAGAGTGTGGGCCCCGGCCTGCCCGCCGACGCCGACTTCGCGCTGTTCGCCAAGGCCTCCCCCGCGCTGCCGCTGCCCGGCGGCGCGATCTTCGCCGGGCCGGACTCGGTGGCCGCGGTGGTGGCCATGCTCGGTTCCCCGGACGCCTATTTCATGACCGGCACCGAGGTGCGCGTCGACGGCGGCTCGCACATGTGATCGCCGTCCCCGGCAACCGAACGCACCAAGGAAGGCCCGCCACCGGATCCGGTGGCGGGCCTTGTCGCTCGGGGACGGCGCAGCCGGTATCTATCCGCCGTCCCCGCGCGTCTGTGCCGCGTGCTGGGCCGCGATGTAGCCGTAGACGAGTCCCTGGCCGATGGTCGCGCCCGCACCGGGGTAGGTGGCGCCGAAGGCGTTGGCGGCGGTGTTGCCGATCGCGTAGAGGCCGTCGATGGCGCTGCCGTCCTCGCGCAGGACCCGCGCGTGTTCGTCGGCGACGACGCCGCCGCAGGTGCCCAGATCGCTGAGGATCATCTTCACCGCGTAGTACGGGGCCTTGGCCAGCGCGGCCAGGTTGGGGTTCGGCGACACCGTCGGGTCGCCGTAGTAGCGGTCGTACGCGCTGGCGCCGCGGTCGAATTCGGTGTCCACACCCGTTCCGGCGAGGTCGTTGAACTGCCGGAAGGTGGCGGTGAAGGTCTCCTCGGGCACCCCCATCGCCCGGGCCAGCGCGGCCGGATCGGCCGCCTTGTGCGCGATGCCCGCCTCGTACCATGACTTCGCCAGCGGCTGGCGCGGGTAGAACTGCCCGGCCAGGATGTAGCTGTTGCGGTAGCGCTGATCGAACACCAGCCACATGTCGGTGACCGGGTCGCCCGCGCGTTCCCTGGCCAGCAGCTGCTGCCCGAAGGACATGTAGTCGACGGCCTCGTTGACGAACCGCTTGCCGGTCTGGTCGACGATGAACGAGCCGGGCAGCGAACGCTCGGCGAGCATCACCGCGGGCGCGGCGCCGGGCAGCGGCGCGAACGCCGGGAACCACCACGCCTGATCCATCGACGCGATGCCCGCGCCGAGCTGCTGGGCGGCCTCGATGGCGTCACCGGTGTTGCCTTCCGCGCCGAGGCTGGCGTGTTCGGGCAGCGCCGGGGACTGGTACTTGCGGCGGGCCGCCATGTCGTGGTCGAAGCCTCCCGCGGCGAGGACGACACCGCGGCGGGCTGTCACGGTGACCTCGCGGTCGCCCTGCACCAGCACGGCACCGGTCACCCGGTCGCCGGTCATGACCAGGCGCACCAGGCTGGTCTCGGTCCAGACCGGGATGCCCGCGCGCAGCACACCGGCGAACAGGCCGGCCGCGAGCGCCTGACCGCCGGCCATGTACTCCCGGCCGATCAGCATGCCGCCGAGGCCGAGGGAGGCGCGTTTGACGATGCGCGGCAGCGCCTTCAGCGGTTTGCGCGCCAGCAGATTCATCCACTTGTAGTCGGCGCCGGTGACCGGCATCGGCACCGGCGCCTCCATGACGCCGGGCCGCAGCCGGGGCCGTTCCGCGCCGAGGACGGAGGCGTCGAACGGACGGCATTCGCAGGTGCGGCCTTCCGCGCGGCCGCCGGGCTGCTCGGGGTGGTAGTCCGAATAGCCCTCGGCCCAGAAGAACCGCATCGGGGTGGTGCGCTCCAGCATGGCGACCGCCGCGGGGCCGTTGTCCAGGAACGCCTGACCGCGCTCGGCGGGCGCCGAATCACCGACCACCGACCGGACATACGTGCCCGCCTCCGCCAGCGCCTGCGCGCCCTGGTCGGGCAGTATCGAGCTGCCCGGAATCCAGAACGCACCGCCCGAACGCGCGGTGGAACCGCCCACGTGGGCGGTCTTCTCGGCGATGACGACCGAGAGTCCGAGTTCGTGTGCGGCCAGCGCGGCCGCCATGCCCGTGCCCGAGCCGACGACCAGCAGATCGACGGTCACATCGTGGGCGGGCGTGCGCGGGGGCATCGTCTTGTTCACCATCAGTTGTTCACCATCAGTTCGGACTCCACTCCGGGGGTCGGGACGCGAGTGGACGTAACGTAGAACGTCGCGGGCGCGCCGCCGCCGCGCGTGTCCATTCAGCGGGAGTATCCGGCGTCCGGTGCGCGGGAGTACCGCGGCGCTCCCGGCCACCGGGAGATCGCCCCGCCGCCCACGCGGTCCCCACCTACGTTCGGGTACATGGACGATCGCACGCTCTACATCATCGACCGGGTGGTGCTGAAACCCGGGACCGCTCGCGCTTTCCTCGACGCCTATCTGACCGGGTACGTGCCCGGGGCGCGCGAGCGGGGGCTGACGCTGGAGCGGATCCTGGTGAGTCCGCCCGTGTGGATCGAGGGCGAGCCGAACACCGTGACCGCCACCTGGACGGTGCGCGGCCCGTCGGAGTGGTGGGCGGCGGCCGTGCGCGGCCGCCACGATCCCGGGCCGGCGCGGTGGTGGGAATCGATGGCGCCGATGATCGCCGAGCGCAGCCGGTCCACGGCCGCGCACCACGAGGATGTGGCGGGGTTGTGCGATGTATGAGGTGACCCGGCCGGTCGCCCGCACCCTGCCGCAGGCGCGCAACGGCGGCGACGTGCGCGCGCACCGCGCGGCCGTCGACAGCTCTCGCCTGCTGCTGTCGCGCGTCGGCAGCTCTCGCGCGCGACCGACGCCGGTGGTCGACGCGGCGCCGGTCGCGGCGGCCGGCTAGCGGCCGAGGAAGGCCAGCACCACGGCCTCCCAGGCGCGCTTCTGCTCGATCATCACCCAGTGCCCGCAGTTGGGGAAGATGTGCACTTCGCCGTTGCGGAGCGTGCGCATCGGGAGCAGCGCCATGTCGACCGGGCTGACCCGGTCGTCACGGCCCCAGGTGACCAGGACCGGGGCGGTGATCCGGCCGAGATTCGCCCA
Organism: Nocardia farcinica; assembly: GCF_001182745.1. Lineage (NCBI taxonomy): Bacteria > Bacillati > Actinomycetota > Actinomycetes > Mycobacteriales > Nocardiaceae > Nocardia > Nocardia farcinica. The sequence goes on along the minus strand of NZ_LN868939.1, from coordinate 2,491,147 downwards.
CCCCGGGGTGGTGTCGGCGGCGCGCGCCGCCTCGGCCATACGGGCCAGCGCGGCACTGCCGTACATGCGCCGCGAATTCTCCAGCGTGGCCGGGTCGGTCGCCTGCTGCCAGCGCTGCTCGATCAGTTCCTCGGTCACCAGCGACTGGTCGAACACCATCGACCGCAGCCACGCGATCAGCCGTTCCCGGGTGGGGTTGTCGACGAACTCGCCGAGCCGGATGATGCCCTCCCCCGGCTGCGCGCTGAACAACGGGGTCCCGATGCCGCCGATGGTGACCAGGCGCTCCACCCGCTCGGGCGCGGCGATGGCGAAATCGGTGGCGACGAAACCACCCATCGAGTTGCCGATGATGCGCACCTGTTCCAGGCCGAGCCCGTCGAGGAAGGCGCGCACGGCCTGCTGCGCCGACAGCATCGGGTGGACGGCGCCGAAATCGTCACTGACGCCGAACCCGGGGAACTCCAGGACCAACGTCCGGTAGCGCTCGGCGAAGACCGGGACGTTGCCGCCGAAGTTGCGCCATCCGGTGACGCCGGGGCCGGAGCCGTGCAGCAGCAGCAGCGGCGGCCCGTCCCCGCATTCGCGGTAGCGCAACACCCCGTGTTCGGTGGCGAGTTCGCGCAGTTCGGGGACGGCGAGGGTATCGACTGGAGTACTCATGCCCCGAGCCTGCCACCGGAGCGGCGCCCCGCCGGGCCGAATTCCCGGTGACCGGCACAGCTTTCCGCCGGGGCCGCCGGATTCACCGCGGGGTGCCGAGACTGCCGTAGCGGCCGCGGAAGAACACCAGCGGGTCCCGGTCGGTGGCGTGCAGGCTTCGCACCCGGGAGACGACGATGGTGTGGTCACCCGCCTCGTGTTCGGCCTGCGGCTCGGCTTCGATCCAGGCCAGGCACTCGCCGAGCACCGGAGCGCCGAGCGGCGACGGCGTCCAGTCCAGGCCCTGGAACTTGTCGGCGCCGCGAGCCGCCAGTTGGCGGCACACCGGCTCCTGCGCCGCGGCCAGGATGTTGACCACGTACCGCCCCGCCGCGCGCACCCGTGGCCACGATGTGCTCGTCGCGGCCACACAGAACGCGATCAGCGGCGGGTCGAGCGAGACCGAGGTGAACGAGTTGGCCGCCAGCCCGGTGGGTTGCCCGGTCTCGGGGTCGATACCGGTGATCGCGACGACGCCGGTGGCGAAATGCCCCAGCACATGCCGCATCAGGGTGGGGTCGAGCTCCGGCAGGTCGGTGCCGGTGAGGGTGTCGGTCATGGGTCACCTTCCAGGAGTGCGGCGCCCGTGCGGGCGTGGGTGTCGCGCGGCCTGACCGTCGGCCGCCGGCTCATGCCGTGCCCTCGCCGACCGCGGGGCGCGGCGAGGCGAGGACCGCGCGCATCATCTGCCAGAGTTCCGCGCGGGCAGGTCCGGTGAGCGAGAGCTTCGGGAAGGTCAGGAACCCGTGGAACAGACCGTCGAAGCGGTGCGCGGTGACCGGCACGCCCGCCGCGGCCAGCCGCCGGGCGTAGTCCTCCCCCGCCGAGCAGGGCGGGTCGAGTTCGGCGGTGACGACCACCGCGGGCGGCAGCCCGGCGAGGCTGTCGGCCCTGGTGGGCACCAGATACGGACTGTCGGTGCCGTGCGGGGCGTACTGCTGCCAGTACCACCGCATGGCCTCGGTGGTGTTGTAGTACCCCGCGCCGTAACGGCGGTAGGACTCGGTGTCGAAGTCGTCGTCGATCACCGGATAGATCAGCACCTGCGCCGCGATCGGCGGGCCGCCCCGGTCGCGCGCGGCCAGGCTCACCGTGGCGGCGAGGTTCCCGCCCGCGCTGTCACCGGCCACCGCGATCCGCTCCGGGTCGCCGCCGAACTCGCCCGCGTGCCGGTGCACCCAGGTCACCGCGGCGTAGAGGTCCTCCATCGCCGCCGGACCGGGGTGCTCGGGCGCGCGGCGGTAGTCGACCGAGACGACCACCGCGTCCACCGCCTGCGCGGTGCTGCGGCAGAACTCGTCGTGGCTGTCCAGATCGCAGAAGACGAATCCGCCGCCGTGGGCGAACACCACCACCGGCCGCAGGGCGTCACCGTGCGGGACGTACACCCGCACCGTGAGATCCCCGCCCGGACCGGGTATCACGTGATCCCGCGCCGTCCGCATGTCCGGCTGACGGGTCAGCGGCGCGCGCCGGGCGGCGATGATCTCGCGGAGTTCGGCGGCCTCGTAGCGGGTGACATCCGGAAACGACTCCAGTGCCGCGAGCATCGCCGCCACGTCGGGGTGCAGATCGGACCGTCGCTGTGCGCCCATCTCGGTCACCCCTCACTCGTCCGCCGCGGCGCCGTCGAGGACGAAGCCCTTGTACCCGGCGGCGGCCACCTCGTCGCAGATCTGGCTGTAGTTGCCGAACCCGCCGATGTAGGGCATGAACACCCGCGGCTTCCCGGGGATGTTGGCGCCCAGATACCAGGAGTTGGCCTGCGGGAACAACGTGGCCGCGGCCTTGGTGTTGCACTCGGCCACCCACTGGTCCACCGCCTCGGCACCGGCCTCGATGGTGGTCACGTTGTGCTCGTCGAGATGATCCAGGCAGCGCGCGATCCAGTCCACGTGCTGCTCGGCCACCAACACCATGTTCGCCAGCACGCTGGGGCTGCCCGGCCCGGCCAGGATGAACATGTTCGGGAAGCCCGCCACCGCCAGGCCCAGGTAGGTGCGCGGGCCTGCCGCCCATTCCTGCCGCAACTCCCGCCCGCCGCGGCCGCGGATGTCGATCCGCAGCAGCGAGCCGGTCATCGCGTCGAACCCGGTCGCGAAGATCAGCATGTCCAACTCGTAGGACCCGCCGCTGGTGCGCACACCGGTCGCGGTGATCTCCTCGATCGGAGTCCGCCGCAGGTTCACCAGGGTGACGTTGTCGCGGTTGTAGGTCTGGAAATAGCCGGTGTCGGTGACGATCCGCTTGGTGCCGATCGGATGGTCGGTCGGGATCAACTGCTCGGCGATCTCCGGGTCGGCCACCATCTCCCGGATCTTGGCCTCGACGTACTCGCGCGCGGTGTCGTTCGCCGCCGGGTTCGTCGTCTGGTCCGGGAACGCCTTGGCGAACAGGTAGCCGCCCCGCTGCCACCACTGGTCGTAGATCCGCCTGCGCTCGGCCTCGTCGACCTCGAGCGCACCCTTGGGATACGGACTGTTCGGCGTGCCGCCCCCGCTGATCCGCGACAATCGCCGCCGCTCCGCGTAATTGGCCTTCACCTCGGCCACGAACTCCGGATCCAACCGCCGGTTGCCCGCCGGGATCGAATAGTTCGGGCTGCGCTGGAACACCACCACCTGCGCGGCCTCCTCGGCGATCACCGGAATCGCCTGGATCCCCGACGATCCGGTGCCGATCACGCCCACGCGCTTGCCGGCGAAACGCACCGGCTCGTGCGGCCACTCACCGGTGTGGTACAGCTCCCCGCCGAAACTGTCTCGGCCGGGGATGTCGGGTTTGTTCGTCGCCGACAACACACCCGTGGCGAGCACGCAGTAGCGGGCCGTCACCGTTCGGCCGGTGTCGGTGGAGACCGTCCACCGCGCCGTCTGTTCGTCGAAGACCGCCGCGGTCACCCGGGTCGAGAACTCGTAGGCCGAGCGCAGATCGTGCCGGTCGGCGACGTGCTCGAGATACCGCAGGATCTCTTCCTGCGTCGCGAACCGCTCCGACCAGGTCCACTCCTGCTGCAACTCCTCGTCGAACGAATACGAGTAGTCGATGCTCTCCACATCGCACCGGGCGCCCGGATACCGGTTGTGGTACCAGGTGCCACCCAGCCCCTCGGCGGACTCGAAGCCCCGCACCCGCATCCCGCGCTGCCGCAGTTTGTACACCGCGTACAGGCCCGAGATCCCGGCTCCGACCACCACGGCATCGAATTCGGTGCTCACGACGCCACTTCCCGCGGCTCGGCGGTCTGCGCGGCGGCCTCCTGCTGCGCCTGCTTCATCTCCCGCATCCACATCCACTCGTGGCCCCAGTAGCTGTCGGCGGTGATCTCCTCGGCGGTGTAGTAGGTCTCGTCGACGAGCTTGCCGCCGGTGCCGTACTCGATGTCCCAGCCGCCGGGCACCCGGACGTAGAAGGAGATCATCTTGTCGTTGGTGTGGCGGCCCAGCGTCGAGGACACCGGGAAGTCGCGCGCCATCACCTGGTCGTAGGCGCGGCCGACCGCGTCCAGTTCGTCGACCTCGACCATCACGTGGATCAGGCCGGGGTCGCGGCCCTCCAGGCTCGGCATGATGGCCAGGCTGTGGTGGCGCTGGTTGACGCCGAGGAACCGGATCCGCTGCGGCGGCGCGTCCGGCGGCGACGGCATCCGGAACGCCCCGCGCGCGAGGAAGCCCAGCGTCTCGGTGTAGAAGGCGAACGACTCGTCGAAGTTGGTCGTGGGCATCACCACATGGCCGAGGCCCTGCTCGCCGGTGACGAAACGCTGGCCCCACTTGGTCAGCACCGGGCTGTGTTCGAGCACGGGCCCGTAGAAGAACTCCAGCGGTGTGCCGCCGGGGTCCTTGGCGCAGATACCCGCCTCGACCTTGCGGCGATCGGCCAGTTCCTGCGACATCTCGGTGTATTCCACCCCCGCGGCCTCCAGGGTGGCCGCCAGCCTGCGCAGCGCGGGCGCGTCCCGCACCTCCCAGCCGACGGCGGTCACCCGGTCCACCTCACCGTGTTCGACGGTGATGCGCGCGGGGCGCTCGTCCATCCGGAAGTGCAGGGCGTCCTCCTCGACGCCGAAGCCGGGGGCGAAACCCAACACCTCGAAACCGAGTTCGCGCCAGCGCTCCATGTCGGTGGCGTACACCCGGACGTAGCCGAGTCCTTTGATTTCGGTCATGGTTGCTCGTGTTTCCTTTCCGAACCGACCGCCGGTGACGTGCCGGAGATGGGGGACGATGGGTTGCTGTCAGTACTCGGGGCGTTCAGTACTCGATGGCGATCTCGTCGGTGACGGGCTCGGCCTGGCAGGCCAGGATGTAGCCGTCGGCGAGGTCGTCCTCGGTGAGGATCTCGTTGTGCGCCAACCGGACCCGGCCGGATTTCAACGTGCACACGCAGGCGCTGCAGGCACCTTCCCGGCACGAGTACGGCGCGTCCACCCCCGCGGCGAGCAGCGCGTCGAGCAGGGTGCGCCCAGCCGCCCACGGCACCCGGCGCTCGTCCCCGTCGATGGCGACGTCCACCTGGCACACCACCTCGCCGCCGTCGCTTCCGTCGGCGGGTTCGGTGTCGGCGGCGAACGGGTCGGCCTGCAACGACAGGAACCGTTCGGAATGCACTCGGGCGCCGGGGAATCCGAGCGTCTCGCACACCTGCGCGGTGAGGTCCATCAGCGGGGCCGGTCCGCAGAGGAAGACGCTGCGGTCGAGGAAGGGCCGCAGCAGGGTCGACAACAACCGGCGGGACGGGTAGCCCTGCACCGACTCGAGCACGTGGATCACCGTGAACCGGTCACCGAAGCGGGCCTCGAGCGCGCGCAGTTCCGCGGCGAAGATCACCGAGGCCTCGTCCCGGTTGGCGTAGATCAGCACGACCTCGCCGGCACCGCCGAACAGGATCGATTTGGCGATCGCGATGACCGGGGTGATGCCGCTGCCCCCGGCCACCAGCACCACCGACTCGTCCAGCGAGCGCGGCGTGAAGGTGCCCGCCGGTGCCAGCACCTCGAGTTCGTCGCCCGCGGCGACGGTGTCACACAGCCAGTTGGAGCCGTGGCCGCCCTCGACCCGCTTCACGGTGAACTTCATGGCGGTGTCGCTGTGCGGCGAACTCGCCAGCGAGTAGCAGCGCCCCGACCCGCTGCCCACGTCCGGCACCCGGACCGTCAGGAACTGACCGGGCCGGTAGCCGAAGGACGCGGCGTGGTCCGGATGCGGCTCCACGACGAACGACCGCGCATCGGCGGTTTCGTCGATCACCTCGACCACGCGAACCACGCGTGCGCGCGAATCCGGCGCAGCCGGGCCCCCGGCAGCCCTGAGGCCGACACTGGTCTCCGCGGTCATCCGCCCTCCTGAGCCCTCTCGAATCGCGACCCGGGGCGTGTGGATCAGGCCCGGGATGCGGGAAGGCTACGGCGGTCAGGGGGGCGGCTGAGCCCGCTCGTCTCGCTGATCGGGACGGCATCTGCTCCAGCGGGCGGGTTCCGGCACCGGCCTCAGGCCAGGGCGAGGAACAGTTTCTCCATCTTCTTCACGTCCACCGAGTCGAGGTCGCCCTCGGCCAGGCAGCGTTGCAGGCCGGTGGCGACCAGGGCGTAGCCGCTGCGGCTGATGGCCTTGTCGACCGCGGCGAGCTGAGTGAGCACGTCCTCGCAGTCGGCGCCCGCCTCCATCATCCGGATGACGGAGGCGAGGTGACCGTGTGCCCGTTTGAGGCGGGTGGTCACCGCCTTCATCTCCTCAGCTTCGAGGCGCATGCCCGGCCTCCGCCTCGGTGAGATCGGCGAGCAGGCCGGTGAGCCGGGTCCTGGCGTCGGCCACGACCTCCGACAGTCCGGGCCGGTCGCTGAGCGAAGTCAGCACATCCGGATCCATCACGGTGACCGCGGTCGCCGATTCGCCCGCGCTGCGGACCACCACATTGCACGGCAGCAGCGCCGCCACCCGCGGATCGGCCTGCACCGCCCGATGGGCGAGCTGGGGGCGGCACGCGCCGAGGATCACCTGCGGCGGGGTCTCGACCCCCAGCTTCGCACGCAGCGTCGCACTCAGATCGATCTCGGTGAGCACGCCGAACCCGGCGTCGGCCAGCCCGGCCCGCACCCGCGCCAGCGTCTGCTCGTACGGCTCGGCCACCGTGGCCTCGAGTGTGAAGTCCATCGGCTGTCTCCTTTCCTCCACCGTCGAGCCTACATCCCCCCAGGGGGATATGCTGCTGACCGAGAATCCCGACCCAGCACCGAAAGGAAATCACCGTGTGCCAGCCGATCCGCTGCTCGACCTGCGGCAAGATCACCTGGACCGGATGCGGTCAGCACGTCGACCAGGTCCGCGCCCAGGTCCCCGCCGACCAGTGGTGCCCGGGCCACCCCGATCCCGGCCGGGCCGAGTGACCGGCGCCGATCCGGCCCGGAATACCGCACCCCGCCGCCCGGTTCAGTCGAGTAGTTGACATAGAAACTTCTCCGAGGGGACACGCCGTGGAACTGGGATTGACAACCTTCGCCGAGCGCTACCCGGTCGGCGACCGCCCGGCCCCGACCGCCGCCGAGCGGCTGCGCCAGGTGGTCGACGAGGCCGTGGCCACCGAGCAGGCCGGCCTGGACGTCTACGGCGTCGGCGAGCACCACCGCGTCGACTTCGCCGCGTCCGCGCCCGCGGTCGTCCTGGCCGCGATCGCCGCGCGCACCGAGCGCATCCGGCTCACCAGCGCGGTCACCGTCCTCAGCTCCGACGACCCGGTCCGCGCCTACCAGCAGTTCGCCACCCTCGACGGACTGTCGAACGGCCGGGCCGAGCTGATGGCGGGTCGCGGCTCGTTCACCGAATCGTTCCCGCTGTTCGGCTACGACCTAGCCGACTACGACGAACTCTTCGAGGAGAAGCTGGACCTGCTGTTGCGGCTGCGCGAGGACGGGCCGGTCACCTGGTCGGGCAAGTTCCGGCCGCCGCTGCGCAGCACGATCGTGTACCCGCGCACCGAGGGCAGGCCGTTGCCGGTGTGGATCGCGGTGGGCGGCAGTCCCGAATCGGTGATCCGCGCGGGGCTGCTCGGCCTGCCGCTCGCGCTCGCCATCATCGGCGGCGAACCCGCGCGGTTCAAGCCGCTGGTGGAGCTCTATCACCGCGCGTTGGCCGAGGGTGGACACGAGCGGCAGCCGGTGGCGGTGCACGCGCACGGCTACGTCGCCGACACCGAGGAACAGGCGGTCGCCGACTTCTACGACTCCTACGCGGTGGCGATGAGCAGGCTCGGCCGCGAACGCGGCTGGGGCGCGATGACCAGGGCGCACTTCGACCAGTTGCGCGCACCGGCGGGCTCCCTGGTCCTCGGCGATCCCGAGCAGGTGACGGAGAAGATCGCCGGCATCCGCGACACCCTCGGGCTGGACCGCTTCATGCTGCACACCAGCGTCGGCACGCTACCGCCGGAGAAGGTGCGGCACACCATCGAGCTGCTGGGCGAGAAGGTCGCGCCGCACCTGCGGTGACCTGCGGCTTGGCGCGGCAACCGCAGGCGACGGGGTCGTCCGCGATCAGGCGTCACCGTCGCGGTCGGCGCCGCCCCGGTCACCCGCGTTCCGGTCGATCCGGCGTGGCCGGATCCGGCGCGGGGCGGGGGGCTTGCCGCTCGCGCGTTTCCGCTGCCAGGCGTGCAGCTCGACGAGTTCGCCGCCGCGCTCGGCCTTACCCGGCTCCGCCGCGGACCCGACCGGCCCGTCCGCCCCGGCCTGCCACGCCCCGGTCTCGGCCTGCAGTTCCGAGCGCAGCACCGGCCGGGTCGGCGGGGGATCGCCCGGTGCGTTGTCCCGCCAGGGCTTGTCCCGGCGTCCCGCGGGTTCCTCGACCACCCGCCGCGGCTGCCGCGGCAGCCGAACGACCGTGGACGGCTCCTCCGCGCCGCGCGCCGGGTCGTTCCTCGCGGGCTTCAATTCGTCCAGTTTGCGGCGCAGCTGATCGCGCACCGTGCGCTTTCCCGCCTCCGGCGGTCCGGGTGCTTCCCTGTCCGTCATGGTGCGGGCAGCCGGCGGCCACGGCACCGGTCGGTCGGGCTGGTCACGTCACTCACCCCTGCATTGTCCCCCGAGTGGGCGTGTCCGGTCACGGCCGTGTCGCCGCGCACGGCCGGACGGCACGATTCGCCACTACCATCGCAGGGTGTCACTGCTCCCCCTGATCTTCACCGCGGGCTGGGCCAGCGGGATCAACGCCTACGCGGTGGTGCTGTTGCTCGGGCTGTTCGGCGTCACCGGCCTGTCCGACGAGGTGCCCGCGGGCCTGCAACGCGCCGATGTGCTGATCGCGGCGGCGGTGCTGTTCGCGATCGAGGCGGTGGCCGACAAGATCCCCTACCTGGACTCCTTCTGGGATTCCCTGCACACGGTCGTGCGTCCGGCGGCGGGCGCGGTGGTCGCCGCGCTCATCGCGGGCTCCGACGAATCGCTCACGCAACTGGCCGCCGCCGCGGTGGGCGGTACCACGGCGCTGGTGAGTCACCTGGTCAAGGCCGGTCTCCGGATGGCGATCAACACCTCACCGGAACCCGCCAGCAACATCGTCACCAGCGCCGCCGAGGACGTCGGGGTGGCGGCGGTGATCACGCTGGCGATCTTCCATCCGCTGGCCGCGGCGCTCGTGGCGGCACTGCTGCTGCTGATCGGGCTGACGGTGGTCGTCCTGCTGGCCGGGCGGATCCGCCGGTACCGGCGGCGGTGGCGCGAGCGGCGGGAGCGCCGGACGCTGCCGACGGCCTGAGGGCCTGAGGCCATGGGGAGGGCAGCCCCTGGGGAGGGCATAAGGGCTCTTGCTGAGCGTCGGGAGAAGGACGGCGCGGCGCGGGCCGGGCGTACCGCGCCGGTCGACGCGGTACGCCGGGCGAGACGCGCCGTTGCGCCCGCCGTCCCTGCGCCTGCGACGCGGCAGGCCCGGCGGATCGCGCGGTGACCTCGATGCGGGTCGCCCGGGCTACCGGCCGGGGAGGCGGCGACGGCCGCCCGCCACGTCGGTGACCAGATCAGTGTAGCCGTCGACGAGTTCGGCCAGGTGATACCAGTGTTTATGGGTGGTGTCGCTGCGCGGGCCCGCACTGTCGATGGCCTGGTTGGCATCGACCCAGCTACGCGCCATCCGGTCCACCACGGCGCCCAGGCTCTCGGTGTGCAGGGCGGCGTCTGGCCGGTGCACCGGCACCTCGTGCGCGATCCACTCGTCGATGTCGTCGACCAGTTCGCTACGACGGCAGTCGATTTCGGCGAGCAGGTGGGCGTCGGCCAGTTGGGCGCGGCGCGCGTGCAGCTCGGCGAGGGCGTGCGCGGAGCGCAACAGCTCCCGATCCTCGAACCGCCTGCCCTGGAAGGCGCTCAGCAGCTGTGGCGCCGTCGGCAGCACCCCTATCGTCGGTGCGCTCATCCCCGCGCCCCCGCATCCGCCACGGTCATCGCAAATCTCGGCATGATCGGCTTCTCGATTCGATTGTCCGGCGTTCCGGGCGCCGCCGCCGCTGGAGCGGCGACACCGGCTAGCTGGATCATGCGCGTGCAGATGCAAGAACGCAACGCCGAACGCAATAGTGCGTTCGGATCCATGCACGGCACCGCGCGGGCGGGCCGGACGAAAACCGTGGTCATGCGGCCGGAAGCCGCGAGCGACTCGCACGACATGCCGAAGGGTATGTGTAAGAGGGCTTTCCAGCGCGGGTCGGTGCTGTGGACGATGGATCAGCCGCGCAGGGCTGTGTGCAGGCGGGCGGCGGCCACCGCCCGACGGGCGTCGTCGCGCGGGAGCAGCGCCAGCGCGTGCTCGTGCACCTCGATGTCGTCGGGGGCGCGCTCGCCGAAGCGCAGCGCGTGTTCGGGTTCGAGGCTCGCCAGGACGGCGGTGCGCACGCCCACCTCGAGATGCTCGCGCCATTCGACGATGCCCGGCGCCTCCGAATCCGGCAGCAGCGGGCCCTGGTACAGCCGCACCGCCGAGGCGGTGTCGCCGGTGCGCAGCGCGGCGAGCAGTTCGACGGCGTCGCAGGCCAGCGGCGCCGACAACTGGTAGACCCGGCTGGTGATCTCCTCGCCGGTGACGCGGCGCAGATGCGAGACGTCGGCCTTCACCGTGGTCAGGGTGGCCGGACGATCGCCGTAGATGGCCCACTGCAGCCGTTCGGGGGTGAAGCCCTCCGGCTCCAGCGCCAGCAGCGTGAGGATCTCGAGCTGCCGCGGCCGCAGCCGCACCGGCCGGCCCTCGCGCACCAACCGGCCCGCACCGAGACAGGTCAACCGCACCGTGTCGGGTGCGGACGCCATCGGCAGCCGTGCCTCGATCGCGCTCACCAGCGTGCGCACGGTGGACAACACCAGCGGATGCGCGCGGTCCCAGGTGGAGGACAGGTCCAGCACGCCGAGTTTGCGCCCGTCGGGGCTCTTGATCGGTGCGCTGTAGCAGACCCAGCCGTGCAGCGCCGCGACCAGGTGCTCGGCGGAGAACACGGTGCTCGGCCTGCCGGTGCGCAGCGACAGCGACAGGGCGTTGGTGCCCATGTGTGTCTCGTCCCAGCAGCCGCCGGGGGCGAAGTTCACCCGTTCGGCGCGGCGGCGCATCACCGGACCGCCGTAGGACCACAGGATGGTGCCGCTCTCGTCGGTGACCGCCGCGACGAACCCGGCGTCGTGGGCGATGTCGTGCAGTTGATCGGCCAGTTCGGTGACGGGCTTGCGCAGCGGTGATTCCAGCCAGCGGGCCCCGATGTCGTCACTACCCGCGTGCGGGGCGCTGTCGCGGGCCGGGTCGACCGTGGCCAGCGAGCGCCGCCACGATTCGGCGACCTCCTCCCGGACCGCGGCGGGCGGCTCGGGGGGCGCGGCGGGTGGCGGTCCCGGCACGCGGCGGGCCCACTCCTGCTCCAACGCAGCTCTGCGCTGCGAGAGCGTGCTGGGTGGTGCCATCTCGCGCTGACTCATCTGCCGGGACTGTCCCACTTCCTTGCTTCCTCGTGACAGTCTTCTTCGTCACAACCGTGCGGGACTTTCTATCATGCCTCACGCGGGCCGTGACGTGCAGACGAACTCAGTCCGGGGGCTCGACGGCGCCCGCCTCCTCGCTCACGTCCTCGGCGTCGGGGACCTCGCGGGAGTCCCCGGCGAGACGATCGTCGAGATCCTCGCGGTCGGCGGGTCGTGCCGCGGAACCGGGACGTTCGGGCTCGGTGTGTTCGGGTTCGGTCATACCGGACGGTTACCCGGGCCGGCCGCGCTCACGCGCCTCACGGCCGGAACACCGCGCGGACACACCCCTCGTCCTTGTTCTTGAACACCTCGTAGCCGCGCGGCCCGTCCTCGAGCGACAGGTCGTGCGTGACGAGGTAGGAGGGATCGAGGTCGCCCTGCAGGATGTGGTCGAACATGCGCGGCACGTACCGCTGCCCGTGCTGCTGGGCGGTGCGGATGGTCAGGCCCTTGTTGGTGACCACGCCCATCGGGAACTTGTCGGTGAGCCCGTAGATGCCGAGCACCGCGACCACACCGCCCTTGCGGCAGGCCAGGATCGCCTCGCGCAGCGGAGTGGCCCGGTCGGTCTCGAGCCGCAGCAACTGCTTGGCGCGGTCGTAGATCTGCTGCAATCCGGCGCCGTGGCCCTCCATGCCGACCGCGTCGATGCAGGCGTCGGGCCCGCGGCCGCCGGTCATCTCCCGCAGCGCCTCCTGGACGCTGTCCACCGCGGTGTAGTCGATGGTCTCGGCGTCGAAGTGCTTGCGCGCCAAGGCGAGTCGCTCCGGGATGCGATCGATCACGACGACCCGGCCCGCACCGAGCAGGCGCGCGGTGTGCCCGGCCATCAGGCCGACGCCGCCGCTGCCCCACACCGCGACGGTGTCGCCGGGGGCGATGTCGCAGAAGTCGGCGCCCATCAGCCCGGTCGGCACCGCGTCGGAGACGAACAGCGCCTGCTCGTCGGTGATGCCCTCGGGCACGACGAAGCTGTTCACATCGCCGAACGGCACCCGGACGTACTCCGCGTGCGAGCCCTGATAGCCGCCGAACGGGTGGGTGTAGCCGTAGATGCCGCCGGTCGGATAACCGAACACCGGTTGTTGCAGTTCGGCGTTGGGGTTGGTGGTGTCGCACAGCGAGTACATGTCGCGGGTGCAGTAGAAGCAGGTGCCGCAGCCGATGAAGGAGGGCACCACCACCCGGTCGCCGACCTTGCGGTCGCGGACCTCCCGGCCGACCTCGACGATCTCGCCCATGAACTCGTGGCCGAACACGTCGCCCGCCCGCATCCCCGGCAGGTAGCCGTCGATGAAGTGCAGGTCGGAGCCGCAGGTGGTGGTCAGTCGCACGCGCACGATCACATCGTGCGGGTTGACCAGCCTGGGGTCCTCCACGGTTTCGACGGCGAGGTCGTTGACGCCGTTCCAGCACAGTGCGCGCATCTCGTCTCCTGTTCAGCGCGCGCCCGCACGCGCGCTCGGGTTGTGGGCGAGGGTGGGCAGTTCACCGGTCTGCAGCAGGGCACGCGCCCGGTAGAGCACCTTGAACGCCACGGCGCCGGTGAGCAGGCCGGGCACCGGCGCGGTGACCCGCAGCGTCACCTCGGTGCCCAGATCGGCGGGGGCTTCGGCGAATTCGATGCGCAGCTGGGCGTCGACGCCGTCGGCGGCCGCGCCGGTGTACCGCAAGCCGTCGGCGTCGGTACTGAGGGTGGTGTGCCAGGTCGCGATCGCCTCGCCGTCGCGGCGCAGCGTCCAGTCGTAGCGGTCCGGTTCCGGGCAGCTCACCGCACCGAACTCGCCGAGCACCTGCGACAGCGAGGCCGGGTCGCGCCAGAACGCGGCGATCCGCTCTCGCGGCGCGGCGACGGTGAGCGTCTGCGCGCTGGTGCGCGAGCCCACCGTTCCGGCGACCTTGCCGACCAGATCGGTCACCTGATCCTTGACGCCGCTCACCTGATCCTTGACCGTGTCGATGTAGTGCACCGCTGCTCCTTCCCGAGTGCCGGCCCCCGCCCGCGTAGCCTCGGCCTACCCGGCCGGGGGACGGGCAAACCACGGGCACCGGACAGGGCATCGGACAACCGTTCACCCGCGGCCCGAAGTCGATGGCGGACAGGTAATCTGCCCGGAACGCGCATCGGCGACGCCGCGCCGGAAGCACGGCGGACCCGGATGCGTCCCGATCGCGCCGGGCGAAAGGAAATCCGTCTCATGGCTGGCAAGCGCACCGTCCTCACGGCCGGGTTGCGCCGCCTCGCGGCGCTGCTGTCGGAGATGCGAGAGAGTGCGGGGCTGAGCAAGGAGGAGGTCAGCGCCCGCACCGGCATCAACGTCACCACGCTCTACCGGATCGAGGCGGCGCAGGCCCGGCCGCAGCGGCGCACCCTCACCGCGCTGCTCGACCTCTACGCCGTCGACGACGAACGCCGCCGCTATGCGCTCGACCTGCTGGTCGACGCGCAAAAGCCGGGCATGTCCCGGCCGTGGGAGGCCAACCTCACCGAGGTGTACGCGGCATACATCAACTTCGAGGCCGAGGCCCTGTCGGCCCGGCACTACCAGACCTCGTTCATCCCCGGCCTGTTGCAGACCCCGCAGTACGCGATGGCCGTCATCGACACCTCCATGCCGAAGGTGGAGGCCGCGGTGATGGAGTCGCGCACCCAGGCCAGGATGAACCGCGCGGTGGTGTTGTCCAAGCCCGAACCGCTGGAGCTGTGGGTGGTGCTGGACGAGGCGGCGATCCGGCGTGTGGTCGGCGGACCCGACACCATGCGCGGCCAGCTGGAGAAGTTGCTCGAGATGAGCAAACTGAAGAACGTGATCCTGCAGATCCTGCCGTTCGACGCCGGGGCGCATCCGGGGATGGCCGGCTCGTTCACGCTGCTGGATTTCCGCGACCCCAACGACCCGGAGCTGGTGTACGTCGAAGGGATCGCCGGGGACGAGCTGGTGGAAGGGCACGCGGAAGTGCGCCGGTTCGGGGTGATCTTCGATCAGCTGCGCGCGATGGCGTTGAGCCCGCGTGATTCGGTGGGGCTGATCGAATCGACCGCCGCGACCATGCGCTGAGGACTCCCGGGGTCACGCGCCGCGACCGGCGCCGGACCGGGCGGCACGGCGATATCCGCGCAGGGCCGGGCCCGCGAACACCGCGAACGCGCCCGCCGACCAGGCCAGTGTCGCCAGCAGCGGGCCGCGCACGGGGCCGCCGAGCGACAGTCCCCGCATCGCGTCGATCGCCTGGGTCAGCGGCTGATGGGCGACGAGCGGGCGCGCCCACGCCGGATACGCCGCGAGCGGCACGAAACCGGTGCTGAAGAACATCAGCAGCGAGGACAGCAGCGACACCGCCTCGACGAAGGCGGTGCGCGTGGTGACCATCGCCGCCGCGAACACCATCGTCGCGAACCCCAGCCCGAACACCAGCGGCACCGCCAGGAACACGACGCCGGCCAGCACCCCCTGCTGGAACCGGAATCCGAGCAGGACACCGACGATCACCATCACCGCGGTCGCCACCAGGATGCGCGCGGCTTCGGCGAGCAGCCGCGCCAGCGGATCGGCGCCGCGGTGTACCGGCAGCACCCAGAACCGGGCGGGCAACCCCGCGTCGCGCTCCCGCCCGAGCGCGACGGCGCCGGCCACCGACCCGGACATCGCCGCGACCAGCGCGACCATCGGCACCGTCCCGTAGAGCGCACTCGCCCCGGCGAACGCCGACACCTGGCGCCCGGTCACCGCGTTCAGCACCATCAGCAGCCCGGCGGGGAACACCACCGTCGCGACCACGATCTGCGGGTCGCGCGCGACGCGCAGCAGCAATCTGCGCGCGTGCAGCACGCTTTGGCCCCCGAGCAGCGCCACGGTCTCGGTGGGGCCGGTGACCACGGGGGGTTCGGTGCGCATCCCTCACCGCCCGCCCCGACTCGCGACGAACACCGCACCCGCGCCGAACACCGCAGCCAGCCCGAGGATCCACGCCACCGCGGGACCCAGCGTCGACCAGCCGATCGTGCCTGCCGCCCCGGTGGCGTCGCCCGCCAGCGCGCGCAACGCGTCGACGAAGGCCGACACCGGTTGGTGTGCCGCGAATCCGGCCAGCCACGGCGGGAAGTGCTCGGCGGGGGCCAATCCGGTGGACACCAGACCGAGGATCAGCTGCGGCAGCGCCAGCAGCTGCGTCGTCGCCTCGGGGCCGGCAGAGAGGCTGCCCAGCAGGTCGGCGCCGAGGCTCAGGACCGCGCCGACGGCGAGCGCGAGCAGCAGGAAGCCCCCGGTCTGCCACCACGGCCCGAAGAACCGCGCGCCGATCACCCCGCCGCACACCAACGCGGCCGCCCCGGCGATGCCGCCGCGGTACAGCGCGGCGGCGAGCCGGGCCGCCGGCGGCACCAGCCGGGGCAGCGGCAGCGTGCGCAGGCGTTCGTCGAGTCCGGCCCTGGCGTCCACCGCGGCCCGGTGCGCCGCCGACACCGCGCAGAACGCGACCGCCTGCATCACGATCATCGGCAGCAGGAACTGCGCGTAGCTGCTCAGCCCGTGCCCGTAGGCCGCCATCACCGCGTTCATCGGCACGTAGAAGCCCAGCGTGAACACCGTCGGGGCGAGCACCGCGGTGAGGACCTCCCCGTTGCGCAGCGAGGGACGCAGCAGCCGGGCGGTGAGCGTCCACCACTGCGCCGCGGCTGACGGGTGCGGCCGCGACGGCAGGACCACTCGGTTGGGCTGCGTCGCACGGTGCGCCGGGCGGCGGCGGTCTCCCGGCAGACGGGTCCGGTCGGTCACGGCGCGCATCCCGAATACACGCGCGGCGCTCGCGCCTGGTTCATCCGCACTGGTCGGGCCGGGTGCCGTTCTCGTCGGCGCACGCGAAAACCGGTCGCGGCGAGCGCATCACGGCGGCGGTGTGACCGACGACGGACGTGACGGGTCGCCGGGGCGTCGGTAGAGTGAGCGCCGATGACCAGCATGGAAGCCCGTCTCGGCGACGCGACCCGGACGGTGCCGCTGCCCGGTCCGTGGGATGTCAACGAGTATCTGGCCAGGGTGGCGGCCCACCGCGGACGATCGATCTCGCTGCGGCCGGTGCCCGCCGAGCTGCTCGCCGGAAACGGCTGCCGCGGCGCGGGGCTGTGGGTGTCGCGCAGATTCGACGACATCATCGTCTACGACGCCGAAGCCACCGACCGCAACGCCGATCACATCATCCTGCACGAAATCGGCCACATGCTGCTCGGGCACGGGCCTGCCGACGACGCGCCGACCGCCGCAGAGCTGCCGCCGGAGCTGGCCGCCCTGGTGCCCGCGGTGCCCGGCCAGCACGTGCTCGGCCGCGCGGAGTTCGGCCAGGACCGCGAGCAGGAGGCGGAGGTGTTCGCCGACATGACGATGGTCTACGCCACCCTGCCGCGGCGCCGCAGCCGAGGGCTGCGGCGATTCGGCCGCCGACGGTGACCCGCGCGGCGGCCTGTGGTGCCGTCCCCGGTGACGCCAGCTATCCTTGTCCGCCGTGGCCGAACCGCAACCGTCCGTAGCCCTGCATCCCGACATCGCCGCGCTCGCGCCGCTGCTGGGCACCTGGCGAGGCGCCGGTCACGGGCAGTACCCGACGATCGAGTCGTTCGACTACCACGAGGAGATCAGCTTCGGCCATCTCGGCCGTCCGTTCCTCACCTACCGTCAGCGCACCCGCGCCGCCGACGGCAGCAGGCCCATGCACGCCGAGACCGGCTACCTGCGCCGCCCGCGCCCCGACCATGTCGAGCTCATCCTGGCGCACCCGACCGGGATCACCGAGATCTGCGAGGGGTCGCTGACGATCGCCGACGGTGAGCTGCGGATGGACTTCGACTCCACCCACATCGGCCGCAGCAGCACGGCGAAACTCGTGACGGCCCTGGGCCGTTCGTTCCGGGTCGCCGGCGACACCATCGAGTACTCGCTGCGCATGGCGGCGGTCGGCGAGCCGCTGACCCACCACCTGGCCGCCACACTGCACCGGGACTGAGCCCAGCCCGCGAGCCCCGGCCGCCGCGTCCTCGCCACCATCCGTTCCGCCGGTGTGCTGCGAACTGCACACGAGCGCGCGGTTGCGGGCTGCGTCACCGGGGTCTTGTCCGGTCCGCCGCGGCGCACTACCGTGTCAATCGGTTTCAGCAAATCGTCAGCAAACCGCCGGGAGTCGCGTAGCGAGGAGTCCGACCATGAAGCTGTCCACCACCGTCCTGGCCACTGCCGGTCTGTTGCTCGGCGGCACGCTCGCCGTGGAACTGCTCGGCGGCAGCGAATCGACCGCCGCGCCCGCCGGCTCGCCGGCCGCCGTGCACAGCTGCGCCGCGGCCGTCCCGGATCCCCAGGCCGCGGGACCGACCCAGCGGTTCGGCTCGGTGGTGGCCGTCGGCCTCACCCCGGCCCGCTGAGCGCTCAGTACTCCGGCGGCAACGCCGCGAACATGTCCCTGGTCACCGCGACCGCGTTGTCGGAGCTGCCACCCTTGACCAGCAACGTGGCGAACGCGATGTCGCCGCGGTATCCCACGAACCAGGAGTGCGAACCGCCCTCCACCTCCGCCTCACCGGTCTTGCCGTAGACCTCGCCCTGGTCGACGATGCGGGTGGCGGTTCCGCCGGTGATCACCTTGCGCATCATCAGCCGCAGGCCCTCGATCACCGCCGGGTCGATCGCCGGGCGCTCGCCGTCCACGATCGTCTCCCGCCCGCCGATCAGCCACGGCACCGGGGCGCTGCCGTTGGCGACCGTCGCCGCCATCAGCGCCATCCCGAACGGGCTGACCACGACCTTGCCCTGCCCGATGCCGTCCTCGCTGCGCTGCACCATGTCCTCGGCGGGCGGCACCGAACCCGAGGTCGTCGGCAGTCCGACCACGGTGTAGTCGGGTCCCACGCCCAGCCCCGCCGCGGTCACGTGCAACGCGTCGGCGGGCAGCTCGCTGGCCAGCTTGGCGAAGGAGGTGTTGCAGGAGCGCTCGTACGCGGTGGCCATCGGCACGCTGCCGACACTGAACATGTTGTAGTTCGGGATGGTCCGCTCGCCGATGACGATCTGGCTCGGGCACGGCACGATGGTGTCCGGGGTCGCCAGCCCTTCGTGCATGGCCGCCGCCGCGGTGACCGTCTTGAAGATCGAGCCGGGCGGATACTGCCCGATGGTGGCCATCGGCCCGTCCCGATCGGCCGCCTCGTTCTGGGCCACCGCCAGGATCGCGCCGGTCGACGGCCGGATCACGACCATCATCGTTTGTTCCTTGGGCACGTCCACCGCACGCTGCGCCGCGTTCTGCACATACCGGTCGATGCTCAGCGCGAACGACGGCGCGGGCTGCGCGGGCACCTCGGTGAGCACATCGGTGTCGACGCCGTTGGCGTTCTGGGTCACCACGCTCCAGCCCGCCTTGCCGTCCACCTCGGCGATCACGGTCTTGCGGATCTGGGTCAGCAGGTCGGGCGCGAAGCCGCGCTCGGTGGACACCATGTCCCACTCCTGGTTGAGCCGCACCCCCGGCAACCCGATGAGCAGGGCACCGACCTCGTTGTATTCGACCTCACTGAGCAGCGCGACGGTGTAGGGCCCGTCGGCGGCGCGGGCCGCGCGCAGGATCGCCTCCGGGGTGAGCTTCTTGTCGAAGCGCAGCAGCGCCGCCGACAGCGCACCGGCCACCTTCGCCGGATCCGGCGCGTCCGCGGGCGAGAACGCCACCCGCGTCACCTCGCCCGGCACCAGCACATCACTGCCGGACTGCTCGTTGACGCGGGCGCGCGGCGCGGGCGTGGTGCGCAGCGCCAACGTCTGGGTGTCGCCGAGGCGAGGGTGGATGTTCGAGGAGGTCCAGCGCACCGTCCAGCGGCCCTCGCTGCGGCCCATCTGCAACTGCCCGGTGTAGCTCCAGACCCGGTTCTTGGGCAGGCGCCACTCGTAGCTGTAGTCGACGGTCGCGGTGTCGCCGGTCACCCTGGCCGCACCCGAGCGGGCGGTCAGCTCCTCGGCCTGCAACTTCTCCCACGCCGAAGCCAAGGCGGCACTTGCCTTCTCGGGCTGGCTGGTGAGCTCCGCGGCGGCGTCGAGTTCACGGGCGGCGAAGGCGGAGAGGAAGGACTCGGCCACCGGAACCGGCCCCTGCGGGCCGGACGAGCAGCCCACCACCGCCGCCGCGACCAACATCGCGACGACGACCGGGATCAGTATGCGCGTCGACATCGCTGCCGATGGTACTGGCCACCGAACGGCAAACTCCTGCGGCGCACCGAATCTCGCGCCCCGGGGCGCGCGTTCAGTCGAGCAGGACGGTGGCGAAGGTCGCCACCTGCCGGAACCCGACCCGGCCGTAGGCGCGGCGGGCGACGGTGTTGAAATCGTTGACGTAGAGGCTGGCCGTGCGGCCGGAGGCGACCACCGCGTTCGCGACCGCCGCCGTGCCCGCCGTGCCGAGCCCGCGCCCGCGCCGGTCCGGATGCACCCAGACCCCCTGGATCTGGCCGGTCCGCCGGGACAGCGACCCGATCTCGGCCTTGTACACCACCCGCCCGTCCTCGAACCGCGCCCAGGCGCGACCGGATTCGATCAGGCTCTGGATCCGCCTGCGATAGGCGCGGCCGCCGTCGCCCGCCCGCGGATCGACACCCACTTCCTCGATGAACATCGCGATCGCGGCCTCGAGGTAGCGGTCGAGTTCGTCGGGGCGGGCCCGGCGCACCTCGGCGTCGGGGTCGTAGAGCGCCGGATGGGCGAGCGCCAGCAGCGGCTGCGTGCCGCGCAGTTCCCGCGGCGGACCCCAGCGCTCGCTCAGCATCTCCCACAGCGGCAAGGCCAGTTCCTGGCGGCCGACCAGGGACGAACACATCCGCGGCCACCGGGCGGCACGGTCGGCGAAGGCGCGCAGTGCCTCGTGGTCGCCGCGCAACGGCACCAGATTCGCCCCGGAGAAGCACAACGACTCCGCCGGGCCCTCCCGGGTCCACAGTTCGCCCTGGGCGCCGCGGGCGTCCAACCCGAACTCCTGCAGCCGCGCGACCACCATGCACGAGGCCACCGGGTCGGTGTCGAGCACCCGCAGAACCTGGGCCAGGTCCCGGTTCGTCAGCGGACGCGCGGCAACATATTTCGCCCGACGCGTCGGCTCCCGCAGACTCCGCACACCGACAGCCTGCCACGAACCGGACCGACGCGGTACAACTCGTGGGAAAGACCAGGTCAGCTCACGGTGACGACCGGCTCGCCGGAGCCGGCCTGCTCGCCCATCTCCTCGGCGATCCGCATCGCCTCTTCGATCAGCGTCTCCACGATCTGGTGCTCGGGCACGGTCTTGATCACCTGGCCCTTGACGAAGATCTGGCCCTTGCCGTTGCCGGAGGCCACGCCCAGATCGGCCTCACGCGCCTCGCCCGGGCCGTTCACCACGCACCCCATCACGGCCACCCGCAGCGGCACCTCCATGCCCTCCAGCCCCGCGGTCACCTCGTTGGCGAGGGTGTAGACATCGACCTGGGCACGGCCGCACGACGGGCAGGACACGATCTCGAGCTTGCGCGGGCGCAAATTCAGCGACTGCAGGATCTGCGTGCCGACCTTGACCTCTTCGACCGGCGGCGCCGACAGCGAGACCCGGATGGTGTCACCGATGCCCTCGCTCAGCAGCGCTCCGAAGGCCACCGCCGACTTGATGGTGCCCTGGAACGCCGGACCCGCCTCGGTGACGCCCAGGTGCAGCGGGTAATCGCACTGCGCGGCCAGCTGCCGGTAGGCCTCCACCATGATCACCGGGTCGTTGTGCTTGACCGAGATCTTGATGTCGCCGAAACCGTGCTCCTCGAACAGGCTCGCCTCCCACAGCGCCGATTCCACCAGCGCCTCCGGGGTGGCCTTGCCGTACTTCTCCAGCATCCGCTTGTCCAGCGATCCGGCGTTCACGCCGATCCGGATCGGAATGCCCGCGGCGCCCGCCGCCTTGGCGACCTCTTTGACCCGGCCGTCGAATTCCTTGATGTTGCCGGGATTCACGCGCACCGCGGCACACCCGGCATCGATCGCGGCGAAGATGTAGCGCGGCTGGAAGTGGATGTCGGCGATGACCGGGATCTGGCTCTTCTTCGCGATCGTCGCCAGCGCGTCGGCGTCTTCCTGACGCGGGCACGCCACCCGCACGATGTCACAGCCGGACGCGGTGAGCTGCGCGATCTGCTGCAGCGTGGCGTTGACGTCGTGGGTCTTGGTGGTGGTCATGGACTGCACGGAGACCGGGTGATCGCTGCCCACGCCGACCGAGCCCACCATCAGCTGGCGGGTCTTGCGGCGGGGGGCGAGAACGGCCGCCGGAGCGGTCGGCATCCCCAATCCGATGGTGCTGGTCACTGTCGGCTGCCTACTTTCCTACGTTCGTGCGGGCCGTTCGCTTCCGAGCTTAGTCACCGGCGGAGCCCGCCTCACCAGGTGAGGTCGAAGCCACAGCACCGCCGTGGCGGCGTCCGCCGGTACGGGCGACAGGGTACTCCGCGCGAGCGAACTCAGGGCGCCAGGCGAATCGGGTTGACGATGTCGGCGGCCAGGGTGAGCACCATGTACGCGCCGCCGATCGCGACCATCGCGTAGGTGAGCGGGAGCAGCTTGAGGTAGTCGACCGGGCCGCCCGGGGCGAGCCCGCGCCAGCCGCGCACGGTGTTGCGCACCTTCTCGTAGAGCACGACGGCGATGTGCCCGCCGTCCAGCGGCAGCAACGGCAGGATGTTGAAGGCGCCGAGGAAGAAGTTCAGGCTGGCCAGCAGGAGCACGAACACCTCCCACAGGCCGGCCTCCACGCTCTCGCCGCCGATGCGGCTGGCGCCGTAGATGCTGACCGGGGTCTCCGGGTCGCGCTCGCCGCCGGTCACGGCCTCCCACAGCGCGGCCACCTTGGCGGGCATCTGGGCCAGCGCCTCGAAGGTGCGCACGAACAAGTCGCCGGTGAACGCGACGGACGCCGGGATCGCCGAGACCGGGCTGTACTCGATGACCGCGGGCGGTGCGTCCAGCGTGATGCCGATCGCGCTGACCTGCGCGGAGGAGCCGTCGGTCGCGTAGCGCAGCACCCGCTGCGGGGTGACCGTCACCTGGACCGTCTGCCCGCCGCGGTCCACGGTGTAGGCGATCGGCCCCTGCTGCTTGCGGGTCTGCTCGGTGAATTCCGCCCAGGTGCTCACCGCGACGCCGTTGACCGCGGTCACCCGATCGCCCGGGCGAAGGCCGCCCTGCTCGGCGGGTCCGGCGCCGGTGCACTGCTGCTGGCTGCGGTCGGGATTCTGGTCCGCGACGCATTGCATCTGGCCGACGACAGGGGCGGGTTCGTCGAGGTTGGGCAGGCCCCAGCCGATCGCGAGCACCACGATCAGCAGGAAGCCGAGCAGGAAGTTCATCACGATGCCGCCGACCATCACGACCAGGCGCTTCCAGGTGGCCTGGCGGTACATGGCCCGGTCCAGTTCCTCGGGCCGCACCTCGTCCAGCGCCGTCATGCCCGCGATGTCGCAGAAGCCGCCGAGCGGAATCGCCTTGAGGCCGTACTCGGTCTCACCCCGGCGGAACGACCACAGCGTCGGCCCGAAACCGATGAAGTAGCGGCGAACCCGCATGCCGGTGGCCTGCGCCGCCCACATGTGCCCGCATTCGTGCAATGCCACCGAGATGAGGATGCCGAGTGCGAACAGCACGAACCCGACGGCGAACACCATTAGCTCTCCAGCCCTCCTGCGTTGCGCAGCTCGTCGACATTCCGCGCACGCGCGCCGTACGGCCGCGAGCACCCGACCACACTATCGGTCCGCTCCCCCGGCCCTCACCCAGTCTGCCAGGGCGGGCCCGGTCGGCGCGCCGATTCCCTCACGCTCCGACGAGTTCGGCGGCCCGACCCCGGGCCCAGCGGTCGGCGGCCAGCACGTCCTCGACCGTCTCCGGTTCGGCGCGCCACCGGTCGGCCGCCTCCACCGCCCGGGCGACCGTGCGCACGATCTCGGGAAAGCGGATCCGCCCGTCCAGGAACGCCTGCACCGCGACCTCGTTGGCGGCGTTGTACACCGCGGTGACGCTGCCGCCCGCCTGCCCGGCCTGCCTGGCCAGCTCGACGGCCGGGAACACCTCGGTGTCGACCGGCTCGAAGGTCCAGGTCGAGGCGGTGCTGAAATCGCAGGCCACGGCCGCGCCGGGCACCCGGTCCGGCCAGCCGAGCGCGAGCGCGATGGGCAGCTTCATGTCCGGCGGGCTGGCCTGGGCCAGCGTCGAGCCGTCCACGAAGGTGACCATCGAGTGCACGATCGACTGCGGGTGCACCGTGACGTCGATGCGGTCGTACGGAATACCGAACAGCAGGTGGGTCTCGATGAGTTCGAGCCCCTTGTTCACCAGCGACGCCGAGTTCAGCGTGTTCATCAGCCCCATCGACCAGGTCGGGTGCGCCTTCGCCGCCTCGGGATTCACCGACTCCAGCATCTGGGCGGTCCAGCCGCGGAAGGGGCCGCCGGAGGCGGTGAGGACCAGCCGGTCCACCTCGTCGGCGCGGCCGCCGCGCAGGCACTGCGCCAGCGCCGAGTGCTCGGAGTCGACCGGCACGATCTGGCCGGGGGCGGCCGCGCGGGTCACCAGCGACCCGCCCGCGACCAGTGATTCCTTGTTGGCCAGGGCGAGCCGGGTGCCCGCTGTCAGCGTCGCGAGGGTGGGTTCCAGGCCGAGCGAACCGACCAGCGCGTTGAGCACCACGTCCGCCTCGGTGCGGCGCACCAGTTCGGTCACGGCGTGCGGCCCGGCCAGCTCGATGTCCAACGCCGCGCCCGCCGCCGGATCGGCCACCGCGACATTGCGGGTGCCGGTGGCGGCCATCTGCTCGGCGAGCAGGGCCGGATTGCCGCCGCGCGCGGCCAACCCGACCACCTCGAACTTGTCGGGGTTGGCCGCGATGACCTCCAGCGCCTGGGTACCAATGGATCCGGTGCTGCCCAGCAGCAGGACTCTCACGATGTCGGACACCCCGTCATTGTGGCGCATGCCCGGACACCGCGACGGCGGGCGCACGGCCGGGGCCGACTTCCAACGACGCGGCGTCGTATGTCACGATATGCGGCAGCAAGCCGACTGCGTACCGTCCCTTCGGTACCCGACAAAGGAGCGATCGTGGCCGCCACGGACATCGAACCCGCCCACACCGAGCGCGCCGTCGTCACTCACGTGGACACCGCCGAGGTCCCCTCGGCCGAATGGGGCTGGAGCGGCGAGGCGCCCCGCACCTTCAAGGCCGCGGGCATCATCGTCGCGCTGATCCTGCTGGCGATGATCATCGGCAACCACCACGGCAACATCGAGAACATCTTCCTGGTCGGCTTCGCCCTGGCGATCTTCGCGATCATCGGTTACGACTGGATCTACCGCCGCAAGCCGCGCTAGTCGCCGCTCAGCGGCCCCGCCGCCCGGCGCTTCCGCGCCGGGCACCCGCGCGCGGCGACGCGGCCTTCTCGGCGCCCGTCGCCGCACTCTTCTTTCCCGCACCCTTCTTCCCCGTGGCCTTTTTTCCCGCGGCCTGTTTGCCCGTGGCCTGTTTTCCCGCGGCCTGTTTTCCCGTGGATTTCGCGTTCGCTGCCGGTCCCGAGGGTCCGCGTGAACTCCGGGCCGATCGTCCGCGCACCACGCCGATGAACTCCTCCACCAGCACGGTGGTCCGCTCGCTCGGCCAGGCCAGCGCGATCTCGGTGTCGGGATGATCGGTCACGGTCCGATACACCAGGTCACGGCGCGCGTGCAGCCGGGCGATGGAATGCGGCACGATGGCGGGCCCGACACCGGCGGCGACCATCTCGAGCACGACCGCGGCCTGGTCGATGTCCGCGGCGTCCTGGAGCCGCTCGCCCGCCAGATCCGCCACGCTCACCTCGTCGAACAGCGAGATCTCGTGCTCCTTCGGCACGACCACCACCGGCAGCTCACGATAGAGCGGGATCACGCCGAGCCCGTCACGCTCGATCGGCTGGCGCACGAAGCACATGTCGACCCGGCCGTCGTCGAGCGCCCCGCGCTGTTCGGCGGCGGCGATCGGCACGGTCTCGAGCGGGGTGTCCGGGAACCGCTCGCCCCAGATCCGCTCCCACTTCGACACCGTCACACCCGGCACGAAGCCCACCCGCAACCGTTCCGGCGTGCGGGCCGCCGGCTCGGATTCCGCTGGCGTGGACAGGATTTCGCGGGCGGCCCGAAGCAGGTCCGCGCCGTCCTCGGTCAACTGCGTGGGCTGTGCCCCGGGCACGAACAGCCGCACCCCGAGTTCGTTCTCCAGCTCGATGACGGTGGCGCTGAGCCGTTGCCGCGCGATCCCGAGCGTCTTGGCCGCGCGCGTGAAGTGCAGCTGTTCGGCGACCTCCGCGAACCAGCGCAAGCGGGTGGGATCGATCGAGGCGTACCGGCTCATTCCAGCCAGCGTATTGCACGGGCGGCGCGGGAGCGGCCCCCGCCGCCCGCTAGGCTGTTGCGGTGAGTCCGGAGCAGAAATCGCAGATGATGAAGCCGCTGACGGCGGCGAACAAGCTCGGCATCTACCTTCCGGCCGCGCCCGAGGAGTTCCGCAACTCCCCCATTTCGCGGGCCGAGCTGGAACGGCTGCGCACCGATCCCCCGGCCTGGCTCACCGAACTGCGCCGCACCGGCCCGTTCCCGCGCGACGTCACCGCCCGCAAGCTCGGCGTCTCCAACAGTGGCCTGGCCCGCGCCGAGGTCTCCGACGCCCTCACCGCCGACGAGATCGCCGCGCTGCTGGCCGATCCGCCGGAATGGCTGATCCGGGAGCGCGAGAACTACGCGCAGGTGCAGCGCGAGAACGAGCGCATCAAGGCCAAGCGGGCCGAGCACCGCGCGGCCACCAACCGCCCGGCCAAGAACCGCTTCGGCACCGCGCCGGAACGCCGATCTTGACCTGAACCTCGCTCGAGGTTACAGGCTGGTGGTGTCACCGACCCCGATCCCGAGAAGACACCATGCGTGCCGTGCAGGCAACCCGATTCGGCGGACCCGAGGTGCTCGCCGTCCGCGAGCTACCCGATCCCGTACCCGCGACCGGCGAGGTTTTGATCGAGGTCGCGGCGGCCGACGTGATGTTCC
The DNA here is from genome assembly GCF_001182745.1 of Nocardia farcinica. NCBI lineage: Bacteria > Bacillati > Actinomycetota > Actinomycetes > Mycobacteriales > Nocardiaceae > Nocardia > Nocardia farcinica. The sequence goes on along the minus strand of NZ_LN868939.1, from coordinate 2,464,348 downwards.
TCGACACCCGGTTGCGGTCCGGCTGGGGCACCGATTTCTTCCCGGTACGGCCGCCCTATGTCCCCGGCGGCGGCGTCGGTGGCACCGTGCGGGCCGTCGGTCCCGGGGTGGACACCGCGTGGCTGGGCGCGCGGGTGGTCGGGCCGACCGCGGCCAGCGGTATCGGTGGCGGGGTGCCGACCGGCGGCTACGCCGAGCGTGCGCTCGTCACGGAGCAGACCCTGCTCGCGGTGCCGGCGGGCCTGGACATCGACCGGGCGGTCGCGCTCGTCCACGACGGCCGCACCGCCCTGGCCGCGTTCGATCGCGCCACCGTACAGCCCGGTGACCTGGTGCTCGTCACCGCGGCGGCGGGCGGTCTCGGCACCCTGCTGACCCAGCTGGCACATCGGGCGGGGGCGAAGGTGGTGGCGGCGGCGCGCGGCGCGGCCAAACTCGAGCTCGCCCACCGCCTCGGCGCCCACCTGAGCATCGACTACAGCGAACCCGACTGGGCCGAGCACGCCCGCGCCGCCACCGGTGGCTCCGGCTTCCACGTGGTGTTCGACGGGGTGGGCGGCGCGCTCGGCGATGGCGCCCTGGCCGTCACCGCCGACGGCGGCCGGTTCCTCGGCTACGGCTCCGCCTCCGGCGAGTTCGCCGGCGCGCACGCCGCGGCCGCCCGCGCCCGCGGTGTCGAGGTCGTCGGCCTGTTCGATCTGCAGGCTGGCAAACCCGACTGGCGTGCGCTCGGCGCCGAGGCCCTCCGGATGGCCGCCGAAGGACACCTGGAAGTCGTTGTCGGCCAGACCTTTCCGTTGGATCAGGCGGCCGGCGCGCACGCCGCGATCGAGACCAGGACCGCGGTGGGTCGAACCGTGCTGATTCCCTGACCCCGCGGCGGCTGCCCTGACCCGGCGGTGGCGCGTCGTCGGGTCAGTTCTCGGCGGCGAGCTGTCCGCACGCCGCGGCGATCTCCTGGCCGCGCGTGTCGCGCACCGTGCACGGCACGCCCTGCTCGTTGACACGGCGCACGAATTCCCGCTCGACCGGCTTCGGGCTGGCATCCCACTTGCTGCCCGGAGTCGGGTTGAGCGGGATCACGTTGACGTGCACCCGCGAGCCCAGCGCCTTGTGCAGCTTCGCACCGAGCATGTCGGCGCGCCAGGGCTGATCGTTGATGTCGCGGATGAGCGCGTACTCGACCGACACCCGGCGGCCGGTCGTGTCGGCGTAGTAGCGGGCGGCGTCGAGCACCTCGGCGACGGGCCAGCGGTTGTTCACCGGCACCAGGGTGTCGCGCAGCTCGTCGTCGGGGGTGTGCAGGGAGACCGCGAGGGTGACCGAGAGCCCCTCGTCGGCCAGCTTGCGGATGGCGGGGGCCAAGCCGACGGTGGAGACGACGACGTTGCGCTGGGAGATGCCGAGCCCGTCGGGAGCGGGTGCGGTGATGCGGCGCACCGCGGCGACCACGCGCTTGTAGTTCGCCAGCGGCTCGCCCATGCCCATGAACACGATGTTGGACAGCCGGCCCGGCCCGCCCGCGACCGCACCGTCGCGCAGGGCGGCCGCGGCCGCGCGCACCTGGTCGACGATCTCGGCGGTGGACAGGTTGCGGTTCAGCCCACCCTGACCGGTGGCACAGAAGGGGCAGGCCATGCCGCAGCCGGCCTGGCTGGAGATGCACAGGGTGTTGCGGTCGGCGTAGCGCATGAGCACGCTCTCCAGCAACGTGCCGTCACCGGCCCGCCACAGCGTCTTGCGGGTGCGGCCGTCGTCGCAGGCCACGTGCTTGACCACGTCCAGCAGGCGCGGGAACAGCGCCGCGCCGATCTGCTCGCGGACCGGGGCAGGCAGATCGGTCATCCGCGCCGGATCGGCCTCCAGCCGCCCGTAGTACTGGCGGGCGATCTGGTCGGCCCGGAATTTCGGCAGCCCGAGCTCGGCGACCGCCGCGCGCCGCTGCTCGGCATCGAGGTCGGCGAGGTGCCGGGGCGGCATGCCACGGCGCGGAGCGTCGAAAACCAGGGGGAGGGAGACCGTCATAGTGCTTCCAGTGTCCCATCTCCGCCCGGGTGCCGTGCAGCCGCCCGGAATCAGTGCTTGGCGGCGCGCCGCAACTGGAGAATCCGCACGCCGCCGACCAGCGCCATCACCAGCGCGCCGCCGATCACCGACAGCAGCACCGCCACCCCGAGCGGGAGGTTGAACTCCCAGAAGAACAGCTGCACCTCGACGGTGTCGAGATTCTGCAGGATGAAGATCAACAGCACGACCAGGATCAGCGTGCCCGCCACCAACCCGACCCAGGTGTAGCCGGTCTTGGAGGAGATGGAGCGCGTGGTGGTCTCCCCGACGACGGGCGGCACATCCCGCCCGCTCGCGTCGGGATCGTATTCGGGATTCGCGGCCATGGCTCGATCATGGCCGATCGCCGCACCGGCCGCCGGGATTTCCCCGGATGTCGCGGCCCCGCGCCGCTCAGATCAGGGTGCTGAGCACCAGCCACGCGACGAACGCCGAGGGCAGCATCGAGTCGAGCCGGTCCATGATGCCGCCGTGGCCGGGCAGCAGCGTGCCCATGTCCTTGATGCCGAGTTCCCGCTTGATCTGGGATTCGATGAGGTCGCCCACGGTGGCCACCAGCACCAGGCCGACGCCCAGCACCACGCCGATCATCGAATTCGCCTGCAACAGCAGGGTGACGGTCAGCAGGCCGCCGATGACGCTGAACACCAGCGACCCACAGAAGCCCTCCCAGGACTTCTTCGGGCTGATCGAGGGCACCATCGGATGCCTGCCGAACAGCACGCCGGCGACGTATCCACCGACGTCGGAGCAGACCACCAGGATCATGAAGGTCAGCACCCGCAGGTTGCCGTCCTCCTCGAGCAGCAGCAGCGTCGCGAAGGCGGCCAGCAGCGGGATCCAGGCGAGGGTGAAGACCGTGATGGCGGTGTCGCGCAGGAAGTTCCGTGGCGCGGTGCGCAGCCCGTGGTCGAACAGTCGCCACACCATGCAGCTCAGCGCGGTCGCGGCGAAAGCGGCCACCACGCCCTCCGCGCCGAAGGGCCAGCCCGCCCAGAACACGGCCTGCCCGCCGACGATCAGCGGAATGCGCGGCACCAGGACGTCGGCCTCACGCAGCCGCTTGGCCACCTCCCAGGTCGCGACACCGATCCCGGTGGCCGCGAACGGGATGAAGACCAGCGGCGCGAACAGCAGAATCGCGATGAGCGAGAGCCCGAGACCGAAGCCGACGGCGAGCGCGGCGGGCAGGTCACGGCCCGCCCGGGATTTGGTGGCCGCGGGCGCGGGATCGCCCTGGTGCGCGTGGATCGTTTCAGGTGTGCCGTTCGCCGGCATCGGCTCGTCGGCCGCACCTTCGGCGGCGGCTTTCTCGGCCACGATTGTCCCGTCGCTCACTCGTCGTTCCGTTCGTCCCCCGCCCGGGCGGGCCCTCGGATCTGGCCTCAGACCTCGAGGAGTTCGGCTTCCTTGTGCTTGACCAGTTCGTCGATCTGGCTCACGTATTTGGCGGTGGTCTTGTCGAGTTCCTTCTCGGCGCGCCCGACCTCGTCCTCGCCCGCCTCGCCATCCTTCTGGATGCGGGCCAGCTCGTCCATCGCCTTGCGACGGACATTGCGGATGGCGACCTTCGCGTCCTCGCCCTTGCCCTTGGCCTGCTTGACCAGCTCGCGGCGACGCTCCTCGGTGAGCTGCGGGATGGTGATGCGCAGGATGTCACCGTTGTTGGTGGGATTCACGCCGAGATCGGAGTTGCGGATCGCGGTCTCGATCGCGCCGAGCTGCCCCGCCTCGTACGGCTTGATCACCACCATCCGCGGTTCGGGCACGGTGATGCTGGACATCTGGGTGACCGGCGTGGGCGATCCGTAGTAGTCCACGACCACCCGGGCGAACATGCCCGGATTCGCGCGGCCGGTCCGGATGGTCCCGAGATCGTCCTTCGCCACCGAGACGGCCTTCTCCATCTTCTCCTCGGCGTCGAAGAGCGCTTCTTCAATCACGACCATTTCCTCCACAGCGTCGTCATCGTCATGATCCGCAAGTCGCGGGCTCAGGAACGAACCAATGTGCCGATCTTCTCACCGGCGACCGCTCGGGCGATATTGCCCTTCGTCAACAAATTGAACACCAGGATGGGCATCTGGTTGTCCATACACAGACTGAAGGCCGTCGCATCGGCGACCTTGAGGCCGCGCTCGATCACCTCTTTGTGGGTGATCTCGGTGTACATCGTGGCGGTCTGCACCACGCGCGGATCGGCGTCGAACACACCGTCCACCGCCTTGGCCATCAGCACCACGTCGGCCCCGATCTCGAGGGCGCGCTGCGCGGCGGTGGTGTCGGTGGAGAAGTACGGCATGCCCATGCCCGCGCCGAAGATCACCACGCGGCCCTTCTCCAGGTGCCGCTTGGCGCGCAACGGCAGATACGGCTCGGCCACCTGACCCATCGTGATGGCCGTCTGCACCCGGGTGTCCACCCCTTGCTTCTGCAGGAAGTCTTGCAGCGCAAGGCTGTTCATGACGGTGCCGAGCATGCCCATGTAGTCCGAGCGGGCCCGCTCCATACCGCGTTCCTCGAGTTCGGCGCCGCGGAAGAAGTTGCCGCCGCCGATCACCACGGCCACCTGCACCCCGCCGGCGACCACCTCGGCGATCTGCTCGGCGACCGTTTCGACGACGTCGGGATCGAGTCCGACCTTGCCGCCGCCGAACATTTCACCACCCAGTTTGAGAAGTACCCGGCGATATCCTGGACGGTCGGTACCCGGGTCCGTCATCGGTGCTCTTCTCCTTCGGTGATCGGGGTCTGCCCACCTGGTGTGAGCCATCGGTCGGTGACCTTCCGGCAGGCTCGCAAGCCGCCCAACAAAGCCTCCTCATCCTGCCTTACCCGAGTGACCGCGATGCGTCAGACCCCCGGAAAAGGCGGCAATTCTCCGCCGTACGGCGCGATATGTCCGATCCGCGCCCCGGAATATCGATCGCGTGATTCGGCACCCGGACAAAGCAACAGGCCCCCCGCACGACGCCGTTGTCACGCGGGGGGCCTGCCTGAGCTCGGGGTCAGGCCTGGCCGACCTCGAAGCGGGCGAAGCGGGTGACGGTGACACCGGCCTCGTCCAGCTGCTGCTTGACGGTCTTCTTGTTGTCGGTCACCGACGGCTGCTCCAGCAGGACGACGTCCTTGAAGAAGCCGTTGACGCGGCCCTCGGTGATCTTGGGCAGGGCGGCCTCGGGCTTGCCCTCCTCCCGAGCGGTCTGCTCGGCGATGCGGCGCTCGTTCTCCACGATGTCGGCGGGGACCTCGTCGCGGGTCACGTACTTGGCCTTGAGCGCGGCGACCTGCATGGCGGCGGCACGGGCGGCCTCGGCCGCGGCGTCGCCCGCACCCTGGTACTCCACCAGCACGCCGACGGCGGGCGGCAGGTCGGAGGCACGCTTGTGCAGGTAGGTGGCGACCGGGCCGTCGAGCGACACCACGCGGCGCAGCTCGAGCTTCTCGCCGATCTTGGCGGCCAGCTCCTGCAGGGCGGCGTCGGCGGTACGGCCGTCGCCCAGGTCCAGCGCCTTGAGGCTGTCCAGGTCGGCGGTCTTGGCGGCCGCGGCGGCGGTGACGATCTGGTTCGCGAGCGCCTGGAACTCGTCGTTCTTGGCGACGAAGTCGGTCTCGGAGTTGATCTCGATCATCACGCCGTCCTTGGCGGCGACCAGGCCCTCGGCGGTGGTGCGCTCGGCGCGCTTGCCCACGTCCTTGGCGCCCTTGATGCGCAGCAGCTCGACGGCCTTGTCGAAGTCGCCGTCGGTCTCGGCCAGCGCGTTCTTGCAGTCCATCATTCCGGAGCCGGTGAGCTCGCGGAGCCGCTTCACATCGGCAGCGGTGTAGTTCGCCATCGGTGGCGAGCCTCCTCAGTGTCTAGGTCGGGGTGGGAAAACCACCTTGCCGACCGCTCCTGAACGCAGAAGGGTCGGCAAGGTGAACGAACGGCTCCGAACGACTCAGAAGTCGGCCGGGGTCTGCGCGGCCGGGGCTTCCTCGGTCGCGGCAGCGGGCGCGGCCTCGGCCGAGCCCTCCGCGTTCGGGTTCGCCTGCGCCAGCAGCTCCTGCTCCCACTCGGCCAGCGGCTCGCCCGCGCCCGCCTCGGGCTTGGCGTCGCCGGAGGCCAGGCCCGCGCGGGCCTGCACGCCCTCGGCCACCGCGGAGGCGACGACCTTGGTCAGCAGCGCGGCCGAACGGATGGCGTCGTCGTTGCCCGGGATCGGGTAGTCGACCAGGTCGGGGTCGCAGTTGGTGTCCAGGATCGCGATGACCGGGATGTTCAGCTTGCGCGCCTCGCCGACGGCGATGTGCTCCTTGTTGGTGTCGACGACCCAGATGGCCGAGGGCACCTTCTGCATGTCGCGGATACCGCCGAGGGTGCGCTCCAGCTTGTTCATCTCACGCGTGAGCATGAGGATTTCCTTCTTGGTGCGACCCTCGAAGCCACCGGTCTGCTCCATCGCCTCGAGCTCCTTGAGGCGCTGCAGGCGCTTGTGCACGGTGGAGAAGTTGGTGAGCATGCCGCCCAGCCACCGCTGGTTCACGTAGGGCATGCCCACGCGGGTGGCCTCGGCCGCGATCGACTCCTGCGCCTGCTTCTTGGTACCGACGAAGAGCACGGTGCCACCGTGGGCGACCGTCTCCTTGACGAACTCGTACGCCTTGTCGATGTAGGTCAGCGTCTGCTGCAGGTCGATGATGTAGATGCCGTTGCGGTCGGTGAAGATGAACCGCTTCATCTTCGGGTTCCAGCGCCGGGTCTGGTGTCCGAAGTGTGCGCCGCTGTCGAGCAGCTGCTTCATGGTTACGACAGCCATGGCTCCCGTATCTCTCTTTCGTTGCCGGTTGACGCAGGTGGTCGGCGACCATCTGCCCTGGCGCCGCCGAATCGTCGGACCCGATCGGTGATCGGGACCAGCCGGCGATTCCCTGTCCGTGCGGGCCGCGCGAAGCGAGGACACGAGATGTGGGCTCGGATTCACGAACGGCGCCGCTTCGAACAAGCACGGGTGGCGCGCGAAGTCGGTCCATGCCGGGCACGAACCGCTCGACCAGTCTACGGTCTGTGCGGCCCACCAGCTAAATCGGGTCTGTCCCCAGGCCGTCCGTCATCCCCAATCGCCGGTTCGACGGTACCGGCGGACGGAACGCGGCGGCAGGCTCGACGGCATGTCTCGCTTCTCCGTCACCATGACCATGCTGGTGCCGCTGTTCTTCGCGTCCGCGCTGTTCACCAGCCTCTTCGCGCCGCCGGTGCCGACCGGGAGCGGCGCGCCGCCCGGCCGCGCGGAGCTCCCGTCCGGCACCGGTTCGCCGGTGGTGTGCGAGCAGCCCGGGATCACCGGGGCGGCCTGCCGACTCATCGAGCCGCCCGGGCGCGCGTGGCGGCGGATCGCACCGCTGCCGACCGGGTCGGCGATCGGAGTCGGGGTGGTTTCGGTGGTGCCGATGAGGACCTCCGGGGGACCGTCGTGACCGGAGGACTGGTTTCCGCCCCTCCCGGAGCGACGATCCGCGGGGGCGCGCGGCATGCGGTGCGGGCATCGGTCTTCGGTGGACTGCTGGTCCTGGCGCTGCTGTTGCCGAGCGGTGTGGCCACGGTGTCGACCGGATCGGCCCCGGCGAGCGCGGCCCCCGTGACGCGCGAAGCGCCTGCCGATGTGCCTTCGGTCGCCGCGGCGCGGGGTGCGTTCGGGTGGCCGTTGCGGCCTCGGCCACAGATCGAACGGCGTTTCGACAAGCCCGAGCGGGACTGGCTGCCGGGGCACCGCGGGGTCGATCTCGCCGGGATGCCCGGTCAGCCGGTGCTGGCCGCCGGAGACGGCATCGTGGTGTTCGCCGGAACGGTGGCGGGCAAGCGCGTGGTCTCGGTCGATCATCCCGGCGGGCTGCGCACCACCTACGAGCCGGTGCAGCCCGCGGTCACGGTCGGGCACCGGGTCACGCGCGGCACGGTGCTCGGGACGCTCGAGGCCGGCCACCCCGGGTGCCACGCACCGGCGTGCCTGCACTGGGGACTGCGGCGGGAGGCGGGCCGCCGCGGACGGCCCGAGTACCTCGACCCGCTGGGGTTGCTCCGTCTCGCACCGCTCCGGCTCCTGCCCCTCGACGGCACGCGGGCACCACCGTGATCACCTCGCGCGCCGATGTCCCGGCCTGCCACCATGCCGGTCCGCGGGTGCGCAGTTGTTCGGGCTCGAGCGCCGAGTGGACAGGCGATGCCGGGGCACGGCAATGCCCTCCGATCGCCCCGTCGACTCGTCCGGTCCGCGATGCGACGATGAGGAATCGGCTCCGCATCCGCCCCGCGGGTCCCGCCCGCAGTCCTGTCGCCGGGCGATCGGCGGCGACCGACGCGGCGGCACCGGGTCGGCCCGGAACGAACAGGCACCACCGCACGAACAGGCACCACCGCGACAGGCCAGGAGACCACCATGGGCGCACCGCCACCGCTGCTGGACGTGCTGGTGCGGTCCGTCGACACACTCACCGGCGATTTCGATGTCGTGGAACTCGCGCAGCAACTCGTCGACGCCTGTGTGGCGCTCACCGGTGGCGGCGATGCCGGGCTGTTCGTGGCGAACCATCGGGGGGAGCTGCGCCTGCTCGCCGCCACGGACGAGCGGGCGCGCCCGTTGGTCGAGGCGATCGACGGCCCGGGTCGTCACACCTACCGCACCGGAACCCGGTGTGTGGCCGATGATCTCAGCGCGGCGGCGGTGGTCTGGCCGGATTTCGCCCGGCACGCGCGGCGACAGGGCTACCGCTCGGCCTACGCCGTGCCGCTGCGCCTGCGCACCGATCGACTCGGGGTGCTCACGATCCTGGGCCGCACCTCGAACGCCCTGCACCGCAGCCAATTACGGGTGGCGCAGACCCTCGGCGACGTGGCCGCGATCGGCATCGCCCAGCACGTGCTCCGTCCGCGCGTCGAACCCATCGGCGACCGGCTGCCGGTCGCACTCAACGACCGCGTCACCGTCGAACACGCGCAAGCCGTGCTCGCCCAGCGCGGTGATCTCACCGATCCCGAAGCCTTCGATCGCCTGCGCAGCCACGCGCTGCGCACCGGCCGCCGCCTCGCCGACCTGGCCGGCGGCATCGTCGCGGGCACCGTCGACGCGGGCATCGTCCTCACCGCCCCCGCCCGCCGCTGAACCCGAGGCGGCACGGGCCGCATCCTGAACCTGCCCTGGTTCTCGCCGCTCACGGGGTGACGATCGCGAAATCCGGGTCCGGGGTGTCGAGCACGGCCACCAGCGCGGCGAGCTTCGTCGGGTCGCCCTCGATGGCGATGTCGCCCGCCGCGACCGCCACGCCGAAATCCGCACCCCCCAGCAACACCCGGACGAGCGCCGAGCGGTCGAGGACGAAGGTCGCGTCGGGTTCGGGCAGCGGCCCCGGCGGGCGTGGACAGTGGGTGAGTACGCCGTTGCGTACCTCCACCCGGTGGACCTCGTCGGTGTCGGTGAGGTGCCATTCGGTGAGCATCCGCAGCTCCCACGCCTTCGGCCCGTCGACCCGCAGTGCGACGGCGTCGAAGATCTGCTCGACGGTCATCGTCTCGGGCGCACCGGCCGGGGCCCAGGCGCTCGGCGTGCCGAAGATCCCGTACCGCAGCTCGTAGGCGCCGCCGAGGTAGATGTTGCGCCAGGCGGCGTTCTCCGCGCCGTAGGCGAGTTGTTCGAAGGTACTGGCCTGCAGGTGCCGGGCTTCCTCGTTGTGCGGGTCGGTGAAGAGCACGTAGTCGACGACCTGGGCCACCCACCGATAGTCACCGGCCTCGTAGCTGGCGCGCGCCTTGCGCAGCACCTCCTCGGGGCCGCCCATGAACTCCACGTGCCTGCGCGCGGCCTCGACCGGCGGATGCTCCCACAGGTGCGCGGGGTTGCCGTCGAACCAGCCGAGGTGGCGCTGGTAGATCGCCTTGACGTGGTGGCTCACCGAGCCGTGGTAGCCACGCGCGTGCCAGGCGTGCTCGAGCGCGGGCGGCAGTTCCAGCCGTTCGGCGATCTCGGCGCCCACGTGGCCCAGATTCATCAGCCGCAGTGTCTGGTCGTGCAGGTATCCGTACAGGTCGCGGTGCAGCGCGAGGAGTTCGACCACCCGGTCGCGGCCCCAGGTGGGCCAGTGGTGGCTCGCGAACAGCACCTCGCTGCGGTCGCCGAACAGCGTGATGGTCTCGCTGAGGTACTTCGTCCACGCGCGCGGGTCGCCGGCGGGCGCGCCGCACGGCGCCTCCGGATCGTGCAGGGCGTGCGCGGCGCTCGCGCCCACGCCCAGTGCCCGGTGCCGCGGCAGGTACACGGTCATCTCGGCCGCCGACGGGGCCGCGGCGACCTGGAAGACGAACGGCACCCCGTCGATGGTCGCGCGGCGGCCGGTGGTCGCGATCTCGACCGTCGGCGGCAGCAGCGTGACGGTGCCGAGCGAGGTGGTCTGCCCGAGTCCGGCCCCGACACTGCCCAATGGCCCACGCGGCAGGACCGCTCCGTACCGGTAGGAGGCGCGCCGGGCGGCCGCGACGCCCGCACCCGTGCTCATGGCCGCCGCCTGTTCCAGGAAGCCCGCGGGCGCGAGAACCGGACAGCGCCCCGCCGCGACCTCGGCCGCGGTGGTCACGCCGAGCGCGCCACCGAAGTGATCGACGCCCGCGTGCGTGTAGATCAACCCGGTCACCGGCCGGTCGCCGCGATGTTCGCGATAGAGGGCCAACGCCGCCGCGGCCGTCTCGGCCGACATCAGCGCATCGATGACGACGATGCCGCGCTCGCCCTCCACGATGGTCATGTTGGCCAGATCGAGCCCCCTGACCTGATAGATCCCTTCGGTCACCTCGAACAGCCCCTGCCGCACCGACAGTCCACAGTGCCGCCACAGGCTCGGGTGCACCGAGGGCGGACACGGCTCGCGCAGGAACGCGTAGGAGTCGCTGTCCCACACGACGGTTCCGTCGGCGGTGGTGACGACACCGGGGCGCAACGCCGCGACGAAGCCGCGGTCGGCGTCGGCCGCGTCGGTGGTGTCGGCGAACGGCAGCGCGGCGGCCGCACGCCGGTTGGCCGCGACGATGGCCGGGCTCGGATCGGCCGCAGTGCTCATGTCCATCGTGACCTCCTGGCGAACATCAGGGCCCGCGGTGTCAGGGCCAGGGTTCGGTGCCGACGACGGCCACACCGACGGCGGCGAGAACGAGGATGGCGAGCGTCGCCGCCGCGACGGTGACGCGCGCGGGACGAACCCGCTCGGGCCCGGCGTGCCGCAGCAGCCGGGCCCGTCGATTCGCGACGATCGCGACCACGGCCAGCGGCACCACGCCCGCGGCCAGCGGCAGGAGTCCGGCACCGCCGTTGCCGATGGCGTGTTCGGCCAACAGCGCCACCACGACGGTGGCCGCCAGCGCGGTGCGCCGCCACGCCAGCGCGGTCCGTTCGGCGGCCAAGCCGGTGTCGGGCGGGTTCATCGCAGGATCACCGCCACCGCCGCGAGCATCGAGACCAGTCCGATGCCCGCCGCCAGGATCGGCACCAGCAGGCTGTCGGGCAGCGGCGCGCCCCGGCGCATGGCCGCGCCGATCCGCCGCCAGTTGACGTACGCGCCGACCGCGACGATCACCGCGAGCAGGATGCAGGCCAGGGCGAGTGCCCGGCGGAACCCGCCGATCGGGAACGGCTGGACGAGCGTGTGGACGGCGACGCCACCGGCGAGCAATCCCAGCGCCGTCCGCATCCACGCCAGGAAGGTGCGTTCGTTGGCGAGGGTGAAGCGGTAATCGATCTCCGCGGCGGGCTCGTCGGTACCGGTTTCGCCGCCGCGGTCCGGGAGGGTCACCTCGACTCCCCCGGGCGCTCGGTGTCCGAAGCGGTACCGCGCGGCGCCGCGACCGGCCCCGTGGCCACGCTCCGAGCGCAAGGTCGCACGGGACACCACTCCCCATCCGGTCGGTTCGGACCGCAAGCAAACGGCCCGCAACGCCAGGTTAGCGGCGGACCGGTTGGTCGTCTACGAGCCGCGCGGGGCAGGAGTGTCCCCGACTTCCTGGCCGCGGCCGTGCCCGGTGAGGCAGCCCCGGCGTCCCGGTCTCGACCGGCTCCCCGGCAGCCGGCGGGCGGACCCGGGTCGCCGGATTTCCCGGCACCACAAGATATTCGGGCACGGAACGCCCGCCGCTACACCACCACGGCGTCCTCGAAGACCATCGCCAGGCGCTCCACCGTCGAAGCCGATACCGCCCGGCGCGGTAGCCCGAGCGAGGCCAGCTCGGCCGCCCACGGATGGTCGCCGAGCACCAGCTCCGCACCGCCCGGGCGGGCCCGCATCCCTGTCGGCGCCATCTCCCAGCGCGTGCAGCGCGTGACGCCGTCGATGTGGGAGTAGGCGTCGAAGGAGGCGCCCGCACCCCGGCGCAGCGGCGTGGGCAGGCCGGGCCGCACGGTCAGCTCCGCGATCAGCGCACCGTTCTGGCGCAGCGCACCGCGCCGCACGCCGTGATGGGTGACGTCGAAGTCGGCGAGTTCCTTCGGGAAACCCCAGATGCCGCGACCCGCGGCCAGGGTGAATTCACCGTCCACCGGCAGCCGATGGATGAACACGCCCGCCGAGCCCCCGAGCAATCCGCGCAGGCCGGCGAGCGTGCCGCCGCCGGTCGCGGTGTGGTGTCGCACCATGAACGAGACCCCGAACTCGTGGTAGGGGCCCAGATCACCGTCCACGTACTCGACGAAGACCAGGGTGCACATCGCCCGCCCACCCGGCAGGCAGAGTACGCGCAGCCCGGAGTAGTCGATCAGGCGCTGGGCCGCGGCGACCGGGACGAGATAGGACGCCATGAAGGCGTGCGCGGTGCGGATCCGCACCGGCATCCGGATCTCCCGACCCAGCACCAGGTGGGTGCGCACCGCTCCGTCGCCTGTCTCCACCGCCATGCGCCCGCCTCCTGAAACTAGAACTTGTTTCAGAATAGCGTTCGTCAGGCCCGCGGGTGCGCCTGATCGTGCACCTTCTTCAATCGCTCGATGGACACGTGGGTGTAGAGCTGGGTGGTCGCCAGGCTGCTGTGACCGAGCAGTTCCTGCACCACGCGCAGGTCGGCTCCGCCTTCGAGCAGGTGGGTGGCCGCGCTGTGGCGTAGGCCGTGCGGGCCGAGGTCGGGTGCGCCGGGGATCGCGGAGACGACCTCGTGCACCACGGTCCGCGCCTGTCGCTGGTCCAGCCGTCGCCCCCGCCGCCCGATCAGCAGCGCCCGGCCCGACTCGACGGTGGCGAAGGCGGGTCTGCCGCGCCGCAGCCACTGTTCCACGGCCAGATCCGCGGGTCCGCCGAAGGGCACCGAGCGTTCCTTGTTGCCCTTGCCCAGCACCCGCACCAGCCTGCGCTCACGATCGACATCGTCGATGTCGAGGCCGCACAGCTCGCTCACCCGGATGCCGGTGGCGTAGAGCATCTCCACGATCAACCGGTCCCGCAAGGCCATCGGATCCTCTTGCCGGGCACCGGACTCGGCGGCGTCCATCGCGGCCACTGCCTGCTGCCGGGCCAGCACCGCGGGCAGGGTGCGGTGCGCCTTGGGCGCGGCCAGCCGCAGGCCGGGGTCAGCCGGCAACCTACCCGTCCCGGTCAGCCACGCGGTGAACGTCCGCACCGCCGACGCCCGGCGCGCCAGCGTGGTGCGCGCCGCGCCCGCGGCGGCCAGATCGGCCAACCAGGACCGCAGCAACGGCAGGTCCAGCTCCCCGATCGCCGCGTCCGGCGACCGCGTGTACAAGTGCGTCAGCAACGCCCGGGCATCCCCCACGTAGGCGCGGACCGTGTGGGCGGAGCGATTCTGCCCCAGCCGCAGATGTCGCCCGTACTCCGCCAGCAACGCCGTCAGGTCTTCCGGCAAACCCTCCATTCCCCCACCGTGACCCGCCCGCTCGCGGTTGACAAGTTCCCGCGCCGCCGTCGGCCGCCGACCCCGGGGCGGGTCCGAGTATCGAATCACCCATCCGCGGCGGTACCGCCGGACCGTCGAGGGCGGGCCAGACGTGACCATCCGGTGGCGTCGGCGCCGACCAGCCCCGCCATCTCCAGCGCGACCAGTGCCGCGCGAACGGCCGGTGTGGACAGGCCCGTGGTGCCACAGAGTTCGCCGGGCAGCCGGGAGCCGATGGCCGGCAGCGCCGCGTAGACGACCGCTTCGTCCCCGGTGAGCGACTCGGCCACGGTGGTCACGGTCCCACCCGGCAGCGACAACCGCAGCGGGCCCGCTTCGTCGATCACCTCCTCGGCGCGGGTGACGAGCAGCGCCTCGCCCTCGCGGATCATGCGGTGGCAGCCGACCGATGCGGCGGAGGTGACCGGGCCGGGCACGGCGAGGGCGGGGCGGCACAGGCGGCGCGCCCATTTCACGGTGTTGCGGGCGCCGCTGCGCAAACCGGCCTCGACGACGAGGACACCGTCGGCCAGCCCGGCGATCAACCGGTTGCGCGCGAGGAAGCGGTGTTTGTGCGGGACGGTGCCGGGCGGATACTCGCTCACGACCAGCCCCACCTCGGCGATCTCGGCGAGCAGCCGGTCGTGCTGGGCCGGATACGGCCGGTCCACACCACAGGCGAGGACGGCGATGGTGGGACCGCCGACGGCCAGGGCGGCCCGGTGGGCCATCGCGTCGATGCCGAAGGCCGCACCGGAGACGATGGTCCAGCCGCGGGCGGCCAGATCGCCCGCGAGCTCCGCCGTCACCCGGTTGCCGTAACCGCTGCTGCACCGGGAACCGACCACCGCCAACGCCTGCTCGCTGGACTCCAGCAGCGAACGCGGCCCCCGCACCCACAGCACCAGCGGCACCGCGCCGTCGGGGTCCGGTCCGCCCGCCAGCTGACTCAGCCCGAGCATCCGCCAAGCAGGCCACTCCGCGTCCTCGGGAGTCACCACCCGGCCACCGAGCCGTGCCATCGTCGCGAGATCGGCCTCGGCGCGGTCGACCTCGCGCCGTGCTCGGGTGGCACCCCGCAACGCCTCGGGCAACTCCCGCTCGCGCACAGCGCGCGCCGCCTCCACCACGCCCACCGACTCGATCAGCGCCGACAGCGCCGCACACGGTCCCTCCACCACCCGCGAGAGATACACCCACGCCAGTCGCCGCGCGTCGTGATCGGCCGAGGACGCGCACACCACGCGGGGGCGGCTCCCGGCTTCGCCACCGCCCCTGACCTCGATGCCCCCGCCGCCGCCATCCGCACCGCCGCCGTCCACGTCGCCGCCCCCGACCTCGTCGCCTCCCCGGTCCCCGTCACCTCCCCGGTCCCCGTCGACTCCGCTGTACGCGCCATCCCCTTCGACGCCGCCACCACCTCCGCCGTTCCTGCCACCTCCGTCATCCCTGACGCCGTCACCGCACTTCCCGCCGCCGTTCCCGCCGCCGACGGCGCTGTCACCGGATTCGTCACCCCTGTCCCCCACGCTGCTGCGGGCTGCATCCGAGACCGCCCCCGCGCCGCCGTCGCCATCGCCATCGGCGTCACCGCGGCCACCTTCGCCGCCGCCGCAGGCACTGTCACCGAATTCCTCGCTCCTGTCCCCCACGCTGCTGCGGGTTGCATGCGAGATCGCCCCGGCACCGTCGCCGCCGTCACCACCGCCGTTGCCGTAGCCATCACCGTCACCGCCGCCATCACCGCCGTCGCGGGCACTGTCACCGGACTCCTCGCCCCTGTCCCCCACCCCCACACTGCTGCGAACTACGTCCGAGACCGCCACCGCGCCCCTGCGGGCTTCGTAGTCCTCCGGTCGGTCGCCGACTCCTGGCTCGCAATGCGCGGCCGCAGCACGACCTGCCCCGCGGTGACCGGTTGCGCGGTGACCGGGCTCGGCGTCTCCCTGCGCCGCCGAGCCGCGACCACCACCCGGTACCGCACCGGAGGTGTCGATCCTGTCCGCAGGCGCCGAGGAGGCGGCGGTTTCGTGCTCTCGGCTCGCTCGGCGCGCTGATGGTTCTCCGGCCCTCTC
Organism: Nocardia farcinica; assembly: GCF_001182745.1. Taxonomy (NCBI): domain Bacteria; kingdom Bacillati; phylum Actinomycetota; class Actinomycetes; order Mycobacteriales; family Nocardiaceae; genus Nocardia; species Nocardia farcinica. The sequence goes on along the minus strand of NZ_LN868939.1, from coordinate 2,448,310 downwards.
GGACACTACCTCGGTCATTTGCTGTCCCCCCTGGGAATCGTCGAATACCTGTGCGCCGACCGGCGTGTCCGCCGCGGCCGGGGTCTGTCGTGTCACGGTGCGCCGCGCTGCCGGAAGTTCAAGGCCAGCATCACGTCCCGTGCGGTGGGGACGGGAGCGCCGCGCAGGTCGCACACCGTCCAGGCGACGCGGATGGCGCGATCGGCGCCGCGCGCGGACAGCCTGCCCATCCGCACGGCCGCCTCCAGCGGGGCGACCGCCTCGGCGGGAAGCGGAAAACGCTGTCGCAGAACGTGTCCCGGCACTTCGGCGTTGGTCCGCCAGCCGTCGGCGCGCCAGCGGTGCGCCGCCGCGGCGCGGGCGGCGGCGACCCGCTCCCGCACCGTGGCGCTGCTCTCGGCGACCTCGGAACCCAGCGCGGGCCCGGTGTGACCGTGCATGCGCACCCAGAGGTCGATGCGGTCCATCAGCGGACCGGACAGTTTGCCCAGGTAGCGGCGACGGGCAAGCGGCGGGCAGATGCAGTCCACGTCGCGGGCGGGCGCGCACGGGCACGGGTTGGCGGCGAGTACCAGCTGGAAGCGCGCGGGATAGCGGGCGACGCCGTCGCGGCGGGCGATGCGCACCTCGCCCTCCTCGAGCGGGGTACGCATCGCCTCGAGCACCTTGGTGCCGATCTCGGCGCATTCGTCGAGGAACAGCACCCCGCGGTGCGCCCGGCTGACCGCGCCCGGCCGTGCCGTGCCCGAGCCGCCGCCGATCATCGCGGTCACCGAGGTGGAGTGGTGCGGTGCCACGAACGGCGGTGTGGTGACGAGGGGATGCTCGCCCGACAACGCGCCCGCCATCGAGTGGATGGCCGTCACCTCCAGCGACTCCGCTTCGGTGAGTGGCGGCAGCAGACTCGGAAGCCGTTGCGCCAGCATCGTTTTGCCGATGCCGGGCGGGCCGGTGAGCAGCAGATGGTGGCCGCCGGCCGCGGCGACCTCGAGCGCCCACCGTGCCTCCTCCTGCCCGACCACCTCGCTCAGGTCGCCGTCGGGGGCGGCGGCGCCGGGCAGGACGCCGTCGGGTTCGGCCAGCCCACCCTCCCCGCGCAGCCATGCCACCAGGCCACGCAGGGTCTCCGCGCCGAGCACCTCGATGCCCTGCACCAGTCCCGCCTCGGCCAACGCGGCGCGTGGCACCACGACCGTGGGCCAGCCCGCGGCGCGCGCCGTCATCACCGCGGGCAGGATGCCGCGGACCCGCCGCACCCGTCCGTCCAGGGCCAGTTCGCCCAGCAACACCGCCTTGCCGAGCCGGGCGGAGGGGATCGCGTCGGCGGCGTCGAGCACCGCCGCTGCCAGCGCCAGGTCGTAGACGCTGCCCACCTTGGGCAATGTCGCCGGGGACAGCGCCAGGATGACCCGGCCGTCCGGCCACTTCTCCCCCGAGTTCGCGACCGCGGCCCGCACCCGGTCCCGGGATTCCGTCAGGGCGGTGTCGGGCAGGCCCACCAGATGCACCGAGGGCAGCCCCTGGCCGATGTCGGCCTCGATCTCCACCAACTGGCCGTCCACCCCGGCGACGGCGACCGAGTGGGCGCGGCCGAGCGCCATCAGAAGACCGCCTTCAGGTGGTCGATGACGGGGCGATGCCCGGGTGTCATCAGCACCGAGACCACGTCGAACCGGATCTGTTGCCAGGGCCCGTCCTGTTCGGCCAGCCACAGCAGAGCCAGGCGGCGGATCCGCTGGCGCTTGGTGAAGGTGACCGCTTCGGCGGGCGTGCCGAACCCGAGCCCGCGGCGGGTCTTGACCTCGACGAAGGCGGTGGTCTGTGCGTCACGCGCGATCAGGTCCAGCTCGCCGTAGCGGCACCGCCAGTTCCGCGCGACGATCTCCATGCCCGCGTCCCGCAGGAAGCGGGCGGCCAGTTCTTCCCCGTGTGCGCCGAGCGCCTGTTTGTCTCCCACACGGGCCAGGATGGTCGCCGACGCCGCCGATCCCGACGCGGCGACCTGGGCTTTCAGCCGCCCTGGGGATCACCGGACGGCTGTGGACAACGCGGCCGCGTCACTCGGGCAGGCGAAGGTCCGGCTTCTCCAGCTCCTCGATGTTGACGTCCTTGAAGGTGATGACCCGCACGTGCTTGACGAAGCGCGCGGGCCGGTACATGTCCCAGACCCAGGCGTCGCTCATGCGCACCTCGAAGTACACCTCGCCGTCGGCGTTCTGCGGGCGCAGCTCGACGGAATTGGCCAGGTAGAAGCGACGCTCGGTCTCCACCACGTACGAGAACTGACCGACGATGTCCTTGTACTCGCGATACAGCGAGAGCTCCATCTCGGTTTCGTACTTCTCGAGGTCCTCGGCACTCATCGGGTGGGACGTCCTCCTTCTCGGCGCAGTGCGTCGTATTCCGACATCATCCCGCATGCGCCGCGTCGGCAGCCACCCGGCTGTCCGCCACGCCGTCGGCGAGCACCGTCTCGGCGTATTCGACGGTGGGATCGAGCGGGCGCAGCCCCAGCCGCTCGCGCACATTCCGCCAGGACCGGCGGTGTTCGCTGCACGGGCCGAGCCGCTGCAACGCCGCGGTGTGTTCGGGGGTGTTGTAGCCCTTGTGGGCGGCGAAACCGTAGCCCGGGTGGCGGCTGTCCAGCTCGACCATGATCCGGTCCCTGGTGACCTTCGCGAGGATGCTCGCGGCGGCGATGCAGGCCGCCGCGGCGTCCCCGCCGATGACCGGCAGGGATGGCGCCGCGAGGCCGGGCACCCGGAACCCATCGGTGAGGACGTAGCCCGGCCGCTGTCGCAGGCCCGCGACCGCACGGCGCATGCCCTCGATATTGGCGACGTGGATGCCGATGGCGTCGATCTCCCAGGCCGGGATCACCACCACCTCCCAGGCCAGCGCGAGCCGCGTGATCACCGGGTACAGCTCCTCGCGGGCGGCCTCGGTGAGTTTCTTGGAGTCGTCGAGCCCGGCGAGCCGGTCGTAGGCCTTGGGCGCCAGCAGGCAGGCCGCCACCACCAGCGGGCCCGCACAGGGACCGCGGCCCGCCTCGTCCACGCCCGCGACGGGTCCGAGCCCGCCGCGGATCAGCGCCGCCTCCAGCGTGCGCAACCCACCCGCCTTGCGCATCACCATGCGCGGCGGCCACCCCGTGCGTGCCGTCATCGCTCCACTCCGGCTTGCCTGCCCCACTGCGTGCATCCCTACCGTGCGAATTATCCGCCCGTGCCCCTCAGTTGCCCTGCGGGTCCTCGGCGCGGATGGGGCCGAGCCGGGTCGGCGGCCAGATCTTGAACACGGCCTTGCCGCGCACGTTCTCGATCGGCACGGTGCCCTGGAGCTCGTCACCGACGTGCGCGCGGGAATCCGCGGACTGGTTGCGGTTGTCCCCCATCACCCACAGATGGCCCTCGGGCACCTTGATCGGCCCGAACACCCGCCCGGCCGGGTAGCTCGCGTTCTGCTGGCCGGTCAGCCAGCGGTAGTCGTTCTGGACATACGGTTCGTCGAGGGCCTTGCCGTCGACCATCACCCGGCCCTGGGCGTCGCAGCACTGCACGGTCTGCCCGCCGACCGCGATGACGCGCTTGACCAGGTCGTTCTCGTCGGGCGGGACGAGCCCGAAGAAGGAGAGGAAGTTCTGGACGCCGCGCACCACCGGGTTGTCCGAGCGGATCGACTGGTAGCGGGTGTTCCAGGAGGGCGGACCGACGAAGACGACGACATCACCGGGCTGCGGGTCCCCGGCGTAGTAGCTGATCTTCTGGACGTAGATGCGGTCGCCGATCTGCAGCGTCTCCTCCATCGACTGGGAGGGGATCACATACGGCCTGCCGATGAAGGTGACCACGAGCGCGGCGATGATGGCGGCGATGCCGATCAGGATCGGCAGTTCCTGCCAGAACGGCCGCTGCTGTTTGGTCTTCCGATTACCCCTGCGCCGCCCGCGGCGGCCCGCCCCCTCGTCGTCCGATTCGGACACCCGCACCGACCCACTTTCGTCTGCCACGCCGAACAGACTAGCCCGGCACCATGACTCACGTCCGGTGCCGGGCCAGTCGACGATCAGTTGTCCCGGTCAAGGGCAGCGCTCAGCGCTTCTCCTTGATCTTGGCCGCCTTACCGCGCAGGTCGCGCAGGTAGTACAGCTTCGCCCGGCGGACGTCACCGCGGGTCACGACGTCGATGTGATCGATGTTGGGGCTGTGCACCGGGAAGGTGCGCTCCACGCCGACACCGAACGACACCTTGCGCACGGTGAAGGTCTCGCGGATGCCACCGCCCTGGCGACGGATCACGACGCCCTTGAAGACCTGGATGCGCTCCTTCGAGCCTTCGATGACCTTCACGTGCACATTCAGGGTGTCGCCGGGCCGGAAGTCCGGGACATCGCTGCGCAGCGACTTTTCGTCGACGAAGTCAAGGGTGTTCATTTCCATCCTTCTGGAGTTCGCGCGAACAGAGGACCCTGGCGGCACGGGTGTGCTCGACCGGTTCATGCTCCGAATTAAGGGATGCTCCCGGGGTCGAGAAAGCACCCAGGGCAACCTGAGCATTGTGCCAGACGGGCCGGGCCGCGACGAAATCGGCCGGGGTCAGCGGGGCGCCTCCGCCGGTTCGGGCCGGTCCGGTGCGGGCGCGCCGTGGTGCCGGTGCGGCGCGGGTGGCGCGGGCACCACGGTGCGGCTGAGCTCGGCCTCGGCGGCGGTGCGGGCGTGCTCGACGTCGGGTTTGCCCGCCACCAGATCCTGCACGAAGATCTTCGCCCGGATCACCGGCCTGCGATAGCGGCGCTCGCGCACGATGGCGCGCGCCATCAATCGGCGGCGGTTGGCGTAACGCCAGCGTGCCCAGGGCGCGCCCGGCCTGCTCAGCCGCAGCGCGCCGACGAACAGCAGCGGCGGGAAGAACATGCCGAACAGGCCGGTCCAGATCTTGCCCTTGGCGATCACGACGGCGGCCATGGCCAGATTCGCCAGCGCGAAACCCGCCGCCACCAGGTGCCCGACGGTGCCGAGCGAGGTGCGGAAGTCGTTGATCTCCAGCAGCGACAGCGGATGGAAGCCGAGCAGCAACAGACCGGTCACGGCCAGCGCGACGAAGACCGCGTCGACCGAGGTGCGCCCCTGCTCCTCCCAATAGACGTCGCGCAGGTAGTAGATCAGCGCGAACTCGTCGAGCACCAGGGCGCTGCCGACGCCGAACGCCGCCGCCAGCGCCGCGGCGACCGGGGTGTCGGCGTCCTCGATCACCGCGACCATGCCCAGCCCGGACCCGAGGACGAGCACCACCCCGAACACCATGTGGTGGATGTGCACGTCACCGGCGCGCAGGTTGCCCGGCCACCACCGCACATCGGCCCGGATCATCCGGACGCTGAGCCGGATGAACAGGAAGCCGAGGATGAAGCCGAAGAGGAAGCAGAGCAGCGGCAGGCGGCCGTGCGCGATCACGTCCTGTTCGAGCCACCGTCGCATGACCGCCGGTACCTCCCCGCTTCTCCGGTGCGCCGCCGGGTCGGCTGCTACTTCCCGAATCCGGCGCGGCGCAGGGCGTCGGCCATCGACCCGCTGGGTGCGGGGGCGTTGCGCCTGCCCTGGTTGCGACTCTGCTGCCGCCCCTGTCCATTCTGCCGTTGTCCGCCGCCGGCACCACCGGAACCGCCGCGGCGCCCGCCCTCGCGCTGGCCGCCGCGCTCGCCCTTGGCTGCGCCCGGCTCGTCGTCCAGCCGCAGCGACAGGCCGATGCGCTGACGGGCGACGTCGACCTCGAGCACCTTCACCTTCACCACGTCACCGGACTTGACGACCTCGCGCGGGTCCTTGACGAAGGAGTGCGACATGGCCGAGACGTGCACCAGCCCGTCCTGGTGGACGCCGACGTCGACGAACGCGCCGAACGCCGCGACGTTGGTCACCACGCCCTCGAGCACCATGCCCGGCTTCAGGTCGGCGACCTTCTCCACCCCGGCGGCGAATTCCGCGGTCTTGAACTCCGGGCGCGGGTCGCGGCCGGGTTTCTCCAGTTCGCCGATGATGTCGGTGACGGTGGGCACGCCGAACTTCTCGTCGGTGAACTCGGCGGGCCGCAACGACCGGAGCACGCCGGTGTTGCCGATCAGCTCGTCGACGCGGCGGCCGGTGGCCTCGAGAATGCGCCGCACCACCGGGTAGGCCTCCGGGTGCACCGCCGAGGTGTCCAGCGGATCGTCGCCGCCGCGGATGCGCAGGAAGCCCGCGCACTGTTCGAATGCCTTCGGCCCGAGCCGGGGCACGTCGAGCAGGGCGGTACGGGAACGGAACGGCCCGTTCTGGTCCCGATGGGCGACGATGCTCTCCGCGACGGCCGAGCCGATGCCCGACACCCGCGACAGCAGCGGCACCGAGGCGGTGTTGACGTCGACGCCGACCGCGTTGACCGCGTCCTCGACCACCGCGCCCAGCGAGCGGGCCAGCAGCGTCTCGGAGACATCGTGCTGGTACTGGCCCACGCCGATCGACTTGGGATCGATCTTCACCAGCTCGGCCAGCGGGTCCTGCAACCGACGTGCGATCGAGACCGCGCCGCGCAGCGAGACGTCCAGTTCCGGCAGTTCCTGGGAGGCGTAGGCGGAGGCGGAGTACACCGAGGCGCCGGCCTCGGAGACGACCACCTTGGTCGGCTTCTTGTCCGACGTGGCGCCGATGCGGGAGATGAGCTCGGCCACCAGCGCGTCGGTCTCGCGCGAAGCCGTCCCGTTGCCGATCGCGATCAGTTCGACACCGAAGCGGGCCACCAGCGCGCCGAGCACGGCCAGCGACTTCTCGGTCTGGCCCTGCGGCTTGTGCGGGTAGATCACCTCGGTCGCGACCACCTTGCCGGTCGCGTCGACGACGGCCACCTTGACACCGGTGCGGTAGCCGGGGTCAAGGCCCATCGTGGTGCGGGTGCCCGCGGGGGCGGCCAGCAGCAGATCGCGCAGGTTCGCCGCGAAGACGTCGACGGCGTCCTTCTCCGCCGCCTGCCGCAGCCGCATCCTGGTGTCGATGCCCAGGCTCACCTGCAACTTGGTCCGCCACGCCCACCGCACGGTGTCGAGCAGCCAGCTGTCGGCGGGGCGTCCGCGATCGGCGATGCCGAACTTCGCGGCGATGCGGCCCTCGTAGACGCTGCGTTCCCCCGGCGCGAGTTCCTCGGTGTCGGGCTCGAGCTGGAGGCTGAGCACCTCCTCCTTCTCCCCGCGGAACAGCGCGAGCACCCGGTGTGAGGGCAGCGAGCTGAACGCCTCGCTGAACTCGAAGTAGTCGGCGAACTTCGCCCCCGCCTCCTCCTTGCCGGGCCGCACGGTGGAGGTGAGCTGCCCGCGATTCCACATCATCTCGCGCAACTCACCGACCAGGTCGGCGTCTTCGGCGAACCGCTCGACCAGGATCGCGCGGGCGCCGTCGAGCTGCTCGGCGGTGTACTGCGCGGGATCGGTGGTGGGGTCGGCCAGCAGGGCGTCGGCCACCGGCTCGTGCCCGGCCTCGCGCGCGATCTGGGCCTTGGTGCGCCGCTTGGGCTTGTAGGGCAGGTAGATGTCCTCGAGGCGGGCCTTGGTCTCGGCCAGCAGCAGGCTGCGGTGCAGCTCGTCGTCGAGTTTGCCCTGGGCGCGGATGGATTCGATGATGGCGGCGCGGCGCTCGTCCAGCTCCCGCAGGTAGTGCAGGCGTTCCTCCAGCGTGCGCAGCTGCGCGTCGTCGAGGCCGCCGGTCACCTCCTTGCGGTACCGGGCGATGAAGGGCACGGTCGAGCCCGCGTCGAGCAGTTCGACCGCGGCGCGGACCTGGCTCTCCCGCACCCCGAGTTCCTCGGCGATGCGGCTGCCGACGCCCGCCGGACCCGCGAGCGTGCCCACCGGTGCGGCGGTCGTATCGGTGCTGTTCGTCTCTGAACTGGCGATCTCGGGCGCTGTCGTCACGAGCGGCAACACTAGCGGCTCCCACCGACGGCGGCTGCTCCGCCTCTCCGCGGCGTTTCCCGGTGCGTGCGCCGGATACGGCGACGCGCCGGGGCGCCGGAGCGGATCCCGGGGGATCCGCCGACGCACCCGGCGCGCGCGGCTGTGTGCGTGCCGATCACGTGCCGGACTGCAGCATTTCGCGGGCCAGCTCGCGCATCTCGGCCTTGCGCACCTTGCCGGTGACCGTCATCGGGAACTCCTCGACGACGTGCACGTACCGCGGGATCTTGAAGTGCGCGAGTTTGCCGGTGCAGAATTCCCGCACGGCCGCCGCGTCCAACGGTTCGGCGCCCTCGCGCATCCGGATCCAGGCCATCAGCTCCTCGCCGTAGCGTTCGTCGGGCACGCCGATGACCTGGGCGTCGAGGATGTCGGGATGGGTGTAGAGGAATTCCTCGATCTCGCGCGGGTAGATGTTCTCCCCGCCGCGGATCACCATGTCCTTGATGCGGCCGGTCACCGCGACATAGCCGTCCTCGTCCATCACGCCGATGTCGCCGGTGTGCATCCAGCGGGCGGCATCGATGGCCTCGGCGGTCTTCTCGGGCTCGTCCCAGTAGCCGAGCATCACCGAGTAGCCGCGGGTGCACAGCTCGCCGGGCTCGCCGCGCGGCACGGTGCGGCCGGTCGCCGGGTCGACGATCTTGACCTCGAGGTGCGGGCCGACCCGGCCGACGGTGGCGGTCCTGCGGTCGATGTCGTCGTCGCGGCGGGTCTGGGTGGAGACCGGGCTGGTCTCGGTCATGCCGTAGCAGATGCAGACCTCGCTCATGCCGAGCCGGTCGATGACCCGCTTCATCACCTCCACCGGGCACGGTGAGCCTGCCATGATGCCGGTGCGCAGGGTGCTCAGATCCGGTGCGGCGCCGGACTTCTCCAGCTCGGTGTCGAGTTCGGCGAGCACGGCGATGAACATCGTCGGCACCCCGTAGAGCGAGGTGCACTTCTCGGCGGCGACGGCGGCCAGGGTGGCGGCCGGATCGAACGACGGCGCCGGGATCACGATCGCCGCGCCGTGGCTGGTGGCCGCGAGATTGCCCATGACCATGCCGAAGCAGTGGTAGAAGGGCACCGGCACGCAGATGCGGTCCTGCTCGGTGTAGCCGCACAGCTCGCCGACGAAGAAGCCGTTGTTGAGGATGTTGTGGTGGCTGAGCGTGGCACCCTTGGGGAAACCCGTTGTGCCCGAGGTGTATTGGATGTTGATCGGATCGTCCATGGTGAGCTCGGCGCCGAGCTCGGCCAACCGGACCGGGTCGGGCGTGGTGCTCGTCACCTGCTGCCACTGGTCGTCGCCGAGGATGAGCACCTGCTCGAGCCCCGGACACTCCCCGCGCACCTCGTCGATCATGGCGACGTAGTCGGAGGTCTTGAACTCGCGCGCCGCGATCAGCATGCGCACGCCCGCCTGGCGCAGCACATAGGCCAGTTCGCTGGTGCGATAGGCCGGATTGATGTTGACCAGGATCGCGCCGATCTTCGCGGTCGCGTACTGGGTGAGGAACCACTCGGCACAGTTCGGCGCCCAGATGCCGACGCGGTCACCCTTGCGGATACCGCGCGCGTCCAGGCCCGCGGCCAGCGCGTCGACCGCCGCGACGAGTTCGCGGTAGGTCCAGCGGCGGCCCGACGGAATGTCCACCAGCGCTTCCCGATCCGGATGCGCGGCCGCGGTGCGGTCGAGGTTCGCGCCGATCGTGTCGCCGAGCAGCGGGGTGGGCGACGGGCCGGAGTCGTAACTCGGCAGTGCTCTCGTCGCCGTCGTCGTTGTCGTTGTCGTCATCGCTTGGCCTCCTGTTCGCGCAGCACGAAACGCTGCACCTTGCCACTGGGCGTCTTGGGCAGACTGTCCACGAAATGCACGCGGCGCGGGTAGGCGTGCGCCGCGAACTTCTGCTTCACCAACTGCTGCAGCTCCGCGGCGAGCTCCGCGCTGCCGTCGACACCGGAGCGCAGCACCACGAACGCCTCGAGCACCTCGCCGCGCAGTTCGTCGGGCAGGCCGACCACGGCGGCCTCGGCGACGTCGTCGTGCATGACCAGCACGCTCTCGACCTCGAACGGGCCGATGCGGTACCCGGCCATGATGATGACGTCGTCGTCGCGGGCCGAGAAGGTGAAGAAGCCGTCGGCGTCGCGGGAGCCGGCGTCACCGGTCAGGTACCAGCGGCCGTCGGCGGTGAAGCGTTGCGCGGTGCGCTCGGGGGCGTCGAGGTAGCCGAGGAACCACATCAGCGGGCTGCGGGTGGTGTCGATGGCCAGCCTGCCCAGCTCGCCGGGGGCGGCCTCGACGTCGGCGGTGTCGGAGAGCACCGCGCAGGTCCAGCCCGGCAGCTGGCGGCCCATCGAGCCCAGCGGCGCGGCCGCGTTCAGCTGGTCGTGCCAGGCGTTGCAGATGACCATGCCGTGCTCGGTCTGCCCGTAGTGGTCGCGCACCGGCACCCCGAGGGTGCGCGCGGACCAGGCCACCACCTCCGGGGTGAGCGGTTCGCCCGCCGAGGACGCCCGGCGCAGCGAGATACCGGCGGGCGCGGGCCCGTCGTCGGAGCGCAGCGCCCGGTACACGGTGGGGGCGGCGGCGAAGTTGGTGACGCCGAACTTCTCCAGCACCTGCCAGGTCAGCGCGGGCGAGAACCCGGCGTGCAGCAGCAGGCTGCGGGTGCCGGCGGCCAGCGGCGCCAGGATCGCGTAGTAGAGGCCGTAGGCCCAGCCCGGGTCGGCGGCGTTCCAGAACACGTCGTCCGGGCGCACGTCGAGGGCGAACTCCTGGTAGGCGTGGAACGAGGCCAGCGCGCGCACCGGAATCGGGACGCCCTTCGGCGTGCCGGTGGTACCACTGGTGAACAGCTGCACCAGCAGCCCGTCACCGCCGACCGCGACGGCCGCGCCACGTGGATCGTCGGCGTCGTAGGACTCCAGCAGCTCGGCGAAGCGCAGCGGCTCGCGCACGGCCAGCGACTCGGGGACCTGACCGGCGACGATCAGCCGCCACGGGACCTCGGCCGGGATGTCCTCACCCGGCAGCAGCTTGGCGGCCTGATCGGCGTCGGCGATCACCGCCACCGTGCGGCTCGCGTCCAGCCGCAGCGCGATCGCGGGCGGGGCGAAGGCGGTGAACAGCGGCACATGCACCGCGCCGCGCCGCCAGATGCCCAGCAGCGCGACCACCAGGTCCGCGGACTTGGCCATCAGCGTGGCGACCCGATCGCCCGGGCCGACGCCGAGACCGGCGAGCGCCGCGGCGAACCGTGCGGATCGCTCGCGCAGCTCACCGTAGGTGAGGTCGGTCGAGGACAGATCCGACTCGATCACCGTGAAGGCGACCGCGTCCGCGGGGTGCCGGTCGCACAGCAGTTCCGCGGCGCAGGCGTCGGGTCCGTCGTAGGTGTCCAGGAACTCACGCACCCGTGCGTCCACGTCGATCGTCATCGTGCTCTCTCCTCCTCGGTGATCCAGCTCCCCGGTGTCGAATAGAATGTGGGTCGGATCACGTTGACGACTACCCCCGAAAAGGGGTGAAACCCTTGACAGGCACCTCCCTGCTGCGCCCGCGCGACGGTGACGCGCTGCGCGCCGAGATCCGCTGGATCGCCCGAGAGACGGGTGTACCGGTGGTGTTCGGCGGCGAAGTCCACGAAGACACCCTGCTGCTCTCGGAGTTCTTCGGCACCAAGACCAACGGCTTGCGCGGGCTGCCGGTACTGCGCAGTTCAGGACTCGGCGGCCGGGTGATGGACCTGCGCAGGCCCGCCTCGGTCGCGGACTACCGCAACGCCTCCACGATCACCCACCACTACGACGAGCCGGTCTCCGGCGAGGGCATCCGCTCGGTCGCGGCGGTGCCGGTGGTGGTCGGCGACCGGTCGCGGGCGGTGCTCTACGCGGCCACCCGCGGCGGGCCGGTCGGGGACCGCACGGCCGATCTGATCGTGCGGGCGAGCAGGCGCCTGGCCACCGAGATCGCCATCCGCGACGAGGTCGACCGGCGGCTGCGGTTGCTCGAGGTGGCCAGCCCGGCCCGCGAGGCCGGACCGGAGCTGACCGAGGAACTGCGCGAGATCAACGCCGAACTGCGCGGGTTGGCGGGCACGGTGCGCGACGAGCGCACCCGGGAGCGGCTGCACGGCGTGTGCGCCCGGCTGACCAGGATGCTCACCGGCGAGACCTCCCCCACCGCACCCAAACTCTCCCGGCGGGAGCTCGACGTGCTCTCCGAGGTGGCGCTCGGATGCACGAATCAGGAAGTGGCGCAGCGGCTTTCCCTCGGACCCGAGACGGTGAAGAGCTACCTGCGCAACGCCATGACCAAGCTGGACGCGCATTCGAGGCACGAGGCCGTGGTCACCGCCCGTCGGCTGGGTTTGCTGCCGTAATCCACAGCGCTGCCGTCGTCCACAGCCGTCGGGCCACACATTCCGCGGTGCGGCCGCGCGTGCGATGATCGACCCCGTCCGATTCCGGGAGGGGGAGTTCGATCATGGGTGGGAACATCAGCATGCGCGTACTGGCGCGGGTCGTCGTCGGTGTCGCACTGGCGCTCACCATGGCCGCGTGCGGTCTCGGCGCGCCGGACGCGCAGGGGCCGGGCGGACCGCCGGACGCGCCGGTCCTGGATCTGGCGGCCATCCGCACCCTCGAGGTCGGCGCCCACCGCGAAATCGGGGTGACCGAGACCGGCCTCTACACCGTGACCGAGGACGCGGTCGTCGGTTTCGCCCCCGACGGCACGCGACAGTGGACCCTGCGCAAGGACGGCGCCCGGCCCGACACCGACCGGGTGCGGCCGGTGTTGTTCCAGCCGGTGCTGCTCGTGGGCTGGGAGGGCACCCCGGGACTGGTCGCGTACTCGACCGAAACCGGCGAGCAACTGTGGAGCACGGCGGCCGAGGAGTGGACCCAGGGCGACACCGCCGACGGAACGGTGACCTTCGCCGACGCCCGCACCGGCACCCAGGCCTGGTCGGTGTCCCTCGCCTCCTTCGGCTGCCCGCCCACCGAGGACGCGCTCGTTCCGGTGTGGATCCGCGACGTGGTGCTGATCCGTTGCCACACGGCGACCGGCCCCGACGGCAAGGGTGCCGACCAGTGGGTCGCAGCGCTGGATCCACGCGACGGGGCGGTGCGCTGGCAGCGGCAGCTCACCGGTGGCGACCACGTCGCCGTCGAGTCGCGCAACACCCTGGCGGTGAAACTGAGCAGCGGGGAGACCGACGTCCTCGACATCACGACCGGCGAACCACTCGCTCGCAGGCCCGCCGCCCCCGGCTCGCGGTACCGGCTCCCCCGTCCGGACGGGGTGTCGCTGGTCATGGACAGCACGACGCTGGCGGAGAACACCGCCATGCGGCTGGAGGAGGCCGACGGCCGGGTGCGGTGGACGGCGCCGCTCGACGAGCGGGAAGAAGTCCTTCCGCTCACCGCCGCGGTGAGCAGTAACGTCCTGCTCGCCACCATGCGGAAACGGCTCGGGGACAACGCGGTCTCGCTGGTCGCCTACGACATGGGCGACGGTACGCGCACGCTGGTCGCCGGTCCGGGGCCGAGTGTGCGCGACGAACAACCGACGCTGACGATGGCACTCGCCCGCCGCGACAACCCCACCATGGCGCCGTGGGGACTCCTGGTGCCGGGTGCGGACGGCACCGTGGCGGTGGTTCCGGCCGAGTGAGGTCGGTCAGCCCGACGACGACTCCGGCGGCAACAGGTCGGGACGGCGTTCCCTGGTGCGGGCCAGCGACTGCTCGCGCCGCCACGCCGCGACCTTGGCGTGGTCACCGGAGAGCAGGATCGGCGGCACCTCGAGGCCGCGCCAGCTCACCGGGCGGGTGTAGCTGGGCCCCTCGAGCAGGCCGTCGGAGAACGAATCCTGTTCGTGGGACTGCTGATTCCCGAGCACCCCGGGCAGCAGCCGGACGACCGCCTCGACCATCACCAGCACCGCCGCCTCGCCGCCGATCAGCACGTAGTCGCCGATGCTGACCTCCTCGACGCGCACCCGCCGGGCGGCGTCGTCGAAGACACGCTGGTCGATGCCCTCGTAGCGACCGCACGCGAACACCAGGTGGCGTTCGGCGGCCCAGCGCTGCGCGGTGGCCTGGGTGAAGGGCACGCCGGCCGGGGTGGGGACGACGAGCAGCGCGTCGTCGGGGCACACCGCGTCGAGCGCGTCGCCCCACACGGTCGGCTTCATGACCATGCCGGGTCCGCCGCCGTAGGGGGCGTCGTCGACGGACTTGTGCACGTCGTGCGTCCAGCGGCGCAGGTCGTGCACGTCGACGGAGATCAGTCCCTTGTCGATGGCCTTGCCCAGCAGCGCCGTGCGCAACGGCTCCAGATATTCGGGGAAGATGGTGACGACGTCGAGTTTCATGCGGCCCGTGTCATTCCGGATCGAGCAGGCCCTCGGGCGGATCGATCACGACGTACCCCTCGGCGACCGAGACGGTCGGCACGATGGCGGTGACGAACGGGATCAGGATCTCCCGCCCGTCCTCGGCGGCTCGCACCGAGAGCAGTTCACCGGCGGCCGAATGCAGCACTTCGGTGACGGTACCGAGCACGGCACCGGCCGTGTCGCGCACACTCAGGCCCTCGAGTTCGTGATCGTAGAACTCGTCCGGATCGTCCGAGGGCGGCAGTTCGGCGCTGTCGACGACGAACAACGTGCCGCGCAGCGCGTCGGCGGCGGACCGGTCGTCGACCCCGGCCAGGGACACCAGAAGCCGGCCCGAGTGTTCCCGGGCCGACTCCACGGTGAATTCCCGCACCTCGGTCGAGCGCGGCAGCCGCCCGCGCAGGACGGTGCCCCCGGCGAAGCGCGCGTCGGGGTCGTCGGTGCGGACCTCGACGACGAGTTCTCCGCGCACCCCGTGCGATTTGGCGACCCGTCCCACGACGAGTTCCATCGGCGGCGTCTCCGGCTACTGGTCGGTGTCGACCACGTCGACCCGGATGCCCCGGCCGCCGATGCCCGCGACCAGGGTGCGCAGCGCGGTCGCGGTGCGACCACCGCGACCGATCACCTTGCCCAGGTCGTCGGGGTGCACGTGCACCTCGACGGTGCGTCCGCGACGGCCGGTGATCAGCTCGACGCGGACGTCATCGGGATTGGCGACGATGCCGCGCACGAGGTGCTCGACGGCATCGGCGACGACGGCGCTCATTACTCGGCGGCCTCGGCCTCGGTCGACTCGGCGGCGGCGTCGTCCTTCTTGGCCTTCTTCTTCGGGGTGACGGCCTCGGCGACGGGCTCGTTCTCGGCGGCGGCCAGCGCGGCGTTGAACAGGTCCAGCTTGGACGGCTTGGCGGCCTTCACCTTCAGGGTGCCCTCGGCGCCGGGCAGGCCCTTGAACTTCTGCCAGTCACCGGTGATCTCCAGCAGGCGCTGCACCGGCTCGGTCGGCTGCGCGCCGACGCTCAGCCAGTACTGGACGCGCTCGGAGTCGATCTCGATCAGCGAAGGCTCTTCCTTCGGGTGGTACTTGCCGATGGACTCGATCGCCCGGCCGTCACGGCGGGTGCGGGCGTCGGCGACGACGACGCGGTACTGCGGGTTGCGGATCTTGCCCAGGCGGGTGAGCTTGATGCGAACAGCCATGCTGATCTGCCTCTTTCGGGTAGGCGGCCACCGCCACGAGGGCGACGACCAGGATGGTCACCGCGCAATTCAGCGACCCGCACGGTCTGCGAGCCCGGTTTTGCGCTTGGAGTGCGTGACCGCCGCGCGGTACGTAACCGGAGACGGGCTGACACTGTCCTGTCCAGGACGGTGGTCCATTGTGCCAGACGGGCCAGCCCGGCTCGAAATCGGTCCGTGGTCAGGACGGGCGGTACCGCAGCAGCACCACCCCGGAACGGAACCGCTTGCTCTCGGCGAGCCGCAGCCGCGGCAGCCGCGCTCCCTCACCGAACAGGCGGGCGCCACGCCCGAGCACCACCGGGTAGACGAACAACCGGTACTCGTCGACCAGCCCCGCCGCGATCAGCTGGTGCACCAGCTCGATGCTCCCGGTGCAGACGATGTCCTTGCCCGGCTCCCGCTTCACCGCCGCGACCTCGTCGAGCCCCCGCAGGACCACCGAGTTGTGCCAGGCGGGGTCGGTCATGGTGCGGGAGACCACGTACTTGCGGATCGTGTTCAGGTCATCGGTGATGCCGGAGCGGTCGTCGTCCTGCCGCGGCCAGTATCCGCGCATGTCCTCGAAGGTGCGGCGACCGAACAGCACCGCATCGCAGGCGGCGGTGTGGGCCATCAACTCGGCGTTGATGTCGGCCTGCTCCGCGAGGGCGTCGTTGCCGACGGTGAACCATCCCTCGGTGGCCTCGATCACCCCGTCGACGGTGATGTTCTCGGTGACGACCAGATCGCGCACAGCGACCTCCTCCTCGGATCGGTGCTACCCCCACGCGGGGAAGGCGGACCGTCGACGCCCGGCCCGCCTCCGCCGGAACCTCGTCGACCCGCCGGTCACCGGTGTCCGGTGACGGGATCGGCGGACTTGACCACCCGCCCGCGCAGCACCACCCAGGCGGGCTCGGTGAGCACATCGGGATGCTCGCGCGGATCGTCGCGGTAGACGACGAAATCGGCGGGCGCCCCGTGCGCGATGCCCGGCCTGCCGAGCCAGTCGCGGGCCGCCCAGGACGCCGCGCCGAGCGCCTCGTGCGCCGACAGCCCGGCCTTGCCGAGCGCGGCGATCTCGTCGGCGATGCGGCCGTGCCGGATCGAGCCGCCCGCGTCGGTGCCCGCGTAGATCGGCACGCCGGCGTCGTGGGCGTTGCCGATGGTGTCGCGCACGCGACGGTGCAGGTCGCGCATGTGTGCGGCGTAGACGGGGAAGCGGCCCGCGCTGTCGGCGATCTCGGGGAAGGTGTCGATGTTGATCAGGGTGGGCACCAGGGCGGTGCCGTGCTCGACCATCATCGCGATGGTGTCGTCGGTGAGGCCGGTGCCGTGCTCGAGACAGTCGATACCGGCGTTGATCAACCCGGGCAGCGCGTCCTCGCCGAAGACGTGCGCGGTCACCCGGGCGCCCTCGGCGTGCGCGGCCTCGATCGCCTCGACCAGGACGGCATCGCTCCACAGCGGGCGCAGATCGCCGACGGAGCGGTCGATCCAGTCGCCGACGATCTTGACCCAGCCGTCGCCGCGGCGGGCCTGCTCGGCCACGATCTGCGGCAGGTCCCGTTCGTCGTCGAGCTCGATCCCCAGCTCGCGGATGTAGCGTTTGGGCCGCGCGATGTGCCTGCCCGCGCGGATGATGCGGGGCAGGTCGTCGTGGTCGTCGATGAAGCGCGTATCGATGGGCGAGCCCGCGTCGCGCAGCAGCAGCGCACCGGCGTCGCGTTCGATCTCGGCCTGGGCGATCGCGCCGTCGTGGTCCTCGTCGCCACCGCCGTAGCGAATGCCGACGTGGCAGTGCGCGTCGACCAGGCCCGGCACGATCCAGCCGCTGTCACAAAGGGTTTCGGCATCCCGCATCGGCTCGAACGAGACCAGGCCGTCGTGTACCCACAGGTCACGAACCTCGTCGTCGGGCAGAACGACTCCACGAAGATGCACGGCGGGACCTCCCTCACTCGGTGCGCCGCCGCGGTGCCGCGGCGAGGCTCGCGAGTCCCATTCTGTCCCGTTCGCGCCGCCTGCGGGTGGCGCTCGGGCGCCGCGAGTCGGGCCGGGCGCCTACTTCTTCGGGAACTTCAGCTTCGACAGATCGAAGTTCTCCAGCCCCGGCGGCAGCTCGTTGAGACCCGCGGGCATGTTGGAGATGTCGGGCATCCCGGCGGGCATCCCCGGCATTCCGGCGGGCATGCCCGGGAATCCGCCGCGCACCTTCGGCGGGGTGGGGCCGCGACCGCCCTTCTTGCCCTTCTTGCCCTTCTTGGCGTTGCGGCGCGAGCCGGGCATGCCCATCTGGCGGCCCATCATCGCCATCATCTTCTTGGCCTCGAAGAACCGGTCGACCAGCTGGTTGACCTCCGAGACCGTGACACCGGAGCCGTTGGCGATGCGCAGGCGCCGGGAGGCGTTGATGATCTTGGGGTTGGCCCGCTCGGCGGGGGTCATGCCACGGATGATCGCCTGCACCCGGTCGAGCTGCTTGTCGTCGACCTGGGCGAGCACGTCCTTCATCTGACCCGCGCCCGGCAGCATGCCCAGCAGATTGCCGATCGGGCCCATCTTGCGGATGGCGAGCATCTGCTCGAGGAAGTCCTCCAGCGTGAGTTCGCCGCTGCCGATCTTGCGCGCGGCCTCCTCGGCCTGCTGCGCGTCGTAGACCTGTTCGGCCTGCTCGATGAGGGTGAGCACGTCACCCATGCCCAGGATGCGGCTGGCCATCCGGTCCGGGTGGAAGACGTCGAAGTCCTCGAGCTTCTCACCGGTGGAGGCGAACATGATCGGCGCGCCGGTGACGTTGCGCACCGACAGCGCCGCACCGCCGCGGGCGTCGCCGTCGAGCTTGGTGAGCACCACGCCGGTGAAGCCGACGCCGTCGCGGAAGGCTTCGGCGGTGGTCACCGCGTCCTGACCGATCATGGCGTCGAGCACGAACAGCGTCTCGTCCGGCTGGACGGCGTCGCGAATGCTCGCGGCCTGGCGCATCAGCTCCTCGTCGATGCCGAGGCGGCCCGCGGTGTCGACGATGACGATGTCGTACTGCTTGTTGCGGGCCTCGGCGACGCCGCCGCGCGCGACCTCGACCGGGTCGGCCGCGGTGATGCCCAGCGGGTTCTCCCCGCCGCCCACCGAGGTGCCCGGGTGCGGGGCGAAGACGGGCACGCCCGCGCGCTCGCCGACCACCTGGAGCTGGGTGACGGCGCCGGGGCGCTGCAGGTCGCAGGCCACCAGCAAGGGCTGATGTCCCTGCCCCTTCAGATATTTCGCGAGCTTGCCCGCCAGCGTCGTCTTACCGGCGCCCTGCAGACCGGCGAGCATGATCACCGTCGGCGGGGTCTTGGCCAGGTTGAGCCTGCGGGTCTCGCCGCCGAGGATGCCGACGAGTTCCTCGTTGACGATCTTGACGACCTGCTGGGCGGGATTCAGCGCCGCGGAGACCTCCGCGCCCTTGGCGCGCTCCTTGATCCTGGCGATGAAACCGCGCACCACGGGCAGCGCGACGTCGGCCTCGAGCAGGGCCAACCGGATCTCCCGGCACGTGGCGTCGATGTCGGCCGGTGACAGACGCCCCTTACCGCGCAGATCCTTCAGGGCACCGGTAAGCCGGTCGGACAGGGATTCGAACACCGATCGCGCTCCTGATCTCGAGTGACGTCAATTATCTCCCAGCGTAATGGGGTCACCCGGGCCTGCGCGCACGCGGTGCGCCGAGCAGCGGCTATTCGGCCACGATGCGCGCCGGATCACCGGTGCCGCGATAGTCGTGATTCTCCAGTCGCACCAGATGGACGGCCTGGCGTCCGGTGAGGCCGAGTTCGAGCGCGAGTTCGTCGAGGCCGGCCCATTCGGTGGGGCCGGTCATGTCCCGGGTGGCGACGGCGGTGGCGATCGTCATCGCGGTGACGGCCTGCCTGCCGGTGAGCGTGCGCCCGGGCAGCCAGGAGACCACCCACAGGTCGCCGCCGACGCACCGCGCCATATGGGACGTCTCGTCGCTGGTCATCATCGATGCCGCAACCACCTGAATCGCCATCGACCTGCTCCCCTCGTGCTCGCGACAGCCGGACCTTGATGATCGTAGGGGCCGCGCGGGAACCGAGGAGGCGTTCCAGCAAATGGTCTGCAACATTCCGGTCGCGGCCCGGCGGCGACACGCTAGGCCGGGGTCTCCTCCGGCGGCTTCGGGGCGGGCTGCGGCACCACCCGCAGCACCGCGTCGGTGAGCGCGGCACGCTGGGCCTGCTCGTCCGGACCGCCCAGCTCCAGGCAGAAGGCGTCGACGACGGCCGCGCCCATGGTGACGATCTTGGCCCAGCGGACATTGGCCCCGCAGTCGGCGAACGCGGCGGCGAGCCTGCTCAGCAGACCGATCCGGTCCTCGGCGCGCAGTTCCAGGATCACCTGCCCCGGCGTGCCGGTGGGCGTCCACAACAGCCGCGGCTGCGCCTGGGCATAGGGACCGCGACCGGCACCGACCGCGGCCCGCTCCCGCTCGGCGAGCACCGCGGGCAGATCGAGGTCGCCGGCGATGGCCCGGATCAGTTCCTGGCGCAGCAGGCCCGGGTCGGGCGGATCGCCGAATTTCGGTGTGACGACGAAGGTGTCGACGGCCGAGTCGCCGTGCACACCCAGCGACGCCGACAGCACCCGCAGCGAGTGCAGGGCGAGCACACCCGCGGCATCGGAGAGCAGACCGGGCGCGTCCGGCGCGATGACCGTGACGACGTGGCTGAACTTGCCCTCCCCCGGTGCCAACTCGACATGCACACCGCCCGCCGCGGCCTTGGCGAGCAACTCCGGCGCGATCGGGGCGGGCGTCGGCAGCGCGTCACCGGCCATCACCGCCCGGCAGCGGCGGACCAGATCCCCGATCAGCGAAGCCTTCCACTCGCCCCACACCCCCGGTCCGGTGGCCAGCGAATCGGCCTCGGCCAGCGTGTGCAGCAGCTCCAGCAGTTGCGGGTCGCCGTCGAGCGCCTCCACGACGTGCCGCACGGTCTGCGGATCGTCCAGATCGCGCCGGGTCGCGGTGTCCGGCAGCAGCAGGTGGTGGCGCACGATCGCACTCAACGTCCGCACGTCGGAGGGCCACAGTCCGAGCCTGCGCCCGATCTGCGTCGCCAGCTCCGCCCCGACCACGCTGTGATCGCCCTGCCTGCCCTTGCCGATGTCGTGCAGCAGCGCGCCCAGTGCGAGCAGATCGGGCCGGGCCACCCGGGTACTCAGCGCGCTCGCGTAGGCGACGGTTTCCATCAGGTGGCGGTCGACCGTCCAGGTGTGCAGGACATCGCGGGGCGGCAGATCGCGCACCGCGCCCCACTCCGGCAGCAGTCTGCCCCACAACCCGGTCCGGTCCAGCGCCTCGATCGCCGCGATCACGCCCCGGCCCGCGCCCAGCAGCACCAGCAGGTCGTTGAGCGCGTCCTTGGGCCACGGCTCCCGCAGTTCCGGCGCGTCCTCGGAGAGCCGGTTGAGTGTGGTGGCCGACATCGGCAGCCCGGTCTGCGCCGACGCCGCCGCCACCCGCAGGATCAGCCCGGGATCGCGCTGCGGCCGCGCGTCCCTGGCCAGCACCACCTCGCCCGCGTGCTCGACCACCCCCTCATCGAGTGGTCGACGCACCGGCATGCGGCGCAGCCTGGCCAGCCCGCGCCGCGGCAGCGCGTTGGCGGCCGTGCGCAATCCGACCTCGACGGAGTAGCTCACCGTCCGGGCCGAATCACTCAGTGTGCGAGCCAGATCGAAGCGGTCGCCGATGCGCAGCGCCGCGCCGATCTCGTCGGCGTCCTGCGCCCGCAACTGGTCGCGGCCGCGGCCGGCGACCCGGTGCAGCTCGGTACGGACGTCGAGCAACCGGCGGTGCGCCTGCCGCAGTCCGCCGCCGGGCACCTCCGGACCGAGCCCCGGCATGGCGTCGGTCAGGTGTGCGACGGCGAGTGCGTCGAGCAGCTGGATGTCGCGCAGTCCGCCGCGGCCGTTCTTCAGGTCGGGCTCGGCCCGGTGGGCGATCTCGCCGCAGCGCTGCCAGCGGGCCTCGGCCTGGGCGACCAGGTCGTCGAACCGATGCCGGATCCCGTTGCGCCACTCCCGGCGCACCCCGCCGATCAGCAGATTGCTCAGCTCCACATCGCCGACGATGTGGCGGGCTTCGAGCATGCCGAGCGCGGCGATCAGGTCGTCACCGGCCACCCGCAGCGCCTGCGGCACGGTGCGGACGCTGTGGTCGAGCTTGATGTGGGCGTCCCACAACGGATACCAGAGCTGATCGGCGACCTCGGCGACCCGCGCGGGATCGACCTCGTCGTGCAACAGCACCAGATCCAGGTCGGAGTACGGCAGCATCTCCTTGCGCCCGAGCCCGCCGACGGCCACCACGGCCAGGCCGCTCTCGGCGGTGATGCCCAGCTCGGCGCCCTTGCCGGTGAGCCACAGCTCGTACAGGTCCACCAGCGCCTGCCGCAGCGATGCCGCGTCCAGCCGTGGATTGCGCGGCAGCCCACCCTCGAGCAACTGCGCCCGCGCCCGCACCAGATCGGCGGCACCACCGGCCTTGGCCGGTCCGCTGTCGGTCCGCCTGCTACCACTACCCACGACCACCACCCGTTTCATGAGTGCGGCCCCGCCCCGACCGGGCTGTCCGGTGGGAGCGGGGCCGCCGCTCGACTCGAAATCCCGCTACAGCGCGTCGGTGCCGCGCTCGCCGGTGCGCACGCGGATGATCGACTCGACGGGGGTGACCCACACCTTGCCGTCGCCGATCTTGCCGGTGCGCGACGCCTCGACGATCACGTCCACGACCTTGTCGACGGAGGCATCGTCGACGACGACCTCGACCCGGACCTTCGGCACGAAGTCCACCGAGTACTCGGCGCCGCGGTAGACCTCGGTGTGGCCCTTCTGCCTGCCGTAGCCCTGCACCTCGCTGACGGTCATGCCGAACACGCCCGCCTGTTCCAGACCGGTCTTGACGTCCTCGAGCGTGAACGGTTTGACGATTGCGGTGATCAGTTTCATGTCGTCATGCCTCCTTGACGAGCGAGCGTGCCGTGCCACCCACAGCAGCGAAATCGTATGCGGTTTCCGCGTGCTCGGACTCGTCCAGACCCACCGACTCGGCCTCGTCGTCGGCGCGCAGACCGATCGTGAACTTCAGGATCAGAGCAATGACGGCCGTCGCGACCAGCGAGTAGGCAAGCACGGTGAACGCACCGACGGCCTGCAGCTTCAACTGCTCGATCCCACCACCGTAGAACAAGCCCTCGACCGCCGCGGGCGCTTCCGGCGCCGCCACCAGGCCGACCATCAGGGTGCCGACCAGGCCACCGACCAGGTGCACGCCGACCACGTCGAGCGAGTCGTCGAAGCCGAACCTGAACTTCAGGCCGACCGCCAGCGCGCACAGCGCACCGGAGACCACACCGATGGCCAGCGCACCGAGCACGTTCACCGAGGAGCACGCCGGGGTGATGGCGACCAGGCCGGCCACGATGCCCGACGCCGCGCCCAGCGAGGTGGGGTGGCCGTCGCGGATCTTCTCCACCACCAGCCAGGCGAGCATCGCGGCGGCGGTGGCGATGGTGGTGGTGAGGAACGTCGCGCCGGCGATCCCGTTGGAGCCGACGGCCGACCCGGCGTTGAAGCCGTACCAGCCGAACCAGAGCAGACCGGCGCCGAGCATGACGAAGGGCAGGTTGTGCGGGCGGAACGGCGTCTGCGGCCAGCCCTTGCGCTTCCCGAGGATCAGCGCGAGCACCAGACCGGCGGCGCCGGCGTTGATGTGCACCGCGGTGCCGCCCGCGAAGTCGATGGCCTTGAGGTTGTTGGCGATCCAGCCGCCCTCCTCGCCGGTGTACCCGTCGAAGGCGAACACCCAGTGCGCCACCGGGAAGTAGACGATGGTGGCCCACACGCCCGCGAAGACCAGCCACGAGCCGAACTTCAGGCGGTCGGCGACCGCGCCCGAGACGAGTGCGACGGTGATGATCGCGAACATGAGCTGGAACGCGACGAACAGCGACAGCGGGATGGTGCCGTTGAGCGGGATCGCGGCGGGCTCGGCGGGATCGGTGGAGGCCAGGTAGCTGCCGCCGAACACCCCCTTCAGGCCGAAGTACTGGCCGGGGTCGCCGATGAGGTTGGCCTTGTCCTCACCGAAGGCGACGGAGAAGCCGTACAGCACCCATAGGATGGTGATCAAACCCATCGCGCTGATGCTCATCATGATCATGTTGAGCACGTTCTTGCTGCGGACCATGCCGCCGTAGAAGAACGCGAGTCCTGGCGTCATCAACAGCACGAGTGCGGCACTGGCCAGCATCCATGCGGTGTCACCGGCGTCCGGCGCGCCGATTACGGGAAAAGCCACCTTAATGTCCTCCTCATCTCGGGCCCAGCCGCCTGTGGCAAATGGACCTGCAGAGAAGGGTGTTCGCTCGGTGTTTCATCCGGAGAGCTGTGGTGTTTCACCTGAGTGAACGGATGCCGCGGTTGTGTTTCGGTCACGTTTCGTGACGTTCACCACAGGTATCGCCCCTGGTGTGCGGACATGTCGGGCGAGCCGGGCGGCCCACGCCGCGGCCGGGCGCGCTGCCCGGCCGCGGTGGGTTCGGTGGTGCGGCTCAGCCCAGCAGGGCGTCCACGAAGGCGCCCGCTTCGAAGGGGGCGAGGTCGTCGGCGCCCTCGCCGAGGCCGACCAGCTTGACCGGCACGCCGAGTTCGTGCTGGACCTGGAAGACGATGCCGCCCTTGGCGGTGCCGTCCAGCTTGGTCAGCACGACACCGGTGATGTCGACGACCTCGGCGAAGACCCGCGCCTGCATCAGACCGTTCTGGCCGACGGTGGCGTCGAGCACCAGCAGCACCTCGTCGACGGCGGCCTTCTTCTCCACCACGCGCTTGACCTTGCCGAGCTCGTCCATCAGGCCGGTCTTGGTGTGCAGGCGGCCCGCGGTGTCGATGAGCACGGCGTCCACGCCGCGCTCGATGCCCGCGGCGACCGCGTCGAAGGCAACGGCGGCCGGATCGGCGCCCTCCTTGCCGCGCACGGTCTCCGCGCCGACCCGCTCACCCCAGGTCTGCAACTGATCGGCGGCGGCGGCGCGGAAGGTGTCGGCAGCGCCGAGCAGCACGCGACGGCCGTCGGCGACCAGCACGCGGGCCAGCTTGCCGGTCGTGGTGGTCTTCCCGGTGCCGTTGACGCCGACGACCAGCAGGATCGCCGGGTGATCCGGATGCGGCAGCGCGCGGATCGAGCGGTCCAGCTCCGGGCGCAGTGCCTCCACGAGGACGTCGCGCAGCACCTGACGCGCCTGTTCCGGGGTGCGCACACTGCGCGCGGCCATCTCCTCGCGCAGCCGCTCGACGACGGCGGTGGTGCTGGCCGTGCCGAGATCGGCCAGCACCAGGGTGTCCTCGATCTCCTCCCAGGAGTCCTCGTCCAGGTCGCCGCCGCCGAGCAGGCCGAGCAGGCTCTTGCCGACGGCGTTCTGGGAGCGCGAGAGCCTGCCACGCAGCTTGGTCAGCCTGCCCGCGGTGGGCTCGATCTCCTCCAGGGCGGGCGCGGTCTCGGCACCGGCGGGGGTGGCGGGCACCTCGGGGACGACCGTGTCCGGCTCGGCGACCGGCGGGGTCGTGGCGGGCGCCGCCGGAGTGGTCTCGGCAGGTGCGGGCGTGTCGGTGGGCGCGGTATCGGTGGGCGCGGTATCGGTGGGCGCGGTATCGGTGGGCGCGGTATGGGTGGGCGCCGTGTCGGTGGGCGCGGTGTCGGTGGCCGGTGCCGTGGTGCCGGGCAGATCGGGTGCGGGGGTGGTCTCCGGTTCCGGTTCGGCGACGGTGGCGCCGCCGCCGCTGGGCCCCTCGGTGACATCGCCCTCGGGCAGCGGCACGTTGGTGATGCCGCGCCGGGGCGCGTCGCGCGGCACGGCGGCGTCGTCACCGACGTGCGGTTGCCCCTCGGTGTCGGTGCGTTGCAGCGGCTCCGGGCGGGTGGCCGTCGCCGTCCCGCCCTGGCTGAAGGTGAATCCGCCCGCTGCGGTGTAGCCGCCCGAGCGGTCGGTCAGCTCCTTCTCCGCGGTGGGGGCGGACAGCGAGATCCGGCGGCGTTTGTACAGGACGAATCCGGCGACGAGCGCCACCAGCAGCAGGGCGGCGACGGCGGCTATCACAATCCAGGCTTCGGCACTCACGACGACCATCCTTGCAGAACGCCACATCGGTCCTGTTCGGCGCGCCCGGGAGCGGTGACACAGCCCCTCGAGATTTCTTGTCCTGCGGAACTTCTCGCCCCGGAACAATAGGATCGGCGACGTGACCGATCGAAACGTGCTTGGGGGGCCGCTGGAAGAGTGCGGCACCGATCCTCTCACCGGGTTCTACCGGGACGGCTGCTGTAGTACGGGGCCGGAGGATCTGGGCAGCCATACCGTCTGCACCGTCGTCACGGCGGAATTCCTCGAGCATCAGGCCTCCATCGGCAACGACCTGAGCACCCCGCGCCCGGAGAACAACTTCCCCGGCCTGCAGCCCGGCGACCGCTGGTGCGTGGTGGCGGTGCGCTGGCTGCACGCCCACGAGGACGGGGCGGCCGCGCCGGTGGTGCTGGCCGCCACCCACGAGAACGCCCTCGAGGTGATCTCGATGGACATCCTGCGCAAATACGCCGTCGACGTGCCCGACGACGTCAGCGATCTGCTCTAGGCGGCGCGTCCGCCGACCCCGCCGGAGCCACACGATCGGTCGGTTCCGGTGGCGACCGGGCGTAGCATCGTGCGGCTGCCGGGCCGGCCCGGCTGAGGTCGGTCAGGTCGCGGCGGGTGTCAGGTTCTCCCCGCGCAGACGCTGCGAGATCACCTGGGTGATGCCGTCGCCGCGCATGCTGACGCCGTAGAGGGCGTCGGCGATCTCCATCGTCGGCTTCTGGTGGGTGATGACGATCAGCTGGCTCTTCTCCCGCAGTTGCTCGAACAACCCGATCAACCGGCGCAGGTTGGTGTCGTCCAGCGCGGCCTCCACCTCGTCCATCACGTAGAACGGGGAGGGGCGGGCGCGAAAGATCGCCACGAGCAGCGCGACAGCGGTGAGCGACTTCTCCCCGCCGGACAGCAGCGACAGCCGCTTGACCTTCTTACCGGGCGGGCGGGCCTCCACCTCGATGCCGGTGGTGAGCATGTCGGAGGGGTCGGTGAGCAGCAGCCTGCCCTCACCGCCGGGGAACAGTGTCGAGAACACCTGCACGAACTCCCGCTCCACGTCGGCGTAGGCCTCGGTGAACACCTGCAGGATGCGCGCGTCCACCTCCGCGACCACGTCGAGCAGGTCCTTGCGCGCGTTCTTGACGTCCTCGAGCTGGGTGGCCAGGAAGTTGTAGCGCTCCTCGAGCGCCGCGAACTCCTCGAGCGCGAGCGGGTTCACCTTGCCCAGCGTGGCCAGATCCTTCTCGGCGCGCTTCGCGCGGCGCTCCTGCTCGGCCCGGTCGTACGGCATCGGCTGCGGGGCGCTGACCTGCTCACCCCGCTCCTTGGCCTGCTCGTACTCCTGCCATTCCAGATCCGAGGGCGGCAGCGGCACGTCCGGACCGTATTCGGCGATGAGGTCGGGCAGGGCGATACCGAACTGTTCGGCGATGGTGGCCTCGAGCTGCTCGATCCGCAGCGCGGCCTGCGCCTTGGCGACCTCGTCGCGGTGCACGGCGTCGGTGAGCTGGGCCAGCTGGGTGGTCAGTGCGCGCACCCGCTCCTTGGTCTGCTCCACCTGGGCCGCGCATTCGGTGCGCCTGCGCACCAGCTCGTCGCGGCGGGCGGCGGCCGCCGCGACCACCTTCTCCAGTTCGCCCGCGATGCGCGCGCCGGACTCGGCGACGGCGGCGGCCACGGCGGCGGCCTGCCTGCGGGCGGCCTGCGCGCGCTCGGCCCTGGCTCGCGCCTCCCGTTCGGCGCGGGCCGCGCGACGCAGCGAATCCGCCTTGCCGCGCACCGATTCGGCGCGTTCCTCGGCGGTGCGTACCGCGAGCCTGGCCTCCACCTCCATCGACCTGGCCTCGGCGAGGGCGGCGGCGGCCTCCTCCCGGACCCGGGCGGCGGCCTCGGTGCCCGCGGTGCCGGCGCCCTCGTCGACGGCGGCCTGCTCGTGCTCGGCGTTGCGCAGGCGTTCCTCCAGTTCGGCGAGGGCGGCCAGCGTCTCCTCCCGGCTCGCCTCGGCGTCGGCCCGCTGGCCGGTCAGTCGTTCGGCCTCGGTCTGCGCCGACCGGGCGGACTGGCCGAGCCTGCCGAGCCGGTCGTAGATGGCGATCATCGCCTGGTCGGATTCGTGCAATGCCATCAGCGCATGGTCGACGGCCTCCTTGCGGTCGGCCTGTTCGGCGAGCGCCCCCGCCAGCGCCGCCTCGAGTTCCTCGGCGTGCCGCTGGGCGGCGACGAGTTCGGCCTTCGCGGCGTCGATGTCGGCCTGGATCTCGAGCTGGCTCGGCGCCCGGTCGGAGCCGCCGATGAGCCAGCCGGTGCCGGTGAGATCGCCGTCGCGGGTGACCACCCGCAGGTCGGGCCGCTGCGCCAGCAGCGCGGCGGCGGTATCGAGGTCGTCGACGACCGCGACGTCGGCGGTGAGCGCGCGGATGCCCGCGCGCAGCTCGGCGGGACAGTCGACGACGTCGGTGAGCCGATGCGCGCCCGCGGGCAGCGGCTCGCCCGCGGGCTCGTCCCCGGCGGCGGCGCCGAACACCAGGGCCGCCCGGCCGCCGTCGGCGTCCTTGAGTGCGCGGATGGCGGCGTGCGCGGCCGGTGCGGTGTCGGCGGCGACGGCATCGGCGACCGGACCGAGCACCGCGGCCACCGCCGCTTCGAACCCGGCGCGCACGCGCAGCAGCTCCGACAGCGGGCCGCGCAACCCCTCGGGGTGGTGTTCGACCAGCCAGGCCGACCCGTCGCGCCGCGCCAGCCCCATGCCGAGCGCCTCGATCCGGGCGGTGAGCGAGGCGACCCGCTTGCTCGCGTCGCGATCCTGCTCGCGCAGTTCGCGGACCCGCTCGTCGGCCAGCTCGAGCGCTTGCACGGCGTGCTCGTGCTGGGCGTCCAGCCCCTCCTCGCCCGCGTCGAGTTCGCTCAATTCCGCCTGCACGCCGTCGAATTCGGCCTGTGCGCTCTCCCCGCGCCTGCGCGCCTCCGCGATCGCGACCGAGAGCCGCGCGATCTCGGCATCGACCGATTGGGCGCGCGTGCGCAGGTTCTCCACCTGGCCGGTCAGGCGCGCCAGCCCCTCGCGCCGGTCGGCGATCGCCCGGACCGCCGCCAGGTGCGCCTGTTCGGCTGCCTTGGCGGCGTGCTCGCGCTCGGCCAGCTGGTCGCGCGCCGCCTCCAGTGTCTCGGCGGCGATCTCCACCGCCTCGCGCAGTTCCGCCTCCTCCGCCTCGACGCGGTCGGCCTCGGCCTCCAGCTGGTCGGGGTCGCGGCCGGTGCCGACCGGTGCCTGGGTGTCGAGATGCCTGGCCCGGTCACCGGCGATGCGGATGGTGGCGTTCACCCGTTCGGTCAGCGCGGAGAGCTGGAACCAGGTCTGCGCGGCGGCCTCGGCACTCGGCGTGAGCTTGGACAGCTCGAACTCCTGCTGCGCCAGCGCGGCATTGGCGGCATCCAGCTCGGACTGCACGGTGATCTGCTGCTCGCGGGCGTAGGCTTCCTTGCTCTGCTGGCTGGCCAGCTCCGCCCGGCGCGTCACCAGGTCGTCGGCCGCCAGCCGCAGGCGGGCATCACGCAGGTCGGCCTGCACGGTCTGGGCGCGGCGGGCCACCTCGGCCTGGCGGCCCAGCGGTTTGAGCTGACGGCGCAATTCGGTGGTGAGGTCGGTCAGGCGCGCGAGGTTGGCTTGCATGGCCTCCAGCTTGCGGACCGCCTTCTCCTTGCGCTTGCGGTGTTTGAGCACGCCCGCGGCCTCCTCGACGAAGGCGCGGCGGTCCTCCGGCCGCGATTCGAGAATCGCGGAGAGCTGGCCCTGTCCGACGATGACGTGCATCTCCCGGCCGATGCCGGAGTCGCTGAGCAGTTCCTGCACGTCCATCAGGCGGCACGAGTTGCCGTTGATCTCGTATTCGCCCGCGCCGTCGCGGAACATGCGCCGGGTGATGGACACCTCGGCGTAGTCGATGGGCAGCGCGCCGTCGGAGTTGTCGATGGTCAGGGTGACTTCGGCGCGACCGAGCGGTGCGCGGCCCGCG
Source organism: Nocardia farcinica (assembly GCF_001182745.1). Classification (NCBI taxonomy): domain Bacteria; kingdom Bacillati; phylum Actinomycetota; class Actinomycetes; order Mycobacteriales; family Nocardiaceae; genus Nocardia; species Nocardia farcinica. Next base: position 2,418,508 of record NZ_LN868939.1, on the reverse strand, counting down.
GTGCCCGCGAAGATGACGTCCTGCATCTTGCCGCCGCGCAGGGCCTTGGCGCCCTGCTCGCCCATCACCCAGGTGAGCGCGTCGACGACGTTGGATTTGCCGGAGCCGTTGGGCCCGACCACGCAGGTGATCCCGGGCTCGAAGCGCAACGTCGTCGCGGACGCGAAGGATTTGAATCCCTTCAACGTCAGGCTCTTCAGGTGCAAATTCGACGACCTTTCGTGCGCGGGTGGGGCGGGCACTGCGCCACGGGGCGACCAGCCATGATATCGGCCGGTCAGCACCGTGACGGCGGCGCGGTCACCGCCCGGCCCGGCCCCCCGATCAGACTAACGAGCCCGGCGCCGTACGCCGGGATTTCCCGGTGCTGGAGATTTGCTGTCCGACCTGCCCGGACGGACGGGGCCGGCCCGGCCCGGCCGGACAGTTCTCACCCTGCCTTTTCGGCTCCGCTGCGCATACGATCCAGTCGGATTCGGCGACGGAAATTCTCGTTCGGGAGCAACAGCGGATGCGCGCACCATCGATCGGCACGGTTCTTCGGCTGGGCCGGATCACCGCGCTCGTCGCCGGGTGCCTGTTGTTCCTGCACGCCTGTGAGCGGACCCGGCGCATCGTCCCGACCGACGTGTGGCTCGAGCTGGTCGCCGCGGCGGTGCTCGGCGCGCTGGCGTTGCTGGCCGCGTGGTTCGAGATCGTGCGCGCCGAACACCTCGAGCACGTCGAGGAGTTGGAGGCCGAGCACCCGCCCGCCCCGCAACCGGAGGACTACCGCTACGCCACCGGCGGCCGGCGGATCCGGGCCAGGATCGCGAAGTCCGGCAACCTCGTCATCCACGGCCGCGATCACGACGGACCCCACCCGGGCCACGAATGGTCGTGGACCTTCCGCCCGGACACCTTTCCCGCCGTGCGCGGCGTCCTCGGCGGTGACGGACACGTGCTCGATCTCCTGGAAGAGGTCGTTCCGCGGCTCGATCCGGACAGCCGCGCCGACCCCGGCGCCTGGTTGCGCGCGCACGGCATCCCCGGCACCTATCGGGAGAAGGGCGACCATCCCAGCCGGACCACCCACAAACTCCCCATCCTTCGTCCCGGCGCACGACGCCCCGTCCCGGGCCGGGAGGACACCCCGCCGCGTGAACCCGGCGCGCGATCCGGTGCGGACGCCCGGCGCCGGGACAACGATCCGGTCGCGCACAGGACGCGGAAGGAACGCGCCGGCCGCGCCCGGTCAGGGGCGATTCGCGACGAGCCACCGACCCGGCGTGGCCCCGGCTCCGGTCCCCTCCCCGCGGCCACGCCGAGCCCGTCCGGGCGCCGCCGCAGGCCGGACGCGGACGTGGTGCCGCCCGCAGACCGGCCCGCTCGGCCGGACCTGCCCCGGCGCACGCGGACCGGCCCGGCCACGACTCCGCCGAGACCGTCGCGTCCCCAGCCCGAGTCGGCGTCCGGCCCGTTCGCCGCCCGCACCGGGATCGACGCGGAGAATTCGACAGGCGTCCCGTCCCAGCCTTTTCCGAGCCAGGCTTACCCGAGCCGGTCCTCGTCGAGCCAGCAGTATCCGAGCCAACCCCGTCCCGGCCAGCCGTATCCGAGCCGGGTCGCGCCGAACCGGGACCGGGCCCGCCACGATGTCGCCGACGCGGTGGCCACCGCGCCCGGCGACGGTGCGGACCACCGCGCCGACCCGGCCCCACCCCGCCGCCGGGGCCACCGCTACCGATGATCGGCCGCTCGGTGCGCCACCGCCGGCCGAGCGGAACCGTCGGGCGACCCGTACCCCTCAGACCGGGCGCCCGCACCCCCGGCCGGACTCCCAGCCGGTGAGCATGCGGAAGCCCAGGACCGCGCCCCACGGGCCGATCACCCACACCGGCCAGGGGTAGGTGAACTCGCCGACCCCGAGGGAGACGGCGGCCCAGATGACGAGCACGAGCACGCTGACGCCCGCCCAGCTCGCGAATTCGATGCGCTGCCAGATCGGCAGGCGGGGCCGCGCGACCGGTGCGGGCCGCTCGGGCTTCTCGACGAGCGGCGGCAGATCCGACAGCACGAGGGTCAGGTCGGCACGGGTGGTGGTGGCGTAGACGCGCGCGACGCGCGAGTCGTATTCGGCCAGATCGATGCGGCCGTCGGCCAGGTGTCCGGTCAGCTGGCGGACGACCTGTTCGCGTTCGGCGTCGGAGGCGCGGGTGGCGGGCGAGATGTCCATGTCCGGTGTCCTCATCGGGTCGGCTCCATCTTCCAAGGGTGGATCTTCCACAATGGAATGTTCACAGTGTGCATCCTCCACTGTGGAATGTCAATGCCGTACCGGCCGCGGCACCGGCCGCCGTCGGGCCGTTAGAGGATCGCGACCGCGACGACCAGGCCGAGCGCGAAGTGCGCGGCGGCCACCACCAGCACCTCGGTGGTCCTGGTCTCCGAGTGCAGCGCCGCCCCGATGTCGATGCCGAACGCCCGCTCGAGCACCCGCACCGACACGATCTGCGCGACGATGCCCACCAGGCCGAACACCAGCGCGGCGATCAGGCCCTCGGCGAGCTTGCCCGCCGAGGAGTAGATGGCGAGCACCACGATGAACGCCATGCTGACCAGACCCGCCGCGGTGACGATGATGGCGTTGGGCTTGCCCTCGGCGACCAGCCTGCGCAGTTGGCCGGGCGTGCTCAGATCAACGGCGTAGAAGCCGACGAGCATCAGCGCCAGGCCGACGACGGCGTAGAGGAGGATGGCCCCTACGCCCTCGCCGAGCGCGCTCCAGTACCCCGATTCGAGGGCGACTGCGGTCATCGTGATCCTTCCGGAAGGTGTCGAACGAAAGAGGTGCGGTGCGAGCTAGTCGGTCGGGATGCGGTGCGGCACGAAGGCGGCGCCGTCGTCGGTGATCAGCCCGGCGGTTTCGCGGATGCCCAGCCCGGCGGAGGTGTCGCCGACCATCCACGCGCCGAGTACCGGTCGCATGCCGTCGAATTCGGGCAGTGGGTCCAGCAGCTGATAGACGTACCCCTCGGCGCCGTACACGCCGCCGGTGGCGGTCTCGAGGCCCGCGCCCACGATCGTCATGTTCGCGCCCTCGCGGCCGAGCTTGGGCTTGCGGATGTACTCGGTGAGTTCGTGCGGCTCGTCGAGGTAGGCGGGCAACAGATTCGGATGCCCGGGATACATCTCCCACAGCACCGCGAGAATCGCCTTGTTGCTCAGCAACGCCTTCCACAGCGGCTCGATCCAGGCGGTCTCCGGCAGGCTCGCGACGACCTTCCTGCCGAAGTCGTCGTCGAGCACCCACTCCCACGGGTAGAGCTTGAAGATCGCCTCGATGGGCGCCTCGGCGAGATCGACGAAACGTTCCAGCTCGACGTCCCAGCCGATCTCCTCGATCGGCAGCGCGATCGTGTCGAATCCGGCCTCGGCGGCGGTCTCCTGCATGTAGGCCGTGGTCACGTTGTCCTCACCGGAGGCGTCGGCCGAGGACCAGGCGAAGTGCAACTGCGGATCGGGCAGCTGCTTGCGCAGCTCGCCCCAGCGCTCGACCAGCTTCTCGTGCAGCGAGTTCCACTGGTCGTCGCCGGGGTGGGTATCGGTGAGCCAGTGCCACTGCACGATCGCGGCCTCGAGCAACGAGGTGGGGGTGTCGGCGTTGTATTCCAGCAGTTTCGCCGGCCGCCGGGCGTCGTAGCGCAGGTCGAAGCGGCCGTAGACGTAGGGACCGCCGCGCCGCCAGGATTCGGCGATCGGTGCCCAGCTCCATTCCGGCAGACCGAAATCCCGGAACCGTTCGGTGAGCACCACATGCTCGACGGCGTTGAGGCACATCGAGTGCAGCAGTTCGACATCGGCTTCCAGGGCGAGGATCTCGGCCATGTCGAATTCGTAGTGCACCGACTCGTCCCAGTAGGGCCGCGGCGCACCGTGGGCGTCCCGGCCGGGTGAGCCGTAGACGAGACCCTGTTCTTCGATGATGCGCTGCCAGCCCGGACGCGGGGTCCCCCGCACGCGACGCATCAGGAACCACCGCCACCGGTGCTCTTGCTGCCCAGGCCACCGCGCTGGATCGTGGTGCCGGACTTGGTGGTGATCTGCGCGCTCTTGGGCTTGACCGTGGTGCCGCCGGTGGGCGGTTTGCCGACGGTGTTGGTGCCGCCGTAGTAGTAGCGGTACTGCGGGCCACCGCCGAGGATGATCAGCGAGCCGGTGCTCGAACGCCCGTCGTCGTCGACGAATCCGGCCTGGCCCGGCTGGCAGTACCGGTCCTCGACCACGACCTCCTGGCCGTTCTCGGTCTTCACGCAATACGCGGTGACCTCGTCGGGTGCGCTGAGCGCGCGGTAGGCCAGGTAGCCGCCGCCGACCAGACCGGCCACGCCGACGATCGCGACGCCGCCGATCAGCACGCGGTTGCGGGTGCGGCGCTTGGCTTCGGCCGCCGCGGCGGCCGCGCGCTCGGCCTCGGCGGCCTGCTTGCGCGCCTTGTCCCTGGCCCGCGCCTCGGCCACCGTCGGCGGACGCGGTTGGGTGACACCCGGCTCCTGCCGTTGGATCCGGCCCGGCATCGGGGTGCCGCCCGGCGGTTGCGGCCCCTGCGGGCCGCCCTGCCCGGCCGCCGGCGAATCCGGTCCCGGCTCGGGCGCGCCGCGCGCGGGCTCGTCCGGCACGTTGAGCTGCGGCGGTTGCCAACCCGGCTGTTCCGGCCCGGGCTCCCGCGGATCCCCGTCCCCCGGCCCCGGCGTGCTCACCGGTCGCTCCCCGTCGGCCTTGCACCCACCACTAGCGCTCCTCGAATCCGGTCAAATCTCCCCGCGCGGGCTCCCAGCTTTCCACAACCAGGCTCACCCGGCCAGGCGTGGTGCCCGAACGCAGCAGCTCCAGCAACCGCTCACAGCGCTCCCGCGGACCCTCGGCGATCACGTGCACCCGGCCGTCGGGCGCGTTGCGGGCGTAGCCGGTCAGCCCCGATTCCAGTGCGCGCGAACGGGTCCACCAGCGGAAGCCGACTCCCTGCACGTGCCCGTGCACCCAGGCCGAGAGACGGACCGGGTCGCCGGCGTGGTCGTGTGGGCTCTCGCTCATGGGCACAGCATGCCCGGTGCGGAGTGGGGCGTGCGCGCCGACCCGCGGGTGGGCGCGCGCCCTGCGGCTCAGGCGTCGATCTCGAAGGACAACGTCACCTTGGCGCCCGCCTTCAGCGTGCGCCCCACCGTGCAGACCTTGTCGATGGCCCGCTGCACGGTGACGAGTAGTCGCTCGCGCTCCTGCTCGTCGAGTTCGCTCAGGTCCAGCTCGAACACCTCTTCGAGCTGCGGGTAGACCTCGTTCTCGCGGTCGGCGTCGCCGGAGACGCGGATGGTGGCGTCGAAGTGGTCGCCGAGCTTGCGCGAGAGCGGGAAGTCGGCGCTGAGCCCCGAGCAGGCGGCCAGGGCGATCTTGAGCAGTTCACCGGGGGTGAACGCGCCCGGCACCCCCTGCGAGGCGATCTTCACCTCGGCTCCCCGCGAGCTGCGGCCGGTGTAGGCCCTGGTACCGGTGCGCTCGACCCACAGCGTGGTCGGCTCGGCGGGTGCGGAGGTCGAGGATGTCGTCGGGGTTGTCGCAGCCATAGCGTGGGATCCTGCCATCTGTCGTCGGGAACGCTCACGGCTGGCAACGCCGGGCCGGTTCCCGGGCATTCCGGGCAGCGACCCGCACCACACCGCGCGGGTTACGCGCGGCGGCGATGCGCACCCGCGCGGGTGGGCCGGTGCGCGCGCCCCTCGGCGGGGTCGGCGGGCGCCGACGGCGCGGTGTCGGCACTGCTGAAGACCGGGCGCGGCACGGCGGCGGCGGACACGGTCTGGTTCTGCTCCGGCGTCGGCTCGTGGCTGAACGACGGTCGATCATCATGCGTCATGGGACGCTCCTGTCCCGGCGAGACGGCGGCCGGATCGCGAATCGGAGGCGGCACGGCCACGTCGGCGGTGCGCTCGGAAAGCCCCCGAATACCGTCCACCCTACGCGACAACCGTCCTGGACACATGACCGATACATCCGGCGCGCCGAAACTATCGTTCCCGTAACGAATACATAACGACACGGCACGCATCGTGGTTGGCGCGTCCGCGGCGCGGTACCACGGCGTCGGCCCCTCTGATCGTGGAGTTCCAGCGCGACCAGGCCAACGAAGCCCCATGGACGGCGAATGCACGAAAGCTTCACCTCCGCCGAGGCGGCCACCATGTTCGGCACCCGGCGCACCGGAGTGCTGGGTGGATGCGAGTGCCAACGGTTGTGTCCCTGGAAGGAGGGTCATGAGCGCAGTGTTCTCGGCGCCGGTCTCGGCGCAGCGTGCCGCTTCGGATCTAGTGTCGATCGATCACCCCGGTAGCAAATTCCACATTGCGATGGTTGTTCCGCCGTACTTCGACGTCCCGCCCAAGGCGTACGGCGGCGTCGAGGCCGTCGTGGCCGATCTGGTCGACTCACTGGTCGATCGCGGCCACCGCGTCACCCTGATCGGCGCGGGCGAGCCCGGTACCAAGGGCGAACTCGTGCCGGTCTGGGACCGGACCGTCCCCGAGCGGCTCGGCGAGCCGTTCCCCGAAGTCGTGCACGCGCTGAAGGTGCGGCGCGCGATCGAGCGCCTGGTCGCCACCGAGGGCGTGGATCTCGTGCACGACCACACCTTCGCCGGACCGCTCAACGCTCCGGTCTACCGCATGCTCGGCCTGCCGACCGTGCTCACCGTGCACGGCCCGGTCGAGGACGATTCCTACTGCTATTACCGCGAATTGGGCGACGAGGTCGCGTTGGTGGCGATCAGCGACCGTCAGCGCGAGCTGGCGCCCGACCTCCCCTGGGCCGGGCGCGTGCACAACGCGCTGCGGGTCGCCGAGTGGCCGTTCCAGCCCGAGAAGGAGGACTACGCGCTGTTCCTCGGCCGCTTCAACGAGTGCAAGGCGCCGCACCTGGCGCTGGAAGCCGCACACGCGGCGGGCATTCCGCTCGTGCTGGCCGGCAAGTGCAGCGAGCCGCCGGAGCAGGCGTATTTCGAGGAGTACGTGCGCCCGCTGCTCACCGAGCGCGATCACGTGTTCGGCCTCGCCGACGCGACCGCCAAGCGTAAACTGCTGGCCGGTGCACGGTGCCTGCTGTTCCCGATCCGCTGGGAGGAGCCCTTCGGGATGGTGATGATCGAGTCGATGGTGTGCGGCACGCCGGTCGTGGCACTGCGCGGGGGCGCGGTGCCGGAAGTGATCGTCGACGGGGTGACCGGGCGCATCTGCGACGACCCGGCCGAACTGCCCGCCGCGATCGCCGAGGTGCAGACCATGGACCCGGCCGCGTGCCGCGCCCATGTCGTCGAGCACTTCGACGCCGACACCCTCGGCCGTGGGTACGAGCAGGTCTATCGTCGCCTCCTGCTCTCGGAATCCCTTGCCACCACCGGTGATTCGGTGGCCCGCGGATTCGGCGCCGCGCAGCTGGGCGCGCGGTCGCGGTCTCTCTCGGTCGCCGCGGGCGGGTTGGCGTGACCGGTGCGGAAAACTCCGGCGGCCCTTCGCCGCTGAACTCGGGCGAGGCGGCGGGATTCGGCGGTTCCGGCTCGGTGACGTTGGTGGAGGGCTCGACCTTCTGCCTGTCGAACCGGCTGGGCGATGTCGAACCCGGCCGCCCGCACGGGTTGTTCTTCCGGGACGCGCGCGTGGTGTCCCGGTGGGAACTGCTCGTCGACGGCAAACCCGCCGAACCGCTGTCGGTGCTCAGCCCCGAGGCGTTCACCGCGCGCTTCGTGCTGCGCAGGCCGCCGCAGGCGGGCCTGGCCGACAGCACGCTGCTGGTGGTCCGTGAGCGCATCGTCGCCGAGGGCATGCACGAGCTGCTGATCCTGGAGAACATGGGCCGCGAACCGACCGCGGTGACGCTGGAACTGCACGTCGAAGCCGACTTCGTGGATCTGTTCGCGGTGAAAGAGGGTCGCGCGGGCCATCATCGGGCCGAGGTCACCGTCGCCGACGGTGAACTGCTGCTGCACGACCGGGTGGATCGGATGCGCGGGCTGTCGGTCTCGGCCAGCGTGGAGCCGCTCGTGCAGCCGGGCACCCTCACCTGGCGGGTGGTGGTGCCGGTCGGCGGCACCTGGCAGACCGAGATCATCGCCCAGCCCACGCTCGGCAACCAGCGGGTGCAGGCGGCGGTGGCGCCGGGCGAGCACTACGGTGTGAGCGCGCCGGGTCGCAAAATCGAGGCCTGGCGTGACACCGCCACCGACATCACCGCGGCCGATCCGGTCCTCACCCAGGTGCTGCGGCGCACCGAAAGCGATCTCGGCGCGTTGCAGATCCACGACGAGGCGGGCGACGGCAGGCCGTTCGTCGCCGCGGGCGCGCCGTGGTTCATGACGCTGTTCGGCCGCGACAGCCTGCTCACCGCGTGGATGGCGCTGCCGCTCGCGGTCGACCTGGCGCTGGGCACCTTGCAGCAGCTGGCCGAATTGCAGGGCCGCACGGTCGATCCGCTCACCGAGGAGGAGCCGGGGCGCATCATGCACGAGATGCGCCGCGGCCCGGCGGGCGGCCAGGTGCTCGGCGGCAACATCTACTACGGAACCGTCGACGCCACCCCGCTGTTCGTGATGCTGCTGGCCGAATGCCATCGCTGGGGCGCGGACCCGGAGGCGATCCGGGATCTGCTGCCCGCCGCCGACGCGGCCCTGGACTGGATCACCGAGTACGGCGACCGCGACGGTGACGGATTCGTCGAGTACCGCCGGGCCACCGATCGCGGCCTGATCAACCAGGGCTGGAAGGACAGCTTCGACGGCATCAACGACGCCGAGGGCCACATCGCCGAGGCGCCGATCGCGCTGTGCGAGGTGCAGGGCTACGTGCACGCGGCACTGCTGGCGCGTGCCGAACTGGCCGACGCCTACGACGAGCCGCGCTTGGCCGAGCGCCTGCGCGAGCGCGCCGCGGAGCTGCGGGTGAAGTTCGCCGAACAGTTCTGGCTACCCGAACGGGGCTGGTACGCGGTCGCTCTCGACGGCGCCAAGCGGCGGGTGGACGCGCTGACCAGCAACACCGCGCACTGCCTGTGGGCGGGCATCGCCGAGGACGAGCACGTGGCCGAACTCGTGCGCAAGTTGTCCGGCCCGGAGATGGACAGCGGGTTCGGGTTGCGCACGCTGGCCTCCTCGATGGGCGCGTTCAATCCCATGAGTTACCACTGCGGTTCGGTGTGGCCGCACGACACCGCCATCGCGGTGGCGGGGCTGCTGCGCTATCAGCACGTGCCGGGCGCGGTCGATCTGGCCACCCGGCTGGCGACCGGGTTGCTCGACGCCGCGGCCGCGTTCGACGGCAGGCTGCCGGAGCTGTTCTGCGGGTTCTCCCGCACCCGGTTCAGTGTGCCGGTCCCCTACCCCACCTCCTGTTCGCCCCAGGCGTGGGCCAGTGCGGCCCCGCTGCTGCTGGTCCGCGCGTTCCTGGGACTGGACCCCGACGTGCCCGCGCGCACGCTCACCGTCCGGCCGCATCTGCCCGCGGAGTGGGGCCGCGTCTCGCTCACCGAGCTGCGGCTCGGCGACATCACCGTGGATCTCGAAGCCGAAGGCACGCGGGTGATCTCGGCCCGCGTCCCGGAGGACTGGAAGCTCGTCACCGACTGACGCCGCCGGCGTCACTCGCCCATCCGCTCGTACCTACACACGCAGCTGGAGTCACGATGCAGACATCGTTGGACAGGCGGGACCTCTGGGGGGCGCAACACCGGGACTGCACGGTGGAACCGACAGATCTGGACATGGATCTGGCGCAGTTCCTGCGCGCCACCCACGCCGGCCACGGCCCGGAGTGCAGGCAGTACCTGGCGGCGGCCGCGTACCTCTACGGCCGCGGCGAACACAACTGAGCCCTCACCCCGTCGGCGCGCAGCGGCCGGGCTCGAGCCTGCCGCCCGCGCAGGGCTCGTTGCCGTGCGCGCGCAACACCTCGGTGCCGAGCCCGGCGGTGAGGTAGTGCAGGAAGCTCGCCGCGGGCGACCCGGCGGGCGGATCGCCGTGCGTGTAGGCGTATTCCACGCCCCGGAACGGGTAGCGGCCCGCGATCGCGGCCGCCCGGTCGGGGGCGACGCCGTCGAGCGTGAGCACCGCCATCCCGGCGCGGCGCGCCTCGGCGAGTTCGCCGTAGCCGATGGCGCCGGGGATCTCGGCCACCGCCTGGTGCATGTCCTCGGTGACGGGCACGTCGCAGTAGGTGCCCGCGGTGTCCTTGATCGCGGTGCAGCTGCGGTGCGGCCGCGGCGGTTGCTCGCCGCCGAGCAGTGCCTGCTCGAAGATCACCCGGCTGCCCGAGCCGGGGGTACGGTCGATCAGCACCACCGGCAGATCGGGCCCGCCGAGGGTGCGCCAGTTGGTGATCCGCCCCTGGTACAGGTCCCGGACCTGCGCCACGGTGAGGTCGGTGATGCCGAGATCCCGGTGCACGAACACCCCGTACACCGCCAGTGCCAGCGCCCGCTCGCGCAACGCCGGATAACCGGGACCCTTTGGCCCGTCGCCGATGGCGATCAGCCCGGCGTCCGGTCCGGCCTGCGCCAGGCGGTCCAAGCCCCGTTCGGTACCGGCGAACTCGAAGCTGAATGTCGTGCCGTGACAGCGGCGGCCGTACTGCGCGGCGGCGTCGCGGATCACCGGCTCGAACGCCGAGGAACCGATCACGCGCAACGCCCCCTCGGCACAGTCCAGCGGCGTCGGCGGCCGCTCCAGCACCGCCACCGCGAACTGCCCGACGATCACCGCCACCAGGAAGGCGGTGAGCGCGAGCATCACCCTCGGCACGCCGGTGCGGCTGCGGGTCTCGGTGATGCGGCCGCCGCGCAGGCTGCCCAACAGGACCGGTGGCCGGTACGCGCCATCACCGTCCGAGCGTTGCAGGATGGCCAGGATCTTGTAGTGCTCGCCGCGATTGAGCGGCACCTTAGGCAGGTCGATGACGCCGATGTGCCCGCCGGTGTCCTCCCGCACCGCGATCCCGGAGCGGGCGTCGAGACAGTCGCCGAGGGCGGGGTCGCTGAGTTCGGTGACCGCCATGCCGACCACCCGGCGTTGCGGGAACCGCAGATGCAGGCCGACGCGGTCGTCGGGGGTGAGATAGTCGCCGCGCTCGATGGTCGCGGTGCCGCTGTTCTCGATGCGGACCAGCACCACCGACAGCTCACGTAGTTCCGGGCCGCCGCCGTCGGGACGCAGCCGCGTCAGCACCCCGGGGAAGACTGATTCGACCTCGCCGGTGACCGGCGTGTCCATCTGCACCCGGTACCCGAGCCTGCGCCGCCCGACGAGGACGAACTCCCACAGGAAGGCCCCGACCGGCACCGCGATACCGAGGATCGCCAGCACCGTGTCGAGCGGAAAATCAGCCACCCGCAACCACTCCCGCCCCGCTTCACCGCCGTCCGATCATTGTCGGCGCCGCAGGGGCCGCGGGACAGGGTGTTACCGCGGAGTTCGGCCGGAATTCACCGGCGCACACCGGATCAGGAGTGCGACCGGGTCCAGGTGAGCAGGTCCGCCACCGGCCAGGTGTTGATCACCCGTTCCGGCGCAACGCCGTTGGCCACGGCTCGCTCGCAACCGTAACCGAGCCAGTCCAATTGGCCGGGCGCGTGCGCGTCGGTGTCGATCGCGAAGAGACAGCCCATCTCGACGGCGAGGGTGAGCAGCCGGGACGGCGGGTCGAGACGTTCGGGGCGGCTGTTGATCTCGACCGCGGTGCCGTACTGCCGGCACGCCTCGAACACCATCTCGGCGTCGAACGTCGACTCCGGCCGGGTGCCGCGCCCGCCGGTGACGAGCCGGCCGGTGCAGTGGCCGAGCACGTCCACGTGCGGATTGGCCACCGCGTACACCATGCGTTTGGTCATCACCTCCGACTCGGCGCGCAGGTGCGAATGCACGCTGGCCACCACCACATCCAGCTCGGCGAGCAGATCGGCGCGCTGGTCGAGGGTGCCGTCGTCGAGGATGTCCACCTCGATGCCGGTGAGGATGCGGAACGGGGCGAGTCGCTCGTTCAGCTCGGCGACGACGTCCAGTTGCCTGCGCAGCCGGTCCGCGGACAGCCCGTTGGCGACCGTGAGCCGCGGCGAATGATCGGTGAGGGCGCAGTATTCGTGGCCGAGCGCGGCGGCCACCCGCATCATCTCCTCGATCGGGCTGCCGCCGTCGGACCAGTTGGAATGGGTGTGCAGATCACCGCGCAGCAACTGCCGCAACGGTTTTCCCGGTGCCCCGATGGGCGCGGCGGCGCGGCGCAGCTCGGCCAGGTACGCGGGCACCTCACCGGCGCAGGCCTGGGCGATCACGGCGGCGGTCTTGGGTCCGATGCCGGGCAGCTCCTGCCAGCTGTGGGCCGCCGCGTGCGCGGCCACCTCCGGCTCGGTCAGCCCGGCCACCACCTCGGCGGCCCGCCGGTACGCCTTCACCCGGTGCGTCTCCGCGCGGGCGCGCTCGAGCCAGAACCCTATCTCGCGCAGCGCCTCCACCGGACCCGGCGCCCGGGCCGGGTCCGCCGCCGTACCGGGCGCGGCCATCTACTTGATCCTGCTGTACTTCACGAACGCCACCCCGTCCTCGAACACCCGGCTGGTGATCACCCGGAACTTCGCGGGCTCGGGCAGCCGCGGGCCGGACCCGAACAGCGGCCTGCCGCGGCCGAGCACGATCGGATACAACTTGAGGAAGATCTGATCGATCTCCGGCAACAACACCTGCGCCAGCTCGCCGCCGCCGCACAGCCAGATGCCCAGGCCCTTCTCCCGCTTGAGCTCACGCACCCGGCCCAGCGGGTCGTCGGCGATCAGCTCCAGGTCCGGGTCCGGCGCCTCGGGCAGGGTGGTCGAGACGACGAACTGCCGCAGGTGCGCGTACGGGCTCGACGTCCCCGTCCGCACCCCGAAATCGTGGGTCTTGCGGCCCATCACCACCGTGTCGAAACTGGCGTTGCGCTTGGTGATCCCCATCGACTCGCGCACCTTGGTCGGCAGGGTCTCGGGGTACTGCGCGGTGATCGCCGGGCCGTGATCGCCACCGACCGGGAAGAAGTCGACCGACCCCTCCTCGGTGGCGATGAACCCGTCGATCGTCGACGCGACGTAGTAGGTGAGCTTGCGCATGGTGTCCTTCCTCCGACGATCCGGCGAACGCACCGGACCACCCGAGGCAACGGTAACGCGCGAAGCTCAGCGGCGGCGAGGCCTCGGCTGACAGCGCGGGCAGGAATACGACGATCGGTTCATGAACTTCTCGCGCACGATCGGCGCGCCGCAGCGGCGGCACGGCTCGTCCTGCCTGCCGTAGACGGCCAGTGCGCGTTCGAAGTAGCCGGACTGCCCGTTGACGTTGACATACAGCGCGTCGAAGGAGGTGCCGCCCGCCGCCAAGGCCTCCAGCATCACCGCCCGCACCTCGGCGAGCAGCCTGCGCACCGCGGGGCGGGTGAGGCCGGACGCGAGCCGGTTGCCGTTGATCCCCGCCCGCCACAGCGACTCGTCGGCGTAGATGTTGCCGATGCCCGACACCACGGTCTGGTCCAGCAGCACGCGCTTGATCTCGGAATTCTTGGCCCGGATCGCCGCGACCACGGACTCGGCGTCGAAGCGCGGGTCGAGCGGATCGCGGGCGATGTGGGCGACCGGCTCGGGCACCAGCGAACCGTCCACCTCGGCCAGCGGCGCGAGCGCCCAGCCGCCGAAGGTGCGCTGGTCGACGAACCGCAACTCGCTGCCGTCGTCGAGCGCGGCGCGGATGTGCGCATGCTTCTCCACGGGCGCGGCGGCGGGCTGTACCAGCATCTGACCGCTCATGCCCAGGTGCACCACGAGCGCGGCGTCCAGCGCGGTCTCGTCGGCGGCGCCCGGCTCGTCGAAGGTGAGCCACAGGTACTTGCCGCGACGCTGCGCGGCGCGCACCCGGCGCCCGGTCATCCGGGCGGCCAGATCGGCCGAACCCGCGAGATGCCTGCGTACCGAACGCGGGTGGGTGATGGTGACGGCGCCGACGACACGGCCGGCGACATGCTCGGCCAGCCCACGCCGGACGACCTCGACCTCGGGAAGTTCGGGCACGTCAGGATTCGGCGGTCAGCGCCTGGTAGGCGGCGCCCGCGGCCTTCTGCTCGGCTTCCTTCTTCGAGCGCCCGACCCCTTGCCCGTAGGCGCGGCCGCCGATCACCGTGGTCGCGGTGAACTCCTTGTCGTGATCGGGTCCGGTCGAGGAGATCTCGTAGGAGGGCACCCCGAGGCCGCGTTCGGCGGTGAGTTCCTGCAGGCTGGTCTTCCAGTCGAGTCCGGCGCCCATGCGGGGGCCGCGCTCGAGCAGGTCGGCGAACAGCCGCAGCACCACGCCACGGGCCACGTCGATGCCGTGCTGCAGATGCACGGCGCCGAGCAGCGATTCCATGCCGTCGGCGAGAATGCTCGGCTTGTCCCGGCCGCCGGTGAGCTCCTCGCCCTTACCGAGCAGCAGGTGCGCGCCGAGACCGCCTTCGCCCAGACCACGCGCCACCTCGGCGAGCGCGTGCATGTTCACCACGCTCGCGCGCAGCTTCGCCAACTCGCCCTCGGACTTGTCCGGGTGTTCGTGGTAGAGCCGCTCGGTGATGCTCAGGCCCAGCACCGAGTCGCCCAGGAATTCCAGGCGTTCGTTGGTGGGCAGGCCGCCGTTCTCGTAGGCGTACGACCGGTGCGTCAGCGCCAAGCGCAGTAGATCCGGTCGTACGTCGACACCGAGGGCCTCGAGCAGGCTCGCGTGATCATCGGACGCGCCCGTGTCGTCCTTGCTGGCCGTCACGTTCGATGTCAGGGGGTCGAACCGGTCAGACGGCGGCGGTGACCTGGCGGCCCTTGTAGGTGCCGCAGGAGGGGCACGCGATGTGCGGCAGAGTCTTCTGGCCGCAGGCCCGGTTCGGGCAGGTGATCAGAGTCGGCGCCGCAGCCTTCCACTGGCTGCGCCGCGACCTGGTGTTGGAACGGGACATCCGGCGCTTGGGAACGGCCACGACTACTTCTCCTCTTGTCCTATTACTCTGCCGGTGACGGCTGACGGGGGTCTTGCGCTATCGGTCTGGGTCGGCGTCCGCATCGGGACCGCCGGTGCCGGGCGATCCGGTGGCGAACTTCGCCAGCCCGGCCCAGCGAGGGTCAAGTATCTCATGCCGGTGCTCGGATCCCGCAATCGCCATCCGAACCCCGCACTGCGGGCAGAGTCCGGGGCAGTCCTCGCTGCACAGCGGCTGGAGCGGCAGTTCGAGCCCGATGGCATCGACGATGAGCGGCTCGAGGTCGATCAGGTCGTCCTGCATCCGGTAGACCTCGTCGTCCTCGGTGGTCTGCTCGGTGGTGCTGTCCGGGTAGGCGTACAGCTCGGTGACCCGCAGCCGCACCTCGCCGGTGAACGGCTCCAGGCAGCGCGAGCACTCCCCCTCGGTGGGCGCCGACACCGTCCCGGTGACCAGCACGCCCTCGGAGACGGCCTGCAACTGCAGGTCGAGCTCGACCCGGGCGCCCTGCGGGATGGCGATCAGGTCCAACCCGATGCGCTCTTCGGTGGTGACGGTGCGCTGCAGCTCCCGCATCGTTCCCGGGCGGCGGCCCAGGCTGCGGACGTCCAGCACGAAACCCGCGTCCGCCGTGCGGTGCGAGGCCGCTCGGGGACGCGACGCGGAACCGGAACCGGCGGGCATCACGAACTCACTCACGATCGAAGGGAAATGGGCAACCACTCCACAATACGCCGGGCACGGCGGTCTGCCAAAAATCGCCGCGGTGGCCGCGGGCGGAGCGAACGCCGCCGACCTGCGGGCGGGGTGAGATCAGCGACGGTAGTCGGTGGCGTAGTCCGGGGCGCCCGCACCGCTGCGCAGCTGGTGCCTGCCGCGGCCGACGGTGCGCAGCGTGCTGTTGAGGGTCTCCTCGAACTGCGCCAGCGTCGAGTCGACGTAGTGGTCGCACTCGTCGCGCATCCGGTCCGCCTCGGCCTGCGCGGTGTCGATGATCCGCGCGGACTCCGCGTGCGCGGCCCGCACCACCTCGGTCTGGGCGACCAGGCGGGCCTGTTCGGCCTCGCCCTCGGCCACCGACCGCTCGTAGGAGGCCTTGCCGGACTCGATCATCCGGTCCGCCTCGGCGCGCGCCCGGCCGGTGACGGTTTCGTACTCGGCCTTGGCCTCGGCCACGATCCGCTCGGCCTCGGCCTGGGCGGTGGTGACCAGGTGGTCGGCGTGCGCGCTCGCCTCGGCGACCATGCGATCGGCGTGCGCCTTGGCGTCGGCCAGGATGCGGTCGGCCTCCTCGCGAGCGGAGTCGATGGTGTCGCGGGCCTGCTCGTCGGCCGAGGTGACGGTGGTCTCGGCGGCCGTGCGGGCATCGGAGACGATCTTGTCCCGGTGATCGAGCACGTCCTGGGCGTCGTCGAGTTCGCCGGGCAGCGCGTCACGCACATCGTCGAGCAGGTCGAGCACGTCGCCGCGGGGCACGATGCAGCTGCGGGTCGGCGGGATGCCGCGCGCCTCCTCGACGATCGCCACCAGCTCGTCGAGCGCCTCGAAAACCCGATACATGCTCACCAACCTCTAGTCGTTCCTGTCGCGGAGTACCCCGTCGCGGACACGCGCGCCCGTGGCCCAGTGTGCCCCTCGTCACCGGTTCTGCCGAGTCTCGGTCCGGTGTGTCGTTCGAGTGTCTCGAACACCACAGAAACCAAGTGGAGAGCGATCCTCCACTTCATGTACATTCGACCCAGGGGACCGTCGACGGGGACCGGTCCCGCGAGCACGTTCGATCGGATGGACCATGGCCACTCTGGAACCACCGCGCTCGGCGGTCCTGCCTGCCGGGATGTACACGCCGTGGGCGGTGCCCCAGCCGGTCCTGTGGACGGCCCCCATGCCCCGGCTGTCCCGGGTCCTGGCCTACCTGCGCGGCGATCGCGCCCTGCCGCAGCTGATCCGGTTCGCCCTGGTCGGCGGTTCCAGCAACGTCGTCTACGTCCTGCTGTTCCTGGCCATGTACGACCTCGGCTCGATCGCGGCCAACATCGCGGGCTCGGTGGTGAGCACCGTGATCGCCAACGAGCTGCACCGCCAGCTCACCTTCCACGCCGCCGATCGGGTCGGCTGGTTCACCGCGCAGTGGGAGGCGGGCGGTCTCGCCGTGCTCGGTCTCGCGATCACCACGGCGGCGCTGGCCGGACTCGAGGTCTTCGCGCCCGGCCTCGGCGACCTCGCCCAGGCCGGTGCGGTCCTCGCCGTCACCGCGGCGGTGGGCGGCATGCGCTTCCTCGCGCTGCGCGGCCTGGTTTTCTAGACAGCGCGTCTGCTGGACGACGAGCCGCGGCCCGGACCCGCCTCGACCCGAGCCTCAGCCGCGCCGCTCGGCGATCCGGTCCAGCAGCCGCTTGTGCACCACCGGCGGCAGCATGTCGCTGACGTCGCCGCCGTAGGTGGCGACCTCCTTCACCAGTGAGCTGGACAGGAAGCTGAACGCCGGATTGGTGGCGATGAAAAAGGTGTCCACGCCGGACAGCTTCTTGTTCATCTGCGCCATCTGCAGCTCGTAGCCGAAGTCGGTGGCATCGCGCAGCCCCTTGACGATCGCGGTGATGCCCTGCTCACGGGCGAAGTCCACCAGCAGGCCCCGCCAGGACGCGACCCGCACGTTGGGCAGATGCGCGGTGGTCTCGCGCAGCAGCTCCATGCGCTCCTCGACGTCGAACATGCCCTTCTTGTTCGGGTTGATCATGACGGTCACCACGACCTCGTCGAATTGCGCCGCCGCGCGGGTGAATACGTCGAGATGTCCGTTCGTCACCGGATCGAAGGACCCGGGGCACAGTGCTCCAGCCATGGGCCGACGCTATCAGGCCCGCGCCCGCCCCGCCGCGCCGCTCAGTCCGCTCCGGGCGCGTACTCGGCCAGTTCCAGCCGCGTCTCGCCGTACCGTCGCGCTGCGCCGGGCAGAAACGCTGCGGGCCAGTCGATTTCCGCGCTGCGCGCCGAGCGCTCGACCACCACCAGGGCGCCGTCGGCGAGCCAGCCGCGGGCGGCGAGCAGCGCCACGTCCGCCGCCACCGCCGCGGTGCCGAGCTCGTAGGGCGGATCGGCGAAGACCAGGTCGAACTCCCCCGCGCCGCCCTGCTCGAGCACCGCGCCCACCGACCCGACGCGCAGTTCGGCGCCGGACAGCCCGAGTTCGGCGATGTTGGCCCGCACCACCTGCGCCGCTCGCCGGTCGGATTCGACCAGCAGGGCACGGGCCGCGCCACGCGAGAGCGCCTCCAGCGCCAGCGCCCCGGAACCCGCGTACAGGTCCAGCACCCGCGCGCCGGCGAAATCCATCCGGGCGGCGAGCGCGCTGAACAGCGCCTCGCGCACCCGGTCGGAGGTGGGCCGGGTGCCCGCGGGCGGGACGCGCAGCCTGCGCCCGCCCGCGGTGCCCGCGACGATGCGCGGCATCAGTCCGCGGACTCGCGCAGCCGCAGTTCCACCAGCAGGTCACCGCCCTCGACCTGCTGCACCTTGCCGATGGCGACCCGGGCGACGGTGCCCGCGCGGGGCGCGGTGATGGCGGCCTCCATCTTCATCGCCTCGATGGTGCCGATGGTGTCGCCCGCCGCGACGGTGTCGCCCTCGCCGACGGCCAGGGTCACCACACCGGCGAACGGCGCGGCCACGTGACCGGCGTTGGTCTTGTCCGCCTTCTCCGCGACCGGCACCTCACCGGCCACCGAGCGGTCGCGCACCGCGACCGGGCGCAGCTGGCCGTTGAGGATGCACATGACGGTGCGCATACCGCGCTCGTCCGGCTCGGAGATGGCCTCCAGCCCGATGAGCAGGGTGACGCCCTTCTCCAGCTGCACCCGGTGTTCCTCGCCGTGACGCAGGCCGTAGAAGAACTGGTTGGCCGAGAGCCCGGAGGTGTCGCCGTACTTCTCGCGGTGGGCGAGGAATTCGGCGGTGGGTCCGGGGAACAGCAACCGGTTGAGCGTCGCCCTGCGCTCGGCGGAGTCACCCGCCAGGGCGGCCTCGTCGGCCGGATCGAGCGGGGTCTCGGGCTTGGCGGGTCCGCGCCCGGCCAGCGCCTTGCTGCGGAACGGCTCGGGCCAGCCGCCCGCGGGAGTGCCGAGTTCGCCGCGCAGGAAGCCGATCACCGAGTCCGGGATGTCGTAGCGGCCCGGGTCGGCGGCGAAATCGTCGATGTCCACGCCGGAGCCGACCAGCGCGAGCGCCAGATCGCCGACCACCTTCGACGACGGGGTCACCTTGATCAGGCGGCCCAACAGCCGATCCGCGGCGGCGTACTTGGCCTCGATCTCCTCGAAGCGGTCGCCCAGGCCGAGCGCGATGGCCTGCTGGCGCAGGTTCGACAGCTGACCGCCGGGGATCTCGTGGGTGTAGACGCGACCGGTGGGCGAGGGCAGTCCGGACTCGAAGGGCGCGTACACCTTGCGCAGCGCCTCCCAGTACGGCTCCAGGTCGCAGACGTTCTGCAGGTTCAGGCCGGTGTCGTACTCGCTGTTGGCCGCGGCGGCCACGATCGCCGACAGCGGCGGCTGGCTGGTGGTGCCCGCCATCGGCGCGCTCGCGCCGTCGACGGCGTCGGCGCCGGCCTGCCACGCCGACAGGTAGGTGGCGAGCTGACCGCCCGGGGTGTCGTGGGTGTGCACGTGCACGGGCAGGTCGAAGTTGCTGCGCAGCGCGGTGACCAGGGTGGCCGCCGCCGGCGCGCGCAGCAGCCCGGCCATGTCCTTGATCGCGAGCACGTGCGCGCCCGCGTCGACGATCTGCTCGGCCAGCTTGAGGTAGTAGTCGAGGGTGTAGAGGTTCTCGTTCGGGTCCGACAGGTCACCGGTGTAGCTGATCGCCACTTCCGCGACGGCGCGGCCGGTTTCGCGCACGGCGTCGATGGCGGGGCGCATCTGGTCGACGTTGTTGAGCGCGTCGAAGATGCGGAAGATATCGATGCCGGTGTCGGTGGCCTCCCGCACGAACGCCTTGGTCACCTGTTCCGGATACGGCGTGTAGCCGACGGTGTTGCGCCCGCGCAACAGCATCTGCAGGCAGATGTTGGGGATCGCCTCGCGCAACGCGGCCAGCCGCTCCCACGGATCCTCGTAGAGGAAGCGCAGCGCCACGTCGTAGGTGGCCCCGCCCCACGCCTCGATCGAGAGCAGTTCCGGCGTCATCCGTGCCACGTGGCCGGCGACCTGGAGCAGGCCGCTGGTCCGCACCCGCGTCGCGAGCAGCGACTGATGCGCGTCGCGGAAGGTGGTGTCGGTGACGCCGACGGCCTTCTGCGCGCGCAGCTCGCGGGCGAAGCCCTCCGGGCCGAGGCGCAGCAGCCGCTGCCGCGAGCCGTCCGGCGGCGGCGCGCTCAGGTCGATGGCGGGCAGCTTGTCGTGCGGGTAGACCGCGGTCGGGCGCTCGCCGTGCGGCTTGTTGACCGTGACGTCGGCCAGGTATTCGAGGATCTTGGTGCCGCGGTCGGCGCTCTGACGCAGCGTCAGCAGCTGCGGCCGCTCGTCGATGAACGAGGTGGTGACCCGGCCCGCCTTGAAGTCGGGGTCGTCGAGCACGGCCTGCAGGAACGGGATGTTGGTGGTGACGCCGCGGATGCGGAACTCGGCCAGCGCGCGCCGGGCCCGCGCGGCGGCGGCGGGCAGGTCGCGGCCGCGGCAGGTGAGCTTGACCAGCATGGAGTCGAAGTAGGCGCCGATCTCCGCGCCGAGGTTGGCGCCGCCGTCGAGGCGGATGCCCGCGCCGCCGGGGGTGCGGTAGGCGGTGATGCGGCCGGTGTCGGGGCGGAAGCCGTTGGCCGGATCCTCGGTGGTGATGCGGCATTGCAGCGCCGCGCCGCGGATGGCCACCGCGTCCTGGCTCAGGCCGAGGTCGGCCAGGCTCTCCCCGGCGGCGATGCGCAGCTGCGACTGCACCAGGTCGACATCGGTGATCTCCTCGGTCACGGTGTGCTCGACCTGGATGCGCGGGTTCATCTCGATGAAGACGTGGTTGCCGCGCTCATCGAGCAGGAATTCCACGGTGCCTGCGTTGCTGTAGCCGATCTGGCGGGCGAAGGCCACCGCGTCGGCGCAGATGCGCTCGCGCAGCGCGGGATCCAGGTTCGGCGCGGGCGCCAGCTCGATCACCTTCTGGTGGCGCCGCTGCACAGAACAGTCGCGCTCGAACAGGTGCATCACGTTGCCGTGCTGGTCGGCCAGGATCTGCACCTCGATGTGGCGCGGGTTGACCACGGCCTGCTCGAGGAACACCGTCGGGTCGCCGAAGGCCGATTCGGCTTCGCGCGAGGCCGCCTCGATCGCTTCGCGCAACTGTTCGGGCGCGGCGACCCGGCGCATGCCGCGTCCGCCGCCGCCCGCGACCGCCTTCACGAAGATCGGGTACTCCAGCTCGCGGGACGCCGCCAGCAGCTGGTCGACGTCGGCCGACGGTTCGCTCGAGCGCAGCACCGGCAGCCCGGCGGCCTTGGCCGCCTCGATGGCGCGGGCCTTGTTGCCCGCCAGTTCCAGCACCTCCGCCGAGGGGCCGATGAAGGTGATGCCCTCGCGCGCGCAGGCGGCGGCGAGGTCGGGGTTCTCCGACAGGAAGCCGTAGCCGGGGTAGACGGCGTCGGCTCCCGCGGTCTTGGCCGCGTCGATGATGGCGTCGATCGACAGGTAGGCGCGAACCGGATGGCCCTGCTCCCCGATCTGGTACGACTCGGCCGCCTTCAACCGGTGGACGGAGTTGCGATCCTCGTAGGGGAACACGGCGACCGTCCCGATGCCGAGTTCGTAGGCAGCGCGGAACGCGCGGATGGCGATCTCGCCCCGATTGGCGACCAAGACTTTCGAGAACATTGGACAAAGGTACCCGGCCACCTACCGGCCGCGGACACCGAAGTCCCGCTTCGGCATCTTCTTCACAACTTTGGCTGGCAAGGTTGCGAAGTTTCGTTCATCCGCCCGTCACACGCCCGTGGCGCCCGGCGGCTCACTCCGGTGGCGCGAACGCGGCGGTCACGGCCGCCATGTCGAAGTAGTCGCGCCAGGCCGTGATCAGGCCGTCGCGCACCTCGAACACACCCATGACCGGCAGCGGCGTGGCTCGGCCGTCCTTGCCGCGCATGGTGTCGGTGCGCTCGTTCATCACCACGCCGTCGGCGGCCACCTGGTGGTGGATCTCGAAATCGATGGCCTCGAAGGTGGTCAGGAATCCCGCGACGAACTCCCGGATGGCGGTGCGGCCGACGACCGGCTCCATCGGGATGTTGTGGTACACGGCGTCCTCGGCGAAGTAGGCCGCGATCGCGTCGGGGTCGGGGGTCGACCAGGCCTGGCACAGGGCGCGGACGACGGCGTCGGGGTCGGTCATGGGGCACTCTTCTCGTCGGCGGCGGGGACGGCTTCCGATTGAAGCAAACAACCGCTTGGTCTCACGCGGGTTCGGCGGAACGCGCGCTGCGGCCCGCCGGGGCCTTCGCACGCTACACAGCCGCGCCCGACGTCAGAATGCGTTGCCGCAGTGGGATTCCGGCGCCGACAAGCCGCGCGACGGCGAGGTCTGCGAAGCGCGAAGGGTCTAGGATTTGCGCCCGTGCGCAAGATGTACGCGGGTGCCCGGTTGCGGCGCTTGCGCGAGGAACGGCGGATGACCCAGGCCGCGCTGGCCAAATCCCTCGATCTCTCGCCCAGCTACCTCAATCAGCTCGAGCGCGACCAGCGACCGCTCACCATCCCGGTGTTGCTCAAGCTCAATTCCACGTTCGATCTGGACGTGCAGTTCTTCGCCGCCGACTCCGACGCGCGGCTGGTCTCCGATCTGCACGACGTACTGGTCGACGCCGCAGGCGGGGACAGCGCCCCGCTCACCGAGGTCGAGGAGCTGGCCACCCGGCAGCCGGAAGTGGCCCGCATCCTGGTGGCCATGCACCGGCGGCTGCGCGCGGCCACCGACCAGCTGGATCTGCTCTCGGCGCGGGTCGCCACCCCCGCGGGCGCGCCGGGGGTGCCGATGCCCTACGAGGACGTACGGGACTTCTTCTACGACCACCACAACCACATCCCCCAGCTCGATCACGCCGCCGAGCAGATGTTCGAGGAGTGCGGGCTGACGATCGGCTCGCTGGATCGCCAGCTGGCGCGGGTCGCCGAGGAACGCGCGGGCGTGACGGTGCTGGTACGCGGCGACGGCGCCGACCCCGCCATCCCCAAGCGCCACTACGACCCCGAGAGCCGCACGCTGACGCTGGCCAGGCGGCTGCGGCCCGGCCAGCGGGCCTTCCAGATCGCGGCGACGCTGGGCTTCCTCCTGCACGGCGATCAGCTCGACGCCGTGCTCGCCGAAACACCGTCGCTCACCGGCGAATCCCGCGCGCTGGCCCGGGTCGGCCTCGGCAACTACTTCGCCGCGGCGCTGATCCTGCCCTACGGCCGGTTCCTGCGCTCGGCCGAGGAACTGCGCTACGACATCGACCTGCTGAGCCTGCGGTTCGAGGTCGGCTTCGAGACGGTCTGCCACCGGCTGAGCACTCTGCAGCGGCAAGGGCAACGCGGCGTGCCGTTCTTCCTGGTGCGCACCGATCGGGCGGGCAACATCTCCAAGCGCCAGTCCGCCACCGCCTTCCACTTCTCCCGGGTCGGTGGCAGCTGCCCACTGTGGGTGGTGCACGAGGCCTTCGCCCAGCCCGGCCGCATCCTGACCCAGGTGGCCGCGATGCCCGACGGGCGGCGCTACCTCTGGATCGCCCGCACCACCGCCCCCGCGCCGCGCGGATTCGGCGGCGCCACCAGGGAATTCGCCATCGGCCTCGGCTGCGACATCGAATACGCCGACCGGCTGGTGTATTCGGCGGGACTGCCGGTGGACGATCCCGCCGCCGCGGTGCCGATCGGCGCGGGCTGCAAGGTCTGCGAGCGCCCGGCCTGCCCGCAACGCGCCTTTCCACAGATCGGCAGCCCGCTCACGGTGAGCGAGCACACCAGCACCGACCTGCCCTACCCACGCCTGCCGCGCTAGCCGGCGACCGGCCGCGGGCGGCTCAGGACTTGGCGAGGTATTCCAGCCGTTCGGCGTCCACGGCGGCGTGCATCATCGCGGCCAGGCCCGGGTGCTCGCGCAGGCCCGGGTCCGCCTCGACCAGCCGGCGCGCCAAGTCCTGCGCCGTGGTGATCACTTCGAGATCGTCCAGCAGCGACAGCAGCCGCAGGGAGCGGGCGGTGCCGGACTGGGCCGAGCCGAGCACATCGCCCTCGCGCCGCTGGCGCAGGTCGAGCACGGCGAGCTCGAACCCGTCGTTGGTTGCCGCGACCGCCTCCAGCCGCGTCATCGCCGACCCGCCCGGCGCCGCGTCGGTCACCAGCAGGCACAGGCCCGGATGCGCGCCGCGGCCGACGCGCCCGCGCAGCTGGTGCAGCTGGCTCACGCCGAACCGGTCGGCGTCGACGATCACCATCACCGTCGCGTTCGGCACGTCCACGCCGACCTCGACGACGGTGGTGCAGACCAGCACGTCCACCGCGCCCTCGTGGAAGGCGCGCATCACCTCGTCCTTCTCGTCGGCGGGCAGCCTGCCGTGCAACAGGCCGACCCGCACCGAGGCCAGCGGCCCGTGCCGCAGCATCTCGAACACGTCGAGCACCGCCTGCGTCGGCGGCGGCTCCTTCTCCTCGGCGGCCTTGCGCCCCTTGGCGGTCCTGCCACCCTCCTCGTCGTCGCCGATGCGCGAGCACACCACATACGCCTGGCGGCCCTGCCCGACCTCTTCCAGGATGCGCTCCCACGCGCGGTCCACCCAGTTCGGATGCAGTTTGCGCGGCACCACCTTGGACGTGATCGGCGAACGGCCGCGCGGCAGTTCGGTGAGCGTGGAGGTCTCCAGGTCGCCGAGGGTGGTCATGGCGATCGTGCGCGGGATCGGGGTCGCGGTCATCACCAGCAGGTGCGGACTTGCCCCGGCCTTGGCCTTGGCGCGCAGGGCGTCGCGCTGTTCCACGCCGAAACGGTGCTGTTCGTCGACGATCACCATGCCCAGGTCGAAGAACTCGACGTTGTCCTGGATCAGCGCGTGGGTGCCGATCACGATCCCGGCCTCGCCGGTGACCGCCGCCAGCAGCGCCGCCTTCTTCGCACTCGCCGACATCGACCCGGTCACCAGCACGACCCGGGTGGCGTGCTCGGCCGCGCCGAGTTCACCGGCGGTCCCCAGCTCGCCCAGCATCGCGGTGAGCGAGCGGTAGTGCTGGGCGGCGAGGACTTCGGTGGGGGCGAGCAGCGCGCACTGCTGCCCCGCGTCCACCACCTGCAACATGGCGTGCAGCGCGACGATGGTCTTGCCCGACCCCACCTCGCCCTGCAACAGCCGGTGCATGGGATGGGTGCGGGCGAGGTCGGCGGAGATCTCCCCGATCACCTTCTGCTGCCCCGCGGTCAACTCGAACGGCAACCGCTCGGCGAAGGCTGCCGCGATGCCGTCGGGCCGCGGCGGGCACGGGCGCGCGGTGCGCCCGGACACCTCGTGCCTGCGTTCGGCCAGCACCAGCTGCAGGGCCAGCGCCTCGTCGAAGCGCAGCCGGTCCCGGGCGCGATCGATGTCGGCGCGGTGCTCGGGCAGGTGGATCAGCCGCAGCGCATCCGAGACCGGCAGCAGCCCGCGCTCCTCGCGGATGTCCTGCGGCAGCGGGTCGTCGATCGGATCGAGTTGTTCGAGCACCTGGCGCACGCAGGCCAGCAGATCCCAGCTCTGCACCTTCGCCGTCGCCGGATAGACCGGGATGAACTCCCGCGACATGAACGAGACGTCCACTCCGGCAGCGCCTTTCGCGCTCTCGGCCAATCCGCGCAGATCACCGCCGCCGCGCACCCTGGTCATCGTGCCGACCGACTCGTCCTCGGTCTCGGGCAGGATCAGGTAACCGGGGTGGCTCAGGCTCCAGCTGCCCGGCCGCCAATAGCTGACATTGCCCGACATCATCGCCCGCAGGCCCTGTTTCACGACGTACTTGACCTTGTCGCCGTTGAAGAAGGTGACATCGACCGGGCGGCCCGAGCCGGTGTCGAGCTGCACCTTCAGCAGCGAGCCGCGGCGGTTGCGCATCGGGCGCAGCTCGGTCTTGGCGATCCGGCCGATCACGGTGATGTGCGAGCCGTCCTCGGGCGCCTCCTCGGTGAGCGGCTGGCCCTGGGTCGCGTACCGGAGCGGGTAGTGCCGCAGCAGATCCTCGACGGTGTGCATGTCGAAGGCGTCGGCCAGCGAGTCGGCCGCCTTCGCGCCGAGGATGTGGTCGAGCCGGTCGCTCAGTGTCGCCATGTGTCAGCCCTCATTCCACACCGTTCATTCCACCCCGATCTGCACCAGATCCCCCCGCTGTCCGCCCGGGTACACCGCCACCTCGACGCCGGGGAATCCCGCCTCGATGTGCGCGCACAGCTCCTCGGCCAGCCCGGGATCGGCGTCGGCGCCCAGCAGCAGCGTCACGAGCTCGCCGCCGAGACCGAGCATCCGGTCCAGCAGCGTGCGCCCGGCACCGGGCACGTCCCGGTCGATGACGACGACGTCGTGTCCCACCAGGCCGAGACCCTCGCCCGGGGCGCACGTGCCGACCATGGTGAGCGCGCGCTGCTCGGCGCGGCGCAGCGAACCCCAGCGGGTGGCGGCGGCGGCCTCGGACATGGCGAAGGCGTCGTCGACGGCGATGCGGGCGCGGTCGTGGACCGCCAGCGCGGCCAGTCCCTGCACCATCGACCCGCTCGGCAGCAGCAGCACGTCGCGATGCTCACCACGCGCGGCCACACCGACGGCCACCAGCTCGTGCGCGGGGAGCGCGCCGTTGGGCAGCACCAGCACCTCGCGGTGCGGCATCTGCCGGATCGCCGAGAGCAGACCGGCCGAGGTGACCGGATGGTCGTCGAGCACCACCGCGCCCGCCGCCTCGAACAGCGCCGCCGCGTCGGCGCCGGTCGCCACCGCGAGCACCCCGCGGTCGGCCGGACCGTCCTCGGGCTCGTCGTCGGCGTGCCCGCCGTCCGGGCCGACGCCGTCGATATCGAAGCTCTCGATCCTGATGCCGCGCGGCGTCCCCGCGGCCAGGCCGGCCTCCACCGCCGCCCCGGCATCCGCGCAGTGCACGTGCACCGACCAGGTGCCCGCGCCGTCGCCCACCACCACCACCGAGTCGCCCAGCACGGTCAAGGCGCCGCGGAGTCGCTCGATCCGCGCGTCGTCGGAGTCGGAGACGAGGTACATCACCTCGAACCCCGGCGTCGGCGGGCCCTCCGACGCGGACGCGGACGCGGCCGGTGTCCGCGCCACCGCGTGGCCGGGAGCGGCGGGCCGCGCGCCGGGGACAGCCGCGGGCCGCCGGTACTCCGGCCGGGCCGGACGGTGCCCGCGGGTCACCGCGACCAGCGCGTCGAGCAGCACCACCAGTCCGCGCGCGCCCGCGTCGACGACGCCGTTCGCGCGCAGCACCGGCAACTGCGAGGGGGTGTCGCCGAGCGCCTTGGCGGCACCGTCGGCCGCGGCCACGGCGACCTCGGCCAACGACGGCTCGCGGCAGGCCGACGCGCTGTCGGCCGCGCACTCGAGCACGGTGAGGATGGTGCCCTCCACCGGTGCGCTCAGCGCGGCCCGCACGAGTTCGGCCGCCCGCCGCAAGGCCCGCGGCAGGGTCGCCGCCGTCAGCGGGCCGGGTTCGCTCGCCTCGGCGATGCCGCGCAGCAGCTGCGACAGGATGATCCCGGAATTGCCGCGCGCGCCCGCGGTCGCGCCGCGCGCCATGGCGGTCGCGACCTCGTGCGCGGTGCCGTGGGAGGCGCCGACCCGGTCTTCGGCCGCCGCGACCGCGGCCCGCATGGTGGCCAGCAGGTTGGTGCCGGTGTCCGCGTCGGGGATGGGGAACACGTTGAGCGAGTTGATCTCCTCGCGGCGCTCGGCCAGCCCCTCGAGGCAGAGCCGCCCCCAGAGCATCAGCGCAGCGCTGTCGATCGTTTCCCGCTCCCCGGGCACTGTCACCTCACTCCCTCGCACCGCTGTCCACCGCCGCCCGCCAGGTTAGCGGCCCGCGCCGACACCGGCCGCACAGCGGCGACGACCGCCGCCGGGGCACGTGACCTCGGCGTCGGCGGCTGCCCCGCGGCCCCCGGTTTGGCCGATCGGGGGTCGGGCGGTTACTCTTGCAGGGTTGCCGCGCGCCGCCCGCCGAGGTTGGCGCACGCCGGTGTCAGCCGGCAGGGGCACATCACGACATTGTTTCCGGACATGCCGCTCGTTCCGGGCGGCGGTCCCCACCTGACATGAAGGAGTTCGCGACTATGGCTGCCGTCTGCGACGTCTGCGCCAAGGGCCCCGGCTTCGGGAAGTCGGTCTCGCACTCGCACCGGCGCACCAACCGTCGTTGGAACCCGAACATCCAGACCGTGCGTGCCCAGGTCGCCCCGGGCAACACCCGCCGCATGAACGTGTGCACCTCCTGCCTGAAGGCGGGCAAGGTCGTCCGCGGCTGATTCGCTCCGCGGCTGATTCACGCTGTTCCGCACACGCCCCGGCACCCCTTCGGGTGAGCCGGGGCGTTGTCGTCCCACCGGTCTCCGATGAGGACCACGAACCGGCCGTGGCGCATCCTGCCCGCCACCACCGCGCACGCCCGCGGCATCGCCGCCTGCCACATCGCCTCCTGGCGTGAGGCCTACCGCGGCCTGGTCCCCGCGCCGATCCTCGACGCGTTCGACGTCGACCGCCGGGCCGCCGCGGTGACCCGCGACCTCCGCGACGACCGTTCCGGTCGCACCCGCGTCGCGCTCGTCGGCGACGACGTGATCGGTTTCGCCACCGCCGCCCACGGCGAGCTGCGCGCCCTCTACGTCCGTGCCGGGTGGTACGGCACCGGGGTGGCCGACGACCTGCTCGACGCGG
This sequence comes from Nocardia farcinica, assembly GCF_001182745.1. Taxonomy (NCBI): domain Bacteria; kingdom Bacillati; phylum Actinomycetota; class Actinomycetes; order Mycobacteriales; family Nocardiaceae; genus Nocardia; species Nocardia farcinica. The sequence goes on along the minus strand of NZ_LN868939.1, from coordinate 2,389,570 downwards.
TCCTCGACCCCGGCGTCGCCACGAGTCTGTGGGTCTTCGAAGACAATCCCCGGGCCCGCGCCTTCTACCGCAGGCACGGCTTCACCGCCTCCGGCGAACGCGGGCCGGAGGCGTTCACGGCCCTACCCCAGGTCCGCATGGTCCGGCCCGCCGCTAAGGTGCCGAGCATGACCTCCACCGAGCAGACCGAGTACATCACCACCGCCGACGGCGTCCTGCAGATCACCATCGCCACCGCCGCCAACGGCACCGCACTGGATTTCGCCGGCATCGCCGCAGGCACCACGGCCTTGCGCGAGCGCGGCGCGGAGGTGGGTGCGGTCCTGCTCACCGGTACGGGCGCGAACTTCTGCGCGGGCGGCAACGTGCGCGGTTTCGCCGCCGCCGAGGATCGCGGCGCGCACATCCACGGGCTGGCGACCGACCTGCACGAGTTCGTGCGCGCACTCGACGCGACCACCGTCCCCGTGGTCGCCGGGGTCCAGGGTTGGGCCGCCGGTGCGGGCATGAGCCTCGTGCTCGCCGCCGACATCGCCCTCGGCGGCCCGTCGACCAAGCTGCGCCCGGCGTATCCGGGCATCGGGCTCAGCCCGGACGGCGGCATGTCGTGGACCCTGCCCCGGGTGGTCGGCATGGGCCGGGCCCGGGAGATCCTGCTCACCGACGCGGTGCTCGACGCCGAGGAGGCCGTGCGCCTGGGCATCCTCAGCCGGCTCGTCGCCGACGACGCGGTCCGTGAGGCGGCGCGGGAGTTGGCGGTGACGCTGGCACGCGGACCGCGCACCACCTACGCGGGCATGAAGGAACTGCTGCGGGCCTCGCTGACCTCGTCGCTGAGCGACCAGCTCGACCGCGAGCGGGACGGCATCGCCGCGGCCGCGAACAGCCCGGCGGGCCGGGAGGGTGTGGACGCGTTCGTGCAGAAGCGCCCGCCCCGGTTCTGACCGCCGCGGATCAGCGCGCCGCGGCGAGCACGAACTCCGCGACGGCGTCGGTGAAGGCGTCGTTGTCGTCGCTCGCCGCGGTGTGCGCGGCGTTGCCGATCTCCACCACCTGCGCGTGCGGCACCTGCTCCAGGAATTCGGCGACCGCCTCCTCGCTCACCACATCCGACATCCGGCCGCGCACCAGCAGTACCGGGATGGTGAGCGCGCGGGCGGCGGGCTCGAGCAGCGCGGCCATGCTGTCGGTGTCGGCGTCGGCGGTCCGGCCGTCGATCATGTCCGGATCCCAGTGCCAGTACCAGCGGCCGTCGCGGTGGCGCAGGTTGCGCAGCAGGCCGTCGTGGTTCTTCGGCCGGGGGCGGTGCGGCAGATAGGCCGCGACCGCGTCGGCGGCCTGCTCGACGGTGTCGAAGCCGTCGCGGTGCTTGCCCAGGAAGGTCATCACCCGCTCGACGCCCTCGGGCTGGGGCCGGGTGACGATGTCGACCAGGACCAGCGCGCGAATCGCGGCACCGCCCGGCTGCGCGGTGGCCAGCAGTCCGGTGATGCCACCCATGCTGGCGCCAACCACCACGGCACCCCGCTCGGGGGTCGCGCCGAGTTGGTCGAGCACCGCGAGCAGATCCGCCACCATCACCGCGCGGCTGTAGTCGCGGTCGGGGGCCCACTGGCTGTCGCCGTGGCCACGCGCGTCCAGCGTGACCACCCGCAGTCCGCCCGCGGCCAGCGCGGCGCCGGTGCGTTTCCAGGAGTGCCGGGTCTGGCCGCCGCCGTGCAGGAAGATCACCAGCGGCCCGTCCTCGGGGCCGAACAGGTCGGCGGCCAGCTCGAGCCCGCCCGAGCCGCGCAGCCGCAGCGTCTGCGGCTCGAGAAGGTAGTTCGCATTACTCACGATCCGAGGATCGCACAGATGAGTGCTTCCTCACAGTCCCCCCTGCGCGCCGGGCCGGGCGGCTGTCCGCCGGCCCGGCGTCGCGACAGGTCAGCAGTCCAGCGGCATCGCGCTGAAAGTGCGCTGGAAGGTGCAGGCGATCTTCGCGTTGACCGAGGCGGAGATGGTGGACGAGCCGGACGAGGTGAACTCCTCGGCCACCGGCGCGGTCTCGACCGCGCTCGGCGCGGCGGGCTCGAGCCGCAACGGCTCGGCGTTCGCGACGGACGCGCCCCCGGCCAGGGCGGCGGCCAACGCCAGGGTCGCGGTGGTACCGCGCAGACCGGCGCGAACGGTGGTGTGCTGCATGGTGGTGCTCCTCAATCGATGTGTCGTGCGATGGAACAGGCCCCGGAGCGCCCGGGACACGGTGGGATGGTCAGGGCAGGCGCCAGTCGACCGGCTCGGCGCCGAGTTCGTCGAGCAGTTCGTTGGCCCGCGAGAACGGCCGGGAGCCGAAGAATCCCCGCGACGCCGACAGCGGGGAGGGATGGGCCGATTCGATGTAGGGCACCTCGGCCTCGGTGAGCAGCGGCTTCAGGGTGGCGGCGTCGCGGCCCCAGAGGATCGCGACCAGGGGTTCGTCCCGGGCGACCAGCGCGCGGATGGCCTGCTCGGTCACCGCCTCCCACCCCTTGCCGCGATGGGAGGCCGGCTGGCCGGGCGAGACCGTGAGCACCCGGTTCAGCAGCAGCACACCCTGATCCGACCACGGGGTGAGGTCGCCGCAGGAGGGTGTCGGGTGGCCGAGGTCCTTGTGCAGTTCGGCGAAGATGTTGGCCAGGCTGCGTGGAATCGGCGAAACATCCGGCGCCACCGAGAAACTCAGGCCCATCGGGTGCCCCGGCGTCGGGTAGGGGTCCTGGCCGACGATCAGCACCCGCACGTCGCGGAACGGCCGCTGGAACGCGCGCAGCACATTCTCGCCCGCGGGCAGGTAGCCGCGTCCGGCCGCGTTCTCGGCCCGCAGGAAATCACCCATCGCCCTGATGCGGTCGGCCACCGGCTCCAGCGCCTGCGCCCAGCCCGGATCCATGATTTCCGACAGTGGTTTCGCGCCCATGACCGCACAACCTATCGCGGTTCGTTTCCCGGCGCAGCCTCCGCCCCACGGAACGATTCCCAGCCCACGGCGCCGTCCCAGCTCATCCCGTCCACGGTGACCCCCGACCCCGCGCGGACCGTCCCGATCGCCCGCCAGCCCGGCGGCAGCGGCGCCTCCCGCGCCCAGGCGCCGACGAAGGCGTGATCCTCGCCGCCACCCAGAACCCATTGCCGCGCATCGACATTCATCGTGGCGGCGAGTGCGGTCAGTGCGTCGTCGCGCAACGCGGACGCGGACAGGTCGATCGCCACCCCGGAGGCGTCGGCGATGTGGCCGAGGTCGGCCAGCAGGCCGTCGGAGACGTCGGTCAACGCGTGCGGGCGCGGGCCGCCACCCACCGGCGCCGCCTCGTACGGCGGGTGCGGAACCCGGTGCAGCGCCACCGCTTCGGCCCGCGGACCGTCCGGCGCCGCACCGGTGGTCAGCACCGCCAAGCCGGCCGCCGACCAGCCGAGCCGGCCCGCGACCGCGACCACGTGGCCCGGCCGCGCACCGGCCCGGGTGATCGGCGGTAGTCCGCCCAGGTCGCCGAAGGCCGTGATCGAGACGACCACCTCGCGGCTGCGCACGAGGTCACCGCCCGCGACGGACGCGCCCACCCGCTCCGCCTCGGCCCACATGCCCGCCGCGAGTCCGTCGATCACCTCGACCGGGGTGTCGGCGGGACAGCCGAGGGCGACCACGAAGGCGGTCGGCCGCGCGCCCATCGCGAACACGTCGGCGGCGTTCTGGGCGATGGCCTTGCGGCCGACGTCGTGCGGTGTCGACCAGTCCAGCCGGAAATGCCTGCCCTCGACGAGCATGTCGGTGCTCACCGCGAACCGCCCGTCCGGCGCCGCCACCACCGCCGCGTCGTCCCCCGGGCCGAGCAGCACCTCCGGGCCCTGCCGACGACCGGCGTTGATCCGCTCGATGAGCGCGAACTCCCCGAGCTCGCGCACCGTCGGCGGCGTCCCGTCCTCGCCGATCATCGGTCCTCCTTCCGCGACGGTCGTGCAGGCAGAAATCCGCTCGACGGTACCCTGATCCCGACCGAGACCATCGAGGCGGACGAGGAAAGGACCCGGGGCATGGCGGCGGATTCGCCGGACGACGGCGCCGAACGCGAGGACGGCGGCCGCGAGGCAGCGGACGGCGCCCAGCGCCCCGACGGCGACCGGGCCGGAACCGAGACCGACCGCCCGTCCCTCGACAAACCGCCCGCCGGGAACCCCGAGCCCGCCGACGAGGCCGAGCAGGAGTCCGTCGACCCGGAGCCCGCCGAACGGGCCTACTCCCCCGCCCTGATCGCGACCGCCGTCGCGCTGCCGGTCATCCTCGTCGTCGGTGTGCTGGTCGCGGCGGTGATGGCGCGCAACCTGCCCACCGAACGCGAGCCGCTCGCGCTGGGCCCGGTCCCGGCCCCCGCCGCGGACGGTCCGGCATGCCAGGCGCTGCTGCCCGCGCTGCCCGCCGACCTCGGCGACTACACCAAGGCCACCCTGATCGAGCCCGCGCCGCCCGCCACGCGCGCCTGGCAGCCGGAGGGCGAGGGCGAGCCCGTCGTGCTGCGCTGCGGCCTGGACCGCCCACTCGAGTTCAACCGCGCCTCGTCGTTGCAGATCGTCAACGGCGTGCAGTGGTTCCAGATCCGCGACGACGCCGCGGCGACCAGCACCTGGTTCGCCGTGGACCGCGAGACCTACATCGCCCTGACGGTTCCCGACAGTTCCGGCCCCACCCCCCTGCAAACCGTCTCCGACACCATCACCGCCACCCTTCCCGCCCGCGAGATCGACCCCGGCCCGCTCCCCAACTGACCATTGGGGGGACGGCTGTCCCCGTGGCGATTCCCACACCCCTCTTGCCAGCGCACGCCGGTGCCGCTTCACTGTAAGTAAGTGGTTACTTACAAGGAGGCGATGTGGCCCCGTCCACCCGCGAACGCATCATCTCGGCCGCCCTGCGCCTGTTCGGCGAGCGCGGCTTCGCCGCGACATCGGTGGCCCAGATCGAACAGGAGGCCGGACTCTCCGGCGGCTCGGGCGCGCTGTACCGGCACTTCCGGTCCAAGGACGCGCTGCTCACCGCGGCGGTGGCGCACCGGCTGACCGAGCGCGGCGCCGAATGGACGCGGCTGCTGGATCCGCAGCATCCCATCGCCGAGACGTTGGCCGCGGCGGCACCGGGTGGTAGCACCGCCGACCGGCTGGCGGTGCTGTGCCGGATCGGGCTGGACCGCCTGGAGCACGACCGGGATGTGACGCGAATCCTGCTGCGGGACAACAGCATCGACCCGTCCGTACTGGAGGTGTTCCGGCGCGAGGAGTACGCGACGGTGATGTTGGTGGTCACGCGGGCACTGGCCGGGCTGGCCGCACCCGAGCACCGCGACCGGGACTGGGGACCCACCGCGGCCGTCGTCGTCGGCGCGATCTCGCACTTCTGGCTCATCCGCGACATCTTCGGTGGCGACCATCCCGCGGCGATCGATGCCGACAGCTACCTGCGCGCCACCGCCGAACTCACCGCCGCCCGGCTCGACTGGGCGGGCCCCGAGGGAGAGGAACGATCATGACCACCACGATCACCGTCGTCGGCGGCGGCCTGGCCGGGCTGACCGCGGCCATCGCGTGCGCGGAGGCCGGCGTGCCGGTACGCCTGTACGAGGCGCACGCCACCCTGGGCGGCCGCGCCCGCGCCACCGCCCCGCCCTACGTCGCCCACGAGGGCGCCCACGTCTTCTACGCCGACGGCCCGCACTACGCGTGGTTGAAGCGGCGCGGGTTCGTCGCCGGACTCGGCCTGCCCGGCCCGGCGGCCATGGCGCGCTTCGGTTTCCGTGCCGACGGCCGGGTGCGTCCGATGCTCCCCATGGACGTGCTGCGCGCTCAGCTGCGCCCGGTCACCGCCCCGGTGGATCAGGATTTCCGGTCCTGGGCGGCCGGGCGCTGGGGCGAACGCACCGCGACCAGAATGGCCAACGCCATCGCGGTGGCCACCTACGACGCCGATACCGGCCGCCTGTCGGCCGCGTTCGTCTGGGACCTGGTGGGCCGGGTGTTCGGCCCGAAGGTGCCCGCCGTGCGCTGGGTGCGCGGCGGCTGGCAACGCGTGATCGATCGGATGGCAGCGCGCGCAGCCGAACTCGGCGTGGTCGTGGAGACGGGCGCGCGCCTGGACGCCCTGCCGTCCGGCGGCCCGGTCGTGGTCGCCACCGATCTGCACGCGGCCCGCCGCCTGCTCGGCGACGACACGCTCGCGTGGACCAGCGGCCACGCCGCGCTGCTCGACCTCGGTGTACCCGCCGACCGCCGCGACCGGACGATCCTGTTCGACCTCGACGAGGGCGGCTTCCACGAGAGCTACACCATGCAGGACCCGACGATCGCCCCGGCGGGCCACTCGCTGTTCCAGCTCCAGATGCCGGTGCGGGCCGGGGAATCCCCGCGTGCCGCGCAGGATCGGCTGGCCCGCTTCGCCGATCTCGCGGTGCCCGGCTGGCGGGATCGGGCCACCTTCCGCCGCACCGCGACGGCGAAGGGCCGCACCGGCGCGCTGGATCTGCCGGGACAGACCTGGCGCGACCGCCCCGCGGTGGTCCGCGGTGACGACGTGTTCCTGGCCGGCGACATGGTCGCCGCGCCCGGGATGCGCGGCGAGATCTCGATCAACAGCGCACTGCACGCCGCCCGCGCGGCCGTCGCCGCGTGCGCCCGCGCCGCCCGCGCGGTGTGACCCGTCCGCTACCGCAGCCCGGTCCCCCGCGCCAGCGCCGTCTCGATCAGCGTCGACACCAGTGTCCCGTAGTCGATGCCGGTGGCCTCCCACATGCGCGGGTACATCGAGATCGAGGTGAAGCCCGGCATGGTGTTGATCTCGTTGATGACCGGGCCGTCGGCGGTGACGAAGAAGTCGACGCGGGCCAGGCCCTGGCAGTCCAGGGCCTGGAAGGCCCGCACGGCCAGTTCGCGGACCTGCTCGGCGATGTCGTCGTCGAGCTTGGCCGGGACGTCGAATTCGCACACGTCGTCGAGGTACTTGGTGTCGAAGTCGTAGAACTGTGGCCCGTCGCCCTCGGGCATCCGGATCTCGGCGAGCACGCTGGCCGAGATCCGGCCGTCCGGGAATTCCAGCACGCCGCATTCCACCTCGCGGCCGACGATGCCCGCCTCCACGATCACCTTCGGATCGTGTTCGCGCGCGGCCGCGATCGCGGTGTCCAGCGCCGCCCAGTCGTCGACCTTGGTGATGCCGATCGAGGAACCCGCCCGCGCCGGTTTCACGAACACCGGCAGGCCGAGCCGCTCGCGCTGTTCCTCGGTGAGGGTCGCGGTGCCGGGCCGCAGCACCACCTGGGTGCCGACCGGAAGCCCCTCGGCGGCGAGCAGTTTCTTGGTGAACTCCTTGTCCATGCCCGCGGCGCTGGCCAACACGCCGGGCCCGACATAGGGCACCCCGGCGAGTTCGAGCATGCCCTGGAGCGTGCCGTCCTCGCCGAACGGACCGTGCAGGATCGGGAACACCACGTCCACCGTCCCGAGCACCGCGCCCGCGTCGTCGAGCGCGACCAGCTCGCCACCGCGGGTGGGGTCGGCGGTCAGGGTCAGGGCGGTGCCGCCGGCGTCCACCGAGGGCAGCGCCTCGTGGCTCAGGCCGATCGCGGCGACGTCGGAACTCGCCAGCACCCAGCCGCCCTGTGGCGTGATGCCGATGGGGACGGCCTCGTATCTGGTGGGATCGAGGTGCCGCAGCACGCTCCCGGCCGAGACACACGACACCGCGTGCTCGTTGCTCCGCCCACCGAACACCACAGCCACCCTGATCCGGTTCGTCATGCACCGAACGGTACCGGGCGCGGCGGGCTTCTCCGTCGCTGCCCGTGCCCGGACTTCTGGGGTCCCTACTCCGGCTTGATGCGGCGTCCGAGCAGGCTGCCGACGGCCTCGCGAACCGAAATGCCCTCGTGGCACACCCGGTGCACGGCGTCGGTCAACGGCATCTCCACCTCGTGCGCGGCGGCCAGCGCCCGCACCGATGTGCACGACTTCACACCCTCGGCGACCTGTCCATGGGTCGCCTGCTGCGCCGCCTCCATCGATCCGCCCGCGCCGAGCACGTGCCCGAAGGAACGATTGCGCGACAGCGGCGAAGTGCAGGTGGCGACCAGGTCGCCGACCCCGGCCAGCCCGGCCAGCGTCACCGGCTCCGCGCCGAGGGTCACCGCCAGCCGCATGATCTCGGCGAGGCCGCGGGTGATGAGGCTGGCGATGGAGTTGTCACCCAGACCCATGCCCGCCGCGATGCCGCAGGCCAGCGCGATCACGTTCTTGCAGGCGCCGCCGATCTCGCAGCCGATCACGTCGGTGTTGGTGTACGGGCGGAAATAGCCGGTGTAGCTGGCCTGTTGCACGGCCTCCGCCCGGGCGGCGTCGGAACAGGCGATGACGGTCGCGGCGGGCTGTCCGGCCGCGATCTCCCTGGCCAGGTTCGGACCGGAGAGCACCGCGATGCGGCGTTCCTCGGCGCCGGTCACCTCCGCGATGACCTGACTCATCCGCAGCAGCGTGCCGGTCTCGATGCCCTTCGCCAGACTCAGCAGTGTGGCGTCGTGCTCGTCGATGGCGGCGCGCAGCGCGGGCCGCCATCCGGTGAGGTTGGCCCGCAGCGACTGCGAGGGCACCGCGAGCACGACCAGTTGCGCGCCGTCGAGCGCGGCCTCGGCGTCGTGCGTGGCCGATACGGCGGGTAGTTGCACGTCCGGAAGGTAGGCGGGATTGCGGTGTTCGGTGGCCAACGCCTCGGCGATCTCCGGGCGCCGCGCCCAGATCGTCACCTCTGTTCCCGCGTCGGCCAACACCTTCGCGAACGCGGTTCCCCAGGAACCCGCACCAAGTACTGCCGCCCTCGTCATCAACCCAATATGCCATGCAAGGATTGGGCGCATGCGTCCGCACGCCGTGCACGCCCTGATCGCGGTCAAGCGCCTGGATCAGGCCAAGAGCCGTCTCGCCGACCGGTTGCGCCCCGAGCACCGGGCCCGGTTGGTGCTGGCCATGCTCGCCGACACCATGACCGCGACGACGTCCGTGCCGGGCATCGCCGCGGTCACCGTGGTCACCCCGGACGCCGCGGTCGCCGACCTGGCTCGCTCGCTCGGCGGGCACGTGCATCCCGAGCCTGCCGCCGATTCCGCCGACAGCCTCAACGCCGCGCTGGCCGCCGCGGCGGCCGGGGTGCGGGCGCGCCACGGTGGCGTCGACCTGCTGGCGCTCCAGGCCGATCTGCCCGCACTGCGTCCCGACGAACTGGCCGACGTGCTGGCGACGGCGCCGCGCGGCGGACGCGCGATCGTCACCGACCACGCGGGCACCGGCACCGCGGCGCTGCTCGTGCGCGACGGCGGCGAGCTGGCCCCGGCGTTCGGCCCGGATTCGGCACGGCGCCACATCGCCGCGGGCGCGGTGGATCTGCCGGGCGAGTGGCCGGGGCTGCGCCGCGACGTGGACACCGCCGCCGATCTGGAGCGCGCGGTGGAGTTGGGCGCCGGTTCGTCGACACGCGCACTCCTGCGCGACATCGGCTGGTCCTGCCGTGTTCACGAACCGGCCCGCCGGGTGTGCTAGGGGGTCGCCGCGGCACCTGGGATTCGCCAGGTGTTCGGCGGCGTCGACGTGCACACCGCGTGGTCGGTAAGGGATGATCGGTGGCGTGAGCGATACGGAAACCGTCAAGCAGCAGCAGCTGCCCACGCCACCGCCGGCCGCGACTCCCCCTCAGGCAGACCAGGCGACGCAGCGGTTGCCACGAGATCGCTACCTGAACCGCGAGTTGAGCTGGCTCGACTTCAACGCGCGCGTTCTCGCGCTCGCCGAGGACGCCTCGCTCCCCCTGTTGGAACGGGCGAAGTTCCTGGCGATCTTCGCGTCCAACCTCGACGAGTTCTACATGGTGCGGGTCGCCGGGCTCAAGCGCCGTGCAGAAACCGGCCTGTCGGTTCGCTCCGCCGACGGCCGCTCGCCCAGCGAGCAATTGGCCATGATCACCGCGCGCACCCAGGAGATCGCCGACCGGCACGCGCGGGTGTTCCTCGACTCGGTCCTGCCCGCGCTCACCGCCGAGGGCATCGCCATCATCGACTGGAACGACCTCGACGCCGACGAACGCGGTCGCCTGTCGGCCTACTTCCAGGACCAGGTCTTTCCGGTGCTCACCCCGCTCGCGGTCGACCCGGCGCACCCGTTCCCCTACATCAGCGGACTCAGCCTCAACCTCGCGGTGACGGTGAAGGATTCGCTGACCGGCGGCGAGCACTTCGCCCGCGTCAAGGTCCCCGACAACGTCGACCGCTTCGTGCGGGTGCGCCGCACCGACGGCTCGACGATCGCGGCGTTCCTGCCGATGGAAGCGCTCATCGCCGCCCACCTGGACCAGCTGTTCCCCGGCATGGAAGTGGTCGAGCACCACTCCTTCCGGATCACCCGCAACGCCGATTTCGAGGTCGACGAAGACCGCGACGAGGATCTGCTGCAGGCGCTGGAACGCGAACTGGCCCGGCGCCGCTTCGGTTCGCCGGTGCGGCTCGAGGTCTCCGACGACATGACCGAGCACATGCTCGATCTGCTGCTGCGCGAACTCGATGTCGACCCGGGTGACGTCATCCAGGTGCCCGGTCTGCTCGACCTGTCCTGCCTCTGGCAGGTCTACAGCGTCGACCGCCCCAACCTCAAGGACGCGCCCTACGTCCCGGCCACCCCGCCCGCCTTCGGCGAGCGCGAGACCCCGCGCAACGTGTTCGCCGCGCTGCGCGAGGGCGACGTGCTGGTGCACCACCCCTACGACTCCTTCTCCACCAGCGTGCAGCGCTTCATCGAGCAGGCCGCCGCCGACCCGCAGGTGTTGGCCATCAAGCAGACGCTGTACCGCACCTCGGGTGACTCGCCGATCGTCAACGCGCTCATCGACGCGGCCGAGGCGGGCAAGCAGGTGGTCGCGCTGGTGGAGATCAAGGCCCGCTTCGACGAGCAGGCCAACATCAAGTGGGCCCGCACGCTGGAGCAGGCAGGCGTGCACGTGGTCTACGGCCTGATCGGGTTGAAGACGCACTGCAAGACCTGCCTGGTGGTGCGCCGCGAGGGCTCGACCATCCGCCGCTACTGCCACATCGGCACCGGCAACTACAACCCCAAGACCGCCCGCCTCTACGAGGACGTCGGATTGCTCACCGCCGCACCGGAAATCGGCGCCGACCTGACCGACCTGTTCAACTCGCTGACCGGGTACTCGCGCAAGGCGAACTATCGCAACCTGCTGGTCGCGCCGCAGGGCGTACGGGCGGGCATCATCGAACGCATCCAGCGCGAGATCGAACTGGCCCAGCGGGGCGCGTCGGCGCGAATCCGGTTGAAGGCCAACGCGATCGTGGACGAGCAGGTGATCGACGCGCTCTACCGTGCCTCCCAGGCCGGTGTGCCGGTGCAGATCGTGGTGCGCGGCATCTGCGGCCTCAAGCCCGGCGTTCCCGGCATGAGCGAGAACATCGAGGTGCGCTCGATCCTGGGCCGGTTCCTCGAGCACTCGCGGATCATGCACTTCCAGGCGCAGGACGAGTACTGGATCGGCAGCGCCGACATGATGCACCGCAATCTGGACCGCCGGGTCGAGGTGATGGCACAGGTGAAGGACCCGAAGCTGCGCGAGCAACTCGGCCAGGTCTTCGACTCGGCGCTGGCCCCCACCACCCGCTGCTGGGTGCTCCAACCCGACGGCAGTTGGCAGGCTTCCCCGGACCGTGCGGGCACCGCGGACGGGCAGGTGCGCGACCACCAGCAGTTCCTGATGCGCCTACGGAGGCCGGACCAGCAGTGAGCGAGAGCGCGGGATACACGATGGACGGCGGGCCGTTCTGGGATCCCCGGGTGACAGCCAATATTCATGCCGCGGGTGCGGTGGTGTGGCGGCGCTCCCCGGCGGGCACGATCGAGATCGCGGTGGTGCACCGGCCGAAATATCAGGATTGGTCGCTGCCGAAGGGCAAACTCGACCCCGGCGAGACCCCCGTGCTCGCCGCGGTGCGCGAAGTCCGGGAGGAAACGGGCCTGAACTGCCGGCTCGGCCGCTACCTCGGTCACGTCACCTATCCGATCCCCGGGCACCGCAAACTCAAGCGCGTGGACTACTGGGCGGCCGAGGTCGCCGACGGCGAGTTCCACGCCAACGCCGAAGTGGACGAGTTGGGCTGGTATCCGCTCGACAAGGTGATGGACCAGTTGTCCTATCCGATGGACCGGCAGGTGGTACGCACCTTCGCCCGCCTGCCCGCCGACACCGCCACCCTGCTGCTGGTGCGGCACGCCAAGGCCGGCCACCGGGAACGCTTCGACGGGCCCGATGAGCAGCGACCGCTGGAACGGGCCGGGCAGGAGCAGGCCAGGGCGCTGGCGGACAATCTGCTCGCCTTCGGACCCGCCCAGGTGTTCTCCGCGCCGCCGCTGCGCTGCGTGCAGACCGTGGAGCCGCTGGCCGAGCGGCTCGGCGTGCCGATCACGCTCGAACCGCTGCTGTCGGAGGAGGGCTACGCCGCCGATCCGGACGCGGGCCTGGCCAGGCTGGCCGAGCTGGTCTCGCCTGCGCACGTCCGGGTTGTGTGCAGCCAGGGCAAGGTCATTCCCGACCTGCTCGACCGGTGGGCCGAACGCGACGGATTGAAGCTGCCGCCCGCGCGCAATCGCAAGGGCAGCGTCTGGGTGCTGTCGATCGCCGGCGGACAACTCGTCGACGCCGACCACATGGACCGCTCGCTCTCGACCGGCGTAGTGAAATCGTGACCTTCGGCTAGGGGATCGTTAGGGGAATTCCCCCATGATCGAAAACCCGATCCCCACAAGCCGAAACAGCCCCGGGAGACTTCCCGGGGCCGTTCTCGGTCCAGCGGCGGGGTGTGGGTGGGCCGCTTCAGCGGCGGGCGGCGGTCTTCTTGGCCGCGGTCTTCTTCGCGGGCGCCTTCTTCGCGGCCGTGGTCTTCTTGGCGGCCGTGGCCTTCGTCGCCGTGGTCTTCTTGGCGGCGGTGGTGGTCTTCTTGGCCGCGGTGGCCTTGGTCGCCGACGCCTTGGTCGCCGAAGCCTTGGTGGCCGTCGTCTTCTTCGCGGGTGCCTTCTTGGCGGCGGTCTTGGTGGCCGTGGTGGTCTTCCGTGCGGTCGACTTCGCCGGGGCCTTGGTCGCCGTCGTCTTCTTGGCGGGGGCCTTGGTGGCCGTGGTGGTCTTCTTGGCGGCGGTCTTCTTGGCGGCGGCCGTGGTCTTCTTGGCCGCCGTCTTCTTGGCCGCCACAGGGGCATTCACGCCCCGCTTGACGGCCGGGCCGGTCGCGGCCAGCTTCTGCTTACCCGCGATCACCGCCTTGAATTGGGCGCCGGGCCGGAACGCGGGCACCGAAGTGGCTTTCACCTTGACGGTTTCGCCGGTGCGCGGGTTCCGGGCGACACGGGGGGCACGCTTGCGCTGTTCGAAGACACCGAATCCGGTGATGGTGACGCTCTGGCCCTTGTGCACTGCACGCACGATGGTGTCGACAACATGCTCGACTGCCGCGGTAGCCGTGCGCCTGTCCGTACCCAACTTTTCGGTCAGAACGTCGATCAGTTCCGCCTTGTTCATTGAATCCTCCGCAGACTAATGGCCCGTCGTCGGACCGACTAGGTACCACGGTAAACCCACTTTGGGCAAGAGTCTATGTGCCACGCCAAAATTCATGATGGTTTAGCACACGTCCAGCTACCGCCCCCTGATCGGCGCCAGCTATCACTCCCGGATGATTACGCCTGCGAAATAGGCGCCGGGAGGGTGGTGGGCTTCCATGTCGGCCTTGCCTTTTCGAACTCGGCGATGACGTCGCTGCGGCGCAGCGTGAGACCGATGTCGTCCAATCCTTCCAGCAGACGCCACCGGGTGTAGTCATCAATATCGAACGGCAACACGACGGTTCCCGCGGTGACGGTGCGGTCGCGCAGGTCCACCACCAATTCGAGGCCGGGCTGTTCCTCGATCATCTTCCAGAGCATTTCGACATCGTTCTGTGACATCTGCGCGGCCAGCAGGCCGCCCTTGCCCGCATTGCCGCGGAAGATGTCGGCGAAACGGGAGGAGATGACCACTCGAAAGCCGTAGTCCGACAGCGCCCACACCGCGTGCTCACGCGAGGATCCGGTACCGAAATCCGGTCCGGCGACGAGCACGGTGCCGCGGTTGAAGGGCTCGGTGTTCAGAATGAAGTCCGGATCGGAGCGCCATGCGGCGAACAGCGCGTCCTCGAAACCGGTGCGGGTGACCCGCTTGAGGTAGACGGCCGGAATGATCTGGTCGGTGTCGACATTGGACCGGCGCAGCGGCACGCCGATTCCCTTGTGCACGGTGAAGGCTTCCATCGGGATTCTCCTGGGTCGGTTCGGGTGTCTGGGTGGACGTCAGTCCAGGTCGGCCGGTGAGGACAGGGTCCCTCGCACCGCGGTCGCGGCCGCCACCAGCGGCGAGACCAGATGGGTGCGGCCGCCCTTGCCCTGCCTGCCTTCGAAGTTGCGGTTCGAGGTGGAGGCGCAGCGCTGGCCGGGCTCGAGCTGGTCGGGATTCATGCCCAGGCACATCGAGCAGCCCGCCTGCCGCCATTCGGCGCCCGCGGCGGTGAAAATCTCGCCGAGCCCCTCCTTTTCCGCCTGCGCGCGCACCCGCATCGAGCCCGGTACGACCAGCATTCGCACGCCCTCGGCAACCCGGCGGCCCTTCAGGATTTCGGCCGCCGCCCGCAAATCCTCGATCCGGCCGTTGGTGCACGAGCCGACGAAAACGGTGTCGACGGCGACTTCGCGCAGCGGCGTGCCCGGGGTCAAATCCATGTACCGCAGCGCTTTCGCGGCGGCCTCGCGGGCGGTCTCGTCGGCGAAATCGGCCGGATCGGGCACGGTCGCGCTCAGCGGCGCACCCTGGCCCGGGTTCGTGCCCCAGGTGACGAACGGGCTCAGCGAGCTCGCGTCGATGTGCACCTCGGCGTCGAAAACAGCGCCCTCGTCGGTCCGCAGCGCGTCCCACGCGGCCACCGCGGCGTCCCAGTCGGCACCCTTCGGCGCGTGCGGACGCCCCTTCAGGAACTCGTAGGTCACCTCGTCGGGGGCGATCATGCCGGCTCGCGCACCCGCCTCGATGGACATGTTGCACATCGTCATCCGCGCCTCCATCGACATGGCGCGCACGGCCTCGCCGCGGTACTCGAGCACATAGCCCTGGCCGCCACCGGTGCCGATCTGGGCGATCACGGCCAGGATGACGTCCTTGCTGGTGACCCCGGGCGGCAGCTGCCCGTCGATGTTGATCGCCATGGTCTTGAACGGGCGCAGCGACAAGGTCTGCGTGGCCAGCACGTGCTCGACCTCGCTGGTGCCGATACCCATCGCCAGCGCGCCGAAGGCGCCGTGGGTGGAGGTGTGGCTGTCACCGCAGACCACGGTCATGCCGGGCTGGGTCAGGCCGAGCTGCGGGCCGACCACGTGCACGATGCCCTGTTCCAGGTCCCCCATCGGGTGCAGCCGGATGCCGAATTCGGCGCAGTTGCGGCGCAGCGTCTCGACCTGCGTGCGTGAGATCGGGTCGGCGATCGGCTTGTCGATGTCGACGGTGGGGACGTTGTGGTCCTCGGTGGCGATGGTGAGGTCGGGACGGCGGACCGGGCGGCCCGCGGCGCGCAGGCCGTCGAAGGCCTGCGGGCTGGTGACCTCGTGCACGAGGTGCAGGTCGATGTAGATCAGATCCGGCTCGCGCGAGGCGCCCTCGCCCTCACCCCGGGCGACGACGTGCTCTTCCCAGACCTTCTCGGCCAGGGTACGTGGGCGGTCGGCCATTCTCGATCACCTTTCGAACGGGCTGCGGCCGCGACGGCGGGCTGTGCCGCCGCGGTTCGACTTCTGGGGATTGCGCGTCCCGGCCGGAAGCCGCATCTCCCGGCGATGCCCGCCGGAGTTGCGTTTCCCAGCATACGAGACGCTAGTATCGTTCTATGAGACAGCATAGCGGTATCGGTGTTCTCGACAAAGCAGTGGCGGTGCTCCATGCGGTCGCGGAGCAGCCCTGCGGTCTCAACGAGCTCTGTGCCCGCACGGGCCTGCCCCGGGCCACCGCCCACCGGCTGGCGGTCGGCCTGGAGGTGCACCGGCTGCTCGCGCGCGACAACAACGGCATCTGGCGGCCGGGCCCGGCGCTCGCGGAGCTGTCCACGGGCGCGAGCGATCCGTTGCAGGAGGCAGCCGGGCTGATTCTGCCCCGGTTGCGCGAGATCACCGGCGAGAGCGTGCAGCTCTACGTGCGCGACGGCACCGCGCGCATCTGCGTGGCGGCGATGGAACCGCCGTCCGGCCTCCGCGACACCGTGCCGATCGGCGCCCGACTACCCCTGACCGCGGGCTCGGCGGCCAAGGTGCTGGTGGCCTGGGCCGAGCCCGAGTTGCAGCGCACCGTGCTGCCCGAGGCGGTGTTCGGCGAGCGCGCGCTGGCCGAGGTGCGCAGGCGCGGCTGGGCGCAGAGCGCGGCCGAGCGGGCCGCGGGAGTGGCGAGCGTGTCGGCTCCGGTGCGCGATACGGCGGGCGCCGTGGTCGCGGCGGTCTCGGTGTCGGGCCCGATCGACCGGATGGGCCGCAGGCCGGGCGCGCGCTGGGCCGCGGATCTGGTGGCCGCCGCCGACGCGCTACACAAGCGGCTGTAACACGTTTCACATCCGGTCACTACAGTTGGCGCATGGGAGTCAACCAACGCGCACAGATCGTCATGTCCGACACCGAGGTGACCGAGTTCCTCGAGCGCAGCCGCATCGCAACGCTCGCCACCCTCGGCCCGACCGGCACCCCGCACCTGACCGCGATGTGGTTCGCGCTGATCGGCGGGGAGCGCGGCCCCGACGGCACGGTGACCGCGCTGCCGGAGATCTGGTTCGAGACCAAGGCGAAGTCGCAGAAGGCGGTCAACCTGCGCCGCGATCCCCGGGTCACCTGCATGGTGGAAGCCGGCCAGACCTACGACCAGCTGCGCGGGGTCTCCTTCGAGGGCACGGCCGAGATCGTCGAGGACCCGGACAAGCTGTGGGCGGTCGGGGTGAGCGTGTGGGAGCGCTACACCGGTCCCTACAGCGAGGAGGTGCGCCCGCTGGTGGCCAGCATGCTGCACAAGCGGGTGGCGGTGCGCCTGGTACCGACCCGTATCCGCAGCTGGGACCACCGCAAGCTCGGTCTGCCCGCGATGCCGCTCGGCGGCAGCACGGTCACCGCCGACCAGCCGTCCGTGGACACCCCCGGGTAATTCGAGCGACAACGCCCGCCCGCCGCGCTAGCGTCGAGGATGTCCGGATCGCGCGCGCCCACCGGGCCGCCGCCACCCCGGCAGAACCACGAAAGGAGCGCCATGACCGACTCCACCGATTCCCCCGGCACGTCCGAGGACCTGAAGCGCAAGTTCCGCGAGGCCCTCGACCGCAAGAACGCCCACCACACCAAGTCCGAGGCCCATCTCGCCGCCCGCGCGAAGGCCTCCCCCGCCCATGCGGCGGCCGGCCACAAACGCGAGTTCCGCCGCAAGAGCGGCTAGCCCCTCGCCGGGCGGGGCGTTGCGGGCTCCGCCCCCACACGACCAATGCGAAGCAAAAAGGCCCATGCTCGCCATGAGCATGGGCCTTTCTTCTTGCGTAGCCCCGACGGGATTCGAACCCGCGCTACCGCCTTGAGAGGGCGGCGTCCTAGGCCGCTAGACGACGGGGCCAGGACATGATCACTCACTTGCTCAGTGACCACCCGGTAGATCTTTCGATCTGTGGGAACTCGGTTAGCTTAGCCGACCGAAGCCCGGCGACCAAATCGCCGGATGCTGAACAACTTTCGGCCGCGAACCGAGAGACGTACAACATTCTCCGCTGGGGTACCAGGACTCGAACCTAGAATGGCTGAACCAGAATCAGCTGTGTTGCCAATTACACCATACCCCATTGACCAGGTCTTTCAGCCCCGGGTCCGGCTGACTCGGGGCCGCGTTTCCGGCCGAGGAAGAGATTACCAAACCTCGGCGGGTAAACTACAAATCGCCTGGTCAAGGCCCTGTTTTGGGCCGCTTTCGACTACTGCCGCGCCCACTCGAGCCCGGAGCGCAGCCGCGCCAGGGTGAGCTCGCGCCCGAGCAGCTCCAGCGACTCGTACAGCGGCGGGCTGATGTGCGAGCCGGTGACCGCCACCCGCACCGGCGCGAAGGCCTTGCGTGGTTTGAGCCCCAGATCGTCGATCAGCGACGTTTTGAGGGCGTCCTCGATGACGGGGGTGGTCCACCCGGGCAGCGGCTCCAGCGCGGCGATGGCGGCCTCGAGCACCGGCACGGCGTCGGCGCCGAGGTTCTTGGCGGCCGCGGCCTCGTCGACGGTGAATTCGTCGGCCGGCGCGAACAGGAATCGCAGCAGATCCCAGGCGTCGCCGAGCACCACGATGCGCGTCTGCACCAATTCGGCGGCCGCGGCGAACACTTTCTCGTCCACGTCCGCGCCGATGTGGCCGTGTTCGGTGAGGAACTGCCGCAAGCGGTGGGCGAAATCACCCGGTTCGAGCAATCGGATGTGCTCGGCGTTGAGCGCGTCGGCCTTCTTCTGGTCGAATCGGGCGGGATTCGAATTCACTTTCGAAATGTCGAACGCCGCCACCATCTCGGACATGGAGAACACGTCGCGGTCATCGGCGAGACTCCAGCCGAGCAATGCGAGGTAATTCAGCAAACCTTCCGGGATGAATCCGCGGTCGCGGTGAGCGAACAGGTTGGACTCCGGATCGCGCTTGGACAACTTCTTGTTGCCCTGCCCCATCACGAATGGCAGGTGACCGAACTCCGGGGTGAAGTCGGCCACCCCGATCCGGCGCAATGCCGCGTAGAGCGCGAGCTGCCGCGGCGTGGAGGAGAGCAGATCCTCGCCGCGCAGTACGTGGGTGATCTTCATCGAGGCGTCGTCGACCGGGTTGACCAGCGTGTAGAGCGGATCACCATTACCGCGGGTGAGCGCGAAGTCGGGCACCGTGCCCGCCTTGAAGGTGGTCTCACCGCGCACCAGGTCGGTCCACGTGAGGTCCTCGTCGGGCATCCGCAGGCGCACCACGGCGGGCCGGCCCGCGGCCCGGTAGGCCTCGATCGCCTCGGGGGTGAGATCGCGGTCGTAATTGTCGTAGCCGAGCTTCGGATCGCGGCCCGCGGCACGATGGCGGGCCTCGACCTCCTCCGGGGTGGAGAACGATTCGTAGGCCTCGCCGGCCTCCAGCAGCCGCCGCACCACGTCCAGATACAGTTCCCGCCGCTGCGATTGGCGGTAGGGACCGTAGGGGCCGCCGACCTCGGGCCCCTCGTCCCAGGTGAGCCCGAGCCAGCGCAGCGCGTCGAGGATCGCGTGGTAGGACTCCTCGGAATCGCGTGCGGCGTCGGTGTCTTCGATGCGGAAGACGAAGGTGCCGCCGGTGTGGCGGGCGTAGGCCCAGTTGAACAGGGCGGTGCGGATCAGGCCGACGTGCGGCGTCCCGGTCGGCGACGGGCAGAAACGGACCCGTACTTCTGTCATGACTCTCTCTCGATCAGCGTTTGGCGGCAACGGGATTGGTCAGGGTGCCGATTCCCTCGACGGTGACCGACACCTGCTGTCCGACCTGCATCGGACCGACGCCCTCGGGTGTTCCGGTGAGGATCACGTCGCCGGGCAGCAGCGTCATGACCGTGCTCACCCATTCGATGAGCTTCGGAATGTCGTGCAGCAGCAGCGAGGTGCGGCTGCGCTGGCGCACCTCGCCGTCGAGCTCGGTGCGGATCTCCAGATCCGCGGGGTCCAGGGCGGTTTCGATCCACGGACCGAGCGGGCAGAAGGTGTCGTAGCCCTTGGCCCTGGTCCACTGACCGTCCTGGCGCTGCTGATCGCGGGCGGTCACGTCGTTGGCGACGGTGTAGCCCAGGATGACCTCGCGCGCGCGGGCGGCGGACACGTCCTTGCACGGACGGCCGATCACGACCGCCAGTTCGCCCTCGTAGTCCACCTGCTGGGAGCTGGGCGGCACGATGATCGGCGCGTGCGGGCCGACGATGGCGGTGTTGGGTTTGATGAAGATCACCGGCTGCTCGGGCGCCTCGCCGCCCATCTCGGCCGCGTGCGCCGCGTAGTTCTTGCCCACGCAGACGACCTTGCTGGCCAGGATCGGCGCGAGCAGGCGCACGTCGGCCAGCGGCCAGCTGCGCCCGGTGAACGTCGGCGTACCGAACGGATGCTCGGCGATCTCCTTGGTGACGGCGTCGGCACCCTCCCCCTCGATGCTGACGAACGCGACCCCTTCGGGACTGGCAACTCGACCTAGACGCATGGTGGGGAGTCTACGGAAGCCGCTGGTCGCCGCGATGCGCGCCCGTACGCGCGGGCGCGGGCGATGTGAGATTCCTCGCCCGCGGCACCTCGCCGCCCGGGCGTGCGCCGCACCACCCCGCGGGTGTACGGTGAGTTTCGCAGTTCACTGGATGAGAAGTCCATCTTACATATTGAGATTCGAGATCCCGAGGTGAGGCCGATGACCACCGTGACGCAGATCAGCGCCGTCCGCCGGTGGTCCATGCTCGCGCTCGGCGTCTTCGCCCAGTCCGCCAGCGCCGTGTTCGTCCACGGCACGCCCTTCCTGCTGCCCGCGCTGACGAATCGCGGCATGGCGCTGCCGACGGCGGGCGTCCTCGTGGCGATGCCCACGGTCGGGCTGGTCTGCACCTTGATCGCCTGGGGCTATGTCGTGGATCGCATCGGGGAGCGCAAGGTGCTGGTGGCCGGTCCCCTGGTGATGTTCGTCGCGGGCGCCGCCGCGGCCGTCACCACGCACGACTTCGCCTTGGGCGCACTGTTGTTCGTCGGCGGCGTCGGCGCGGCGAGCACCAACGGCGCCAGCGGCCGGGTGATCGTCGGCTGGTTCCCGCCGCAGCGGCGCGGGCTGGCGATGGGCATCCGGCAGACCGCGCAGCCGCTCGGTGTCGGCATCGCCGCGTTGACGATCCCGCCGGTGGCCGAACACCACGGCGTCGCCGCGGCCGTGCTGGTCCCCGCGGTGATGGCGGGCGTCGCGGCGCTGGCCTGCCTGGTCGCCATCATCGACCCGCCGCGGCCGAAAGGTGCTGCCGCCGACCGGGACAACCCCTATCGCGGAGATGCCACGCTGTGGCGCATCCACGGTGTCTCGGTGCTGCTGGCCGTCCCGCAGGGCGTGGTGTGGACCTTCGCGCTGCTGTGGCTGCACCGCGACATCGGCTGGTCGCTGCCGGTGGCGGGCGCGGTGGTCACCGCCACCCAGATCCTCGGCGCACTGGGCCGGATCGGCGCGGGCGCATGGTCGGATCGGGTGGGCAGCAGGTTGCGACCGCTGCGTCAGATCGCGGTGGCGGCGGCGCTGTGCATGGCCGGGCTCGGCGTGACGGCGTGGACGCAGTGGTGGTGGCTCGCGATCGGATTGCTGTTCGCCGCCTCGGTGATCACCGTGTCGGACAACGGATTGGCCTTCACCGCCGTCGCCGAGATCGCCGGGCCGTACTGGAGCGGACGCGGGCTGGGCATGCAGAACACCGGCCAGAATCTGGCGATGGCCGCCATCCCCCCGGTGTTCGGCGCGCTCGTCACCGTCGGCGGGTTCCCGGCGGCCTACCTGGTCACCGCGGCCGTCGCCGCGATGGCGGTTCCCCTGGTACCCGCCGACCCGAAAGCCCACCGCGAGAACGGCTCCGCCGCAGGCGTCAGACCTCGAGCAGGTCGCCGGGATCCACGCTGACGCGAAAGCCGTTGTCCGAGCCGATATCCGCGGTCAGCACCGAACCGGATTCCACCACCGCGCTCGCCCGGTACATGCCGTCCGCGAGCACCAGCCGGTGGATGCGCACCTGCGGATGATGTTCCACGATCCAGTATTCCGGGATGCCGACCGCCGCGTACTCGCGGACCTTGCGCACCCGGTCGGTGCGCTCGCTCGCGCTGCCCGGCGCGATCACCTCCACCGCCAGCCGCACCTGGGTGCCGGGGATGACGCGCGGTGGGTCGGCGACGATGGCGGCGCGGATCACCTCGCGCGGCACCACCACGATGTCGGGCTTGCGCACCCCGCCGGGCGTTCCGACCTCCCATCCGCCGCCGAGGCAGACGTGCACGGCCAGATCGGCACTGCGATCGAGCAGCCGGGCCATCCGCTGCACCACGTGGTTGTGCCGGGCACCGCGGTGCACTTCGACCAACCAGCCGTCCTCGAGTTCGTAGCCCTTGCCGTGCTCGGGCAGCGCGTGCAGGTCGCCGATCGTGTACGGACCGCGTCCCGTCCGCCGTCCACTCACCAGATCCTCCTGCCGTATCGCGCCGAACCTTCGGCGATACCGTGCGTTCGGGATACCCACCTGGGCGCCGCCCGAACGAGACAGGACGGGCCCCGCATCCGGTGCGGATGCGGGGCCCGTGTCATGACCGGTTCAGACCGCCGCGGCGATCCGGTCGCCGATCTCGACGGTGGAGGCGGTGCCCGAGCGGGCGGCCAGGTCCTTGGCGACCGCGGCGTCGATCCGCGCGGCGGCCTCGGTGTCGCCGAGGTGGTTCAGCAGCAGCGAGACCGACAGGATGGCGGCGGTCGGGTCGGCCTTCGACTGGCCCGCGATGTCGGGCGCGCTGCCGTGCACCGGCTCGAACATGCTCGGGTTGGTGCCGGAGGCGTCGATGTTGCCGCTGGCCGCCAGGCCGATGCCGCCGCTCACCGCGGCCGCGAGGTCGGTGATGATGTCGCCGAACAGGTTGTCGGTGACGATCACGTCGAAGCGGCCCGGGTCGGTGACCATGTGGATGGTGGCGGCGTCGATGTGTTGGTAGGCGACCGTGACCTCGGGGAACTCCGCGCCCACCTCGTCGACGGTGCGCTGCCACAGCGACCCGGCGAAGGTCAGCACATTGGTCTTGTGCACCAGCGTGAGGTGCTTGCGCCTGGCCTGCGCCTTGGCGAAGGCGTAGCGCACGACCCGTTCGATGCCGAAGCGGGTGTTGGTGCTGACCTCGGTGGCGACCTCGTGCGGCGTCCGTACCCGGATCGCGCCGCCGGTGCCGGTGTAGGGGCCCTCGGTGCCCTCGCGCACCACGACGAAATCGATGTCGGGTGCACCGGCCAGCGGGCTCCGCACGCCGGTGAACAGCCTCGACGGCCGCAGGTTCACGTGGTGGTCGAGCTCGAAACGGGTGCGCAGCAGCAGGCCGCGCTCGAGCACGCCGCTGGGCACCGACGGGTCACCGATCGCCCCGAGCAGGATCGCGTCGTGCTCGCGCAGTTCCGGCAGCACCGAGTCGGGCAGGATCTCGCCGGTCGCGTGATAGCGCTTGGCGCCCAGGTCGTATTCGGTCTTCTCGACGCCGGGCACGACCACGTCGAGCACCTTCAGCGCCTCGGCGATGACCTCGGGACCGATGCCGTCACCGGGGATGACCGCAAGCTTCATGACAACTCCTCGTCATGCCCCACGCGCCGCCACCGGGGTGCGGTGGCGGCGCGCGGCGACGTCGTTTCGATCAGAACAGGTCGACCAGGGCGATCTTGGCCGCGCCAACGGCCTCGGCGATCGCGGTCTGCACGTCGGCCGGAACCGGCTTGTTGACACGCAGGATGACGGTGGCGCCTTCCTTGTCGATGTCCTGGCTCAGCTGGGCGGCCAGGATGTCGATGTCGGCCTCGCCGAGGCGGGTGCCGATCTTGCCGAGCGCGCCGGGGCGGTCGTCGTAGTTCAGCACGGCCAGGTTCAGGCCCTCGGCGCGCATGTCGTAGTTGCGCCCGTTGATGTTGACGATCTTCTGCACCTGCTGCGGCTCGGTGAGCGTGCCCGCAACGTTCAGGGTGCGGCCGTCGCCGAACACCGCGCGCAGGTCGACGACACTGCGGTGGCTGGGGCTCTCGGAGGCGGTGGTGACCTCGACGCTGATGCCGCGCTCCTTCGCCAGCGCGGGCGCGTTGACGAAGGTGACCTGGTCCTCGACCAGCGCGGAGAAGATGCCGCGCAACGCCGAGAGCTCCAGCACCGCCACGTCCTCGGCGGCGAGTTCGCCGCGCACCTGCACCTCGACGCTGACCGGGAGCTCGTCCGACAGCGCACCCACCAGGGCGCCCTGCTTGCGGACAATCTCGAGCCAGGGGGCGACCTCGTCGCTGACCGCGCCGCCGGTGACGTTCACCGCGCCCGGCACGAACTCACCGGCCAGCGCCAGCAGCACCGACTTGGCGACATCGGTGCCCGCGCGGTCCTGCGCCTCGGTGGTGGAGGCGCCCAGGTGCGGGGTGACCACGACCTGCGGCAGCTCGAACAGCGGGCTGTCGGTGCAGGGCTCGGTCTCGAAGACGTCGATGCCCGCGGCCCGCACGTGGCCGGAGGTGATCGCGTCGGCCAGCGCCTGCTCGTCGATCAGGCCACCGCGCGCGGCGTTGACGATGATGACGCCCTTCTTGGTGAGCGCCAGCTTCTCCTTGCTGAGCAGGCCCTTGGTCTCCGGGGTCTTGGGCAGGTGCACCGAGATGAGGTCGGCGCGGCCCAGCAGCTCGTCCAGCGTGACCAGCTCGATGCCGAGCTGGGCGGCGCGGGCCGGGGAGACGTAGGGGTCGTAGGCGATGATCTTGGTCTCGAAGGCGGCCAGGCGCGCGGCGAACAGCTGGCCGATGCGGCCGAGGCCGACCACGCCGACGGTCTTGCCGTAGATCTCGACGCCGTTGAACTTGCTGCGCTGCCAGGTGTGCTCGCGCAGGGTGGCGTCGGCGGCCGGGATCTGGCGGGCCGCGGCGAGCAGCAGGGTGACCGCGTGCTCGGCGGCGGTGTGGATGTTGGAGGTCGGCGCGTTGACGACCATGACGCCGCGCTCGGTGGCCGCGGGCACGTCGACGTTGTCGAGGCCGACACCGGCGCGGGCGACGATCTTGAGGTTCTTGCCCGCCTCGAGCACCTCCGCGTCGACGGTGGTGGCCGAGCGCACGAGCAGCGCGTCGGCCTCGGGGACCGCCGCCAGCAGGGCCGGCCGGTCGGGGCCGTCGACCCAGCGAACCTCGACACCGTCACCGAGCGCGTCGACGGTCGACTGGGCGAGCTTGTCGGCGATCAGAACAACAGGACGGCCTGCTTGGCTCACTGTGGGGTACTCCTGGAGAAAGGGGTCGGCAATTACCGCGCCCCAGCTTAATGGTCCAGCTTCGCGCGGGTGCCGCCACCCGGTGGGCGGGTGCCGTCAGTGGGTGCGATCGCCAGTGAATACGCGGCGAATCGGGCAACCAGGACACCGAAACGGGCCCCGCCCCGGAAAACCGGTGCGGGGCCCGCCACTACCCGATCGAACGCCTCACTCGGACGAGCCGAGCATTGCGCCGAGACCGTCGAGGATGCTGCCGACGATGTCGAGCACGCCGTCCAGCACCGCGCTGCCGGTTTCGATGATGATCGGAATCATGGGAACTCCTCTTCCTTCGGACCGGCCGGGGTGCGACCGGAAGGGACCGGGCCACCGCCGCAACGGCCGGACGACCCGGGTTCTCGGATGTGAGCCAACTTCCAACCGGGAGGCTAGCAACGCCTCGGGCGCGCTCCGACGTGCAAAGAGCTGATGTCGGCTACGATTCGGCAACTCATTTCCCTGCCGCAGATCCGCGGGTGCGCGAGATGCCGCAGCTCCGCAGATACCGAAAGGCCCCGCACAGATACAGAAAGGCCCCCGCACCGACCGGTGCGGGGCCTTGTTCAACGCCTCAGCGTGATCAGCCGCCGAACGATCCCGTCCACAGGGTGTCCACGAGACCGTGCAGGGCGGCGCCGAGGGTGTCGAAGAGACCGTTCAGAGCAGCACTACCGGTGTCGATGATAACGGGGATCATATGAATTCCTTTTCGTCGAAAACGTCCCAGTCGAACTGGCTGACACAGGGCACATCGACGGCCGCGACGACCCGGTTACGGAAATTGCGGAAATTGTGACACAGACTACTTTTCGCATGCCGGGGTAATAGGTCTCGCCGATTATCGGGCATCAGCTACCTCGGCAAACAGCTATCACCAGTGCATACATAGCCAGGGCAACTGATCAGCACACTATCTCGGGCCTGCCTTTACCGTGCTGAACCGTGCTCGGCAAGCCCTGAGAATTGATGTCAACAATTCCGTGGCCGCGTACGCGGCAAAATTCACATATCACCGCACTTCGAGACAGGGAAACCCATCAGGAAAGCGGTGGATCACACCACGAATATCCGTTCGGCAGCAGCGGTCAGCCGATGACGTGCACCCCGACGGCCTCGGGGCCGGACTTGCTCTGGCGTAGGTCGAACCGCACCCGCTGCCCTTCGTGCAACGAGCGGAATCCACCACCGACGAGCTCCAGGTAGTCGACGAACACGTCGGCGCCACCGCCGTCCTGGGCGATGAAGCCGAAGCCCTTCTTGCTGTCGAACCACAACACCGTGCCCTGAACCATACGTCTCGAACCTTCTGTCGAACGCGCAGAACCGACGAATCTTACTGCGACCCGGCGCAGTTCGTCCACGTCACGCCGCGGTCATACCGGACGCCGGCGTGCCGCCGTCCACCATCTCGCTCGACGGGTTCGCCGCGAGCCCGAATCAGAGCGAGGACAACTCGCTCTGGGTAGGCGGCATCGCCCGCACGACCGGGCCTACCGCACCGCGACCGGCCGCGCCGTGCACGGCATACGGGCCGCGCCGTGCTCAGTGTGGACGGCGGCGCGGCGGCGGTCCGCCACCTTCTGCGCGCCCGCCTCGTCGACGAGATGCGTCACGGTCGTCCCGATCCCGCTCCGCAAGGGCGATCGACTCCGCCACCGCCCCGGCCGGCGTCCGGGCCACGAGGTGGCCTCGAACCGGCCGGCCCATGCCCGATTCACCAAGACCGGATGCCCCCGAAAACGCGAGAAGCCCCGCACCATCCGGTGCGGAGCTTCTACCAAGTCGACGTATCAGGCGACGACGCGGACATCCTGGGCCTGCGGACCCTTCTGCCCCTGGCCGATCTCGAACTCCACGCGCTGCCCCTCGTCCAGCGACCGGAAACCGGAACCGCTGACCGCCGAGTAGTGCACGAAGACGTCGGGACCGCCGCCGTCCTGAGCGATGAAGCCGAAGCCCTTCTCGCTGTTGAACCACTTCACAATGCCTTGAGCCATTTCATACTTTCTGTTGACGAGCCGGGGAAACTGCGATGCACCGGTCTCGTAGATCCACCCTGCCACGGATCGCGGGATTCCTCCACCTCCACAGGGGGTAGTTGTGAGCCAATCGACCCTCCCGACGGCGCCGACACTCTACGGCCACCGGTGTTCACCGACCCATGTCACCAGGTCAGCGCGCTATTCGACGGCGCATCGAAGAATATTGTGGGACATAGAATTTTCACTGTTCGCCATGAGCGGAATCACCCCCGTTCGCCACCCCCGCAAGTGCGGGCATGCGCCGTCAAAACAGCCCGCCGAAGTGGTCGCACCTGCCCTCAGACCGGGCCCCACCAGGGTTTTCGTAATCGAATCGGAACCTCAGAACTCCACCCGCTCGCCGCCCCCGGGTCCGGCCGGCTGTCCGGACACCTGAACAACCTCGCGCAACTCTTCCGGACTCAACCACCGCGACCCGTGGTGAATCATCCGGTGACAGTTCGAGCACAGCAGCACCAGGTCCGACAGCTTCGTCACGGTCTCCCCCGAAACATGCAGCGGCACAATGTGATGGCATTCGATATAGCCCGCCCCGCGCTCCCCGTACACCGCTTCGAAGTCGAAGCCACAGACCTCACAGAAAACCCGGGAATGCACCCGGCGAAATTCCGCCAGCTTCGCCTTCCGCAACTTCGGATTCCGCTCACGACGATAATGATTCGCCGCCAGCAGCGTCCCCTCCCGGATCTCCACCGAATCGATGAAGGCGACGTCGAAACCGAGCGATTCGGTCGGCGGCGTGGCGGGCATGTCCTCGAGCAGAGCACGGATCGTCTCGGCGGCCTGGTGCATCGACTCCGGCGAAGCGAGGAAGTCGCCGAGCACCTCCTTGGTCAGCCCACCGCCTTTCGTCGGCTTCCCCCGGTAGTCCGGGTGGATCGTCATGAAGTCCGTCGTCTTCCGCGACACGCTGTCGACGCTGCGGAATCGCTCGCTCCGCCGCTCGCGCGGATGAATCGGCATACGCCGCAACAGGCTGGACAGTTCCGCAGCCCGCTCGTCCTTCGCCCTGACCTCACGCCAGCCGTTCGCCATCGTCAGGTCACACGCCAGAATCAGCTCGTCACGGGTCCACGGTGGATCGGCGGGCACGCCAGCAGATTACCGCCACGCCCACGACGCGAGTGTCCGTCGAACCGGGATTCGCTCTTTCCTGCACGAATCCGCGCACCGCCGCACCTGCGAGGTCTACCCGCGCATGCCGGACTCCGGAGCCACCCAGCGTCGTAGCGAGCCGGTCGACGCGAACTCTCCGGCAGACCCGAGTGCTCTGCACGCAACAAGGTCCACATCGAATTCTCCGGCGGAAGTCCGGGTGACGTCGGCAATCAGACTCCGAGCCGTCGCCTCGATTGCCCGCTTGTCGCCCGTGACGGTCCAGCGGTCCACGGCAGGCACATGGACGAGCCACTCCGGGCCACAGCAATGAACTTTGACGTAGTACCGGCGCATCGTTCCCTTCCTCAGCCTCGGCCGGTGGGCACTCGCGCGGCGGTCACACCGGGGGACCCGGACCGACCAGCCCCGTTCGTGCGGATCACTGATCAGCACGGTATGGACCCCTCTGCCCGATCACCAGGAGTGAGCACAAGTGTGCCCAAGAATCGCGATCGGGCTGACCCACCGCGCGCAGTAATGCATGATCAACGCTGTTGAGAACACTCATGCTCACGACAGAGGGGGAAGGCGATGCGACTGCGGTTCCTCGGGAAGGGCGGGTCGGACGTCGGCGGTTGCCCGACGCTCTACGCCACCGACAACGGGACCTATCTCGTGCAGGGCTGGGAGACGGGAGAGGTGGCGACGATCGAGATCCCACACCTGCTGCCCGGCTTTGCCGAACCGGACACGTACATCGGGTCGAGGCTCACCGACTCCGGGCGCGGTACGTTCACCGTGACTGGACGTCCGGTGACCGAGGCCGAGACACTCGCGCAGCTGGACCTCGCGGCCAACGAGGCGGCGATCGAGGTGCCGAAGATCAGGAGGACGTACTACGGTGCTCTACCTTCCGCATGAACCGCCGGACTGGGCCGCTCTCCTTCGCGAGTGTGAAGCCGACGCCTTCCACCTGGAGGTTCGCGATTCCTATGCGGTTCCGTCCGAGTCCGAGCGCTTCCGGCGGTTCCTGGCCGGTGAGTCTGCACTGCCCGACGAGCACAAGCTTCGATGGAACGACCTGATCCGGGAAACAACCGGGCGGGGCGTCGCCGTGCGCCGGGTTCGGGTGGTCACCGAGCCGCGCTCCGATTACCACCGATGGTTGCTCTCGGTCACCGATACGAATACCGCTGCGGGTGAGGATATTCGGTACGTGCCCCGTCATCGAGCCGGCGACGTACCGCCGGACGACTGGTGGCTGCTGGATGATCGGAGAGTCGTTTACAACCTGACGAGCGAGTCCGGAAGGCCGACCGGCTTGGCGATGACGACCGATCCGCGCATCGCCGGATATTGCCGTGAAGTACGCGATCGCCTGTGGAAGATCGCGATTCCGTATCGGGAGTACGCCACGCGGTGACGAACACTGTCCACGACGCGAGATCAGCTCTGGGAGCACGGCTTCGAGAGCTGCGTCGCTCAGCGGGACTCACCAACCGCGCACTGGCCCGGCTGGCGGGCTGGCACGAGTCCAAGGTCTCCAAGATCGAGTTCGCACGGATCAAACCCTCCGATGCCGATATCCGCGCGTACTGCACGTACTGTCACGCCGAGGATGAGCTACCCGACCTGCTCGCCACACTGCACGACATCGAAGTCGCCTATCTGGAGTGGCGCAAGATCCTCGGAACCGGGCTGAAACGGCGGCAAGAGAAGTCGCTTCAGCTGGAAGCATCGGCTTCCATCATCCGGGACTATCAGCCGCAGATCGTCCCCGGCCTGCTGCAAACTGCGGAGTACGCGGCGGCCAAGTTGCGGCGGGGGATGGAGTTCCACCGGGTGCCCGACGATCTGGACGATGCCGTCGCGAAGCGGATGGAGCGGCAGCGGGTCCTCTATCAGCGTGACCATCGGTTTCATTTCGTCGTCGCTGAGCAAGCACTGCGCACGACAGTCGGTGACGACGCGGTGATGGCCGGGCAGCTCGACCGGCTCGTCGCGCTGCTCGGTATGCCGCGGGTGACGATCGGCATCGTGCCCGCCGAGGCGGAGGCGCTCGTCGTCTCGACGAACTTCGTGATGTTCGACGATCGGCTCGTCATGGTCGAGGGCACCGCTGCCGAACTGACGATCAGCCGTCCGCAGGAGGTCGCGGTGTATGGGCGGGCCTTCGATCTTCTCGCCGGTCAGTCGGTGACCGGGCAGCGGGCCCGGGAGCTCATCCGTCGCTGTCAGGAACAGCGGACTTCGGGGTGACAGCCGCCCTCCTCAGGGTTTCCCCTGACCGGACTCCTACTTGGTGCTGAAAAATCACTCGAATCCCGCTCCGACCGGTGATTTCGGGGCGCGAGTGCGCGAGAGTTAGGGGGTGCGGATCACAGCGTGGGGTGTCGGGGCTCGCGGTGTGGGGGCACGGACGATCATGACCCGTTCGCCGTGGGTGAGCGGATCCTCCGTCGGGGGAAGGCGGGCGTGGTGCCCGCCGGCGATCGAAAGGATTTGAAGGTGTATTCGACGACGCGTTCCGAGACGAGACGCAGGCTGGTGGCGCGGGTGGCCGCGGCCGGTGCGCTCGCCGTGATTCCGTTGGCCGCGGTGGCGGTGCCCGCCTCGGCGCAGCCGGAGGTGCCCGGGGTGACCGAGGTGCGGCACGATCATCGTGACCGCTTCGACTGCGACGAGCCGGGTTTCTGGGACGACTGGAACCACTCCCCCGGCCGCTGGGACGACTGCCGCAAGAACCGCCACTGGGACGACCCGCTGTGGCGGTTCTGGCACGACAACAAGCCGCGGGGGTTGTTCGGCAGCAGCTGAACCCGCACCCGCAACGGCCCGGCACCCACAGGTGTCGGGCCGTTCGGTGGTCGGGGGCCGACCGATCAATAGGCGAGCTCGGCCCAGGGGATGTCGATGGGAAACGGGAAGTCGATGTGCACGCCGTCCTGATCGTGGGGCGTCCATTCGCCGGCGAGCAGATAGTTGGCGGGCCGCAGCGGCCGCACTCCATCGGGCAGGCGGCCGTGCCCGGTTTCCAACGCGTAGGAGCGGACAACGGCGATCCTGCTCTCGTCGTGCGCGATGGTCACCTCCCAGTACCACGGGATACCCGCACTCGCGTACCGCCCTTTCTTGGCCTCCATGTCGGACTGGGTGTTCGACGGCGAGAGCACTTCACCGACCATGAGCGTGTCCGCCGCCCGCACGTCCTGAAAGGGGGAGTCGAGGCAGCGGAACACCAGGAAGTCGGGGGTGAGGAAGTCGGATTTACCGGTGCTGCCGAGGAAGACGTTGGTCTCCACGTCCACCTGCCAGCAGGTTTCGGGGCGCGTGGTCATGCTCGCGCGTGCGCAGCGTTCGAGTGCGTTCCGGATGCGCACGGTGAATCGCTGGTGTTCGCTCGGTCCACGACGCACCCAGACGACCCGCCCGTCCCACAGCTCGATCTGATCGGCGATTTCGTCAGGCAGTTGCTCGAGGTCCTCCCAGGTCATGAATTCGGGGAGGTCCGGTCGCTCGGTGAAGGACGCGGGCATGGCGCCATCGTAGGCAGTCGGATCGGGGCGGTGCGCCGCATTCGACCGCCGGTCCCACGACGCGCGAAGGGCCGCCCGCGGGGTGCGGACGGCCCTTCTGCGCGATACGGATCAGGCGGTTTCGGTGATGGGCCGGTCGACCCAGCTCATCAGACCGCGCAGCTTGGCGCCGGTGACCTCGATCGGGTGCTCGGCGTTCTGCTTGCGCAGACCCTCGAGCTCCTTGTTGCCGCCCTCGACGTTGGCGACCAGACGCTTGACGAAGGTGCCGTCCTGGATGTCCTTCAGGATCTCCTTCATCCGCTCCTTGGTGCCGGCGTCGATGACGCGCGGGCCCGACAGGTAGCCACCGAATTCGGCGGTGTCGGAGACCGAGTAGTTCATCCGGGCGATGCCGCCCTCGTACATCAGGTCCACGATCAGCTTGAGCTCGTGCAGCACCTCGAAGTAGGCCATCTCCGGGGCGTAGCCGGCCTCGACCATGACCTCGAAACCGGTCTTGACCAGTTCCTCGGTGCCACCGCACAGCACGGCCTGCTCACCGAACAGGTCGGTCTCGGTCTCTTCCTTGAAGGTGGTCTTGATGACACCCGCGCGGGTGCCGCCGATGCCCTTGGCGTAGGACAGCGCCAGCGCCTGGCCCTCACCCTTGGGGTCCTGGTCGATCGCGATCAGGGCGGGCACGCCCTTGCCGTCGACGAACTGACGACGCACCAGGTGGCCAGGGCCCTTCGGGGCGACCATGCCGATGGTGACATTCGCCGGAGGCTTGATCAGGCCGAAGTGGATGTTGAGGCCGTGGCCGAAGAACAGCGCGTCGCCGTCCTTCAGGTTCGGCTCGATGTCGTTGGTGAAGATCGACGCCTGCGCGGTGTCGGGCGCCAGCAGCATGATCACATCGGCCCACGCCGAGACCTCGGCCGGAGTGCCGACGGTCAGCCCGGCCTCCTCGGCCTTCGGACGCGACTTCGAGCCCTCGGCCAGACCGACCCGGACCTCGACACCGGAGTCGCGCAGGCTCAGCGAGTGCGCGTGCCCCTGGCTGCCGTAACCGATCACCGCGACCTTACGGCCCTGGATGATCGACAGATCGGCGTCGTCGTCATAGAACATCTCGACTGCCACTAGTGGTTTCCTTTCTGAAGAAACAGCTTGTGAAATCTGGCCCCGCCGGAACGGGGAGCACCGTGCTGACGCCGGTGACGGGTGGATATTCGGTACTCAGCGAGTCGCCGTGATCGACTTCGGTCCGCGACCGACGGCGACCACACCGGACTGCACGATCTCCCGGATCCCGTAGGGCTCGAGCATGCGCAGCAGCGCGTCGAGCTTGGAGCGGGTGCCGGTCGCCTCGACGGTGAGCGCGTCGGGCGAGACGTCGATGACCTTGGCGCGGAACAACTGCACGGCCTCGATCACCTGGGTCCGCACGCTCGCGTCCGCGCGCACCTTCACCAGGATCAGCTCGCGGGCCACCGACGCGTCGGCGTCCTGCTCGACGATCTTGATCACGTTCACCAGCTTGTTGAGCTGTTTGGTGACCTGTTCGAGCGGCAGGTCCTCGACGGTGACGACGATGGTCATCCGTGAGATGTCGGGGATCTCGGTGCCGCCGACCGCCAGCGATTCGATGTTGAATCCGCGGCGGGAGAACAGGCTCGCCACCCGCGCCAGCACGCCCGGCTTGTCCTCGACCAGGACGCTCAGGGTGTGGGTGCTGCTCATTCTTCGGTCCCCTTGTTCTGCTCGGCCGCGCGATCTCCGTGGGTCATCGCCTCGTGGATGACGGCGGGCTCGGCGGCCTGCTCGTCCTCGTCGAAGAGCGGCCGGATGCCGCGCGCGGCCATGATCTCGTCGTTGCTGGTGCCCGCGGCGACCATCGGCCACACCTGCGCGTCCTTGCCGACGATGAAGTCGATGACGACGGGGCGGTCGTTGATGGACTGCGCCTCGCGGATCGCGGCCTCGACGTCCTCTTCCTTCTCGACCCGGATGCCGTGGCAGCCGAGCGCTTCGGCGAGCTTGACGAAATCGGGGATGCGCAGGGTGTGGGTGCCCAGGTCGGTGTTGGAGTAGCGCTCCTCGTAGAACAGGGTCTGCCACTGGCGGACCATGCCGAGGTTGCCGTTGTTGATCAGCGCGACCTTGATCGGCACGCCTTCCACCGCGCAGGTGGCCAGCTCCTGGTTGGTCATCTGGAAGCAGCCGTCGCCGTCGACCGCCCAGACCTCGCGGTCGGGCATGCCCATCTTGGCGCCCATCGCGGCGGGCACGGCGTAGCCCATGGTGCCGAGGCCGCCGGAGTTGAGCCAGGTGCGCGGCTTCTCGTACTTGATGAACTGGGCCGCCCACATCTGGTGCTGGCCGACGCCCGCGCAGTAGATGGCCTCGGGGCCGGCCAGGCGGCCGAGCGCCTCGATGACGAACTCGGGCGAGAGCGAGCCGTCGCTGGGCGGGGTCCAGCCCAGCGGGTACTGCTTGCGCACGCCGTCGAGGTAGGTCCACCACTCGGTGAGGTTCAGCAGCGGGGCCTCGCCCGCGGTCGGCTCGGCCTTGAGCGTCTCGATGAGCTCGGCGATCACCTCGCGGCAGTCGCCCACGATCGGCACGTCGGCGTGCCGGTTCTTGCCGATCTCGGCCGGGTCGATGTCGGCGTGGATGACCTTGGCGCCGGGTGCGAAGGAGTCCAGCTGCCCGGTGACGCGGTCGTCGAACCGCGCGCCGAGGGTGATGAGCAGGTCGGCCTTCTGCAGCGCGGCGACCGCGCCGACGGTGCCGTGCATGCCGGGCATGCCCATGTTGAGCTGGTGGCTGTCGGGGAACGCGCCGCGCGCCATCAGGGTGGTGACCACCGGGATGCCGGTGAGTTCGGCCAGCTCCAGCAGCTCGGCCGAGGCGTCGGCCTTGATGACGCCGCCGCCCACGTAGAGCACGGGGGCCTTGGACTCGAGGATCATCCGCGCGGCCTCGCGCACCTGCTTGCCGTGCGGCTTGGTGACCGGACGGTAGCCGGGCAGCCGCATCTCCGGCGGCCAGCTGAAGGTGGTCTGCGCCTGCAGCACGTCCTTGGGGATGTCGACCAGCACCGCGCCGGGGCGGCCGGAGGCGGCCAGGTAGAACGCCTCGGCGATGATGCGCGGGATGTCGATGCCGTCGGTGATCAGGAAGTTGTGCTTGGTGATCGGCATGGTGATGCCGGAGATGTCGGCTTCCTGGAAGGCGTCGGTGCCGATCAGGCCGCGGCCGACCTGCCCGGTGATGGCGACGATCGGCACCGAGTCCATCTGGGCGTCGGCGATCGGGGTCACCAGGTTGGTCGCGCCGGGCCCGGATGTGGCCATGCACACACCGACCTTGCCGGTGGCCTGCGCGTAGCCGGTCGCGGCGTGGCCTGCGCCCTGCTCGTGGCGGACCAGCACGTGACGCACCTTGGTGGAGTCGAAGAGCGGGTCGTAGACGGGCAGGATCGCGCCGCCGGGAATGCCGAAGACGGTGTCGACGCCGAGCTCCTCGAGCGAGCGCACGACCGACTGGGCGCCGGTCACTCGCTCGGGCGGAACCTGGCGGCGGTTCGCCGTGGTAGCGGCAGCAGGCGTGGCCTGCTGATTCGTCGAAGGCGCTGACCTGCGGGCCGAGGGCCCGGGTCGTGCGGTTGGTGCGCTCACCGTCTTCGTTTCCTCACTTGTCGTTCCGAACCCGGACAACACTTGTGTGCCTGGCACGACCGGCGTCCGCTGACCCGCCGTGCCGGACGATGTCCGAACACAAAAAAGCCCTCGACAGCGTGTGGCTGTTCGAGGGTGGCGCGTCGCAAACGCGAGCTGACGTATTCGACCTAGGCAGTCAGGCTCAACGCTGGACGCGCCGGCCGATTACGAGCAACTCGTTTCGATTCACGCGCACGACGTTAAGCGGGCGTGAACCGAAGAGTCAAACAGATGACCCTGCGCGTCCCATTATGTGGGACAACCGTGGTTGCTTGTGTCCGATCACCAGGATGCGAGGATGGTGGTGTGTCATCACCGCATCAGTCCGTGCCACCGGGTAAATCGTCCCACACCGCCGCGACCGGATCGTCGACGGGTAGCTCGTCGGGTGCCGTCGCCGAACGGGCCGTCATCCGCATCACGCCGCTCGCCTACCTCGGCGTGGTGGTGCTGGCGCTGTGCGTGTTCCTCTTCTTCGTCGGCTGGCCCGCCGGGCTGTGGTGGCTGCTGCTGATCCCGGTGGCCGTCGCCGTGTGGGTCGCCAGGACCAGGACCGTGGTGACCGGGGACGGGCTCGAGCTGCGGACCGTGTTCGGGTCGCGGCGCCTGGACTGGGCGCAGATCAAGGGCGTGAGCATCCCCAAACGTGGCTTCGCGCGGGCGCACCTCGCCGACGACTCGACCGTGGCGTTGCCCGCGGTGAGCTACGACCAGTTGCGCAAGCTCATCGCCGCGTCGCGGGGACGGCTGCCCGACGTGTTCGGCGCCGCGGCGCAGGCCGAGCGGGCGAGCGAGGACGCCGAGGCGGCGAGCGCGACCGACGACGCGCCCGGCACCGATTCCCCGCGCACCGGCACCGGCAGCGGCGACACCGGCGGCGACGACACCGGCGGCGACGACACCGGCAAGAGCGACACCGGCAAGGTCTGAGCCTCCGGCGCGGCATCCGGCGCTGTCGGCTACCGGTGTCCGGGCCGTCGATGCCGCGGGAGTACCGTGGTGAGGCCGCCGACCTCGTGTCCGGCGCGACGTCGCACCCCAGCCCCGCGACCCATCGAGGACCATCCACATGCCACCGCTTCGTTCACGCACCACCACCGCCGGACGCAATGCCGCAGGCGCACGCGCGCTCTGGCGCGCCACCGGCCTCACCGACTCCGATTTCGGCAAGCCCATCGTCGCGATCGCGAACTCCTACACCCAGTTCGTGCCCGGGCACGTGCATCTGAAGGACGTCGGGGAGATCGTGGCCGAGGCCGTGCGCGCCGCGGGTGGCGTGCCGCGTGAGTTCCACACCATCGCCGTCGACGACGGCATCGCGATGGGCCACGGCGGCATGCTGTACTCGCTGCCGTCCCGCGAGATCATCGCCGACTCGGTGGAATACATGGTCAACGCGCACACCGCCGACGCGCTGGTGTGCATCTCCAACTGCGACAAGATCACCCCCGGCATGCTCAATGCCGCCATGCGCCTGAACATCCCGACGGTCTTCGTCTCCGGCGGGCCGATGGAGGCGGGCAAGGCCGTGGTGGTGGGCGGTGTCGCGCAGGCGCCCACGGACCTGATCACCGCGATCTCGGCCAGTGCCAACAACTCCGTCACCGACGAGGGCCTGAGCGAGGTCGAGCGCAGCGCCTGCCCGACGTGTGGATCCTGCTCGGGCATGTTCACCGCGAACTCGATGAACTGCCTCACCGAGGCGCTGGGTCTCGCGCTGCCGGGCAACGGTTCCACGCTGGCCACCCACGCCGCGCGCCGCGCGCTGTTCGAGAAGGCGGGCAGGGTCGTCGTCGACATCGCCAACCGCTGGTACCGCGAGGACGACGCCTCGGTGCTGCCGCGCAACGTCGCCAACGCCAAGGCCTTCCGCAACGCGATGGCCCTCGACGTGGCGATGGGCGGGTCCACCAACACGGTGCTGCACACGCTGGCCGCCGCGCAGGAGGGCGAGATCGATTTCGATCTGGAGACCATCGACGAGATCAGCCGCAAGGTGCCGTGCCTGTCGAAGGTCTCGCCGAACTCCGACTACCACATGGAGGACGTGCACCGGGCCGGCGGCATCCCGGCCATCCTCGGCGAGCTGCGCCGGGCCGGCCTGCTGCACACCGACGTGACCACCGTGCACACCCCGACGCTCGAGGAGTGGCTCGACACCTGGGACATCCGCTCGGGCAAGGCCTCCGCGGAGGCGATCGAGCTGTTCCACGCCGCGCCCGGCGGCGTGCGCACCACCGAGCCGTTCTCCACCGACAACCGGTGGTCCTCGCTGGACACCGACGCCGCGGGCGGCTGCATCCGCGACAAGGAGCACGCCTACACCGTCGAGGGCGGCCTGGTGGTGTTGCGCGGCAACATCGCTCCGGACGGCGCGATCCTCAAGACGGCGGGCATCGACGAGGACCTGTTCTCCTTCCAGGGCCCCGCGGTGGTCGTGGAGTCGCAGGAGGAGGCCGTCTCGGTGATCCTCGGCAAGAAGATCAAGCCGGGCGACGTGCTCGTGGTCCGCTACGAGGGGCCCGCGGGCGGCCCGGGTATGCAGGAGATGCTGCACCCCACCGCGTTCCTCAAGGGCGCGGGCCTGGGCAAGCAGTGCGCGCTGATCACCGACGGCCGGTTCTCCGGCGGCACCTCGGGGCTGTCCATCGGCCACATCTCCCCGGAGGCCGCCAGCGGCGGCGTGATCGGCCTGGTCGAGAACGGCGACCAGATCCGCATCGATGTCGCCACCCGCACCCTGGAGGTGCTCGTCGACGACGCGGTGCTGGCCGAGCGGCGGGCCAAGATGGAGGCCTCCGAACGTCCCTGGCAGCCGGTCGACCGCGACCGCACGGTCACCACGGCGCTGCGCGCCTACGCGGCGCTGGCGACCTCGGCCGACAAGGGCGCCGTCCGCCGCGTGCCCTGACCGGTTCCGACGCTCCGTCCCACGGCGAGACCCCCGGCTCGGGAGCCGGGGGTCTCGCCGTGCGCGGGCCGGTCAGCCGAACGGGCCGATGCCGGTGAGCGGGTTGCCGCCGTGCAGGTACCAGAAGGTGAGCCCGGCGGCGACCACGGCGGCGACCAGTGCCGCGAAGGAGCCGAAGGACGGGCGGGTGGCCCAGCCGCGAGTGCGGTCCAGCGCCCAACGACCCGGTCCGGTGAGGATGATGGCGGTGGCCGCGCCGGCGAGGATGCTGTCGATCTCGACGCCGGTCGGCACCGCGGCACTGAACTGGAAGCCGGGGATCATGCCCTGCTTCCACGCCCACGCGTTGAGGATCACCGCCAGCACCGCGCCGGCGGCCAGCGGGGTGGCCAGGCCGAGCACCAGCAGCGCGCCACCGCCGACCTCGCCGACGACGAGCAGGATGGTCGACAGCGTCGGGTGGTCCCAGCCGCCGTCGGCCATCATGTCCCTGGTGCCGTCCAGTCCGGGGCCGTGGAACCAGCCGGTGAGCTTCTGCAGGCCGTGGTAGAGGAAGATCGCGCCGACCACCAACCGCAGCACCAACAGCCCGAGATCGAGTGTGCCGCGGCGGTTCTCGGCGTTGCGCCGCCGGGCGGCCTTGCTCGGCTCGCCGGGCGCGTTGGCGGCGGGCGGGATGCTGGCGTAGGCGTAGGCGGCCGTCTCGGTGTCGTCGGCGGGATCCTCGGCGCGGTCGGCCGCCGGGGTCGCCGCGGTGTCGGCGACGGCGGCGCGCTCGCCGGTGGTGGGCACGTCCGGATCGAGACCGAGTTCCTCGTCGGTGCGCGGCACGTCCCGCTCGGACAGCTTCATCGCGGGGAACTGCTCGGTGGGGGAATCCATCGGGCTGGTCACCCCGCGACCGGTCTTCGACACCGCGGGCTCCGCGTCCGCGGGCGTTCCGGCGGACGTCTCGTTCGGCTTCTCGCTCACGGCTCTACACCCTATGCCGGGAAACGCGAGCGTGCGGCCAGTACGGGCGACGGCGTGTCCACGCCGGTGCCCACCCGGGAGCGGCGCGCGCGGCGGTGTTTCCGTAACGTCTGGGGCATGAGATTGGTTGCCGTGGGGCGCGTGGCGATGTGTGTGGCGCTCGGGTCCGCTCTGCTGGCCGGGTGCGCGAGGTTCGACGATTCCGCGTCGAGCCCGTTCACCCCGGAGCCGACGTTCAGTCCGGCCGATCCGCGGCCGCCGGACCAGCCGCCGAGCTCGACCACCCGGCCCAGCGGCCCGTGCATCGACCCCGATCCCTCGGTGGTGGCGACCTGCCTGGACACCACCGGCGGCCTGGTCGGTGTCGGCCACGGCGCACTGGTGGCCGAACGGCGCACCGGGCGCATCCTCGAGGTCGTCGATCCGGACACCCCGCCGGTGGAGGTGGCGACGGTGAGCGTGGACGGCTCGGGCGACGGCGGCCTGCTCGACATCGCGCTCTCGCCCACCTACGGCGAGGACGGGCTGATCTACGCCTACATCACCACCGGCAGCGACAACCGGGTGGTGCGGCTGGCCGAGGGCGGCCCGCCCAAGGACATCCTCACCGGAATTCCCAAGGGCGCCACGGGCAATCGCGGCGCGCTCGAATGGGCGACGCCCGACCGGCTGATGGTGCTCACCGGCGACGCGGGCAACCCCGGCCTGGCGAATTCGCCGGGCTCGCTGGCGGGCAAGCTGCTGCGCCTGGACTCCCCCGCTCCCGGTTCCGCCGCGCCGCAGATCGTCGCCGCGGGTATCGGCACCCCGGGCGACCTGTGCCGCGACGGCAGCGACAACGTGTGGTTCACCGACCGCACCGCGGTGGAGGACCGGCTGCAGCGGATGGACCCGTCGGGCGCGGTGTCGGTGGCGTGGACCTGGCCGGACCGCCCGGGGGTCGCGGGCTGCGCGGTGGCCGCCGACGGCGTCGCGGTCGCGCTGACCTACGCCAAGGCACTGGCGATCGCACCGACCGATCCGAACACCCTCGCCGTCACCACGGCGCCGACGCTCATGGTGCAGGACCGGTACGGCCAGCTCGGGGGCGCGACGATCGGCCCGGACGGCACGGTGTGGGTCGGCACGGTGAACAAGGCCGAGGGCACCCCCGGGCCGAACGACGATCGCGTCGTGCGCGTCCCGCCGCCCTCCGGCGGCGGTGGCGGCGGTCCCGACTGACGGATGCGCCCGACACGGCCCGTCCGCGTGGCATCGCGGACGGGCCGCGCCGCTTCTTCCGGTTACGCTCACCGGCGCATCGGTGAGAGAGGGAAGACACGTGGGAGCTTGGGGCACGGGCCCGTTCGACAACGACGGATCGCACGACGCGATCGCCGCGCTCCGCGGCGCCGACCAGGCCGCGGCCGAGGCGCACGTGCGCCAGGTGTTCCGCGAGGTGCTGGCCGAGGAGTACGTCGAGGTCTACGAGGCGCAGGGCGCGATCGGTGTCGCGGTCCTGCTCGCCCACCTCGATCAGCCCCTGGCTGACCCCGAGATCAGCCGCGCCGCAACGGATATCGCCTTCACGGTGACGCCGGAGCTGCGGCAGCTGGCCGCACGGTGCCTGCGCAGGCTGCAGGGCCCCGCCGACAACGAGTGGTTCGACCTGTGGGACGAGACCGGCGAGGGGATGGGCGAAGCCATGGTGCGCAGCCTCGACCGCTACCAGGACGCGCTCGCGGCGCACTGATCGCGCAGCGAGCGCACCCGGCCGGATCCGCCCGCGGCGGTGTCACCGCGGGCGGCACCGCTCAGGAGCAGGCGGCGAGCACGAGCTCGCGCACCCGGGCGGCGTCGGCCTGGCCGCGGGTCGCCTTCATGACGTCACCGACGATCTTGCCCGCGGCCTGCA
The DNA here is from genome assembly GCF_001182745.1 of Nocardia farcinica. NCBI lineage: Bacteria > Bacillati > Actinomycetota > Actinomycetes > Mycobacteriales > Nocardiaceae > Nocardia > Nocardia farcinica. Next base: position 2,348,217 of record NZ_LN868939.1, on the reverse strand, counting down.
CCTTCCCGGCGCGGATCTTGTCGGCGATGTCGGGGTTGGCGGCCAGCGCCTTCTCCACCTCGGCCTGCAGCGCGCTGTCGTCGCTGACCATGCCCAGACCCTTGGCCTCGACGACGGCGGCCGGTTCCCCCTCGCCCGCCAGCACGAAGTCGACGACCTGCTTGGCGACCTTGCTGTTGACCGTCTTGGACTCGACCAACTTCACCACCTCGGCGACCTGGGCCGGGGTGATGGGCAGCTCGTCGAGCGCGACGCCGCGTTCCTTGGCCTTCTCGCTGAGGTAGGCGACCCACCAGGAGCGGGCCTCGTTCGCCGGTGCGCCGGCCTCGACGGTGGCGATGATGAGATCCAGCGCGCCCGCGTTGACGACGTCGCGCATGACCTCGTCGGAGACCCCCCACTCCTGCTGGATGCGGGCCCGACGCAGCCACGGGTACTCGGGAATGGTCGCGCGCAGTTCCTCGATCCACTCCGGGGACGGGGCGATCGGCTCGAGGTCGGGCTCGGGGAAGTAGCGGTAGTCCTCGGCGGTCTCCTTGCGGCGGCCGGGCGAGGTGGTGCCGTCGGACTCGTGGAAGTGCCTGGTCTCCTGCACGATGGCGCCGCCCGCGGCCAGTACGGCGGCCTGGCGGCGCATCTCGTAGCGCACGGCGACCTCGACGCTCTTGAGGGAGTTGACGTTCTTGGTCTCGGTGCGGGTGCCGAACTCGCTCGCGCCGACCGGCATCAGCGAGACGTTGGCGTCGCAGCGCAGCGAGCCCTGCTCCATCTTCACATCCGACACGCCCAGCGACTTGAGCAGATCACGCAGCGCGGTGACGTAGGCGCGGGCCACCTCGGGCGCCCGCTCCCCCGCCCCGGTGATCGGCTTGGTGACGATCTCGATCAGCGGCACCCCGGCACGGTTGTAGTCCAGCAGCGAGTGGCTGGCACCGTGGATGCGGCCGGTGGCGCCACCCACGTGCACGGACTTGCCGGTGTCCTCCTCCATGTGCGCGCGCTCGATGTCGACCCGGAACACGCTGCCGTCGTCGAGCACCACATCGAGGTGACCGTCGGTGGCGATCGGCTCGTCGTACTGGCTGATCTGGTAGTTCTTCGGCTGGTCCGGGTAGAAGTAGTTCTTGCGCGCGAACCGGCCCCACGGGGTGATCGAACAGTTCAGCGCCAGGCCGATGCGGATGGCCGATTCGACGGCCTTCTCGTTGACGACCGGCAGCGAGCCGGGCAGGCCGAGGCACACCGGGCACACCTGGGTGTTCGGCTCGGCGCCGAAATCGGTCGGGCAACCGCAGAACATCTTGGTCGCGGTGGAGAGTTCGACGTGGACCTCCATGCCGAGCACCGGCTCGTACCGGGCGACGACATCGGCGTAATCCATCAGCTCGACCGTGGGTGCGCTCATGGCCATCAGTCTAGGTAAGCCCGCCCGCGCGATCGCCACGACCTCCTCGCGGTCACCGCGGCGGGACCCGGTCGGTCAGCCACTCGGTGACGGCGGTGAGGACTTCGGGCGCGATGGTGGTTTCGATGGTGCTGTACTCGTCGATCGCGCCGGTCGCGGTGGGCTGCATCAGGTGGTTGAGGCCGGGGAACACGCGCACGGTGGCGTCCGGGCCGGCAGCCAGCAGCTGCCGGGCGGGCCCCTCGTTCTGACCGGGCAGCACCTGCAGATCCTTCTCACCGAAGAAGGCGAACACCGGGACGCGCAGCGCCGCCAGCGCGGGCGCGGGATCGTAGGCGACGAAGGCGGCGTAGTAGGGGGTGATCGGGTTGTCGGCCTCGGTCATCGACTCGCGCATCTCCGGCGGCAGCTGCGCCATCCGTCGCTGGAAGACCGCCCGCGCACCCTCGATGTCACCGGCGCGCAGCAGCCCGACCATCTCGGTGGTGTCGCTGACCTGCTTGTCGATCTCCTCGGCGGGCACGCCGGAGGCGGCGAGGATGGCGCGGGTCTGCTCGATCAACGCGTCACCGCCGGGGACGGCCGGCCCGGCCATCAGGATCGCGAAGGCGACGCCGCTGTCGGGGCGGGCGGCGACCAGCGGGGCGAGATAGCCGCCTTCGCTGTGCCCGAGCAGGCCGATGCGGTCGGGCGCGATGTCGGGTCGGCCACGCAGATAGGCGATACCCGCGGCGGCATCGTCGGCGAGGTCGTCGTAGTTCGAGGTCTCCAGGTCGCCGCCGGTGCCGCCGACACCGCGATCGTCGGTGCGCAGCACCGCGTAGCCCGCCCGGGTGAGGGTGTCGGCCAACAGCAGGAACGGCTTGTGCCCGGCGATCTCCTCGTCGCGGTTCTGCGCGCCGCTGCCGGTGATCAGCACGACGGCCGGGAACGGGCCCGCCCCCTCGGGGCGGGTGAGGGTGCCCGCGACGGTGATCTCCCCGCTGCGGAAGGTGACCTCCTCGGCCCGGTAGGGCAGCGGCGGCTTCGGCTCCTGCGGGCGATTCGGCGGCGCGAGTTCGCCCGGCTCCAGCGTCAACGGCACGCTCTGCCCGAACTGGGTGAAATCACCGGTGATGCGGTCCTTTTCGCGGTCCAGCGCGCCCTTGAAGGTGGGTTCGCCGGGGATGCCGGGCAGCACGAAACCGACATCGCCGGGTGCGGTGCGCACATCGCGTAGCGCCATCCCGTCGATTCCCTGCGCCGGGATGTCGATGGTGGCCGAATCGGGCCCGGTGACGTCGATCCCGACCGCCAGCGGCTGGCCGGGCACCTCGATCACGCCGTGCCAGGCGCCACTGACCTGGTCGGGTGCTTCGGAGCCGGAGGAACAGGCCGCGACGGCGACCAGGACGGCGACGAGTGAGACGAGCAGACGACCGGTGCGCATGACCCGCACGGTACCTGTCGATGCTGCCGGTCCGGATCGTTCACGGGTCGCGAGCCGGTCCGCCGAAAGGATGAATCAGGCGCGACGGACGCGGATTCACTGCCCCCGCGCGTAGCGCACGGCGGCGGCGATGGCCTCCATGTCGATGTTCAGCTCCGGCGCGCCCGCCGAGACCTCCGCGAACTCGGCCAGCGCGTCCTCGACGGTGGTGCGCCGCGCCGAGGCGATCAGCTCGCGGCGCACGTACTCACCCAGCGGCGTTCCGCTCGCGGCGGCGCGGCGGGCGAACACCGCCAAGGTCTCCGCGGGCAGGTCGTAGAACTGCGCCAGTTCCCGTGCGGCGCCGTCGATCTCGGGGGTGAGGTCGCGCTCGTGCGCGGCCAGGAACTCCACCACGGTGTCCTCGGGCACGCGGGTGGCCGCCCGCTGGACCAGTTCGGCACGCACGTATTCGGCGGGCGGCTGCCCGGCCGAGCGCGCTCGGCGGCGCAGCACCGTCACCGTCTCGGCGGGCAGATCCAAGCTGTTCGGGCAGGCCGGGGCGTCGTCGAGGAAAACCATGGCGGCCAGCCTAATTCGCGGCCCCGACGATGTCAGCGGGTCACCCGAAGAACGCCTGCGCCTCCCGGTACCGCTCGGTGGGCACGCGCTTGAGCTGCTTGGTCGCCTCGGCCAGCGGCACCAGTTCGATGGCGGTGCCGTGCAGCGCGACCATCTGGCCGAAATGCCCGGCGTGCACGGCCTCGGCGGCGTGCAGGCCGAAGCGGGTGGCCAGTACCCGGTCGTAGGGCGTGGGGCTGCCGCCGCGCTGCACGTGACCGAGGACGGTGGTGCGCACCTCCTTGCCTATGCGGCGCTCGATCTCGGTGCCCAGCTGTTGCGCCACGCCGGTGAACCGCTCGTGGCCGAACTCGTCGACACCGCCCTCGCGCAGGGTGAACCCGGAATCGGGCGCGGGATGCGAGCCCTCGGCCACCACGCAGATGAAATGCTTGTCGCCGCGCTGGAAGCGCCGCTTGATCATCGTGCACACCTCGTCGACGTCGAAGGGTTCCTCCGGCACCAGGGTGAGGTGGGCGCCCGCGGCCATGCCCGAGTTGACCGCGATCCAGCCCGCGTGCCTGCCCATCACCTCGACCAGCATCACGCGCTGGTGCGATTCGGCGGTGGTGTGCAGCCGGTCGATGGCCTCGGTGGCGATGCTGAGGGCGGTGTCGTGGCCGAAGGTGACATCGGTGCAGTCGATGTCGTTGTCGATGGTCTTGGGGACGCCGACCACCGGCACCCCCTCGTCGGAGAGCCAGCTGGCCGCGGTGAGGGTGCCCTCGCCGCCGATCGGGATGAGCGCCTCGATGCCGTTGTCGTCGAGGGTCTGTTTGATCTTGCCGAGCCCGGCGCGCAGCACGTCGGGGTTGGTGCGCGCGGTGCCGAGCATGGTGCCGCCCTTGTTGAGCAGCCGGTCGGTGCGGTCGTCGTTGAGGATGTTGATCTTGCGGTCTTCCAATAGGCCGCGCCAGCCGTCCTGGAATCCCACGATCGCGTCACCGTAGCGGCCGTTCGCGGTACGAACGACAGCGCGGATGACCGCGTTCAGTCCTGGACAGTCCCCGCCTCCGGTCAAGACTCCGATGCGCATGGCCGCTATCTTGCCCCTCGCGCGCGATTCCGGCAGCCGCGGCCCCGGCAACGCCGCGTCGCGCCCGGTCAGGACGGGCAGCTGCCACCCGCGAGTTCGTCGAGATGGTCGGTGATCAGCGCGGCCATGGCGTTCAGCGCGGTCATCCCGTCGCTGAAGGCGCCCGATTCGGGCTGGGCGGCCAGCGCCACCGCGATCCGCCCGCCGGGGCCGTCGATGATGCCGAACTGCCGGACAAGGTAGTCGCCCGAGGTGTCCGGCCCCCAGCCACCCTTGAACTCGGCGCCGCCGACCGTGCCGAGGCCCCAGCGGTGGCTGGGCACGATCTGGGCCATCAGGTTCAGCACGGTGTCCGCCCCGGACAGGCACGGCAGCCGGGAGGCGAAGCGCACCTGCTCGGCCAGCGACCACTCGGCCTGCCCGAAGGCGGAATGCTCGGCCCGTACCCGGGTGGGTGGCACCGCGGTGGTGCTGTCGCCCGCTTCCCGCAGCACCGCCTCCACCGCCTCGGCCGCCTGCTTGCCACCGCCGAGGCCCTGCCACAGGGTGTCGGCGGCGGCGTTGTCGGACGCGGTGACCGCCGCCGACATCGCATAGGTGGACGCGCCCGCGTCGGCGCGTTCGGCCGCGATCACCAACGGGATCTTCATCGTCGACCAGGCCGGGCCGCTGGTCCAGTCGCCGAAGGTCACCATCCGTTCGCCGCCGACCGGCATGACGGCCAGTCCCGCGCGCCCGCGCAGTCCGGCCTTCCACTGCTGGAAGTCCGCGGCCAGCGTGCCGGGCAGGGTGATCTCGATGCGTTGCTGATCGGCGGGGGTGGACGTCGTGGTCGCCACCGGCGGTTCGGCGGCCTGGGCATCGTCGCCGGTATCGATCGTGCAGGAGGTCAGCGCCAGTATCGCCAGCGCGGCCGCGACCAGCGCCTTCCCAGTCCGCCCGGACCGATCAGCAGACATATCTCGACACATCCTCGGGCTCGTCACCGCGCACGCCGGGAGCGTGCGCGCCGCCGTCGCCGGTGGCCTCAGCCAGCCGTCGCCGGCTCCGCACGGCCCCGATGGCGGTGGGGCCGCCCCGACACCGTACTGGGTACCACGGTCGGCGACCACCTCCGGTGCGACGCGGTGCGGCGACGAGGACGTTCAGGCCGGTTCGATCTGCGACGCCGGGGCGTGGCGCACGGTGCCGGGGCTGTCGAGCCGCAGCACGCACCGTGTTCCGGAGTAGATGGTCGGCATGCATTCGTTGCAGTGGGTGCAGGCCGACCGGGTGCCCGCGTCGGCCTGGATGCGCTGCAGCAGATCGGGTTCGCGCAGCAGTGCGCGGCCCATCGCGACGAAGTCGAAACCCTCCGCCATCGCCAGGCGCATGGAGTCCAGGTCGGTGACACCGCCGAGCAACACCAACGGCAACGACAGCTCCCGGCGGAACTGGCGGGCGCGTTCGAGCAGATAGGCCGGCTGATAGGGGTACTCCCGGAGGAACTTCTTGCCGACGACGCGGAATCCCCACCGCGCGGGCACCGGCAGCACGTTCGCGAAGGACTTGCGCGGCGGCGTGCCGTGGAAGAGCAGCATCGGATTCAGCAGCGAGCTGCCCGCGGTCAGCTCCAGTGCGTCGAGGCTGCCGTCCTGTTCCAGCCACGCGGCGACCTGCAAGGACTCCGGCAGCGTGAGCCCGCCCGGAACCCCGTCTTCCATATTGAGTTTCGCCAGGACGGCCAGGCGGCCGCCGACGGCCGCGCGGACGGCGCGGGCGATCTCGCGGGCGAAGCGGGCCCGGTTGGCGAGTGTGCCGCCGTAGCCGTCGGTGCGCCGGTTCAACAACGGGCTCAGGAACGAGCTGGCGAGGTAGTTGTGGCCGAAATGGATTTCCACCGCGTCGAATCCGGCCTCCTCGGCCAGCAGCGCGGCGCGGGCGTGGGCGGCGACGAGGTCGGCGATCTCGTGCTCGGCGGGCACCTTCATCCTCCGCACGCCCAGCGGGCTGAACATCGGGCTCGGCGCCAGAGCGGGCAGCCGGGTGGAGGACGCGTCGGCGACCGGACCCGCATGCCCGATCTGGGCGCAGGCGGCCGCGCCCTCGGCGTGCACGGCGTCGGTGAGCTTGCGCAGACTCGGCACCGCCTCCGGCCGCAGCCAGATCTGGCGGCGCTCGGTGCGGCCCTCCGGTGCGACCGCGCAGTAGGCAACGGTGGTCATGCCGACCCCGCCGGCGGCGACCTCGCGGTGGAAGGCGATCAGGTCCTCGCTCGCGATCGCGTCGGGGGTGCGGCCCTCGAAGGTCGCGGCCTTGATCACCCGGTTGCGCAGGGTGATCGGGCCGAGGGCGGCCGGGTGGAAGATCTCGGTCATCGCAATTCTCCTCGGGGAGCGGTCAATCCGGCCACGACGAAGTCGCGCAGGGTGGCCACCGCGTGCTCCGACAGGTGCCGGTCGTCGGTTCCGGCGCCGCCGAAACGCATGATGATCAGGTCGAAGGCCAACATCCAGCGGCGGCGGCTCTCCGCGGCGCTCAGGTGCGGGAGCAGGCCGATCCACGACTCCATCCGGAACCAGTGCCTGCGCCAGGTGGTGGGCGGGCGGGCGAGCACGAACTGGGCGAGCAGCCGCAGATGCAGGCGGCCCACCGGATCCTCGGCGAGGTCGAGAAACGGGGCGAGCACCGCGTCGACCACCGCGGCCACCGAGCCGTCCGCGGCGGTGACCTCGGCCAGCCGCTCGTCCCACAGGTCACCGAGCCGATCCTCGAGCAGCGCCGCCACCAGCGCCTCCTTGGAACCGAAGTGGTAGTGCACGGCCGCCGGATTGGCACCGGCCGCGGCGCAGATGCCCCGCACGGAGACGTCGTCGAACCGCTCGGTGAGCAACAGGCGCTCGGCGGCGGCCAGCAGGCGCTCGCGAGTGGTGGTGGGTGTCTGGATCCGCTCGGTCACCCACCGAGTAGAACATGTTTCAGGCAGCGATTCAATCATTGTTTGAATCTCGAGCGCAGCTGCCCGCCGCGAGCACACGCTCGCGCGCTCGGGGGACGTAGGCCGGACGCCGGGGCGCGATCGCCGGCACGGCACGGACCGTCGCCGCGTCGGCCGCCGACGCGGCACGGTCGCCGGCCCACGCGGGGAGACCGAACACCTCGTGGGCGGCTACGAAGGCAGCGGCGGCGGTTCAGTAGACGTAGACGATCGCGTTCTCGCCGCCGGTGCAGGTGACCAGGCCGTCGTCCGGGACGCAGGTCATGGTGTACGAGCGGCCGGTGACGGGGCTGACGGCGGTGATCGTCTGCGGCGCACGGGTGCCGGGGGTGGCCTCGGCGGCGTAGGCGCGGCGGACCTCCTCGGCGAAGGGGCAGCTGGTCACCGAATTGCCCGCCGCCGCATTGCCGTTGGGCGCGCTGGAGGTGCTGCCGCAGGTCTTCGCGCCCGCAGGCAGCTGGACCCGGGTCGTGGTCGTGGTCGTGGGCCTGGCGCTGGTGGCGGGCGGCGGCGCGGCCCCGGTGGGCCGGGCGGCGGTGGTCGCCACCGGGACGGTGCCCTCGCTCGCGGTGGTGTCGGTGTCGCCGCCACCGAACATCCGCCAGGCGACCAGGCCGCCCGCGACGAGCACCAGGACGACCGCCAGGGCGGCCAGGAGCGGCAGCGCCATCGCCCGCCCGCGTTCCGGGCCGGGCGGGGCGTAGGCGTGCGGGTCGCCGTAGCCGGGCTGCGCGTGGCGGTCGCGCCGGGGGTCGGCGTAGGGCTCGCCGGGGGCCGCGTACTCCGCGCCCGCGTACGGGTCGGGGTGGTGTCCCGGCTGACCGCCGTACGGATCGGGGTGGCCGTACCGGTCGCGGTCGTCCGGTATCGCGCTGTAGGCCTGAACCCCGTGCGGATCACCGGGCCCGTAGGCGGCGTGCGGATCGGGCGCGGCGTGACCACCGCCGTGCGGTCCCGCCGGCCCGAACGCATGCGGTGGGTAGGGCTGGTGGAGGGCGCGGGTGGCCGGGGCGGCGGGGTCGTCGTAGCGCGCGGTCTCCGGGGCCGGCTGACGGACCTCCGGCACCGGCGGCACCGGGTAACGCGTGGTCTCCGGCGCGGTGAAGGCGGGCCGGTCCGTGTCGCTGTAGGCCCGGGCGCCGACATAGCCGACCGGCTCGTCGGCGGGCGCGCGCCCGGCCACCGGGTAGGTGCCCGACGGGTGTTCGTCGGAGTAGGGCTGGGCGGCCGGAGCCGGTGGATCGTCGTGCGCGACAACGGGTCCGCCCGGCCCGGGCGAGGCCGCGCTGGTCGACACCGTGGGCGGGGCCACCCGCGGCGCGGCAGCCGCCGGCGCGGACGCGACCGGGCTCGGAGCGATCGGCGGCACCGCGGGCATCGGAGCACTGACCGACTCGCTGCCGTACCGCTGCGACTCCGGGTAGAGATGCTCGTCCGGGAACGGCCGCACCTGCGGGATCGCGCCCGAGGCGGGTGGCACGATCGCCTGCTCCTGTGTGGGCAGCGGGCTGAACTCGAACTCCGAGGGCCGCACCACGGTCGGCGCGGTCGGGTGGATGACGGCGGGCACCGACATCTCCCCCGTCGACTCCGGTGGCAGCACGGAGGCCGCCACCGTCGGTTCGGACTTGGCGCCGAACCGGGACGGGTCGGGAGCGCGCACCACGAACGTGGGACCGGTGCCGGTGGTGACCGGCACGCCGCCGGTGGCCGGGGCGGGCGGAACCGGCGCGGCGGGGGCGACACCGCCGGGAACGCCCGGCCGAGGCGGGGCCGCCGTGTCGCGCATGCCGAGGGCGGCACGGGCGGCACGGGTCATCTCCAGCGCCGACGCGAAGCGGTCGGCCGGATTCTTGGCCATGCCGCGGGCGATCACCGCGTCGATGCTCGCGGGCAGACCGGGACGCAGGGCGCTGGCCCGCGGCGGCGGCTCGGACAGATGCGCCTTGACCAGCACGTTCATGCTGGCGGACGGGAAGGGCGCTGCCCCGGTGAGGCATTCGTGCAGGACGCAGGCCAGCGAGTAGATGTCGGCGCGGCCGGTGACGGTGCCGGAATCGAACCGTTCGGGCGCCATGTAGATGTAGGAGCCGACCGCCATGCCGACCTGGGTGATGGCCGAGTCGCCCTCGGTGTGGGCGATGCCGAAATCGGCGAGGTAGGCGAAGTCGGCATCGGTGACCAGGATGTTCGCCGGTTTCACGTCGCGGTGGATCAGGCCGTCGGCGTGCGCGGCGTCCAGCGCCGCGGCGACCTGTTCGACCAGGCGCACCGCGCGCTCGGGTTCGAGCGGGCCGGTGTGGTGCAGCATGGTGCGCAGATCGGTGCCCGCCACCAGGCGCATATCGATGAACAGCACCCCGTCCAGGACGCCCCAGTCGTGGATGGGGATGACGTGCGGTTCGGCCAGCCGGGCCGCGGCCTGCGATTCGCGCCGGAATCGTTCCTGGTAGACGGGGTCCTTGGCGAGTTCATCGGCGAGCAGCTTCACCGCGACCAGCCGGTGCCGGGAGGTGTCGAAGGCTTCGTAGACCTCGCCCATCCCGCCCTTGCCCAGCAGGGAACGCAGCTCGTACGGGCCGAATCGGGTACCGACTCGCCGTCCAGGTCCGTCCACCGCCGTGCAACCTCCAAGTCTCGGGCCGCGGCGTGGGCTTCCAGCCGCCCGTCAGATGTTGGATTCTCCTGGTGAGACCACCCCGTGGTCAAACGCGAAGACGATGGCGGCGGCGCGATCGCGCAGGTCGAGCTTGCCGAAGATATGGCCCACATGACTTTTCACGGTGACCTCGGAGATCCCGAGTTCGGTGGCGATCTCCGCGTTCACCCGGCCCCGGCCGATCAGCTCCAGCACCTCGTACTCGCGGGCGGTCAGCTCGGCGAGCCGGTCGTCGCGCCGGGCGGGCGCGGGCCGCACGGTGCGGTAGGCCGAGAGCACCCGGCCGGTGACCGCCGGGTCGAGCCAGGCGCCACCACCGGCCACGGTCCGCACGGCGCGGATCAGGTCCTCGGCGGGTGAGTCCTTGAGCAGGAAGCCTGCGGCGCCCGCCCGCAGCGCGCCCGAGAGCAGCTGGTCGTCGTCGAACGTGGTGAGCACGAGCACGGGCGGCGCACCGGGCCGCGAGCGCAGCTGACGGGTGGCGTCGATGCCGCCGAGGCGTTTCATCCGCAGATCCATCAGCACCACATCGGGATCGGTGGTGGCGACGGCGGCGAACACCTCGTCCCCGTCGGCGCATTCGTGCACGACGAAGCCGTCGCGGCGGCGCAGGATGCGGCGTAGTCCGCCGCGCACCAGTTCCTGATCGTCGACGACCAGGACGGTCAGCGGGCGGTCGTCGGCCCCGTGCGCGGCCGTCACCCGCGCTCCCCGCTCTCGCCCGAGCACAGCGGCCAGGCGCGCCCACCTGCCAGCGGGAACCGGGCGCGCACGCTCCACCCGTCGTCGACCGGACCCGCGGTGAGCCGCCCGCCGAGCAGGTCGGCGCGCTGGCGCATCCCGGACAGGCCCATGCCCTCGCCCCGGGCGGGCAGGCCGTCGGGCAGGGTGTTGTGCACGAGCAGCGTCGCCGCGCCCGCCCGCACCCGCACCTCCACCCGCACCGTCGCGCCGGGCGCGTGTTTGACCACGTTGGCCAGCGACTCCTGCCCGATCCGGTACAGCGCCAGCCCGACCGCGGCCGATACCGCGTCCAGATCGGCGTCGACGTGCGCGTGCTCGATCCGCAGCCCGGCCTTGGCGAAGTCGGCGATCAGCTCGGGCAGGTCGCCGACACCCGGTTCGGGGGCGGGGCTCGCGGTGCGTTCGCCGAGCAGGCCGACGGTGCGCCGGATGTCGGCCATCGCCTGCCTGCCCAGCCGCTCGGCATCGACCAGCGCATCCACCGCCTCGTCCACGTCGCGGTCGGTCTGCAACGCGTGCCGGGCGGCGGTGAGGTGCAGCAGGGTGACGCTCAGCGAATGCGCGATGACGTCGTGCACCTCGCGGGCGATCCGCCTGCGTTCCTCCTCGGCGGCCTGCACCGTGCGGATGTACTGGCTCTCCCGCTCCTGGTAGAGGAAGCGGCGCTGATACCGCAGCATCACCCCGACCAGCCAGCCCAGCGCGATCCCGGTGGTGTACATCTGCAGACCCTGCAATCGCTGTCCGCTCGCGCTCCACAGCAGGTGCCCGGCGGCGTCGAAGGCGACCAGTTCCGCCACGGCGAGCGCCGCGAACAGCGCACTCCAGCGCTTCGGCGCGATGGCGGCCACCTCGCCGACCACGACGACGAGGACGAACGGCGCCAGATCGGCGGGCACCGGTTGCAGCAGGAACAGCCCGGCCGCCACCAGCGCCGCCCCGCCCAGCAGGATCGGGGTCGGCGTCACGCCCAGCAGGCCGAACAACGGCAGCGGCAGGAACAGCAGCACCACGGCCAGCACCGGCAGCAGCGTCGGGAAGTACTCGTGGCGCTGCACGCACGCGCCCACGCTGAACAGCAGCAGCGCCGCGTCGGCGCACAGCAGCACGGCAGGCGGGTAGTCGAACGGCAGCTCTTCCAGGTTCCGGCGGAACACCGCGACCGGCTGACGCACGAAGGCCGCCAAACGGTCACGGACGGTGCCGCTGCGCCGGAACGGCACCCCCGCGCGGACGCCCACCGGCGTGGCCTGGAGCACATCCATGCCGACCAGGCTAGCCCCGGCACCGCCCCGCGCACATCGTCCCGCGACAGGTCGGGAACTCCTACCACGGTAGGACGCGGATTCGGTGCCCAGGCACGACGACCGGGCGGCGCGGCGCCCGTAGCGTTGGCGTCGTCGGGCCGCCACACCGGCGGCGGACCACGGAGGTGATTCTCATGTCCTGGGCAGATCTGCACGAACGGACCCGCATCGTGCACACCGTGCTCGCCCGCGCGGCCGTCGATCCCGACGACCCCGGCATCTTCGACGGGCTGGGCGATCTGGACCGCCTCTTCGGCGGGCCCGAGGGGCTGCTGCTCGCGCTGGGCCACCGGTGGCGCAACCATCTCGACGTCAAGATCGAACTGGGCCTGGTGCAGGGGCGCTCGGCGGCGCAGATGTACCGGGAACTGTGCGCGGAACAGCCCGAACTGCGCGCACTGCTGGACGCGCAGTATCGTCGCCGCAACCTGGACGCCGTCGCCCCGGTGCCCGAGCGGGTCGGCGCCCGCGGGCGGTAGCGACGGCGGGCGCCCTGCTCAGGTGGGGAGGGCGCGGCAGCCAGAACCGAGTCGTCGAACAGAGTTGGGGACCAAGCCATGTCGGAACCGGCCATGCTGGAGCTCTCGGACATCACCAAGCAGTACCGGGTCGGCGGGCAGACGGTGCGCGCCCTCGACGGGGTGAGCCTGCGGATCGAGCGGGGTGAGTTCACCTCGATCATCGGCCCGTCCGGCTCCGGCAAGAGCACCCTGCTGCACCTGCTGGGCGCGCTCGACACCCCCGATGCCGGCTCGATCCGGTTCCAGGGCAAGGAGATCGGCTCGTTGACCGAGGAGCGGCAGGCCGAGTTCCGCAGGCACCAGGTGGGTTTCGTGTTCCAGTTCTTCAACCTGCTGCCCACGCTGAGCGCCTGGGAGAACGTCGCGATTCCGAAGTTGCTGGACGGCACCGGATTGCGCAAGGCCAAGCCCCGCGCGCTCGAACTGCTGGCACGGGTCGGCCTGGCCGACCGGGCCGAGCACCGGCCCGCCGAGCTGTCGGGCGGCCAGATGCAGCGGGTGGCGGTGGCCAGGGCGCTGATCATGGACCCGCCGCTGATCCTCGCCGACGAGCCGACCGGAAATCTCGATTCCAAGACCGGCGCGGCCATTCTGGAACTGCTGGGCGGGCTGACCGGCGAGGGCAACTCGGTGGTGATGGTCACCCACGACATGGGCGCGGTGCGCTACTGCGACCGGGTGATCACATTGCGCGACGGCACCATCGGCTCGATCGAGCGCACCGAGCGCCGCACCGGCCTGGACGAGGGCACGGTGCCCGCATGATCCGCGCCGCCCTGGACCGCCTGCGGCTGTTCAACCTCGGCCAGCTGATCGCCCACCCGGGCCGCACCCTCATGTCGCTCACCGTCATGGGGATCAGTGCCGGGCTGCTGGTGGCGGTGCTGAGCATCTCCGGGTCGGTCACCGGGTCGGTGGAACGGCTGACCCGCTCGCTCGGCGGCGCGGCCGTGCTGGAGGTCACCGGCATCACCGACGCCGGTTTCGAGCAGAACCTGCTGCCCGTCATCGAGGCGACTCCCGGTGTGGCACACGCGGTTCCGATGTTGCGCGCGCCGATCGGAGCGGACGAGGACCGCGCGCTGCTGCTCGGCGCGGACGCGTCGATCACCGCGCTCGGCAGCGAGCTGGCCGGGCCGATGGGCACCCAGGCGGGCAAGCTGCTGACCACCCCCAACGGCGTGCTGGTCGGCGCGGCGATGGGGTATGCCGAGGGCGAGCGCTTCCCGCTCGGCCGCGAGACGGTGACCGTCGCGGGCGTGCTGGACGCGCAGACCTCGGACAAGCTGAACGGCGGGCACATCGTCGCGGCACCCTTGCCGCTGGCGCAGCGGATCACCGATCGCGTCGGCAGGCTCGACTCGGTGCAGATCCTCGCCGCCGAGGGCGCCGACATCGACCAGCTGCGCGCCGACCTGACCACCGCGGTGGGCGGGCGCGCGGTGGTCGCCGATCCCGATCTGCGCACCGCGCAGGCGGGCGGGGCCATCCAGATCGTGCGCTACTCGACGCTGATGTCCGCCGCGGCCGCGCTGATCGTGTCGGCCTTCCTGATCTACAACGCGATGAGCATGGCGGTGGCGCAGCGCCGACCGGCGCTGTCGCTGCTGCGCGCGATCGGCGGCAGGCGCGGGCCGATGGTGCGCGACCTGCTCGTCGAGGCCGCGCTGCTCGGGCTGTGCGGCGGCGCGGTGGGCGCGGTCGTCGGCATGGTCATGGGCCGCACCGCGATCGACCGGTTGCCCGCGGCGATGGTGCAGTCGGTGGAGGCGCGCACCGAATACCTGGTGCCCGGTTACGCGGTGCCGGTGGCGGTGGCGGCCTGTGTGCTCGCGAGCGTGGCCGCCGCCGCGTTGGCCGCCCGGCAGGTGTACCGGGTGGCGCCGGTCGAGGCGCTGGCGCCGGTCGAGGCGAGCGGCGGCGAACGCGGCGGGCCGGTGCTGCGCTGGGCCGCGGCCGTTCTCGGCGTCGCGCTGGCGGTCGCCGCGGTGTTCGTCGCGCGCGCCGATCTGGGCAGGCTCTCGCTCGCGGCGATCTCGCTGTCGTTCCTCGCGGCGGTGCTGATCTGCTTCGCCGCGACCGAACCCATCGTGCGCGGCACGGCGGTGATCGCGCGGTGGTTCGGCGGGCCGGGCGCGCTGGGCGCGACCACCTTGGAGCGGGCGCCGCGCCGGGTGTGGGCGACGGCGATGACGGTGATGATCGGGGTGGCCGCCACGGTCGCCGTCGGGGGCGCGTCGCAGAACATGGTCGACTCGGCCACCGCGTCGTTCGCCGACCTCGCCGAGACCGACCTCTACGTGACGCCCGGCTCGATGGCCCAGTTCCCCACCGGCCCGCTGCTGCCCGCCGACCTGCGCGCGCGGGTAGCCGCCGTCCCCGGTGTGGCGGCGGCCGAGCCCGCGCAGATGGCGTTCGCCACGGTGGGCAGCGGGCGGGTGATGTTGCAGGGCTATCCGACCGAGCGTGGCGAACTGCGGTCCCGCGCGGTCGACCGCTCGCTGCTGCCGCGGATGGACAGCGGGGAGGGCGTGGTGATCTCGCGGGATGTGGCGCGATCGCTCGACGTCGACACCGGCGCGACGCTCACCCTGCAGACCCCGTCCGGGCCGCACGAAGTGGAAGTCCTGCAGGTGATTCCGTACATGTCGGCGATCTCCGGCATCGTCATGATGGACCTGGACACGCTGCGCGAGTGGTACCAGCGGCCCGGCGAGACCGTGCTGGCCGTCGACCTCGCGCCCGGCGCCGACTCCGAGACCGTGCGCGCGGCGATCCTGGCGGTGGCACCGGCCGGCTACCACGTGGACACCGGTGACGAGGCGGTGGCGGCGGTGTCGTCGAGCCTGCGCCAGGGTTCGGCGATGAGCCGATCGATCCTGTGGATCGTGGTGCTGGTGGCGACGGTGGCGCTGCTGAACACGCTGATGCTCTCGGTCCTGGAACGCCGCCGCGAACTGGGGGTGCTGCGGGCGATGGGGACCAGCCGCAGGTTCCTGCTGCGGTCGGTGCTGGCCGAGGCGGCCGGCATCGGCGTGGTCGGCGCGGCGATCGGCGTGCTGGTCGGCGCCGGTGTGCAGTATCTGGCGGGGGTCGCGATCGGGCACGCCGTCACCATCGACCTCGTCTACGAGCCGAGCCCGATCCTGCTGGTCTACGCCCTGGTGGCGCTGCTGCTCGCGCTGCTCGGGTCCGTGCCGCCCGCCCTGCGCGCGGCGCGCATGCCGATCGTGGAAGCGCTCGCGGTGGACTGATGCTTCGGCCCCCTCAGAGCGGGGCCGAAGCCCACCAGGCGCCCAGTTCTTCGTCGGCGGAGGGCAGGGTGGCCATCGGGTGCCGGGAGGCGCCGTGATGGCTGGCGTAGAGGAGGTAGGGGGCGCGGGTGGCGTCGGTCGGGAAGGCGACGACGAGTTTCGCGGTGTAGTCCAAGGATTGGCGCGAATCCCGGTCGACCCAGGCGTGCTGGGTGTAGGGCACGCCGTCCTTCCGCCCGGTCAGCCCGACCGCGGTCGGCAGGTCCTCGATGGTGTCGCGAGCCGTGGCGGACGAATCATAGTGCAGGATGGTGTAATCCACGCCGTCCGCGCTCCCCGCGCCGGCCCGGCACTCCCACGCCACCAGCCAGGGTCCGCCCGCCAGTATCTCGTCGTCGATCCGCAGGTTCTGCCCCCGCCGCAGCGCGATACAGGTGGTGTCGCCGTACCCCGGTCCCTCCGTCTCGGTGCCCTGCGGCAGCAAGCCGGGAAAAGCCCTGCGGCTCTGCGCGAACGGGTCGCCGGACATCGATCCGGTGGGCCCCGGGGGTTGCGCGGAGTCCGCGGCCGATTCGGTGTCCGGCTCCCCGCTCAGCAACAACACCGCCACGGCGCCCACCGCGAGCACGAGCACCGCGACCACCCCGAGCACCACGGGGGCCACCCACCGCCACGCGCTCCGTGGTCGCGGTGGGTGAGCGGGCGGCGGGTAGGGCGGCGGGCCGGAGAACCCGCCGGGCGGCGGTGGCGCACCCGCACCGGGCGCCTGCCATCCCGCCGGCCGCGGGCGCCGGACGGCCTCGGCGAGGACCTCGGTGCGCGCCGCATCCCGCTCGCCGCCGTGGTCGTCATCGCGCGGGCCGGCCGGCGGATCGTCCTCGTGGGGAGAGCGCGCGCCTCCGGCGGAATCGGCCGCATCCGCAGCGGAGGGGGACGCGGGCGCACCGAGCGCGGGATCCGAGGACGGCGCGGCGGAAGCCGCGGGCTGCGCGGGCGAGACGATTTCCTCCCGCTCGACACCGTCCGAATCCTGTTCGGTACCACCGATATCGGGCGTCGAGTCCTTTCGCAAACTCACGCGGATAGGCCCGTCGGCGTCCGCGGAGGCGGGCGCCGCCGACCCCGGCTGCGCGACGTCCGCCGGTTCCCGCGGCGGCCCGCCGCGCACCTCGTGGTGCGGGACGGTCTCGGACCGCGCGACGTCCGTATCGGTTGGGATGGACGAATCACCCTGTGCGGGACGGGCGTCGGCGGGTGACGAGACGGCTGTCCCGGAGGCGGCCCCGGGCGGCGAGTCGGGCGCGGGGGCAGGTGCGGGCATCGAGGCCGGTGCGGGTGGGGCGGCATCGGGCCCACCCGCGCCCGGCGGAACCGGACCGGCTGCGCCCGGAACCGGCATCGGCGCGCCGCCCGGCGGGAATCCCCCCGCTCCACCGGGACCCGCGGGCACGCCACCCGGCGGGACGACGTGGCCCCCGGGCGCAGCCGGTGCGTGGCCGACCGGCACTCCCCCGGGCGCCGGAAACGCCTGCGCGCCCGGGTAGGGGTGGCCAGGGGGATACGGCGTCGGCAGTGGCGGTGCGCCGGTCGCGGTGAGGGCTTTCCGTGCGGCCGTGGCGAATTCGGTGCAGGTGCGGTACCGGTGGTCGGGGTGTTTGGCCAGGCCCGCGGCGAGCACCGCGTCGAGGGCCGGGTTGAGTCCGGGACGGCGCACGCTGACGGGGACGGGGGCGAGGTTGAGGTGGCCGTGGATGATGTCGGCGGGATTGGCCGCGTCGAACGGGCCGACCCCGACCAGCAACCAGTACAGGGCGCAGGCCAGTGAGTACTGGTCGGAGCGGTTGCCCAGCGGTGCGCCGGTCATCTGTTCCGGTGAGGCGTAGGCGAGGGTCGCGGTGAACATGCCGGTCTGGGTGAGGTGGGTGGTGTCCTCGCGCAGCCGCGCGATCCCGAAGTCGCTCAGGAAGACTCGCTCGCCCTGGCCCGCGCTCGCCCTGGCCAGCAGGATGTTGCCGGGTTTGACGTCGCGGTGCAGCACACCGCGCCCGTGCGCGTAATCGAGCGCGTCGGCGACCCCCTCGATGATCTGGACGGCGCGTTCGGGCGGCAGCGTCAGCGGGTTCACCGAGGCCGCGTCGACGCCGTCGACGTACTGCATGCTGATCCAGAGCTGGTGGTTCTCCGAGCCGCGGTCGTAGACGGCGACGATGCCGGGATGGTCGAGCTGCGCGGCCAGGTCCGCCTCGCGGTCGAAGCGGGCGCGCACCTGCCGGTCGGTGAACAGTTCCGGGTTGAGCAGTTTGAGGGCGGTGAGCTTGCCGAGCCGGGGATGGCGCGCGAGGTAGACCGAGCCCATGCCGCCCTGGCCGAGTAGTCGTTCGACGGTGAATCCCGCGAACACCTCACCCCGTTCGAGCAAGGCGTCCCCCTTCCTGTCCAGGTCGTCAGCCTACCGTCGCCGGATCGCCGCCTGCGGTTTCGATTTCTCGCGACTATCGGCAAAACTATCTAGCGCGCACCGCCGCCGCGCCAGTTTCGCAGGCGCGCGGATGCGTGCCGGGCGGCGCGATGCCGTACCGGGGCAGCACGGGTAGTTGGGGTTTGCGTGAGGTCGCTTCGGTGGATGTCCCTGGGCAGGTCGGCGGTACAGGGAGGTCTCGCGGTCACGATGCTCGTGCTCGCGTCCTGCGGGCTGATGGCGGAACGGGTGGAGCCGCAGGCGACGGTGTTGGTCGCGGCCAAGTCCGCGGCCTGGCGCGGGCACACCATCGACCGGCCGGACGCGCTGGCCGTCGAGTTCACCCAGGCGCAGCCGCGGCTGCGCGGGCAGGTGGGTCTGGCGATCATGCCGGTGGGCGGCAACCGGACGACGGTGTTCGGTGACTGGACGACCGGCCTGGCCTGGTCGACGATCAAGGTGCCGCTGGCCGTGGCGGCGCTGCGCCGCGATCCCGAAGGCGCGATGGCCGACGCCGAGGCCGCGATCACCGTCTCCGACAACGATGCCGCCGACGCGCTGTGGGATTCTCTCGGCGACGGGCTGGCGGCGGCCGAGGCCGTGCAGCAGGTCCTCGACGAGGCGGGTGACGCCACGACGGGGGTGCCCGGCCCGCGCACTCGGCTCGACTACGAGGCGTTCGGCACGACGGAGTGGTCGCTCACCGATCAGGTGCGGTTCGCCTCCCGGCTGCCGTGCCTGCCGCAGGCCGACGCCGTCACCCAGCTCATGGGCCGGATCACCCCCGACCAGGGTTGGGGGCTGGGCACCATCGAGGGCGCGATCTTCAAGGGTGGCTGGGGTCCGGACGACGAGACCGGCGTGTATCTGGTCCGCCAGTTCGGGCTGGTCCCCGCGCGCAACGGGCTGATCGCGGTGTCGATGGCGGCCCAGGCGGAATCCGGCGACTTCACCGACGCCACCCACCTGCTCGACGACATGGCCGCGCTGCTGGCCCGGCACCTGGATCAGCTGCGCGGCGGCCACTGCGCGCACTGACCGCCGGATCAGCCCGGCGTGACCAGTCCGGATTCGTAGGCCAGCACCACCGCCTGGGCCCGGTCGCGCAGGTTCAGCTTCGAGAAGACCTTGGAGACATGGGTTTTCACCGTCTGCTCGGCGACGAAGAGCGCCTCGGCGATCTCGGTGTTGGACATGCCGCGGGCGACCAGCTCGAGCACTTCCCGTTCCCGCGGGGTGAGTGCGGCCAGTTCCGGGGCGGGTTTGCGGCTCGCGGCGCGGCGGCTGGTGACCTCGGCGATGAGCCTGCGGGTGACCGTCGGCGCGAGCAGCGCCTGCCCTTCGGCGACCACCCGCACCGCGCGCACCAGTTCCTCGGCGGGGGCGTCCTTGAGCAGGAACCCGCTGGCACCGATGCTCAGCGCCTCGTAGACGTAGTCGTCGATGTCGAAGGTGGTGAGCATCAGCACCCGCACCGGCGGATCGAAGCCGGCCGCGAGGATGGCCCGCGCGGCGTCGAGTCCGTTCATCTCCGGCATGCGTACGTCCATGAGCACCACATCCGGACGCAGGCGCTTGGCCTCGGCGACCGCGACCTTGCCGTCCGGCGCGTCGCCGACCACGCTGATGTCTGGTTGGGCGGCCAGCAGCGCGCCGAAGCCCTGCCGCACCATTGCCTGGTCGTCGGCGATGAGAACCGTTGTTGCCACTCGCCCACCCTAATTGCCGCGCGGCCGACTCCCCGGTGTGGTGTTCGATCGCGCGGTGCTCACGCCCCGCGACCGGATGCGTCGACCGGCGCGGGCTGCGCCACGACGGCAGAATCCGGCGCGACCGATGCGGCAGGCGCGACCGATGCGGCGGGCACGGCCGGCGCGGCGACCGTGACGACGGGGTCGGGGGTCAGCGGCATCCGGGCGCGCACCTCGAAACCGCCGTCGGCGGTCGATTCCGCGACGAGTTCGCCACCGGCGGCCAGCGCCCTGGCCCGCATCCCCGCGATGCCGTGCCCGCCGTTGCCCGCGGACCCGGCCGGGGCCGCCGCCGGGCCGTTGACGACCAGCAGGTCGAGGGTGTCGGCACAGCGCAGGGTCACCCGGACGGCCGCGCCCGGCGCGTGCCGGGACGCATTGGACAGCGACTCCTGCACGATCCGATACAGCGCGAGCCCGGTGGTGTCGGCCACCCGCGACAGGTCGCCCTCGACGGTCCAGTCGATGTCGACACCCGCGCGGCGGGCACCCTCGAACAGGGCGAGCACCTCCCCCGCCTTCGGCTGCGGGGAGTGCTCGGGCGCCACACCGTCGCTGCGCAGCACCCCGAGCATCCCGCGGATCTCGTTGAGCGCCTCGCGCGCGGTGGTGGAGATGGATTCGAACTCCGCGCGCGCGGCCTCGTTCACGCCCGCCACCCGGTAGGGCGCGGTCTGTGCCTGCACCACCACCAGTGACATGTGGTGAGCGACGACGTCGTGCAGGTCGCGCGCGATGCGCGCCTTCTCCTCGAGGATGGCGCGGCGGGCCCGCTCCAGCTCGTTCTCCTCCTCCTGGCGCACCAGTTGCCTGCGGGAGAGCACCAGCCAGCGGATGAGCATCGCGAACAGCACGACCACCGTCAGCGCGATCGGCCAACCCCAGGCCGCGTTGGCGAACGCCTCGCCCTCACCGGGCATGGTGGTGCCGAACAGCAGTGAGGTCGACGCCCAGGCCAGCAGCACCAGCTGCATCGGCGCGCGCAGTCCCACCGCGAACAGCAGCACGATCAGCGAGAGCACGTGCACGACCTGGAACGGCATCTCGTTGGCCGGCTGGTGCGGGATCGCGAGCGCGATCACCAGGGCAGAGCCCGCGGACACCGCCCAACCCAGTGCCGGGTTGATCCGCACCAGCAGCAGCGGGAAGGCGGCCAGCGCGGCGACGAACGGCTGCGCGCCCGGCGCGACCACGTGCGTCAGGTGCAGCGTCGGCCAGGCGACGGTGTAGAGCACGAGGACGACGAACACCATCGCCAGGTCGAACCAGGCGGTGCCGCTCATCGTCGCGGCCTGCGCCCGCAGCCGGGCGCGCAGTCCGCGCCGCGCCACCGCCTGCCCCGTGTCCTGCTCCACGCTGTGTCCTCCGACCGTCGCTTCGGTGCTCGACGGCGCGGGATCCGCCGCCGTCGAGGATGCCCGCCGATTCCGTCGCCTGCCTCTCATGACTACGACACTAGGAACATCACCGTCGCGCGGCCTCATACCGGCGGGGTAATTCGCCCCCGTACCCGAGGGGGAGACCCGGCACGGGTGCGGACCGCACGGACGACGCGCGGACCGCTCCGCAGCGGGAGGCCGGACGCGGTGTCGCGTTCCTAGCGTCGGGAGCCATGCAGACTTCGAACTCCGCCGCCGACCGGCCGGTGTCGCGACGCCGCGCCACCGCGCTGGCCGCCCTGGCCGCCGCCTCGGCCGTCGTCGTCCTCACCCCCACCGCCGGGGCCGCCGTATCCGCGCCGTCGGCACCCACCGCGGTGTCGAACAACATCGTGGCATCGAGCACCGCGGCATCCGAGGACACCGCGACGGCGACCAGCCCTGGCACGTCGACCAGCTCCGTGACGTCCGACAGCCCGGCGGCATCGGAATTCCTTGCGGCCGAGGCGATCTCGGCGCTGAGCCGTGATGCCGCCGAGACGGTCGCGTTCGTGCCCGCGGACTTCACTGCCACCTTCGGGTACCGGCCCGCGATGCTCGACGGACTGGTGGTCAAACCCTCGGGGGACTGCTCGTCCCCGGTGCCGCTGCCGGTCGAGTTCGACAGTGCCTGCAAGGCCCACGATCTCGGCTACGACCTGCTCCGGTACGCGGACGGCCGGGGTGCGCCGCTCGGCCCCTGGGCCCGCCAGTCCCTCGACGCCGCGCTGGACCGGAACATGCGGGCGGCGTGTGACAGCCGGCCCGGCACCCTGGCCCGTGCCCGCTGCACCGTGATGGCCGACGTGGCGAGTGTCTTCGTCGACCTCAATTCGCGCCGCCAGGACTACGGCGTGCCTGTGGTCGAGCCCGCGCTCGCCCAGCGGTTCGGTGGCGTGGGCGCCCGCGGGGCCGGCCTCGCCGCCGCCCTCGGGCTGGCCCTGGTGCTGGTCCGGCGCACCCGGGTGACCGGGTCGCGGCCGGCGGCCGGTCTCGGGTGGCGCGCCGGCGCGGCCGCGGAGGTGACGGCATGATCGGGCGGCTGCCCCGCGTGGGCACGAGCGTGGGAATCGGTGCGGGCGCGCTCCTCTCGCTGGCGCCCGGCCTGCTGCCGCGCACCGCGGGTGCCCAGGCGATCCTCACCGGTCTGCTGGTCGCCGCCGCGCTGGCGGTCGCCGCCTGCCTCGGATGGGCGCTGCGCAGAGCGGGTTTCGACACCGACCGCGCCTCGGCCCGCGGCCGGGCCCTGGCCGCCGCGGCCGTCGCGGTGGTGGTCGGGCTGGCGGCGTGGCGGGCCGGGCACTGGCAGAACGGGCTGCGCGCGGCCATGGGGACCGCGCCCATCGATCCCGGGTACTGGGTGCGGTGCGGGTTCGGGGCGGTACTGGTCGGCGGCGCGCTGGTGGGTCTCGGGCGCGGACTGCGGTATTCGATCCGGAAGCTCGGGCGGGCACGGGTGCTGGCCGCGGGCCTGGTGACGGGGTTGGCGGGGTGGTTCGTGCTGGTTCCCGGGGTCGCCGACTGGCGGATGCAGACCTACGCGGCGGCCAATGCCGTCCTGGAGCCCGGCGTGGCACCGCCGGTGTCCATTCATTCCGGCAGCGCCGATTCGGCGGTGTCCTGGTCCACCCTGGGGGCGCAGGGCCGCCGGTTCGTCGGCGGTGAGGCCGGCGGGCCGATCCGGATGTATGTCGGCGTCGACTCCGCGCCCGACCTGGATTCCCGGGTGGCGCTGGCGGTCCGGGAACTCGAGCGTTCGGGCGGTTTCACCCGCGGCAATCTCGTCGTGGCGGTGCCCACCGGCTCGGGCTGGATCGATGCCAACGCGATGGACGGCTTCGCCCGCCGCTTCGGCGACGACGTCGCCGTGCTCGGCCTGCAGTACTCCTACACCCCCAGCTGGGTGAGCTTCGTGTTCGGGCGTTCGCAGGCGGTCGATGCCGCCCGCGCGCTGTTCGAGGCGGTCGAGCGCCGGGTGGCCGGCCTGCCGCGGCCGCCGCGGCTGTTCGTCTACGGCCAGAGCCTCGGCGCGGTGGGCGGCAGCGCGATCTTCGCCGACGACGCCGACCAGGATCGGCGCACCTGCGCGGTGCTGTGGGCGGGCCCACCGGCCAACGACGCCCACCGCGGCGGCGCGACGATCCTCGCCAACAGCTCCGACCCGGTGGTGCACTGGTCGCCGGCCCTGCTGTGGCGGGCCCCGGATCTCACCGGCGTGCGCCGGGACGCCCCGGTACCCGGGTGGCTGCCACTGGTCAGCTTCGTCCAGACCACCGCCGACCTGCTCGCCGCCCTGGACGCGCCACCCGGCCACGGCCACCGCTACGGCGCCGACCAGGGCACGGCGCTGGGCGAGTGCGCGACCACCGTTGACGGCCGCTAGAACTTGTTCTAGTTTTCTCGCATGGCCTTCGTCATCGATTCCACCGTCTACATCGACGCCCCCGCCGCGACGGTGTGGGAGGTCCTCACCGACTTCGACAGCTACGGACAGTGGAATCCGTTCGTGCTCGAATGCGCGACCAGCCTGGTACCCGGCGAGCCGATCGACATGGTCGTCGATCTCGGCGGTGCCAAGCCCAAGCGCCAGCGGGAGTACATGCGCTCACACACGCCGGGCCGCGAGTTCAGCTACACCATGAAGCCGATCCCGCTGGGCACCCTGCGCAGCCTGCGCTCGCACACCGTCACCGAGGTCAGCCCGGAGCGCACCCGCTACGAGTCGCACTTCGAACTCGGCGGCTGGCTGCACCCGGTGGTCGCCGCGGCACTGGGCGCCCGGCTGCGGCACGGCTTCGAGGGGATGACCGCCGCCGTCCAGCGGCAGGCCGAAACCCTGCGCGCCCGCTGAGGACCGCGGGCGTCCTCAGCGGCGCTCACACCCTGCTTCAGGCGATCGGACCGCGCGCGGCCTCGTACGCCGCGCCCACCCGGTAGAGCCGGTCGTCGGCCAGCGCGGGCGCCATGATCTGCAGGCCCACCGGCATGCCGTCGTCCTTGCTCAGCCCGGACGGCACCGACATGGCCGGGTGCCCGGCCAGATTGGTGGGCAGCGTGCACAGATCCGACAGGTACATCGCCAGCGGATCGTCGACCTTCTCGCCCAGCTTCCACGGGGTGAACGGACTGGTCGGCGAGACCAGCACGTCGACCTGCTCGTAGGCACGGTCGAAATCGCGGGCGATGAGGGTACGCACCTTGAGCGCCTGGCCGTAGTACTCGTCGTAGTAACCGGCCGACAGGGCGTAGGTGCCGATCATGATGCGGCGCTTGACCTCCGGGCCGAAACCGGCGGCCCTGGTCATCGCCATCACCTGCTCGGCGCTGTGCGTGCCGTCGTCGCCGACGCGCAGGCCGTACCGCATGGCGTCGAAGCGGGCCAGGTTCGACGACACCTCCGACGGCATCACCAGGTAGTAGGACGGCAGGCCGTACTCGAAGTGCGGGCAGGACACCTCGACCACCTCGGCGCCCAGATCCTTCAGCACCGCCACCGCGGCGTCGAAGGAGGCGAGGACGCCCGGCTGGTAGCTGTCGGAGTGCAACTCCTTGACCACGCCGACCTTGACGCCGCGCAGGTCGCCCGCGGCGCCCCGGCGAGCGGCCTCGACCACCGGCGGGACCGGCACGTCCCGGGAGGTGGAATCGCGCGGGTCGTAGCCCGCGATCACCTCGTGCAGCAGCGCGGTGTCGAGCACCGTGCGACCACAGGGCCCGCCCTGGTCGAGCGAGGACGCGCAGGCGACCAGCCCGTAGCGGGAGACGGTGCCGTAGGTCGGCTTGGTGCCGACGGTCGCGGTGACGGCGGCGGGCTGACGGATGGAGCCACCGGTGTCGGTACCGATGGCCAGCGGCGCCTGACGCGAGGCCAGCGCGGCCGCCGAGCCGCCGCCGGAGCCGCCGGGGATGCGGGTGGTGTCCCACGGGTTGCGGGTCGGGCCGTAGGCGGAGTTCTCGGTGGAGGAGCCCATCGCGAACTCGTCCATGTTGGTCTTGCCGAGGATCGGGATGCCCGCCGCGCGCAGCTTGGTGGTCACCGTCGCGTCGTAGGGCGACATCCAGCCCTCGAGGATCTTCGACGCGCAGGTGGTCGGCATGTCGGTGGTGGTGAAAACGTCCTTGAGCGCCAAGGGAACACCGGCCAGCGGGGAGGCGGGCGCCTCGCCCGCGGCCAGGGCGGCGTCGACCGCGGCGGCGGCCTCCAGCGCGCGCTCGCCCGCCACGTGCAGGAAGGCGTTCAGCTCGCCGTCCACCTCGGCGATGCGGTCCAGGTGGGCCTGGGTGACCTCGACGGAGCTGATCTCGCGCGCGTGGATCTGCTGCGCGAGTTCGGCCGCGGTGCGGGTGGTCAGGTCGCTCATTCGCCCTCTCCCAGAATCTGCGGAACCATGAACCGCTGCTCCTCGACCGCCGGCGCGGCGGCGAGCGCCTGGTCCGGCGTCAGGCCGGGCACCACGGTGTCGGGGCGGGTCACGTTGGTCACCGGGTCGGGCGAAGCGGTGGCGGGGACGTCGGCGGCGGCGACCTCGGAGATGGTCCGCACGTGGCTCAGGATCGAATCCAGCTGACCGGCGAACTGGTCCAGTTCGGCATCGGACAGCGCGAGCCGGGACAGCCGGGCGAGGTGTGCGACCTCGTCGCGGGAGATGGCGGGCACCGCGGGACCCCTTTCGGCGTGAAGAGCGTGTGGATCGGCCAGGCAATACCCTACCGACCCCGCCCGGCGCCCCGACATCGCAGCCTCCCGGGCTCGTCGACACCGCCGCCCAGGCCCATCGACACCGACCGCCAGGCCCATCGACACCGCCTCCCAGGCCCGTCAACACAGCCTCCCGTCGGCCGCCACGCCGCGACACGCCAAGGGACACACAGCGACACGCCGTCGGCCACCGAGACCGTGGTGTGGTATACGTCACGGCCCGCGCTTCGACTCGATAACCGGCGCGGACGGGTGTAAGTATTGCCAGACCCGGGTATCCGAGCAGCAGGCTCGGCCGGCCCAGAGGAAAGGAATGCGCGTGTCTTACCTGCTCCGCGTGCAACTTCCGGATCGCCCGGGAAGCCTCGGCGCACTCGCACTCGCACTGGGTTCCGTCGGAGCCGACATCCTGTCGCTGGACGTCGTCGAACGTGGCGCCGGCTTCGCGGTGGACGACCTGGTGGTCGAGGTGCCGCCGAACGCGCTTCCCGACACGCTCATCACCGCCGCCGAATCGATCGGTGACGTGCACGTCGACTCCATCCGTCCGTACTCGGGTGTGCTGGACACCCACCGCGAGCTCGAGCTGATCGACCAGGTCGCCAGCGCCCGGGACGACCGCCTGCAGGTGTTGGTGGACGGCGTGCCGCGGGTGCTGCGCGTCGGCTGGAGCACCGTCCTCGACCACGGTCCGCAGGGCGCCTACCGGGTGGTCGGCAGCCAGAGCGCGCCGCAGACCCAGGCCGCCTCGGCGCCGTGGATGCCGCTGGAGAAGCCCTCGGTGCTCGACCCCGAGGCCGACTGGGTGCCGCAGATCTGGCGCGACATGGACACCAAGCTCGCCGCCGCGCCGCTGGGCAACACCGGCAAGGTGCTCATGCTCGGCAGGCCGGGCGGACCGGACTTCCGCCCCTCCGAGGTCGCGCGCCTGGGCTACCTCGCGGGCATCGTCGCGACCGTCCTCGGCTGAGCGGACGATTCGCTGAGCGGACAAGTCGCTGAGCGGACAAGTCGCTGAGCGGACAAGTCGCTGAGCGGACGATTCGCCGTCAGTCCAGCGGCAGCCGCATCACCGTCAGCGGCAGTCCGGTCTCGGTCGTCCAATCCCGCTGCGGCACATGGGCGAAACCCAGCCGGTCGTAGAGGCGGCGGGCATCGGCCATCGCGGGCATCGTGGTGAGCACCACGGCCTCGAAGGATTCGGCGCGCGCGAGGTCGATCACACTGCGCACCAAGCCCGTTCCCGCGCCGAGACCGCGCGCTCGCGACGACACCGCGAGCATCCGGAACTCCAGCTCTCCCGGCCGGGCGATGTCGGCGTAGGGGGTGCCGGGGCGGGCGACGGTCAGCGAACCGACCAGCTCGCCCGCGTGCTCGGCCACCAGGATCTGCGCGGCGGTGGCGCGGCGGGCGGTGTCGGCGAGTTCGGCGGCGTAGGGGCTGTCGGCCCGCACATACCCCTCCCCCACGTACACGGCGACGGTGAGTTCGCCCACGGCGGCGTGGTCGGCGGTGGTGGCGGTACGGATCGTCACCAGGTCGTTGCCGGTGGTCATCGAGACATGCTCCTCTGGACTCGGTTCAGGCCGGACCGGCGGGACGGACCAGCTGCCAGCGGTCCGGCTTGCCCGCCGGATAGATCACCGGCAGCTCGTCGCCGATCTGCGGCCAGTACGCGCCGTCCCACACGAACCGCCCGTAGACCACGGTGCCCGGCACCGACGGGCCGCTGAGCGTGCCGGTGATCGTCACGAACTGCTCCCCCATCGCCTCCGGGCGCGGGCTGACACCGGTGATGCGCAGCGATCCGTGCTCGGGTTCGGCGGGCGGCACCGCGCCGCCGCGGCCGCGCCGATAGGCGACCAGCAGGGCCACCAGCACGGTGACCATCATCAGCAGCATCGCGAACTCCAGCATGCCGCCCATCGTATGGGCGGCGGCCGGACCCGCTGCTCAGCGCGGGGTCAGCGTGCTCGCGCCGTCCTCGCGCCGGACCTGCCACACCGCCGTGCGGGTGCGCTGCGAGCGGCCGTTGCCGCGATCGATCAGGCCGCGGTCGTCGGTGGTGAAGACCAACTGCGCGCCGCGGGTGTTGGTCTCCGGATTCTGGAACAGCTGGACCAGCCGGTCGGCCTGCTCGATCGGCAGGCCCGCGCCGATGTCGTCGACGACCAGGACCCGGCCCTCGTCGAGCGCGTCGAGCATCGCGGGCAGCAGCCGCAACAGGGCCAGGGTCGCCGAGGACTCGTCGGCGATCTCGAACGGGGTGTCGATGCCCTCGTGCACCAGCTGCAACCCCACGCCGCGGCGGGCGACCATGCGCGCGTAGAGGGCATCGCGGGCCGCGCGCAGGTTGGTCAGCTCGCGCTCGGCCAGCACCGGCGTCAGACCGGTCTGCTCGAACAGCCGCTCGGCGTGCGCGGGCGAGGCCGCGGCGAGATCGGTCTGCTCGACCGCGGCGGCGATCTCGGCGTCGAGCTCGCGCAGGTAGTCGGCGTAGAGCGGATCCGGCTCGGCCACCAGCAGATCGGTGATGCCCAGCTCGGCGGTGCGCAGCAACAGCAACAGCCGGGCGGCATGATCGGGCGAGCGCGAGATGTGCCCGCCGAGCCGATGCGCCACCTCGGCCGGGTCGACCGGCCCCTGCCGCACCTCGAGCATCGAGGAGAACCAGCGGTAGGCGGGCACCAGCGCCTCGGCGTACATCTGCCCGGCCAGGCTCAGCAGCAGCGCGTTCGGCCGCACCAGCGGCGCCAGCGCGACGATGCCGTACCGGGCGGCCTCGAACATCGGCCCGACCTTGACC
This sequence comes from Nocardia farcinica, assembly GCF_001182745.1. NCBI lineage: Bacteria > Bacillati > Actinomycetota > Actinomycetes > Mycobacteriales > Nocardiaceae > Nocardia > Nocardia farcinica. The sequence goes on along the minus strand of NZ_LN868939.1, from coordinate 2,319,153 downwards.
TCGGTCCCGGTGCGCTCGAACACGATTCGCTTGCGTGAGCGCGGATGGCTGTACAGCCACTCGGCCGTCACGTCGGCGTTGTCGAGGCGGAAGCCGTAGGTGTAGGGGCAGCCCTCGGCGACGAAGGCGACCTCGAACTCCGAGGGCCGGTCCGCCCGCGCCAGGTGCGGCGAACGCACCGGCCCGGCGTACGGGTCCCAGCCGGTCACCGAATGCAGCACCGCGTCGCGCAGCTGTCCGAGCGCGTGGACCAGGCTGGACTTGCCCGCCGCGGCGCCGCCGTGGATCGCGGTCACCGGGACCGCGACCGGCCCGCTCCCCTTGGTCAGTCGCAACTCCTGGCGCTCGGCCAGCGATCGATGGTTGGTCACCTGGAAACTGCGCAGCATGCCGACATACTCCCGTCCACGCCGCGCGGCGTCGACGGCAGCCCCGCGGCCCTCACCCGGACAGCCCGGCCCATCGGCGCTAGCATGCAGAATCGACGTCCAGCGATGAGGTGGTGCAACGATGGCAGTTCGAGTCGGTCGTGTGATGATCCGTGGTCTCGCCGCCGCGGCGCTCGGCAGCGGTGCGGTGCTCGCGATCCCGCAGACCGCCGCCGCCGACGGGCCGTGCCCGGTCGGCACCGCCAGCGTGTTCCTCAACGACGCCACCCACCACTGCCAGGGCGCGGGTACCACCACCTACACCGCGCGGCCCGCCGTCGCCAAGGTGTGCGCGATGAGCGGCACCGCGGTGACCGTCGACTCCGACGGCGCGCGCCGGGTCAACCGGCAGCACATCGAACTCGACCCCGGGCACTGCACCAGGCTCGAGATCGGCGGCCAGTACAGCGCCACCGTCCAGGTGAGCCCCCGCTAGCCCGATTCCGGTTCCTCGGCGGCGACCGCCGCGGGCCCCTCCGCGAGCAACCGCACAAACCCCTCCTCGTCCAGGATCGGCACGCCCAGCTCCTCGGCCTTGGCCGCCTTGGCACCCGGCGCGTCCCCGACCACGACGAACGCCGTCTTCTTCGACACCGAACCGGCCGCCTTACCGCCCCGCGCCAAGATCGCCTCCTTCGCGCCGTCGCGGGAGAACCCCTGCAACGAGCCCGTCACCACGATCGACAGCCCCTCCAGCGTGCGTTCGATCGACTCGTCGCGCTCGTCGACCATCCGCACCCCGGCCGCGCGCCACTTCGCCACGATCGCCCGGTGCCAATCGACGGTGAACCACTCCGCCACCGCCGCCGCGATGGTCGGCCCCACCCCGTCGGTGGCGGCCAGCTCGTCCACGCTCGCCTGCTCGATCCGCTCCATGCTGCCGAACTCCGCGGCCAGCGCCCGCGCCGCGGTCGGGCCGACGTGCCGGATCGACAACCCGACCAGCACCCGCCACAGCGGCCGGTCCTTGGCCGCGTCCAGATTCTCCAGCAGCCGTTTGCCGTTCGCCGACAGACTCCCGTTCTTGTTGGTGAACAGCGAGGTGGTCAACAGGCGGGCCTCGTCCAGATCGAACAGGTCGCCCTCGTCGCCGATCGCACCGGACTGCAACAGGTCGATGGCCGCCTCGTATCCGAGTGCCTCGATGTCGAAAGCGCTGCGGCCGGCCACGTGATACACCCGCTCCCGCAGCTGCGCCGGGCAGGACCGCTGGTTCGGGCAGCGGATGTCGGCGTCACCCTCCTTCTCCGGCGCCAGCTCGGTACCGCACTCCGGGCAGTGCGTGGGCATCACGAACTCGCGTTCGGCGCCGGTCCGCGCGTCCACCACCGGACCGAGCACCTCCGGAATCACGTCACCGGCCTTGCGGATGGTCACCGTGTCGCCGATCAACACGCCCTTGCGCTTGACCTCCGACGCGTTGTGCAGCGTCGCCATCGCCACCGTCGACCCGGCGATCACCACCGGCTCCATCACCGCGAACGGCGTCACCCGGCCGGTGCGGCCGACGTTGACCTCGATGGCGCGCAGCTTGGTCGTCGCCTCCTCCGGCGGATACTTGTAGGCGATCGCCCACCGCGGCGCCCGGGAGGTCGCGCCGAGCCGCCGCTGCAGCGACGTCTCGTCCACCTTGATCACCTGGCCGTCGATCTCGTGCTCGATGTCGTGGCGGTGCTCGCCCCAATAGGCCACCCGCTCGATCACCGCGTCGATGCCCCGCACCCGGCGGGTGTGCTCGGAAACCGGCAGCCCCCACGCCGACAGCGCCCGATACGCCTCGAACTGCGACGCCGGGGTGTAGCCCTCGATCCGGCCCAGCCCGTGACAGATCATCCGCAACCGGCGCCGCGCCGTCACCGCGGGATCCTTCTGCCGCAACGACCCCGCCGCCGTGTTGCGCGGATTGGCGTACGGCGGTTTGCCCTCCGCCACGATCGCGGCGTTCAGCGCCTCGAAATCCGCGAGCCGCAGATACACCTCGCCGCGCACCTCCAGCAGCTCCGGCACCGGGAACTCGCCCCCCGCGGACAACTCGCCGGGCACATCCTCGATCGTGCGGGCGTTCAGCGTGACGTCCTCACCGGTGCGGCCGTCACCGCGGGTCGCCGCGCGCACCAGCTTCCCCCGCTCGTACACGAGGTTCAACGCCACGCCGTCGATCTTCACCTCACACAGGTAGTGCAGATCCGGGCCGGTCTCGGCCTCCACCCGCGCCGCCCAGGCGCGCAACTCGTCGACATCGAACACGTTGTCCAGCGACAGCATCCGCTCGAGATGATCCACCGGGGTGAAATCGGTGGCGAACCCGCCGCCCACCAGCTGCGTCGGCGAATCCGGCGTCCGCAGATCCGGATGCCGGTCCTCCAGCTCCTGCAACTCGCGCAGCAGGGCATCGAACTCGCCGTCGGAGATGATCGGGGCATCACGGACGTAATAGCGGAACTGATGCTCGCGCACCTCCTCGGCGAGCCGCTGCCACCGCACCCGATCCTCGTCGGAAGCGGGATCCTGTGCTGCTGCGGCCGCGGATTCCTCGGCCGCGGAGATAGCCGCGCTGTCGCTCACTGTGTCTATTTTGCCGCTCCTTCGTCGCGGCGGGGTCTCGGCCCGCCGCCGAGGTGGCGGAAGTGGTCGGCTCACCGTCCTCGGCGGGCGTCACAGGTGGAGGGATTCCGGTGACTCGGTGTAGGCGCGGGTGACCTCGGCGGCAAGGGTGAGGGCGCGGCGGGCCCAGGATAGCGGCGCGCCGGCGAGGCCGCAGGCGGGCGCGACCAGGATGTGGGTGGCCAGGAGGGTGCGGGGGAAGCCGAGGCGGTCGATGAGGCGGACGCCGGGTTCGGCGGCCTCGCGCCAGCCGAATTCTCCCGCGGGCTCGGTGGTCGGGACGAGGCCGAGGACGAGGCGGGTGCCGCTGTCGAGCGCTTCACCGAGGTGGTCGAGGTCGGCGGTGCCGAGGGTGGACACGTCGACGGCCAGGGCGGCGGCCGCGGTGCGACGCAGCAGTGCCAGCGGGGGGCGGTCGGCGCAGGAGTGCAGCACGACGGGGGCGGACTGGGCGTCGATCACCCGGTCCAGTACGGCCTGCGCTTCGGGTTCGGGCAGCGCCCGCACGGTGTCCAGGGCACTGACACCGCGCAGCGTGCCCGCGAGGACCGCGCCCAGCGAGGGCTCGTCCAGCTGCAACACCACCTCGGCGCCGAGTCGCGCCCGCACCTCCTCGGCGTGCCCGGCCAGACCCTCGGCCAGCGAATCCGCCAGGTCGCGGACCGCACCGGGATCGGTCAGCGCACGATGGCCGTTGGGCAATTCGACCTGGGCGGCCAGCGTGAGCGGACCGGCCGACTGCAGCTTGAGCACCCGCCCGGTACCCGCCGACCCCGAGGTCTCCCACGCTTCTTCCAGCGCGTCCAGGTCGGCGCGCAGCAGGTCACGGGCGCGCCGGGAGACCGCGCCGGGCCGCGGAGTGAGGCGGTAGCCGCGGGTGCTTGTGTCGAAGCGCAGATCGACCAGCAGGGCCGAGACCCGGCCGATCATGTCCGCGCCGACGCCGCGCTCGGGCAGTTCCACCAGGTGCGCCAGATCGGGCAGTTCGCCGAGCACGGTGGCGGCGGCCTCCCGCGGATCGGTACCCGGCCACGAACCCACCCCGGTCGCGACACCACCGCGCACGAGCTCACCGGAATCCGCTGCCGGCGTTGCTGTTTCCCTCACCTGTGCTACCCCGTCGTCGATGTCGAGTGCCGGGCGCGGCGCGGTGTCATCGCGCGGACGCGCCCGCCGCGCCGTCCAGCGCGTGCGTGCGGGCGGTGCCGCTGATCGTCCCGCTGCCGAGCACCTCGTCGCCCAGCGGGTCGGGACGGTACAGCACCACCGCCTGCCCCTTCGCGACCCCGGTCAACGGCTCGTGCAGGCGCACCACCAGCCCGCCGTCCACCGCCTCGGCGGTCGCGGGCGCGGTGCCGCCGTGCGCGCGCACCTGGGCGACGCAGTCGATCGGCCCCTCCGGGGTGCGCCCGGAGGTCCACACCGCGCGCTCGGCCCGCACCTGCCGCACCTGCAGATCCTCGGCGGAGCCCACCCGCACCGTGCCCGAGGCCGGGTCGATGTCGGTGACGTAGCGCGGCTTGCCGTCCGCCGCGGGACCGGGCAGGCCGAGCCCCTTGCGCTGGCCGATGGTGAAACCGTGCACGCCCTCGTGCTCGGCGAGCACCTGCCCGTCGGCGTCGACCACCGCGCCCGGCCGGATGCCGATCCGGGCGCCGAGGAAGGCGCGGGTGTCGCCGGAGGGAATGAAACAGATGTCGTGACTGTCCGGCTTGTTCGCCACGGCCAGACCACGCTCGGCGGCCTCGGCGCGGATCTGCGGCTTCGGGGTGTCACCGACCGGGAACATCGCGCGCGCCAACTGCTCGGCGGTCAGCACGGCCAGCACGTAGGACTGGTCCTTGTCGGCGTCCACAGCCCGGCGCAGCACACCGTCGGACAGCCGCGCGTAGTGACCGGTGACCACGGCGTCGAAGCCGAGCGCGACGGCGCGGTCGGCCAGCGCGGAGAACTTGATCTTCTCGTTGCAGCGCAGGCACGGGTTGGGGGTCTCGCCCGCGGCGTAGGCAGCCACGAAGTCGTCGATCACGTCTTCCTTGAAGCGGTCGGCGAAATCCCAGACGTAGAAGGGGATGCCGAGCACGTCGGCGGCGCGCCGGGCATCACCGGCGTCCTCCTTGGAGCAGCAGCCGCGCGAACCGGTGCGCAGGGTGCCCGGGGTCGCCGAGAGCGCCAGGTGCACGCCGACCACGTCGTGTCCGGCGTCGACGGCGCGCGCCGCCGCGACGGCCGAGTCGACGCCACCGCTCATCGCCGCGAGAACCCGCATCACACACCACCTTTCGCACCGGCGAGACCAGCCGCCCTGGCCCGCTCCACCACCTGGGGCAACACCTCGAGCAGGGCCCGCACGTCGGCGCGCGTCGAGGTGTGACCGAGCGAGAAACGCAGCGACCCGCGCGCCACCCACGGCTGCACGCCCATCGCGATCAACACGTGGCTGGGTGTGGCCACCCCGGCGGTGCAGGCCGAACCCGTCGAGCATTCGATCCCGGCCGCGTCCAGCAGCATCAGCAGCGAATCACCCTCGCAGCCGGCGAAGGTGAAGTGCGCGTTGCCGGGCAGGCGGCCCTGGCCCGCCGGGCCGTTGAGCACGGCATCGGGTACGGCGGCCAGCACACCGGCGATCAACTCGTCCCGCAACGCGATCAGCTCGGCGGTCTTGGCGGGCAGTTCGGCGACCGTGACGTCCAGGGCCGCGGCCAAGCCCACGGCGGCGGGCGTATCGGAGGTGCCCGAGCGCAGATCGCGCTCGTGGCCGCCGCCGTGCAACAGCGGCACGCAGGGCACCTGCCTGCCCAGCAACAGCACGCCGACGCCGTGCGGGCCGCCGACCTTGTGGCCGGCGAAGCTGGCGGCCGCCAGCCCGCTCGCCCCGAAGTCGATCGGCAGCTGAGCGGCGGCCTGGATGGCGTCACTGTGCATCGGGATGCCGAATTCCTGTGCCACCGCGGCCAGTTCGTGGATCGGCTCGATGGTGCCGACCTCGTTGTTGGCCCACATGATCGAGATCAGCGCGACCTCGTCGGCGTGCTCGTCGAGCGCGGCGCGCAGCGTGCGCGGCGAGACCAGGCCCTGCGCGTCGACCGGCAGCCAGGTCACCCGGGCGCCCTCGTGCTGCTCGAGCCATTCGACCGCGTCGATCACGGCGTGGTGCTCGACGGCGCTGGTCAGGATGCGCACGCGGCGCGGATCGGCGTCACGACGGGCCCAGTAGATGCCCTTGACAGCGAGGTTGTCGCTCTCGGTACCACCGGAGGTGAACACGACCTCCGAGGGCCGGGCGCCCAGATTCGCCGCGATCGACTCGCGCGCCTCCTCCAGCATGCGACGGGCGGCGCGGCCGGAGCCGTGCACCGAGGAGGCGTTGCCGGGCCGGGCCATCGCAGCCGTCATCGCCTCGATGGCGGCGGGCAGCATCGGTGTGGTGGCCGCATGATCGAGGTAGACCGTCTGGGGCGCAGCACCGGTGACCGGACCCGAATAAGCCGACTTCATGACCATCAGAGGATAGCCGCCGCCGCTGCGCGCTTATTCCCGGCCGAGCGGGCGGTGGTCGCGATCCCGGTCACCCGCAGGTGAGGCGGCCCGGACACCGGCGCGACCCGGCCCGGTGCGGTGTCGACCCGGACCGTGTCGAGCCGGACCCCGGCGATTGTCACGAGAAGGCACACACGCACACCGTGACCGGGGCGCGCGACTCAGTGCGGGAGCCGGGTGGGGTCGGATGTGGGGGCCGGGGACGGGTCGGCGACCCTGGTGGTGGTCGCCTCGATCCACTGCGTGGCGTCCAGCCCGTGCCGGGACAGGTCCGCCCCGCGCACCGCGCGCTCGCACCGCCGCGCCAGGTCGCGCCGGTCCAGGCCCGGGTACTCGAGCGGCTCGAGCACGATCTCGGCGGTGGTGCCCGCCGCGCGCAGCACGCGCTTGGCCGAGGCCAGGAAGGAGTCCTCGCCCACGAAGCCCGGCACGGTGCACTGCGCGCCGCGGCGGTCCAGGTAGCGCAGGCGCACCGGCTGCACGAAGGTGCCGGTGTCGATCGCGGCCTGAAAGAAGGCCGGGCGCATGGTGCCGTAGGCGCGGCCGCACCAGGTGGTGCCCTCGGGGAACACGGCTATCCGCTCCCCGGCCGCCAGCCGCTCGGCGACCCGGGCAACGGTGGCCGGCAGCGCGCGGAGTCGTTCCCGCTCGATCGGCACGACGCGCATGAGCCGCGCGAGCCCGCCGAGGACGGGCCAGTCGATCAGGTCGGCGCGCGCGACGAAGCCCAGCGGCTGCACCGCGGCCAGCGCGACCACATCGGTCCACCCGACGTGCCCGGCGACGACGAGCACGCCGGTGCCGGCCGACGCGTAGCGGCCGTCGGGGTGCTCCGGATCGGGCCGGCGGTTGTCGACCACCCGCAGCCGCATCCCCAGACAGCCGAGCAGGGCGCGGGCGTAGCGCCGCTGCACGGCGGCGCGGCGGGCGGGCGGCGTGGCCAGGTGGGCGACCGGGTAGCTCACCAGCAGCCCGGCGATGCCCGCGGTGCGGGCGAGCACGCGGGCCGGGCTCACCTCGTCGGTGCGCTCGATGCAGGCGGGCCCGCACGGGCTCGACGGCATCCAGCTGTGTGCGTCCTTCGCCAACGGCGCGTCGAACACCACGGTCCTCACCGTCCCCCGTCGAAGGCCGTCGCGGCGCCCTGCAAGCGTTCCAGGTAGCGGGTGTTGATGGTGTCCAGCCCGAGCAGGGCGACGAAATCGGCGACCGCGAAATCCGGGTCGTGCGCGGGCTCACCGCATATCTGCGCGCCCAGGCGCAGGTAGCCGCGCAGCAGTGGCGGCAGCGTGGGCCGGGCGGGCGGAGTCAGGTCGTCGAGGCCGCGCCCGTCGACCACCACCGGGTGGTACGGGCGGACGCGGTGCCGCGGCTCGCAGGCGTGCTTGCTCAGCAGCAGGTCCCGCACGCCGCGCACGTTCACACCCGCGGGATCGGTGGGGCTGTTCTGCATGGGCACCGACACGCAGCCCATCACCCAGTCGTAGCCGGTGAGCTGGATGTAGTGCAGGATGCCCGCCCACATGAGGGTGAGCACCGAGCCGTTGCGGTGCTCGGGCACCACGCAGGCGCGGCCCATCTCCACGATCCGGCGCCCGTGCGGGTCGAGCCGGGTCAGGTCGAATTCCGTGGCCGTGTAGTACCCGCCCGCCCCGGCGGCCTTGTCCGGTGGGAGCATCCGGTAGCAGCCGACGAACGCCCCGGTCCGCTCGTCCCGGACGAGCAGGTGATCGCAGTGCTCGTCGAACCGATCGGCGTCGAGCCCGGTGCCGGTGTCGGGGATCCGGAAACCGGGTTCGTCGGCGAACACTCGGTAGCGCAGGCGCTGCGCCGCCTCGCGGTGCTCGGCGTCGGAGGCGACCACCAACGCGTACCGCTGCCCCCCGGATTCCGTCGGTCGAGCCGGGGCCGTCAACACGGACGAAATAGTCATATCCGTGATGAAGCCAGCCCCAGACTGCGCCGGAGCGACCTCGAAGTGTCGGCGGAATGCCGGTTCGGTGAACGAGACGCCGGTCACACCGGGCGTTCACCGGGGCGTCGGAATCAGGCCGCTACGCGTTCCCGTCGGGGTTCCTCGACGGTCCGGTCCACCTCGTCGAATCCCGGCCTGCCGGTGCCGATGAACGCCACCAGCCACGACGCCACCGCGGCGAACCGGTTGCGGAAGCCGACCAGGTAGAACAGGTGCACCGCCAGCCACATGAACCAGGCGATCACCCCGCGGAAGGTGATGTGCTCGTTGAGTTTCGCCACCGCGCTGAACCGGCTGATGACGGCCATGCTGCCCTTGTCCCAGTACACGAACGGGGTGCCGGGCTGCTTCTTGCGCCGGATGATGTCGGCGGCGTGCCTGCCCTCCTGCATCGCCACCGGCGACTGGCCCGGGTAGCCGTTGAGCGAGGTCATGTCGCCGATGGCGTAGATGTCGGCGTAGCCGCCCACGGTCAGGTCGGGATTGATCAACAGCCGCCCGGCGCGGTCGGTTTCGACACCCGTGGCCTCGGCGAGGATCTCGGCGAATCCGCCCGCCTGCACGCCCGCCGACCACACCACGGTCTCCGCGGCGATCTTGCGCTCCACGCCCGCCTTGTCCTTGACGGTCACCTTGCCCGGCTCGATGTCGGTGACGAAGGTGTCCAGCAGCACCTCGACGCCGCCCTTGGCGAGCGACTTCTTCGCGTACTCCGACAGCCCGCCGCCGAACGGCGGCAGCACGGCACCGGCGCCTTCGACCAGGGTGACCGAAACCTCCTGGTGGAAGTGGCGTTTGGCGAGTTCGGTGAGCTGCCCGGCGACCTCGACGCCGGTCGCGCCCGCGCCGACCACCACGAAGCTGAGCAGCCGCTGCCTGGTCGCCTCGTCGGCGGTGGCGGCCTCGGTGAACACGCGCTCGATCTGGGCGCGCAGCAGTTTCGCGTCCTCGATGGTCTTGAGCGAATAGGTCTTCTCGGCGAAGTCGTCGCGGCCGAAGTACGACTGCGAGGCGCCGGTCGCGGCGATCAGCGAGCCGTAGCGGATGCGGCGTAGCTCGCCGCCGGGGGTGCGGTAGGTCAGCACCGCGGTGTCGGGTTCGATGGCGACGACGGTGCCCTGGCGGACGTCGGCGGTGTCGTGGCGGCGCAGGATCTTCGCGATGGGCGGGGCGATCTCCTCGGCGGCCAGCACCCCCGTGGCGACCTGGTACAGCAAGGGCTGGAACAGGTGCTCCGGCGTGCTCGAGATCAGGACGTAATCGACGTTCGACTTGGCCAGCTGCTTGGCAGCGGCCAGTCCGCCGAAGCCCGATCCGACGATGACGACATCCGAGTATTCGATTCCCGTGGCTTCCACCACAGCGACGTTATCCATGACAGCCTCCTTCTGTCATGACAAACCGTTATCGGGAACTCGGATATTTCAGGGGTCAGGGCGCATAATTCAGATGACTATTATCTGGATCGCTCATGAATGGAGATCGTGGTGGAGCTTCGCCAGCTCACGTACTTCGTCGCGGTGTGCGAGGAGCTCAGTTTCAGCAGGGCCGCGGCCCGCTGCTTCATCTCGCAATCGGCGATCAGTCATCAGATCGCCCGGCTCGAACACGACCTCGGGGTACAGCTGTTCGAACGCTCGACCCGCTCGGTGGTCCCGACCGACGCGAGCACAAGATTACTACCCCTGGCAAAGCAGATGCTCAGCCTGGAATCGGCGATCCGGGCGGCGGTGCGCACCACCAGCCCGCGCATCCGGCTCACCGCCAACATGTCCTTCGCGACCCGCTCGCTCTCGGCCATCGCCCGGGCCAGGGCCGCACATCCGGACGCGGAGATCGAGTTCGTCATCAAGCCGTTCCGCCAGCGCATCGCGGCCGTGGCCGACGGCGACTGCGATCTGGCACTGATCCGCGGCAGCGTGCAGCAACAGGGTCTGTCGGTCGAACAGCTCTGGGTCGAGGACCTCATGATCGCCACCGCGCCGGAGCATCCGCTGGCCGGGCGCACCGACGTGACCTTGCGCGAACTCGGCGACTACCCGTTGCTGCTCCCCCCGGAGTCCGAGCAGGTCCTGCTGCACAACGTGGTCCGCGCGGCCTTCGCCGACCTGCCGACCGGCCCCATCTACGGCCCGCCGATCCCGCCCGACCACACCGCCACCATGGAGCTGATCAACCACCCCGACGCCTGGACCATCCTCTACGCGCACAGCCCCACCGAGGGCATCGCCACCGTCGAGCTGGCCGACCGCCCGCTGCGCGTCCCCGTCTCGGCCGTGCTGCGCTCCGATGCCCGCCACTCCCCCATCCTGGACACCCTCCTCTCCGCCCTGCACACGGCCTGAGGAAACGACAATGCCCGGCCGGGGAACCGGCCGGGCATTGCGCACAACGCTGGAGGCTCAGCCCTTGTGGGACTTGATGGCCTCGGTCAGCTGCGGGGCGACGTTGAACAGGTCGCCGACGATGCCGTAGTCCGCGATCTCGAAGATCGGGGCTTCCTCGTCCTTGTTGACCGCGACGATGGTCTTCGAGGTCTGCATGCCCGCGCGGTGCTGGATGGCGCCGGAGATGCCCAGCGCGATGTACAGCTGCGGGGAGACCGTCTTACCGGTCTGGCCGACCTGGAACTGACCCGGGTAGTAGCCGGAGTCGACGGCGGCGCGGGAGGCGCCCACGGCCGCGCCGAGCGAGTCGGCCAGCTCCTCGACCACGGAGAAGTTGTCGGCGGAACCGACGCCGCGGCCACCGGAGACGACGATGTTCGCCTCGGTGAGCTCGGGGCGGTCACCGGCGACGACGGGCTCGCGCGCGGTCACCTTGACCACGCCCTCCTCCTGCGCGGGCACCTCGACGGTGACCTTCTCGCCCGCGCCCTGCTGCGCGACGCCCTCGATGGCGCCGGGGCGCACCGAGATGACCGGCACGTCGCCGTTGGCCTTGGCCTCGACGGTGAAGGCGCCACCGAAGATGGAGTGCACGGCCGAGCCGTCGGCGTTCACGCCGATGACGTCGACGAGCAGGCCGGAGCCGATGCGGGCGGCGAGGCGGCCCGACACCTCCTTGCCCTCGGCGGAGGCGGCCACGATGACGGCGGCCGGGGAGACCGACTCGACGAGGCCGGCGAGCACGTCGACCTTCGGGGTCACCAGGTAGTTCTCCACATCGTCGGACTCGGCGATGTAGATCTTCTCGGCGCCCGCGGCGGTCAGCGCGTCGGCGAGCTTCTCGCCGGTGCCGGGCGCGCCAAGCACGACGGCGGCCGGGCTGCCCAGGGTGCGGGCGGCGGTGAGCAGTTCGGTGCTGACCTTCTTGATCGCACCGTCGGCGTGCTCGACGAGCACGAGTACTTCAGCCATTTGTGTTCTCTCCTAGGAAGTCTCAGTCCGATGTGGCGCGGATCAGATGATCTTCTGGCCGACCAGGTACTGGGCGATCTTGGTGCCGCCGTCGCCTTCGTCGACGACCTTCTCGCCTGCGGTGCGCGGCGGCTTCGGGGTCGAGGAGGTGACGGTGCTGCCCGCGTTGGCCACACCGACGGTGGAGGGATCGACGCCGAGGTCGGCGAGGGTGAAGACCTGCACTTCCTTCTTCTTGGCGGCCATGATGCCCTTGAAGGACGGGAAGCGCGGCTCGTTGATCTTCTCGGTGACCGAGACGATGGCGGGCAGGGTCGCCTCCAGCTTGAAGACGCCCTCGTCGGTCTCGCGCTCGCCGGTGATCTTGTCGCCGTCGACGGTGAGCTTGCGCAGGTGGGTCAGCTGGGGCAGGCCCAGGTACTCGGCGATGATCGCCGGCACGGCACCCGCGCGGCCGTCGGTGGCCTCGTTGCCCGCGATGACCAGCTCCACGCCCTCGACCTGGCCGAGCGCCGAGGCCAGCACCCACGCGGTCTGCACCGCGTCGGAGCCGTGGATGGCCGGGTCGTTGATGTGGATGGCCTTGTCGGCGCCCATGGACAGCGCCTTGCGGATGGCCTCGGTGGCACGGTCGGGACCGGCCGACAGCACGGTCACCTCACCGCCCTGTGCCTCCTTGATCAGCAGCGCTTCCTCGACGGCGCGCTCGTTGATCTCGTCCAGCACCGCGTCGGCGGCCTCGCGGTCCAGGGTGAAGTCCCCGTCGGACAGCTTGCGCTCGGACCACGTGTCGGGAACCTGCTTGATGAGTACGACGATGTTCGGCATCGGTCTTCGTCGACCTCCTGTTCTGGGGGCGGGTATCTGGCGGTCGCACGAGCTGGGCCGTACGTCCATTGAGTAGCTCGGTCGGTGACATTACCTTACGTTAAGTTACTCGTGGGTAACTTAGTCTACGCCGTCTCGCGAAAGCCCCTCCGGGCGACGCCGGGACGCACCCCTACCAGTAACGTCGACGGGATGAGCGAGGCTGTGATCCCTGCCGCAGTGGGCGACGACGAGGTCATGACTGCGGACACCGGCGGCGAGCAGACGCTGCCGCTCACCGGAGAGCGCACCGTGCCCGGCATCGCCGAGGAGAACTACTGGTTCCGCAGGCACGAGGTCGTCTACGCGCGGCTGCTGTCGCGCTGCGCCGGAAAGACCGTGCTGGAGGCCGGTTCCGGCGAGGGCTACGGCGCGGACATGATCGCCGGGGTCGCCGCGGCGGTGGTCGGGCTGGACTACGACGCGAGCGCCGCCGCGCACGTGCGCGGACGCTACCCGCGGGTGCGGATGATCCGGGGCAACCTCGCCGCCCTGCCACTGCCGGACGCCGCGGTCGACGTGGTGGTGAATTTCCAAGTGATCGAACATCTCTGGGACCAGAGCCAGTTCCTGCGCGAGTGCCTGCGGGTGCTGCGTCCCGGCGGTGAGCTGCTGATCAGCACGCCCAACCGAATCACCTTCTCCCCCGGCCGCGACACCCCGCTCAACCCCTTCCACACCCGGGAGCTGAACGCGGCCGAACTGGACGAGCTGCTGGTGGAGGCCGGTTTCCGGGTCGAATCGATGACCGGGGTGCACCACGGCGCGACGCTGCGCGCCCTCGACACCAAGCACGGTGGCTCGTTCATCGACGCGCAGATCCAGCGGGCGCTGGCCGGGCAACCGTGGCCCGCCGAGCTGACCGCCGACGTGGCCGCGGTGACGATCGACGACTTCGATCTGCGCGCCGATGACATCGACGCCAGCCTCGACCTGGTGGCCGTCGCGGTGAAGCCGGGGTCGTGAATTCCGTGTCGTCGCAACAGGTTCCGGGCCAGTTCACGCTGGTCCTGCATTCCCACCTGCCGTGGCTGGCCCACCACGGACGCTGGCCGGTGGGCGAGGAATGGCTCTACCAGTCCTGGGCCGCCTCCTACCTTCCCGTGGTCGAGGTACTGAGAACGCTTGCCGCGGAAGGCCGTTCGCATCTGCTGACGCTCGGGATCACCCCGGTGCTCGCGGCCCAGCTCGACGATCCGCACTGCCTGGCCGGCATGCACCACTGGCTGGGCAACTGGCAGCTGCGCGCCGACGAGGCGTCGGCGGCGGGCAACGTCGCGCTGGGGCGGCACGAGCACCGACTGGCCACCGCGGCGCTGGCCGAATTCGAACAGCACTGGCGCCACGGCGCGGCCCCGGTGTGGCGCAGCCTGGTCGACGCCGAGGTGGTCGAGCTGCTCGGCGGCCCGCTGGCGCACCCGTTCCAGCCGCTGCTGCATCCGCGGCTGCGCGCCTTCCAGCTGAGCGAGGGACTGGCCGACGCCCGGCACCGCTGGGGCACCCGGCCCACCGGCATCTGGGCGCCCGAATGCGGCTACACCCCCGGTATGGAACGCGGCTATGCCGCGGCGGGCGTGACGCATTTCATGGTCGACGGACCCGCGCTGCGGGGCGACAGCAGCCTCGGCAGGCCCGTGCACGACTCGGATGTGGTGGCGTTCGGGCGCGATCTGCACGTCAGCTACCGGGTGTGGTCGCCCAAATCCGGCTATCCCGGCCACGCCGCCTACCGTGATTTTCATCACTACGACCACGCGACGGGTCTCAAGCCGTCCCGGGTCACCGGCAAGACCGTCGCCGGGCCCGACAAGGCCCCCTACGATCCCGAGCTGGCGGCCGCGGCGGTCGTCGGCGACGTCGAGGACTTCGTGCGGACGGTGCGGGCGCGGCTGATCGCGGAGTCCGACCGCATCGGCCGTCCCGCGCTGGTCGTGGCCGCGTTCGACACCGAACTCTTCGGCCACTGGTGGCACGAGGGACCGCAGTGGCTGGCGCAGGTGCTGCGGGCGCTGCCCGAGGCCGGGGTCACCGTCGGCACCCTCGCCGACGCGCGGGCCCGCGGTTTCGTCGGCGAACCGGTGCCGCTGGCCGATTCCTCGTGGGGCTCGGGCAAGGACTGGCGGGTGTGGGCCGGTGATCAGGTGCGCGATCTGGTCGAGCTCAACGACGAGGTCGTCGGGCTGGCCCTGGACACCGTCGACAAGATGCGCGCGGCCGACCCGGGCGCCCCGGCACTGCGCGACCCGGTGGCCGATCAGCTGCTGCGCGAGGCGATCCTGACCGTCTCGAGCGACTGGGCGTTCATGGTCAGCAAGGACTCCGCCGCGGGCTACGCGCGCGACCGGGCCCACCAGCACGCGCATGCCGTCCGCGAGATCGCGGCCGCGGTGGGGGCGGGTCAGGTCGCCAAAGCGCGCCAGTTGGCGGCAAGATGGAGCGCGGCCGACGGATTCTTCCCCGGAGTGGATGCGCGACGGCTGCCCGACGCCGACGCGCCGCCCGTGCCCAGCGCTGACGCGCCCCGCCCACCCGCCGCCGGGACGCCGGGCCCAGCCTCAGAAGGACTTGCATGAAGATCTTGATGGTGTCGTGGGAGTACCCACCGGTGGTGGTCGGCGGGCTCGGCAGACATGTGCACCACCTGGCGGTCGAGCTGGCCGCGGCCGGACACGAGGTGGTCGTGCTCTCGCGCAGACCCACCGGCACCGACCCCACCACCCACCCGACGCACTCGTTCATCGAGGACGGCGTGCTCGTGGTCGCCGTCGCCGAGGACCCGCCGTGCTTCGACTTCGGCGAGGACATGCTGGCCTGGACCCTGGCGATGGGGCACGCCATGGTGCGCGCGGGTGTCGGTCTCGGCAAGCCCGGCATCGGTGAGGGCTGGACGCCCGACGTGGTGCACGCGCACGACTGGCTGGTCGCGCACCCGGCGATCGCGCTGGCCGAGTACTACGACGTGCCATTGGTCTCCACCATCCACGCCACCGAGGCGGGCAGGCACAGCGGCTGGGTGGCCGGCCGGGTCAACAAGCAGGTGCACTCGGTGGAGTGGTGGCTGGCCAACGAATCCGACGCCCTCATCACCTGCTCGTCGTCGATGCAGGACGAGGTGGAACGGCTCTACGGGCCCGAGCGCGTGCCGATCACGGTGATCCGCAACGGCATCGACGTGGGCGCGTGGACCTTCCGGCCGCGCGCGCCGCGTACCGGCCCGCCGCGGCTGCTCTACGTCGGCAGGCTCGAATACGAGAAGGGCGTGCAGGACGCGATCGCCGCGCTGCCGCGCATCCGGCGCGCGCACCCGGGTACCACGCTCACCGTCGCCGGGGTCGGCACCCAGTTCGAATGGCTGCGCGAACGCGCCCGCGTGCACCGGGTGGCACGGGCGGTGACCTTCACCGGGCAGCTCGGCCACGCGGAACTGCTCGGCTGGCTGCACGGCGCGGACGCGATCGTGCTGCCCAGCCGCTACGAGCCGTTCGGCATCGTGGCGCTGGAAGCGGCCGCGGCGGGCACCCCGCTGGTCACCTCGACCGCGGGCGGGCTCGGCGAGGCCGTGATCGACGGTGTCACCGGGGCCTCGTTCGAACCGGCCGATGTGGACGGGCTGGTGGAGGCGGTGCGCGCCACCCTCGACGACCCCGCCGCCGCGCAACAGCGCGCCTACGCCGCCCGCGAACGCCTCACCGCCGACTTCGCCTGGGACGTGGTGGCCGCCGAGACCGCGCAGGTGTACTCCTCGGCCAAGCGGCGAGTGCGCAATCCGCTGGGCCGCCCGGTCATCGTGGAACGGCCGCTGCCGGAACGGGATCCGAACAACCCGGTGTGACCGCCGGTTCAGTCCTCCGGCTCGAAGGCGAACACCTCGCCGATCCTGGTCGCCACCACGACCTCGCCCTTCGGGCCGACCGAGGTGCCGGTGGTGCTGCCCTGCGCGCCGGGCAGCACATCGGAATCGATGGTGGCGCCGGTGGCGGTGTCGAAGGTGACCAGGTTCAGGCCCGCGCCGATCGCGGCGGTGGTGTAGCCGATCCCGCCCGCGGTCTGCACCGGGAGCCCGCGCAGCGCCAGATCCTTACGCTCCCAGGCGGTTTCGACGCCGTCTCCGGTGTCGCGCAACGCCATCAGATAGCCCTCGTCACCGGCGGGCACGATCAGCCCGTCGGCGGCGACCGAGATCGCCCCGGCCGGGGTGAACGCGAGCTGATGGACCCACTTGGTGCGCCCGTCGGCGGTGTCGAGCGCCAACAACCGGCCGCTGTTGTCGCCGACGTAGACGGTGCCGCCGTCGGCCGAGAGCGCCGGACTGGTGGCGCTGCCGCCGGTGAGCAGCTGGGCGCTCCACTCCCGGTGGAGACGCTGGTCGGCGTAGCGCATCGCGACCAGGTCGGCGGCGGGCTCGCCCGGCTGCCACACGGTGACGAAGAAGCGGCCGGAGGACTCGTCGATCGCGGAGACCGTGGCGATCGGGCACTGCGGCCCACCGGTGGCGCAGTCCTCGAGGCCGTTTCCGGAGGCCGGTCGGGTGAGGTCGGGATGCTCGAGGAAGTCCGGTTCGCCCAGCAACTGGGTGGTGGGCACCACCCGCTTGCCGGTCTGCCGTTCGAGCACGTCGACCTGGCCGGACTGGGTGATGGTGAGCACGTGTCCGTCGCCGGTGAACTGCACCGACACCGGCACGCCCGCGACCGGGGTGCGCCAGCGCGGCTGGCCGAGCAGGTTGTAGGAGTTCACCGCCCCGTCGTCGCCGAAATAGACGTTGGTGCCACCGTCGACGGCGGTCGGCGAGGAGATGGTGTTGGGGCCGAGGCGATCGCAGAAGCGCTTACGGCCGGTGGGCATCTGCAACGACAGGATGGCGCAGCCGCTGGCCGTGCGGGTGGTCAGGAAGATCTGGCTGTCCGGGCCGATGGTGACGGGGTGGGCGATGGGGCCGCCCGCCGGACGCGACCAGCGCAACGTCATCCGTTCGGCGCCGGTCACCGGGCTCGTGGCGGCGTTGCGGCCGTCGTGGTGGACCGCCGGCCAGCCCGCGCCGGAGCCGACCGTGATGTCGTCGACGTCGGTGCCGCACCCGGCGGCCATCGCGCCGAGGACGACCAGCGCCGCCGCGGTACGGACGCGCGATCGCCCGCGCTTCGGCACATCCGGCTTCGGCACATCCGGCGGGGGCACATCCCGCGTGGACTCGGCCCGCGCGCAACCGGTTCGCACCTGCTGATCTCCCCTCTGGTCGACGGCCGCACGCAAGACTAGCGGGTCCGGGCCCGGCCACGCCCGCCGCACGGCGTGTTCGCCCGGCGGTCCCGGCAGGTGGCCGAGCGCCGGCGCGAGCGCGAGCCTCCCCCGAGCAATTTGAAACCGAGCGGGTTCGCTTTGCTCGCGCGTGTGTTACTGTCCGGTAAGTTGCCGTGTGATCGGGTTCATAGCCGGGTCACCGGCGCGGTGCGGGACACCCGGCGACGGCGCCGGGCGGGCGGGAGAGGTATCGAATGGCACGGCAACAGCGACGTTCTCGGGCGGGAGCGCGACGGTGGGTGGGGCGCGCGATCGCCGCGGCGGTGGCAGGCGTCTGCGCCGCCACGGCGACGGTGGCGGGACCGGAGCCCGCGCCCGCGGTCGCGGCGCCGGTGACCGACTTCTACACCCCGCCCGCGCAATTCCCCACCGAGCCCGGCGCCATCGTCAAGACGCAGCCGATGCCGCTGTACGCGTCGCTGCCCAGTGAACAGGGCTGGCCCGCCGCCGCCGATCTGGTGATGTACACCAGCCGATCGCAGGACGGCACCCCGGCGGTCGTCACCGGCACCTTCATCGATGCCGCGGGTCCGTGGCTCGGCGCGGGTCCGCGCCCCACGGTCGTCATCGCGCCCGGCACCTCCGGGCAGGGCGACCAGTGCGCGATGTCGCGTGCCTTCGCCACCGGGGTCGCGGCGTTCACCGAACCCGCCCTCGGCATCTCGGCCAACCAGGAACTGCCGTCCTCGGCCGTGTGGAGCAGGCTCGGCGCGCGCGTTCTGGTGACCGACTACATCGGGCTCGGCACCCCGGGCGTCCACACCTACGCCAACCGGATCGAGGAGGCGCACGCCGTCCTCGACGCCGTGCGCGCGGCCAACACGCTGGCCGGTGTCGGCCCGGAGACGCCCGTGGTGCTGTGGGGGTACTCGCAGGGCGGCGGCGCCACCGCGGCCGCGGCCGAGCTGGCACCGCGGTACGCGCCGGAATTGAACCTGAAGGGCACCTGGGCGGGCGGACCGGTCGCCGACCTCGCCGAGATCCTGAAGACCATCGACGGCGCACTCATCGGCGGGGCCATCGGCTTCGCCGTCAACGCCCTGCTGGCCCGCTATCCCGCCCTGTACCAGGCCCTGGACCGGGTGACCAGCGCCGAGGGCCGCGCGATGCTCGAGACACTGAGCAACGCCTGCATCGCCGACGTCATCACCCGGCATCCGTTCCTGCGCACGAACAGCCTGACCGTCGACGGCCGCTCGCTCACCGAACACCTGGCCGACATCCCCGAGGCCGCACCCGCGCTCGCCGAACAACGCGTCGGCACGCTCACCCCGGCCGGCCCGGTGTTCATCACCAGCGGCCGCAACGACGACACCGTCCCCTACGGGCAGGCCCGCGCGCTCGCCGAGACCTGGTGCGCGCAGGGCGCGACGGTCACCTTCCGCACCAACGAGCTGCCGCCGATCCTGCCCGGCGCGACCATCCCCAACCATTTCGGCCCGGAGATGATCGACGCCTTCGGTCCGGACAACGCCGTCACCTACCTGCTCGACCGGCTCGCCGGCAAACCCGTCGCCGGTTGCGCCATCGACGGAGCCTGATCCCCAGGGTCGTCCCCGGCGGGTGACGGCGCGAAAGTACGCTGTTCATCCAAACGAGACGGCCCCCGCGACGGGGTCCGGGAACACGACGGGAGAAGGTTCGTGACGAGCATGTGGGGCGCACCGTTGCGCTCGCGCTGGCGCGGGTCGCGGCGCCGGGATCCGCAGCAGGCGCGGTTTCTGACCATGGCGTCGCTGCGCTGGGTCATCGCCAACCGCGCGTACACGCCGTGGTACCTGGTGCGGTACTACCGTCTGTTCAAGTTCAAGCTCGCCAACCCGCACATCGTGTTGCGCGGCATGGTCTTCCTGGGCAAGGGCGTCGAGATCCACGCGACCCCCGAACTGGGCCGCATGGAGATCGGCCGCTGGGTGCACATCGGCGACGGCAACGCCATCCGCTGCCACGAGGGCTCGCTGCGCATCGGCGACAAGGTGGTCTTCGGCAAGGACAACGTCGTCAACACCTACCTCGACATCGAGATCGGCGAGTCCACCCTGGTCGCGGACTGGTGCTACATCTGCGACTTCGACCACAAGATGGACGACATCACCCTGCCGATCAAGGACCAGGGCATCGTCAAGAGCCCGGTGCGCATCGGCCCGGACACCTGGATCGCCGCCAAGGTGACGGTGCTGCGCGAGACCAGGGTCGGGCGCGGGTGCGTGCTGGGCGCGCACGCGGTGGTCAAGGGCGAGATCCCCGACTACAGCATCGCCGTCGGCGCCCCGGCCAAAGTGGTGAAGAACCGCAAGGCCACCTGGGAGGCGGGCGCCGAGGAGCGGGCGAAGTACCTGGCCGCGCTCGAGGACATCGAACGCAAGAAGAACGGTGTGAGCACGCAATCCTGACGAATCCGTCGGCCTGGTGAACTAGGGTTCGGCCCATGCACAGGTACGCGGCGCTGCTGCGCGGGATCATGCCGAGCAACCCCAACATGCGCAACGACAAGCTGCGCGGCGTGTTCGAGGGCCTCGGTTTCGAGAAGGTCGCCACCGTGCTCTCCAGCGGCAATCTCGTCTTCCGCACCGAGCCCACCGACACCGCCGAGCTCGAGGACCGCATCCAGGGCGCGCTCAACGCCGAACTGAGCATCGCGGGCGGCACGCTGGTGCGCGACTACGACGAACTGCGCGACCTGCTCGACCGCGACCCGTTCGAGGGCCTGGTCCACGAACGCGCCTCCTACCTCACCGTCACCTTCTTCAAACGGCCCATCGACGATCCCGAGCCCGCGGCCCCCGCCGACCCGCTCACCCGCGTCGTCGGCTACGACGAGCCCACCCGGGCCCTGCTCACCGTCATCGACAACAGCACCCCGAAGACCCCCGACTTCATGGCCTGGCTGGACAAGACCTACGGCAAGGACATCACCACCCGCACCTGGCTCACGGTCCAGAAGGTGGTCAAGAAGATGGAGTCCTAGCGGAGGGAGTGCTGGTCCGCCGGCGCCTGCGCGGTGCAGAGGAAGGCGGTTGCGGTGCGGCCGATGCGGGTGAGGACGAGGGTGTAGGGCCGGGTGCCGCGGAGTTTGAGGCGTTTGCGGAGGGCGTCGGGGTCGATGTCGACGCCGCGGACGAGGATTTCCAGGGCGCCGCAGTCGCGGCGGGTGAGTTCCCGGCGCAGGGTCTTCTCGCGCAGGTCGAGGCGGTCGTCGATGCGGAAGCCGCGGACCCCGGGTGGCACCCGGTCACCGGTGAGGTAGGCGATCTGCGGATCCAGTTGCCACAGGCCGTGTTTCGCGGCGTAGTGGCGGACCAGCCCGGCGCGCACGATCGCGCCGTCGGGGTCGATGATCCAGGTGCCGGGCGGGCGCTGCGGGATGTCGTCGGGCTCGGTGTCGGTGAGGGTGATGCCGGGGCCGGTGGTGGACAGCACCGTGGCGCGGCGGCGCACGCCGGGCTCGGCGAGACCGGGTGACCAGAGACAGGCTTCACGGACCGCGCCGTCGAGGGAGATCACCTCGACCTCGCCCGCCCAGTCCAGGCGCGCGAAATCCAATCCGGGAGCACACTTCACGACCAGGTCGCGGCCCGCGTACACCGACAGCAGGTCCGGCAGCGGCGGTTGCAGGGCGGCCGGGTCGTGCGTGCGTCTGCCGCCCGCGCGGCGCGCCGGATCGGCGACGACCACCGTGTCGCGGGTGACGGGCGCGAGCGCGTCGGCGCGGGCCAGCAGAACGTTCGCGGCCCCGCCGAGGTTGTGGGCCGCCATCGCCAGCCGCACCTCGTCGAGGTCGCTGCCGATCACCGCCGGGCACGCCGGGGCCAGCTCGGCGAGCTCCGCGCCGATCGAACAGGTGACGTCGTGCACGGCGCGCCCGGCCAGCCGCCGGGCGCGGTGCCGGGCGACCGCGGTCGGGGTGGCCTGTTGCACGGCGTCGTCGGTGAGCAACCAGTCGGCGGCATCGGCCAGTTTGGCGGCCGCCTTCCGGCGCAACCGCACGGTTTCGATCAGGGCGGGCGCCGCCGCGCCGTGCGCGCGGCGGACCCGCGCCAGGTCGTGCAGGTGCGAGGCGGCACTCAACTCCAGCCCCGCGACCTCCGCGAGCGCAGCGCGACCCGCCGCACTCGCGAGGAACGCGACGTCGGCGCGGCCGAAGCCGTAGCCCACCTACTTCGCGGGCTTCACGCCCGTGATCATGGCGTTGTAGAAGAATTGGCGCGGCACCACGTGGCGCATCACCTTCTCGTCCACCCAGCTCAGGCCGAGCCACGCCCGGTACATCGCCATCCGGTAGCGCCAGGTCAGCTTCTCCTCGGGCACCGCGGCTTCGAAGGTGCGCACCGGCCAGCCCCACAGCGCGGCCGCGAACTCCTCGGTGGTCGCCTTCACCTGGGTGGCGCCCGCCGACCGGGCCATGGCCTCGAGGTCGGCGGGATCGAAGGTGTGCAGGTCGACGACGGCCTCGAGGGCGGCCGCGCGGGAGGACTCGTCCAGTTCCTCCTGCGGACGCCGCCACCCGGCCAGGGCGGGCAGCTTGGTGACGGTGGTGGTGGCCTTCCAGGTGATGCGGCCGAGCCAGCGGGCGTAGAAGTTGCCGACGGTGGTCGGCTCACCGGCGAAGACGAAGCGGCCGCCCGGCTTGAGCACGCGCAGGCATTCGCGCAGCGCCTGCTCCACATCGGGGATGTGGTGCAGCACCGCGTGCCCGACCACCAGGTCGAAGGTGTCGTCGTCGTACGGGATGGTCTCGGCGTCGGCGACGCGGCCGTCCACGTCGAGTCCGAGGTTCTCGGCGTTGCGCAGCGCCACCTTCACCATGCCCGGCGACAGGTCGGTGACCGAACCGGACTTGGCGACCCCGCCCTGCATGAGGTTCAGCAGGAAGAAGCCGGTGCCGCAACCCAGTTCGAGCGCGCGCTCGTAGGGCAGCGGAGCCGGCCCGACCGCGGCGTCGAACCGACCGCGGGCGTACTCGATGCAGCGCTCGTCGTAGGAGATGGACCACTTGTCGTCGTAGGTCTCGGCCTCCCAGTCGTGGTAGAGCACCTGGGCCAGCTTCGTATCCTTGAACGCCGCTTCCACCTCCGCCTCGGTGGCGTGGGGGTTCGGCGCGGGGTCGGAGGGACGTACCGTCATGGTCGCCAAGCCTACCCAGATCTACCCGGCGGTACGGTGCGCGGGCCGGTCATTCGGACAGGTGACCGAGAGCCGCCGGAACTAGAACCTGTTCCTATCAGCGCAATCGTGCCGCACACCCCGCCCGAGTCGGTCGCTCGGGCTGCCTTCGGGGTCCGTCACCGCCCGGTGAACACCGCCGAGCCCGGCCCTTCGGCGACGTAGGAGCTGGTGCCGATGCGCCGGTCCGCGGTGTCGAACAGGGCGGCCCATTCGGTGCGGGCACGGTCGAGACCGTGCGGCCCGGCCTCGAACACGGCCTTGGCGGCGGCCAGCGCCCGCGCCGGACCGCCGGTGAACTGCCCGGCCCAGCGCCGAGCCGCCGCGAACACGTCGTCGGGAGCGACCACCTCGTCCACCAGACCCAGCGTCCGCGCCTCGTCGGCCGCGACGAAGCGGCCGGAGTACACCAGATCCTTGGCCGCGGACGGGCCGATCGACAGCGCCAGCCGCCGGATGCCCGCGAGCGGGATCAACCCGGCACGGATCTGCGGCAGACCGAGTTTGACGTTGTCGCCGATGATCCTGCGGTCGGCGCCGAGCGCGAGTTCCAACCCGGCGCCCAGGGCGTACCCGCAGATCGCGGCGACCGTCGGCTGCGGCACCCTGGCCAGACATCCCAGCGCGTCCTGCAGATCGGCGGCCCGTGCCGCGGCGCCGTCGCGGTCGAGCCCGGCGAGTTCGGCCATGTCGTCCCCCGCGCAGAACACCCGCTCGTCGCCGTAGACGATGAGCGCCGCCACCGCCGGATCGGCGGCCACCCGCGCCGCGGCCTCGGCCACCTCGCGTGCCACCTGGATGTTGATCTGATTCATCGGCGGGCGGGCGATGCGCAGGACGGCGACCCCGTCCTCGTCCGGCTGCCCCAGGGTCACGAATTCGGCCATACCAGGCAACCTACCGCCCGGCGCACCCGCGCCCGCGCGATGCCCGGCGCTCAGCTGCGCGCCGAACCGCGCAGCTTGCCCGCCTCCGGCAGGTCGGCGAAGTAGCGGGCGCCGTCGGGGAACGTCAGCTTCTGTGCGCCGCCGGCGGGGGCCAACACCGGCATGATCGGCTCGATCACCGGTTCGGCGGCCAGGATCTCGGCAGTCGAGTCGAAGGCCGCGAGCGCGTCCAGCTGGGCCCAGGTGGGCGGCAGCAGGATGTCGACGCCCTCGCGCCAGCGGTCCAGTTCCTCGGCGGGGGTGCGCCAGTGCACCTCGGCGGCCTCGGAGGTGGCGCCGTCGGCGCGCTGGCCCGAGGGCAGCACGGCGACGAAGAACCGGGTGTCGTAGCGGCGCGGCTCGATCACCGGGGTGATCCAATTCGCCCACGGCCGCAGCAGATCCGCGCGCAGGACGAGCTTCTCCTCGGCGAGGAAGGCGGCCAGCGAGAGTTCGCGCCGCTCCAGCTTCCCGCGTGCTTCGCGGTAGGCGGCCGTGTCGCCCACGACGGTGTCGGCGGTCGGCCCGGCCAGCAGCACCCCGCATTCCTCGAACGTCTCCCGCACCGCCGCGCAGACCAGGGCCTTGACCCGTGGCTCGGTGGTGTCGAAACGGCGTGCCCACCAGGCCGGTTCGGGACCGGCCCAGGCGATGTCGGCGGTGGCGTCGGAGGGGTCGACCCCGCCGCCGGGGAACACCGTCATGCCCGCCGCGAAGGCCATCCCGCCGACGCGGCGCTGCAGGAACACCTCGGGTCCGCGTGCGCTGTCGCGCACCAGCATCACCGTCGAGGCGTCCTTGGGCTGGGGCGCCTGCGACGCCGGGGCGCCCGCCGAATTGGTCTCACTCA
Organism: Nocardia farcinica; assembly: GCF_001182745.1. Taxonomy (NCBI): domain Bacteria; kingdom Bacillati; phylum Actinomycetota; class Actinomycetes; order Mycobacteriales; family Nocardiaceae; genus Nocardia; species Nocardia farcinica. The sequence goes on along the minus strand of NZ_LN868939.1, from coordinate 2,294,140 downwards.
CCCCAGCACCATAACCCGCGTCACTGTGGCGTCAGCGCGAGCGGTGCCTGCCCGCCCGGCGCGCCCGCCGCGCGAACCAGCGGCCTTCGATCCGGTCGAGGGCGATGGCCTGGCGGAATGCCTCGCTGAGGTTCTCGGAGGTCAACACGTCGTCGAGCAGGCCCTGGGCCACCACCTCGCCCTCGTTGAGCAGCAGGGCGTGGGTGAACCCGGGCGGGATCTCCTCCACGTGATGGGTCACCAGCACGATGGCGGGCGCGTCCGGGTCGGCGGCCAGGTCGCCCAGTCGCTCGACGAGCTCCTCGCGCCCGCCCAGGTCGAGCCCGGCGGCGGGTTCGTCGAGCAGCAGCAGTTCGGGATCGGTCATCAGCGCGCGGGCGATCAGCACCCGTTTGCGCTCACCCTCGGACAGGGTGCCGTAGGTGCGGTCGGAAAGGTGTTCGGCGCCGAGGCTTTCCAGCATGTCCACGGCCCGGTCGGTGTCCATGTCGTCGTAGCGCTCGCGCCAGCGGCCGAGCACCGCGTAGCCCGCGGAGACCACCAGATCGAGCACCTTCTCGTCGCGGGGCACGCGCCCGGCCAGCGCGGCCGAGGACAGGCCGATGCGCGGGCGCAGTTCGCTGACGTCCACCCGGCCGAGGGTTTCGCCGAGCAGGTTGGCCGTGCCCGAGGTGGGGTGGGTCTCGGCGGCGGCGATACGGAGCAGGGAGGTCTTGCCCGCGCCGTTGGGTCCGAGCACGACCCAGCGTTCGTCGAGCTCGACCTGCCAGGTGACCGGGCCGACGAGGGTGTGCCCCGAGCGTCGGATGGTCACGTCGGTGAAGTCGATGAGCAGATCGGGATCCGGTTGCGGCACGCGCTCCATCTTGGCTCAGATCCCGCGGCGGTGTCGGACCGGCCCTCACCAGGTGTCGGCGGGCACCCCGATCACGGTCAGCGAACCGGGCGCGATCTCGGTGAATCCGGCGTCCCGCACGGCGATCGCCGCGCCGGCGTCCACCAGCGCGGTCAGCGCACGCCAGCGGTCCGGGTCGGCCTCGCGCACCGAACAGCGGAAACCCGCTCCGGCCCAGCGCAACGCGTGCTCGGCGCTCATCGCGCCCGCCAGCAGCATGCTCGCGTGTCCCACCTGTGCCGCGGATTTGCCCAGCGACATGCCCAGGGCCGAATTCACCCACAGCACGGGCAGATCCGGGTCGGGCGGGCCCGGCTCGTCGTGGGCGAGGTCGGTGCCGCCGATCTGCAGCTTCCTGATCCGCGGGTCCACCTCCCCGACCGGGCCGGGCACATAGGCCCGCGCCGCGGCGCCGTCGACCTCGACGGTCACCCCGTCGACCTCGGTCGCGGCCTGCCACTGCGCGCCGCGCGCCCGCCGGGCCACCTTGCGGATACGCGCGCCGGTCCAGGCCAGGAACCGCTGTTCCCACGGCCCGCCGTGGCCGACCCGCGGGTCGAGGCACAGCGCCACCACCGCCGACGCGGCGGCGGCGAGCAGGGCGCTGCGCGCGGGTGGATCCACCTTGGGCAGGTGCAGCACCATCTGCATGGCCTGTACGCGATCCGGGTCCGCCGGATCGTCGGCGCCGCCGTAACCGCGGGCCAACACGGCATGCCTGGCACGGAAAGCCGCCGGTGTGTCCGGGATTTCGTCGACGAACCGGATGTCGCCGCCGCTGTCCGGGTCGGTCATGCGCTCCCCCTTCGGGCGTCACGGTGCATCCGGTGCGTGCGGATGCCTGGCGTGTGCAAGGCGCGGGCGGCGCCGGGCATTCCCGGCGGCGGCCCGCGGCCCGCTCAGCCGATCAACGGCACCCGGCGCAGCAGGCCGTCGCGCGCGTCGGCCGCCTCCACCTCGTCCCGGGTGACGCCGAGGATGAACAGCACCGCGTCCAGGTACGGGTGCGACAGCGCCGCATCGGCGACCTCGCGCAACGCGGGCTTGGCGTTGAACGCCACCCCGAGCCCGGCCGCGTTGAGCATGTCGATGTCGTTGGCGCCGTCGCCGACCGCCACCGTCTGCTCCATGGGCACGCCCGCCTCGGCGGCGAACTTGCGCAGCGCGGTCGCCTTGGCCGCGCGGTCGACGATCTCGCCGACGACCCGGCCGGTGAGCTTGCCGTCGACGATCTCGAGGGTGTTGGCCTGCACGAAATCCAGTTCGAGGTCGTGCGCGAGCGGCTCGATCACCTGGCGGAACCCGCCGGAGACCACGCCGCAGCGGAAGCCGAGCCTGCGCAGGGTGCGGATGGTGGTGCGCGCGCCCGGCGTCAGCTCGATGCGCTCGGCCACCTCGTCGATGACCGACTCGTCCAGGCCCGCGAGCGTGGCCACGCGCTGACGCAGCGATTCGGCGAAGTCGATCTCCCCGCGCATGGCGGCCTCGGTGACCTGCCGGACCTGCTCCTCCACCCCGGCGTGCGCGGCCAGCATCTCGATCACCTCGCCCTGGATCAGGGTCGAGTCGACGTCGAACACGATCAGCCGCTTGGCGCGCCGGGCCAGGCCCGCCCGCTCCACCGCGACGTCGACCTCCTCGGCCACGGCCACCTCGGCCAGCGCCGTGCGCAGCCGCGAATCGGTGTCGCTGCCGGTGTCGATCGCGGTGACCAGCAGCTCCATACCGGTCACCGGGTAGTCGGCGATACCGCGGATGGTGTCGATGTTGGCGCCCAGCGCGGCCAGCTGCCGCGAGACGGCGCTGAACGCCCGCGCGGTGACCGGCGCACCGAGGATGACGACGGCGTGCGTGGACATCGGCTGCCTGCCGATGGCCGCGCCCACCTCCACCTCGACGGCCATGCCGACGGTGTTCATCGCCTCCTCGAGCTCGTCCTGCAACGCCTCGGGGTCGCTGGGACAGCTGATCAGCACGCCCAGGGTGAGCCTGCCGCGAATGACGACCTGCTCCACGTCGAGCAGGCTCACCTGGTGCCGCGACATGGCCGCGAGCAGCACGGACGTCACGCCCGGCCGGTCCGGCCCGGTGACGGTCACGAGAACGGTGGTGTCGGCCACGTCGGTGCGCTCCAAGTCTTTCTGCTCGTCACACGAGTGTGCACCCGCTGGGGCCCAGCGGGTGCACAGTCGTCGTCGTTACTTCTTCGCCAGCAACGCGTCGTCGTCCTGCGGGGTCCCGTGCTTGCCCGAGCCCCAGCCCACGTGCGCCTCGGCGCGCATGCGCTCGATCATGTGCGGGTAGTGCAGCTCGAAGGCCGGACGCTCGGACCGGATGCGCGGCAGCTCGTAGAAGTTGTGCCGCGGCGGCGGGCAGGTGGTGGCCCACTCCAGCGAGTTGCCGTAACCCCACGGGTCGTCCACGGTGACGACCTCACCGTAGCGGTAGCTCTTGAAGATGTTCCAGATGAACGGCAGCATCGAGGCGCCGAGCACGAACGCGCCGATCGTGGAGATCGTGTTCAGCGTGGTGAAGCCGTCCGAGGGCAGGTAGTCGGCGTAGCGGCGCGGCATGCCCTCCGCACCCAGCCAGTGCTGCACCAGGAAGGTGGTGTGGAAGCCGACGAAGGTGGCCCAGAAGTGCCACTTGGCCAGGCGCTCGTCCACCATGCGGCCGGTGATCTTCGGGAACCAGAAGTAGATGCCGGCGAAGGTGGCGAACACGATGGTGCCGAAGAGCACGTAGTGGAAGTGGGCGACCACGAAGTAGGAGTCGGTGACGTGGAAGTCCAGCGGCGGGCTGGCCAGGATGACGCCGGACAGACCACCGAAGAGGAAGGTCACCAGGAAGCCCAGCGACCACAGCATCGGCGATTCGAAGGTCAGCTGACCCCGCCACATGGTGCCGATCCAGTTGAAGAACTTCACGCCGGTCGGGACCGCGATGAGGAAGGTCATGAACGAGAAGTACGGCAGCAGCACCGCGCCGGTGGCGTACATGTGGTGCGCCCACACGGCGATGGACAGCGCGGCGATGCCCAGGGTCGCGTACACCAGGGTGGTGTAGCCGAAGATCGGCTTGCGGCTGAACACCGGGAAGATCTCGGAGACGATGCCGAAGAACGGCAGCGCGATGATGTAGACCTCGGGGTGGCCGAAGAACCAGAACAGGTGCTGGTAGAGCAGGATGCCGCCGGTGGCCGGGTCGTAGATGTGCCCGCCCAGGTGGCGGTCGTAGGCCAGGCCGAACAGGGCCGCGGTGAGCAGCGGGAAGGCCAGCAGCACCAGCACGCTGGTGACGGCGATGTTCCAGGTGAAGATCGGCATCCGGAACATGGTCATGCCGGGGGCGCGCAAGCAGACGACGGTGGTCAGCATGTTCACGCCGCCCAGGATGGTGCCCAGACCGGAGACGGCGAGGCCGAGGATCCACAGGTCGGTGCCGACACCGGGCGAGTGCAGGATGTCGGTCAGCGGCACGTAGGCGGTCCAGCCGAAGTCGGCCGCGCCGCCGGGGGTGATGAAGCCCGCGGTGGCCATGGTGGCGCCGAACGCGTAGAGCCAGTAGCTGAAGGCGTTCAGGCGCGGGAAGGCGACGTCGGGGGCGCCGATCTGCAGCGGCAGGATGATGTTGGCGAAGCCGAACACGATCGCGGTCGCGTAGAACAGCAGCATGATCGTGCCGTGCATGGTGAACAGCTGGTTGAACTGCTCGGGCGAGAGGAACTGCAGACCCGGGCGCGCCAGCTCACCACGCATCAGCAGGGCCATCAGACCGCCGATCATGAAGAAGCTCATGGCGGTCACCAGGTACATGGTGCCGAGCACCTTCGGGTCGGTCGTGGTGACCATCTTGTAGAGGAAAGAACCCTTGGGTCCGGTCCGTGCCGGATACGGTCGAGTCGCTTCCAACTGAGGGACTGGTCTGGGCTCTACCGCAGTCACTGATCCTCCTGAAGGTGCCTTTAGGTCGCTCCGCAGGCTCCGCTGCTCGCACACATCCCGTTACCGGAACAGCGGACAGTTCGCTTGCGCTCCACAGATCGTAAACCGTGCGCCCGTGCCACACGGCAGGTGGTCCTACTCTGCGTCGTATTTCCCGGCGGCGGTCCCGCGCGCGAACCTCCCGCCGGGCCGATGAATTCCACCGACGCCGCACGTCTGAAGGGGTGACAGCAGCACACGGCCACTGTTCCCGACCCCCGAGGAGACCATCATGACCACCAAGCCGGGCGATCCCGTCTGGGTCGACCTGTTCACCTCCGATCCCGAGGGCGCCGTCGCCTTCTACGGCGGGCTGTTCGGCTGGACGGCCGACCGCGCCGAGGAGTTCGGCGGCTATCTCACCTTCCGCAAGGACGGCAAGGCCGTCGCGGGCGGCATGGGCAAGACCGAGGCCGACGCCGACGCCCCCGACCAGTGGACGATCTACCTGTCCGCCGCCGATGCCCGCGCCACCGCGGCGGCGGCCGCCACGCACGGCGGCACGGTCGTCGTGCCCGCCATCGACGTGGGCGATCTCGGCACCATGGTGGTGCTCGGCGATCCCGGTGGGGCCGGGGTCGGCGTATGGCAGGCGGGCACCTTCCCGGGCATCGAGACCAGCGCGATGGTCGAGGGCGGGCGGTGGCGCGACCACGCGGGCGCGCCGTCCTGGTTCGAGCTGCACACCACCGAGTACGAGAAGGCGCTGGCCTTCTACCGCGACGTGTTCGGCTGGGCGGACACCTTCGAGATGCCCGGCGCGCCGGACTTCCGCTACACCACGATCCACTCGACGAGTCCGATGCTCGGCGGCGTCATGGACGCCGCCGTGGTGGATCCGGCCCAGCGGATGTCGGGCTGGACGGTGTACTTCGGCGCCGAGGACGTGGACGCCACCGTGGCGAAGGCGGTGGACCTGGGTGGACGCGTGCTGCACCCGGCCGAGGACAGCCCGTACGGGCGGATGGCGGTGCTGGCCGATCCGACCGGTGCGCGCTTCTGCGTCGGCGGGGACGTGCCCGGATCCTGAGCCCGGCACCATCGCCAGGGGGCGCTCGCCTGTACCCTCTCCGGCATGCCGGTGAGCGCCCTCGTCCGCACCCGAAACCGCACCGTGGCCACCCGATTCGCCGTCGCGGCCGTGGCGGCGCTGTGCGCGGCCGCCCTCACCGGATGCGGTGATCGCGCCGACGACGCCAGTTCGATCGTGCGCACCACCACCAACATCGCCGGTGCGGGCGTGGTCGGCCTGGAACGCGACACCACGCACGCCTGCCCGCTGCCCAGCGCCCCCGACCAGGCGTCGGGTACCCGCTCGGTGACCCATGCGGCGGGCGTGTCGGAGGTGCCCGCCGACCCGCAGCGCATCGTCGTGCTCACCACCTCGGCCCTGGACGCCACCTGCGCGCTCGGCCTGTGGGAGCGCGTGGTCGGCGCGGTCGCGGTGGACGGGCCGCGTCCGCAGCCGCAGTATCTGGGCACCGGCGTGCTGGAGATTCCGGTGGTCGGCAGTGCCGCCGAGCCGGATCTCGCCGCCATCGCCGGGCTGCGACCGGATGTGATCATCGGCGAAACCCCCTCGGGCGCGGCTACTTTCGACGCGTTGCGGGCCATCGCCCCCACGGTGCTGGTCGGTTCCCCCACCGGCTGGCAGGCCGAATTCGCCGCCTTCGCGGCGGGACTGGGTCGCGAGCAGGCCGCGGCGGCGGCGTTGCGGAGCTACCGTGACGAAGCCCGCGAGACGGGCACCGCGATCGCGGCCACCGAGAGCCAGGCCTCGGTCGTCCGGTTCACCGCCGACACCATGCGGGTGCAGGGTGCCGACAGCTTCGCGGGCGGCGTACTCGCCGACGCGGGGGTGCAGCGCCCGGCCGCCCAGCGCGGCGCCTCCTTCGACGTGGCCGCCGGCCGGTACCAGGAGCAGGTCGAAGGCGACCTGATCTATGTGATCCTGGCCGGTGAGCAGGGCAAGGAGTACGGCGAGTCGGTGATGCGCGGCCGGGAGTGGAAAGACCTGGGCGCGGTGTCCGACCATCGCGTCTTCGCCGTGGAGGACAGCGTCTGGCACGGCGGCGGCCTCACCGCGGCCCGCGCACTGCTCACCGACCTCCGCAACACCCTCAACGGATTCGTCACCGACTGAGCGGCCCGGCGGCAGCTTCGACCCGCTCCCAGCGATCTCCCAGCGGTCCCCCAGCCGGATGGCAGCGGCGCTTCCTACCGTCGGCACGGACACGGCTGAAGGAGGCAGGGATGGGCGGAGACGATCGACACGAGCACGACCGCGGGCTCGGCTACGACATGGCGGTGATGTCGCGGCGGCGGGCGTTGTTCTTCCTGGGCGCGGCGGGCACCGCGGCGGTGGCGGCGGGCTGCGCGTCCGCCGACGACATCACCGCGACGACGGGCGGCACGACGACGGGCGGCGCGACATCCACCTCGGCCGGCGCGGTCGCGGCGGCGCCGCAGGAGACCGCGGGCCCCTATCCGGGCGACGGGACCAACGGGCCGAACGTCCTCGTCCAGTCGGGCGTGCTCCGGTCCGACATCACGCGCAGTTTCGGCGGCGCGACCGGCGTGGCCGAGGGGGTGCCGATGACGCTGTCGCTGTCGCTGCGAGATCTCGCGAACGGCGGCGCGGCGGGCACCGGCATGGCCGTGTACGTGTGGCACTGCGATCGCGACGGCGAGTACTCGCTCTACGGCGCGAACGTCACCGGTGAGAACTATCTGCGCGGTGTCCAGGTGGCCGACGATTCCGGCACCGTCACGTTCACCTCGATCTTCCCGGCGTGCTATTCCGGCCGCTGGCCGCACATCCATTTCGAGGTCTACGACTCGCCTGCTTCGGCGCTCTCGGGCGAGAACGCCCGGCTGACCTCGCAGATCGCGCTGCCACAGCAGTCCTGCGAGCAGGTGTTCGCGCACGATTCCGGCTATGCCCGCAGCGTGACCAACCTGTCGCGGGTGTCGCTGGACTCCGACAACGTCTTCGGTGACGGCTGGGATGCCGAACTGGCCACCGTCACCGGCAGCCCGGCGGACCGGATGCTGGTCTCGCTGACGATCGGCGTCGCCGAGCGCGCGCAGAACACCCCGCGGAACCCGATGGCGCCCGGTGGCGCGCCGCCGCGCGGCCGCTGACCCGCCCCGCACCCCGCGTGTCCCGCGGGGTGCGGGGCGGTGCCTACGGACTCAGAAGTCCCAGTCCTCGTCCTCGGTGTTGACGGCCTTGCCGATGACGTAGCTGGAGCCGGAACCGGAGAAGAAGTCGTGGTTCTCGTCGGCGTTCGGCGAGAGCGCGGACAGGATCGCCGGGTTCACCCTGGTCTCGTCGGCCGGGAACAGGCCCTCGTACCCGAGGTTCATCAGCGCCTTGTTCGCGTTGTAGCGCAGGAAGGTCTTGACGTCCTCGGTGAGGCCGACCTCGTCGTAGAGGTCCTGGGTGTATTCGACCTCGTTCTCGTAGAGCTCGTAGAGCAGCTCGAAGGTGTAGTTCTTCAGCTCCTCGCGCTCGGCCTCGGACACCTGTTCCAGGCCGCGCTGGTACTTGTACCCGATGTAGTAGCCGTGCACCGCCTCGTCGCGGATGATCAGCCGGATCATGTCGGCGGTGTTGGTGAGTTTGGCCCGCGAGGACCAGTGCATCGGCAGGTAGAAGCCGGAGTAGAACAGGAAGCTCTCCAGCAGGGTGGAGGCCACCTTGCGCTTGAGCGGGTCGTCGCCCTGGTAATAGTCGAGGACGATCTCGGCCTTGCGCTGGAGATTCCGGTTCTCCTCCGACCAGCGGAACGCCTCGTCGATCTCCTTGGTGGAACACAGCGTGGAGAAGATCGAGCTGTAGCTCTTGGCGTGCACCGACTCCATGAACGCGATGTTGGTGAGCACCGCTTCCTCGTGCGGCGTCAGCGCGTCCGGGATGAGGCTCACCGCGCCGACGGTGCCCTGGATGGTGTCCAGCAGCGTCAGGCCGGTGAAGACCCGCATGGTCAGCTGCTGCTCGTGCGGGGTCAGCGTGTTCCACGAGGGGATGTCGTTGGACACCGGCACCTTCTCCGGCAGCCAGAAGTTGCCGGTCAGCCGATCCCAGACCTCGGCGTCCTTCTCGTCGGGCACCCGATTCCAGTTGATGGCCGACACCCGATCGATCAGTTTCATGCTGCCTCCACACCCTTTCCCGAACACACTGCGGTTCTCCGGACACCCCGCGGTCACCGAGTACCTACCCAGTCAGACACTACTCGTTGTGTCCGACAACTCCACGCAACACAAGGTGTTGTGTTGCCCGCAGTTGCGACACCGGCGGTCGATCCGCCGCGGACCGGCAACGCGCGGCCCCTATTGTGCGCCACCCGATCCCGCGGGCCGCACCGGGTCCGAGCCGACCCCGCGGATCGGTCGCCGATGGTTTGCTCGGCGGCTCGCCGACCTGCCCGAACCGCGATCCCGACGGGCCGCGGGCTGCTCAGAGCATGTGGAATCGCGCCTCGGGGCGCCCCGGGGTTGGGCCGTCCAGCAGCGGCTGCGGGATCCCGCGCAGCCGCTGATCGAAGAACGCGCCGACGTAGGCGCGGGTGAGCGCCACGGCACGCTGCCCGGACAGCGTGCCGCCGGGCGGCAATCCGAGTTCGCTCCCGTCCAGTTGCTCCGCGAGCACCGGGATGTCGGTGAAGGAGTAGTGGTCGGCCCCGGCGAAGGTCACCCAGCGCTTCCACATGCCCAGCGCGGGCCAGGTCAGCGTCCACGTCGGATCCGAACCGCCGGGCCGGTGCACCTCGTCGTCGGTGCCGAGCAACAGGAACGCGCGCCCGGCCTGATCGTCGGCGGGCGGCAGGCTGAAGAACGCCCCGTCCATGTTCACCCCGGCACGCACCCGGCCGTCGCGCGTCATGGCCGCGGCGGCGCTCGCCCCGCCGATCGAATGGCCCGCCATCCCGATGCGGGTGAAGTCGACCGACCGGGCCACCGACGGCGCGTCGGCGGCGGCGAGGCGGTCCAGCAGCACCGACACGTCCCGGGCGCGCGTCTCCACGAGGAGGGCGAAAGCGCCCTGGTCCTCCAGTGTTTCGCAGGCGCGGCAGGTCGACATCCGCCCGTCCGGGAATTCGACGCCCATCGCCTCGTTCGCGTGATCGACCGCGGCCACGACGTATCCGCGCGAGGCGAGCTCCTCGGCCAGCGAGGTCAGGGTGTAGCGCGGCATCCCGAAGCCCGGGGAGAGCACGACGAGCGGGAACGAACCCGGTTGCGGTGTGGCGCCGGTGACGCTGTGGGTTCCGGTGGCGCGCACCGCTTCCCCCGCGTCACTCGACCGGGCGCCGTCGCGGGTGACGAGCAGGCGCGCCTCGGCCGGCGTGGCATACGGCGCCACGGCGCCGACGCCCGGTAGTGCGGGATAGAACAGGCCGACCATCAGTTCGCGGGGCTCGCTCGGCACCCAGGGGTCCCGGCGGGAGTCGTCCACGACATGCCAGGTATCGCGGCCGACCGCGAAAACGCCGGTCGGCATGGGCAGTTCGGGCGCGGACACCGGGGCCACCGCGACCGGTGCGGCGGTCACCGGGGCGGCGGTGGCGGCTCCCAGCGGAAGGACCGCCACCGCCAGCGCGGCGGCGACGAGGCGACGCAGTTCGATCATCGTTCCGACACTAGGCGGGCACGTCCTGCCGCGGAATCGGCCTGCGGTCGGCTTCGCCGCCCACGGATTCTCAGGGTGCGCGTCATCCCCGAGAACGATGGGGAGGGCACCGCCACTCCGGGAAAGATCGCCCCGCCGGACGATGCGCGCGCGCCACCGCACCGGGCACGGTGACCGGTATGAACAGTGCGACACGGGTTTCGCGCCGCCGCCGCGTCGCGGCCGTGCTGGCGGCGGTCGCCGTCGCCGCCACGGCCTGCGCGACGGCCGAGGCGCCGGCCTCGAACGAGCCGGTGCGGCAATGGGGCTACCTCACCCTGCCGACGGGCGAACGCATGCGGTACTCGGTGGTGCTCCCCGAGGCGAGCGGGCAGTTCCCGGTACTGGTGGAATACGACGGCTACGGCGCGGGAACCGAGCCCTCGATCGGCATGCCCTGGGTGCGTGAGGGTTACGCCGTCGTCGGGCTGAATGTGCCCGGTACCGGCTGCTCCACCGGTGACAACCACATGTTCGGCGCGGAGATCGGGGCCGCGGGCGCCTTCGCCGTGGAATGGGCGGCACAGCAGCCCTGGTCCACCGGGCGGGTCGGCATGATCGGTTACTCCTACTCCGGCTACAACCAGCTCTGGACCGCCGCCGAGCGGCCGCGCGGGCTCACTGCCATCACCCCGAGCAAGAACGTCGGTGATCCCTATCGGGATGTCGCCTACCCGGGCGGCATCCGCAACTCGGGGTTCCCGACCGCGTGGTGGGGCGAGTTCCCGGAGATCTGGCGGTCGGCGGCCCAGCGGGCCGCCGAACTCGACGGCGACACCGACTGCGCGGCCACTGTGGCCGACAACATCGCCAAGGCGCAGCGCCCGGAGTTCGACTTCGGCCGCCGCATCACCGAAACCACCGAGCACGAGGGCTTCTACGTCGACAAGAGCGCCCGGTCGCGCACCGACCGCATCGACGTACCGGTGCTGGCCACCCAGTCCTGGCAGGACGAACAGGTCGGCACCCGGATGGGCTACGTCGAGGAGACGGTGCGCCCGGACCTGCTGTGGACGGTGAGTTCCAACGGCGACCACCACACCGACCTGACCTCCGCCGACATCCGGGAACTCATGCGCCGCTTCCTGGCCCGCTACGTCAAGGACGAGGACAACGGGTTCGAGCGCGAGCCCCGCGTGCGTGTGCTCCAGGAGATGCAGGTCGCCGGCTCGGGCGAGGAACAGACGACCACGCCGACCGCGGTCGCCGAATTCGGCCTGCCGGTGCCGGTCACACCGCTGCGCCTGTGGTTCGGTCCGGACGACACGCTCACGCAGGCACCCCCGGCCCCGGACACGCCCGGTGCCGAATACCGGTATCCCGTCTCGGGCAGCGTGGTGAACGATCCGCCGGCCGAGGGCTGGTCGCCGGACACCGCCCCGGACGGCAGGCGCGCCTTCACCACGGCCGCGCTGCCGCAGGCGCTGAGCTTCCTCGGCGCGGGCTCGGTCGACCTGTGGCTGAGTTCGACCGCGCCCGACACCGACGTGCAGGTGACCCTGTCGGAGGTGCGGCCCGACGGCAAGGAGATGTTCGTCCAACGCGGTTGGCTGCGCGCCTCCGAACGACGACTGGACCCCGCACTGTCCACCGAACTGCGCCCCTGGGGCGACTTCGGCCCCGGCGCCGCCGAGCCACTCACCCCGGGCGAACCGGCCCTGCTCCGCGTCGAACTTCCCAAGTTCGCGCACACCTTCCGGCCCGGCTCCAGCATCCGGATCACCATCGACGCCCCCGCACAGACCGGTTTCTGGGAGTTCGACCGGATCACCACCGAGGCGGTGAACACCGTCCTGCTCGATGCCGCCCACCCGTCCAGCGTCGTCCTCGGCTACACGCCGTACCCGCACGCACCGGCGCTCCCGTCGTGCGCGACGACGCTGCGCCAACCCTGCCGCGACAACACCACCCCGATCCCACCCGGCGAGGGACCGCGTCCCCCGGCCTGACCCGCCACTCCGCACCGCGGAGTTGGCGAACGAGGCGATGGCGAACGAGGTGAGGGCGGCGGCGCTTTCGATGTTCCCCCGACCTCAGATCCCCAGTACCAGTTTGGCGGTGGTGAAGTAGATGACCAGGCCGGTCGCGTCGACCAGGGTGGTCACCATCGGGGCCGAGACGACGGCGGGGTCGATGCGGAGCTTCTTGGCCAGCAGCGGCATGGTGCCGCCGATGGTGGCCGCCCAGCCGCAGATCAGCACCAGCGTGATCGCGACGACCACGGCGATGCGCGGGCCGACGAACAGGGCCGCGATCGCCAGGCCTGCCGAGGCCAGCAGTGACCCCAGCACCAACCCGACCCGGCACTCCCGCCAGATCACCTTGAACAGATCAGACACCCGGACCTCGCCCACCGCCAGCGCGCGCACACAGGCCGTCGCCGCCTGCGCGCCCGCGTTGCCGCCCGCGCCGATCAGCAGCGGGATGAACAGCGCCAGGTGGGCGGCCTGTTCCAGGGTGGCCTGGAAGAAGTCGGTGACGCTCACCGTCAACGTCGCCGCGAACAGCAGCAGCATCAACCACAGCGCACGATAACGGGCCAGCTGGAACACCCCGGCGGCCATGTAATGACCCTCCCACGGCGCCGAACCCGCTTGCCGCGCAACGTCTTCACTGTCGGCGGCCTCGATCACCTCGACCGCGTCGTCGATGGTGAGCAGGCCGACCAGGCGGTTCTCGCTGTCCACCACCGGCAGGTTGATGTCGTTGGTCTCGCGCATCAACCGCGCCGCCTTCTCGGCGGAGTCGGTGGCGCGCGCGAACGCCGGTTCGGTGACGACGAGTTCGGACACCATCGTCTCCGGCCGGGCCAGCACGAGTTCCCGCAGCTCCACGATGCCGGTCAGCCGCCGGCCCGAGTCGACCACCGGCAGCGTGTACACGGTCTCGGCGTGCGCGCCCTTGGCCCGCACGGTCGCCAGCGCCTCGGCGACGGTGAGATCGCTGGGCAGCGCGACCACCTCGGGAGTCATGTACTGCCCGGCCGAACCTTCCGGGTACCCCAGCAAACTCGCCGTCATCCGCCGTTCCCGCGGGCTGAGCCCGGCCAGCACCTTCTTGGCGACCTTGGCCGGCGCCTCGCGCAGCATGCGGGCGCGGTCGTCGGGCGCCATCCCTTCCACCAGCTCGCGGAAACTCTGATCCCGCAAGCCCTGCAGGATCTGCTGCTGGTCGACCGGTTCGAGTTCCTCGAACACCGCCAGCGCCTGATCCTTGTCCAGCAGCCGGAACGCCACGCCTGCCTGGACGGCGTCCATGCGGGCGAGTTGGTCGGCGATCAGGTGCGGCGGATGGTTGTCCAGCCAGTCCAGTGCGGCATCGACGCGGTGGTCGGCGACGAATTCCGGCAGCGATTCGGCCGGAACCGGGCGTGCTTCGATGAGATCGATCTGCGACATGGGGAGTCCTCAGCTCGAGTGGTCGGCGCCCGAAGGCGGCAGCGGAGCGTGACCACGGCGGGCGCCCCGCGCGAGCACAGGGGCACCGCTCACCGTGGGTGAATGAGCGCGAGATTCACACCGCGTGGCGCCTGCCCCGGCGACGCAGAACGTCGAACGACGTCTAGGAATGCGAAGGGGCGGCGCCGCGCGGCCTTCGACTGGGAGGTTCACTGCGCATGCGACCCACCTCCTCGTCCTAGGCGGCGATCCTGCCGATCGCGCGCGCCGTTCGTCCCCGCGTTTCGTTCCGGGGAACCTTCACATTGCTCGAACACAGCGTGTGCTCGAATCCAATATGCCCGAACACGACGTGTTCGAACACAATTCTGACCGAACGCGAATGCGTCCTCCGGCAGGATACCTCTTTCGCCGGGAACTTTCACGGCGAGCCCCCACCGACCGCACAACGACCCCGGCGAGGTGATCCAGGCCACCCCAGCCGTTTTCGGACACCAGGTGCGCACCCGAGGGTCGAGGACGCGGGCCGCTGGTGGGACCGGCGGATTCGACCGGAGCCCAGCGGGCGGCTGGTGCGGTTGCTTGCTGCCCCGACCGAAGAAGGCGGCTCCGCGTGCGCGGGGGTACGACCTCGCCCAGCCCGAACGCGACCAAGTCGCGGGCTTATCCCCGTGCGGGAGCACCTGTCGCACAGCACCCATAGGTTGTTGTCGTCGGACTCATCCCCGCGTGCGCGGGGAGCACGGCGGGGGCGGGGGGGTGGCGGCGGCGGTACCGGGGGCTCATCCCCGCATGCGCGGGGAGCACCTCTTCCCCGACGACGGCGGCGCCCGTTCGCGGGCTCATCCCCGCATGCGCGGGGAGCACAAGTTGACCTGGGCCTGCGCCTTCTCGACGTCGGGCTCATCCCCGCATGCGCGGGGAGCACCGCATCGGCCACCTTCGCGGGCACGCTGGCGAGGGCTCATCCCCGCGTGCGCGGGGAGCACTACGTCACCGAGTGGCGGACGGTGACCGGGTGAGGCTCATCCCCGCATGCGCGGGGAGCACTCCTGGGTGTGGGCGTCCGTCTGGGGCGCGGTGGGCTCATCCCCGCATGCGCGGGGAGCATAACCGCTTCCCGGTCGCCCAGCCCGTGAACCCGGGCTCATCCCCGCATGCGCGGGGAGCATGTCCTCGAGGACGACGCCCGACCGGTCGAAGGGGGCTCATCCCCGCATGCGCGGGGAGCATACCGAGCGGCGTTCGGCTCGTCAGAAGCGGAAGGGCTCATCCCCGCATGCGCGGGGAGCATGCCTGGTGCCTCACGCGAAGCGGTGTCGAGCAGGGCTCATCCCCGCATGCGCGGGGAGCATGCCTACGCCGACGCCCGCGGAATCGACCTCGGCGGCTCATCCCCGCATGCGCGGGGAGCATCTGAAGAACTACGTCGAGTCCAAGGAGTCGGCGGGCTCATCCCCGCATGCGCGGGGAGCGCGTCGCCGCGGTGGTGGTGGTGGGTTTGGCGGGCTCATCCCCGCATGCGCGGGGAGCGCGTTGTCATGTTCGGCGGACTCCCTAGGCAGGCGGGCTCATCCCCGCATGCGCGGGGAGCGCCAGATCAGCGAGATCAACACCAGCCTGACCGCGGGCTCATCCCCGCATGCGCGGGGAGCGCTGACGTGGCAAACCATTTCGATACCCAATTCGGGGCTCATCCCCGCATGCGCGGGGAGCGCCGATTCAAACCCAGCAACACGGTGACCGCCTAGGGCTCATCCCCGCATGCGCGGGGAGCGCTATGAAGCCGCGCATGTGGCCGGGGTCCATGCGGGCTCATCCCCGCATGCGCGGGGAGCGCTGTGCCTCTGACCTGGGGTTGGTCGGGCTCGGAGGCTCATCCCCGCATGCGCGGGGAGCGCGAATCCGGTTACCAGCCGGATAGGGGGAGCGGGGGCTCATCCCCGCATGCGCGGGGAGCGCACTTCCTGACCTGCATGTTCTCAGCCCACCACCCCAGTTTTCATTCACTTTCACCCAACTCACGCGCCGCAATCCACCTCCTGATACATCACACCTCCGTCGTCCCGCGTGAGCCTCCGCACAGGTTCCCACAACCTACGCCTACAACACCGGAAGGGAGGCCCCGCGAGCTCCAACAGCCCCCACAACGAGCCCGTTGAAGCTCGTAGCCTCGTTTCCGCTCTCGCGACCCTGGACGTGTACCGCATGCACCCCCCGGGACGCACTCAGCACCTCGCCGCAGTCGACCGCTACGGCCAAGCGGGCGTTTTCCGCCACGGATCGGCCGGCACCACCCGCTCCCCCGCCCGCACCATCATCCGCTCGAGCACGGCCATGCGCTTGCGCTGCGCGAGCACCTCGTGCAGCGCCGCGTTCACCGTCTCCTCCGTCCGGCCCGCGGTGCCCAGCAGCGCGCCGACCATTGCCAGCGCTGCCTCGTCGACCTCGATCGTCACCCGCGCCATACCCACCTCCACTGGACCCCGTATGCGAAATGGTAAGCCGCCACCTCCCGGAGAACGGACATCTCGGGCGTGCCCGGGCTTGTCTGCGCTTGACCCTGGCGCAGGGTCACCCTCGCAGCGTGATCGGCATGAGCGACGAGTTCACCGTCCGGGTCGACGGCGCCACCATCCCCGTCGTCCGCGCCGGTCGCGGACGACCACTGGTCCTGTGCCCGGGCCTGTGTACCACGCGGGCCGGGCTGTCCGCGCTGATCGGCGTGCTGCGGCGCGACCACGAGGTCTACTCCTTCGACCTGCGCGGGCACGGCGTCTCCGGTGCCGCCGACCGGTACACCGTCGCCGGGTTCCTGGCCGATGTCACCGCCGTGCTCACGCGGGTGCGCGGCCGCTCGGCGGTGGCGCCGGTGCTCGTCGGGTACTCGCTCGGGGCCGACCTGGTGGTGCACTATGCGTCCGATCATCCCGGCGCCGCCGCCGAACTGGTGTTGCTGGACGGGGCGAATCCGGTCCCCGAGCCGTTCGTCACCGACGACGACCTGCCCGAGTTCCGTGCGATGTTCGAGGACGTGGCGGCCTGGACCGCGAGCGTCGCGGACACACCGCACCGGGTACTGCTCACCGCCGCGGACATCCTCGCCGTCAATCGGGAGGTCGACGCGATGCGCGCGGCGATCCTGCCCCGCTTCGCGCGGATCGAGTGCCCGGTCCGGATGGTCATGTCGACCGCGATGGCCGGTGACGACGGCGACGACCGCGCCCGACGGCGAATTCGGAACTGGCGGGCCGGGATCGAGCGCCTGGTCCGCGAACACCCGCACATCCGCACCCGGTGGCTGACGGCCGGTCACGACCTGGTGCACACCCGGGCCGAGATTCATCGCTGCCGCCGAGGGCCGGGAGACCGGTCCCATGCTGACCATCGGTGAGCTGGCCGCCCACGCCGGAGTCACGGTGCGCGCGGTGCGCCACTACCACGCCAAGGGTTTGCTGGCCGAACCCGAGCGGGACCACTCCGGGTATCGGCGGTACCCGGCCGCCGCGGTGGTGGAGCTGATCAGGATCCGAACCCTCGCCGGCCACCGATGAGTTCGCGCGGCGAATCCGGTCTGAACGGTTATGACTCGTATCGTCGCCGACATCTCGATGTCCCTCGACGGCTTCGTCACCGGCCCCGACCCAGGCCCGGACAACGGCCTCGGTACCGGCGGCGAGCCGCTACACACCTGGGCGTTCTCCGACGACCCCGAGGACCGCCGCATGCTCAGCGAGGGGACGGCCCGCTCCGGGGCCGTCGTCCTCGGCCGCAACCTGTTCGACGTGGTGGACGCGCCCGGCGGCTGGAACGACGAGGTCGGCTACGGCGCGGCCGAGGTCGGCACGCCCGCGTTCGTGGTCGTGACCAGCGCACCGCCGACCTCGGTGCGGCTGGCGCACCTCGACTGGACCTTCGTCACCACCGGCCTGTCCGACGCGGTCGCCGCCGCGCGCGCCCGCGCGACGGCGGCCTCGGCCGAACGCGGCGAGGACCTCGACGTCGTGCTCATGGGCGGCGGCACCCTCATCGGGTCCGCGCTCGCCGCGGGTCTGGTGGACGTGCTGTCCCTGCACCTCGCCCCGGTCCTGCTCGGCGCCGGAACCCCGCTGTTCACCGACGGTCCACCCCGCACCCTGCGGCAACGCAGCGTCACCCCGACCTCGACCGCCACCCACCTCCGCTACGACGTCGGCTGAGCGGCCACCGCCTCCAGCTGCCGCCCCCTTTCGAACCGGCGCGCGTGGAAGGATTGCCTGGGGTATGCCGACGGTTGAGAGTGACGACGGCGGGTGGACCGCCGACTGGTCGAGACAAGGAGAACTCGGGTGCGTTTCGGATTGTTCGTCCCGCAGGGATGGCGGCTGGATCTGGTGGGGATCGAGGTCGAACGGCACTGGGACGTGATGCGGGGGCTGGCCCGGCGGGCCGACGAGCACGCGGAGTGGGAGTCGATCTGGGTCTACGATCACTTCCACACCGTGCCGGAGCCGACTCAGGAGGCCACGCACGAGGCGTGGACGCTGATGTCGGCGTTCGCGGCGAGCACCGAGCGGGTGCGGCTGGGACAGATGTGTACCGCGATGAGCTACCGCAACCCCGTCTATCTGGCGAAGGTGGCGGCCACCGTGGACATCGTCTCCGGTGGCCGGGTGGAGATGGGCATCGGCGGCGGCTGGTACGAGCACGAGTGGCGGGCCTACGGCTACGGCTTCCCGTCCGCGGGTGAGCGGCTGGCCCGGCTCGACGAGGGCGTGCAGATCTTCCGGCAGGCGTGGACCACCGGCGAGGTGCACCTGTCGGGCAAGCACTATCAGGTCGACGGCGCGATCGTGCGACCGCTCCCGCTGCAGGACGGCGGCATCCCGGTGTGGATCGCCGGCGGCGGCGAACAGAAGACGCTGCGGATCGCCGCGAAGTACGCGAACTACACCAACTTCGCCGGTGAGCCCGACGAATTCGCCCGCAAATCGGAGATCCTGCGCGGGCATTGCGCCGAGGTCGGCACCGATTTCGACGCCATCGTGCGCTCGGCCAACTACAACGCGATCATCGGCGCCGACCGGGCCGAGGTGGCGGACCGCCTCGCCGCCCTGCGCGCCCGCCTCACCGGAGCGGTCACCGCCGAGGTCGCCGACGGATGGGTCGATCGCCTCTTCGGCACCAGCCTCGCCGTCGGCACCCCCGAGCAGGTCGCCGAGAACATGAGCAAGGTCGGCCTGGGCTACGCCATCCTCAACTTCCCCGAATCCGCCTACGACACCTCGGGCATCGAACTCTTCGAACGCGAGGTGATCCCCGCCCTGCGCTGAAACGGCCACGGGCCCGGGAGCTTCCGCGACGGAAGCTCCCGGGCCCGTTCGGCGCGAACCGCGGATCAGAGCATGCAGCTCACGCAACCCTCGACTTCGGTGCCCTCCAGCGCCATCTGCCGCAGGCGGATGTAGTACAGGGTCTTGATGCCCTTGCGCCAGGCGTAGATCTGGGCCTTGTTCAGGTCGCGGGTGGTGGCGGTGTCCTTGAAGAACAGCGTCAGCGACAGGCCCTGGTCCACGTGCTGGGTGGCCGCGGCGTAGGTGTCGATGATCTTCTCGTAGCCGATCTCGTAGGCGTCCTGGTAGTACTCCAGGTTGTCGTTGGTCATGTAGGGCGCCGGGTAGTAGACGCGCCCGATCTTGCCTTCCTTGCGGATCTCGATCTTCGACGCCACCGGGTGGATCGAACTGGTGGAGTGGTTGATGTAGGAGATCGAGCCGGTCGGCGGCACGGCCTGCAGGTTCTGGTTGTAGATGCCGTGCTCCATCACCGAGGCCTTCAGCTCACGCCAGTCGTCCTGGGTGGGGATGCGCACACCCGCGTCGGCGAACAGCTGCCGCACCCGCTCGGTCTTGGGCTCCCACACCTGCTCGGTGTACTTGTCGAAGTACTCGCCGCTGGCGTACTTGGACTCGGGGAATCCGCCGAAGTAGGTGCCGCGCTCGATCGCGAGCCGGTTCGACGCCCGCAGCGCGTGATACACCACGGTGTAGAAGTACATGTTGGTGAAGTCGATGCCCTCGTCCGAGCCGTAGTGGATGCGCTCGCGGGCCAGGTAGCCGTGCAGGTTCATCTGGCCGAGGCCGATGGCGTGCGACTGCTGGTTGCCCTGCTCGATGGAGGGCACCGAGGTGATGTGGGTCTGGTCCGACACCGCGGTCAGCGCCCGGATCGCGACCTCGATGGTCTGCGCGAAATCCGGCGAGTCCATCGCCTTGGCGATGTTGAGCGAGCCCAGATTGCAGGAGATGTCCTTGCCGACCTTGGCGTAGGACAGATCGTCGTTGAACTCCGAGGGCGTGGAGACCTGCAGGATCTCCGAGCACAGGTTGGAGTGGGTGATCTTGCCCGCGATCGGGTTGGCCCGGTTCACCGTGTCCTCGAACATGATGTACGGGTAGCCCGACTCGAACTGCAGCTCGGCGATGGTCTGGAAGAACTCGCGCGCCTTGATCTTCGACTTGCGGATGCGCTTGTCGTCGACCATCTCGTAGTACTTCTCGGTGACGTCGATGTCGGCGAACGGCTTGCCGTAGATCCGCTCCACGTCGTACGGCGAGAACAGGTACATGTCCTCGTTCTTCTTCGCCAGTTCGAACGTGATGTCGGGGATCACCACGCCCAGCGAGAGGGTCTTGATGCGGATCTTCTCGTCGGCGTTCTCCCGCTTGGTGTCCAGGAAGCGGTAGATGTCGGGGTGGTGCGCGTGCAGGTACACC
Organism: Nocardia farcinica; assembly: GCF_001182745.1. Classification (NCBI taxonomy): domain Bacteria; kingdom Bacillati; phylum Actinomycetota; class Actinomycetes; order Mycobacteriales; family Nocardiaceae; genus Nocardia; species Nocardia farcinica. The sequence goes on along the minus strand of NZ_LN868939.1, from coordinate 2,273,432 downwards.
GCGCCCGCGCCCTGCCGCGCGCCGAGCTGGTTGGCGTAGGAGAAGGAGTCCTCGAGCAGCTTCATGATGGGGATGACGCCGGAGGACTGGTTCTCGATCTTCTTGATCGGCGCGCCGTGCTCGCGGATGTTGCTCAGCAGCAGTGCCACACCGCCGCCGCGCTTGGACAGCTGCAGGGCGGAGTTGATGGAGCGCCCGATGGACTCCATGTTGTCCTCGATGCGCAGCAGGAAGCACGACACCGGCTCGCCGCGCTGCTTCTTGCCCGAGTTGAGGAAGGTGGGCGTGGCAGGCTGGAAGCGACCGTCGATGATCTCGTCGACGAGCTTGCGGGCCAGCTCCTCGTCACCGGCGGCCAGCGTCAGCGCCACCATGCACACGCGGTCCTCGAAGCGCTCCAGGTAGCGCTTGCCGTCGAAGGTCTTGAGCGTGTACGAGGTGTAGTACTTGAACGCGCCGAGGAAGGTGGGGAACCGGAACTTCTTGTCGTAGGCCTGCTGGAACAGGCTCTTGACGAACGCGCGGCTGTACCGGTCGAGCACCTCGGGCTCGTAGTAGTTCTCCTCGACCAGGTAGTCCAGCTTCTCGTCGAGATTGTGGAAGAAGACCGTGTTCTGGTTGACGTGCTGCAGGAAGTACTGGCGCGCCGCCTCGCGATCCTTGTCGAACTGGATCTTGCCGTCGGGGCCGTACAGGTTCAGCATCGCGTTGAGAGCGTGGTAGTCGAGTACCTCGCCCGCGGTGTCGGCGGTACGCGCCGCGGGCTGCTCTAGGCGGGCCGACTTTCCGGCCGGCGCTGTCGTTGCTGTTGCCAAAACAATCCCAATCCCTCTCGGACGCGCTCGACGTCCTGCGCGGTTCCCATCAGTTCGAAGCGGTACAGGTACGGCACCCCGCATTTCCGCGAGATGACCTCGCCCGCATAGCAATAGGTGTCGCCGAAGTTCGTGTTGCCCGCCGCGATGACGCCGCGCAGCAGCGACCGGTTGTGCGGATCGTTGAGGAACTTGGCGACCTGGCGCGGCACGAACTCCTTGTCGGACCTGGCCCCACCGAGCACGTGCCGACCGCCCCCGTAGGTGGGGACGATCAGCACGTAGGGTTCGCCGACGCGCAGCGAGTCGGCGGTGTGCAGCGGTATGCGAGTCGCCGGGAGTCCCAGCTTCTCGACGAAGCGGTGCGTGTTCTCCGATGCGCTGGAGAAGTAGACGAGCGCGGTGTCGCCGAACGCCTCGGTGCCGCGCGACGCGACGCCCTCGGGTGACACAGCCATGCCCACCTGCCCTCTCCTCGGATGAACCGGCAGCGCGGCGGCCGGTCAGGCCGCGACGGTCGCCAGTGCCTTGATGCGGTCGGGGCGGAAGCCGGACCAGTGGTCCTCGCCCGCGACGACGACCGGCGCCTGCAGGTAGCCCAGCGCCATGACGTAGTCACGCGCCTCGGGGTTCTCGGTGATGTCGACGACCTCGTAGTCCACCCCGGCCTTGTCGAGCGCCTTGTAGGTGGCATTGCACTGAACGCAAGCGGGCTTGGTGTACACAGTGACGGTCATGACAGTCCCTCTCTCCTATGCCTGATCCACAGCCGGTGATCCATGTGCAGTGCCTTGATCGGCCTTGATCGACGTACGCTGCGCAAACTCCTGGATCCGGTGCAGAAGACCCTGCTCACACCACCTGCGGTGTCGCCGAGCGCCTGGGGCCTCACCCCGTGTTCCAGCAGGGAAGACACTACACCTAGTGGCCGACAGTTCTCTACAACACGACATGTTGCGAACAACAAAGATGAAATTTCGGCGGCGTAAGCCCCAGGACACGCGATTCGCAACCCGACACGGCGGTGGCCGACATCACAATTTCGTCGCGCAGCGCCCTCCCAGCAAACCCTCCCGCCACGCTGGTCACACCAGCCGCATCGACCCCGGCATTCCCTCCGGTAGACCGGCGAAACAGCGGCAGGGGCCGCTCCCGGACGGGAGCGGCCCCTGCGTGTCGCGCGTGGTGGATCCGGCGGGTCGGTTCCGGCGGGTCGGGTCAGGCGGAGACGAGCTTGCGCGCGGCCTCGGCCAGCTCGTGCACGCTGGCGCCGAGTTCGGTGAGCGCCTCGGCGTCCTCGCGCGGATGGGCGGCGCCGAACCGCTCGCCGATGGTGCCGAAGTGGGCGTGCGCGGCCTCGACGACGGTGCCACCGGCGATGCCGACGGCCTTCACCGCGTCGCCGTGGGCCCACCGGGCGGCGTTGGGGCTGATGGAGGCGCTGAGCACCGCGACCGGCTTGCCCTTGAGCGCGCCGGCGCCGTAGGGGCGCGAGATCCAGTCGATGGCGTTCTTCAGCACGGCCGACAGGGTGCCGTTGTACTCGGGAGTGACCAGCAGGACGCCGTCGGCGTCGGCCACCGCGTCGCGCAACCGCTGGGCGGGCGCGGGCACCGCACCCTCGACGTCGATGTCCTCGTTGTAGAAGGGGATCTCACCGAGGCCGTCGTAGACGGTGACCTCGACGCCCTCGGGCGCGGTCTGCGCCGCCGCCTCGGCGAGCTGACGCGTGATGGAGGCGCTGCGCAGGCTGCCGGAGAGGGCGAGGATTCGGGTCTGGCTCATCACAACTCCTGGTGTACTGATGGTGGTGGTTTCCGTTGCGGTCGTCTGACTCAACCGACTCAACCGGACCACGGTCCGATTACATTCCCGGGAGGGGTGCACACAGACGTGGGCTCCATCACACCCGCGCCGAACGGCGCGCACCGTTCGCTGCCGCGCGTCGGCGCTCCACTGCCCGGTACCGGCGAGCCGGGCGAGCGCGCCGACGCCGCGCGCAACCGCCAGCTGCTGCTCGACGCCGCCCAGCAGCTGGTCCGCGAGCACGGCGTCGACAGCCTCACGATGGACGCGCTGGCCCGCCGGGCCGGTGTCGGCAAGGGCACGGTCTTCCGGCGGTTCGGCAACCGCTCGGGCCTGCTGCGCGCGCTGCTCGACCACTCGGAACGAAAGTTCCAGCACGGCTTCATGTTCGGCCCGCCCCCGCTCGGCCCCGGCGCGCCGCCGCTCGACCGGCTCGTCGCGCTCGGCCGCGCCCGGCTGCTCGACATCGAGGTGGAGGGCGAGCTGTATCGCGCCGCCGAGGTGGGCGAGGCGGGCGAACGGTACGTGGGCGCGCCGTACAGCCTGCTCAAGGCCCATGTCCGGATGTTGCTGCGGGAGGCGCGCACCGCGGGCGAGCCCGATCTGCTCGCCGACGGCCTGCTCGCGTTGCTCAGCGCGCCGCTGGTGATGCACCAGCTCGACGTGCTCGGTTACAGCCGCACGCAGATCGGCGACAACTGGGAAGCTTTCGTTCGACGGGTGGCCGGGGTCGTCGCGCCAGTAGAGTGAGGCCATGGCGAGCCTGCGCGAACAGATCATCACCGAATTGGGCGTCCAGCCGGTCATCGAACCGAAGACCGAGGTGCGCCGCCGGGTCGACTTCCTCAAGGACTACCTGCGGTCCACGCCCGCACAGGGTTTCGTGCTCGGCATCAGCGGCGGGCAGGACAGCACGCTGACCGGCAGGCTGTGCCAGCTGGCCGCCGAGGAGGTCAGGGCCGAGGGCGGCGAGGCGACCTTCGTCGCGGTCCGGCTGCCCTACGGGGTGCAGGCCGACGAGCACGACGCGGCGGTGGCGATGGAGTTCATCCGCCCCGATCGGGCGGTGACGGTGAACGTCAAGCCCGGGGTCGACGCGACGGCCGGGGCGGTCGCCGAGGGCCTCGGCCTCGACGCGCTGCGCGATTTCGTGCGCGGCAACATCAAGGCCAGGGAACGGATGATCATCCAGTACGCGATCGCCGGGCAGGAGAACCTGCTGGTGGTCGGCACCGATCACGCGGCCGAGGCGGTGACCGGGTTCTTCACCAAGTACGGCGACGGCGGTGTCGACCTGACGCCGCTGACCGGACTGACCAAGCGGCAGGGCGCCGCGCTGCTGCAGGAACTCGGCGCACCGCCGAGCACCTGGTCCAAGGTGCCCACCGCCGACCTCGAGGACGACCGGCCCGCGCTGCCCGACGAGGAGGCGCTGGGACTGCGCTACAGCGAGATCGACGACTACCTCGAGGGCAAGGAGGTCACCGAGGCGGTGGCCGCACGGGTCGAGCAGCTCTACACCGCCACTCGGCACAAGCGCACCGTGCCCGTGTCGCCGCTCGATTCCTGGTGGCGCTGAACCACAGCGGCGTCACCCGCCGCTGAGCGCGGTCTGCACCTCCCGTAGCCGGCGGGCCAGGAACGCGCGGGTCTCGTCGTTGCCCGCGCGGTCGAGCGCGATCCGGTACTGCTCGGCGGCCTCCCGTGGCCGTCCGGCCCGGCGCAGCAGGTCGGCGCGGCTCGCGGCGACCATGTGCGTGGCCGCGAGCCGGGGATGCCCGGCGATCTCGTCGATCGCGGCCAGCCCGGCGTCGAACCCGGCCAGGAAACCGAGGGCGACCGCGCGGTTGAGCCGCACCACCGGGGACGCGGAGTACCGCAGCAGTTCGTCGTAGCCCGCCACCACCCGCGCCCAGTCGGTTGTGGACCAGTCCGGGGCGCTCGCGTGCGCGGCGGCGATGCGCGCCTGCGCGAGATAGGGCCCGCGCGCGTCGGCGAGGTCGGCCAGCAGCGCCCGGCCCTCGGCGATGGCCGCGCGGTTCCAGCCCCCGCGGTCCTGTTCCTCCAGCGGCACGGCCGCGCCGTCCGGGCCGCGGCGCTGCCCGCGCCTGCTGTCGTGCAGCAGCATGAGCGCGAGCAGGGCGTGGGCTTCCGGCTCGGCGGGCAGCAGGGCGCACAACAGCCTGCCCAGCCGGATCGCCTCGTCGCAGAGCTCCGCCCGCACCGCCGCCGGGCCGCCGGTGGCCGAGTAGCCCTCGGTGAAGACCAGGTAGACGCAGGCCAGCACGCCGGGCAGCCGCTCGGGCAGCAGGTGTGGCGGCGGCACGCGCAACGGGATGGCGGCCCGGCGGATCTTCGCCTTGGCCCGGGAGAGCCGTTGGGCCACGGTGTGTTCCGGTTGCAGGAAGGCGCGCGCGATCTCGCTCGTGCGCAGCCCGCAGACCAGGCGCAGGGTGAGGGCCACCTGGGATTCGCTCGACAGCGCCGGGTGGCAGCAGGTGAAGATCATCCGCAACTGGTCGTCGGGCACCGGGGTCACCTCCTGCGGTTCGTCCGGCGGACGCACCCGCGCCGCTTCGACCTCCCGGTCGGCGCGGGTGGCCTCGCGCCGCAACCGGTCCAGCGCCCGGTTGCGGGCGACGGTCGTGATCCAGGCGCCCGGGTTGGCGGGTGTGCCGCGGGCGGGCCAGGTGCGCAACGCCTCGGCGAAGGCCTCCTGTACGGCGTCCTCGGCGGCGGCGATATCGCCCACCAGCCGGGCGACGGTGGCCAGGGCCCGCCCGAACTCGGCGCGGTAGACCGCGTCGACGGCCGGGCCCGCCACCTCACTGCCCCAGGTGGACGATCGGGCGCACCTCGGTGTGTCCGCGCTCGCCGAGCGGGATCTGCGCGGCGATCTCGGCGGCGGTGGCCCGGTCCGGGGCGGTGAACAGGTAGAGGCCGTCGACGACCTCCGCGGATTCGACGAACGGGCCGTCGGTGAGCAGCACCCGGCCGTCGCGCTTGCGCAGGGTGGTCGCGGTCGCGGGCGGATGCAGCGCCCCGCCGCCGCGGATCGCCTCGGCGTATTTCTCGCCGAACCGGCGATGCTCCTCGACCGCGGCGTCCCACGCCGGGGTGCCGGGCGCGAGCACGGCGTCGGGAGCCTCCCAGAGCAGCGCGAGCCACCAGTCCGGTCCCGGCTCCTCGTGCGGGTTCCACATGACCATCGGCCGCACCTCGAAGCAGCCGGTCTCCGACATCGGCAACTGTTCGGCGAGTTCGATGGCCGCGTCCAGGTCGGGTGCGTCGAAGACGTAGAAGCCTCCCACCACCTCGGCCTGCTCGGCGAACGGGCCGTCGGTCACCAGTGTGCGCCCCTCACCGCGGCGGATCGTCAGCGCCGTCTCGGACGGGTGCAGCGCGGCACCGCCGGCGATCGCGTGCCCCGAGCGCCGCTCGAACTCGGCGAACTGCGCCACCTCGGCCTCGAACTCGGGCGTGCCCGGCTGGTAGACCGGCCCGTCCTCGGGTCCGGCGAGTGTCACCAGGTAGTGCATGGCGTCATCCTTTCTCGATTCGGCGGGAGCGGTTACCCCCGGCTATGAGGACGACGATCGGGATCGGGCTTCTTCTACATCCGCGCGAGAAGTTCTTGCGGCGGTGTCAGCCGCCTGCGAAGGGGGGCAGCACGTCGACCTGGCGGCCGAGCGCGGCGGCCGGGTCGCGGGTGAGCTCGTCGCCGATCAGGTAGGCGCACACGCCCAGCATCTTGTCCAGGTCGGGACCGTAGGCGTCGGCGAGGGTGGTGCGCAGGTCGGCGACGGTGGCGCCGGGTGGCAGGTCGAGCTGTTCGGTCTCCTTGCCGACCGCGTCGGCGATGGCGGCGAAATAGCGGATCTCAACCACCGATGGCTCCCATCGTGCGTTCGGGCGGGACGAAGTTCTCCGATTCGATGCCGTGCCCGGCCCACTTCTGCCACATGGCGCCGCGCCAGATGGCCGCGATCTCGGCGTCGTCGGCGCCCGCCCGCATGGCCTGGCGCACGTCGAACTCCTGATCGCTGAACAGGCAGGAGCGCAGCATGCCGTCGGCGGTGAGCCGGGTGCGGTCGCAGGTGTCGCAGAACTTGCGGGTGACCGTCGCGATGATGCCCACGGTCGCCGGGCCGCCGTCGACGAGCCACTTCTCCGCGGGCGCGGACGGGTCGGCGCGACCGGCCTCGGTGAGCGCGAAGCGGGTGCCGAGCACGTCGAGCAGTTCGGCGGCGGTGACCATGTTGGCGCGCGCCCACTCGTGGTCGGCGTCCAGCGGCATCTCCTCGATGAACCGCAACTCGCACTCCTCGTCCAGACACCATCGCAGCAGATCCGGTGCGTCGGCGAGGGTTTGGCGCATCAGCACGGCGTTCACCTTGACCGGGGCCAGGCCTGCCGCCCGCGCGGCGCGGATGCCGGCGAGCACCGAGTCGAGGCGGTCGCGGCGGGTGAGGCGGGCGAAGCCGAGCCGGTCGACGGTGTCGAGCGAGACGTTCACCCGGTGCAACCCGGCGGCGGCCAGCCCCCGCGCCCGGTGCGCGAGGCCGACACCGTTGGTGGTCATGGCCAGCGGCGTCTGCGGCACCCGCGCATGGCAGCCCGCGATGATCCGCTCCAGGTCACGCCGCAGCAGCGGCTCACCGCCGGTGAACCGGACCTCCCGCACCCCCAGTTCCTCCACCGCCAGGGCGACCAGGCGGACGATCTCGTCCACGGTCAGCAGTTCCTCGGCCGGGATGGGCGGCAGGCCCTCCTCGGGCATGCAGTAGGTACAGCGCAGCGAGCACTTCTCGGTGATGGACACGCGCAGGTCGCGGGCGACCCGGCCGAAGCGGTCGATGAGCACGGGCGTATCGGGCCGTCCGTCGAGCGAGGGCCGCCCGGATCGCACGGCGGGGATGCCCATATCGACCAACGTCACCGCTCCATTATGACCGCTGCCCCCGACACGGGCAGGCCCGACGGGAGAACCCGTTCGACCTGGGGCTCTCACAAATCACCACGTCAGGCCGTGAGATCGGGGTGTCGCGATAGGCTGACCGCCATGAACGCACGGGCCGCGGACGGTGCCGCCAGAACCGTCGACGAGTACCGCGACACCATCGAGCAGGTCCTGCGGCCACTGGCGGCGCGCCGGCTGGAGACGGTGCCGGTGCCCGCGGCGCTGGGCCGCCTGCTCGCCGAGGACGTGCACTCGCCGGTCGACCTGCCGGTGTTCCGCAACTCGTCCATGGACGGCTACGCCGTGCGCGCGGCCTCGGTGGCGGACGCGCCGGTGACGCTCCGGCTGGCCGGGGTCGTCGCCGCGGGCGAGGCGGGCGACACGCCGTTGCCCGAGGGCGGCGCGTGGAAGGTGATGACCGGCGCCCCGGTGCCGCCGGGCGCGGACTGTGTGGTGCCGGTCGAGGACGCGCGCGCCGAGGGAGATCGGGTCGTCGTCGAACGTGGCCGTGCGGCAGGCGATTTCATCCGCGAGCCGGGTACCGATGTGCGCGCGGGCGCGTTGCTCGTCGCGGCGGGCACCGGGCTCACTCCGCGCCACATCGCCGCGTTGGCCGCGGTCGGGGTGGCGCGGGTGCGGGTGTTCGAGCCGGTGCGCGCCGCGGTGATCACCACCGGCGACGAACTCGTGCCCGCGGGCAGCACCCTGCGGCCCGGACAGATCTACAACTCCAACGGCATCGCACTCGCCGCCGCGCTCACCGCCGACCGGGTGCGGGTGGTCTCGGTCGAGCACAGCACCGACGATCCCGCGGCCTTCCGCCGGTTGCTCACCGCCGCAACCGAATCCGCCGACGTGGTGTTCACCTCCGGCGGGGTGTCCCAGGGCGATTTCGAGGTGGTCAAGGAGGTGCTCGGGCCGCGCGGGGCGTTCGGTGCGGTGGCCATGCAACCGGGTGGGCCGCAGGGGCTGAGCGTAGTCGACGGCACGCCGGTGCTGAGTTTCCCCGGCAATCCGGTGAGCACGCTGGTCTCGTTCGAGGTGCTGGCCCGGCCGGTGCTGCGCAGGCTGTCCGGCCTGCCGCCTCTGCGCGGCTTCGAGACGACGTTGCGCGAGGCGGTGCGCTCCCCCGCGGGCAAGCGCCAGTTCCTGCGCGGGCGGCTCACCGACGACGGTGTCGAGACCGTGTCCGGGCCGGGGTCGCACCTGATCGCGGGCATGGCGCGGGCCGATGTGCTCATCGACGTGCCCGCCGAGGCCACCGAACTGGCCGCGGGCGCCCCGGTGTGGGTGCGGGAACTGTGAGATCCGGCGCGGCGACCGCGGCGGCGACTGTGCCAGGCTGGAGTTCATGAGCGAGCTGTCCCATGTCGACGCCGAGGGCCGTGCCCGGATGGTGGACGTGAGCGCCAAGGCCGACACCGCGCGCGTCGCGGTCGCCGCGGGCGAGTTGCGCACCACGCCCGAAGTGGTGGCCCTGGTGCGCGCCGACGATCTGCCCAAGGCCGATGTGCTGTCCACCGCGCGATTGGCCGGTATCGGCGGCGCCAAGAAGACCTCCGAACTGATCCCGCTGTGCCATCAGCTCGCGCTGTCCTCGGTGACGGTCGAATTCGGCTTCACCGACAGCGCCGTCACCATCGAGGCCACCGCGAAGACCAAGGGCCCCACCGGCGTCGAGATGGAGGCGCTCACCGCGGTGGCGGTGGCGGGGCTGACGCTGCACGACATGGTCAAGGCCGTCGATCCGGCCGCCAGCCTGCACAACGTCCGGCTGCTCACCAAAGACGGTGGGAAACACGGGCATTGGGAGCGGCCCGGCGAACCCGCCCGAGCGGAGGATCACCGGCACGGCACCGCCGCGCAGGACCGCGCGGCCGGTGCGGTCACCGAAGGCACGGCAGCCGGTAGCGCCGCCGGGCCGGTGCGCTCCGCGGTGGTCCTGGTCGCCTCCACCGGTGCGGCGGTGGGCACCCGCGAGGACACCACCGGCCCGGCGCTGGCGGCCTGGTTGGCCGGGCTCGGTTTCGAGGTGCGCGGCCCGCTGGTCTGTGCCGACGCCGAGATCGCCGTCGGGCTCGCCGACGCGCTGTGCTCGGGCCCCGACCTGGTGATCACCACCGGCGGCACGGGCGCGGCACCCTCCGACGCGACACCGGAGGCGACGCTGGCCGTGCTGGACCGCGAACTGCCCGGGGTCGCCGAGGCCATCCGGGCCAAGGGCGCGGCGAAGTTCCCGCTGGCCGCGCTGAGCCGCGGGGTCGCCGGGCTGGCCGGCCGGTCCGTGATCGTGAACCTGCCGGGTTCCCCGGGCGGGGTGAAGGACGGTATGTCGGTGCTCGAGCCGCTGCTCGACCATCTGCTCGCGCAAGTAGCCGGAGGCGGTGCCCATGACCAGTGAGACGACGACCGGGGTGCGGCTGGCCCGCATCAGCGACCAGCCGCTCGACCCAACGAGGGCCGAAGCAGCCGTCACCGGCCCCGAACACGGGGCGGTGGTGGTGTTCACCGGCAAGGTCCGCAACCACGACGGCGGGCAGGCGGTGGCGGCGCTGGAGTACTCCGCCCACCCGCGGGCCGAGCGCTTCCTGCGCGAATGTTGCGCGGCGATCGCGACGAGCAGCGGCCTGCCGGTCGCGGCCGAGCACCGCGTCGGGGCGCTCGGGATCGGCGATCCGGCCATCGTGGTGGCGGTGGCCGCACCGCACCGGGCCGAGGCCTTCACCGCCTGCGCCGAACTGGTCGACCGGATCAAGCACGAGGTGCCGATCTGGAAGCGTCAACTCTTCGCCGACGGCCTCTCCGAATGGGTGAACGCCTGCACCTGAGCGGTCAGTGCGGCACGTACCGCCACACGCCGAGCATGGCCTGTTCGTCCGGCGGCTCGGGCTCGGCGTGCACGGTGTCGCGCAACCGGGCCAGCGCCGTGTCCGCGGGCAGGCCCGCGCCGATGAGCACGAGGGAGCTCGCGCGTGCCTCGTCGCGCCGCCAGGACTGCGGTTCGAGGCGGATGTGCCTGCCCACCACGTGCAGGGTGAACTTGCGGTGGTCACCGGCGAACGCGAGCACGCCCTTGGCGCGGAACAGCCCGGGCGGCGGATCCTCCAGGACGCCGATCAGCCTGCGCGGGTGCAGATCTCGGTCGCTGGTGAACGACACGCTCGTGTAGTCGTCGTGCAGATGCCGGTGCCCGGGGTCGCCGTGGTCGTGCTCGCGCCACAACTCGTCGAAGCTGAGCTGCTCGGCCACCGGTGTTCGCTCGCGCGCGGGCGGGTCGAACAGCAGGGCCGGATCGATGCGGCCGTGCGCGGTCGCGTACACCGGGACACCGCGGGCGTGCTCGGCGATCTCGGCTCGCAGCCGGTCGAGCACGCCGGGCTCGACCCGATCGGCCTTGTTGAGCACCACCAGATCGGCCATGCGCAGGTGACCGGCCAGCTCGGGGTGGCGGGCCCGGCTGTCCGGGAACTGCTCGGCGTCGACCACCTCGATCAGCCCGCCGTAGCGGATGCGCGGGTTCTCGCTGCCCAGCACCATCCGGATCAGATTGCCCGGCTCGGCCAGGCCGCTGGCTTCCACCACGATGACGTCGATGAGGGCCTGCGGCTGGGTCAGCCGCTCGAACATCTCGTCCAGTTCGCTCACGTCGATCGCGCAGCACACACAGCCGTTGCCGAGCGAGACCATCGCGTCGACCTGCCCGGCGACCAGCATCGCGTCGATGTTGACGGCGCCGAAGTCGTTGACCACCACACCGATCCGCGTGCCGCTGTCGTCACGCAGCAGGTGGTTGAGCATGGTGGTCTTCCCGGCGCCGAGAAAGCCGGCCACGATCAGCACAGGAATCCGCTCGCTCACCCCGACCACCCTAGGCGCCGCCACCGGGCCGCCCGCCGCAGGTGTGAGCGAGCGGTCGCGGGCGCTGCCCGCGCCGCACCGGCCGAGGCGAGCGACCAGGAGGCCGCCGTCCGACACCCTCGCCGCCGAGAACCCCAGGATTCGGGTCCGTGGAACCCGTTGCTCGCCGGTCCGGATCACCGCGGCGGGATCCGGACCGGAGGTGGAGACGGTCGGCGTTCACCTCGCTCGGGCCGGCCGAGCGTGCGTGCCTGAGCGGAGCCCGGTGGTCGGGCAGGTTTCCTACCTGGTGGGCGGGAACAGGGTGGCGGCCAGGGTGTAGGCGAGGTTGATCAGTTCGGCGGTGACGGCCTCCTGGTCCATGCCCAGCGCGCGGGCCAGGGGCATGAGCAGCTCCAGTGCCTTGCCCGCCGGGCCGGTGACCGCGGGGGCGGCCGATGAGGTCGGGGTGGCGGGTGTGCCGGTACCGGCCGGTGCGGGCGTCGTGCGCGCGCCCGGCGCGGGTGTGGCGGTGGTGCCCGGCGTGGGGGCGGCGCCGGGCGCGGGTGTCGGTGCGGCACCGGGGGCAGGTGACGGCGCGACGCCCGGAGCAGTCGCGCCACCCGGAGTGGTCGCCGTGCCGGGAGCGGGTGCGGTCGCGCCGGGCGCGGGTGCCGGTGCCCCACCCGGTGCGGGTGCGGTGGCGGTCGGTGCGGTGAAGCCTGGCGTCGTGGGCGACGGCGAGGTGGGCGCGTTCTCCGGGGCGGCGTTCTCCGGGGCGGCGGGCAGCGGGTCGCTCGGCTCGGTGCGGGCGGGGGCCGCGCCCGCGGGCAGGTCGGCCGAGCCGGAGCCCGGGTCGACGGGGGCGTTGAGCAGGTAGCTCACCACGCCGGTGGTGATGGCGATGGCGTGTTTCAGTTGTCCGTCGCCGGATTCGAGTACGGCGGCGTCCTCGGGGTTGGCGCCGTTGCCCATCTCCACGAAGACGTTCGGCACCGCGGTCAGCGCGGGCCCGGCGACATCGGCGCGCGACTGCAGGCCCTCCCGGACGCCGGCGTAGGTGGCGGCCGGGAAACCGGCCTGCACGTAGGCGTCCCGCACGGCCTTCGACACCGCCAGTCCGGGTCCGGACTGCACCCGATCGACCTCGGGATCGGGGACCGGCAACTGCGGGACGATCAGGTGGAAGCCACGCTCGCTCGCGGGTGCGCTGTCGGCGTGGATGCTGACCGCGACGGCGGCGCCGGACTCGTTGGCGGCGCGGGCGCGTTCGTCCACGCAGCCGCCCCAGCCGCTGTCGTCCTGCCGGCTCAGCACGACCCGCGCGCCGAGGCTCTCCAACGACGCCTTCACCAGCTGGGCGACGTTCCAGTTGATGGTGTGTTCGGCGACCCCGTTGACGGTGGTCATGCCGGTGGTCTGGCAGTCCTTGGTACCGCCGCGGCCGTTGTCGACTTGGCGGGACAGGTCTTCGGAGTGGTTCGGTCCCTGGTGCCCGGGGTCCAGGAAGACGGTGCGGCCGGCCAGCTTGGTGGCCATCTCCGGGGACACCGGTTCGGCGACCGCGGGCCCGGTTCCCACGACGGCCAGTGCGAGGGCGCAGGCGGCGGTGATGACGGTCGGCTTCATGTTTCGGTCGGTGCCCCGGAACGGAGCACCCCTCCCTTCCCATTGGCAACACCAAACCCAACGCTTCACTCTGGCAACGCCAGCATCACCCAGACAACCCCCAGTTGCCGAACTGTTACCGCCGCCACACCCCGACCGCAATTCATGCGCGAACGCGAGCGTTGTGACGTGTATCTCTTTGTCGAGTTTCCCGGCCGCCGATTCCGCGGGGGTGAGCGGTTCCGCGGGCAGTGACCCGGCCCCGGTCCGCGGCTAGGGTCGGCCCATGACGAGGACCAGGATCTTGATCACCGGCGCGAGCTCCGGGCTCGGCGCGGGCATGGCACGCGAGTTCGCGCGCAAGGGGCGCGATCTGGCGCTGTGCGCGCGGCGGCTGGAGCTGCTCGAGGAGTTGCGGAGCGAACTCACCACCGCCCACCCGGACATCACCGTCGCCGTGCGGGCGCTCGATGTGGACGACCACGCCGCCGTCCCGCGCGTCTTCGCCGAGCTGCGTGCCGAACTCGGCGGCCTGGACCGGGTGATCGTCAACGCCGGTATCGGCAAGGGCGCCCGGCTGGGCACCGGCCGCGCCGACGCCAATCTCGCCACCGCCACCACGAATTTCGTCAGCGCGCTGGCCCAGGCCGAGGCCGCGCTCGAGATCTTCCGCGGCCAGGACGGCGGACACCTGGTGCTGGTCTCCTCGATGAGCGCCGTGCGCGGGCTGCCCGGAAAGAAGGCCGCCTATTCGGCGAGCAAGGCCGGGCTCGCCGCGCTGGGCGAGGCGCTGGCCACCGAGTTCGCGGATTCGCCCATCGCGGTGACGACGCTGCTGCCCGGTTTCATCGCCACCGACATGGCGGCCAAGGCGGGGGACGCGCAGCTGGTCGCACCCCTGGACAAGGGCGTGGCGGCGATGGTGGACGCCATCGAGCGGGAACGCCGCCGCGCGTGCGTGCCCGGCTGGCCGTGGCGGTTGCTCGACCCGGTGCTGCCGCGCCTGCCCGACGCGGTGGTGCGGCGCCTCGGCTGAGCGCCACGACCGGGCCATTAAGGGCTCTGTAAGCCCCTGTCAAGACCCCCGAGGGATGGTTTGTTCCAGCCCGGCCGGTCCCTGATCCAGGAGGGGGGAACAGGGCCCGGCCGGGCTCTCGCACTACTGCACGGTCGGGTCGGGCAGGTGCCGCGCGTGACCGATGGCCTCGGCGAGCAGATCCGCCGCGGTGACCAGCTGCTCGTCGGTGTGTTCGCTGGTGAGGAAGAACCGCAGCCGCTCCTGACCGGCGGGCACCGCGGGCGCGGAGATGTTGCCCGCGTACACCCCGCGCTGCAGCAGGTAGGAGGAGACGAATCCGGAGCGCACCTCACCGGGCACGATCACCGGGCAGATCGGCGTGCCCTCCGAGCTGCCCAGGTCGAGGCCGCGTTCGGTGAGCAGCGCGGTGAACTGTTTCGCGTTGGCCCACAGGCGGGTCAGGCGCTCGGGTTCGTCCGCGAGCACGTCGAGCGCGGCCAGCGCGGCGCCGACCGCGGCCGGTGCGGGCCCGCCGGTCAGCATCGCGATGCCCGGTGCCGCGGCCTTCATCGCGCGGATGAGGTCGGCGTCGGCGGCCAGGAACCCGCCGCAACTGCCCAGCGCCTTCGACAGCGTGCCCATCCAGATGTCCACCGCGTCGGCGGGCATCCGGTAGTGCTCGCGGATGCCGTGGCCACGGTCGCCGAACACGCCGAACGAGTGCGCCTCGTCGACCATCACGGCACAGTCGTATTCCCGTGCCACGGCGGCCAGTTCGTCGACCCGGCCGACCGTGCCGTCCATGCTGTAATGCCCCTCCAGCACCACCAGGGCGCGGTCGAAGCCCGCGCGCGACATCCGCAGGACGGCGCGCAGCGCGTCGGGATCGTTGTGCCGGAAGGTGATCCGGCGGCACCCCGACCATTGCGTCCCCGAGACCACGCTGCCGTGGATCAGCGCATCGCACACCGCCACGTCGCCCTCGCGCAGCAGGAAGCCGAGCGCGCCCGCGTTGGTGAGGTAGCCGCTGGTGGTGATCATGGCGTCGCCGACACCGTAGAGTGCGGCCAGCCTGGCCTCCAGCTCACGGTAGAGCGGGATCTCCCCGGCGATGATGCGGCTGGCCGAGGCGGACGCGCCGTAGCGGTCGAGCGCCTCCTTCGCGCCGCGCACCACCCGGGGATGGTTGGCCAGGCCGAGGTAGTTGTAGGCGCTGAAGTTGATCAGGTCGCGATCGTCGGCACGGATCGTGGCGTCGTTGGGGCCCGACCGCACCAGGAACAGCGGATTGGGCATGTCGCTGTCGCCGTAGAGCTTGTCGATCGCGGCCTGCTTGGCCACCGTCGCGGCCACCTCGGGGTGGTCGGCGAACTGCTTGCCGGGGCCGCGGCGGGGACGGGCCGCCGTGCCGCCCGGCCGTCCCGGACTGGTGGCGGGGCGCGCGGGGGCCGCGGCGGGCACGCCCGACCCCGGCCTGCCCGGCCCGCCGGTGGGGGGCGCTCCCGCGGCGGCGCCGCCGGCGGACAACAACTTGCGCGCCAACTCGCGGGCGGACTCGCTCACGACCGCACCTCCGCGGGGGCCGCTGCGTCCGCCGCACCGTTCGGCGCCACCGCCGCGCCGTCCGGATCGGTTGTCCCGCCGTTCGGCCCTGGCGCTGCCGCCCCCGCCGCTCCGGCCCCGGCGTCACCGCCGTCCCCCGAACCGCCGACCAGATGCTCGGCGATCCGGGCACCGGCCTGCTCGAGGGTGAACGTGCGGCCCATGCTCAACGAGGACATGTCGATGCCGAGCGTCTTGGTCACCAGCGCGCCGAACTCGACCGCCATCAGCGAGTCGAGGCCGAGTTCGGGCACCGGCACGGTGAGGTCGATGGATTCGGCGGCCACGCCCATCACGGTGGCCAGCTGCTCGGCCAGCATGTAGGCGACCACCTCGCCGCGCTTGCCCTCGTCGAGTTCCCGCAGCGCCGCCGCCAGCCGGGCGGTCTCCGAATCGTCCTGCGCGGCGGCGGCGATGAGTGCCGCCACCCGCCCGGTCTGGGCGAAGTGCGGGCCCGACGCGGCGACCTTGCCCCAGTCGATCGGGATGATGTCGGCGTGGTGGTGCAGGCCGAGTTCGAGTGCCTTCTCCATGTACTCGGTGCCCTCGTCCAGCGGCATCGAGTCGAAGCCGGTGTTGCGCAGGTAGCGGGCCATGTTGTCGTCGTGCTCGGCCATGCCGCCGCCGGACATGTGGCCCCAGCCGATGGCCAGCGCGGTGCCGCCGGCGCGCACGACGGCATCGGCCTGGGCCTGCAACGCGATGTTGGCGGCGGTGTAGGAGTACTGGCCGACGCCGCCGAAAATGGCGCTGCCGGAGGAGAACAGCACGAACATGTCCAACTCGGCACCGATGGTCGCGAGCGCATCGACCAGCGCCCGGGTGCCGTCCACCTTCGGCCGGTAGACCGCGGCCAGGCTGTCGCGGTCCATCATGGTGATGCGCTTGTCGTCCAGCACACCCGCGGTGTGGAAGATGCCGCGCAGCGGATGCTCGGCGGTGTGCAGCTCACGCAGGATCTCGGTCATCGCCGCCGGATCGGTGACGTCGCCGCGCGCGGCGGTCACCGCCACGCCCATCTCCTGCCAGACCGCCAGCTGCCTGCGCGCCGCCTCGCTGCTCGCGCCGGCACGGCCGAGCAGGGCGAGCCGGGTGGCGCCCTTGCGCACCAGCCACCGGCCGACCGCCAGGCCGAAAGCGCCGTAGCCGCCGGTGACCAGATATTGTGCCGCCGGGTCGATCTCGACCTCCGGGATGCGCGGCCGCACCAGCGGCGCCGGCTCCTCGAAGGTCAGCGCCACCCGGCCGATCCGCGTCGAGCGGGCCACCTCCTCGAACGCCTTCGCCACATCGGCGGTGCCGTACAGCTCGTAGGGCAGCGGCCGGTACACGCCGTCGGCGAGCTTGGCGTTGACACCGCGCAGCAGTGCCACGGTCTCGGCGCGCCGCCGGGCGAGCATCCGGTCCAGATCGAGGGAGTGGTAGGAGACGTTCTTGTCGAAGTGGCGCATGTCGAGCATGCCGCCGGTGTAGATGTCGGCCTTCCCGACCTCCACGATGCGCCCGAACTCCGCGACGGCGACGAAGTTGCGCCGCAGGATGTCACCGGGGGCGGTGCTGATCACCACGTCCACGCCCCGGCCGTCGGTCAGCGCGTGCACGTCCTCGGCGAAGTTCAGCGACCGGGAGTCCAGCACGTGGTCGGCGCCCTGGGTGCGCACGTAGGCGCGGCGCTCGTCGGTGCTCGCGGTGCCGATCACGACGGCGCCGTGCAGTTTCGCGATCTGCACCGCCGCCGAACCCACACCACCGGCCGCGCCGTGCACCAGCACGGTCTCGCCCGCCCGCACCCGGGCCAGCTCCAGCAGCGCGTATTCGGCGGTGCCGAAGGCGGTGGAGTTGGTGCAGTGCCCCGGCTCGGTGTCCGGGTCGAGCCGGCTGATCAGGTCGGCGTCGGCGGTGTTGTAGCGGCGGATCATGTCCTTGCAGCCCAGACTGACCGTGTCACCCACCGCGACGTGGTCGACGCCCGCGCCCACCCGGACGACCGTGCCGATGCCCTCCATGCCCGGCGAGCCGCCGAAGAAGGTCTGCGCCAGATCGCGTTCGGTGAGCACGCCGAGGATCTTCAGCGGATCCTTGTAGTTCAGGCCGACGGCCCGCATCCGCACCTCCACCTCGCCCGGACCCGGTGCGCGGCGGCCGCATTCGCGCCAGGCCAGCCGGGAAAGCACCCGCGACTTGGGGATCTCCAGCGCGAAGTTCGCCTCCGGATCGGTGAGCGGCGCCGCCTGGTCGAGGGCCTCGATCCGCTCGGGCAGGCTCGCGGTCACCACGGTGACCCACCGCACGCCGTGGCGCAGGAACACCTCGTCGGCGTGGTCGTAGCTGAAGGCGCCGGGCACGGCCAGCTCCGCGGCCAGTTCGGGGTCGGCGGTGTCGGCGTCGAGGTCGACCAGTCGCCAACGCAGCCGGGGCTGTTCGTTGAGCAGTACCCGGCGCGCACCGGCGACGGCGGCGTGCACCGGGTCGGGAGCGGTGTCGCCGTCGGGATGGGCGTAGGCCTGTTCGGTGACGACCGTGGCGTGGATCGAGCCGTCGCCGGTCATCGGCATGTCGATGCCGAGCTGGTCGATGCGGACCTCCAGGAAGCCCTCCAGCGCGACGGCCAGCCTGCGCAGCGTCCACAGGTTGTCCAGGTCGGTGTAGCCCGAGCCCGCGACGACCACCACGTGCACCCGGTCCACATCCGCCGCGGCGACGGCGGCGTGCAGCCGGGCGACGAATTCGTCCTCGAGATCCGCGCGGCCCGGCTCGCCGACGGTGAGCAGTTCGCCGCGCGGGACGAGCCCGGCGATGCGGCGGGCACGCGCGGACGGCTCGGCGGCCAGATCGACCACCAGCGTGTGCACCGCGTCCTCGGGCGGCAGCGCGCCGCGGTCCACCGGATCGCGCATCTCCCACCGGTTCTCGTAGAAGAAGTCGGTCATCCTGGCCAGTGCGCCACGGCCGGGAGCGATGGAGCCGAAGCGCATGCCGCGGATCTGCATCAGCACGGCCCCGTCCGCGCCGAGCAGGTCGATGTCGGCGCGCGGCTCGTCGACGGTGTCGAGCCGCGCGAGCACGGTCACCTGCTCGGGCAGTGCCGCGAAGGCGCGTACCGAGTCCACACCGACCGGCACCATCGCCCCGTCCCGGCTGTTGCCGCTGCCCACCAGCAGGGCGGCGATGCTCTGTAGCGCGGCGTCCACGACGCACGGGTGCGCCAGATGCCCCGAGTCGGCGGCGATCGTCGCGTCCAGGGTGGCCAACACGGTGGTCTCGCGCACCCGCACGGCGGTGGCCCGGCGGAAGGCCGGACCGTACTGCAGACCGCGCTCGGCCAGCCCGCCGTAGAAGTCCTCGGGCGCGATCTCGTGCATGCCCGCGGTGTCGGGCAGGCGCACCTCGGTGGGCGCGAACACGCCGTCGACGAGCCTGCCGGTGGCGTTGACCGTCCACGCGTCGGCCGCCGCGCCGCGCGAACGGAGGACGAACTGCCCGGTCGACTCGGCCACCCGCAGCTCCATCACGGGCGCGTCGCCGTCCTCGACGACCAGCGGCGCGACGAAACGCACCTCCTCCACCGCGACCCGGGTGGTCTCGGTGCGGACCGCGGCCGCGCTCAACGCCGCGTCCAGGTAGGCGGCGCCGGGCAGGATACGGGTGCCGCCGACGACGTGGTCGGCCAGCCACGGCATCGCCCCCACACTCAGCTGCACCGTCCAGGTGGTGCGCGGATCACCGAGATCCGGGTCGCCGAGCATCGGGTAGGCGCCGGGTGTGCCGTGCCTGCGCTGTTCGAAGGCGGGCAGGTCCGCGCGCAGCTTCGTGCGCTGCCAGGGGTAACGCGGCAGGTCGGCGTGCGGGGTGGCG
The DNA here is from genome assembly GCF_001182745.1 of Nocardia farcinica. Classification (NCBI taxonomy): domain Bacteria; kingdom Bacillati; phylum Actinomycetota; class Actinomycetes; order Mycobacteriales; family Nocardiaceae; genus Nocardia; species Nocardia farcinica. The sequence continues at coordinate 2,253,931 of NZ_LN868939.1, read as the reverse complement.
GGCAGGTCGGCGAAGAGCGCGTCGATGTCGAGCACGCCCGCGGTGTACAGCCCGGCCAGCGTGCGGCGGAGGCTGTCGTGATCGTCCTGCTTGCGATGCAGGGTGGCGACGGTGGTGCCGGTCTCGCCCGCGCCGATCAGGATCTCGCGGATGTTGGCCCCGAGCACCGGGTGGGGGCCGACCTCGAGGAACACCCGGCTGCCGTCGGCCACCAGGGCGCTCACCGCGTCGGCGAAGCGCACCGGGTTGCGCACGTTGCCGCACCAGTATTCGGCATCCCAGTCACCCGCGGTGACCCGCTGCCCGGTCACCGTCGAATACAGCGGCAGCACCGGATCGGTGAGCTTCAGGTCGGCCAGCGCGCCCCGCAGCTCGTCGAGGATCGGCTCCATCAGATAGCTGTGGTAGGGCACCTCGACGTGCAACCGCTTGGCGAAAACGCCCTGGGCGGTGAGGCTTTCGGCGATCTCGTCGAGCCGGTCCACCGCCCCGGCGAGGGTCACCGCGCCGGGGCTGTTGATCGCGGCGATATCGACCCGCGTGTCGCCGTCGATGAGGTCGCGGGCCGCGGCGGGTGCGAGACCGACCGCGAGCATGCCGCCCGAGCCGGCCGTGCCTGCCTGCAAGCGCGCCCGGTGGTAGCTCACCAGCAGCGCGTCGTGCAGCGACAGCATGCCGGTGACATACGCCGCCGACACCTCACCGACGCTGTGCCCGACCACCGCGGCGGGGCGGATGCCGAGTTCGGCGAGCGCGGCGACCAGCGACACCTGCACGAGGAAATTGGCCGGTTGCGCGATGGCGGTGCTGGTGACCCGCGAGTCGTCCTCGGGGCGCAGCAGCTCCTCGACGATGGACCAGCCGGCGATCTCGCGGAAGACCGCGTCGATGCGGCGGGCCTCGGCGGCGAAGGCGCCGTCGGCCGTCAGCAGCTGCCTGCCCATCCCCCACCACTGCGGGCCCATACCGGTGAACACGAACACCGGCTCGGCGGCGCGGCGCGGGATCACCTTGGTCGCCCCCCGCGCGCTGCCCTCGGCCAGCTCGACCAGGCCGCGCACCAGGTCGGCCTCGTCGCCGAAGGGCACCGCGGTGCGGTAGGGGTGGTGCTGGCGGCGGGTCCAGGCGGCTTCGGCGAGGCGCTGCGGATCGCCGCCCGCGGCGATCTGTTCGGCGAAGCCGCGGGCCAGCTCCCGCACGGCCGGTTCGCTGCGGCCCGACAGCGGCAGCACGCCGTGATGGCGGGGTGGCCGCGCCGGACGCGGCGGCGCCACGTACTCCTGGAGGATGGCGTGCGCGTTGGTGCCGCCGTAGCCGAAACCGTTGACCGCGATGGTCATCCGCTCCACCTCGGGGCCGACCGGTTCGGCCTCGAGCTGGAGCCGGATCCCCAGTTCGTCGAAGGGGATCTCCGGGTTCGGCTCGTTCAGCCAGCCCTGCGGCGCGATCGTGCGGTGCGCGATGGCCAGCGCCGACTTGATCACGCTCGCGATGCCCGAGGCGGCCTCGGTGTGCCCGAGCTGCCCCTTCACCGAACCGACCCCGAGCGGCCGGGTGCGGCCGGGCACCTGCCCGTAGGCGCGGCCGATGGCCCGCAGCTCCAGCGGGTCACCCACGGGGGTGCCGGTGCCGTGCGCCTCGACGTAGGTCACCTGGTGCGGCGCGATACCGGCCCGCTCGGTGACCGACTTGGCCAGTGCCTCCTGCAAATCGGCGTTCGGCACCGTGATGGCGGTGGTGCGGCCGTCCTGATTGGACCCGGTCGCCTTGATCACCGCGTAGATCCGGTCGCCGTCGCGTTCGGCGTCGGCGAGTTTCTTGAGCACGACCATGCCCGAGCCCTCGCCGCGGCCGTAGCCGTCGGCGGCGGCGTCGAACGGCTTGCTGCGGCCGTCGGCGGCCAGGAAGCCGCCCTTGCACATGGACACGAACGGTTCGGGTTGCAGCAGCATGGTGACGCCGCCCGCCATCGCCACCTCGCAGTCGCCGTTGTCCAGCGCCTGACAGGCCAGGTGCAGGGCGACCAGCGAGGACGAGCACGCCGTGTCGACGGTGACGGCGGGCCCGACCAGGTTGAGCGCGTAGGCGATCCGGTTGGACAGCATGGTGTAGGAGGCGCCGACGGCGGTGTGCATGTCCACGTGCGGCAGCGCGTCACCGGCCACCGACACCGCCAGCTGGTCCAGGGTGAACGCACCGACGTAGACGCCGACCGGCCTGCCCGCCACCCGGCCCGCGATGCCCGCGTCGTCGAGCGCCTCCCAGGCCACCTCGAGGATCAGGCGCTGTTGCGGGTCCATCGAGGCCGCTTCGCGCGGGGAGATACCGAAGAAATCGGGGTCGAATTCCCACGGATCGCCGGTCATGAAGGCGGCGCGTTTGGTGTACATGCGGCCCGGGGTGCGCTTGTCCGGGTCGTAGAAGCGCCGGTAGTCCCAGCGCTGCGGTGGGATGTCGACCACGCCGTCGCGTTTGTCGATCAGGAAGTCCCAGAACGATTCCGGCGAATCGATACCGCCCGCGTACCGGCAACCGATACCGACAACGGCGATGTCAGACACAACGACTCCTCGTAGAACTCGAAAGACCCGGCGAACTCGAAACAACCCGGCGCCGGGGGCTGATCAGCGCGGGGCGGGACGCGCGGGTGGGCGCAGCACCATGTTCATCTCCGGCCCGTCCCGGCCGACCCGGACGCGCTCGACCACGTCGCAGCCGAGCGCGCGATAGTAGGCGACATTGTCGTCCTTGCAGATGCCGCCGAGACTCGCCTCGGCGGCATCGGATGCCTCGGCCAGCGCGCCCCACAGCGCCTTGCCCACGCCGCGGCGCTGCAGGCCGGGCGCACATCCCAGGTACACCAGGAAGGTGTGCGGTCGGTTCGGCGCCACCCGCGCCATCGCCGCGTCGACCGCCATGCCGCGGCGGGTGCCCGCCGCCCCCATCGCCCGCATCAGTTGCGGACCGGCCACCGCTTGGTGCCACAGCGGTGTGCGGTGCCGCGGCGGGTAGTACAGCGCGGCGCCGACGACGCGGTCGTCGAGCAGCGCGACCGAGGCGCCGCCGATCGGCAGGAAACGATGGCGGAGCATCACCCGCAGCATCGCCGGTGTGCGCTTGCGCCGCTCCGCGAGCGACGGGAAGACGTACTCCTCGATCGGATCGTCGGTCTCGAAGGCCTGTGCGATGACTCGCACGATGTCGTCCGCGTCCCGGTGGGTGGCTCGGCGAACGACCGGACGAGCCTGCTGGTTCACCACTGTCCCTTACGCTTTCGTGCTGTGCCCGTTTTGTACGAACTGTGCCGCATCACGCTCCGGCGGGCCCGATGACGGGCTACTCGACAGTAGGTTACTCACCGGACACCTACACGCCAGCGGGAACCGTTGTGACATAAAACAGTCGACCGCACTCTTGTCACACCGGCAACGGTCACCTAGGCTGCGCGCTCGAAAGGGTCTGCGCCGCACGATGTTCCGCGCACCATGCGCGCTCGGGCCGGGGCACGGCGCTTTCGGCAACCACGCAGCAAGCGATCGCCGCCGAGGACGAGTGAGTGATCCACCCGCACCCTCGACGGCGCCGCCCCGGCGACCGCACCCCCGAACCCGGCCCGACCCCCGACGCCGGACCGTGACCGTGGGCGCCGCCGGTCAGCCCGCCGCCGCGGCGGCGACCGGAACGGCCGCCCGCTGGGCGTCGGGAACCTCGGTACCGCGCAGCGACGTGCCCGCGGTCTCGCGCAGATAGGCCCAGGCGACCAGGCCGAGCAACGAGGCGCCCACCATGTAGAGGGCGGGGAACAGCACCCAACCGGTCGACTCGATGACAGCCTCGTTCACCAGCGGCGCGGTGCCACCGAAGGCCGCGGTCGAGACGTTGTAGGCCAGCGCGAAGCCCGCGTACCGGACATGGGTGGGGAAGATCGCCGGGAAGGTGGCGCTGATGGTGGACAGCTGCGGCACGTACAGCAGGCCGAGCACCACGAAGCCGAGAACCGCCCACACCGGACCCTGGCCCATCAGCCAGTACATCGGCACCGCGCACACGGCCAGGCCGACCAGCGAGAACAACCACATCGGTCGGCGGCCGACCCGGTCGGAGATCGCGCCGAAGAACGGCAACACCAGCATGATCACCACCTGCCCGATGAGCATCATCGTGGTGGTGGCGGACTCGGACATGCCGATGGTCTTCTGCAGGTAGGTCGGCTGGTAGGTCAGCAGCGTGTAGTTGACCACGTTCAGCGCGATCACCAGGCCGCCCAGGGTGAGCAGCTCGCGGCGGTAGTGCAGGATCAGCTCGCGCAGGCCGGTCGGCGGGTGCGGGTTCTGGGCCACCTCCTTGAACACCGGCGACTCGTCCAACCGCGAGCGCAGGTACAGGCCGGTCAGGCCGAGCGGCACCGCGATCAGGAACGGGATGCGCCAGCCCCAGTCGTGCATGGCGTCCGAGCCGAGCACCAGCTGGCAGGCCAGTACCACGGCCGAGCCGCCGACGAATCCGGCGAGCGTGCCGAACTCGAGGAAGCTGCCGAAGAAGCCGCGACGGCGGTCGCTGGCGGATTCGGCGAGGTAGGTCGCCGCGCCGCCGTACTCGCCGCCGGTGGAGAAGCCCTGCAGCACGCGCAGCAGGATCAGCAGGATGGGCGCGAGCACGCCGACCGAGGCGTGCGTGGGCAGCAGGCCGATCGCGCCGGTGGCCGCCGACATCAACAGGATCGTGCTGGCCAGCACCCGCTTGCGGCCGAGCCGGTCACCCAGCGGGCCCCAGACCATGCCGCCGAGGGGGCGCAGCACGAACGAGATGGCGAAGCCGAGCATGGTGCCCAGCGTGCCGAGTTCACCGGGAAAGAACGCGTCGGTGAGGTAGGTGGCCGTCGCGGCGTAGACGCCGTAGTCGAACCACTCGGTGGCGTTGCCCATCGCCGACGCGGCGACCGATCGTCGCAGCCGCCCGGGATTCTGCGTCTCGGTCATTGCGCCTCCTCACCGGCCCGCGTCCGCAGACCTCCGGTTCTGCCTCTCGCGCACCCGTCCCGCTACGTTCGGTCCGGGCACGAAAAGAACCGTTACCCACGTTCCGCACGGGGCAAACTCACCGGGGCGCAACCATCCGGCGAACGCATACCCGCTCACCAGGCACCAAACCGGCAATCGTGACGCTCGTCACACAATGGTGACCCGATCGGCTACGCCGGCCTCCACGAGAAAGCGCTCTTCGATCTCAGATGAGGATCGGATCAGGTGCTTATTCCGCAGATGCGCCTGTATTGTGCGATCCGTGACGAGTTTGCGGATCAGCGAGGCCGCCGCGCTGCTCGGTGTCAGCGACGACACCGTGCGGCGCTGGATGGATCAGGGGAAGCTGCCCGCCATCCAGCTGGACAACGGGCGCAAGGGGGTGGCGGGCAAGGATCTCGCGGAATTCCTGCGCAGCACCGCCGAGGCGCCGGAACCCGGCGTCACCGTGGCCGCGTCGGCCCGTAACCGGATGCGCGGGATCGTCACCCGGATCGTCAAGGACACGGTGATGGCGCAGGTGGAGATGCAGGCCGGCCCGTTCCGGCTGGTGTCGCTGCTGAGCCGGGAATCGGTCGACGAACTCGGCCTCGAGGTGGGCAGCGTCGCGGTCGCCTCGGTGAAGTCCACCCACGTCGTGGTCGAGATCCCGGAAGGTACCCGCGGATGAGAAGCCTGGTCGGCGCAGTCGCCGCCGTCGTCGTCCTGGCCACCTGCGCGACCGGCTGCGCGAGCGAGCCGGACGCCACCCGCACGATCACGGTGTTCGCCGCGGCCTCGCTGACCCAGACCTTCACCGAGCTCGGCGACCGCTTCGAAGCCGCCAACCCGGGCACCGAGGTGGTGTTCAGCTTCGGCGCCAGCTCCGCCCTGGCCGAGCAGCTGCGCCAGGGCGGGCCCGCCGACGTCTTCGCCGCCGCGTCACCGGAGAACATGGGCCAGGTCGTGGCCGCGGGCCGGATCACCGCGACCCCGGTCACGTTCGTGCGCAACCGGCTCCAGATCGCGGTGCCGGCCGGCAACCCGGCGGGCATCACCGGGCTGGCCGATTTCGGCAGGCCCGAACCGGTGCTCGCGCTGTGCGCCGAGCAGGTGCCCTGCGGTGCCGCGGCGCGGAAGGTATTCGACCTGGCGGGCATCACCGCCCAGCCGGACACCCGCGAAGCCGACGTCAAGGCGGTGCTCACCAAGGTGACCCTGGGCGAGGTGGACGCCGCACTGGTCTACCGCACCGATGTGGCCGCCGCGGCCGAGCGGGTGGAGGGCATCGACTTCCCCGAATCCGAGCGTGTGCTCAACGACTACCCGATCGCGCCGCTGGCCGCCGCCCCCGAACCCGCCACCGCGGCGGCGTTCGTCGACTTCGTCCGGTCACCGCAGGCGCGGGAGATCTTCGACCGCGCGGGGTTCGCCGCGCCGTGAACACCGTGGCGCGGCGGCGAGCGGTACACGGGCGACGGCCGCTGATCCTGCTGGTCCCCGCCGTGCTCGCGCTGGCGTTCCTGGTGGCGCCGCTGCTCGGCCTGGTGGCCCGGGCGCCGTGGGCGACCATGCCGCAGCGTGTGGCCGAGCCGGAAGTGCTCCAGGCCCTACGCCTTTCGCTGGTGTGCGCGACACTGGCGACCGGGTTGTGCCTGGTGCTCGGTATTCCGCTGGCCTGGTTGCTCGCCCGCGGTGACGTGCCGGGCCGGGGACTGATCCGCGCGCTGGTGACGGTGCCGCTGGTGCTGCCGCCGGTCGTCGGCGGTGTGGCGCTGCTGCTGGTGCTGGGCAGGCGCGGGCTGATCGGCAGCCACCTGCACGAGTGGTTCGGCATCTCGTTGCCGTTCACCACCGCCGGGGTGGTGCTGGCGGAGGCGTTCGTGGCGATGCCGTTCCTGGTGATCTCGGTGGAAGGCGCACTGCGCGCGGCGGATCCGCGATTCGAGGAGGCCGCGGCCACGCTCGGCGCGACCCGCTGGTACACCTTCCGCCGAGTGACACTGCCCTCGGTGTTGCCCGGTGTGCTCGCGGGCGCGGTGCTGTGTTGGGCACGGGCACTGGGGGAATTCGGCGCCACCATCACCTTCGCGGGCAACTTCCCCGGGCGCACCACCACCATGCCGTTGGCGGTCTATCTGGCGCTGGAAACCGATCCCGACGCGGCGATCGTGCTCAGCCTGGTGCTGCTGGCAGTCTCGGTGGTGGTGCTGGTGGCGTTGCGGGAGCGGTGGATGCGGGGCGCGCTGTGACGCTGCGGGCCGAATTACGCGTGCGGCGCGGGGCTTTCGCGCTGGAGCTGGACCTGGAGGTGGCCGCGGGCGAGGTGGTGGCCCTGCTCGGGCCGAACGGGGCGGGCAAGACGACGGCGCTGCGCGCGCTGGCCGGACTGACCGCGCTCGACGGTGGACGCATCCGCCTCGGTGACCGCACCTGGGACGCGCCACCGGCCGTGTTCGTGCCCGCGCCGCGGCGGCACGTGGGCGTGGTGTTCCAGGACTACCTGCTCTTCGCGCACCTGTCGGTGCTGGACAACGTGGCCTTCGGGTTACGCGCCCGCGGCACCGCCCGCCACGCCGCCCGCACGGCCGCCGCGCGCTGGCTGGACCGGGTGGGGCTGGCCGAGTTCGCCGCGCGGTCACCGCGCGCGCTCTCCGGCGGGCAGGCCCAGCGGGTCGCGCTGGCCCGCGCGCTGGCCACCGAACCGAGCCTGCTGCTGCTCGACGAGCCGCTGGCCGCGTTGGACGCGGCCACCCGGTCGCAGGTGCGCGCGGAACTGGGCGGCCACCTGCGCGACTACCCCGGCCACACCGTGCTGGTCACCCACGACCCGCTCGACGCGATGGTGCTCGCCGACCGCCTGGTCATCCTGGAGCACGGCCGGATGGTGCAGCAGGGTCCCCCGGCCGAGGTGGCCCGTCGCCCGCGCTCGGACTACGTCGCCCATCTCGTCGGCCTCAACCTCTACCGTGGCACCGCGCACGGCACGGCCGTCGCGGTGGACGGCGGCGGGTCGTTCACCACCGTGGAACCCGGCACCGGCCCGGTGCACCTGGCCTTCCCGCCCAACGCCGTCGGCCTGCATCCCGAGCGCCCGGCGGGCAGCCCGCGCAACACCTGGCCGGTGGTGGTGTCGGCCGTCGAACAGCACGCCCACACCGTGCGGGTGCGGCTGGACGGCGCCCCGCCCGTCCTCGCCGACGTCACGCCCGCCGCACTCGCGGAACTGGACCTGACGCCGGGCGCGCGGCTGTGGGCGGCGGTCAAGGCGACCGAGACCCACGTCTATCCGGCCTGACAGCCCGGCCGGTGCGCGCGGCCTCAGTCCCCCGCGCGGAAGAGCGCCAGCGCGCCCGGCTCGCTGCCGAACACGAAATGGGTTCCGCGGTAACCGACTTCCCCGTCGGTGGCGAGGGAGACCGCACCGCCGCCGACCCGGACCTCGAGGCGGTCGGTCTCGTGGCGCACGTAGGTGGCGGAGTGGGCGAGCGTGCCGGTGAGGGTGGCCCAGATCAGCCGGGTGCGGGAGAAGGCGACGTCGGCGCGCAGGTAGCGCACGTCGAGGGTGCCGCGATGCAGCTCGGGGCGCGACATGGGGATCTGGTCGGCGGGGCTGTAGCGGCCGTTGCCCACGAACAGCATCCACAGCGCGACCGGCACACCGTCGACCAGCGCGTGCAGTGGCTGGGCGCGCAGCAGCACCCGCACCATGGCGATACCGGCGGCGGGCCACTTGCCGATCCGGTGCTCCCAGCGCTCGCGCAGTCGCACGAAGTCGGGGTAGCCGCCGAGGCTGGCGGTGTTGACGAACACCCGCGAGCCGTCGCCGTCGAGGGCCACGCGGGCGGTGTCGACCCGCACCACCGTCCCCGTGCGCAGCGCCGCGACCGTCGCCTCGGCCGAGTCCACCCCGGCGTCCCTGGCGAAGTGGTTGAGCGTGCCGCCGGCGAACACGGCCAGTGGAAGCTTCTCGCGCACAGCGATTTCGGCGACGGCCGAGACGGTGCCGTCCCCGCCGAGCACGCCGAGAGCGGTCACCTCGCCCGCGCGCACGGCGTCGGTGACCTGTTCGTCGAGATCGCGGTCCGGGTCGAAGGCCAGGATGCGGGCGGCGGGCAACCCGGCGCGCACCTGCGCCAGGTGCACTTCGGCGGCTCCGCTGCCGGAGAGGGTGTTGGCCACCAGCAGCAGTCCGCGGCCCTGGGGCAGCGGATCGACCTGTTCGGCGACGCCGACCAGCGCGGGCTCGTCGACCCGCACCGCCCACCACCGGTGCGTGCCGAGCGCCACCCCGGCGCCCAGCAGCGCCCCGGCGACCACGTCGGAGGGCCAGTGCACGCCGATGTGCACGCGCGAATATCCCACGGCCGCCGCGACCGGGGCGACCACCGCCGCGGCGGCCGGGCTCTCCAACCCGACCCCGGTGACGAAGGCGGCCGCCGAGGCCGCGTGCCCGGAGGGGAACGACGAGGAGACCGGCGGCTTGACCAGCCTGCGCACGAACGGCACCGATTCGTCCGGTGGCCGCCTGCGCGGGAACAGCGGCTTGGCGACGCCGTTGGCGATGCCGCTGGCCAGCGCGACGGCCAGCAGTCCGCGCGCGCCCGCACGCCGGGTGGGGCGATCGCCGAGCAGCAGCATGGCCGCGCCGAAGCCCAGCCACAGCCGGTTGTGGTTCGCGCTGGTGCTGAGCAGGCGCAGGGCGCGGTCGGCGCGGGTGGGCCGCACCCGCGCGCTGCGGGCGACCAGCCATACGTCGAGGCTGCTCGCCGTGCCGGTGTGCCGGGTGAGGCGCGTGCGCACCCGCTGGAATCGCATCAGCCCAGGGTAGCCCGAGTTGCGATGCGCGCCAGGGGCCATCGGTCCCGGCCGCCCGCGCGACGCCGGGGACACTGGACGAGCGCAGGCGAATCCGTGTTAACTTAACTCCGAATGAGTATTAACTTACGGAGCGATCGGAGCCAGCTATGAGGTCCGCCGTCATCGTGGACGTCGTCCGCACACCGTCCGGGAAGGGCAAGGCCGGGGGCGGCCTGGCGGAGGTGCACCCGGCGACGCTGCTCGCGGGCGTGCTCGCCGAACTCGTCGCGCGCAACGACCTCGACCCCGCCGTGGTCGACGACGTGATCGGCGGCTGCGTCACCCAGAGCGGCGAGCAGGCGCTCAACATCACCCGCACCGCCGTGCTGGCCGCCGGCTTCCCCGAGACGGTGCCCGCCACCACGGTCGACCGGCAGTGCGGCTCGAGCCAGCAGGCCGCGCACTTCGCCGCGCAGGGCGTGATCTCCGGCGCCTACGACGTCGCCATCGCCTGCGGCGTGGAGATGATGAGCCGCGCGCCGATGTTCTCCAACGCCCAGGACAAGGACACCAACCGCGGCCCGCTCGCGCACCGCTACCCGGACGGGTTGATCCAGCAGGGCATCGCCGCCGAAATCCTCGCCGCCCGGTGGAAGTTCGACCGCGCCGCGCTCGACGAGTTCGCCGCCCGCTCGCACCGGCTGGCCGCCGCGACCGCGGCCGCGGGCGGTTTCGACCGCGAGCTGGTCGCCGCGGGCGCACTCACCGCCGACGAGACCATCCGTCCGGGAACCACGGTGGAGGGGCTGGCCGGGTTGCGTCCCGCCTTCGCCGACGACGCCTATCAGGCCCGCTTCCCGGAGATCGACTGGTCGATCACCCCCGGCAACTCCTCCCCCCTCACCGACGGCGCCTCCGCCGCGCTGATCATGACCGAGGAGGCCGCCGCGAAACTCGGGCTGACCCCGCGGGCCCGGTTCCACTCCTTCGCCGTGGTCGGCGACGACCCGCTGCTGATGCTGACCGCCGTCGTCCCGGCCACCCGCAAGGTGCTCGAGCGCGCGGGCCTCGGCATCGAGGACATCGACGCCTACGAGGTCAACGAGGCGTTCGCCTCGGTACCGCTGGTGTGGCAGCACGAACTGGCCGCCGACCCGGCCAAGCTGAACCCGCGCGGCGGCGCGATCGCGCTGGGCCATCCGCTCGGCGCGTCGGGCACCCGCATCCTGGCCACCCTGGTCAACCACCTCGAGCAGAGCGGCGGCCGGTTCGGCCTGCAGACCATGTGCGAGGCGGGCGGGCTGGCCAACGCCACGATCATCGAGCGGCTCGGATGACGGGCACGCGATCGGCGCTGGTCACCGGCGGGTCGCGGGGCATCGGTGCCGAGATCGCCGCCCGGCTGGCCGCCGAGGGCTACCAGCTCACCCTCGCCGCCCGCACCGCCGACACCCTCGAGCAGACCGCCCAGCGGTTGCGCGCGGAGTACGGCGTGCGGGTGCAGCCGGTGGTCGCGCGCATGAACGAGCCCGAGCAGGTGCGCGCGCTGGCCGCCGCGCACGATGCGGCGTTCGGCGGAATGAACGTGCTGGTGCTCAGCGCGGGCACCGGCACGGCGGGCGCGGTCGCCGACATGCCCGCCAAGACCTACGAGCGGATGCTCGACGTCAACTTCCGCGGGCCGATCACCCTCATCCAGGCGGCGCTGCCGCTGCTGCGCAAGAGTGCCGCCGAGGATGCCGCCCGCGGTGCGAAAATCGTTGCGCTGGCCTCGATCACGGGCGTCGCCGGGGAGGCGGGCCTGGCTGCCTACGGCGCGACCAAGGCGGCGCTGATCTCGCTGTGCGAGACGGTGTCGCTCGAGGAGTCGGCGGGCGGGGTGAGCGCCACGGCCATCTCGCCCGGCTATGTGGACACCGACATGACGGCGTGGAAGCGCGACGAACTCGACCGCGCGGCGATGCTGACCACCGGTGATGTGGCCGAGATGGTGCTGGCGATCACCCGGCTGTCTCGCAACGCGGTGGTGCCCAACATCGTGCTCTCCCGCGCGGGCGAGCAGATCTGGCGCGCCTGAGCCGGCGAAAACCCTGACACGACAAGGATTCTGCGGATCCGCCGCTCTCCCGGCCGCCGTCACCCGTCCGCTCGGTGGCCGGGGGACGCGGCGCCGGTCACAGTCCACGATTGAGGCCGGCTCGACCGGGTATGCGGCTGATGTCAGCGACCGAGCCGATAATTCGGAGGTGTCAGAATGACACAGCACGAGAGTGGTCCGCGCGAGGGAATCAAGGGCGTCGTCGAGGACGCCAAGGGCAAGGTGAAGGAAGCCGCCGGCGTCCTCACCGGCCACGACGACCTCGAGCAGGAGGGCCGCGCCCAGCAGGACAAGGCCGAATCCCAGCGCAAGGCCGCCGAGAAGGAGGCCGCTGCGGAGAAGGCGCGTTCGGAGGCCGACGTGGACGAGGCGCGCCAGCGCGCCCACCAGGACGACAACCGATAAGAACACCCCGGAGGGCGGGTGGGCCGGTGGCTCACCCGCCCTTCGGCGTACTCAGCCGCGCCACCACGGTGCCGAGCCCGTCGGCGAGCGCGCGCCGCTGCTGTTCGGTGAGCACGTCGATGAGGGCGCGCCGCACCGTCGCGACGTGTCCCGGCGCCACCTCGGCCAGCCGCTCCCGGCCCGCGGGCGTCAGCACCGCGAGCACGCCGCGATCGTCGGCGTCGGCGGCTTCGCGCCGCACGTACCCGGCCTTCTCCAGCTGGCCGATCTGATAGCTCAGCCCGCTCTTGGAGGTGAAGAGCGCATCGGCCAGCTCGGTCATCCGTAGTCGCGCCTGCGGCGCCGCCGACAACCGGACCAGCGTCTCGTACTGGGGATGGGACAACCCCTCCCGCTTGAGATGCTGTTCGATCTCCCGATTGACAAGGGCCCCCGCACCCAGGAATGCCTCCCAGGCGCGCATCTCGTCGGCGTCGAGCCACCGTGTCTCGGTCACACCACCACCCTAACCATGTTGTTCAAATTTGAACTAGGCGCTATGCTGGCATCGTTCAAATTTGAACTATCTGGACCGAGAACGGAGTGAGTCATGGCGAGCACCACCACCGAGCGCATGCCGGTGCTGTACCTCTCGCACGGCGCGCCGCCGCTGGTCGACCACGAGCGCTGGCCCGCCGAGCTGGCGGCGTGGGCCGCGGAGCTGCCGCGGCCCACCGCGATCCTGATCGTCTCCGCGCACTGGGAGGCCGCGCCCATCGCCCTCGGCGCCACCACCACGGTGCCGCTGGTCTACGACTTCTGGGGCTTCCCTCAGCACTACTACGAGGTGCGCTATCCCGCGCCGGGCGCGCCCGACCTGGCGCGCACGGTCCGCGGCCTGCTCGGGGCAGGTGTCGCCGAGGTCCCCGACCGCGGCCTGGACCACGGCGCCTACGTGCCGCTGACGCAGATGTACCCCGACGCCGACGTGCCCGTTCTGCAGCTGTCCATGCCCACCCTCGACCCCGAGGCGCTGTTCGGGATCGGGCGCAAGCTCGCCCCGCTGCGCGAGGAGGGCGTGCTCGTCGTCGGCAGCGGATTCTTCACCCACAACCTGCGTGCCATGACCGAGGACGACGTCCACGTGCATCGCTTCACCGCCGAGTTCGACGATTGGGGCGCCCGCGCCCTGGCCGACCGCGACCTCGACGCGCTGCTCGATTTCGAACACAAGGCGCCGGCGGCCCGGCTCGCGCACCCGCGCGCGGACCACTTCGCACCCCTGTTCGTCACGCTCGGCGCGGGCGAGAATGAGCTGGACACGTTACGAACGGTCATCGACGGCTACTGGTACGGCATGGCCCGCCGCTCCATCCAGGTCGGCTGAACCGCACCCCGGTCCACCGGCGTATACCCACCGAACAACCCGGACAGTAAGGACACGGCATGACGACCACGACCGGCAACACCGCATCCACCGCACTCACCCCGGCCCGGGTCAACCCCGGCGTCGACGTCGGCCTGCTGATCCTGCGCTTGGCCGTCGGCCTCACCATGGCCGCGCACGGGTCGCAGAAGCTGCTCGGCTGGTTCGACGGCCCCGGCCTGGACGGCACCGAGGCCATGCTGTCATCGATGGGTTATCCCTCGCCGCAGATCTTCGCCGTCATCACCGCCGTCACCGAGACCTTCGGCGGCTTGGCGCTGGCCCTGGGCCTGCTCACCCCGCTGGCCGCCGCCGCGATCCTCGGCACGATGGTCAACGCCATCTCGGTCAAATGGGGCGGCGGCTTCTGGGCGCCCAAGGGCATCGAATACGAGCTGCTGCTGGCGCTGGGCGCGACCACGCTCGCCTTCACCGGCGCGGGCCGCATCTCCGTCGACGCGGCGGTGCCCGCGCTGCGCTACCCCCGCCTGGCCTCCGGCCTCGGGTTCGTGATCCTGGGCCTGGTGGTGGCCGGGGTGGTCCTGCTCATCCGCAACTGAGGCGGCGCCGGTCCGCCGAGCGGGTCGGTACGCTCGTCTCATGACGCAGCTCGCCCCGTCGCCGCTCGGCACCGGCGTGGACCGGCTGATCGATCTGCTCGCCGGCCTGCGCGTCGCGGTGCTCACCGGGGCGGGCCTGTCCACCGACAGCGGCATCCCCGACTACCGCGGGCCGGACTCACCGCCGCGCAATCCGATGACCTACCAGCAGTTCGTCGGTGATCCGGTGTTCCGCCGCCGGTACTGGGCGCGCAATCACATCGGCTGGCGGCGCATGGACGCCGCCCGCCCCAACCCCGGCCATCGCGCGCTGGCCCGGCTCGAACGGCTCGGCGCGGTCGGCGGGGTGATCACCCAGAACGTCGACCTGCTGCACACCAAGGCGGGCAGCCGCCGGGTCATCGACCTGCACGGCACCTACGCCCGGGTCCGCTGCCTCGGCTGCGGGGCGCTGATGTCCCGGATGACGCTGGCCGACCTGCTCGAGGCCGCCAATCCCGGCTTCGCCGACGCCGCGACCGCGACCGGCATCGAGGTCGCCCCGGACGCCGACGCGGTGGTCGAGGACACCGAGCACTTCCGCATGGTCGACTGCGCGCACTGCGGCGGCATGCTCAAACCCGACATCGTCTATTTCGGCGAGAACGTCCCCAAGGACCGCGTCGCCGCCGCCTACGACCTCGTCGACTCCTGCGACGCCCTGCTCGTCGCGGGCTCCTCGCTCACCGTGATGTCCGGCCTGCGCTTCGTGCGCCGCGCCGCTCGCAACGGCCACCCGGTGGTCATCGTCAACCGCGGACCCACCCGCGGCGACGACCTCGCCACCCTGCGCCTGGACGCGGGCTGCTCGCCCACGCTCGCCGCGTTCGCCGCGCACTGCGGCGACACCCCCGGCTGACCGGCCCGGCCTCGCCGCGGGCGCCGTCGTGCCGCCCCTCGAATCTCGCTGATCGCAACCGTGTTCCGGCCCGCAGGCGGCCCCTAGCGTGGCAACGCACTCCCTCGCGTTAGGACCGTTGCCCGATGACACTCCAACTGGATCCGGTCGCCACCGCACCCCCGCCCACGGCCGTGCCGGTGCCCACCCCCGCCACCACTGCACCACTGTCGGCCGCGTGGCGGCGCGCGACCGGCCTGGCGCGCAAATCCGCCGGATTGGTGCTCGTACTGATCCTGTGGCAGCTCGGCGCGCGCGGCTGGCTCGGCGCGACCACACCCGCTCCCACCGAGGTGGTGGCAGCGGGCTGGGATCTGATCAGCTCCGGGGAGCTGTGGCGGCATCTGGCGGCGTCCGCACGCCGGGTGGGCACCGGGTTGGCGCTCGGAATCGGGATCGGACTGGTCCTCGGTGTGGCGGCCGGATTGTTCCGGCTGGCCGAGGATCTGGTGAACGCACCGGTACAGGCGCTGCGGATGATGCCTGCGCTCGCGCTGCTGCCGGTGTTCATCATCTGGTTCGGCATCGGCGACTCCTTCAAGATCGCGTTGATCGCCGTCGCGCCGGTCTTCCCGATCTACCTCAACGTCTTCGCCGGTATCCGTTCGGTGGACCGGCGGCTGGTGGAGGCCGGGGAATCGCTCGGCCTCAACCGCTTCGAGCTGACCACCCGCATCATCCTGCCCGGCGCGCTGCCGCAGATCTTCGTCGGTCTGCGCCAGGCACTCGGCATCGGCTGGCTCGCGCTGGTGGTCGCGGAGATGCAGACCACGCCGGTCGGGCTCGGGTTCCTGATGAACGACGCCAAGGAGTTCCTGCGCACCGACCAGATCTTCCTGGTGCTGGTCGTCTACGCGCTGCTGGGGCTGCTCAGCGACCTGCTGGTGCGGCTGCTGGAGCGGCGGTTCCTGGCCTGGCGCACCGGATTCGAGGGGCAGTGATGGCCGGCTCCACCACCACGACGACGACCACCACGACGACCGCCGCGGTGCGAGTGCGCGGTGCGGGCCGCGCCTTCGCCGGGCGGCAGGTGCTGCGCGGCGTCGACCTCGACATCGCGCCCGGCGAATTCGTCGCGCTGCTGGGCGCCAGCGGATCGGGCAAGAGCACGTTGCTGCGCGCCATCGGCGGCCTCGACCGCGGTTTCACCGGCACGCTGGAGGCGCCGCGCTCGAAGGCCATCGTGTTCCAGGAGCACCGGCTGATCCCGTGGATCTCGGTGTGGCGCAATGTGGTTCTCGGCGTGCGCGGCCGGGACCTGGCCGCGCGCGCCCGCACCGCGCTCGACGAGGTCGGCCTGTCGGCCGAGGCCGACGCGTGGCCGGCGACGCTGTCCGGCGGCGAAGCACAGCGGGTGGCACTGGCCCGCGCGCTGGTGCGTCACCCCGACCTGCTGCTGCTCGACGAACCGTTCGGCGCGCTGGACGCGCTCACCCGGCTCAAAGCCCAGGCGCTGGTGGCGCGGCTGTGGCAGCAGCACCGGCCGGCGGTGGTCGATCCCGAATTCTCCGCGCTGCGCCGCAGGTTGCTGCTGGCTCTCGGCGTGGACCCCGACGCACCGACAGGAGCGCAGTCATGAACGAGACCCGAGCCGACGCAACCTGGCAGAGCAGCACCGACGTGCTGATCATCGGCGGTGGCCCGGCCGCGGCCTGGGCCGCCGTGCACGCCACCGAAGCCGGTGCCGAGGTGACGCTGGTGGACAAGGGCTACTGCGGTACCAGCGGCGCGACCGCACCCGCGGGTACCGGCGTCTGGTACGTCGCGCCGGAGCCGGCCGCCCGCGCCAGGGCCAAGGCGAGCCGCGAGGCACTGGGCGGACACCTGGCCGACCACCGCTGGATGGACCGGGTGCTGGATCAGACCTACACCAACATGCACCGCCTCGCGGTCGAGGGCCGCTATCCCTTCCCGGTCGACCCCGCCACCGGCGAACAGATCCGCACCGGCGTGCAGGGCCCGGAGTACATGCGCCGGATGCGCGCCTGGCTCAAGCGGATCGGCGTGCGCATCCTCGACCACTCCCCCGCGCTGGAGCTGCTCGTCGACGACGCCGGGGTGGTACGCGGCGCGGCGGGCCATCAGCGCCAGCTCGGCCGCGACTACCGGATCACCGCGGGCGCGGTGGTGCTGGCCACCGGCGGGTGCGCGTTCCTGTCCCGCGCGCTGGGCACCAACGTCGACACCGGCGACGGCGCGTTGATGGCCGCCGAGGTCGGGGCCCGGTTCTCCGGTATGGAGTTCTCCAACGCCTACGCCATCGTGCCCAAGGGTTCCACGATCACCAAGACCGCCTACTACGGCTACGCCACCTTCTTCCACGAGGACGGCCGGGTGCTCGAGGGCGCGGGATCGCAGAAGGGCCGGTCGGTGATCGCCCGGGCGCTGCTGCACGAGCGGGTCTTCGCCCAGATCGATCGCGCCGACGACCGGGTGCAGGCGCAGATGCGGCTGGGCCAGCCGAACTTCTTCCTGCAGTTCGACCGGCGCGGCATCGACCCGTTCCGGCAGCGTTTCGAGATCGACATGCTCGCCGAGGGCACCGTGCGCGGCACCGGCGGCATCGACGTGGTGGACGACGACTGCGCCACCACCGTGCCCGGTCTGTTCGCCGCAGGCGACGCCGCCACCCGGGAGCGCATCTGCGGCGGATTCACCGGCGGCGGCAGCCACAACTCCGCGTGGGCGATGTCCTCGGGCAGCTGGGCCGGGCGCGGCGCGGCCCGGTTCGCGCTGCGCTCCGGGCGACCGGCCGACGCCCGGCTGCGGGGCGCGGGCCGGGTCGGGTTGCGGCCCAGCGGGTCCGGCGCGGTGGACGCCGCCGAGGTGGTGGCGGCCGCGCAGCGCGAGCTGATCCCGTTCGAGAAGAACTACCTGCGCCACGGCGACCGGTTGCGCCCGGCGCTGTCCGAGCTCGACGCGCTGTGGACCGCGGCGGCGTCCGGCCTGGGCGGGCACACCGGCGAACAGCGGGTGCGCGCCCGGCAGGCCGCCGCCATCACCGCCGTGGGCAGGCTGATGTACCGCTCGGCGCTGGCGCGTCCGGAGACACGCGGCATGAACAAGCGGGCCGATCACCCCGAGCAGGACCCGGCCCAGCACCACCACATCCTGGCCGGTGGCCTGGACCGGGTGTGGACGGACACCGGGCCCGCGCACCACAGCGGACTGGCGGTGGCGTCGTGATCGAACTGCTGCGCACCGAGGACTGCATCGGCTGCGACAAATGTGTGGACGCCTGCCCGACCAACGTCTTCGACCGGACCGCGAGCGGCATCCCGGTGATCGCCCGGCAGAGTGACTGCCAGACGTGCTTCATGTGCGAGGCCTACTGCCCGGCCGACGCGCTCTACGTCGCCCCGCAGGACACCCCGCTGGCCGACCCGACCGCCATTCCCGCCGACCAGATCGGCCGGTACCGCGAGAAGCTCGGCTGGGGTCGCGGCCGCAGGCCGGGCAGCCTCGTGGCACTCGGCCCCGAGCTGCCGCACGGCACCCCACCGCCGCGACTGCGGTCCTGATCCCACCACCGGAAAGAAGCTCCATCCCATGCGTACCCTGCGGCTGGCCGCCGCGCTCCTGCTGTCCACCGCCCTCGTCGCGCTCACCGGCTGCGGCGCGGGCTCCGACGAGTCGGCGACCCGGGCCGAGATCCAGACGCTGCGCGTCGGCGTGATCGGCACCGGCAACGTGCTCACCGGCACGCTCGGCTTCGCCCACCAGCGCGGCGCGCTGCTGCCTGCGCTGCAACCGCTGGGCGTCGACGCCATCGAGGTCTACAGCTTCCCCAACGGCCCCGATCTCAACCAGGCCCTGGTGGGCGGCAGGCTCGACGTCGCCACCTACGGCGACACCCCCGCCCTGGTCGCCAAGGGCAGCGGCCTGCCCACCCGGCTGCTGGCGGTCAACGCCGTCGGACTGAACGCCGGTGTGGTGGTGCGCGATCCGGCGCTGCGCACGCTGCGCGACCTGGCGGGCAAGAAGATCGGCGTGCAGTCCGGCTCCTACATCGACCGCTATCTGCAGGGCGCGCTGCGCGCCGAGGGCATCGAGGCCGAGCTGGTGCACCTGCTCTCCGCCGACGCGGAGGCCCCGCTGACCAACGGCGACGTGGCGGCGGTCGCGCTGCCGGATGTCAACCCGTCGTCCTTCCTGCAGGCCTTCCTGGCCAAGGGATTCCGGCTGGTGGACTCGGTGCGGGAGAACCATCCCGAGCTGGCGGGCACCACCGCGGCGGTCAGCAGCCAGCCGTTCCTGGACACCCACCCGGAGTTCGGGCCGACCTGGCAGCGGGCGCTGACCGAGGCCAACGCCTACGCCGCCGCGCACTGGGAGGAGTACGTGGCCTACGAGGTCGCCCAGTCCAAGGCGCCGGAAGCGGTCGTGCGCGCCACCGCCCACCCGGACTACATCCCCACCGGCCTGTTCGACGAGGCCGGGGTGCGGCTGCTGACCGGCACCAAGGAGTTCCTGGTGAACCAGGGCAAGATCCGCCAGGACTTCGATCTGCACGAGTGGTTCTACCAGCCGGAGGGCCGGACGGCGGGCTGAACCGCGCGGGCGTGCCGCGGCGGGTTCAGCCGCGGCCGAGTGCGCGCTCGAGCTGGCTCTTGTTCATGCTCGAGCGGCCCTTGATGCCGCGCTTCTTGGCCTCGTTGTAGAGCTGGTCGCGGGTGGGGCCCTTCGAGCCGCTGTGCGAACGCTGTCCGCCGCGCTGCTGCGGGGAGCGGTCCTTGGTGGAGGAGCGGCTGGCGGTCTTGGTCTGGCCGGCCTGCGCGCGGTTCTTGTTCACGGTGCGGGCGGCGATCTCCTTGGCGCGCTTGGTGCCCGCGCCGCGCTCCTTCGCCGAGTCCTTGATGTGCTCGTACTGCCGTTCCTGTTTGTCGGTCCATTCCTTCGGCATGACACACCTCCTCTGTGGCGCGGGATACCCGGCCCGGCCGCGGTCAACCGGGGGCTACTCGTAGGCGGGATAGGGCCGCTCGCGCAGCAGCCCGGCGAGGTGGGCGGCGTTGCGGGCCATCGCCGCGGTGGTGCTTGCCACCGTCTCGGGCGTCTCGTCCAGGTCGATGTAGTCGGTGGTCTGCATGGCGTTGCCGTTCCAGTAGGTGCAGCCCTGCGCCGGGATGGTGAAGCCGATGTCGTTCAGCCCCTGGAAGAGATCGGCGACGATCTTGTGCGCACCGTCCTCGTTGCCGACCACCGCGGCCAGTCCGACCTTGCCGACCATGGCGGGCCTGCCCTGGTCGTCGGTGGTCGACAGTTCGGCGTCGAGTCGTTCCAGCACCCGCTGCGCCACCGACGACATGTGCCCCACCCACGTCGGCGTCGCCACCAGCAGGATGTCGGCCGCGGCGATCCGCTCCCGCAGCTGCGGCCACTGGTCGCCGTCCCCTTCGTCCGCGGTGACGCCGGGCCGGACGTCGTAGTCGACCACCCGCACCAGCTCTCCCCGCACCCCGTGCCCGCCCAGCCGGTCGAGCACCTGTCGCGCGATCAGTTCCGAACTCGACTGCGCCGAAGACTTCTTCAACGTGCACACCAGTGCCAACGCCGTCGGTGCCACCATGCCTCGCCTCCTGCCCTCGCGGAAAGTCCGTTCACCGGCAGCCTTACCCGGTGCCGAGTGACGCAATCGGGGCTCGTCGTTGGCGGGCCCGCGCCGGTGTGTCGTGTAAGACTGGGCCGGTGAGCGAGGAGAGCAAGCCCACGAAGGAGATCGGAACGGGCGCCCGGACAGCGCGGGACCGGGGCGACGTCATCGGCCAGGGGTTGTTCTGGCTCGCCAAATGGTCGCTGTGCATCGTCGCGGTCGCGGCGGGGGTGTGGGTGGTCTGCTGGACCATCGCGCTGCTGTGGGTGATCGTGCTGCCGGTGGCGCTGGCGCTGGTGGTGGCCACCGTGCTGTGGCCGCCGACGCGGTGGCTGACCAACCACGGGGTGCGGCCCGGGCTGGCGGCGACGCTGTCGGTGCTCGGGTTCCTCGGCATACTGGCCGGAGTGATCGCGTTGATCGTGCCCTCGGTCGCCGATCAGGCGCCGGACCTGGCCGACAAGGCCAGCGAGGGCATCAACAAGGTGCGCGACTGGTTGCGCGGCCCGCCGCTGCGCATCCGCGACGAACAGCTCGACCAGGCCGTGGACACCATCGGCAACCGCCTGCAGTCCAGTGCCGAGCAGATCGCCACCGGCGTCTTCAGCGGCGTCACCACCGCCACCTCCGCCCTGATCACCCTGTTCCTGGTGCTGGTGCTGGCGTTCTTCTTCATCAAGGACGGGCCGAAGTTCCTGCCCTGGCTGCACAGCGTCACCGGGGCGGGCGCGGGCAGGCACTTCGAGGAGGTGCTCAACCGGATCTGGGTCACCCTGGGCGGATTCATCCGCACCCAGGCGTTGGTGAGCCTGATCGACGCGGTGCTGATCGGCGCGGGCCTGGTGATCCTCGGTGTCCCGTTGTCGCTGGTGCTGGCGGTGTTGACCTTCATCGGCGGCTTCATCCCGATCGTCGGCGCGTTCGTGGCCGGCGCGCTCGCCGTGCTGGTCGCCCTGGTGGCCAACGGCGTGACCACGGCGCTGATCGTGCTGGCGATCATCATCGCGGTGCAGCAGCTGGAGGGCAACATCCTGCAACCGGTGCTGCAGAGCCGCAGCATGCAGCTGCACGCGGTGGTGGTGCTGCTCGCGGTCACCGCCGGTGGCTCGCTCTACGGCATCGTCGGCGCGTTCCTCGCGGTGCCGGTCGCGGCCGTGGCGGCGGTGATCCTGCGCTACGTCGGCGAGCAGATCGATCTGGTGACCACACCGCCGCCCCCGGACCAGGCGGAGGCGTCGGCGAAGACCGACTGACGCGGGCCCCGGCCGAGCCCGGCCGGCGCGGATTTCGGCGCGTCCCGGCGCGACGTCCGCCGCTGTGGCACGGTGGCGTATATGAAGACGATCCTGATCACGGGGGCGACATCGGGTATCGGATCGGCGGCGGCCGAGCAGCTCGGCGCGCGGGGGGAGCATCTGATTCTCGTCGGTCGCAACCCGGAGAAACTGGCCGCCACCGAGCAGCGGGTGCGGGCGGCCGGCGCGGGCGCGGTCGACACGCTGCGCTGCGATGTCGGCTCGCAGGCGGCGATCCGCGAGCTGGCCGAGCAGGTCCGGCAGCGCTACGACCGCCTCGACGTGCTGGCCAACAACGCGGGCGGGCACTTCCCCGACCGCGCGCTCACCGAGGACGGTGTCGAGACCACCTTCGCCGTCAACTATCTCGGCCCGTTCCTGCTCACCGAACTACTGCTGGACCTGCTGCTCGACAGCGCCCCCGCGCGGGTGGTGTTCACCTCCTCGGTGCTGCATTTCGGCGCCCGCCTCGACCTGGACGATCTGCCCTTCGAACACGGCTACACCGGCGAGAAGGCCTACAGCCGTTCCAAGCTGGCGCTGATCCTCTACACCCGGGAGCTGGCCCGCAGGCTCGACGGCACCGGCGTGACGGTCAACGCCTTCCACCCGGGCGCCGTGGCGACCGGCATCTGGGACACCATGCCCTGGTACGGCAAGCCGCTGGCCGCGATCGCCAAGCGGATCTTCATGATCTCGCCGGAGCAGGGCGCCGAAGCCCTCACCTATCTGGCCACCGACCCCGAGGTGGCCGACACCACCGGCTGCTACTTCCAGCGCAACAGACCTAAGCAGCCGGGCCGGCGCGCCACCGACGACGAGCTGGGCGCGCGGCTGGTCGAGGTGAGCGCGCGGCTGTGCGGACTGCCCACCCCGCTCAAGGCCGGTGATGCGCGCGGCGGTACGCCGCCGGCGTGAGTCCGGTCCAGCGTTTGAACGCGTGGATGAACGGGGTGGCCTCGGCGTAGCCGAGCCGGATGGCGATGTCGTCGACCGACAGCGGTGCGGCGGTGAGCATCTCCTCGGCCAGCGCTCGGCGCACCTCGTCCAGCAGGGCGCGGTAGCTGGTGCCCGCCTCGTCCAGGCGGCGGCGCAGGGTGCGCGCGCTCATGTTCAGGTCGCGGGCCACCGCGTCGATGGTGGGTGGCGTGCCCACCCCCATCGCCCCGCTGCCGGGTAGCAGCCGCTCGCGCACCTCGGCGGCGATGCCGGTGCGGGCGGTGCGGCGGCGGATCAGCTCGTGGCACTGCGCCACGCACATCTGCCAGGTCGGCTGATTGGCTTGCGGCAGAGGGCGATTCAGCACCTCGGGGTCGATCGCGAACAGCGTGTGCTCGCTGCCGAACCGCGGACGCACTCCGAACACCGAGGCCATCCGGGCGGCGTGTTCGGGTTCGGGACAGGCGAATTCGGCGCGGGCGAGGTTCAGCCGCTCGCCGAGCAGGTCGCTCATCACCCGGTGGATGGCAACCACGTCGCGTTCCACCAGGAAGTTCCGCACGTCGGCGGGGATCAGTTCATGGTTGATCCAGGCCACCACCTCCCCGGGCCGGAACTCCACGATCGGGGTGCAGAAGGCGTAGCCGAGGCGGTAGTAGCGCAGCGCCAGCGTGATGGCCTCGCGCAGGGTCGGGCTGGTGACACACGCGTAGCCGAAGATGCCGAAGGTGCTCACCCGGTACCGCCGGCCGACCCGCAGGCCGAGACCGGGCTCACCGTCGAAGGCGGCCAGCAGGTTGCGCACCGCCGCCAGCTCGGTGCGCGCGGGGATCTGGCGGTCGGGTTCGGCCAGCGCCTGCTCGTCGAGTCCGGTGCCGGCCAGCACCCGCTCGACCGGTACCCCGTGCCGGGCGGCGAACTCGGCCATGACCGCGACCCCGGCGACGCCGCGCGGGAAATCCCACGTACGGACCTCGGGGTGGATGGTGCTCACCCCCCGATTATGGCCGAAAGTATTGATTTGTTGACCTCAGGTGTTTGCCGGAGTCATTTGTCCAGGTCCTAGCGTTGTGTTCATGAACACACCGTCGATCGTCATCATCGGTACCGGCTTCGGCGGGCTCGGCATGGCGATGGAACTCCAGCGTGCCGGCGTGCACGATTTCGTCATCCTGGAGCGCGCCGAGGACGTCGGCGGCGTCTGGCGGGAGAACACCTATCCCGGTGCGGGCTGCGACATCCCCTCGCCGCTGTACTCCTACTCCTACGCCCCGCGCACCGACTGGCCCAAGCGGTTCTCCCAGCAGCCCGACATCCTGGACTACCTGCGCGGTATCGCCCGGGACAACAACCTGCTGCCGAAGATCCGCTTCCGCAGCGAGGTCACCGACGCCGAATACGACGACGCCACCGGCCGCTGGCGCGTCCGCACCGCCGACGGCACCGAATACACCTGCGCCGTGCTGATCTCCGCCGTCGGCCAGCTCTCCCGGCCCGCGCTGCCGGACATCCCCGGCGTGGAGACCTTCCGCGGCACCGCCTTCCACTCCGCCGAGTGGGACCACGAGGCCGATCTGACCGGCAAACGGGTCGCGGTGATCGGCACCGGCGCCAGCGCGGTGCAGTTCGTGCCCGCCATCGCGCCGCAGGTCGCGCACCTGACGCTGTTCCAGCGCTCGGCGGCCTGGATCATGCCCAAGCCGGACGTCGAATACCGGCCCTGGCACCATCGTGCGTTCGACCTGCTGCCGATCACCCGGCTCTCGGAGCGGTTCGCGTTCTGGGCGTTCTGCGAGTTCCTGTCGCTGGGCATCGTGGATGTCCCGGTGATCCGGAAACTCGTGACCGACATCGGCCTGCGCCATCTGGAGAACCAGGTACCCGACCCCCGGCTGCGCGCCGTGCTCACCCCGGACTACCCGGCCGGCTGCAAACGGGCGCTGTTCTCCAACGACTACCTGCCCGCGCTGACCCGCCCGAACGTCGCGGTGGAGACCACCGCCATCACCGAGATCACCCCCGAGGGGGTGCGCACCGCCGACGGCGTGCTGCACGAGGTGGACGCGATCGTGTTCGGCACCGGCTTCAAGGGCACCGAATTCCTCTGGCCCATGCGGATCTCCGGGCGCGGTGGACGCAAGCTGCAGGACGAGTGGGCCGATGGGGCGCGGGCCTACCGCGGCATGACGGTGCCCGGCTATCCCAACCTGTTCCTGATGTACGGCCCGAACACCAACCTGGGCGTCGGCTCGATCGTCTACATGATCGAATCGCAGGCCCGCTACATCCGCCAGGCCGTCGCGCACCTGGCCCGGCGCCCCGGGCACGTGCTCGACGTGCGCCCGCAGGTGGCGGCCGAGTTCGACCGCAAGCTCCAGGCCCGGCTCGACCGCACCCCCTGGAA
This sequence comes from Nocardia farcinica, assembly GCF_001182745.1. Classification (NCBI taxonomy): domain Bacteria; kingdom Bacillati; phylum Actinomycetota; class Actinomycetes; order Mycobacteriales; family Nocardiaceae; genus Nocardia; species Nocardia farcinica. The sequence goes on along the minus strand of NZ_LN868939.1, from coordinate 2,228,495 downwards.
CTTCTGCTCGAGCTGGTATCGCAACGCCGCGGGACGCATCACCAACAACTGGCCGGGCACCGTCACCAGTTACCGGTGGCAGACCCGCCGGTTCGACCCGGCGGACTTCGAGTGCAAGCCCGTTTCCTGACGACGAGAAGTGGTGGAGATCAGATGACGTTCGACTACGACGTGGTGGTCGTCGGCTCCGGTTTCGGCGGCAGCGTGACCGCGCTGCGGTTGACCGAGAAGGGCTACCGGGTGGGCGTGCTGGAGGCGGGCAGGCGCTTCGCCGACGAGGAGTTCGCCGAAACCTCCTGGGACGCCAGGAAATACCTGTGGGCGCCCGCGCTCGGCTGCTTCGGCATCCAGCGGCTGACCCTGCTGAAGGACACCTTCATCATGGCGGGCGCCGGGGTGGGCGGCGGCTCGCTGGTCTACGCGAACACCCTCTACGAGCCGCCGGACAAGTTCTACCGCGACCGCCAGTGGGCCCACATCACCGATTGGAAGGCCGAACTCGCCCCGCACTACGACCAGGCCAAACGGATGCTGGGCGTGACGACCAACCCGGCCACCACCCCCAGCGACCGGGTGCTGGCCGAGGTGGCCGAGGAGATGGGTGTGGCGGAGAGCTACCGCAGCACCCCGGTGGGTGTGCTGTTCGGCGGCAAGGGCGTGCGACCGGGCGAGAACCTGCCCGACCCGTTCTTCGGCGGTGTCGGGCCCGCGCGGGCCACCTGCACGCACTGCGGCGAGTGCATGACCGGCTGCCGCCACAACGCCAAGAACACCCTGGTCAAGAACTACCTCTACCTCGCAGAACAGGCCGGGGCGACGGTGCACCCGCTGACCACCGTGACCGACGTGCGCCCGCGGCCCGGTGGCGGCTACACGGTCTCGACCGTGCGCACCGGCCGCTGGGTGCGCAAGGCGCGGCGGACCTTCACCGCCGAACAGGTGGTGTTCGCCGCGGCCGCCCTCGGCACCCAGAAACTGCTGCACAAGCTGCGCGACCGCGGTTCGCTGCCCGACATCTCCCCCCGACTGGGCGAGCTCTCGCGCACCAACTCCGAGGAACTGCTCTCGGTGCGCAGCCGACGCAAGGACTCCGATTTCACCAAGGGTGTCGCGATCACCTCCTCGATCCACCCCGACGACGACACCCACATCGAGCCGGTGCGCTACGGCAAGGGCAGCAACGCCATCGGACTGATCGGCACCGCGATGATCGACCCGGACGGGCGCACCGGCAAGGTGCGGCTGTGGGCGCGCACCATGCGCCGCCTCGGCCTGCGCGACGCACTGCACCTGCAGAACCCGCGCGGCTGGTCGGAGCAGATGATCGGCCTGCTGGTCATGCAGTCGGTGGACAACTCCATCACCACCTACACCAAGCGCGGGCTGTTCGGCCGCACGATGACCACCAGGCAGGGTGCGGGTGAACCGAACCCGACCTGGATCCCGGCCGGGCACGAGGTGGCGCACCGGGTGGCCGACAAGATCGACGGCATCGCGGGCGCGGGCTGGAGCGCCCTGTTCGACATCCCCATGACCGGCCACTTCATCGGCGGCTGCGTCATCGGCGACTCCCCCGACACCGGTGTGGTCGATCCGTACCATCGGATGTACGGGTACCGCGGCCTGCACGTCATCGACGGCTCGACCATCTCGGCCAACCTGGGTGTGAACCCGTCGCTGACCATCACCGCGCAGGCCGAACGCGCGGTCGCGCTGTGGCCCAACAAGGGCGAGGCCGACCCGCGGCCCGAGCCGGGGCAGCCCTACCGCCGGATCGCCCCGGTGCCACCGCGCAACCCGGTGGTTCCGGCGAGCGCACCCGCCGCCCTGCGGTTGCCGATCGTCGAGATCACCGGCCCGGCAACCGAATCCGAACCCGCCGCCGGGTCACCCGCCTGACCGACCCGGCGCACGACCATCAGCCACGCCCACTCGGACGCGAGCGGGCCGCCGACAGGAGCCGAAATGCCGACCGATCCCACCGCGAACGGACCCGCCACCGACGGCGGCACCCTCACGACCGCCGACGCCACCGCCGCCCTCGCCGCCCTCGAACGCGACGGCGGCCTGGCCACGGCCGTCACGCTGTTCGACGCCCTGCCCACCGTCCGGGTCGAGGAGATCACCCTGGGCCGCTGGCGCGGCGGCGAGATCCGCACCGGCCACCCCTACGACGGCGTGCTCGCCGCCTCCGGGTGGTACGGCAAGCAGTTCGACGACGCCGAAACCGTGCAGCCGCTGCTGTTCTCGACGCCGAACGGCGCCGTCTTCCCCGTCGACCCCAAGAAGGTGCCGCTGGCGCTGGCGGGCAAGGTGCCCAACGATCTGGTGGCGCGTGGCAAGGCGATGCTGCCGGTGCTCGCGCCCGCGCTGCGGGCCCGCCGTCCCCGGGCCCGGCTGCGGCACGTGGAGTACCGGGGCAAGGTGAGCGCCGCCATGGTCTACGACCATCTGCCGATCATCGACGTTTTCCGCCGCGTCGACGAGCACACCCTGCTGGGCGTGATGGATCAGCGTGACGCGCCGCAGCCGTACTTCTTCACCCTGCGACTGGACCGGTGAGCGTCCGCGTTCACACGCCCTTGACGTTCGCCCGGTCCATGAAGCCGAACAGATAGCCCGCGACGCGGCGCATCTGGATCTCCTCGGCGCCTTCGGTGATCCGGTAGCGGCGATGGTGGCGGTAGATGTGTTCGAACGGCTTGTGCCGGGAGTAGCCGAGCCCGCCGTGCACCTGCATCGCCTGGTCGGCGGCCGCACAGCACAGCCGGTTGGCCCAGTAGTTGCACATCGAGACCTGCTCGGAGACGGCGAAGGTGCCGTAGGTGTCCATCGACCAGGCGGTCTTGTGGATCAACGCGCGCAGCATCTCGCACTGGGTGTGCAACTCGACCAGCGGGAACTGGATCGCCTGGTTGGCCGCCAGCGGCTTGCCGAAGGGCTTGCGCTCCTTGGCGTAGGCCACCGCCTGGTCGATGCAGTACTGCGCGGCGCCGAGGCTGGAGGCGGCCTGGCGGATGCGGTTCTCGTTGAAGAAGTGCTGCACCACCGCCAGGCCGCGGCCCTCCCCGCCGAAGATCGCCGAATCGGGTACCCGCACGTCGGTGAGGCTGATGCGGGCGTGGTCGGTGGGCATGTTGAACGTCCACAGGTACTCCTCGACGGTGAAGCCGGGAGCGTCGGTGGGCACCAGGAACGCGGTGATGCCGCGCCCGTCACCCGCCTGGCCGGAGGTGCGGGCGAAGATCAGGTCGGCGTCGGCGATGTGCACGCCGGTGTTCCAGGTCTTGGTGCCGTTGATGATCCAGTGGTCGCCGTCGCGCACGGCGGTGGTCTCCATGTGCGTGGCGTCGGACCCGTGCTCGGGCTCGGTGATGCCGAAGGCGAAGAACTTGGTGCCCTCGGCCAGCCCGTCCACCCACTGCGCCCGCTGTGCGGGCGAACCGTACTCCAGCATCAACAGCAGGCCGACGTTGTTGGCGACGATGGCGTGCTCGTTCTGCAGGTCGCAGTGCAGGCCGAGACCGCGGCGGGCCAGGTGCTCGCGGATGACGGCCATGCCCAGGTTGGTGCCGTCCCGACCGCCGAACTCCTGCGGGAAGGCGTACCGGTAGTGCCCGGCGGCGTCGGCGCGGCGGCGTGACTCGGCCAGCAGCGCTTCCCATTCCGCGGTCGGCAGGCCGCCACGCTCCCAGTCGGTGCGCGCGTCCTCGCGGCGGTGGTCGAAGAACCGGATATTGTCGTCGGCCTGTTCCAGGGGAATGATCTCGGCCTCGATGAAGGCGTCCAATTCGGCCAGGTAGGCGGTCAGTTCCTCGGGCAGTGCGAAATCCACGCTCTCTCCTACGCTCGTGCGGCGGGCCGGATCTGCATGAGCAGATCCCATTCGATTTCCGACACCCGGCGCCCGCTGGCCGCCATGACGATGTCGCGGACGGTGCCGTCCAGATGTGCGGCGGCCTGCCCGGCCAACCCGACACCCCAGGCGAGCGTGCCCATCACCTTCCACCACCGGAACCGGTCCAGGTCGAAGCTGCCGCCCGCCGCCTCGTAGCCGCGCACGAAGGTGTCGCGGTCGGCGAAGCCACCGAATTCCCTGGCGTCCTCGCGGAAGCGCCACATCCGCAGCGCCGGCCAGGCCACATCCCGCATCGGATCGCCGAACCGCTGCGCGCCCTCCCAGTCGAGCACCGCGCGCAGGCCGTCGGCCCCCACCACGATGTTGCCGTTGCGCAGGTCGGTGTGCAGCAGCGCGGTGCGCGGTGGCGGTGCGGGCAGCCGCCGCTCCAGCCAGCGCAGCGCCATCGCGAACACCGGACGGTCGGCCAGCAGCGCGCGCACGCCCTTCTCGGCGTCGGCCAGCGCGTCGGCCGCCGGGTCGGCGCCCGCGGCGGGCAGCGCCTCCGGCGCCCGGCCGGGATCGACCGCGTGCAGCCTGCCCATCGCCTCGCCCCACTGCCCGGCCACCCGGTCGGCGGTGCCCTCGGCGGCGATGAGGCGCAGCACCTTGCGCGGCACCGTCTCGCCCGCGACATGCGCCGAGATCAGGAACGGCTCGCCGACGCGGGCCGGATCGGCGCAGACCGCCACCACCTCGGGCACCGGAACGCCGTTGCCGCGGGCCAGTTCCCGCACCACCGCCTCCACCGACACCGACATGATCTCCACCGCGGCCGGGACGAGGGTGGCCACGAGCGTGCGCGGCGCCTGCCCCTCGACCTCGGCGGTGAACGCGACGTTGCGCCTGCGCGCGCCCGCGGACAGGAACTCGAGATCACGCACCCGCACCGGCGCGCCGAAGGTCTCGGCGAGTACGTCGGCCAGGCCCGCCGCCGGATCGGCGCTCATTCGCCCTCCCACCGGTCGTAGCCGGGCTTGGCGATGGCCAGGTCGGCACGCACCACCTCGGTGAGCGCCCGCCAGAGGGCCTGCTCGTCACCGTCGGGCACCGCGGCCAGCAGCGCGCGTTCGCGCTCGGCCGCCTGCGGGCCCAGCTCGACCTCCCGCCGCACGATCCTGGCCAGATTCGCGCCGACCCTGGCCCGGTGTTGCAGCGCGGGCGGCAACGCGGGCAACAGCGTGTCCTCCAGCAGTTCGGCCAACGACTCCAGCAGCTCGGCTGCCGACGGTCGGTTCTGCACAGGCGACTCCCTCGTCGTTGTCGCGCCCAGCATCGCACGGGGCACGGTCGTGCTCAACGGGCGTGGATCGGGCAGCTCAGTGTGCTTGCGCGGAGCGGACTCGCTTGATTCCCGCGTAGGCGCGGGGCGCGTAGCGCAGGCGCTCGGGCAGCAGCGGCCAGGTGTGCCGGATCGCGGCGCAGAACACTCCGAACACCGCCTGGTCCACCCGGCCCCACCGCATGCCGAGGATCTCGCGGGCGCGCTCGGGCATGAGCCCGTTGGCCAGCCACAGGTTGAACGCCATCACCGGACGCCAGATCACCGACCACACCGGCTCCGGGATACCGGGCACGGTGGGAATCCGAGTGCGGTCCAGCCGCAGTGCGAAGTCGGTGGTGGCGTTGGCCTCCAGCACCTCGTCGATGGTGCGGTCCCAATATTCTTTGAACTCCGCGTAATTCGACACCAGCACCCGGTCGGAGAGTCCGTACATCCGCCACCAGGTGATGCCTTCGGCGATGAGCTGGTCCTTCTCCGCGTCGGTGAGCGGGGTGCCGAAGAACTCGTTGATCGCGATGCTCAACTCGATGAAGGTGGCGTGTGTCCACCAGTACACCTCGGGGTTGAGCGCGTGGTAGCGCCGGCCGCGGGAATCCTCGCCCTTGAGCGGCTTGTGGTAATCGCGGACGCGACCGGCCTGTGCCTCGTTGTCGGCGTCGTAGATCATGCCCTGGATCTGCGGCACCGAACGCACCACCCGGTCCCAGGGATTGTCGAAGAAGTTCGAATGCTGTTGCAGCGCGGCGCCGACGGCCGGGTGCATGTTCTGCAGGATGCCGGTGCGGCCGAGGAACAGCATGTTCCGCCAGTCGCCCGCGTACTTCCAGGTGAGCGAGCCGGGACCGATGGGAAGGCCGGCCGGGGCCGGGGCTTCGATGATGTCGGTGTCGACGGCGACGCCGTTCCTAGCACCCACGGGTAAACCTCCTCGTCGCGCGGATGATGCAATGCAACAAAAGATAGACGATTGTCGCACTGTTGCGCCAGACCCGGTCGGTGAACCGCCCGTCCCGGTAAGGTCTGCGACGTGTCGGAACCGAGCAGTTACGCCCTCCTGCTGGGCGCCGAGGTCGACCGCGACCGCACCGATGCGCGCATCCTCGACGCCGCGCTCACGCTGTTCGCCGACCTCGGCATCACCCGGGTCAGCGCCGACGACATCGCCCGGCAGGCCGGGGTCAACCGGGCCACCCTCTATCGCAGGATCGGCGCCAAGGACGTGATCGTGCGTGCGGCACTGCTGCGCGAAACCGCCCGCGTCCTCGACCGGATCTCGGCCGCGCTGGACGCGGTCGACGACCCTGTCGAGCGGGTGACCCGCGGCTTCGCCGTCACCGTCACCCTGCTGCGCACCAACCCGATCCTGGTCAAGCTCCTCGCCGTCGACCGGGACCAGACCCTGGCCGCCATCACCGTCGGCGCCGCCGACATCCTCGCTCTCGCCACCGCGTTCGTCGCCGAGCAGATCCTGGCCACCGACCGCGGCGTGCGTGACGCCCACACCGTCGCGGGCATGATCGTGCGCTTGGTGCACTCGCTGGTCCTCACCCCCGACGCCCCGCCCCTGCTGCGCACCGAAGCGGACCTGCGGACCTTCGCCGGAGAACACCTGGTGCCGCTGCTGCTTCCCGACGACACCGCCCCGCAGAACACCGTGCCGACTGCCTGAACTCCCGGCACTTCGGTCGCGGCGTTGCGGGCCGCGCGGTGCCCGCTCCGGCGGCGTCGATCCCGCGCGATCGCGGTCCCACCGGCCGGAAGCGGACTAGAATCGGAGCCGAGGACTACTCCGCGCACGCGCCCCCTTCGAGCGCGCGCAGACCGAGTTCGCGCACAGACACTGCCGAGTCGTGTGGTCCCCCCGGACCGCGCGGTGCCGACCGTTTCCGAGTCCACCCGTGGAGGACGCATGTCCTACCCCCCGAACACCACAGTCGCCCTGGTCGAAGGACGGCGGCCCGCGGTGTCGCTGTTCCTGGCGCCCGAACCCCTGATGCCCGGCGGCGCGATCCTGCACGTCCTGGAACAGGACCCGGTACCCGCCGCGCGGGAGCCCGAACCGGACGTGGGGCTCATCGATGCCGCCCAGGCCACCGCCGAACCCGCCTGGCACGCCCGATTCCGCCCCTTCGCGCCACGGCCGTGCGATCCCGACCTGATCCGCTCCGTCCTGCGCGACCACCTGATCGACGATCCCGAACCGCCGGGCCTCGACGTCGCCGACCGCACCGAGGTGCTGCGGCTGGCGACCCTGCCCGAACATCGCATCGGCATGCGCCGCATCGAGGACTTCCAGTGCTGGTCGGTGCGCCAGGCGATGCTCGCCGTCTACCGGCACTTCGCGATCGATCAACAGGTGCCGCTGGTCTACCACGGTTTCGCCGACCCGGGCGAAGGCTGGTTCGCCCTCCGCGCCGCCGACGCCTGAGCGGTCAGCGGCCGGAGGCGGTAGCGCAGCGTCACCCCGCAGGCCGCCTCCGCACAGGCGAAATCCAACACAGCCTGAGCGGGTCAGCGGCCGGAGGCGGTAGCGCAGCATCACCCCGCAGGCCGCCCGCACAGGCACGATCCAATACCGCCTGAGCGGGTCAGCGGGATGAATCAGGGCTGGTCGTAGTGGCCGGCGGCGATGTCTTCGAGGAGGGTGGGTCCGGCGGGGCGCCAGTCGAGCAGCTCGCGCGTGATGGTGCTGTCGGCTGCCATGTCGGCGCCCAGGACGCCGCCGATGAACGGGATCTGCGCGGCGAGTTCCGCCGCGGTGACCGACGTCGCGGGCACCGCGAGGCGTTCGGCGAGCGCCTCGACGATCCGCCGGACCGGCACCCCTTCCTCGGCCACCGCGTGCAGGATCGTGCCCGCGGTCGCCTTCTCCAGGCCGAGCCGGACCAGTCGCGCGGCGTCGAGCCGATGCACGGCAGCCCATCGGTTCCGGCCGTCGCCGGGGTAGACGGCGGCGCCGCGCTCCCGGGCCGTCCGGGCGACGACGGCGACGAAGCCGTGGTCGCCTTCGCCGTGCACGGTCGGCGCGAAGCGCACCGAGACGACGCGTACACCGTTCTCGGCGTAGCCGAGGGCGAGGTTCTCCGAACCCCCACGCGGGGCGTCCGGGCCGACCGCGGGATTGATGTCGCGTTCGGTCGCCGCGCGTCCCAGTGCCGGTAACGCGAGACCGGAGGCGAGCACGAACGGACGATCGGAACCGGCGAGCGCGTCGGCGATGGTCGCGACGGCGGCCCGCTCGGCGCGGTTGGAACCGTCGATGTCGGCCCAGTCGTGTTTGTTCGCGAGGTGTATCACCCCGTCGGCGGCCCGCGCGCCCGCGCGGATCGAGTCGAGGTCGTCGAGGTGGCCGCGGTGGACCCGCGCGCCGAGACCGGTGACGACGGACGCCGATTCCGGGGAACGGGCCAGACCCGTCACCTCGTGGCCGCTCGCGAGCAGTTCGGCGACGACGGCGCGGCCGATGAATCCGGATGCTCCGGTGACGAAAACGTGCACGGTGACCTCTTTCGCAGACGCAGGACACAAGTGATGTCAGATGCTGACATCACCGACGGTAGCACCGATGTCAGAAGCTGTCATCAGAGGATCGCGTCCGGCTAGGATGCGGGCATGGCACGTTGGGCACCAGGGGCGTCGGAGCGGCTCCGGCAAGCGGCGCTCGAACTGTTCGCCGAGAACGGGTTCGACGCGACGACCGTCGCCGAGATCGCCCGCCGGGCCGGCGTGACCGAACGGACGTTCTACCGGTACTTCGCCGACAAGCGCGAAGTGCTGTTCGCCGGCGAAGAACAGCTCGAGCAGGTCTTCACCACCGCGGTAACGACCGCGCCCGCGAACGCGCCGCTGAGCCGGCTGCTCGCCACGGCGCTCGAGGCCGGCGGGCGCGAGTTACAGGATCGGCGGGGGCGGGACTACGCCCGGGCACGCGACGCCGTCATCACCGCGAACGAGCAGTTGCAGGAGCGCGAACTGCTCAAGATGGCCAAGCTCTCCCGTGCGCTGACGTCGGCGTTCGTCGCGCGCGGGAGCGCACCGATGGCGGCTCGGCTGGCCGGCGAGCTGGCTGTCTCCGTCTTCGGCACCGCATTCGCGCGGTGGATCGCGCCGGGGGAAACCCGCGACCTGGTGGAATTGCAGCGCGACGGGCTCGCGGTCATCGCGGAGTTGACCCACACCGGGTCGACCGTCGAGACCGGTTCCGCGGTCCGAGGCTGAGGGAGCCACCCGACGGACGCGTCAGCTCGCCACGTTCGGCAAACGCGTGACGTCGAAGTCCAGGCCGAAGTTGTTGAGGGTCAGCGGGAGTGGCGTCTGGGGTGACATGCGGTGGCCGGAGCGCAGCCGGAATTCCGCGGCGGCGAGCAGGTGGGCGAGCAGGGTGCTGGTGGTGAACAGCACCAGGTTGCGGCCCGGGCATTCGGCGGGTCCGGCGCTGAACGGCACCAGTTGCGGATACTGCGCGGCCTGTCCGTCGAGCCAGATCTCCGGGGCGAACCGGTCGGCGAAGGGCAGCAGGTCGGCGTCGCGGTGGAAGGCGGGCACCAGGATGAGCAGGGCGGCACCGGGGGCGATGGTGAAGGAGTCGGCACCCGCGCGCCACTGCGTCGGCTCGGTGATGTCGCGCAGGATGGTCGAGGTGGTCGGCCACAGCCGCACCGATTCGAGCACGCAGGCGCGCAGGTAGGGGCGCAGGTGCACCTGGTGCGGGTCGGCCGCGTCGGCGGTGGCGGCGGCCTGCTGGTCGGGGTGGGTGGCCAGCACCGCCAGCGCGCGCTGCGCCGCCATGCCCGCCGCGTCGAAGGCGAACAGCCAGTGCGGGATCTGGCCCACCGGGTCCACCGCGCCGCCGGTCTGCACCGCGGCCACCGCCCCGGCCAGGCTGTTCGGGTCCGGCCGCTCCACGTAGCGGTAGAGCTGTTCGGTGAAGACCTCGCGGCGCCTGCGATGTGGCGGCGCCAGGAACGACCAGTTGGCGGCCGACCGCAGCCGCCACAGTTCGTCGGTGATGGCGCTGTCGTCGCGGCCCCGCTCCCCGAGCACCAACCGGCGCACCATCCGCCACCACTGGATGGTGAAGTGCTCGGCGTCCAGGTGCCCGCGCTGCAACGCCGACGCCAACAGCTGCGCCGCTTCCTCGGCGATGATCGCCGCGAAGGGCTCGGCGAGCCGGTGCAGCGGCGCGTCGGTGTCGAGGACGGCCTCGTTCACCGCGCGGCGCTGTTCGCGCACCACACCCTTGGACAGCAGCACCCCGTGCGGCTGGAACTGGCGCAGCGCGGCGCGCTTCTCCCGGTTGGCGGGATGGAACGGGGTCGGCGCCTCGGCGAGCACGCGTCCCACGTCGCCGGGGTCGAGCAGGACGACGATGCGGCGGCCGGGCACCACCAACTCCACCGGGCCCGCACCGAATTCGCGGCGCAACTGCCGCATCCGCTGCAACGCCCTGCTGTCGGCCTGGGCCTTCTCCAGCAGGCCCATCACCGGCCGTCGGCGCGCGATCACCCCCGCGGCGATGGCCGCGAAGCCCAGATCGGTCAGCGCCGCGACGGCGCGGGTGCCGTCGAGCCGCCTGCCGTGCTCGGCGCTGGTCGGGACGGGCGCGGGGGAACGCTCGTCCTGATCACGCGCCACCGTTTCCGGATGCCGACCGCTCATGCCGCTCCTTTCCGGGTGTGCCTGCCGCCGACCGGTGCCGACGACCGGCAGGTACCCGGCGCGCGTCCGGCGAAACCGCAGGCCCGGTCAGCGGGCCGAGACCTCGCGCACGATCGCGGTCACGAAGTCGTCCAGGTCACCGGGGTTGCGGGAGGTGATCAGGGTCCAGTCCCGCTCGGTCGAGCGGACCACCGGTTCGTCCACCCACCGGCCGCCCGCGTTGCCCAGGTCGGTGCGCAGCGACGGATACGAGGTGAGCGTCTTGTCCGACACCAGGTCGGCTTCGGCGAGCAGCCACGGGCCGTGGCAGATCGCGGCGATCGGTTTGCCCGCGCCCGCGAAGTCCTTGGCCAACGCCACCGCGCGGTCCTCCAGGCGCAGCTTGTCGGCGTTGACCGTGCCGCCGGGGACCACCAGCACGTCGAAGTCGTCGGCGTCGACGCCGTCGAGCGCGCTGTCGGGTTCCACGGCCTGCGCCGGGTCGAGATCGTGTTGGAAGGTCTGCACCTGCTCCGGTTTGGGCGCCGCGTGGGTCACCCGGGCGCCGCGTTCGCGCAGCCGGTCGCGCGGCACCAGCAGCTCGTCGCGTTCGACCCCGGTGTTCGACGTCACGATCAGCACCCGGACACCGTCCAGTTCGGCCATCGGTCACTCCTTCCCATCGGCGGAACTTCTCACCGGAAGGCATGCCGCACGGGCGGACGGCTAAACGTCGCCCGGCCTCGGCACCGGTGCGACCACCCCGCCGCCGACTCGACCTCAGCCGCGCAGGGCCGCCCGCCACGACAGGCGGGAGCCGGTGTGCAGGACGCTGCGGGTGTAGACGCGGGCGGCGATCCGGGACACCAGCGCACAGGCCAGGAGCATCGCCACCGCCGCGCCGGCGATCTCCCACCCCGTCGCGGCCCCCGCGGCCGTCCGGATCGGCATGACGAACGCCGAGAACGGCGGGATCCACCCGGCGACGCGGGCGAAGGTGCCGCCGGGGTCGCCGATCGCGCCGATGCTCAGGCCGTAGGCCAGCATCGCCAGCAACATCAACGGAGCGGTGACGCCCTGCACCTCCTCCTGCCGCGACACCAGGGAACCCGCCGCCGCGTACAGCAGCGAGAACAGCAGGTAGCCGAGCACCGACCAGATCAGGGTCGCGGCGAACACGGCGACGGCCGTGTCGGTGAGGGTGATCAGCCCGGTCGCCCGCCCCGCCACGAGCGCGACCGCGCCGATCACCAGCACCTGCAACAGCGCGGACGCACCGATGCCGATCACCTTGCCCCACAACAACTGCGACGGCCGGATGGTGGCCAGCAGCAGTTCGACCACCCGCGTCGACTTCTCCTCCACCACCCCGATCGCGACGTACACACCGAACCCGAGCACGGTGGTCAGCAGCAGCAACAACGACACCCACGCCATCCGCACGCGCTCCCCCTGCTGCGGGTCGGGCGGGTCGAGCGCGCGCACCGTGAACGCCGACTCGCCCAGCGCGCCGAGCACGGCCGCGCTGTCGGTGCCCACCGCGCGGGTCAGCGCCTCGGTGCGCACCACCTCGGTGAGGGCGGCGCCCAGCTGCGGGTCGAGCGATTCGCGGACCAGCACCTCGTCGGGTCCGTCGCCGGTGCGCAGCAGTGCCGCGTCCACCATGCCCGCCTCGACGGCAGCGCGAGCGCCCTGCGAGTCGCGGCCGGTCTGGACGCGGACGTCGAGTCCGGCGGCGCGCGCGGCCACGGGCAGCTGTTCGGCCAGGGCCGTGGTGCCGGGGCCGACGACGGCGACGTCGGCGGTGGCGGATCCGTCGTCGTCGACCATGCCGAAGACCACCGACGCCAGCACGACGGCCGCGCTCATCAGCAGCACGCTCCAGCGATACGCCTTGGTGCGCACCTGGGCGAGGAATTCCCGCCGCACCACCAGCCCGATGGCGCGCAGGTAGGACGTGTCCGGCCCGGTCATGCCGCGACCACCTCTCGGTAGAGCTCGGTCAGGGACGGGCGATAGGAAGCGAACCGGCGCACCGGGCCGGTGCGCAGCGCGGCGGCCAGCACCGCCTGGTCGTCGGCGTCGTCGTCGAGGGCGAGCAGCGTTTCCGGCGGTTCGCCCGGCCGGGCCGGTGTGTGTCCGAGGACGCGGACGCCGGGCAGCTCGGCGGCCCAGTCCGCGGGCGCGTCGGGCGCGGACACCGCGAGCCGGCGGCCGCCGCGAGAGCGCAGCTCACCGACGGCGCCCACCGCCCGCATCCGGCCCGCGACGATGATGCCGACCCGGTCGCACAACCGCTGCACCAGATCGAGCTGATGGGAGGAGAACAGCACCGGCACGCCCGCGTCGGCCTGCTCCCGCAGCACCTCGCTCATCACGTCGACCGCGACCGGGTCGAGGCCGGAGAACGGTTCGTCGAGGACGAGCAGCCGCGGCCGGTGTACCAGCGCCGCGGCCAGTTGCGCGCGCTGCTGATTGCCGAGGCTCAGTTCCTCGAGGCGACGCTCGCGCTTGTCGGCGAGGCCGAGCCGCTCGCACCAGCGATCGACCTCCCGCGCCGCGTCCCGCCGCGTCAGCCCGTGCAGTTGCGCGAGGTACCGCAACTGTTCGGCGACGCGCATCTTCGGGTAGAGACCGCGTTCCTCGGGCATGTACCCGAACCGCTGCCGCACCGCGAAATCGACCGGGGCGCCGTCGAAGACGACCTTTCCGGCGTCGGGCGCGAGCACACCGAGCACGATGCGCATGGTCGTGGACTTGCCCGCCCCGTTGCTGCCGACGAACCCGAAGATCTCCCCCGCACCCACCTCGAATCCCACGTCGGCCAGCGCCGTCACCGCGCCGAACCGCTTCGCCAACCCCTCGAGTTCCAGCCGCACCACACGCAACCTTCCGATCGTCGAATCACCGCCACGCTAACGGTTGTCCGGGCCCGGGCCGGGAGGCCGGGGTGTGAGATGTGCCGAGGAACGCGAGGGAGGCGGGTGGTCACGGCACCGGCGCACCCGCCCACGCGCGTTCGACCAGCTCGCGCAACGCGGCGCGGTCCAGGGGTGCGGGATTCGCGTACGGCGCGTCGAGCACGGTGTCGACCACTCGGTCGAGGGCGTCGCGGGGCAGGCCCAGATCGGCGAGGCGGGTCGGGGCGCCCAGGCCCGCGGCGAAGGACTGCAAGGCCCGGCCCGCCGCGGACGGTTCGGCACCGCCGGGCAATGCGGCGCCCACCGCAGCGGCGGCGTCCGGCGCCGCCGCCGCGTTGTAGCCGAGGACGTGCGGCAGCAGAACCGTGTGTGTTTCCGCGTGCGGCAGTGCGAAACCGCCGCCGATCACATGCGCGAGCTTGTGGTGCAACGACATCGACGTCGAGTCCAGGCTCATCCCGCACATCCAGGCTCCGCGCAACGCTCCGGCGCGCCCGGCCGGATCATCCGCGGCCAGCGCGGGCAGGGCGGTGAGCATCGTGCCGATCGCCGCCTCGGCCACCAGGTCGGTCACCGGCGTGCGGTCGGGGGCGTACCGCGCTTCCACCGCGTGCGCGAGGGCGTTGAACGCCGAGGGCACCGCCAGCGGGGTCGGGAAGCCGGCCAGCAGCTCCGGGTCGTAGAGCACCACCCGCGGCGCGACGACCGGATCCCGGCCGGTGCGCTTCACACCGCCCGCGGTGGTCCCCCACACCCGGGTCATCTCCGAGCCGGAGAAGCTCGTCGGCACGGCCACGATCGGCACCCGGTGGGTGAGCGCCACCGCCTTGGCCAACCCGACCGCCGATCCGCCGCCCACCGCGACCAGCCCGTCGACGCGCGCTTCGGTGGCACGGGCCCGCACCGCCTCCGCCTGCTCGACGGGGACGTGCATCCGCGGATCGGCCACCACGACCACCGCCCGCGCCCCGAGCATCCCGGCCACCCGGTCCGCGTATCGGCGTCCGGCCACGACCGCGACCCGGTCCAGCCCCAGCCGCTCGACCTCCCGCGGCAGGTCCGCACACGACCCGGCGCGGAACACCACCCGCACCGCGCGCTGCTCGTGCACGAAACCCGCTGGTGTGCTGTCGGTACTCATCGAACCAACCCTAGTTTCCGACGTTCTTCGGCTCGGCGGTCCGGGGTGGCGCCGCTGCCACCGACGACGTCGTTGTCGACCCGGACCGCCGGTCACCACCGTCAGCGGGCGCCGAAGTAGCTGACGTCCTCGTTGCCGATCAGGTCCGGCACCGTCCAGCCGTCGAGGTCGTACTCGGCCAGGCACTGCTCGGCCAGCCCGCGCATCCGGCTCACCCCGCCGCGGTTCTGCGCCGCGAACAACAGTTCGGCCTTGACGTTCTCGTGGTTGCCCGAGTAGTTGCGCTCGTAGAGTTCGTGGCGCCCACCGAATTCCGAGCCGATCGAATCCCAGAGCGCCTTCATGACCTTGACCCGGTCCACGGCGGTGATGCCGTCCGAGCCGCGCACGTACTTGTCCAAATACGGCCGCACCTCGGGGCTCTTGAAATCGGCGGCCGAGGACGGCAGGTAGATCAGGCCCGAGGCCACGTCCTGCTCGATGATCTCCTTGATCCGCGGATAGCCCTGGATCATGAACATCCGGTAGGTGAGCCCGTATTCGAGGCGCGGGATCACGGTGTCGCCGATCCACGGTTCGGGGTTGTTGGCCATCGCGTCGGTGAGCGTCCAGAACAGGTTGCGCCAGCCGATCACCTCGCCGACCCGGGTCTGCACGCCACGGAACCCGCCGGCGCCGGTGGCGTCGAGGGCCTTGAGCAGCAGCCCGGCGATGAAGTCGAGCTTGACCGCCAGGCGGGTGCAGCCCTGGAAGGTGAACCGCGGCAGGAACCCCGACTGCGGGAAGAAGGCGTTGATCTTGTCCACGTCCCCGTACATGAAGACGTTCTCCCACGGCACCAGCACCTTGTCGAAGACGAAAATGGTGTCGTTCTCGTCCATCCGGCTCGACAGCGGGTAGTCGAACGGGCTGCCCATCACCGCCGCGTGCTGGGTGTAGGAGGAGCGGCAGATCAGTTTCACCCCGGGCGCATCCATCGGCACCGTGCAGATCAGGGCGAATTCCTTCTTCTTGATCGGCAGGCCGTAGTGGGCGATGAAGTTGTAGTTGGTGATGGCCGAGCCGGTGGCCACCACCTTCGCCCCGGACACGATCAGCCCGGCGTCGGTCTCCTTCTCCACCTTCATGAACACATCGCCCACCTCGTCGGGCGGCAGCTGCCGGTCCACCGGCGGGTTGATGATCGCGTGGTTCCAGTACAGGACCTTCTCCTGCGACTCCCGGTACCACCGCTCGGCGTTGTCCTGGAACGGCGCGTACAGCTCCTTGTTGGCGTGCAGCGTGCCCAGGAAGCTGGCCTTGTAGTCGGGCGAGCGGCCCATCCAGCCGTAGGTCATCCGCGCCCAGGCGGCGATGGCGTCGCGTTCGCGCACCAGGTCGGCGGCGCTCGTGGGGGTCTTGAAGAACGGCATGGTGACGCCGCCGTTGCCGGTGTCGGTGGGCGCGGTCACCACGTCGGTGTGCGGGCCCGAGTGCAGCGAATCGTACAGGCGCGCGGTCATCCGGATCGGGTTTCGGAACGCCGGATGCGTGGTGACGTCGGCGACGCGCTCGCCGTGCAGCCAGATCTCGCGCCCGTCCCGCAACGACTCGATGTACTCCGCGCCGGTCATCGGGCGGGAAGCGAAATTCTTCCGGTTGTTGGCCGGATGGCCGGCGGCGGGATTCGCGACGCTCGGATCGACGGACAGGCCGCCGTCCCGGGTTTCCACGGTGGTCATCAGAACTCCTTCGGTGTGAGGGGAAAGCTGTCAGCCCAGCGGTCGCGCCGCGAGCACCGTGTCGGCGCCGAACCAGCCGGTGTGCGGGTCGTCCATCGAGCCGAGCCAGGCATTGCCTGCGCAGGTGGGGCCGAGGTCGTGGAAAGCGCTGCGGTAGTAGAGCAGCGGATCCTTGCCGGTGCAGTCGGCATCGACGATCTCGCCGAGGAAGATCACGTGGTCGCCGCCGTCGTATTCGCGCCAGGGCAGGCACGACAACGTGGCCGCGCACCCCGGCAGCACCGGCGCCAGCGGCCCGTCGGCCCAGCGCGGCCCCGGCACCGTCGGACGGCCCGCGAAGTGCATGGCCAGGTCGACCTGGTCGGCGGCCAGGATGTTGACCGCGAAGGGCGCCCCGGTGAGGAATCGGCAGGCCTTCGCGGTGCGGGTCATGGTGACCTGGCACAGCCGGGGCTCCAGCGACACCGCGGTGAACGCGGTGACCGTCGCCCCATGCGGTTCCCCGGCGGCGTTTCGGCAGGTCACGACGGTGACGCCGCTGGCGAACCGGCCGAAGATGCCACGCAGCTCGCGTGCGTCCATGGGTGATCCCTCCTTTCGGATCGGCGGAATGTGGTGTAGAACACTAGGACGGTCCGGCAGGCCCGGAAATCCGCGCAGCGCGATGCCGATCCGCTCCGCGCGACCGATCTGTTTCCCCTGGCCCAGGCCGTTTCGAGGCGCCGGGAGAGTAGCCACGAGGAGGTGGCAGGCCATGCAATCCACAACCGCACAGCACCCGCCGCAGGACTGGGACGATGCCTGCGCGGCGGTGTCGCGCGCCTACTTCCCCCACGTGCTCACCCCGCTGCGGCGCGGCAGCCGCGCCGACGGGCTGACCGTCGACAACGTCGACTTCGGCCCGCTGCGCATCGCGGAGATCGGCTGGGGAGCCGACGTCTCGGTGTCCTCCGAGCATCCCGGCGCCTACGCCGTCAACATCCCCGTCGGCGGCCTGCTCGAATCCCGCAACCCGGCCGCCTCGGTGGTCTCCACCCCCGGCCTGGCCACGGTCAATCCCCCCGACACCCCGACGGTCATCACCCGGTGGACGAGCAGCTGCTCGATCGTCGGCGTCAAGATCGACCGGGACTACCTGCACCGCGAGATCGCCCGCCTGCTGCGCAGGCCGGATGTGCGGCTGCCCGCGCAGTTCCAGGTCCGCGAGGCCGCGGGCGCGGACTGGTTACGGATGGTCCGCGCCGCCTACCACGAAGCCGGCTGCGGCGGTGCGCTGTGGCGCAATCCCGTGGTGGCCGAACAGCTCTCGGGAATGCTCACCAGCGCGCTGGTGCTGGCCGCGGTGCCCGATCTCGACGCGCGGCCGGTCCGCCCGCGCATCGTCACCCGGGTCACCGACGCGGTGCACGCCGATCCGGCGCGCGCATGGACCCCCGCCGACCTCGCCGAGATCGCGGGCGTGAGCATCCGGCGGCTGCAGGAGGGATTCCGGGAGTACGTCGGGATGACGCCACGCGAGTTCGTCGCCGACGTGCGACTGGAGCGGGTACGGGCCGAACTGCTGAACCCGCGCGAGCTCACCGGCGTCACCGACATCGCCCTGAAATGGGGCTTCACCCACACCGGCCGCTTCGCGGCCGCCTATCGACGCAAGTACGGCGAGCCGCCGTCGGCAACCCTCCGCGGCTGACGCCAGCGCTCGGGCGCGCAAAAAGGCAACCCGACACCACCGCGCCCCGCAGTTCGGCCTTCCACTGGTCCCGAGTGAGATTTGTTACGCGCTCCCGGTCGGACCCGACTGCTGGCCGGGGATGCGTTGTCCTAGACGCCGCGTGCGTCGCGGGCGCGTTCATGCTCCCTGGTGCGGGCCTCTCGCCCTGCTCGTGTGGTGCTGTTGCCGAGGTCTGGTGGGTGTCGGTCGAGTTCCCTTTCCGGGGGCGGCATGCTGAGGGCGAGGATTCGGGCGACCTCGGGTGGTAGCCGGGCCAGGAGCTGGTCACGTGCTGTTCGGATGCGGGTGAGTTCCTGTTGGCGTGCTTGCTCGGCGCTTCGGAGGTTCTGTTCTCGTTCCTTCTCCTGTTGAATCCGGCGGATGTTCTCGAGCCGACGTCGGGCGCGGTCGGCGCGTTCGAGTTCGTAGGGCCGGACCAGTTCGAGTTGCTTGCTCACCAGGGACTGTCCGAGCTTCATGGCTCGTAGCGCGTCCTCGCGCGAGATCACCACGTGCTGGAACCTCGCACCGAAGTCTCGGGTCATCGCACTCAGAGACTCTTCGATGCTTTTCGGTAAGCTCTCGCCGGCGACGGTTTCCCAGGTCGTTCGGGTCAGCTGTCCGGCCTCGAGGGCAACTCTCTCCTTGTTCAGCTGCCGCAACGTACGGCGCTCCGAGACCCGTCCCGATTTCCGCTCTCTACCGCGTACGCCGCGACCTTCGGCCCGTGCCGAGTCCAGGATTCGAGGACCGAGTTTCGTACGTAGGCAGAACTGTTTCACCCACCCGTTGTCCCGGGTTTCCCCCAGCTCGTGGGCTCTGCCGAGTTCGAAGTAGAGGCCCTTCTCGTAGTTCGAGAGATTTCGTCGGTACGTGTCGTAGTCGTCGGGCACGCAGCCGCCCCCCTGGCGCGGACGATCAGCACAGATCAGCGCATTTTGCGCTGCTCCCGTGCGGTGGCCGCTATGTCGTATTCTGCGATGTCGGGGCCGAGGTTTTCGCCGAACAGATATCGCGTCATCTCGACCATATGCCGCGTGTCGAACCCCTCGTCATCGCTGATGACAGGGCAGAAGTCCGGGTACAGAGGCGGGCTGGCCGCACCGTGCTCGTTCGTCCATCGCATCCCGGCCCTGCGTACGAAGCACTCACCGTAGAACCTGATGAACTGGTCTGCCGCAGAGCGGTATTCGGGCGAGAAGAACGTTTCGCGGTCCCCGAAGTACTCGTGGGCTGCTTCCAGGACTCGCTTCGTCAGCGGGGGCTTCCACCAGGTGTCGGTGTAGTCGGCGATCCCGGGGACGGTGTCGGTGAGGAACGCTCGAATCTGGGCTTCCATGCTTTCGGGCGCGACCCATTCCAGGAACGCTGTCGTCTTGGCATCGAACTCGATGTCGAAGCCGAGCTGGTCGTCGTCCACTTTCGGACCTCTCTCGGGGTGTCATGGGCCAACAGACCAGCAGAGTTTTCCACGACCGGCCATGCTCGTCGCCATGATCGGCCGAACCTGCGCCTAGGAGCGGTCGTGGCCGAGCACACCTATGAACATCACCGCCACCGGAAGCCGGAAATCCAGGACGTCGCGCGCGCTGGGGATGATCAGTTCGGGGGGTCGTGGTAGTCGGCGTCGATGCAGGTGGTGACGCCTTCGGGCGTGGTGCTGGTCGACAACGCGCGGGCATGGATGAGCACGAGGGGATCGTTGTCGACATAAACGACCTTCGACTCCGCCGCCACGGCCTGGGTGGCCTCGTGGGTGTCGCACATCGTCGGCGACCCGCTCCCGATACCAAGGAACTGACGGACACCTTCCTCGCCAGCGAGATAGCGGACGGCGCGGATGAGGAACTGGCGCGACTGCACCCCCATCGCCGAAATGTCCGGGCTCGAACTCGACACGCTGTCCCGCGGCCAGGACGCGGAAGCCTTCGCCTTGGATCTCGAAGTGGTGGGCGAAGATGTCATGGGCGCCGTGGTCGGGGTTGATGAACCCGTTGCCCATCGTCACGCCGAGCCATTCCATGGTTCCGTGTTCCATGCATGGCTTCCTTTCTGTGAGTGGGTGGTGAAACGAGTTGCGGCTTCGTTGCAGGGGATTGGTACGTCTTGCTGGATGCCGTGCAGATCGACCGGTGCGCAACGATCCAGCTCGTCGGCCCGAACGGCTCGTTGTTCGTCCGGCGTTGCGCTTCGTGCCGTGGTGCGGGCAGGGGCAACTCATCGCCGCCTCCGTGTGCGGTCGTCGCGGTCGCAGGCCCCATGCCGCGAGGGCAGGATTGCCGGCGCAACGAATCACGTTGTCCACACTGGTTGCTTCCTTGACACTCCCGGCCGGTGATGTCACCTCCCTGATTCCCCGTCAACGTTTCGGTTCCGATCGTGGCCTGCAAGCGATGTCGGCAGTGATGGCCCAGTGGTGGGGTACCGTAGGCATTACATGGGCATTTCTCAGTTCAGGGCCGCAAAATGGGTTGGTGACGATTCGCGGGCGGGGTTGGACGGGGTTCGAAGCGGTCGCGTTGCAGGAGGCGATGCGCAGATCCATTCGGGATTTCGCCGCGCTGCTCGGTGTCGAAACAACAACGGTGACCAACTGGCGTACTGGGTTGAGCGGGGTAGTGCCCAGGTCGCTGACGCAATCCATACTCGACAGCGTCTATTCGAGGTACGCGACGCCGGAGGACCGGAAGCGATTCGATCAGATTGTGGCAGAAGGGGAAGCCGCGTGGCGAGCCCGGCATTCACGGTCGTCGCGCAAGCTCAGGACAGGGGCGAGAACTGAACCTGCCATCGGTATCAACGTCACGGCGTCATCGGTTGACAACGGCCGAGAAGTTCCCGCGTGCGCGCGCTCAGCTCTGGACGGAGCCCTCGATTTCCGCGTGGCGTTCATGCCGACGCAAGCGTTGGCGGAGAAGTCCCTGGACAGTTTCGCCGCCATGACCGATCAGCTGGCGGGTCAGCGTCAAAGCCTGTCTCCACATGCGCTGATCGGCCCGATCGAGGCTCATCGCGATGCTGCATCAGCTCTGTTTCGCGCTGCGACGGACGAACGCGCGAAGCACCGTGCTGGGGCCTTGCTGGCAGAGACCTCCATTGTGGCGAGCCGCGTGTGGAGCGCGATCGGCGATCGGCCGATGGCGCTGACGCACAGCGCATTCGCACGCAAGCTCGCGGATCGGCTACAAGACAGAACCATGGGTGCGGTGGCGCGGATATTCGAAAGCAACTTGCGCTCCGATGCTGCGACGTTGATCGGATCCGATGGCGACGTCGTAATCGGGCTTTGAATGTTGAAGGAGGCGGCTACGGTCGCCGATCTCCTGCCACCTGCCGCGCGAGCGCGGGTCGGCGCCGAGCAAGCGCAAGCCTATGCAGTGCTGGAACTGCGGAATGAATGCGAGGACGCGCTTCGCCGCGCCCAGCGGGCCGCCGAGGAGCTCGACGAGACCGATCTGACGGGGTTGTTCAGCGATTGGACCACGACACGAATCCGGGTCTACGTCGGTACATGCCAACTGCTTCTCGGCCAGCCGAAGCGGGCGATCGCTGCGCTCACGGAAGCGTTGGACGCCTCGGCAAGAGACAGTCCGAATGTCGATCTCGCCGCACGGGTGGATCTTGCCAGCGCCTATGCGTTGTCCGGTGAGCTGGAAGAGGGTTGCCGGATTCTCGCCGACACGTACGACGAGCTGGCTGCCATCGGTAATCACCGTGGAATCGAGCGGGCGCAGAGAGCGATCGAACGGTTGGCCCCGTGGCAGGATGAACGGCCCGTGCTCGCGATGCGGGAACGGGTCGCCGGCATCAACGACTCCTGGTCGGCTCCATCGCTACCCGGATAGCCGACAGCACTGCATCGGGCTCCAGGCTGTTGACAATCGCATCGGGTGAATGCTGCGCCAGCTCATCGACTGACATTCTGTGCGCTACCGCGACAACCCCGAAGCCTGCGTGGCGTGCGGTAGCGATGTCGTTCGGCGCGTCGCCGATGATCACGGTTCGTCCCCGGTCGAGCGGATGGCCGAACCGTGCCTGAAATCGATCGACAACGAACGCGGGCAGGTCGAACCGCTCGCGCGCATCCGAACCGAAAGCACCGAGGTTCAGATCGAGGTCGGCACCGAGACCCGCCACCCTGAGCTTGAGTTCGGCCGAGACACGCAAGTTGCCGGTGAGGACGGTCTGGACGAACCCGTTCTTTGCGAGGACCGCGATGGTGTCGGCGGCGCCGGGGTATGCGGCCTGCTCACGGGCGAGTTCCGCCTCGCCCCGGACCATGACATCCATGAGCACATCGGGGTACCGACCGAAACCTTGTTCCGCCGCCACCTCGGCGACTCCGGAGGCGATGGCCGTGTCGATGACGATCGACTCGTCGGTGTAGCCGTGAACGCGCGATGCGGGGAACACGACCTCCGACTCTTCCAAGTGGTAGGTGCGTGCCACAGCCCGCCTCAACCACCGCAGATCCGCGGGAATCAGAGTGCCGTCGACATCCCAGACAACAAGCCCCGCGATCGTCTCACCCATGTCCACATATTCTCCCTGAATGGGTTGTCGGATGTGACCGGGCAGCTCACCGCTCGGGCGTGCGCCCCTGCGCTGCGGCGGCCACGCGCTCCTCGTGCACCTGCTTTGCGTCGTCGAGCAGTTCGAGCAGTTCGCGTTCCTCGCGGATGCGCCGCCGGTATTTCTCGGGCAGCAGGCGGATGTTGGCCGCTTCCCGGACCACCTTGGCGTACAACACTTCCCGCCGGTCCAGGTCGGTCTCGTAGGTGGTGCTCAGGTACTGGAGGGCGAAGCGGCGCGCGTTGTTCACCGCGGTCTGCGCCTTGCCGGCGGGGCTGACGAGCGAGGCGACGACGGTGAGGATCAGCACGCCGACGATCACGCTCAGCGACAGGCCCGTCGAGATCTCCACGACGGGCACCGGTTCGCCTTCGTTGACGAACGGCACGTTGTTCTCGTGCAGTGCGTGCAGGATCAGTTTCACGCCGATGAATCCGAGGATCGCGGCGAGACCGTAGCTGAGATAGATCAGGCGGTCGAGCAGGCCGTCGAGCAGGAAGTAGAGCTGGCGCAGGCCGAGCAGGGAGAACACCGTGGCGGTGAACACGATGTAGGTGCTCTGGGTGAGGCCGAAGATCGCGGGGATGGAGTCGAGCGCGAACAGGATGTCGGTGCCGCCGATCGCGACCATCACCAGCAGCATGGGGGTCAGCACGCGGCGGCCGTTCTCCACGGTGAACAGCTTGTCGCCGTCGTAATGCGGGCTGGTGCGCAGGAACCGGCGGGCCAGGCGCACCACGATGTTGTCGCCGGAATGGCTGTCCTGTCCCTCGGGCCGGAGCATGTTGCCCGCGGTCAGCAGCAGGATGAGGCCGAAGAGATAGAACACCCAGGCGAACCGGTTGATCAGGGTCGCGCCGACCAGGATCAGCGCGGTGCGGGCGAAGATGGAGAACACGATCCCGAACAGCAGCACCTTCTGCTGGTCGGCGCGCGGCACCGCGAAGCTGGTCATGATGATCAGGAAGACGAACAGGTTGTCCACCGAGAGCGCCTTCTCGGTGATGTAGCCCGCGAAGTACTCCACCCCCATGGCGCTGCCGCCGAAGACCAGCACCGCCAGGCCGAACAGCACCGCGATGCCGATGTAGAGCGCCGACCACACCGCCGCCTCGCGCAACGTCGGGGTGTGCGCCTTGCGGACGTGGAAGAAGTAGTCGTAGCCGATCAACGCCACGATCAGCACGAGGGTGGCCGCCCACACCGGCGCCGAGACGCTCATGCCCGCCCCGCCGCTACCTGCCGCCCCACCGCATCCTCCCGCCTCACCGAATCACCGTCGATGCTCATGCGTGTCCTCCCGGGTCGCAGCCGATCTCCCCAGGCTAACGACCTCGGACCGCCGAACCGGTGCGGACACCCGGCCGGACCGGGCGGGCTCGGTCGCACCGGAGCGCGGGTTGCCGCGCGGCGCCGGCGACTCGGCCGACCGGGACGAGCGGTGATCGCACCCCTCGTTCCCGGCCGTCGCGGACCCGCTCCGCGTTTTGAGACTTATCGGCTGATTATTTCGGCTATCAACGCTCAGGTTTGCATAGAAGTTTCAACGTTACGATCTACTCATATGCCTCGAGAGATGCCCAGGCCAACACCCCCTTCCTCATCGAGTGACGCACCGGCCACCTCGCCGCCGCCCCGCCGGAACACCCGGGACAGCGACCGCACGCTCGCCGAGACCTATCGCCGATTCGGCGAGACGATGATGGCCGGGTCGTCCCCGCTGTACGCCCGCGTCGCCGTCGCGCTGAGCGAATCCGCCGCGGCGATGCGCGCGCTCGGGAAGGCGCCGGCGCGCCGGCGGCGCCCGGCGTTCGTGCTGGCCGTCCTGCACGAGCTCGCGCTCGCCGGGCAGGCGCCCGCGCTGGCCGCGGCCTTCGCGGCGGCGGACGGCGACGGTGCCGCGTCCGCCGCGATCGACACGCTGCTGAGCGCGGCCGACCGGGTCGTCTCGCTCGCCGCGCACCCGCGGGTGCGGTCCACGGAGATCGGACGGCATGCCGTGCTGTATCCGGCCGTCGCCGCGGCGGCCCACCGGGTGGGCGCCGAGTCGGTGGCCTTGATCGGCGTCGGCGCCGGATCCGGGTTCGACCTGAGCGTCGACCGCGCCGGAATCTCCTACAGCACCGGGCAATTCCTGGGTGACCCGGCCTCGCCCGTGCGACAGCGCGCGACCGTCGTCGGCGACGGAACGCTCCCGTCCCTGCCGATCCCCGAGGTCGTCGCCCGGATCGGGATCGACGCCGACCCGCTGGACGTGACCGTCCCGGAGAACGCGCGCTGGGTGCGCGCCTGCCTGCCGCCGGACCGAACCGAACGGGCCGCCGAACTGGACGCGCAGCTCGCCCTGACCACTGCCGCCCCTCCCCTCCTGCTGCACGGCGACCCCGTCGACCTGCTGCCCGACGCGCTCTCCCGCGTGCCGCCCGGCACCCTGCCCGTCGTCACGACCACGTGGTCGCTGGCCCGCCTCGCCCGCGACGACCGGCTGCGATTCCTGCACCGCCTCGACGCCGCCGCCACCCACCGGCCCGTCGCCTGGGTGTCGGCCGAGGGCGTCGGCGTCGCCCCCGCCGTCCCCACCTTCGGCGACCGCCACGCCTCCGGCCACAGCATCCTCGGCCTGGCCGTCTTCGGCCACGGCACCCTGCACGCCGAAAGCCTCGGCCGCTGCTGGTCCCGGGGACGGCTGCTGTCCTGGGTCGCCGGGTGAGCACGGCGACGGTCCGCGATCACGCGGTGTCCGGAACTCAGCCTTCGCGCCGCGCTCGCGCCCGGCGTTTGCCTTCGTGCATCGCCTGGACACGCGCGACCGGAATGGTGTGCCCCTCCTCGACGAGGTCGGCGGGAAGGGACTGCGGTGCGGGCATGCGGGCGGTCCACGGGTCCCGGTCGCCGAGCAGGCCGGGCACCGTGTCGATGGTGAAGTCGGTCGGGGTGATGTCGGGCAGCTCGTCCCAGGTGACCGGGAAGGACACCGGGACGCCGGGGCGGATGCGCGGGCTGTAGGTGGCGACCACGGTCGCGCCGCCGGAGCGGGTGGCGTCGAGGAAGACCTTGCCCTCCCGGTCGTCGCGGATGAACGCGGTGGTGGCGAGCGCCGGGTCGAGGCGTTCGGCACGGGCCGCCACGGCGCGGGTGGCGGCGGCCGCGTCCTCGAGCGGGATGCCGGGCCGGAGCGGGACGAACACGTGCACGCCCTTGGCCCCGCTGGTCTTCACCGCCGCGGACAGGCCGTCGGCCGCCAGGGCGGTGCGGATGAGCTGGGCGGCGAGGACGGCGTGGCGGAAGGTCTGGCCGGGCGAGGGATCCAGGTCGAGGACCAGGTGGGTCTGGCCGACCTCGGGGTCGGTGGTGAGCAGGGTCGGGTGGTATTCGACCGCGCGCTGATTGCCGAACCAGAGCAGGGTGCGCAGGTCCTGGCAGACCGGGTAGGTGATCGTGCGCTGGGCGCTGGCCGCCCAGGTGGTGACCCGCGGCACCCACTCCGGGGCGTACTTCGGGAGGTTCTTCTGCATGAACCTCTCCTGGCCCGGCCGGACCCGCACCACCGACAGCGGACGGTCCCGCAGCTGCCCGACCAGTTGGTCGGCGACGGCCTCCAGGTAGTCGACGAGGTCGCGCTTGGTGGCCTGCGCGCCGTCGAACAGCGGTTGGTCCAGATTGGTCATCCCGACGCCGGCGCGCTCCTCGTCGCTGCTCATCGCCCCACCTTGCCCCGGCGCGGAGGGCGGGTCAACCATCGGCGGGTTGGCGCGGAACCGGCATCCGCGCCAGACTTGATCCGTGAGTTGGATGTCATCGCCCGGTGCCGCGGGGAGTACGTCGTGACGGTGCTCGCGCGCGGGGAGAACCGGCCCGCCCCCGCCGACCGGCTGACGGTCACCGTCGCGGGTAACGCACCGCTGGATGTGTCGGCGCTGCTGTTGAATTCGGCGGGCAAGGTCCGTTCGGACGCCGATTTCGTGTTCTTCAACCAGCCCGCCGGGCCGGGCGTCACCTACCGGCACGGCCGCGGCGCGCCCGACGTGGTGGACGTGGTGACCTCGGCGTTGCCCGCCGACGTGCAGACCGTGGTCGTCACCGCCAGCCTCGACGGCAGCGGCCCGCCCACGCTCGCGGCGGCGGGCGGGCTCACCGTCACCATCGGATCCGATTCGGGCACACTGACTTTCCCGATCGCCGGGCTCACCACCGAAACCGCGGTCGTCTGCGTGGAGATCTACCGTCGCGGACCCGGCTGGAAGGTCCGCGCCGTCGGCCAGGGATACGACAACGGGCTCGCGGGCATCGCGACCGCCTACGGGGTGAACCTCGACGACCCCGCGGACGAGCAGCCGGCGCCGAGCCCGACGCCGCCGAGCCCCGCGCCGGCACCGGGCGGCGGCGGATATCCCGCTCCCCCACCGGGTTCCGCCCCGCCCGCACCCGCCACCGGATACCCCGCGGCCCCACCCCATCCACCCGCCGCCGGCCATCCACCGCCCGGCGCTCCCGGCGGGCAGCAGATGCCCCCGGCCTATCCGCCGCCGCACCTCCCGGGGCAGCCACCGCCCGGCGCACCGCATCCGGGCTACCCGCCACCAGCGGGCGGTCCCGGCCGTCCACCCGTACCCGCGCACACTCCCCCCTTCGCACCCCAGCAAGGAGCGCTGCCGATGCAGAGCGATCTTTTCGACCCCCGCCATGCCGAGGTCAACGGCCTCGGTATCCAGAAGCAGGGCGGCAAGATGATCAAGGTGGGGGTGCAGGGCGAGGTCATGGCCCGGGCCGGGTCGATGGTCGCCTACCAGGGCGAACTCCAGTTCCAGGCGCTCGGGTCGGGCGGGATCGGCCGCGCCATCCAGCAGCGGCTCACCGGCGAGGGCGTGCCGTTGATGAAGGTGAGCGGTCGCGGCGACCTGTTCCTGGCCAACGGCGCCGCCGACGTGCACCTGATCGACCTCGACGGCACCGACGGGCTCACCATCAACGGAGCGAACGTGCTCGCCTTCGATCCGACCCTGCGCTACGACATCAAGATGGTGCAGGGCGCGGCCGGTTTCGCCAGCAACGCGGGCCTGTTCAACTGTGTCTTCACCGGGCGCGGCCGGATCGCGATCACCACCCACGGCTCGCCGGTGGTGCTGAACGTGGACCAGCCCACCTACGCCGATCCGCAGGCCGCGGTGGCGTGGTCGTCGAGCCTGCAGACCGGGATCAAGCGCAACGACTCGTTCGGCCTGGGCAGGCTGATGGGCCGCAGCACCGGTGAAGGGATGACGTTGTCGTTCAGCGGGCGCGGATTCGTCATCGTTCAGCCCTCGGAGTTGCCGCCCGGCGGCATGCTCGGTGGCACCGGCGGCGGTCAGGAGGCCGGGCAGTCCGGCGGCATGCTGGGCGGGCTGTTCGGCTAGCCGGCCTCACGGCTGGGGTGCCCGGGCCTCCAAACGTCCCAGGGCACTGTGCATCTGGTCGACCTTGCGTTCGATCCGCTCCAGATCCTCGGCGTCGACGCGGAACAGCCAATGCTTGGCGCCGAGCAGCAGCACCGCCTGGAAGACCAGTTGCAGCCACTCGCTCTGCCAGTTCTCGAAGGTGCTGGCGAAGAACGAGGCCCAGTAGTCGTTCCACAGGAACGGCTGCCCGTGCTCCTGCTGCTCGCTGCGGAACTCCGCGAGCTGGGTGAAGAACTGCCCCAGCCAGGAGCCCAGGAACAGCAGGACGAGCACGTAGACCGCGCCCCACCGACGGAAGTGTTTCATGCGCCGGGAATACCCGGCGCACCGGCCAGCTAACTGTGGGCAGACCGCCCGCTCACTCGCTCAGCGCCGCCTCGAACATCGGCCACGCCTTGTGCAGGTCCTCCTGCCAGTAGCCCCAGGCGTGCGTGCCGGTGGGGCGCAGGTCGACGGTTGCCGGGATGCGCAGTTCCTGCAGGCGATCCCGCAACTGCCGGGTGCACATGCCGGTCACCGCCTCCAGCGGTGCGCCGAAGAGCAACTGGTAGCCCAGCTGCATCGGATCGCCGCCGACGGCGGCGGGGTTGTCGAGCGGGCCGGGCAGGCCGGAGCCGCTGGAGATGTAGATGGCGGTGCCGCGCAGGCGGTCGGCGTGCAGGTAGGGGTCGTTGGCGCGCCAGGTGGGGTCGGTGGGCGGGCCCCACATGTTGACCGGGTTGCCGCGGTGCGACGCGACGACCGCGTTGACCATCACCTGCCCCTGCGGATCGCTGGTGCGTACGCAGCCGCTGAACGACCCGATCGCCCGGTAGAGCCCGGGCGCGGCGAGCGCGAGCTGGAACACCGACGTGCCCGACATCGAGACGCCGGCGACGGCGTTGGCACCCGAGCCGTGGAAGTGCTCGTCGAGCAGCGGGGGCAACTCCTCGGTGAGGAAGGTCGCCCAGCGCTGCCTGCCCAGCACCGGGTCCTCGGCGCGCCAGTCGGTGAAGTAGCTGCCCGCGCCGCCGAGCGGGATCACCACGTTGACCTGTTTGTCGGCGAAGAACCGCTGGTAGTCGGTGCGGTCGTGCCAGCTGCCGTCGACGTGGCCGGAGGCGCCGTTGAGCAGGTAGAGCGTGGGTGCCGGGCGGTCGGGATCGGGGGCGCGCAACAGCAGCACCCTGGTGGTGCTGTCCATCGCCGGCGAGTGGATCTCGAGATCGAGCAGGCGGTCGTTCTCCGGCCGGATCTCGGTGATGCGGGCGAGCGACTGCTGTCCGCCGCTGGCCGGGGCGGCCGCCGCGGGGGCCGCTCCGGCGAGGAGCAGGGCGAGCGCGATCAGCACCGCGGTGGCGCCGCGCCTGGTCCCCGAACCCGATCCGATCACCGTGCACCTCGCTTTCCCCGTCAGTCCCGCGCCGACCGTCCTCCGGCCCGATTCCCGAGCCCCGGACCGCTGACCACCAGACCCCGAGTCGACCACCTCGAGTGAACGACACCGCCGCCGGTGCGCGGAACCCGGCGGGGCAAAGATTGTGCCGGTTACCAGGGCGGGCACCGGACCACTGGGACCGGGACCCAAAACCCGGTCGGGTACGGCGGCGCTCAGCGCTTGCGCAGCAGGCCGGGCGCGACCGCGATCGGCAGCGAGGCCCACACCACCTTCCCGGACGGCCAGCGCGGCGCACACCCCCACGCGCGCGCGATCGCGGCGACGGCGTGCAGGCCGTGCCTGCGCATCCGGCCCGGCGGTGCCTCCCGCAGCACGGCGGCGTGCGGATCGGCGTCGGCCACCGCGACGGTCAGCGCGTCCGGCCGCAGTTCCACCCGCAGGTCGAGGTCGCCGCGGCCGTGCACCAGCGCGTTCTCCACCAACTCGGTGACCACCAGTTCGGCGTCGGCCTCGGCGTGCTCGACACCCCACGCCCGGCACAGCTCGCGCAGGAACCGCCTCGCCCGGCCGGGCGAGGCGATGTCCGGATACAAGGCGAGCCGCTCGCTGCGCTGCCGGGACGGCGGTTCGACGGCCTGCGCGGCGGCGGGCACTCTGCCGACCACCGGCACGGTCTGCGGCAGGGCCGCGCGCACCGCCCGCCGGTCCGCCTCCTCGGCGACCACCAACAGGATCGGTACGCCCGGCCACTCGCGGACCCGCGCCCGGGCGGCGGAGAACGCGGTGAGCATCGAACTACCGCCCAGCACCAGGTCGTCCAGCGCGACGATCAGCGCACGCGGCTCCTCCACCGCGAATTTGACCAGGTCGTCGCCGAAGCGGCGATACGACTCGACGTCCAGCACGCCCGCCGGCCGGAGCACCGTGCACTCGCCGTACCGGGTGCGCCGCCAGCGCACCATTCCGCTGCCCGGCAACAGTCCTCCGCGGCTACCGTGCGAATCCACGCGGCCCGGCCGTCAGGCCGAGGCCACCTGGGCCTGCCACATCCAGTGCAGCTGTTCCAGGCGGGCCGCGATCTCGATGAACAGATCCTGGGTCACCGGGTCGGCCTTCTCGGTGGCGTCGATCCGCTCGCGCAGCCGCGCGATCACCGCGGACAGGTTCTCCACGATGGTCTCGATGACGGCGCGGTCCTCGAGCCAGCCGTCGCCGATGCCGGTGGCGCCCGAGTTCTGCGCCACCGTCGCGGCGCGGCCGTCCGGGCTGACACCGACGGCGGTGGCCCGCTCGGCGGCCGCGTCGGTGAAGTCGCGGGCGGCGGTGACCAGTTCGTCCAGCGCCAGGTGCACGGAACGGAAGTTCTGGCCGATCACGTTCCAGTGCGCCTGCTTGGCGATCAGCGACAGGTCGATCAGGTCCACCACCGTGTTGCGCAACGCCTCACCCGCGATGCGCTGCTGCTCGGAATCGAGGGTGCTGGTGATTGGCTGGGGCATCGCTCATGCCTTTCCGGTCGTCGGTCCGTGTCACGATCGGGCTTACCCAGCGGGCGCGCCGCCAACCAGAACAGCGATCTCGGCCACACCGGCCGGTCGGTCAGTTCTGCTCCGGCATGCGGTCGTGCAGGGTCAACAGCAGGTGGTCGAACGCCGTCTGGGTCTCCGGGGTCACCGGGGGCAGGGTGTCGAGCTCGGCGATGAGGCGCTCGGCGAGCGTGCGGAGTTTGACGTTGGTCTCCTGGGAACGCCATTGCAGCACCCGGAACGCCTGATCGGCGTTGATGCGGTACATGCGCATCAGCACGCCTTTGGCCTGTTCGATGACCGCGCGGGAGCGCACCAGCTCCGGCAGGGTCTCGTCGAGCACCTCGCGGCGCTCGGCGTTCATGGCTTCGGTGAGGTCGATGTAGTAGCCGGTGGTGCCGACGGTGTTGCCCGCGTCGTCGGTCATGGCGTCGCCGAGCACGATCACCTCACGGACCCGGCCGGAGGTGTCGATGATGCGGTGACGGCTACAGAACGGCTCGGCGCGGCGCACCGCGTTGTCGATGGTGCCCGCGACCTGTTCGCGGTCTTCGGGATGCTTGTGCGAGAGCAGCAGCTCGGTGGTCGGCGTGACGCTGCCGGGCGCGTAGCCGTGCAGGACGGCGACCTCGTCGGACCACTCCCAGCGCTGGTCCGCGTAGCGGAATCGGAAGGTGCCCGTCGTTTGCGGACGACCGGCACCCACGACCTTGGCGATCACGCTCGCCGCGGTCTCCGGGGTCATTTCGTCCATAGCCATCACGCATCCAAGTATGCTCCCGCCGCCGCGCGGCGTGCCCTCCCCGATGAGAGAGCGACGAGCGCCGGGCGGCGCGTGCCACCCGGCGCTCGTATCCGTCACTGAAGGTCAGTTGCCGCCGCTGCGGCTGTGTTCGCCGCCTCGGATCTTGGCCTCGGTGGGCTGTGCCTGCGCACCCTTGCGGCCCGCCTCACGGGGGTCCGCCGAGTTGCGGTCGCCGAAGCTACCGGTGCTGGCCTGGCCGCCGCGGCGCGCCTGCTCCGCGGTGTCGGAACGGTTGCCGAACTGACCGGCGTTGTTCGGATCAGCCATGGTCCAATCCTCCTTCGGTGATCGGTCTTCCTTGCGTCGCGACCACTGTCGCGGTCACATCCGAGGCCTACCCGGCTCTGCGGCGCTCAATCGGCGGAATCGAAGAAGTCCGAAATGCGGTGAATGCCGCTGCGGCGCAGACACTCTGGATCGCGACCCGCCAATACCCCGGATACGCAGGAGGTTCGATGGCATGACCGGGCTCTCGGTGGGTATGCGACCTTCGAACGGAGGTGTGGCATGGCACACGGGATCGAACGTCCCGCCGACGCGCGGCGCGCTCGGGCGCAGTTCGCCGACACGGTGCTGGCGACGGTGACCGGACCCGACCGGATCGCGGCGCTGGTGGATCGCATCGTCGGTGATCGCATCGAGGTGGGACCGCTGCCGGTCGGTCCGGGCGGGCTGGTCTCGGCCACGGCGGTCGCGCGGCCGTGGCCGGTCCGGTTGACCGCGGTGCCGGAGCGGGACTGGGAATTCGCCATGTTCCTTCCGATGCTGCTGCATGTGCGGGTGCGGATCCCCGGTCGCACCGTGGTGTTCAGCGGCGCCGTCGCGGTGCGGACCACGATCGCCCTGGAGCCTGCGGGGCGGTGCGCGCTGGCGGTGCGGATCGCCGAGATCGGGCGGTCGGACGTGCGGGCCCGGTTGCATCCCGCCGATACCGTCGCGGGCCTGCTCGGGCGGCTCGGCCGGGTGGAGCGGCTGGTGGCCGACCGGGTGCGCCGGGTCGCCGCGGAGGTGTTCGACAGCCCGGCCGTGCGGGAGCTGCGCCACATCGACGTGGCCGCGCTGATCGACCGGGCCCTGTGGACGGACCTGCTGCCCGCCGCGCCCGCGCCGCCGCTCGGCGCGCACGGTGTTTCCGGCGGGGCGAGCCGGGCACCCGAGACCCATGGACGACAACTCGACCGGACAGACATCCCGGCCTGACGCCACGGCCGCGCACACCACCGTCACCGGCGACGACCTGCGGGAACTGCTGCATTCGCACGGCTCCGACGCCCGGCTCGTCCTGGAGGATGGCCGGGTGACGCTCGTCCCCGACACCGACCGTGCCGAGCACGGGCTGGTCATCGCCACCAAATCCGACGTGCTCCAACGCGCGGGCCGCGACCCCGACGCCACCGCCCTCGCCGAACTGGCCGAACTCCTGACCAGCGAGATCCGTTTGCAAGGCGCCTGAGCGGGTCAGCGGCCGGAGGCGGTAGCGCAGCGTCACCACGCAGGCCGCCCCGCTCAGGCGAAGAACGGCACAGCCTGAGCGGGTCAGCGGCATCCGCTACCGCTCAACCGGAGAACTCGGCTCCGGTGCCGTACCGTGTGGGGTATGGCTCTGCCCCGCCGGAACCTGCCCCGCCGGAATCTGCTCCGCGTCGCCGCCGCCGGGTCGGCCGCCGTGCTGGTGGGCACCGCGGCGGCGAGCAGCGGCCGGTTCCGGGTGCCGCGCTGGTCGGACGACCCGTTCACGCTGGGTATCGCCTCCGGTGATCCGGCCCCCGACGGGGTGGTGCTGTGGACGCGGCTGGCGCCGGACCCCTTCGCGCCCGACGGGCACGGCGGGATGATGAACGCGCCGGTCTCGGTGGACTACGAGGTCGCCCACGACGAGCAGTTCCGCTCGGTGGTGCAACGCGGCACCGCGGTGGCGACCCGCGAGCTGGCCCATTCGGTGCATCCCGAGGTGCGCGGGCTCGAGCCCGACCGCTGGTATTTCTACCGGTTCCGGGCGGGTTCGGTGATCTCTCCGGTGGGCCGCACCCGCACCGCGCCCGCCCTCGGCCAGGCCGTCGAGCGCCTGCGTTTCGCCTACGCGTCCTGTCAGTCGTGGAGTTCGGGGTATTACACCGCCTACGAGCATCTGCGCGCCGAGGATCTCGAGCTGGTCGTGCATCTGGGTGACTACATCTACGAGAGCAGCTGGCGCCACGGCAGGCTGGAGGATCCGCGCACCCTGGAACGCGGCGAGTCGGTGGATCTGCCGGGGTATCGGTTGCGCTATGCCCAGTACAAGGCCGAGCAGCCGCTGCGTGACGCGCACGCCGCCTTCCCGTGGATCGTCACCTTCGACGACCACGAGGTCGACAACAACTGGGCCGCCGACCATCCCGGCCTCGGCGTGGACATCTACCGGTTGCCGCCGTTGTTCCGCGGGCGCAAGGCGGCCGCGTTCCAGGCCATGTACGAGCATCAGCCGCTGCGGTCGGCGCAGCTGCCGGACGGTCCGTCGATGCTGCTGCATCGCCGGTTCGGCTGGGGTGACCTGGCCGAACTGACCATGCTCGACACCCGTCAGTACCGTGACGTGCAGGTCTGCAGCGAGAACGTGACCGCCGACTGCCCCGAGCGCTTCGCCACCGACCGCACCATTCTCGGTGCGCGGCAACGGGATTGGCTGCTGGCGGGGCTGGTCAGCTCGCCCGCCCGCTGGCAGATCCTCGGCAACCAGGTGGGGATGAGCCAGATGGACGTGGATCCGGGGCCGGGGCTGACGGTGTCCACCGACTCCTGGGACGGCTACGTCGCCGACCGCAACCTGATCCTGGGGACCGCCGCCGATCGCGGGGTGCGCAACCTGGTCGTCATCACCGGCGACCGGCACCAGAACCATGCCGCCGACCTGCGCCGCGACCACGCCGACCCGCAGTCGCCGGTGGTGGCCGCCGAATTCACCGGCACCTCGATCACCACCGGGGGCGACGGCGCCGACGTCACCGACACCGGCCGTCGGCTGCTGGCGGCCAACCCGGATCTGAAGTTCTTCAACTCCCAGCGCGGCTATGTCCGGGTCGAACTCGACCACCGCGTGTGGCGCAACGACTTCCGGGTGGTGCCGTTCGTCCAGCGCCGTGGCGCGCCGGTGCACACGCGGTCGACCTGGGTGGTGGAGGACGGCATCCCCGGCGTCGCCGAGGCGGCTCGCCCTGCCGCGCCCACCACCGGATTGTCCGCCGCGCCGGACGGCGGCGGCTGAGCTGCCGCGTCAGCGGCCGTGGGCCATGTCGTACCAGCGGTGCGGGATGGACCAATCCCAGTGCGCCGCCGCGGCTTCGGCCTCCGCGGAGCGCCGCAGCCATTCCTCGTAGCACGGCAACGATCCACCGACCCCCGCCCCGTACAACAGGAAACCGCGCACCAGCTGCTGCCACACCGCGCGTCCCGAAATGCGCATCGCGACCTCCTCGCCGACCGCCCCGCCCGGCGGTCCCTCGCCCCGACTCGGGTTCGGTGGCGACAGGATAATTCCGCCACGGGCCTCGGTGTCCGAATTCCCCGTTTCCGTCAAAAGATGCCCGATTGCCCGGTGGCCGGTCACAGCCAGCCGGTCGCGGCCTGCAGTGCCAGGGCGGAGCCGGCCAGCACGAGGCCGAGGATCCCGCCGTAGACCAGCGGACGCGGGCCGGTGGCGGCCAGTCGGCGCCAGTCCAGCCCGGCACCGACGGCGGCGAGGACGGCGGCGACCAGCCAGCCGCTGAGGTGGGTGAGGCCCGCCGTCCAGGCGGACGGCAGCACCCCGAGTCCGGCGACGACGGAGGCGGCGAGGAACAGCACGACGAACAGCGGGATGGTGCGCCACAGCGGGGTGGGCTCGGCGGCCTCCCGCCCGGCGCCGCGGCGGCCCGCCAGGTGCAGGCCGACGCACAGCGGGACGATCATCAGGCTGCGGACCAGCTTCACGATCACCGCGAAGGACGCCGCGACCGGGCCGAAGGCGACCCCGGCCGCCAGCACCGAGGAGGTGTCGTTGATGGCGGTACCCGCCCACAGCCCGAACGCCTCCTCGGAGAGGCCGAGCGCGTGGCCCACCGGCGGGTAGACCAGCACGGCCAGGATGTTGAACACGAAGATGGTGCCCAGCGCGTAGGCGACCCGGTCCCGGCTGGGCTTGATGACGGCGGTGACCGCGGCGATGGCCGAGGCGCCGCAGATCGTGGTTCCGGCCGCGATGAGGATGCCCGACTCGCGATGCAGGGCGAGCAGCCGCCCGACCACGAGCGCGGCCACCGCCCCGGCCACCAGGGTGCCCAGCAGCACGACGGCGGTCTCCCGCCCGACGGTGAGCACCGCGTCCAGCGGCAGCCCGAGCCCCAGCAACACGATGGCGATCCCGAGCACCCGCTGCCGGGTCAGGTCGAGGCCGGGGCCGAAGCGGCCGTCGTCGGCGACCGCCCGGCGCGCGGCGACACCGGTCAGCGCACCCGCGGCCAAGGCGGTGACCGGCGCGCCCGCGACCGGCACGAGCCGCCCGACGACGGTGGCCACGGTGGCGAGAACGGCGGCGAGCAGGAGACCGGGGACGGCGGGGCGCAGGGTGTTCACCCCGTCGACGTTCCTCGCGTGCGGCCCGGACCGGTAGCGGGCAACTTCGTCTGACCCCATAAACTGCGGTTATGACCCTGCCGCCGGGGACACCCGACCTGGCCGTGCTCGACCTGCTGGTGTCGGTCGCCGACACCGGCAGCCTCGGCGCGGCCGCGCGCAGGCACGGCATCAGTCAGCCCGCGGCGAGCATGCGGATCAGCGCGCTGGAACGGCGGCTGCGGCTGCGGCTGCTCGACCGCGGGCCGACCGGCTCGGTGCTCACCGAGGCGGGCCGGGTCGCGGTCGAGCAGGCGCGCGAGGTGCTCGCCGCGGCCCGCTCGTTCACCGACACCCTCACCGCGCTCTCGGGCGACCACGCCCCGCGCGTGCGGGTCGCCTCCTCGAAAACCATTGCCGACCATCGGGTTCCGCAGTGGCTGGCGGCGCTGCGGGCGGTGCGCCCGGACGTGACGGTGGCGCTCGAGGTCGGCAACAGCCGGCAGGTCGAGGCGATGGTGCGCGACGGCTCGGCCGACATCGGCTTCGTGGAGGGCCCGCATCCGCCCGTCGGGCTCGCCGACCGGGTGCTCGGCGCCGACCACCTGCTGGTGATCGTCGGACCGGAGCACCCGTGGGCGCGCCGCGCCCGCCCGCTCGGCCTGCGCGAGCTGGCCGCGACGCCGCTGCTGTGGCGCGAGCCGGGCTCGGGCACCCGCGACACCGTGTGGGAGATCCTCGCCGCGCACTGCCGGCCCGCTCCCCCGGCCGCCGAATTGGGTTCGGCCGTCGCGATTCTGGAAGCGGTGCGCACCGGCTTGGCGCCCGCCGTGCTCAGTGCCCTCATCGCCGCACCCGAACTGGCGGCGGGCCGCGTCGTCGAGGTCCCGGTCGCCGACGCCGCCGTCCTCACCCGCCGCTTCCGCGCCATCTGGCGGCGGGAGGCCCCGCCCTCCGGCGCGTCCGAGACCCTCGCGGCCTGCGCGGCACGCATCGAGTCGGCCCGCACGGCCGCCGATCCGGGCTGAGCCGACCGCCTCGACGGAGTGCTCCGGCAGCCGGGCCAGGAATCCCGGCGCCCCGCCCGCCTCGGCGCGCGCCGGATCGCGCCCAGCGGGGCGCTCCGGTGCCGGTTCGCCGAGAACTGAGCGCACCGAGATGGACGCTCGACCATTCGGCCTCGCGTGTGCGACGATCGGGCACGTGAGCAGACCCGCTAACGATCAGCATCTGCGTGACCTCGCCCGGCTGCGGCGGGTGCGGGACCGGATCGACCGCGAGTACGCCCAACCGCTGGACGTGGAGGCACTGGCCAGGGCGGTCCACATGTCGGCGGGGCACCTGAGCAGGCAGTTCCGCCAGGCCTACGGCGAGTCGCCCTACAGCTACCTGATGACGCGCCGGATCGAGCGGGCGATGGCGCTGCTGCGGCGCGGCGACCTCAGCGTCACCGAGGTGTGCTTCGCGGTGGGCTGTTCCTCGCTGGGCACGTTCAGCACCCGGTTCACCGAACTGGTCGGCATGCCGCCGAGCGCCTACAAGCGCGAGGCCGCCGACGAGATGGCCGGGGTGCCCTCGTGCGAGTCGAAGAAGGTCGTCAGACCGGTCAGGAATCGAGAAGCGCGGGCCGCGACGGCGCGATTAGCGTGAGCGGCATGGACATCACCATTCACTCCTCGTTCCTCCCGCACGACGACGCCGAGGCCGCCCTCGCCTTCTACCGCGACACCCTCGGCTTCGAGCTGCGCAACGACGTGGGTTACGACGGCATGCGCTGGCTCACCGTGGGCCCGCCCTCCCAGCCGGGCATCAACATCGTGCTGCACCCACCGGCCGCCGACCCGGGCATCACCGACGACGAGCGCCGCACCATCACCGAGATGATGGCCAAGGGCACCTACGCCAGCATCCTGCTGGCGACCGATGATCTCGACGCCGCGTTCGAGAAGGTGCAGGCCGGTGACGCCGAGATCGTGCAGGAGCCCATCGAGCAGCCCTATGGTGTCCGTGACTTCGCCCTGCGGGATCCGGCGGGCAACATGATCCGTATCCAGCAACTGCGCTGACCCCCTCTTCCGATCGCACCCGATGGAGACCCGATGACCACGGCCCCGACCACGACGGAGACCACCGCGCGGCACGCCGCCGACAGCCACGATCTGATCCGCGTGCACGGCGCGCGCGAGAACAACCTCCAGGATGTCAGCGTCGAGATTCCCAAGCGCAGGCTCACGGTGTTCACCGGCGTGTCGGGGTCGGGGAAGAGCTCGCTGGTGTTCGGAACGATCGCCGCGGAGTCGCAGCGGATGATCAACGAGACCTACAGCGCGTTCGTGCAGGGTTTCATGCCGACACTGGCCCGCCCCGAGGTGGACTTCCTGGAAGGGCTGACCACCGCGATCATCGTCGATCAGGAGCGGATGGGCGTGAACGCCCGCTCCACCGTGGGCACCGCGACCGACGCCAACGCGCTGCTGCGCATCCTGTTCAGCAGGCTGGGCGAGCCGCACATCGGCTCGCCGCAGGCGTTCTCCTTCAACGTCGCCTCGATCAGCGGCGCCGGCGCGGTCACCCTGCAGCGCGGCGGCCAGACCATCCGTGAACGGCGCGACTTCGCCATCACCGGCGGCATGTGCCCGCGCTGCGAGGGCATGGGCAAGGTCTCCGACTTCGATCTGAGCGCCCTCTACGACGACAGCAAGTCGCTGGCCGAGGGCGCGCTCACCATCCCCGGCTACAGCATGGACGGCTGGTACGGGCGCATCTTCATGGGCTCGGGCTTCCTCGACCCGAACAAGCCGATCCGCAAGTACACCAAGCGCGAACTCAACGATCTGCTCTACAAGGAGCCCACCCGGATCAAGGTCGACAACGTCAACGTCACCTACGAGGGCCTCATCCCGCGCATCCAGAAGTCGTTCCTGTCCAAGGACCGCGAGGCGATGCAGCCCCACATCCGGGCGTTCGTCGACCGGGCGATCACCTTCCGCACCTGCCCGGAGTGCGAGGGCACCCGTCTCAACGAGGGCGCGCGGTCGTCGAAGATCAAGGGCATCAACATCGCCGACGCCTGCGCCATGCAGATCAGCGATCTGGCCGAATGGGTCCGCGGACTCGACGAGCCCTCGGTGGCGCCGTTGCTCACCACGCTCAAGCACACCCTGGACGGGTTCGTCGAGATCGGCCTGGGCTACCTGTCACTGGACCGCCCCGCGGGCACGCTCTCCGGCGGTGAGGCGCAACGCACCAAGATGATCCGGCACCTCGGTTCGGCGCTCACCGACGTGACCTACGTCTTCGACGAGCCGACCATCGGCCTGCATCCGCACGACATCCAGCGCATGAACGAGCTGCTGCTGCGGTTGCGCGACAAGGGCAACACGGTGCTGGTGGTCGAGCACAAGCCGGAGACCATCACCATCGCCGACCACGTGGTCGATCTCGGTCCCGGGGCGGGCACCGCGGGCGGCACCATCTGCTACGAGGGTGACGTGGTGGGGCTGCGCGCCTCGGACACCCTCACCGGCCGCCACCTCGGCTATCGCGCCTCGCTGAAGAAGTCGGTGCGCACCTCCACCGGCGCGCTGGAGATCCGCGGCGCGAACCAGAACAACCTGTGCGACGTCGACGTCGACGTGCCGACTGGGGTACTCACCGTGGTCACCGGCGTCGCCGGGTCGGGCAAGAGCTCGCTCATCCACGGCAACCTCGCCGGGCGCGAGGGCGTGGTGGTGGTCGACCAGACCGCGATCAAGGGGTCGCGCCGTTCCAACCCCGCCACCTACACCGGGCTGCTCGACCCGATCCGCAAGGCCTTCGCCAAGGTCAACGGCGTGAAACCGGCACTGTTCAGCGCCAATTCCGAGGGCGCCTGCCCGACCTGCAACGGCGCGGGCGTGGTCTACACCGACCTGGCGATGATGGCCGGGGTCGCCACCACCTGTGAACTGTGCGAGGGCAAGCGGTTCCAGGCGTCGGTGCTCGACTACAAGCTGGGCGGGCGCGACATCAGCGAGGTGCTGGCGATGCCGGTGACCGAAGCCGAGGAGTTCTTCGGCTCCGGCGAGGCGCGCACCCCCGCCGCGCACAAGATCCTGCAGCGCATGGCCGACGTGGGTTTGGGCTATCTGACCCTGGGCCAGCCGCTGACCACGCTGTCGGGCGGCGAGCGGCAGCGGCTCAAGCTGGCCACCCAGATGGCGGAGAAGGGCGGGATCTACATCCTCGACGAGCCGACCACCGGCTTGCACCTGGCCGACGTCGAGCAGTTGCTCGGGCTGCTGGACCGGCTGGTGGATGCCGGTAAGACGGTGATCGTCATCGAACACCACCAGGCCGTGATGGCGCACGCCGACTGGATCATCGACCTCGGCCCGGGCGCGGGCCACGACGGCGGCCGGGTGGTCTTCGAGGGCACTCCCGCCGACCTCGTCGCCGATCGTTCCACCCTCACCGGCACGCACCTGGCGAGCTACGTCGGAGCCTGACCGCCGGTCAGCAGCCGCTCGACGACCCGGCGGTAGCGCTCCGGGTCGATCGGCGGAATGCCCAGCAGCGCGCGCAGATACACGCCGTCGCCGACCAGCCGGATGATGTCGGCGCGCACCGGGTCGTCGATCTCCTCGTCCAGGCCGTCGGACCAGGAGACCATCAGGTCGGCGAGCGCGCGCTGCACCTCGTCGGCGTCGTCCTTGGCGTCGACGCTGCGCATGGTCGCCAGCATGGAACGGTAGAGCTCCATCTCCACCGCGTCGGCGACGTTGTCGGGATTCGGCGTCTGCAGGTACCACTCGGCGATCGAGACGCCCTTGGCCGTGGTGTCGGCCATCTGGTGCGCGGCGCGCTCCCCCAGTCGGCGGACCAGTCCCGCCAGCAGTGCGTCCTTGCTCTTGAAGTGGTAGAGCAGGCCCCCTTTGGAAACGCCCGCCGCCGCGGCGACGTTCTCCAACGTCACCTGTGACATGCCCTTTTCCAGCAGCAGGGCCTCCAGCGCGTTCAGGATCCGGTCGCGGGTGCTCGGCGTCACGGGCGCCGACTATACCGGCCGGACGGTCATGTCGTGTACTGTACCGTCTGGACGGTAAACCAACGACGACCAACGTCGAGAAAGTCACGGAAGTCGAGAACATCGATGAACCCCCAGACCACGACCCCGAGCACCGGCGTGCCCACCACCCCCGGCCCGCCGCCGCGCGCGACCGCGCGGGCATGGTGGGGTCTGGCCGTGCTGGCCCTGGCCCTGCTGCTGCTCTCGATCGACGCGACGGTGCTCGACCTCGCGGTCCCCGCGATCAGCGCCGACCTCGCGCCCACCACCCCGCAGCTGCTGTGGATCATCGACGTGTACTCGTTCGTGCTCGCCGGCCTGCTGGTGGTGATGGGCGACCTCGGCGACCGCATCGGCCGCCGCAAACTGCTGCTCATCGGCGCGGTCGGCTTCGGCCTGGCCTCCGCGGTCGCGGCCTGGGCGGTCTCGCCCGAGATGCTCATCGCCGCGCGCGTGCTCCAAGGTGTCGCAGGCGCCACCCTCATGCCCGCCACACTGGGCCTGATCCGCTCGATGTTCCTCGACCCGCGCCAGCGCACCATCGCCATCGCGGTGTGGAGCGCGATGGCCGGTGGCGGCGCGGCGGCCGGTCCGCTACTGGGCGGCTGGCTGCTCGAGCACTACTGGTGGGGCTCGGTGTTCCTGGTCAACCTGCCGGTCATGCTGGTGCTGCTGATGCTCGGCCCGGTGCTGATCCCGGAATCGCGCGACCCGTCACCCGGCCGGTTCGACGTGCCCAGCGCGGCGCTGTCGCTGCTGGCCCTGGTGCCGATCGTCTACGCGATCAAGGAAACCGCCGCGCACGGCCCGCGGCCGGTCCTCGCGTCGGCCGCCGCCGTGGGCGTGCTCGCCGCCGTGCTGTTCGTGCGCAGGCAGCGGCGGCTGCCGCGACCGATGCTGGACCTCACGCTGTTCGCGCGGCCGCAGTTCCGGGTCGCGGTCGTGACCAGCCTGCTGGCGGTCTTCGCGCTCGCCGGTGTGCTGTTCTTCGGCTCGCAGTATCTGCAGCTGGTGCTCGGCCGGTCGCCGTTGCAGGCCGGTCTGCTGTTGCTGCCCGGCCTGGCGGCCAGCGTGGTCGCCTCGCTGGCCGCGGCGTGGCTGGTGCAGCGCTGGCGGCCGGGCGCGGTGCTGGGCGGTGCGCTGGTGACGGCCGCCGCGGGAGCCGCGGTGTTCCTGCGGCTCGGCCCCGACGCCGCGACCAGTACCCTGCCGTTCATCCTCGGCTTCCTCGGGGTGGGCGCGGGTGTCGGTGTGGCGCTGACGGTGTCGTCGGATCTGGTGGTCAGCTCCGCCCCGCCGGAACGCGCGGGCGCGGCCGCCGCGGTCTCGGAAACCGCCTACGAGACCGGCATCGCCCTCGGCGTGGCCCTGCTCGGCAGCGTCGTGATGGCGATCTTCCGTGGCTCGCTCCCCGACCTGCCCGACACCGCACGCGAATCCCTGGGCGCCGCTACGGAATTCGCACGCGGCCTGCCGCAGGCCACCGCGGAGACGATGTTGACCTCGGTCCACGAGGCCTTCCTCTCCGGCGTCCACCTCGCCGCCACCGGCACCGCGACGATCCTGCTGATCGCCGCCTGGGTGGCCCTGCGCCTGCGGCCCGGCACGACCGAGCGGTGACGCCAGGCCACCGCCTCGGGGGCGCTGACCGGCTCAGGGCGTTGAGCGCCCTCAGTGCGCGTCGAAGCCCTGTTCGGTGATCAGGAGCATCTCGGGGTCGGTCGCCACGCCGGCAGTGCGCTCATCGCCCCCTCTGTCTCGGATCGGTCCAGCTCAATGCTGGGCGCGCGGGGGTGCCGTGTGGCGAGGGGTGGGGCGGCGCGACCACCAGGCGCGGGTGAGGGCCGGGAGGGCGACGCCGAGTTTGCGGGTGCGGCCGACGGTGGCGCGGGTGGCGAAGACGTTGTGGTCGGCGGCTTCGATGCGGTCGAGGATGGCGGCGTAGAGGCGGAACGCGGTGGCCACGCAGGGGCGGGCCATCGGGTCGAGCAGGGCGATACCGGGCTCGGCGGTGCGGTAGACCGCCCGGGTCATGGCGATCTGGTCGGTGAGGGCGGCACGGACCGCCGCGTCGGGGCGGCCGCGGGTGCGGCACCAGGCCAGGCGATCCCGGTCGACACCGTGCGCGGCGAGTTCGTCGGCGGGCAGATAGACGCGGCCACGGTCGAGGTCTTCGGCGACGTCGCGCAGGAAGTTGGTGAGCTGGAAGGCGTCGCCGAGCGCGGCGGCGAACGGAGCCGCCACGGCGGTGTCGGTGACGGTGCCGAGGACCGGCAGCAGTTGCAGGCCGATCACCTGAGCCGACCCGTAGGTGTAGCGCTGGAGGGCGGCGCGGGTCGGGTAGTCGCGGACCTCCAGGTCCATGCGCATGGACGTCAGGAAGGCCGCGAACAGCGCGGGGTC
Organism: Nocardia farcinica; assembly: GCF_001182745.1. NCBI lineage: Bacteria > Bacillati > Actinomycetota > Actinomycetes > Mycobacteriales > Nocardiaceae > Nocardia > Nocardia farcinica. The sequence continues at coordinate 2,184,449 of NZ_LN868939.1, read as the reverse complement.
GATACGGTGGCGGCGCACGGTGTCGGCCAGTGCGGTCACGACCGGCTGAGCGGGCGCCGGTTGGGCGGGCGCGGCCGACTGGGCGGGCGCGACGGGTTGGCCGGGCCCGATCGGCTGAGCGGGCACGACGGGTTGGCCGGGCCCGGCCAGCTGAGCGGATACCGATTGAACGCGCACCGATCGGGCGAGCGCGGCGGTGAGTTCCCGCTCGGCCGTGTCGATGTGGGCACGGATGCGCGCGTCCGCGGCGAGGCCGGAACCGGGCGCGTCCCGATCGGGCAGATCGACCAGGTCGTCCACATGCCGCGCGAAACCGTAGAGCGCATGCACCGCGGGCCGCCGGTCCGGCGGCAGCAACCGGGTCGCCAGGAAATAGGTGCGCCCGTGCGCGGCGTTCAGCGCGCGGCACCGGGTGTAGGCGTGGCGCAGGGCGGGGTCGGTGATGCCCGCGGCATCGAGTTCACGCCGCGTCATGGCGGGCTCCCGTCGCTCGCACCCGAGCGGTCCCCCGTACCACGCCGGTGATCCGGTCCGCGGCCAGTTGCCCGGAGATCAGGGCGGTCGGCACGCCGACGCCGGGGGTCGTGCCCGAACCGGCGAGCACCACGTTGTCGAAGGCGCGGGGGAAGTTGCCCGGCCGGAACGGGCCGGTCTGGGTGAGCGTGTGGGCATAGCTGAACGGGGTGCCCGCGAACATGTCCGCGCGCGCCCAGTCGGCGGGAGTGATCGTCGCCAGGATCTGCGCGTCGGCCAGGCCCGGATGGACCCGTGCGGCGGCGACCGCGAGGACCTCGCGCAGATACCGCTCCCCGTCGGCGTCCCAGTCCAGGACCGAACCATCCCGGTGCACGGCGAGGTTCGGCACCGGCGCCAGCACCGAGACCAGATCGCGGCCGGGTGGGGCGAGACCGGGATCGGTGGCGGTGGGCCGGGTGATGAGCAGGGACGGGTCGCTCATGGTGCGCCCTTCGGTGATGAGTTCGTCGAAGGTTCGCCGCCAGGCCGCCCCGAACCCGATCGTGTGGTGGCCGATGTCGGCTCCGGCCGGCAACCCGACGTGCACGATCGCCGCCGAGGGCGCTGCCCGCAGCGGAACCACCCGGCGCGGCGCCGCACCGAGCAGGCGGTAGGTGAGGTGCGGTTCGGTCGTGGCGACCACCGCGTCGCAGGCCAGCCGCTCCCCCGCGGCCGTCCGGACCGCGGTGACCCGTGCGCCGGTGCGCTCGAACGCCGTCACCGCCGCGTCGTAACGCAGGTCCACCCCGGCGTCCACCGCGGCCGCGGCCAGCGCGTCCGGCAGCGCCCGCACTCCGCCGCGCGGAAAGTACACTCCCGCAACGGTGTCCATGTAGGCGATCACCGCGTACACCGCCAGCGCGCGCTGCGGCGCCACGCCCGCGTACAGCGACTGGAAACTGAACACCCGCCGCAGCCGTTCGTCGCGCAACATCTGCGCGATCTTCGTCTCGACCGAGCGGAATCCGCCGAGCGCGACCACCCGGGCGAGCGCGGGCGTCACCGCCGAGAGCGGGGAATCCAGGTTGGCCGCGATGAACCGTTCGTACTGCGCGCGATACAGCCTGCCCAGCCAGTTTCGCAGCCGCAGATAGCGATCCGCCTCCGCCGCACCCGCGAACCGCCGCACCTCCGCATACATCGCGTCGGGCTCGCTGTGCACGGCCAACCGGGTGCCGTCGGCGAAGCGCGCGTCGTAGGCCGGGTGCAGGGGCCGCAGGTCGAGGCGGTCGCCGAGGGTGTCGCCGACGGCCGCGAAGGTCTGCTCGAGGATGTCGGGCATGGTCAGCACGGTCGGCCCGGTGTCGAGCCGGTAGCCGCCGACGTCGAGCCGTCCGGCGCGTCCGCCGGGCACCGCCGCGCGTTCGAGCACGACGACCTCCCGGCCACGCCCGGCCAGGTGCAGTGCCGCCGACAGCCCCGCCAGCCCTGCCCCGATCACGACCACGCGATCTGTTCTCCCGCGCACGGTGCGCATCGAATCCTCCTCCGAGATGTCAGCGCGACCGGTCGGTGCACGCGTGGGCGAGATGGGTGAGCACCGCGCGGGCGCCCGGCTCTAGCCCGGCGATCGCGGCGAGCCCTTCGCGCAGCCGGTGCGCGATCAGCAGTTCGAGCCGCCGTGGCGCGCCGGTCTCCGCGATCACCCGCACGTACCGGGCGATCTCCTCGGCACCGAGTTCCGGCAGTTCGGCCAGCCGTGCCAGCTCCCGCCGCGTCACGCCGTCGGCGTATTCGCGGGCCAGCACCACCACGGTGGTGGCCTTGCCGTTGCGCAGGTCCGCCCCGACCGGCTTGCCGGTCGCGCCCGGATCGCCGAAGACGCCGAGCAGGTCGTCGCGCACCTGGAACGCCTCCCCGATGGCGACCCCGTACCGGCCGAGCGCCGCGAGCACCGCCGGCGGTGCCCCGGCCAGCTCCGCCCCCAGCTCCAGCGGTCGGCGCACGGTGTAGTGCCCCGACTTCGCCCGCGCCACCGCCAGCACGTCGGCCAGTGCCGGCCGCCGCCGCGCGTCGTTCACCAGGTCGCGGAACTGCCCGACCGCCAGTTCGCTGCGCATGGCGTCGTAGCGGGGCAACGCCCTGGCCAGTGCGGCGGCGTCCACCCCGCTCTCGCGCAGCAGCTGCTCGGCCCACACCAGGCACAGGTCGGCCGCCAGCGTCGCCGCGGACTCGCCGAAGCGGTCCGACGATCCCGAAAGTCCTTGCCGCGCATGCCACTGCGCGAACCGGACGTGCGCTGCGGGCCGGCCGCGCCGCCGCGCGGACTCGTCCATCACGTCGTCCTGCATGAGCGCGAAGCAGTGCAGCAGTTCCGCGCTCGCCGCCGCGCGGATCGCGGCCGCGCCGACCGGCGCCACGGTCGACCAGCCCGCCAGGTGCAGCGCCGAACGCAGGTACTTGCCGCCCGCGACGAAGTCGCCGATCACCTGTCCCAGCACGGCGGTTTCTGGCGCGCCCAGGTGCTCGCGGCGGCGCGCGCGCACGAAATCGTCGAGCACGCGCGCGGTGTCGTCGCGCATCCGGGTGCACCACGCGGCCGGATGCTCGGGCACCGGAGGCGCCTCGGTATGCACCGGCCGGTCGATCATCGTCTCGCCCGCCATGTCGGACTCCAGTTCTCGCATCGGTCTCGCATCGAAAATGCCGAGGCGGCCGGACTCGGCCGACCGCCCCGACGGCTGCCCGCGTTACCGCGGCAGCGCGTTGTCCAGCAGGTAGTACAGCTGAACGAGCGGGTCGTGAACGAGCTGGAAGATCATCTCGAACGCCTCACGCACGGCGATCACCTCTCTCGGTTGAAGTGCGATACGAGCAGACTACCCGCAAAACGATGCATAAACGATTCAACCGGCGAGAAATGAAAAGGCGGGCATCTCCACCGGGGAGACACCCGCCCGACGCGGGACCGATCAGTCCTCGGCGACCTGCACGGTCACGTCGATGTTGCCGCGCACGGCGTTGGAGTACGGGCAGACCTGATGCGCCTTGTCGGCCAGGGCCTGCGCCTGCTCGGCACTCAGGTGCGGCAGCGACACCTCGAGCGTGACGGCCAGCTGGAAGCCGCCCGCCTCGTTCGGGCCGATGCCGACCTTCGCGCCGACCGCCGAGTCGTCGATGTTCGCGCCCTCGCTCTTGCCGACCAGCCGCAGCGCGGAATGGAAGCAGGCCGCGTACCCGGCCGCGAAGAGCTGTTCGGGGTTGGCGCCCTCGCCGGAGCCGCCCAGCGCGGGCGGGGCCGCCAGCTTCAGGTCGATGGTGCCGTCGGTGGTGCGGCTGCGGCCGTTGCGCCCGTCGCCGGTGGCCAACGCTTCGGCGGTGTAGAGGACCTGCATCGTTTACTCCTTCGGGGAATCGGCGGACGTGAGTGCCCGCGTCAGGCGGCGCAGCGTCGTGCGCAGCGCCGCGAGTTCATCGAGCGACATACCGGTCGCCTCGGCCAGCTCGCGGGGAATGTCGCAGGCTCGCGCGCGCAGCGCCCGGCCCCGGTCGGTCAGCCGGATCTCCACCCGCCGCTCGTCGGCGGTCGAGCGCACCCGCTCCACCAGCCCCGACGCGGCCAGCCGCTTCAACAACGGCGAGACGGTGCCGGTGTCCAACGCCAGCTCCTGACACAACTCCCCCACGCTGCGCCCGTCCCGCTCCCACAACACCAGCATCACCAGGTACTGCGGATACGTCAGTCCCAACCCCTCCAGCAGGGGCCGATACACCGCCGTCATCGCCCGCGAGGCCGCATACAGCGGAAAGCAGACCTGCTGATCGAGCGCCAGTTCATCACCCACCCCAAGAACAGTAGCCCACAACTATGTTGTGCACAACACGAATGAGCCCACAACTTCTCCGCTTGACCTTCACATCGTGACAAGGTCTTCACTGGGGGTCGGAGGTGGTCGATCATGAACCCGACGGACGGGAAACCCCAGGTCACACAGGTGATGGCGGCGTTGGCGGCCGGAAATTCGTCCACGCGGCTGGCGGCGGCGATGGCGGCGGGCACGCATCCCGACCCCGCGCTGCTGGAGACGCTGGTGCGGCGGTGCGCGGTGGAGCCGGACTTCTTCGTGCGCGACATGCTCACCTGGGCGCTGACCCGGCTGCCCGCCGACCGCACCGTGCCGCGACTGCGGACCGAGCTCGAGTCCGCGCGGCCCCAGGCGCGCAGTCAGGCGCTGCACACGCTGTCCAAGATCGGTGACAAGTCGGTGTGGCCGGCGATCACGCGGGCGCTGCTGCAGGACGCCGACGACGAGGTCGCGCGCAGCGCGTGGCGCGCGGCGGTCGTGCTCGTGCCGGAGGGGCAGGAAGCGGCCTTGGCCGCCGAGCTGGCCACCCAGTTCGGCCGCGGTGACCGGGAGGTGCAGCGCAGCCTGAGCCGGGCGTTCGTCGCGCTCGGCGCGGCGGTCGAACCGGTGCTGCACGCGGCGATGAACAATGGCGAGGCGAACAGGCGCGCCCATGCCCGCGCGACCGAACAGCTGTTGCGCGATCCAGAGGCCGGATTCGACCTCGCGGTGGCGGAGGCGAAGCGGGTGGTCGCGCTCGGCCCGGACCGGAAGGAGTGACCGCGTGCTGATCGGTGAGGTCGCGCGCCGCTCGGGGGTGAGTGCCCGGATGCTGCGGCATTACGACGCCCTCGGGCTGGTGCGGCCGACGGGCCGCACCGTCGGCGGCTACCGGGAGTACTCCCCGGCCGACATCCGGCGGATCTTCCACGTGGAGGGGCTGCGCACCCTCGGGTTGTCACTGAGCCAGATCGCCCGCGCGCTCGACGACCCGGGGTTCGCTCCGGCCACCCTGGTCGGCGACCTCATCCGCAAGACGGAGGAACGCCTGCACCGCGAACAGGAACTGCTCGACCGGTTGCGCCGGGTCGACGCCGCCGACCCGGCCGACTGGCAGGACGTGCTACGCCTGGTCCAGCTGCTGCGCGGCCTCACCTCGCCGAACGCCGCGCACCGGCAACAGGCGGTGCTCGCCCCGGCCGACGACGCGGGGCTGCCCGCCGAACTCCTCGCCGAGGCGCTGCTCACCGAAACCGACCTCAACGTCGCGGGCGCGCTGCGGTGGGCCCTGGCCCGCGCCGACGGCGACGCGGTCACCACCCTCGCCGCCGGCCTGCGCTCGACGGACGCCCAGGTCCGGCGGCGAGCGGTGCACGCGCTCGGCGAGCTGTCCTCGGCCGAGGCGACCGCCGCGCTCACCGCCGCGCTCGACAGCGACGACCCGGCGATCCGCCGCCACGCCGCCCTCGCGCTCGGTGCGCGCGGGGAGACCGGCGCCGTGCCGGTCCTGATCGACACCGTGGTGACCGGCCCGAACGACGTCGACGCGGCCGAACGACTCGGCGCGCTCGCGCAGGATCCCGCGTGGGCGGACCGGATCATAACCGGACTCGTGCGCGAACTCGACTCTCCCACAGCAGATTCCGACACCCGGGTGCGATTGACTCAAGCGCTGGCCGAACTACCGGGCACCCTGGCGGCCGACACCCTCCGGCGCTTGGCCCACGACGACGACCCGGCCGTCGCCCGCATCGCGACGGCCCTGGCCGCCGTCCACGCGGCCCGTGCCGAGGGGTGAACGAACCGGCGGTACCCCACACGCCGACCGCTCGGGCGCGGGCCGGAGTTCTGCGTCCACCGGTGTGATACTGGCGACATGCACAGGATCTTCACCACCAGCTTCGCCTCGGTGTATCCCCACTACGTCACCAAAGTGGAGGGCAAAGGCCGCACGAAGGCCGAACTGCACGAGGTGATCGAGTGGCTGACCGGGTTCGACGAGGCCGCCCTCGCCGCCCACCTGGACGCCGGGACGACCTTCGCGGATTTCTTCGCCGCCGCGACGATCAACCCGAACGCCGCCCTGATCACCGGCTCGGTGTGCGGGGTGAAGGTGCAGGAGGTCGAGGATCCGCTCATGCGGCAGATCCGCTACCTCGACAAGCTCGTCGACGAACTCGCCAAGGGCCGTCCGATGGAGAAGATCCTGCGCCACCCCTGAGGCGGGTTCAGCACCGGTTGTCCAGGGTTTCGCTCATCACAATTCCAATTGTCGTTCCGGCTGGCACGCCCGGCTTGCATGGTCTGGTCCCCCACCACGACGATTTTGGAGCATGCGTTGAGATTCCCTCGGGTACTGACCGTCACCGCCTTGGTTGCCGCCGCGACACTGGGCTTGACGGCCTGCGGCGCCGACGAGGCGAACTCCGGCGACGTGGTGCGCATCGGCACCACCGAGAGCGATCCGTCGTGGGACGTGTTCGAACAGAAGGCGCGCGAGCAGGGCATCACCCTGCAGATCACCAACTACTCGGACTACTCGCAGCCGAACATCGCGCTGTCGCAGCGGCAGATCGATGTCAACCTGTTCCAGCACCTGCAGTTCCTCGGCGAGTACAACGTCGCGAACAACGCCGACCTCACCCCGATCGGCGCCACCCAGATCGTGCCGCTCGGCCTGTATTCCAAGAAGCACACGTCGCTGGCCGACATCCCCGCGGGCGGGGAGATCGCGGTGCCCAACGATCCGTCGAACCAGGCGCGGGCCCTGTTCGTGCTGCAGGCCGCGGGTCTGGTGAAGCTGTCCTCCGACACCCGCACCCCCTCCCCCGCCGACATCGACCGCGATGCCTCGAAGGTGCGGGTCACCCCGGTCGACGCCGCTCAGACCGCACTGTCGCTGAACTCGGTGGACGGCTCGGTGATCAACAACACCTTCCTGGAGCGCTCCGGCGTCGACCCGAAGTCGGCGCTGTTCAAGGACGACCCGTCCAGCCCCGGCGCCGAGCCCTACATCAACGCCTTCGTCACCCGCGCCGAGGACAAGGACGACCCCACCTACCAGAAGCTGGTGGAGATCTGGCACGACCCGCAGGTGCAGGCCGCGGTGGCCGAGTCGTCGAAGGGCACCTCGGTGGAGGTGCGACGCAGCGGCGCGGAGCTGGAGCAGATCCTGCAGCGCGTGCAGCAGACCATCCGCGACGGACAGTGAGCGACGCACCGGCCGTCGAATTCCGCTCGGTCAGCAAGGTTTTCCGGACGGGCAAGCGCGAGCACACCGTCCTGCACGAGATCGACCTGCGGATCGAGCGCGGCGAAATCCTCGGTGTGATCGGCTATTCCGGCGCGGGCAAGAGCACCCTCGCCCGGCTGATCAACGGCTTGGAGAAGCCGACCGCGGGCACGATCGAGGTCGCCGGCACGCCCATCACCGGCGTGCCGGAGGCGCGGGTGCGGCAGCTGCGCCGCGACATCGGCATGATCTTCCAGCAGTTCAACCTGTTCCGCTCGCGCACGGCCGCGGGCAACATCGAGTACCCGCTGAAGGTGGCGGGTTGGCCGCGGGCGAAACGCAAGGCGCGCGTCGCCGAGCTGCTCGAGTTCGTCGGACTCTCGGACAAGGCGCGCAGCTACCCCGACCAGCTCTCCGGCGGCCAGAAGCAGCGCGTCGGCATCGCCAGGGCGCTGGCCACCTCGCCCGCGCTGCTGCTCGCCGACGAGGCGACCTCCGCCCTCGACCCGGAAACCACCGGTGAGGTGCTGGCCCTGCTGCGCAAGATCAACACCGAGCTCGGCGTGACCATCGTCGTGATCACCCACGAGATGGACGTGATCCGGGCGGTCGCCGACCGGGTGGCGGTGCTGGCCGACGGGCGGATCGTGGAGCTGGCGAGCACCTTCGACGTCTTCGCCGCCCCGCGCTCGGCACCGGCCCGCGCCTTCGTCGACACGGTCCTGCACAACCGTCCCGCCCCCGAGGAGTTGCGTCGCCTCGACGCCCTGCACACCGGCCGGCTGGTGACCGTCGACGTCGACGACAAACGCGGCATCGGCGCCGCCCTCACCACCGCCGCGCGGGCCGGGGTGCGGTTCGAGGTGGTCTACGGCGGGGTGAGCACCTTGCAGGACAAGACCTTCGGCAGCATCACCCTCGCCCTCGACGGCCCCGACGACGCCGTCGCCGCCGTGCTCGCCGCCCTCGACGAACGCTGAGGAAAGACATGCAGACCGACTGGGACAAGTTGCGCCCGATCCTCACCGAGGCCGTCGGCACCACCGTCTACCTGGTGCTGGTGACCTTCGTGGTGGGCGGGCTGATCGGGCTGGCCCTCGGCACCGCCCTCTACACCACCCGCAAAGGCGGCCTGCTGGCCAACGCGCCGGTGAACTGGGTGCTCAACGTGCTGGTCAACATCGTGCGCCCGATCCCGTTCATCATCCTGCTCGCCGCCCTCGGCCCGATCACCCTGGAGGTGGTCGGCACCACCATCGGCACCGAGGCGGCGGCCTTCGTGATGATCGTGGCGGCCTCGTTCGGCATCGCCCGCATCGTGGAGCAGAACCTGGTGACCGTCGATCCCGGCGTCATCGAGGCGGCGCGCGCCGTCGGGGCCGGGCCGCTGCGGATCATCCTGACCCTGCTGATCCCCGAAGCCCTCGGCCCGCTGATCCTCGGTTACACCTTCGTCGTCATCGCCATCGTCGACATGTCCGCGATGGCGGGCACCGTCGGCGGCGGCGGCCTCGGCGACTTCGCCCTGGTCTACGGCTACCAGCGGTTCGACTGGGAAGTCACCCTGGTCGCCACCCTGATCATCATCGCGGGCGTGCAGGCCGTCCAGTTCTTCGGCAACTGGGCGGCCCGCAAGGTGCTGCGCCGCTGAACTCGCGAGGCCGCTACCCCCGGCGGCCGCGCAGGTAGTCGCGCACCACGGCCGCGCCGAGGCCGTCGAGGTCGGGGGCCACCACGCGGCCGCCGCTGCGCCGGGCCATCAGGTCGACGAAGGCGGCCAGCCGCGGGTCCTCGCCGAGCATGAACACCGTCACCGACGCGCCGAGCTTGGCCAGCGCGTCGACCTGCGCCATCGTCACCGCCAGGGTGCGGGGGGCGGGCGGCCAGAAGAAGAACGGTTCGCCGTCGAGTTCGAGGTGGGCGGTGGGTTCGCCGTCGGTGACGACCAGCACCACCGGCACCGCGTCCGGGTGGCGGCGCAGGTGCCGGGCGGCCAGCAGGAGCGCGTGGTGCAGGTTGGTGCCCTGCTCCCACACCGCGTCCAAGGCGGTCAGCTCACCGATGTCGACGGTGCTCGCCTCCCGCCCGAAGGTGATCAGGCTCAACGCATCCGAACGGAAACGGGTGCTGATGAGCTGGTGCAACGCCAGCGCGGTGCGCTTCATCGGCACCCATCGCCCGTCCTGCACCATCGACCACGACGTGTCCACACACAGCGCCACCGCCGCGCGGGACCGCTGCTCGGTCTCCATGATCTCCACGTCGGCCACATCCAGCCGCACCCGGCGGCTGCCGGTCGAGGCCGAGCGCAGGACCGCGTTGCGCACCGTGCGCGGCACATCCCACGGTTCGGTGTCGCCGAACCGCCACGGCCGCGAACCGCCGGTGGGCTCGCCCGCCGCGCCGGCGCGCGCGGTGTCGCGTTCACCGCGCTTGGCCCGCAACTGACCGACCACGTCGCGCAGCGCCACCTCACCGAGGCGGCGTAGTGCCTTGGGGGTCAATCGCAGCGACCCGTCGGGAGCCCGCTCGAACATGCCCTGCCTGCGCAGTTCGCGTTCCAGGTCGGCGAGCCTGCGCGCGTCCACGCGGGCGTCCTCGCCGAGGTGGCGTTCCAGCGCGTCGAGGTCGATGTCCTCGAGCCGCGCGCCGGGGTAGGACTGGGCGAGCTGTTCGGCGAGCGCGTCGAGTTCGGCCAGATCCTGCAACGCCTGCGCGCCCTCGCCCAGCCCGAGCGGGTCCTGGCCGCGGAAGCGTTGCGCCGACTCCCAGTCCTCCCCCGGACGCAGCGCGCGGAGATTGGCGTCGAGGGCGGCGATCTGCGCGGCGAGGCGGGGATCACCGAAGGCCTGGCCGATCAGCTCGGACAGTTCCGCCCGCTGCTGGTCGGTCATCGAGTTCATCATGCGCTGCGCGGCGGCGGCCCGCGCGGCCAGCGCGTCGACCAGTTCCTCGGTGTCGCGCGGATTCTCGGGGAAGAACTCGCCGTGCTCGGCCATGAAGTCGGCGAACTGCTCGCCGGTGTCCTCGCCGCGGCCGTGCGCGGCGAGCAGGTCGTTGAGATCCGACATCATCCGCCGGACCCGTTCAACATCCTCGGGCGTCGTGCTCCGCAACGCCTCCTTCATGCCCTGGAAGCGCGATTCCAGCAGTTCCCGGCCGAGCAGATCCCGGATGCGCTGATAGTTCTCCCGGCCGGTCTCCGAGCGCCACGCGTAGTCGGCCAGTTCCCCGACGGCGGCGGCCGTGCTCGACGGCAGCGCGTCGAGCTGGGCCTCGGCGAAGCGGGCATCGTCGGACGGGTCAGGGAACAGCGCCCGCCGCTCGGCGGCGAGTGCCTCCTCCAGCAGTTCCCGCACCTGTTGCAGGGTGCCGTCGAGCCGGTGCCGCCGGGAGATCTCCGCGCGCCGCTGCCACAGCCTGCGAGTCAGGTCCTCCAGCCCACGCAGCCCGTTCGTGCCGCGGCGCAGCAGTTCCTCGAGCGCCGTGCGCGGCGAGCTGCCCTCCATCACCTCGCGGCCGATCGCGTCCAAGGCCGCGCGCAGGTCCAGCGGCGGCGCGAGCGGGTCGGGGCCCTCGTGATAGGGGCCGTAGGAGTAGCGGTCCGGTGTGGTCATGAGCGGCCGTAGACGGCGGTGCCGCCATCGGAGTCCTTGGCGATCTCGCGCGCCAGATACAGCGACTCCAAAGCGAATTCGACGGCCGAGGCGATGCGGGCGGGCGGGCCGTCGGTGCCCGCGCCGAGCCGGTCGGCCACCTCGTGCAGCACCGGCAGCTCGGGCAGCGCGGCGAGCACCTCCGCACCGGGCACCCGCTCACCGGTGGTGACCAGGTGACCGTCGGCCACCGCCGCCACCAGCGGCCGCAGGTCCAGCCCGCCCAGCCGGTCACGCGCGGTCTCGGCGAACGAGCGGCGCAGCAGATGCGTCAGGTGCTCCTGTTCGCGCCCTTCCTCTCCGGACTCGAACTCGAGCTTGCCGCGCAACACCGCGGGCACGGCCTCCAGATCCACCGGCCGGGCGACCGCGGGATACTCGCCGGTCAGCGCCGACCGTCGCAGCGCGGCCGCGGCCAGCGTCTCCGCCGCCGCCACCGCGAACCGCGCCGACACGCCGGAACGCTGGTCGATCGCCGACGAATCGCGCAGGTGCCGCACGAACCGAGCCAGCACCTCGATCAGCGGATCGCCGACCTCGGCGACCAGATCGGCTTCCTGGCGCACCAAATCCATCTCCGCGCGCATGTCCAGCGGATAGTGGGTGCGGATCTCGGCGCCGAAGCGGTCCTTGAGCGGGGTGATGATGCGGCCGCGGTTGGTGTAGTCCTCGGGGTTGGCGGTGGCGACGAGCAACACGTCCAACGGCAGCCGCAGGGTGTAGCCGCGGACCTGGATGTCGCGCTCCTCCATCACGTTGAGCAGCGCGACCTGGATCCGCTCGGCCAGGTCGGGCAGCTCGTTGACGGCGACGATGCCGCGGTGGGCGCGCGGCACCAGGCCGAAGTGGATGGTCTCGGGGTCGCCGAGGCTGCGGCCCTCGGCCACCTTCACCGGGTCGACGTCACCGATCAGGTCACCGACGGACGTGTCGGGGGTGGCCAGCTTCTCGGCATAGCGCTCGGACCGGTGCCGCCAGGCCACCGGCAGGTCGTCGCCCAGTTCGGCGGCCAGCCTGCGGCCGGCGGGCGTGATCGGATCCAGCGGGTGCTCGCCCAGTTCGGTCCCGGCGATCACCGGCGTCCACTCGTCGAGCAACCCGGCCAGCGTGCGCAGCAGCCGGGTCTTGCCCTGGCCGCGCTCGCCCAGCAACACCACGTCGTGGCCCGCCAGCAGCGCCCGCTCGAGCTGCGGCAACACGGTGCGGTCGAACCCGACGATGCCCGGCCACGGCTCACCACCGGAGGCCAGCAACGCCAGCAGGTTCTCGCGGATCTCGGTCTTCACCCCGCGGGGCTGGTAGCCCGCCGCGCGCAGTTCACCGGCGGTGGTGGGCAGATCTGTCGGAACAGTCACCCCATCGAAACTACGACTGTTTCGCCGCGCGGTCGACGCGAAGCGGGCAGCGGGGCTGTTCACCCGTCGCGAACTCGACCTGTGCAGGACGGCCGAGGAACGAGGGCGGATGTGCCCATCGACCCCTCCGGCAGCGCCCAACCGGTCCGGGACCGTGCCCGATGCCAATTCAGCCGGACGAGCCCGCGTGCCGCCGCCGTCGCTCAGGCCGCGAGCGAGTAGGCGGCCGACCGGTTGCCCGCGCGGACCAGCAGGCGCCCGAGCACCTCGGCCACCTGACCCGGCTCCTCGAGGATCACCGAATGCCCGGCGCCGTCGACGATGACCAGGTCCGAGTATTCGACCGCCGCCGCCATCGCCACCGAATGCGCGGGCGGGGTCATCAGATCCGCCGAACCGCACAGCACCACCGTCGGCACCGCGGAGAGCACCGGCAGCGCGTCGGTGCGGTCGTAGCTCATGAACGCGCTGAGGAAGCTCGCCATCGTGACGATCGAGGTCTCGTTGTGCATCGCGTTCGCCAGGGCGAGCACCTGCGGGCTGACCGCGCGATCACCGAACTCGGCGGTACGGATCACCGGCGCGAAAAGCTTGCAGGCCAGCAGTTTCGCCCGCTGCATCAGCCGCGGCGCGCGCCGCACCGCCCACTGGAACGCCGACACCACCGGGTTGCGCAGCAGCCGCCCGAACCCCGCGTCGGCGATCCCGCTCGCCGCCGTCGCCAGCAGCGCGACACCCACCACCCGGGTGCCGATCTCGCGCGGATACCGGCCGGCGTAGGTCAGCACCGTCATCCCGCCCATCGAGTGGCCGGCCAGCACGACCGGGCCGACCGGCACCAGCGTGTCGAGCACCGCGCGCAGATCGCGGGCGAGCCGGTCGAGCTGGTAGGTGTGACGGGGCGCGGCGGCGGAGTCACCGTGGCCGCGATGGTCGTAGCAGAGCACGCGGGCGTGCGGGTGGCGGCGCAGCAGCTCGTCGCGCACCGCGGTCCACGACTCAGAACGCAGGCAGTGCCCGTGCACGAGGACGACGGTCAGTTCGGCGTCGCGCGGCCCGTACTCGCGGACGGCCAGCGCCACCCCGTCGTCGGTGGTGACCGTGACGCGCCGCTCCGCCGCGGCGGCGAGGATGCGAGGCTGACTCATGGCGGGCTCCGGTTCCTGAAGGGGAGATGTCCCACTCTCCCGGACCCGCGCCCGCCCCGGCAGACCCTCCGGTGCTGGTTTCCCCTCCCCCGAGGTGGCGGGAAACCCCACCCCGGGTGGGGCCTAGTTCAGCAACGCGGCACAGGCGCGACGGCACCGGCGACAGGTCTGCGCGCACACCCGGCAGTGCTCGTGGTGCTCGCTGTGCTTGGCGCACTCGTCGGCGCAGGTCGCGCACGCCTGCACGCAGGCACGCAGCAACGCCGTCACCAGCGACCGATCCCGCCCCGAATGCCGTGACAGCACCCGCCCGGTCGCATCACACACCTCCGCGCAGTTCATGGTCACCCCGATGCAGCGCACCAACTCCCCCGCGTCCGGCTCGCTCACACACGCGTCCGCGCACGCCGTGCACGCCTGAGCACAGCTGAAACACTCCTCGATGCAGTCCGCCAGCGCCTGCTTGTCCGGACCGAGGTCGGCGGGAAAGGTCTCCAGCATCTCCATCGCCTGCGTCACGGTCGCCTCCTTCGCTCGTCTCCCACTACGGCAGCCGCGTACCCGAGCGACCAACGACCTGACGAGCGCGCGGCCATCCGCTGATCGACGGGAACAAGCGCTCGGCGATCGCGGACGGCCTTTCGGTCAGCCCGTGATCTTCAGCATGCGTCCGATCGTCGCCTGCCAGTACGACCCGTCGGGGGCGATGGTGCCGGTGAGTTGCAGCGGCTCGTCGAGCGGGGCGAAGCCGACCTGTCGGTGGGCGCGGCGCTCGCCGGTGTGGAAGTCGACGGCGGTGTAATAGACCGGGCCGAGCTGCTGGACGGGCCCGGCCGGGCCGTAGGCGAGGCCGTGGATGAGTCCGTCGGCGCGGGAGAGCCGCGGCAGCGACGCCATCCGGTCGGTGCTCTCCCAGACGCGATGGCAGCCGGACTCGGTGACGTCGATGCGGGTCATCCCACCGACGAAGGTGGCGTTCGGCGGATCGCTCGGACCGGAGGTCGCCATCGGCGGGTAGGCGAATCCGTAGGTGCTGGGAACGACCAGCGACGTGCCCCACGCCATCGGCGAGTTCTCGGTGCCCTGGCCGGAGGTCTCGAAGGCGGGCATCCGGCACACCGGCGCTCCGTCGTCGGCGCGGAAGACCAGCAACTCGGGCCGTTCGGCGTCGTCGACGATCGCCACCCAGGAGTCGTCCGGCCCGAAGTAGGTGGGGGTGGTGCCGGAGCCGGGCGCGAGCTGGCCGGGTTTGCGCGCGGCGCCCGCGGCGTAGTCGCGACGCCATCGCACCACCGGGGTGCCGGTGTCGTCGGCGCGCATCTCGTAGAGGGCGCGGGCGGTGAGAACCGAGGCGCCGTCGCGGCGGATGCTGAGCCCGTTGGTGAGCTTCTCGCCGTCGGGCAGCCGGGTGACGCCGACACGTCCGGCCGTGTCCACCGTGCCGACCACACCCTCGGTGGTGGCGAACCAGATCCGGCCCTGGAAGTCCGGGGCCACCGACGTGATGGCGTCGCCCTCCGGAATGTGCCGGGCCACGTCGATTCTCTCGTCGGCGAACAGCGTCCACCGGCCGTCCGCGTCGCGTCGATGCGCGACCTTGGTGATCGAGCCCGATCCGTCGGCGACCACCACGCGGTCGCGGCTGTCGAGGTAGCCGTAGACGCCGCCGAGCAGTCCCCCCTTCGTCAGCGGCAGTGACGCGAGCGGCGCGGCGGTCGCGGGATCGAACAGTTGCACGGTGGGCACGGCGACGTCGGGCGGCGCGAGGTTCACGAACGCGGTGCACAACGCCACCGGCATCCCGTCGGACCCGACGAACACCGCACTGCACGCCCCGCCCGGCACCGAGGACGCCGTCAGCCGACCGCTCGGCCCGGGGCCGGGGTGCGGGGTGGAGTCGGTGGAGGCGAGGTCACCGTGGATCAGTGCGGTGCCCGCCGGTCCCACGTCGGGAGTAGCCGGTGCGGCGGTCGCGAGGCCGGGGCCGGCGGCGATCATCGTCGCGACGAGTACCGGAATACCGAGGCGCGCAGCCTGTCTCACGCGAACCGATCCCCCGCCGATCATGCGCGTTCCGCCCGCGGCGCGATCGCGGTCTCCTGCAGTGCCAGCCACCGATCCCGCCGTCCCGGATCGGCGGCCAGGACAGCGGTGGTGCGCCGGAACTCCACCGCGCCACCGCTCCGATGCCCCTCCACGAACCGGACAACCACCAGACCGCCCGCCCGCCAGACCATTTCGACATCGGAGATCTCGATCACCAAGCCGGGCAGACTGTTCCGCGCGCCGCGCAGCCCGTTCCGTAACTCCTTCTTGCCCAGCACCGCGCCGTCGACGGTCACCATCGAGAAATCCTCGTGCTGGGTGGCGAGGAAATCGTCCAGCACCTGCGGGTCCGCGTCGGTCCCCAGCCAGGTGGCCAGCAGGCGGTGCACCGCCTCGACTTCCGCCCGCGGATCGAACCCGCTCGCGTCGCTCATGCAGCGCAGGTCGCTCATGCAGTGCAGGATAGCCGTCCGAGCACGCACCGACCCGGGCCCAGAAAACCTGGCGGAATCAGCGGGAAATCGAGAAGAGGGGAATCGAGAGGGGGAATCGAGAAGGGAAGGAGAGCGATCGACTCCTTTCCACTTTCAACATATAGCGCACCGGGGGCCTTGCGGCAAGACCCCGGTCATGCCGCACAATCGCTGGCCGAGGTCAGAACCTGCGGGAATGGGAGATGCGGCACGAGGCCGCGACGCCGCTGCACGACGAAGTCCAGCCGGAGTCACCACCGGGAAAGTGAGGGGCGTATGCATCAGGGATACGACGAGGAATTGCGGTCCGAGCGCGACTACGTCGCCGGGCTCCACACCCGCCTGGACGCTGAGCGCGCCCGGGCCGAACGCCGTTACCGGGCCGCCCTGCGCGGCACCGGCAACTCACCGATGGAGCGGGACGTGGAAGTCCGCACCCTCGCCAGGGAGGTCAAGCGCCTCGGCGTGGCCGACGACGGCCTGTGCTTCGGCCGCCTGGACGCCGTCACCGGCGAACGCCACTACATCGGCCGCATCGGCCTCTACGACGAGGACGACGAGTTCGAACCCCTGCTGCTCGACTGGCGAGCCCCCGCCGCCCGCCCCTTCTACGTCGCCACCGCCGCCAACCCGGAGAACATGCGCCGCCGCCGCCAGTTCCACACCCGCGGCAGGCAGATCGTCTCCTTCACCGACGAGGTCCTCGGCCGCCCGGGCGGCGACGAGAGCGCCGACGCGGCCCTGCTCGCCGCGGTGAACGCCCCGCGCGGCGCGGGTATGCGCGACATCGTCGCCACCATCCAGGCCGAACAGGACGAGATCATCCGCCTGGACCACCCCGGCGTCCTGGTGATCGAAGGCGGTCCCGGCACCGGCAAGACCGTCGTCGCCCTGCACCGCGTCGCCTACCTGCTTTACACCCAGCGCGCGCAGATGGAACGCAACGGCGTGCTGGTCGTCGGCCCCAACCCGGCCTTCCTCCACCACATCGACCGCGTGCTCCCCTCCCTCGGCGAATCCAACGTCGTCTTCGCCACGCCCGGCTCCTTCGTCCCGGGTCTGCACGTCACCGCCGAGGACACCCCCGACGCCGCCCGCCTCAAGGGTGCGCTGTCGATCCTCGAGGTGCTCGCCGCCGCCGTCGCCGACCGCCAGCGCCTCCCCGACCAGCCGCTGCCGATCGAACTGAACGACGTCACCGTCCGCATCGACGCCCCCACCGCCGAATGGGCCAGGGAGGAGGCCCGCGCCACCGGCCGGCCGCACAACGAGGCCAGGGCGACCTTCCGCGAGATCGTCACCTACGTGCTCACCGAACGCGCGATCGCCCGCATCGGCAACGGCTGGCTCACCCGCGACGACCGCGAAGCCTGGGAGCAACTGCGCGAGGACCTCACCGCCGAACTCGCCGAGAACGAAGCGTTCCGCGCCGCCCTGGACCAGCTGTGGCCCATCCTCACCCCCGAACAGCTACTCGCCCAACTGTATTCATCCGAGGAACGCCTGCGCGCCGCGGGCGCCGACCCCGCCCTGTTCCGTCCCGAAGGCGACGCCTGGACCATCTCCGACGTCCCCCTCCTCGACGAACTCGTCGACCTCCTCGGCCCCGACCCCACCCGCACCGACGACGACGAACGCCGCCGTAAAGCCGAAGCCGCCTACGCCGCGGGCGTCCTGGACATCCTCGTCGACCGCGCCGACCTCATGGACGACGAGGACCACCTGCTCGCCCAGGACATGCTCTACGGCGAAGACCTGGCCGAACGCTTCCTCGAACGCGACAACCGGGAGCTGGCCGAACGCGCCGCCGCCGACCGGGACTGGACCTACCGGCACGTCGTCGTCGACGAGGCCCAGGAGTTGTCGGAGATGGACTGGCGGGTACTGATGCGGCGGTGCCCGAGCCGGTCGTTCACCATCGTCGGCGACCTGGTGCAGCGGCGGTCACCGGCCGGGGCGACGTCGTGGGCGGCCATGCTGGACCGGTACGTGCCCGGACGGTGGGTGTATCGGCAGTTGACGGTGAACTACCGGACGCCCGCCGAGATCATGGACGTCGCGGCGGGAGTGCTGGCCGAGCTGGCGCCTGGGGTGCAGGCGGCGGAATCGGTCCGGGCGTGCGGGGTGCGGCCGTGGGCACGACGGGTTTCGGATGCCGAACTCCGCTCTGCTGTCGACGAATTCGTGCGTTCCGAGGCGAACGAGGAGGGGACGAGCGTTGTCATCGGGCCGCCGGGAGTGCCGGGGGCGGTGCCACCGTCGGAGACCAAGGGGTTGGAGTTCGACGCCGTGCTCGTCGTGGAGCCCGAACGGATACTCGCCGACGGACCACGGGGAGCGGCGGAGTTGTACGTGGCGTTGACGCGGGCGACCCAGCGATTGGGGGTGGTGTATACGGGACAGTTGCCGGCGGTTCTCGGTGGGTTGACAGAGGTCGTCGACTCGGCCGTGAGGTGACGCGACCCCGTGGCGGGAGGTAGGGCACGTCCGTACGCGCGATGAACCGTCGGCATCGGCGACCGGTCGGCGAACGATGCGAGTGCTCCGCCTGACAACAGGCGCCCTCCTGGCGACGCGCCCCGATCCACCGGCGCCGGGCTGGACAGGCCCCGGATCATCCCGCAAACAGGGGCTGGGTGGACGACTGCCAGACCGCCACACGCCGACGCGTCACCCACCCCGGCAACCGCTCAGCTGAGCCCCGTAGCCGACGTGTGTCGGCTACGGCCCGGGGTGAAGCGCGGCGTGCCCCGCCGGCTGTGCCCGATTTCGCCTGATCGCGGGCGCTCACACGGGCGACGCACCTCCTACATCGGCCGTTCCGGCCCTATCGGCCCATCCGGCATCTGCGGTTCTCCCGGCATCGCCGGCCCACCGGGCGTACCCGGCTCCACCGGCCCCAACGGCCCGTAGCCGTCCGGACCGTGCGGGCTTCCGTTGCCGTTCAAGCACCATTCGGAGAACCCGGTGACCCCGTTGCTCCACATGGCCATCCCACCCGGAAGGCACTGCAGCACATACGGCCCCGTGTCGGGCGGCGGATACTGATCCGGCTGGGCGAGGACAGCACGCTCGACCGGGAGACCGGGCGCCGAGAACGCCGCACCCAGGCCGGGAAGAACCAACAACGCCGCGCAGGCCGAAGCAGCGGCGAATCCGGTAAACCGTCCGCGCATGGCGGCCCTCCTTGCTCGAGGCTCCTGCTCTGGCGAAGTACCAAGGCTAACGCCGCCGGGCTCGACACGACCCCGCCGCAATCAGATAGCTATCTCCGGGGGGTGAGGTGTATGCAGTCGTTACCTAACGTCGACGCGGCCGCCTCCCCGAGCCGGTGCAGGTCGGCGCGCAACGTCTCACCCCATTCTCGGCACGTGGAGCTGCGCCAGGCCCATCCGCGAAATCCTTGCTCGCGGATGGTCCTGCAGCCCGATCAGCTGTCCGTCCGCATCAACCAAGTCCTTTCGCGTCTCGCCGCCGTTGTGGATGACAACGTATCGCCTCGGGTCACGATGTCCTTCAACCGCGTGCTCGTTGCCCGTGTCCGTCCCGCTCACGGGTGACTACCTCCGAGGGCTCATTCCCGCACGCGCGGGGAGCACATGCTGACCGCCAACGCATTCGCTGCTGGCTGGGGCTCATCCCCGCACGCGCGGGGAGCACACCGAGGGCGACCTCTGGACGCTGCCGTTCGAGGGCTCATCCCCGCACGCGCCGGGAGCACCAGTACCGCGGGCCCGACACGGGTGAGGACCGGGGCTCATCCCCGCACGCGCGGGGAGCACGTCCGCTTGGGTGGCGGGATGGCGGTCATCGGGGGCTCATCCCCGCACGCGCGGGGAGCACGGGAAGCCGAACGCGCGAACACCCCGGTCAAGGGGCTCATCCCCGCACGCGCGGGGAGCACAGCTGGATGGTGACGGTGCGGGTGATGCCGCCGGGCTCATCCCCGCACGCGCGGGGAGCACGCCGATGCCGATGGTGCGGCCGTGGGTCTCGCCGGCTCATCCCCGCACGCGCGGGGAGCACTACCACGGCCTGCACCTTTTCCCGCACGCCGGTTTCTCATCCCCGCACGCGCGGGGAGCACCGCCGTCGTTCGCGAGCTGCGCTCGCGCCTGCGGGCTCATCCCCGCACGCGCGGGGAGCACGACGCGGCGGTCATGTCGGCCGGGTCGAAGGCGGGCTCATCCCCGCACGCGCGGGGAGCACTTCTGTAGCTCGTTGATCGCTCGGGCGACCGTGGGCTCATCCCCGCACGCGCGGGGAGCACCCCACCTGGTCGGGTGGTCGCTGCGCTGGGCTGGGCTCATCCCCGCACGCGCGGGGAGCACTGATGTTCCTCGCCGATCATGAGCGGCGGCTGGGGCTCATCCCCGCACGCGCGGGGAGCACCAGGCGATCACGATCCGCTGCAGGGTCGTGTCGGGCTCATCCCCGCACGCGCGGGGAGCACGCATACGTAGATTTCCACACTGTCAATCACAGTGGCTCATCCCCGCACGCGCGGGGAGCACCCGGTCTACTACGAGCACGCCACCAAAATTGCCGGCTCATCCCCGCACGCGCGGGGAGCACCGGGTCTTCATCAGCCGCTCCAGCATCTCGCGGGGCTCATCCCCGCACGCGCGGGGAGCACACTTCCTGACCTGCACGTTTCCAAGCCGATCACCCATTTTTCATTCACTTTCCGCACCCCCACCGGCCGCGCGTTTCCGGGCGGCTCGGTGGTACCGGCTGGCCTTGCTCCAGCCGGCCCGTGCGCCTCCTGAACTGACGGCGCTGGTGTGCGGCCGGCGCATCAAGTGGAGGCCGTCGAAGTCGACCGGCTCCCAGTCGTGTCGGTGGACTGTGAACGCGAGGCGCTGTTCTCCTTTCGTGGAGTGGATCATGATGGCGCGGCCGTCCTTGGCGAGTTCGACGACTCGCTGCCATGCGAGTTCGCGCACGCGCGCGCTGACGATCCCGACGAATACGCCCGGGCTGATTTCGAGGAACCACCGGGTGAGGTGGCCGCGGAGGCCGGCGGGGCATGCGCTGAGTACGAGAACTACCACGGGACATCCTCGTCGCTGTAGGAGGTTCCGCCCGCGACGTTTCCCTTGCGGTCCCACAGCTCGACGATGTCGGTGTCCCACTCGGCGGCGCCGTCGGGTTCGTCGGGCAGCAGGAGAGCGTAGATGTCCGAGCAGCACCGTTCGAGGAGATGCCCGGCGTGGATGGCGTCGCGGACGGCTCGTCGGGTTGCCGCGGGGATGTCGTCACCGCCTTCGGCTACGGCATCGAAGGCGGGCGGAATCGCGAACTCCGCCTTGTGGAGGTCGGCCAGGTCGAAGACGAAGGATCGCTCGTGGCCGGTGTGGACGAAACCCAGTCCGGGCGCGCAACCGAGGGCGACCACGACTGCGTGCACGATCCCGTACAGGCAGGTTGTCGCAGCGGAAAGCGCTTGGTTGATGGCGTCGCCGGATGCGAAATCGTCCGGGTTGTATTGGCGGCGCTCCCATTCGATTCCGACGCGTTCGGCGTGCAGACGATAGAGTCGGCGGATTCGGGCGCCTTCACGTCCGCGTAATTGCTGCATCGTCAATCCACTGACATCTTCGCCGGGAAACCGCATCTCATACATCGCTCGAGCGACCCGCAACCGGCTGGTCTGATTGGTGACAGCGACCGCCTGTGCTTCGAGCAGACGTGTACTGCGAGCCAGGCTCCGGCCGTGTGCGTAGTAGCGCACGCCGCGCTCGCCCACCCACACGGCCGTGGATCCGCTTTCGGCGAGCAGCATCATCGCCTGATGGGTGACCCGGGTTCCCGGCCCGAGCAACAGCGCACCTACCGTGGCGGCCGGAATGTGGACGACGCCCCGTTCGTCCGTGGCGGTGATGGCATTCCCGTCCCGATGGACGGTCGCGCGTTCCAGATAGATGAACGACAGCCGATCACGCGCTCGGACCAATTCGCCGATCCGGACCGGTCGTGCGCTCGGCTGATCGCTCACGCGATCGGGGCAAGAGTCAGCAGGCCGCAGCCGTACCCTTTGGCACGTCCGATTCCATTCACCAATGCGGTCCGGAGTTTCTCCGGGTCGCTCACCGCGAGCACGCCTTCATAGGTGACGACCGACAAGGTGACCGTCGCGGAGCCGCGGCGAAAACGCTTCGTGGTGCGTTCGGTGATCACCGCATCCGGCACATCCCCTTCGGGAGCTCGACACGTGCCGAGCCGAAAGCCGCTGGATGCGGCTTTGTCCTGCAACCACCCCATTTGGCCCTCCACGGTGAGGCCCCTCCGCTTGCCGCGGGTCAGCGGTGCCGCCACGTCTCGGTTCATGGCGGCTCGGACCGGGTTGGCGGTGAGTCGGAAATGCCATTGCTGGTCCACCGCCAGCCGGTCGAGCAGCGGCCGGTATTTGCGAGTGGTCCACGCGGTCGTCGTAGGCCATCCGGCCTGTTCGACGACATGGGTGAAGTCGGGCTCGGACGGACTCACCACGTAGAGGTCGACAGCGTGGTCGCGGCGATCGACCCGCCACAGCACCCGGCCGGTCCCGGGTGCGCTGGGCTGCGGCGGGAACGCGGCCAGCACGGCGGCATGCGCTGCCTGGGGCGAGGACAGGAGTTTCCTGGTCCCCTGCCGGGCAGGGTTCAGCGGGACGCGGGACAGGAACATCAGTCACCTCCCAGGGCCGCGAGCGGCTCGTGTCCGGTGCGGCCCTCCGCGTTGAGCATCGTGGTGTAGTCCTCCACGACAGTGCGCCAGCCGTACTCGCGACGGATTGGATCGAAGCTGAGTGGCATGTCGCGAACCTGCTCACGCAGGAGTTCTGCGGGATCGCCGGGCAGGAGGTCGCGGTAGATCGGCAGCCGGACGCGTCGGTGCTGCGAACGTCGATACCACGTCGCGGCCTGCCATTCGGTTTCGTGCAGGGCGTGTTCCAACGTGATGTCGCGGGGCTCGCCGAGAACGAGCGGCCCTGTCACCGGACAGGAGCGCCTACCCAGGTACAGCGGAAACTCCGGGCGCCGCAGGGCATTTCCGATTCCTTCGATCAGACCGCGCTCACCTTGAATCGCGGCGAGAAACACCGCGTCGGCCAGGTAGTAGCGCTGAGACAGCGGAAACGGCTTGGTCTTGTCGATGTTCAGGGCGACCTGAAAATCGCGGATCAACCGGCCCGGCTGATCCACCCGCACTCCGAAGGCCAGGTTCTGCAGCGCTTCTTCGATCGGATCGGTGCGACGGTGTCCGCGCGCCGCGGCGATGAGTCCGAGAATGCCGCTCTTCGACGGATACTGCTGGGTTTCCCTGCGTGCGAACCGGCTGGCGACGCCCCAGGATTGCAAGGGGGCGGCCAGTCGCATCAACAGCACCGTCACGACGACACACCCAGTTCGGCCCGCACGCTGTCGACCACCCCTTCGACAGCATCGGCGAAGGACACCGGTTCGGCGATGGCGCTGAGCGTGTCGGCTCCCTCGCCGGTGGCGACGACGAAATTCCGAGTCGCACCGTCGCCGAAGGAGGACTCGATCGCCGAGTACCGGGTGACGAGTGCCTTGGCGGCGGCGACCGACCGGGCCGCCCCCACCGCGTTGACGGGTTCTTCGAATGCGGTGACCAGGTTCACCGGTTGATCCTCGCGGAGGCTGAACACGACCGCATCGGGCAGCGTGCGATGGGCGAAGGTGTTCTGCTTGCCGCTGGGCATGCTGCGGACGAACGCCTTCGCGAACGCCTCGACAGCGAGCACAGTGGCCTCGGCGCTGCCAAGGTTCTTCTCGAGCATCCCGAGATCGACGGTGGCGTAGCGGTACAGGGTGGAGGAGTTGAATTCGACGACACCGATCATGCCTGCGCCGGCGTTGTCCTCCGGAGATCGGTCGTCGACGGCAGTGTAGTAATCGAATTCGTTGTTCACGCCGTGCACGCTGATCGCATGGGCGACTTGAGCAGCGGCGTCGACGTTGAGGTCGGTGGAGTCGGCGACCATACGCCCGAACAGCGCGACGTCGATACTGTCGGCTCCATTCGCCGCGGCTTTGGCCGCGCTTTTGTCCAGCGTGGCGCCCTTGGCAGCGGCGATGGCCAGGTGGGCGAGTCGGTCGATCTGGTTGGCGCTGAGAAAGAGCAGGTACTTCGACTGCTCCACCGGATCGATTACTTCGTCCTTTTTCTTCTTCGGCTTTTCCAGCACGATTCCGGCGCCCTTGAGAACCTGAACGGCGGCCGCCACCCGATTGTCGGGCTCGCGAAGCTCCTCGGAGTCGTGGTCGATCTCGCCGATCCGTTCGGCGATGAGTTCGACGACTCGCTTCGTGCGAACGCCGAGGCTGGCGGGATCGACGAGGCTGCGGAACTCGGTCCTGGTGGCCCGCTTCCATGCCTGACTGGACACCCGGGCGCGGCGCACTCCCCCGTAGACGGCGGTTTTCGGACTACCCGTGTCGTCGCGGTTCACGTTGCTGGGAGGCACGGTCTGCAGGATGTGGACATCGATGAAAAGCCTGGTCACTGCTGGTCTCCTGTCGCAGGGGTGTCATCGTCGGAAGTCGGGTCCGCCTTGGGCGAGCGGTGGTAGTCGCGGCCCCACGCGAGTAGCACTCGATCTGCGTAGGTGCCGTCGTCCAGGCGGCGGAGGTCGACGGCGAGGCGGGCGTAGTCGAGCGAAATTTCGTGATTGCGCAGCTGCGAGATCAGGCCGCGGAGATGCACCAAGCGCGCGTCGTGATCGAGCGCGGTGCCCAGTGCGTGAAACCGGGCGCGCACGGCGTTCTCGGCGTCCGCCTGTCTGCCGAGCAACGCGGCAGCCGCGCCGACGGAGCGTCCTTTCTGGTGCATGCGGCCGGTGCGCGACTGTTGATGGACCGCGTGCAGGGTGATGGCGTCGTAGGCTGCGCGCTCCCATACGGTCGCCACCCCGTCGCGCTCATCCCATGACAGCTGGTCGGTGATCGCCTCCGGGAACTCGGCCAGGGTGAATTCCCAGAGTGCGGGGTCGGCACCCGCCGCGCGGCCGACGCCGCGACGAAGTTTGGCCATGGCCGCGAGTCCGTTGCCGTCCTTGCGCCGATACGCTTCTTGGAGCGTGGTGACCTGCTTACCGACGTACTCGGCCAGCGCCTTCTCGCGCTCACCAAACGACAGCGACACGTTCCCCATCCGTTGGCTCCTTTTCCTGAGTGTCACGGTGTTCGGTGAATGCCGACGGCAGCACGGCACGCAGTTTCTTGTAGAACCAGCGCTCGGCGATACTGGAGTCCAGCCACTTCTCGCGCACCGGCCGCCCGACCCACGCCACATCTCCGGCCGCGGCAATGTATTCGGTGCCGAGACGGCGAACGATCACGAATGCCGTCTGCTCCCACTCGGCTGCTTGCCGGGCGTAGCCGGTGGATTGCGGGACGAGTCCAGCGAGCCATCGCCGGTAGGGCGCTTCGAGGGCGAAGAAGCCCTCCTCGCGCGCTCGCATTCGCGCACCGGTGGGTTCACCGCCCGCCGCGGCGGCCAGGTCTGCCGCCAGATTCGCCAGTGCGTCGACCGCCTCCTCGGCGATCTGCACCGCGGCGACCGCGCAGATCCGCAAACGCGGATCCGAGGCGAGCATCGCGGCACGGAATCCGATGGCATCGTCGACGATGTCCCCGACGATCGACAGATTGTTGATGTAGTGCATGCCGACCGCGTGCAGGCGAATCGGCTGGTCTGGTGGCAACGCCCCGGCATCGAGGAGCGTCCCGGCCCATTCGACGACACCCGGGGCGATGGCGCGACCGACCACGGGCTCAGAGCTCGCGACGTCGCCGAGCAGCGACCGCAAGCCACGCCAGAGCGACTTTTCCGGGTCATGAACCATCGGATAGTGCCGCGTCTCGCCCGCCTTCTTCGACTGGTTCTCGCTGTAGCGCCATCCCGTCATCGGTTCGAGGAGCTGCTTGTTGAACGACTCCAACGCGTCCCCGTTGCACAGCACCACGCCGGTCACCTGCGCGCCGGAGTTCACGAGCCGGACGCGACGGCTCTGCCAGGTGAACAGATCGACCGGCCCGCTCGGCCCGGTGATGTCGCGCACGGCAGGCCCGTCCGGGTCACGTTCCCAGGGCGGCCGGTCATGGTCGGGGTACCGATCACCGTCGGGATCGGCGAGCACCAGATTGAGCAGCAGGGTCCGGCGCAGGTCGCCACCTTCGAGGTACACACCGCCGAGGGACCCTGCCCAGGCGACGCCGATCGGATACCCCTTGCCGCCTTTCACCCGCATGTCCCCCTCGGCGCCGGTCTTGATCCCCGAGGGATCGAAGGCGTGCGCGTGCACCAGCCACCGGGCAGCCTCGCCGAAGTCGATGCGGTCGAGACTACGTCCGGCACGGGTGGTGAAGTACTTGTCGCCGTTCGGCACATCCGCGATGAGTTTGTCCAATGAACTCACCCCGTCCTTGGCCGACCGGAGATCAGCGACCTGGAAGAAGGGGGTGCTCGGGTGGAACAGGTCGAATCGATCGCGGTGCGCGAGCAGGTACCGGTCGATGTCGTCGGCCGGCCATTCCTGCCACAACTGCGACCAGACATCGATCGCGGTGCCCGGCCGATCGGCGACTGTTCGATGGAGGATTGCCAAAAGCAGCCGAAGGATTGCGAATTGCTGCGTCGGCACCTCGCCACCGATGGCAACGTACTCCTCCGGCTGCCGGAACACTTGTCGCAGCGACACTTCCGAGGCTTTCCCCGAGGCGTCGGTGACGATGATCCAGGGTTCGTCCAGCAGATCGAATTCTGCTGCTGCGTCACTCATTTCCCCTCCTTTACGGGGGCCACCAGAAGTCCGAGCCGGGTGTCGTACTCGAGATGGTGCCCGGCGAGCTCGGCAGTGCACTGCTCATCCAGTTCCAGGACCAATTCGCCTGCCAGCCAATGCACCCGCTGCCATCCCGGATACCACGTGTCTTCGAGTGCACGGATGACGGTGCCGCTGCGTCCGTAGCGAGTGAGCATGGCGGGCAGCCGGATGGTGCAGGCGGCAAGCTTCTTGGCGAGCCACACCGGCGGTTCCGCATCGGTCGGCACCGTCGTTCCTCCGATTTCCGGCACTTGCGGGAGCGCCCGCACATGGTCACCGCACCGTTGGACGACGATCGCTTCGATGGTGTCCTCCGCGTCGCGAACTTGGGCTTGGCCGCCAACGCCGTCGGCGTCGTCCGGGATTCCCGTAGCCACCCAGCCGTGGAGGGTTCGATTGTCGCCGTAGGGAGCTGACAACAGATAGGTTCGCGCTTTCTCTCGCTGGCGGTCGACGTGTTCGTGCCACTGCTTCTCCGCCAGGTGGTAGGCGGCGAGCCAGTCGGTGGGCACCTCGAGCTGTTCGCGGTAGGCGTCGGCTACCAGTCCCGGCACATCGTCGGGCACGGTCAGGGCGGCGCGCCGGCGCAGCACCGCGGCACAGCGCAGCAGGCGGGCCAGGCCGTAAACCGCCTGCGAGCCCCGCACCGGTTGGGGCGGCTCCTCGTTCCAGTCCGCGCCCCGCACCCAACAGCTCGGGCGCACGAGTTTCGGCGGACGTGCCTGCCGGTCATGCCGGTGTAGGCGACCGATGCGTTGCAACAGCAAGTCCATCGGCGCCAAATCGGTGATGAGCAGGTCCAGATCAATGTCCAGTGACTGTTCGATCACCTGCGTGCCCACCACGACGAGACGATCGGGCCGCACCGTTCCACCGTCCGGCGGTCCCAGCATCGCTCGCAGGCGTGCCTCCAGCTCGGCGCGGTGGCTGGCGACGAACCGTGAATGGATCAGCAGCAATTCGTCTTCGGGAAAGCCAGCCTGCTCCAGGGCCAGGTAGGTTTCCTGCGCTCGTGCGACGGTATTGCATACCACCCCGGCGATGCCGCCGTCCGCCAGGGCTTCACGGACTCGTTCGGCCAATACGTCGAGATCGTCTGCCACGTGGGCGATCTCGATGCCGGCGATCGAGCGGCCCGACGCGGCCACCGTCGTACTCAGCTCGGGATTCGGCCAATGCGTGATGGCCGGGTAGCCGTGGTCGGTAAGGCAGACCTCGTCGTCGCCGGTTCCGTATCCACGTGCGTAGGCCAGTACCAGTGCTTCTCGCTGGCTCGGCGGCAGTGTCGCCGACAGCAGGATGACGGGCACCCGGTAGGCAGCCAGCCATTCCAAACTCCGGCACAGGTACGTCGACATGTAACTGTCCGCGGCATGCACCTCGTCGATGACAACCACTTTGTTGGCCAGCGCAAGATGGCGCAACATCAGATGCCGGGTCTTCAAGGCCGCCCGTAGGATCTGGTCGATCGTGCCTACCACCACGTTCGCCAGAGGGCCCTTCTTGCCGACGAACCAGGCGTGCGCGACAACGCCGCTGTCTGCGCAATCGGTGCCGATGCTGTCGAAGCCCCGGCGATGCAGCGAGGTGAATTCCGCATTCAACGCTGCTTTCCCGTGCGCGAGGAACATCGCCGCGGGCGGGACGGGCAGGTTCTCTGCCCACTTCCGAACGCGCGCGAACATCGCGTCGGAGGTCGCCATCGTCGGCAGTGCGACGAATATGCCACCGAGACCGAACCGCTGCGCGAGTATCTCGGCGGCGGCGAGCGCGGCCTCCGTCTTCCCCTCGCCCATCGGCGCTTCCACGACCATCAGTCCGGGAACGGGCGTTACGTCAGCGACTCGTAGACATTCGAGCTGTAGCGGACGCGGATGAATGGACGGCGGCCAGCCGAACCGGTCGCAGAAGAACCGCCGCTGCGATGGGTCGTCGTGCAGCTCGGACGCGGACGGTTGCCACGGGTGCGGCAGGCCGAGCAGCTCCCACACCGCCGGCGCGGCAGTGCTCGACACACGCGCCTCATCCAGCGGAAAGAGATCTTGATTGCTTGCGATCCAATCCGTGACGATGACGGCGGCCGTGAGCAGACTTTGTTGAGTCACGGTCAAGGGGATTCGGCGCAAACGCTCCAGCAGCTCCCACGCGCCCGTCCGCTCGGTGACGAACCGCAGCAGCTCGTCGCGAGACCGCGACCACTGGCCCTCGCCGAACAGTGTGGTCCGAGCCGGAGCGTTCCGCACCTCGCGGACGGTCGGCGGGACACCGTGATGACTACCGGCGACCACGGCGTACGTCTTGGCCACCTCACGGTCCCACCCCAGGCCGGTCAGGAACTCGAGCACCGTTACCTCGCCGGCCAGACTGTGCGGCAATGCCTTTCGGTCACCGAGCGCATCCGGCATTCGCAGCCCTCGGTCGTGCATCGCGTCGGCCAGCTCGGGAACCTGGCACGCGAATGCCGGCGTGAGCTTCCCGATGTCGTGCGTAGCCGCCAGCCAGACGAGCAGCGTCCGTCCATCCGCTTCGCCGCCAGGGAGGCCGACCGAGATCCGCTGCCGTGTATGGGCCGGCAGCCAACGGTCCCAGACCAACTTCGCGACCTCACCGGAATCAGCGAGATGTCTTACGAGAGAGAGGCTTCCACCCTCGCGATCACTCTTCGCCCACGCAGACAAGGTCGCGGTACCGAGCACCGAATTCCCCCTCGAATCGTTCCACCCCTGTCACGGATCACGGTAACGAACCCCACCGACAACCTTGATTGAGCGAGCGAACTGGGCGGCGGGACATGAGCGAGGATAGCAAGCGATACCCGATTTTGCAGGAGTTAAACCAGAAAATTTGGAACGCTCGGCCGCTCGGTCGTCGTGTGTCCTACCGCCCGCAGGCGCGGGCAACACGCGGCGCGGTGCGTGTTGTCAGCCGAGGGGTTGCTCCCGTGCGGGGGAGCACCCGGATCGGTCGATGACGGTATCGGCGGACCGGGCTCGTCCGGCATGTGCCGGGAGCATGTCGACTTCGATGCACCGAACGACGGTCCTCCTACATGCAGATCTTGGAGTTCATCCCCGCGTGCACGGGGGAGCACCGCTGAGCAGATCGGATGGGGATTCGGGCAGGGGGCTCATCCCCGCGGGCGCGGGGAGCACTACGCGGTCAACACCACGGGCGGCGGGATGACGGGCTCATCCCCGCGTGCGCGGGGAGCACAACAGCCGGTACGGGCCGGTCACCGTGTTCACGGGCTCATCCCCGCGCGCGCGGGGAGCACATGAGAGTCGCGCCGAGCGCGGCGTTCGCGCCGGGCTCATCCCCGCGTGCGCGGGGAGCACGAGGGCGCAGACACCCGAAACGCGCGCGCTAGAGGCTCATCCCCGCGTGCGCGGGGAGCACCGCCACCGCACCGCCGCCACCGTCTCGCGCCCGGGCTCATCCCCGCGTCCGCGGGGAGCACGGTACATCAGCTTGGGTGCCCCGATTGGGCCGGGGCTCATCCCCGCGTCCGCGGGGAGCACCCTTGTGGTGTGTGGTGCCCCGGTTGACACCTGGGCTCATCCCCGCGTCCGCGAGGAGCACACTTCCTGACCTGCAGTCCCTCAGCCCGAGTCCACAATTTCATTCACTTTCAACCAGCTCCTCACCTCCCCGACATTCACCATCGCACCCGGTCAACAGCCAGCCACGCGGGTGCCATCGACTCGACGGGCCAGGTCCCTCCCAAACGTCACCACTACCCTAATAAGGCCGAGCACACGGAGACAGCCCCGGCTCGATGTTGTCGTCGTCGGTGTCGAGCGCATTGCTGAGCACCAGCGTTGTCAGACCGGGGAAGGGCCAGTCGCCGAACGTCAGCACCTTCTCGTACGTGCTTCGCCCCATCACCAGCGCGTCGATGTCGGGGAAGAACGTCTCCCATACCAGGGCGGGGTTCGCTGCGCTCGTCGTGACGTGGCCTCTGTCCGTCGGCAGACTTTCGAGCCACCGCACGTCACCATCCGGTCGGGCGATGAATCCACCGAGGCTCATGGCGACGAAGGAACGCCACGCCAGGTGCGACCGAGGGGTCATCAGCTCTCATCTCGGGTCGTGGAGCTGCCGACCGCAACGAGCGCGGCCGTGATCTCTTCCGGGGACGGAAGCGAATCCGGGTCCAGGAGCGCCTGCATGGCGAGACCGACGATGAGCGCGTGGACAATGCTGCCGACCGCTTCACCTCGTTCCCCTGCCGCTGGCGGGTCGTCCAGTACGAGTCCGGCCAACTCACGCCGGGCCTCGCCCGTCGCGTACGCGAGCGATTCTCGGATGTCCTCGGCAAATGCGGCATGTGCGAAGGCCTGGGCGCTCGCGACCAGCAGCTCCCTGTGCTCCGGCATCGACGACAGCAGCGCACGAAGAGCGATCGTCAGCCGCTCGGACGAGCTGGACGCTCGTGCGTTCTGCACGGCAGCCGCGATGAGGTCACCCCATTCGCTCTGGGCCTCGAGTGCGGCGAGGTTCATCAGGGCGTCCTTGGACCCGAAGTGGTAACCAATCGATGCGAGATGAGATCCCGCAGCCGTCGCGATGTCGCGCGCGGTGGTGCGGTGGTACCCCTTGTCGACGATGCAGCGCTTCGCAGCCTCGAGCAGATCTTCTCGTTGAGTCACCACGGCATGCTATCGTACGTACGTCTAATTTGACGTACGTACGTACGACCGGAAGGCTCATACACCATGTCCTCCACAGCGCCGCCCCACGCACGTGCCACCGCGAGGACGTGGGCGGGCCTCCTGCTGCTGCTTCTGCCGGCGCTTCTGGTCTCCATGGACATTTCAATCCTGTTCGTGGCCGCACCGGAGATCTCCGTCGCATTGGATCCGACCGCCTCGCAGATGGTGTGGGCGATGGACATCTATGGCTTCGTGATTGCGGGACTGCTGCTGCCGATGGGTGGCCTCGGCGATCGGATCGGTCGACGGCGGCTGCTCATCATCGGCGCGGTATTGTTCGGCATCGCCTCCGCCTTGCTGGCCTTCGCGCCGACGGCGGAGATCCTCATCGTCGCAAGAGCAGCCCTCGCCGTCGGGGGAGCCACGCTCGCCCCCTCCACGTTGGCGCTGATCCGAGACATGTTCGCGGCGGAGCGAGAGCGAGGCATTGCGGTGTCCGCGTGGACGGTGGCGTTCGCCGGTGGGTCGGTACTGGGACCCATCGTGGGCGGGGTGCTGCTGGAGCACTTCTGGTGGGGGTCGGTCTTTCTCGTGAACGTTCCCGTGATGCTGGTTCTGGTCGTGGCAGCATCCTGGCTGCTCCCGGAGTCGCGCAGCACCACGCCGCATCCGTACGATCTTCCAGGAGCCGCGCTTGTGACCGTGAGCATCATCGCGGCGGCGTTCGCGGTGAAGCACACGGTGTCCGAGGGGCCCGATGCCGCATCCGCGGGCGCGGTCGTGCTCGCTGCGATCGGGGTCACCGCGTACGTCCAGCGCCATCGACGCATCGCCTACCCGCTGATCGACGCATCGCTGTTCCGTAACAGGCGCTTCAGAGCCGCGGTGGCGGCCAACGCGACTGTCGCATTGGCGCTCACCGGCCTCGGCTCCCTCGCGTTCACGTTCGTGCAGACGACCCACTCGCTCAGCGCGCTGCAGGCGGCTCTGTGGGCCCTGCCCGCATTCGCCGGCACGCTCGTCGGTGCCGGTGTCGCCGCGGCCATCCCAACCCGCTTCCCCCGCGCGGCGATTCTGGTCATCGGTGTGGCGATCGCCGGAGCCGGGTTCTGCGTCGTGGCGTGGTGGGGCGCGCCGGGCACGCTGTGGACGTTCCTGCTCGGTTACCTCGTGATCACGACCGGGGCCGGTCTGGCCACGCCGACGGCAAGCGCGCTCATCCTCGCAGAGGCGCCGCCGGCCCGCACGGGAAGCGCATCCGGTCTGGCGGAGAGTAGCACCGAGCTCGGCGGCGCAATGGGTATCGCGATTCTCGGGACGGCGGCGGCGACGGTGTACACCCGCGCCATATACGAGCTCGCGCCGTCGGAGCCCCGAGCGTTCGAGACGGTCGGCGGCGGCATGGAGGTCTTCCGGGGCGACGCGGAAATGTTGCAGGCGGTGATCGCGGCCTACGGGGACGGCGTCGTCACCGCCTCGCTGATCGGTGCCGGGGTGTGCCTGCTCGCCGGCGTCGTGCTGGCCGTCACCCTCCGGTGCCGTTCCGCTGGCTCCTCGGCTGACACCAAGCCGTCTCCTGCGCCGTGACACAGGGGACGAGCGGTTCGAACGGAAGAAGGAGATGAGGATGACCGACGACATATTCTTGAACGGCATCGCCGACGCTCTCGCGGCGCTGCCGACCGTGGAGGGCGTCGCACTCGGCGGCTCGCGCGCGCAGGGCACCGCCGCAGCGGACAGCGACTGGGATCTGGCGATCTACTACCGAGGCGCGTTCGATCCCGAGCACCTGCGCGCCGTCGGATGGGAGGGCGAGGTGTCCGCAGTCGGCGGGTGGGGTGGAGGTGTGTTCAACGGGGGAGCCTGGCTCACCGTCGGGGGGCGCAGGGTCGACGTGCACTACCGCGACCTCGATGTGGTCGAAGCGGAGATTGCCCGTGCGCGGCGCGGCGAGTTCGATGTCGAACCCCTGATGTTCCACCTCGCCGGGATTCCGACCTACCTGATCGTCGCAGAGCTGGCGCTGGGGCGGACGTTGCGCGGGGAGGTGCCGGTCGTCGACGAGTTCCCCGATGCGCTGCGCCGTTTCGCGTCGGCGCGGTGGGAGCGGATGGCGGAACTCACCCTGGCCTACGCAGCCGCCAATCACGCCCCCCGCGGCATGGTGACCCAGTGCGTGGGATCGATCGCGGTCGCCGCATGCCAGTTCGCCCATGCTGTCCTCGCCGCGGAGGGCGCATGGACGACGAACGACAAGAGGCTGCTGCATGCGGCCCGCCTGCAGGAGATCGACGGGGTGATCGCCGCGGCCGATCATGGCACACTCGCGAATGTCGTGGCCCAGGCCGGCGCCCTCGCCCGCGCGCGTCTGCGTAGCGCGACGGCTCACCTCGCTGACGGGATCGACGTTGCGTGACCGCGAGCGACGAGCGAAGATCGCCGACCGAGCGGCCCGGTCAGGAGCCGCGCGATGCCGACGCCGCGCGCCTGGCCGCGCTCGTCGCCCGCCCGGCCGTGCGTCGATTCGATCCGCAGCGGAGCGTCTCCTCGTCGACGGTGGCGCATCTCGTCGACATCGCCCGTCCGACCGAATCCGCGCGAACAACGCCTGCTCCAACCCCGCGCCTGGCGGCACTCACGAGCGGAACGGTCCGGATGCTCTGCGAACCACGACCGCGCAAACGCTTGCCACTGCTTCTGCTGTTTCGCCGACAGCGTGCTCGAGCTCGCGGGCTTGCCCCGCGCTCGACGGTCAGACGATTTCGAAGCCTGTGTCGACTGGATCGAACCCCGGAGCAAGGTCGTTGCGATGTGCGCGGTTGGCGTACCGATCATCGGGGTCCCGTCAGCAGCGCAGCGTCGCCACGCAGGCCGCGGTACCCCGGCGGCATGGGCACATACCCGGTCAGCGGAACTGCCGGATGGCATCTTCGATTACGGCGTAGGAGATGCGTTCTTGCTCGAGCCGCACGGACCTGCCGATGACCCCCTCCACGAGGTCGGTGTAGAGGCTCGATTCCTCTGGCGTGAGCGCCTCGAGGTGCTCGCTGGTGGGATCCGGTTCGGTGATCCAGTGAATCTCGTGGGCAAGGAGGATGGCGCGGTCCATCAGCATGGACCGTGCACCCGCGAATGAGCGGCGCAGGCTGTTCAGGATCGCAAATCCGTGGGTGTCGATATCTCCCCAATAGACGAGGTTCCGCTGATCCAGCCACGTCAGAGTACGTAACCGAGATGCTGCGTAGCCCTCGCCGAAAAATACGACAGCGTCCTCGACCTGCGGGAACGCGAGGTAGGTGATCTCGTTCTCCACCACGAACACTGTGCGCTCCGCCAGCGGCATGTCGGCCAGCTCTGATACTCGGACGGCGAGTTCGCTGAATCCAGGTCCATCGGACAAGCGCCGGTACCGGATGTAGGAAGGCTTCGGGCGGAAACCGTACCGGCCGATGAAATCGGACGGGGACTTGCTGCGGTCGATACGCTCCTCCGGGAGCAGACGGTCCAGCAACGCTCCCAGCACCGGGCGGAAGCGTTCCACGAACTTGGTGTCGACTCCGGGCACATCGATCTGCCGAACGTACATGCCAGGACGCGCGTGCGCATCTATCCACAGGGCGGTGTCGACCAGCCGAGGCCACTCGTCCAGATACTCGAGTACTTCCATCGGTTTGTCGGACATCCACTCGGCGATGGCGGGAGCCCTGCGCCGGGTCGCGTCGAGCAGGATCGTGAACGATTCCACTGCCGACTGCACACCGAGGACGCTCCACAGCTGCTCGTAGGAGTCGACCCAGACGCGGCGGGGAATCGTGTTCGAGCCGACAACTCGACCACCGACCGGTCTCATCTCGACGCGAAGCTTGCGCACACGGCGCCACTGTTCGACCCAGGCACGGGCGCTGTCCAGATCGGTGACGATGTCCTGCACGCTCGGCCCCCGTATTCCGATCGCCATCGGCTGCCAGGGCATTCCGGTGGCGAACTGGGACAGGAACTCGCCACGAGTCCATCGCCGCCGCAGTTTGCCCAGCACATCGTCGGGCACGGTCCAACTGGTCGAGGTCACGTCAGCCACCCTGGTCCGAAGCGGTGGCGATAGCGTGAGCGAGTTGGCGCTGCTGATACTCCTCGATCGTCAAGGTCTGCAACCGCGAGCCGTCACCCGTCTTGTTGTCCACGAATCCGACCGCCGACACATAGGGTTCGATGACATGGATCTTCTGCAATGGGGTCACGATCAAGAGTTGCAGACCCAACCGCCGGAAGAGATCGAGCGCAAACCGGGTCGACTCGTCGGAACCGCGGCCGAAAGCCTCGTCGATAACCACGAATCGGAAGGTCTTCGACCTGCTCACCCCCCAATCGAGCTTGAACTGGTAGGCCAGCGACGCCGCGAGAATCGTGTAGGCGAGTTTCTCCTTCTGGCCACCGGATTTGCCGCCGGAGTCGGTGTAGTTCTCGTGCTCGGTGTCATCGGCGCGCCACCGTTCGGAAGCGGAGAAAGCGAACCAATTTCGCACGTCGGTGACCCGGCGGGTCCACTGCCGGTCGGATTCGGTGTGCCCCTCCCGCCCCTTGAACCGTTCGATCAGTGCCTTTACCTGGAGGAACTTCTGTTCGGAGTACTGGTTGGAATCGTCGCCGCTCAACGATCCACTGGTGCACTCCCGGAGTGCTTTGCGGAAGTCACGGACCTCGACATTCACCGTCGGATGTGGCTCGAGCCGGATGAACCGTCCGGGGTTGTAGTCGATGTCGACCAGCGAGTCGTTGATGGTTTCGATCCGCCGCTTGATCAGCTCTGCCTGCTTCGTCAGCTGAGAATGGAAACCCGCGATGTCGCGAATAGTGTTGGTGTTCAAATAGGTCTTGAACTCGGACTCGAATCGAGGCAGGTCGTCCGATGATATCCGTTTGTGCAACAACCGGTATTCACCTGCCGACTGCACCGAATTGTCGAACTCAACGGTTTCCAACGGGTACTCCCTACGGAAGTCTCCCATCCTTGCGACCGCGCGCGCCGCAGCCTTGTTCTGCTGGCCGGTGAGCCGATCGATTTCGGTGGTGATCGCGTCGTTCACCTCGATGCGGCAGGTATCGCAGTCGTCCGGGGTGACGAGGTTCCTGTCCCCGACACGCGTGTCCACAGCAGCAAACCATGCCTTGGCGGATGCGGCTGCTGGTTCATCCAGCGTGGCCTTCGTGTCGCGGAGTTGCCCAGCCGTGGTTCTGCGCTGGCCATCGAGATTTCCGAACTCCGTCTGCGCCTGCTTCTGGACAGCTTCGACCTCCTTGATCCGGGTAGCGATGGTCGCCAGCTCGGAGGTCAGTCGTTGCAACTCGTCAGACTGCTGTTCCAGCTGCGTCTTCTCGTCGGCGAGTTCGGCGATTCGGTTGACCGACGCCTGCCAGTCGATTTCGTCGAACTCGTCGACCTGCTCGAGCAAGGACAGTGTGGTGCCGAGCCTAACTTTCGCGGTCAGCTCGTCGTCGACCTTTTGTCTTCGCACGTCGTTGTCACGCGTTTGATCGTGCAATCTGCTCGCCTGGCCGAGCAGGGCGTCAATCTTGGCTTGATTGTCCCAGCCCAGGACGTAGTGGCGGCGGTCGTCGATCCGGCGTATGTCGTCTTTTTCGTGCCTGCCGCGAGCGCCTTTGATCTGCCCGGTCCTGGTGACAGCCTTGGCGACGCGCCGGAACTCCGCCATGGTGTGGACGCACTCGTAGTCTGCGCGGTGTGCCAGTTCACGTTCCAGCCACTCCGAGAACGGCGAGTCCTTGATCTCCAATCTCCTGAATAGCGACCCTTCCGACAGTGCTGGAGACGGAGTCCGGCTCAGCCGTTCCGGCACTCGGTAGTAGACGAGCTTGATGCCGAGATGCCGTTCGTTGATCCACTCGGAGACGACGTCATAGTGCTCGCTCGAGACGAGCATCGACAGCCCGAAGCTGCGCAGCAGCCGCTCAGCTGCCCCTTCCCATTCGGCGCTGTCCGCACGAATCCGGATGAGCTCGCCGGCGAACGGCAGCGCGGCGGAATCCACTCCCGTTGCAGCACAAAGTTGTTCGCGCATGTCCAGGCTGCTCTTAGGAATGTTGCTGCGCCGCTGCTGCAAGCTCAGCAGTTCAGTGTTGATCTCCCTGGCTTCGTCGTCGAGCGTGCGACGCGTGACAGCAAGATCGGTGAGTCGGTTCTGCAGCTCGGCCTTTTCCTGGTCGAGTCCGCTCTGCCTTTCGCAGACAGCGTGACGCCGGGCGGCGAACTGTGCCGCGTCCACGACTGCGGGCAGCTCGGCGGCCACCAGCAGCGACTGATAGTGGTCGTGTCGTTTCCGTCGCCGGGCGCGTTCGGCCTCCTCGGAGACGATCTCGGCTTCGAGCTGTCTGATTCGATCACCCCCGCAGCCCGCTCGCTCGAGTTCCAGATTCCGTTCCTTTCGGCGCAGCCGTTTCAGCTCGGCCTCCGCGTCGGCGCCGGCCGCCTCCTGCTGACCGAGCTCGACATCGAGGCTCGAAAGCCGGTTGACGAGAAGCGTCACCTTGCGATCGGCACAGTAGAACCGGAGTGCTTCCCGTTCGGCCTTGCCTGCGGCGATCCGCGCGTCGAGCTCGTCGTAGCTGTCGCACTCGGCGAGCAGGGGTTCGAGCATGGTGAGCTGTGTGCGTGCTTTGAGCACCGCTTCATGTGCCTTGGTCAGGTCTTCGAAATGGTGGACGAGCCGACCGGTCCAGTCCGCGGCGTCGAACGGCTCCAGCATGTGGGAACGGACGAAGTCGTTCAGGTTGCCCACCGATTTCATCGACACCGTCTGATGGAACAACTCCATTGCCTGCTCGGACTCGATTCCGAGCCGTCGGCAGAAGTCCTTGCTATAGGACGGAAAATGGTCGTGGACGCGAGCCTCCTGCTTACGCAGCCGACGCTTAAGTGTGCCGATGTCCCCACCGAACTCGGCGAAATCCTCCGCGATCGTCAAGCTCCGATCCGCTGTCACATAGAACCGGTCCGGCTGACCGACAGAGGTGTCACGGAACCAGAACACCTGGGCCAGCGTCACCGTCGAGTCGTAGCCGACGTTGGTGAAGGTTGCGAG
Organism: Nocardia farcinica; assembly: GCF_001182745.1. Classification (NCBI taxonomy): domain Bacteria; kingdom Bacillati; phylum Actinomycetota; class Actinomycetes; order Mycobacteriales; family Nocardiaceae; genus Nocardia; species Nocardia farcinica. Next base: position 2,145,655 of record NZ_LN868939.1, on the reverse strand, counting down.
GACAACCGTAAACGACCGGCGATCTCGCAACCCGACAGGCCGGGACGCTCCGGTCGCCTCGTTCCGCTCCGACTTGTAGTAGCCGAGTACATACGAGCGGAGATCCCGCTCCTTCGCGTCGGCCCCCGCTGCCTTGTTGTAGGAAATACGGTGCGCGGGTAGCAGCAATGTCGTGATCGCATCGACAATGGTCGACTTTCCGGAGCCGATATCGCCGGTCAGCAGGCAGTTGCGCCCCTCAGGACGGAAATGCCACACCCGTTGGTCGAAAGTCCCCCAGTTGTAGACCTCCAACCGCTCCAGCCGGTACCCGGCGAGGCCGGACTCCTCGGAGTCGAGACCGACCGCGCTGAACAGACCGTTCATCAGTGCGCCCCCTCCACGTCATCGAGTTGCTCGATGTACTCGCCGAGCCGCTGGTCGAATTCGGCCAGCCACTGCCCGTCCACGAACGCCTTGAGGATGCGCCGCACCTCGTAGGCGGCGTCCTGACCGGCGATCCGCCGCAAGAAGCCGAGATCGATGACCTTGCCGAGCAATGTGTCGATCTGATCGACCAGCCGTGCTTCATTGCTGCTCTCGGGCAGGAACATCCGCACCATCTCCACGAGCTGATCCCGGGTGAGGATCAGCCGGGTGTCGGCACCGGAGGCGTCGAACTCCGCGAGCTTCTTCCGCAGCAGGGCCAGCATCAGACTCACGTGAAACGACAGAGCACGCCGCGGAATCAGGCGGGGCAGCTTCCCGTCGTCGTCGGCCTCCGGCTTCGACCGCAGGAAGGCATACCCCTCGGTCTCGTCGACAACGACGGTCAGGCCCATCACCCCCACGTAGTCGCGCACCTGAGGCTGCAACGGCAACAGATTCCGCCAAACCTTCTCGTGACTGTCCGCGTAGACCACCCCCTTCATCAGGTGCGTGATGACCAACGGCAGGTCGAGCTCGTCGCGACGCAGAGAAGTGGACACCCCGCCATGCTAAAGATGTCCACTGACAGCACGGTCGCCGTGCGAGGGCCGAATGAATGTCACCCGCGGTATCGTCGCCACCCGCTCCGCGCCGCCGTCGTCTATCCAGCGCACCTGCTCCCGCGTCGCCTCGTCGAAAACGATCTGGAAAGCGGGGTCGTCGAGCGAGAGGTAGGCGATCAGCTCGGCCATGCCCTGCTCCAATGGACGACGCCCCAATACCTCACGCAGTCCGACCTGGGCACGTTCGCGCAGCTCACCGCGCACCACGCCACACAACAGCTCACGGTCCACAAACACCTGCTCGAACAGCGCCGACGCATCGACGTTCTCGTCCGCCTCAGCGATACCCGCACTGTCCAACGAAACCTTCTCCTTCGGGGTGTAGAGAGGCCGTTCCATCGGCAGTCCGATTACCGGCGCGGTGCCGTCGAGTTCGCAGGTGAGCGCCGGAATGGGCCGCTCGCGGAGCGCGAGAGCGGACGACTCGATGCTGTGCAGAATGTCCATCACCCGACGGTTCTCCAGCCACACCTGGTCGTCCAGGAACCGGCGCAGCTGCTCCGACAACAACCGCACAGTCGCCTGAGTGCGTTCGGCCGCGTCGAGCCAGTCGTAGTGGATGTGGCGCATTCGCGGGTCCGTCTCGCCCACCGCGTCCAGCGACTGGACTTTCTCGAGTAGTTCGGTGAGTTCGGTTTGCCGCTCATGCGAAAGAAGGAAGTCGTAGAACGCTTGGAAGCTGCGCCCTTGATCCGAGTCGGTGATAGCGGCGCGATTGCCAACCACCTCATCGAGCAGCTGCCCCCTGCTTCCAGCCCACCCGGCGATGCGTGCACGAAGCGACCGATCCAGTCCCCGGAAGTTGGCCTCGACCTCACGGAAGTCGGCCAACAGCTCTCGCGCGGTCGCGGCGAACTGCTGATAGCGGTCGCGCTGAGCCGAATCATCGAGCACAGCGAAGCGGCCGGCCGCGACCTGGGTGATCTCCGCGTCGATCGCACTCCGCCGCCGGTACAACTCGGCCAGCCGGACATCGGGATCGGTTTCCGCACCGTAAGCCATCTGGCGCAGCAGCTCGAATACGGTGTTCAAGCGGGACTCGGTACCAACGAACGAACGAACGCGGAGAGACTCGAGCCAGGTCAGCGCCTTTTCCACGGCAGGAGTCGCATCGAAGTGCGCCTCGTCTGAGCCCGCGGGGTAGTACTTCCGAAGCCAACCGTTCGCGGGCGCCGCCCAATCGTCGAGGTATGCCTTCGCAGCCTTGGGATACGTTGCCTCGCCATGCTGTTCGTTGAGTGCGTAGAGCTCATCGTCGAGACGGCCGGCCAGCTCGGTGGCCGAAATCGCCCGGACGTTGTCCACGACGAAGACCTTCCGCAAGAAACTGAGGACCAGGGGCGCGTGGTCAGCCCGCAACAGCCGCCATGCGGGATCGCTGCGACGCAGGAAGTCGATCTCGTCGAAATCCATTGATATCTCAGGTTCGCTCGGACTCATCGGCAACGTGGACAATGCTATCCACTGACGCGGCGGAAAGGGGCCGATCTCGGTAGTGCGGACTTGCCCTTGCGGCTCAACCTGATCCGTGGCGCCGCACGGCATGTCACTCCGCGGCCTCCGGCGGCCTCTCCGAACCGCCACGGAAGCCCATAGACCCATGTTGACCAAGTGCCTTCGTCCCACGCCAAGGACTTGAACTCTCGCGACCCACGCGGCACCGGCAAGACCCCCACCTGATGACCGGGCTCCGGGTCGCGGCCGGTCGCGCGGATTACCGATGCTGTTCGAGACCATCGGCAACTGCATCGCCCGCTCGGCCGCGACGCAGCATGCGCGGGGAGCACAGCGTGAAGAGGTCGGCGACGATCAGCTTCTCGGGCTAATTCCCGCGTGCGCGGGGAGCAGGAGCCGCCGGTCCACACGCGACGCCGTGGCCGGGGCTCATCCCCGCGTGCGCGGGGAGCACCCACCCTCAAGTCATCCCGATCAGTAACTCTCGGGCTCATTCCCGCGTGCGCGGGGAGCACTGGCTACGTAGCTCGATAGGTATCGCGGCTCAGGGCTCATCCCCGCGTGCGCGGGGAGCACGCCGGTGAGGGCGTCGAGGATCGCCCGGATCAGGGCTCATCCCCGCGTGCGCGGGGAGCACTGGTGGAGGGCTTTTGATCGGGAGGTCGAAGAGGGCTCATCCCCACGTGCGCGGGGAGCACCCGGCCAGGTGCTCCTCGGTCAGCAGCGGCTCGGGCTCATCCCCACGTGCGCGGGGAGCACACTTCCTGACCTGCAGTTCCTCAGCACGAGTCCACAGTTTTCATTCACTTTCAGCCAGCTCCTCACCTCCCTGACATTCACCATCGCACCGGTCGACAGCCAGACACACGGTGCCATTGACTCGACGCGCAAGGCCCCCTCCCGAACGTCGCCACTACCCTAATGTGGCCGAGCACACGGTGGCGGCCCAACCGGACCAGAAAGGAATGGAAGACATGGAGCCGAACTGCGCCGCTTCTTGCCCGGACTCTGGACGCAGCCCGGCGACCGGACAGCCCTGCCGGTAGCGTGCCAAGGCTTCGAATCCCCTCCCACTCCATCAGAAGACGCGCTCGATGGCACGCCTTTCGATGCCGCTCATGTCGCCGAGCCCGACGCTGGCCAAGGCGTCGAGGGCGGCTTCAATAAGTTCGACTTCAGCAGGACGACTGGTTCGCGGATGATGTCGATACCGCACCGGTAGAACAGGCGAAGAAGTGGCCTTGTGGCGGCTTCTCCACGCGCCAACCGGACCGATCGGAACGTATCGGAACAAGGGCAGGTGGGCGCGGTTGCAGGAGAAGTGAGTCCACGGAACAGTCAGCTCGAAGCGGGGACCGCGATCGACAGGGCGGCCGGCATGGCGTCGGCGTCGATGCTTGGCGCTCGAGGAATAGGGAGCTAAGCCGACGATCTACGCCGCGAAGTTCAGGGCGTGGTCGCCGTGGCGGGCTCGATGCTGTGGCGCTTGACCAGCAGCACGATCGCCAGCACCGGATACAGCAGGATCGCCAGCAGCGCGCCGGGATAGAAGCTCTGATCCACCAGGACCGACGTGCCGGTCAGCAGGGTGAAGTCGAATAGGCCGTGCAGCACCGAATTGACGGTGTTGCTGCGGCTGACCCGCCGAATCAGGTAGAAGAAGTAGCCAGCCAGGCTGACCATGATCGCCTGCCCGATCGCGTTCGCGCCGTGAGTGAGGCCATTGGTCAGATGGACCGCACCGAACACGATGCTCGACCACAACGCGACCCTGCCCTCGCTGAGCCCGTGATCACGCAGCACCACCACACCGATCCCGCGGAACATGCCCTCCTCGCCCCAGCCGACGAACTGGGTTGCGATCAGCAGCACCAGTGTGTACAGCAGCCCCTTCTCCGACAGGGCGCTGTAGTTGATGCCGAAGACGATCGCAACCAGGAACACGATCGGTACCACCCGCACCCACGACCGGACCGAGCGATCATCATGCAAGACCGGGTGGAGCCATCCCAGATAGGCAATCAACCCGTAGGTGAATACCAAGGCGATACCGAGGGGGATGATCATGCCGTAGAACACCGCGCGCGTGGACAGGAAATCGTCCTCACCGGTCAACGCGGTCATCAACAGACCACCGAGCTGGATGATCGCCAGATACACGATCACGGCCAGCGCGAACATACCCAAGGACAAGCGGCGGCGACCGGCCGCTGCGGCTGATAGTGCGGTGTCGGGCGTGCTCATGCAGGAAAGGCTAACCCTCCAGGAACCGTGGACGCTTGATTGAAAGCTCACCGCGCTCCTCGGCCCCGGACACGAACCGGCGCCGACCAGCTTCTACGCCATATCCGTTGGTTTTCGGCGGTTACTACCGAAACCCACACATGTCAGTGGGCGGCGCACACGCAGACGACGCAGCCGAACACCTCCTCTGCGGGAGCCGTGGGCCACGCCACGTCGACCGGGCTCATTCCCGCATGGGCGGGGAGCACCAGCGGATGCATCAGCGCACCCCGAATCCGCCGGGCTCATCCCCGCATGCGCGGGGAGCACATGAGGACCAGGCCGATCCCCTTGCTCTCGTAGGGCTCATCCCCGCATGCGCGGGGAGCACCTGTCGGCGGGCATCGCCCGCTTCGCCCTGCCGGGCTCATCCCCGCATGCGCGGGGAGCACCACGCGGCGTCGACCTCGGTGGGGGTCATGGGGGGCTCATCCCCGCATGCGCGGGGAGCACTCGAATTCCTCGGCACGCGCCACGTCGGTCCCGGGCTCATCCCCGCATGCGCGGGGAGCACGGATTCCTTCGGCCTCGGCGAAGGCTTCGCGGGGGCTCATCCCCGCATGCGCGGGGAGCACACTTCCTGACCTGCAGTTCCTCAGCCAACGTCCGCTTTTTTCATTCACTTTCAGTCGGTTCCTCACCTCCCCAACAAACGCACCGTCGCGTCGGCCGATCGCGATCAGCCCGCTTCATCGAAGCTGGTGAACCAGGGCCTCCGCTCCCTGCCCAAACGGTGCCCCACACCTTAGCGAGCGACATGCATGGTGACATTCAGATGAGCCCAGGGCCAGGCGGCGCCGGTGTTCCGGCATCCCGTCCGCCGTGACGACGGGCACGTCGTCGGGGTGAAGAAGGCCCACGAAAAATAAACAAAAAGCGCGCCCATTCGGACGCGCTTTCAGAAAGAAAAAGTGGAGCTAAGGGGACTCGAACCCCTGACCCCCACACTGCCAGTGTGGTGCGCTACCAGCTGCGCCATAGCCCCTTGGTGGGTCGCGCTCGGTTTCCCTCGCGCCTGATGAAAGTTACACCACCGGCGTGTCCGCAACCAAATCGCCTGGACAACGGGCTGAACATCGGGCGACGTGGGCGGCGCTCGAGGGGGCTGGGCGGCCCGGGATCAGGTCATTTGGTGAGCTGGATCACCCAGTCTTCGGTGTTGGGGTCGAGTTTGCGGTCGCCGTGGAAGACGGAGGGGGTGGCGGCGCGGTCGTCGAGGCGGGCGTTGAGGTCGGCGATGGCCGATGTGGCGGCGGCGGTGGCGGCGGGGGTTTTCGCGCCGGTGTTGATGCAATCAACAGCCTGCTGCGGGGCGCCGGTGGCGCGGGCGAGGTCGGCGAGTTCGTTGTTGCTGTGGTCGTCGCCGCCTTCGGTGGGTTGGTCGGTCACCAGGAGGCGGTCGTGGAAGCGGGCGTACAGGGGGCCGTCGCCGGTGTCGGCGACGCACTGGAGGGCGGCGATGGCGCGGGTGGAGTAGTCGCCGCTGCCGGACTTGGGGTCGAGGAAGGCGACGAAGTGGTAGCGGACGGCGAGGGTGCCCGCGTCGATCTGCTGGGCGATCTCCTGGCCGTAGATGCGCTCGAGGGTGCGGCAGGCGGGGCACAGGGGGTCTTCGAACACGTCGAGGGTGACGCGGGCGTCGGGCTTGCCGAGGGTGATGAGGCCGTCGGGGGCGAGGGACACCGGCACGGCGGGGTCGTGGACGGAGCCGTAGCCGTCGTTGCGGATGGCGGCCTCCTCGTCCTTGCCCCAGCGGAACACCAGGAAGACGATCAGCACGATGACGGCGAGGGCCACGCCGCCGAGGGCGAAGGTCGTGGTGTTCGACATCGGGCGCGGGGTGTAGTTCGGGCGCGGTTCGCTCACGCCCCTACTCTGCCTCGAGTGCTGGGGCCTGCGGTCAGCGACGGTCGGTGTCGTCCTCGGCGGCGCGGTGAGCCAGCTGATATTCGGCGTCGTCGTCGGGGACGGCCGGTGGTTCGGTGCGGGTGGCCGGGCGGGCGAGGGTCTCGGGGACGAACAGCCAGATGGCGGCGGCGACGAACAGCAGGGACCCGGTGATGGACAGGCCGACGCCGTAGGAGGTGGCCTCGACGACGGCGCCGATGAGGACGGGGCCGAGCACGGTGCCGAGGTCGGCGGACATCTGGAAGCCGGCCAGCATGGGGCCGCCGCGGGCCTTCGCGCCGATGATGTCGGCCAGGGCCGCCTGCTCGCTGGGGGTGAGCATGCCGGAACCGAGGCCCGCCACCACGGAGGCGGCCAGCAGCCAGATCAGGTCGGGGGCGAAGCCGATCGCGACGGTGCCGACGCCGCACACCAGGGCACCGGCGATGAGGAACGGGCGGCGGCCGAATCGGTCCGACAAGCGGCCGGACGCGAACAGCACGGCCACGTTGCCCGCGGCGAACGCGGTGAGCGCCACGCCCGCCATGCCGGGCGGCTGGGCCAGCACCTCGACCACGATGAGCGGCACGAACGCCATCCGCACGCCGAACACGGCCGCGCCGTTGGCGAAGTGTGTCCACAGCAGCGCGGGGTAGGCGGGTTTTGCCAGGCCCTGCCGGAAGGTGAGCACGGGCAGGTCGCCGCCGCTCTCGGCGGCGATGGGCTGCGAATGGCGCAGGCTCACGTAGACGATGCCGGAGGCCACCAGCAGGGCGGCGGCATAGATGAGGAAGGGGGCGCGCAGGCCGAGTCCGGCCAGTGCGCCGCCGACGAGCGGGCCGCTGACCGAGCCGATCAGGAAGCTGGTCGACCACAGTCCCGACACCCGGCCGCGCTGCTCGACCGGCGAGAGCCGGATCACCAGCGCCAGCGACGACACCGTGAACATGGTGGAGCCGATGCCGCCGAGCGAGCGCAGCACCAGCAGCTGCCAGTAGGTCTGGGAGAACGCGCTGGCGCCGGTGGAGATCGCGACGATCAGCAGGCCGCCGAGGTAGACCCAGCGCTCCCCCAGCTTCTGCACCAGCTGCCCGCTGAACGGCGCGAACAGCAGCCGCATGAGCGCGAAGGCGCTGACGATGGCCGACGCGGCCGCCATGCCGACGCCGAAGCTGCGCGCGAACTGCGGCAGCACGGGCGCGACGAGGCCGAAGCCGAGCGCGATGACGAACGCCGCGCCGACCAGTACCTTGATCTCGCCGGGCAGCCCGCGGCCGCCCGACCTGGTACAGCCGCTCACGGCTGGAGCGCCTTGCCCACCATCTCCTCGGCGGCGGCCTGGACCTGGGCGAGGTGCTCGGGGCCCTGGAACGACTCGGCGTAGATCTTGTACTTGTCCTCGGTGCCGGAGGGCCGGGCCGCGAACCAGGCGTTCTCGGTGGTCACCTTCAACCCGCCCAGGGGCGCGCCGTTGCCGGGGCGCGGGTGAGCACGGCGGTGATCGGCTCGCCGGCGATCTCTTCGCTGGTGATCATGTCCGGTGTCAACTGCGAAAGCAGCTTCTTCTGTTCCGCGCCGGCCGGTGCGTCGATGCGGGCGTAGGCGGGGCTGCCGTACCGGCGCTCGAGTTCGCCGTAGCGGGCCGAGGGGGTCTGGCCGGTGACGGCGGCGATCTCGGCGGCCAGCAGGGCCAGCAGGATGCCGTCCTTGTCGGTGGTCCACACGGTGCCGTCCATGCGCAGGAACGACGCGCCCGCGCTCTCCTCGCCGCCGAAAGCGAGACTGCCGCTGAACAATCCGGGCACGAACCATTTGAAGCCGACCGGCACCTCGTGCACCTGGCGGCCGAGCACGCTCACCACCCGGTCCACCATCGACGAGGTGACGACGGTCTTGCCGATCTTGGTCAGCGCGTCCCAGCCCATCCGGTTGGCGACCAGGTATTCGATGGCGACGGCCAGGAAGTGGTTGGGGTTCATCAGGCCGCCGTCGGGGGTGACGATGCCGTGCCGGTCGGCGTCGGCGTCGTTGCCGGTGGAGATGTCGTAGTCGTCCTTGATCGCGACGAGCCCGGCCATGGCGTAGCGAGAGGAGGGATCCATGCGGATCTTGCCGTCGCTGTCGAGGGTCATGAAACGCCAGGTGGGGTCGACGAACGGGTTGACGACCTCGAGCTCGAGGTCGTAGCGCTGGCCGATCTCCTCCCAGTAGTCGACGCTGGCGCCGCCCATCGGGTCGGCGCCGAGCCGGATGCCCGCGCCGCGAATCGCGTCCAGGTTCAGCACATTCGGCAGGTCGGCGATGTAGTGGTCGAGGTAGTCGTAGCGTTCGACGCCGGTGGCCAGTGCCTGCTGGTAGGTGGCGCGACGCACCCCTGTCAGCCCGTCGGCCAGCAGTTCGTTGGCGCGGGCGGCGATGGCGTCGGTGACGCCGGTGTCGGCCGGACCACCGTGCGGGGGGTTGTATTTGAAGCCGCCGTCGCGGGGCGGGTTGTGCGAGGGGGTCACCACGATGCCGTCGGCCTGGTGCTTGGTGCCGCCGCGGTTGTGCCGCAGCACGGCGTGGCTCAGCGCCGGGGTGGGGGTGTAGCGGTCGCGGGCGTCGATCATCGCGGTGACGCCGTTGCCCGCCAGCACCTCGAGGGCGGTGGTCCAGGCGGGCTCGGACAGCGCGTGGGTGTCGCGGGCCAGGTAGACCGGGCCCGTGATGCCGCGCGTGGCACGGTATTCCACGATCGCCTGGGTGATGGCGAGGATGTGGGCTTCGTTGAACGCGCAGTCCAGGCTGGACCCGCGGTGTCCCGAGGTGCCGAACACCACTCGCTGTGCCGGATCCTGCGGATCGGGCACGCGGCTGAAGTAGGCGGTCACCAGGTGCGCGATGTCGTCCAGGTCGCTCGCGCGCGCGGGACGCCCGGCTCGATCGTGGGCCATGCTCGGGTCTCCCTTCCAGGTCGGCTGCGCCCGGCTCGTCATCAGGATCATGGCGTCACCCAGTTCGTCAGGGACACGGCGGCGTACACCGCGCCCACACTGGCCGCCACGCTGATCACGACGTTGCCCAGCGCGTATCCGTAGGCGCCGTCGGTGACCAGCCGGATGGTCTCGTAACCGAACGTGCTGAAGGTCGTCAGCGCGCCGCAGAATCCGGTGCCCGCCGCGGTGAGCAGCCACCCGTTCGCGCTCGCGCCGATCAGACCGCCCAGCACCGCCGAACCGACAATGTTAACGGTCAAAGTGCCCAGGGGCAGCGGGGAATCGATCCGTGCGGTGACGGCGCGGTCGATCAGGTACCTGACCGGTGCACCGAGCATGCCGCCCAGTAGGACGAGCGCGATGTTCACCCGCGCACCTCCGCGGACCGTCGGCCGGTCATCCGACCCCCTTCCGTCGTGCCGTCGTCGAACCACCGCGGGCGGTGTGCCCGGGTCACCGTCGTGCCGCGCCCGTTGCCCACCGCGCCGCACCCGTGCCGAGCACCACCCCGGCGAGCGCGGCCAGGACCGTGCCCGCGAGGTAGCCGAGCGCTTCGAGCACCGCACCGGATTCGAGCAGTGTACGAATCTCGAGGCCGTAGGTCGAAAAGGTGGTGAAACCACCCAGCAAACCGACGCCGGCGAAGGGGCGCAGCAGTCGATGGGTTACCCACGCCTCGGTCACCAGAACCATCAGGACGCCGATGGCGAAACATCCGGTGACGTTCACCACGAAGGTCGCCCACGGCACGTGCCCCGGCGGTGTGGGCCACCAGGTCGAGATCAGGTAGCGCAGCAGGGCGCCGAGGCCGCCGCCGAGCGAGATCGCGAGCAGCACCGCGGGATCGAGCGGCGGTACCCGCGCAGGTGCGCTCATCTGCTGTTCTCCTCCCGCGCCTACCCACTGCCCGGGTCATCGTATCGGCCGCTTTCCGGGCCGTCCGGAACGGTCCGGCAAACCTTCGGCACAACCGTCCGGGCCCGGCTGTCGCACCGAATCGGACCGGAGAGAACGCCTCCGGTTAAGCCCCGCCGTTGCTAGCATGGGACGCGTGAAACAGGCCGCGGCACCCTCTCCACCCCGGCGTCTGCGTGCCGACGCAGCGCGCAACCAGCAACGGATCGTGGCGGCCGCGCGCGAGTTGTTCGCCGATCACGGGCTCGAGATCACCCTGGACGACGTCGCCGAGCGGGCGGGCGTCGGCGTGGGCACGGTGTACCGGCGGTTCGCGAACAAGCGCGAACTCATCGCCGAGGTGTTCGAGCAGAACATGCGCGATTTCGCCGTCGCGGCCGAGCAGGCGGCCGCCCACGAGGACCCGTGGCTGGGGCTGGTGGAGTTCTTCGAGTACGCGTGCCGGCACCTGGCCGACAACCGCGGGTTCAGTGAAGTGATGCTGGAACTGCACGACGACCCGGACCATTTCACCCAGTTCCGCGACCGGATCAAGCCGACCATCGCGGCCGTGGTCGACCGCGCGCGGGCGGCCGGAATGCTGCAACCGGAGATCGAGGCGTCCGACTTCTTCGCGCTGGTGCACATGATCGATGCCATCGCCGATTTCGCCAAGCCGGCCAATCCCGAGGTGTGGCAACGATATGCGGCCATCGCGCTGAACGGCGTGCGCGCGGGCGCGGCGCCGCGGATGCCGCTGACCGTGCGGGCGATGACCGAGGACGAGATCGAGCGGGCCAAGGACCACTCCTGCGTCGGCCGTCGGCGATAGCCGAGGGTACGCCCGGGGTAGCGGGCGTCACACCCATCCCCTACAGTTGGACACATGACCAATTGGGTGAACTGGGCAGGCGATCAGCACTGCGCGCCGGCGCGGGTCGCCGCTCCGCGCAACCCTGACGAGGTGGCCGAACTCCTCGCCGACGCCGCCGCGCGTGGCCGGACCGTGCGCGTGGCGGGAGCGGGCCATTCCTTCACCGACGCCGTGCTCACCGACGGACTGCTGCTCGACCTGTCCGGGATGGACCGCGTGCTGAAACTCGACGCCCGCACCGGGTTGGTGCGGGTGGAGGCGGGCGCCACCCTCAACGCGATCAGCACGACCGCCCACGCGGCCGGCCTGGCCTTCCCGAACCTGGGCGACATCGACGTGCAGACCATCGCGGGCGCCACCGCCACCGGCACCCATGGCACCGGCGCCACCCTGCAGAACATCTCCGCGGCGCTGCACTCGATCGAGCTGGTGCGCGCCGACGGCACCCGGGTGGAGGTCAGTGCCGAGAACGACGCCGAGGCGTGGCGGGCGGCACGGGTGAGCATCGGCGCGCTCGGCGTGGTGACCGCGGTGACGCTGCAGCTGGTGCCCTCGTTCGTGCTCGAGGGCATCGAGCGGCCGGTGCCGGTCGACGAGGTGCTCGCCGAGCTGGACTCCTATGTCGACGGCAACGAGCACTTCGAGTTCTACATGTTCGGGCACAGCCCGCTGGCGATGACCAAGCGCAACAACCGGGTCGACCTGCCCGAGCAGCCGCGCGCGAAGGCGGTCGACTGGCTGGCCGACATCGTGTTGAGCAACTACACCTTCGACGCGCTGTGCCGGCTCGGCCGCGCGCAGCCGCGCACCATCCCGTGGATCCACCGGGCCGCCGCCTACGCCGGCAGCTACCGTCGCCAGGTCGATCGCTCCTACCGGGTGTTCGCCTCGCCCAGGCTGATCCGCTTCACCGAGATGGAATACGCCATCCCGCGCGAACATTCGGCCGAGGCGATCCGCGCGATCAAGGAGATCGCCGCCCGTTTCGACACGCCGATGCCGATCGAGGTGCGCTGGGTGGCGCCGGACGACGCGCTGCTCTCCCCCGCGGGCGACCGGGCGACCTGCTACATCGCGGTGCACCAGTACCGGGGCATGGCGTGGGAGCCGTTCTTCCGCGCGTGCGAGGCGGTGTTCGACCGGTACCAGGGCCGCCCGCACTGGGGCAAGCGGCACTTCCAGACCGCCGACACGCTGCGCGAGCGCTACCCGCACTGGGATCGATTCGCCCAGGTGCGCAGGCGGTTCGACCCCGAAGGGCTGTTCGCGAACGAGTATCTGACGCGCGTGCTCGGACCGATCCCGTCGTGACCGGGCATCCGGCGACCACCGTTCAGGCGTCGAGGATCTCCTTCACCAGCCGGGGCAGGGCGGTGCCGATCGGCTCGTGGACGACCTCGGTGGCGATGCTGTCGTAGGGGGTGGGTTCGGCGTTGACGATGACCAGGTCGGCGCCTGCGTCGACGGCGAGCGCGCACATCGAGGCGGCCGGCTCCACCTGCAACGAGGTGCCGATCGCCAGGAAGATGTCGCTGGTCTGGGCGGTCAGCGCGGCCTTGGTCATGGTGCGCTGATCGAGTTGCTGGCCGAACATGATGGTGGCGGCCTTGAGGATGCCGCCGCACTCCGGGCAGGCCGGATCGGGCTCGCCCGCCTCGACGCGGGCGAGCACGTCGGCCATGCCGGTCTCGTAGTCGCAGCCGACGCAGACGACCTCGAACATGTTGCCGTGGATCTCGACGACCCGCTGGGGCGAGGAGCCGGCGCGCTGATGCAGCCGGTCGACGTTCTGGGTGATGATCGTGACCGCCCGGCCCGCCCGCTCGAGGTCGACCAGCGCGAGGTGCCCGGCGTTCGGTTCGGCCTGCCAGGCGGGGTTGGCGCGGCGGGCCAGCCAGGAGCGCCTGCGCAGGTCCGGGTCGGACAGGTACTGGTCGTAGGTCGACATCAGTTCGGCGATGGGGTCCTCGGTCCACACCCCGCGGGGGCCGCGGAAATCCGGGATGCCGGAGTCGGTGGAGATGCCCGCGCCGGTGAGGACACCGATCCGGCCCGAGCGGGTGCGCCATTGCCTGGTCATGCCGCCAGCCTAGGTGGGCGTGGCCGGGGTGTGGGCGGACACGTTCGGGGAAGCCAAGAGGATGAGAGATTGCTATGCTAATTATCTCATCGTCCTGACACCCGGTCGATCAAAGGAGATCGTGATGACCGCGTCCACCGCAGTCGAGACCGCCCCCAGGCCCGCGCTGCCACCCCGCCGTCCGTTCCAGCCCGGCACCCGCATGTGGGACGAGACCGGCCTGATCACCTTCTCCCTGACCGCGGGCTCGGCCTTCCTGCTGCAGACCATGGAGCCGACCATCTCGGCCGTCGTCGACGAGCACTCGACCTTCCGGACCGACCCGATGGGCCGGGCCGTGCGCAGCCTGTCCTCGGTGATGATGTGGGTCTACGGCGGCGAGGAGGGCGTGGCCGAGGCCGACCGGCTGCGCAGCATGCACGCCTCGCTCAACACCACCGACGCCTCGGGCTTCAAGCACAAGGCGCTGGCCTCGTTCCCGTGGGCCTGGGTGCTGCACACCGGCACCTTCGCGTTCACCAAGAACGCCAAGTACTTCAGCCGCCGCCCGCTCACCGAGGCCGAGAAGCAGGAGTACTACGAGGAGTCGCTGCAGCTGATGCGCAACTTCTCGGTGGCGCCCAAGGAGATCCCCGCCAACTACGCGGAGTTCGAGAAGTTCTTCGACGACGTGGTCGAGAACCACCTGCAGGCCACCGGCACCGCGCGCGACTACCTGCGCACCATCCGATCGGTCGCCCCGCCCAAGCAGCTGCCCCGGTTCCTGTGGCCGCTGTGGAAGGTGCTGGTGGACCCGATCGGGCGGATGCAGTACTTCGTCACCGTCGGCACCACACCCGAGCCCGCCCGCCGCAAGCTGGGGCTGACCTGGACCGAGTCCGACGAACGCAAGCTGCGGGTGCTCGGTTGGTTCATCGCCCGGCTGGTGCCACTGCTGCCGGAGCGGGTGCGGTACTTCCCGATCGCCTACGAGGCGCGCAAGCTCGAGCGGGACCGCGCGCGGCTGCGGACCGTGATCCAGAAGCGTCCGATCTGAGCGGTATCGATCGCCGGAAACCGCCGCGGCCGTTCGGTCGCGGCGGTTTTCGTTGTATCCCGTACGCTACGACAGCGTTTCGCCCCCGAGCCGCTCGGCGGGCACGCGCCGCGACACGTCCGCGTCCACCGCGCGGACGCGTCCGGCTACGCACCACCCGCCCCACCGAAAGGCGTATCGATGGCCCACAAGCCCCGTGTGCTGTTCGTCTGCGTGCACGACGCCGGCCGCTCGCAGATGGCCGCCGGGTTCCTCGAAGCCCTCGCCGGTGACCGCATCGACGCCAACTCGGCGGGCAGCGCGCCCGCCGAGGCCCTGCACCCGACCGTCGTGGCCGCCATGCGCGAGGTCGGGATCGACATCTCCGGCCGCGCGCCACGCCCCCTCACCGACGAGGCCGTCGGCGTCTCCGACGTGGTGGTCACCATGGGCTGCGGCGACGCCTGCCCGTTCTTTCCCGGCATCAGCTACCGCGACTGGGTGCTGCCCGACCCGTGCAGCGAGTCCATCGAGGTGGTGCGCACCATCCGTGACCGCATCCGCATCCTGGTGGAGAACCTCATCGGCGAACTCGTGCCCGCGCACACCCCCTGACGTCCGATTCGTTCAAGACCGGCGGCCGCCCTCACCCCTACGGTGACGGTATGAGCGCACAGTTGGACGTCATCGGCATCATCACCTCGGACATGGCCGCATCCCTGGCCTTCTACCGCAGGCTCGGCCTCGAGTTCCCCGCCGGATCCGAGGACCAGCCGCACGTGGAGGCCACCCTGGCGGGCGGTATGCGGCTGGCCTTGGACACCGAGGACACCATCCGCTCCTTCCACCCCGACTGGCAGCCCACCCGCGGGGGCGGCCGCATCGGCCTCGCCTTCCGCTGCGCCGACCCGGCCGCGGTCGACGCGCTGTATGCCGAGCTGACCGCGGCCGGATACGCGGGCGAGCTGAAGCCTTGGGACGCCGTGTGGGGCCAGCGCTACGCCGTGGTGAACGACCCCGACGGGAACGGCGTCGACCTCTACGCGCCACTGCCCTGAGCGCGATCGGCCGGCCCGCTACCGGATGCCGAGCAGGACGGCGGGCGGCACACCGGCCAACTGGGTGACCTCCCGGGAGAAATGGGCCTGGTCGGCGTAGCCCGCGTGGAAGGCCGCCTGCGCCAAGGGCATTCCGCGCCGCGCCGCCGACAGTGCACGGTGCATGCGGAGGATGCGGGCGAGGGTCTTGGGCCCGTAGCCGAAGGCGGACAGGCTGCGGCGGTGCAGGGCGCGAGGGCCGAGGCCGACCGTGTCGGCGGTCTCGGCCACCGTGGCACCCGTCGCGAGCGTGGCGACGACGGCACGCAGCAGCGGATCGGGCGGGGCGCTGTCGGCGGCCAGCCGCAGGGCGAGCGCTTCGAGGCCGCAGGCCGGGTCGGGGGCCGCGTGCACGGCGGCCGCCAGGGCGCGCACCCGGGCGGCGGGCCACAGGTCGACGAGGTCGACACGGCGGTCCCGGAGTTCGTCGGCGGGCACGCCGAGCAGCGCGGGCGCACTGCCGGGGAAGAAGCGCAGTCCGGCGAACCGGGTGCCGGGCGGGCTGTCGGAGTGGTGCGGCCCGGTGTCGGGACCGGCGACCATCACCGTCCCCTCCCGCCACAGCAGGTCGATGCAGCCGTCGGGCAGCACGGGCGCGGACTCCCCCGACCCGACCGTGCGCGTCCACAGCACCGCCCCGTCCAGCCGGGACGGTCGCTCGCGATACGCACCCGCGGTGTCGGCCGCGAGACCGAGCCTAGCGGCGGCGACCGCGCCGCGATTGCCGACCGGGCGACCGGTTCCCTAATCTGAGGTCGCCCGCCCGCACCGTGAGCGGGACCGGCTTGTCGGGGACGCGCGCCCCGGGTGAGGCGGACCGCGCCATCGAAAGGACTCCACGATGACCGACAGCAGCACCGAGGACGCCCCCGCGTTCGCCGACGTCATCAACGGCGCCCTCGAGTACACGATCCCGATCGCGGCCAAGATGGGCATCAAGGCGGTCGAGGCGCGGCGCGGATTCGCCGCCGCCACCGTGCCGTTGGCAGGCAACGGCAACCACTTCGGCGTGATCTACGCGGGCGTGCAGTTCACCGTCGCGGAGATCCTGGGCGGTGCGATCGCGCTGGTCACCTTCGACAGCTCCGCCTACTACCCGCTGGTCAAGGGCTTCGAGATCGCGTTCGTGGGGATGGCGAAGTCGGATCTGCGCGCGGAGGCCTCGTTGACCGAGGAGGAGATCGCCCGCATCGAGGCCGACGCCGCGGCCAACGGCAAGGCCGATTTCACGCTGGAGGCGGTCGTCACCGACACCGACGGCAAGACGGTGGCGGTCACCAAGGGGCTCTATCAATTGCGCGCGCACGGCCGGTGACAGAATCGGCGGGTGCCGATCGAACCGACCGTTATCGACGTCGACGCCGCCGCCGAACGGATCGCCGGGCTGATCCGTCCGGTCACCGTCGCCCCGGCCGAACCGCCGGGTGAGTGCTGGCTGGCGCTGGAGTTCCTCCAGCACACCGGCTCGTTCAAGGCGCGCGGCGCGCAGAATTTCGTGGAGGCCCACCGGCTCGCGGGCACCATGCCCGCCGCCGGGGTGACCATCGCCTCGGGCGGGAACGCCGGACTGGCCTGCGCGTGGGCGGCGGGCAGCCGGGGCGTGCCCGCGACGGTGTTCCTGCCGCGCACCGCGCCCACGGTGAAGGTGGAGCGGCTGCGCGGCTACGGCGCCGAGGTGCGGCTGGTCGGCGCGGAATACGCCGACGCGCTGGCGGCCTGCCGTGACTTCGCCGCCGACTCCGGCGCGCTGATGTCCCACGCCTACGACGATCCGCTGATCGCGGCCGGCGCCGGCACGCTGCTCACCGAAATCCACCAGGCGATACCGAAACTGGACACGGTGGTGCTCGCCGTCGGCGGCGGTGGGCTGTTCGCCGGCATCGCCACCGCGGCCGCGCAGCTCGGGGTGCGGACGGTGGCGGTGGAGCCCGAGCGCTGCCGCGCCCTCGACGCCGCGCTGGCCGCGGGCGAACCGGTGGACGTGGAGGTGAACTCGATCGCCGCCGACGCGCTGGGCGCCCGGCGGGTCACCGAGCTGGCGCTGGCCGCCGCCCGGCAGGCCGACACGGTGTCGGTGCTGGTGCCCGACGAGCAGATCGTCGCGGCGCGGCGCGGGCTGTGGGCCGAACGGCGTCTCGCGGTCGAGCATGCCGCCGCGACCGCGCTCGCGGCCCTGGAATCGGGCGCCTACCGGCCCGCGCCGGGCGAACGCGTCTGTGTCGTGTTGTGCGGGGCCAACACCGACCCGGCCGATCTGGGCTGACGGATCGCGCGGGCGGTTTCAGCCGCCCATGACCGCGTTCATGATGGTGCCCGCGCTGGTGGCGACCGCACCGCCGAGCATCGCGCCCGCCACCATCTTCGGTGACTGCAACGCGCCGCCGCTCCACTTCTCCCACGCGAAGCGGCCACCGGCGAAGGTGATGGCCGCGATGCCCGAGAGCAGCACGAACCAGGTGAAATAGCGGGTCATCTGCAGGATCTTGTCCGACATCGGCGGCGCCTCGGGGGTCGGGTTGCCGACCTGGGCCAGAACCGTGCCGTAGAAGTCTTGTGCCGCAGAGAGAACCGTGCTCACAGCCGTACCCCTCTTCGATGTCAGCGTGCTCCGAATACGTCGTGTTCGAGAACGTGCCGGGATGTCAACGTGCCGAGATGTCGCCGTGCTGAGATGTGAACGGGTCGAGATGTCACCGATCGTGCGCACCGCCGTCGAGGATGCTACTAGCTCGCCCGCGGAAATTTCTGATACCACGACCATTTCGTGTCGCAGCCGATCCGTTTCGTGATCTTTCCGGGCCGCCGATTCTCAGCCGCCTCTCATCCGGGGTGGGGCGGCGGTCTCAGGAACGCCCGGTTGAATCCTCGGTGGCTGCCACGCCCGGCCCCCGCGCCGGGCGGTAGGCAGCGCCAATCTCGGCGAGGCGCGGCCCGCCTCAGGAGGAGACCGGCTGGGGTTGCGGCAGTTCGGCCGGTGCCGCGCCGGGCGCGGTGAGCGGCTGCCGGGAGCGCCGGTAAGCGAACAGATAGAGCACGACGAGCAGCACGCTCAACCAGACGTAGGTGTTGCCGACGACGTGCTGGGTGGGTGTCCACAGCGATTCGCGCTTCTCCCCGTTCGGCAGCCAGTTCTGCGGCCCGTACACGAACACCGCCGCCGTGACCGTCGCGACCGCGCACGGCCCGAGCGCCCGGCGCAGCGGCAACCGCACCGCGTAACCGACGATCGCGAACAGCGCGGGCGCGATCCACACCCAGTGGTGCGACCACGAGATCGGCGAGAGCAGCAGCGTGAAGACCGCGTTGATCGCCAACGCGAGCGCGGGTAGCTCGGCGGCGCGGCGCATGGCCGCCACCACCAGCGCCAGCACCACCGCGCCCAACCCCAGCCAGATCAGCGTGAACGCGGGCTCGGGCACCCGCAGCCGCGCCAGCACCGCCTGGATGGACTGATTGGTGTGGAAGGCCGAGCCGCTGAGCCCGTCCACATTGCCCAGGCCGCCGAACCAATACTTCATCGACGCGCTCGGCAGCACCGCGAAGCTCAGCGCGGTGGCGGCGGCGCCGGTGATCGCGGCGGTGACGGCCGCCTTGTAGTCCTTGCGGACCAGGAAGTACAGCACGAAGGCGGCCGGGGTCAGTTTGATGGCGGCGGCCAGACCGATCAGCATGCCGCGCCGCCACTTCGGTTTCTCGGTGAGGCAGTCCGCCGCGACCAGCGCCATCAGCAGCAGGTTGACCTGGCCGAAGTCCAGCGTCGAGCGGGTCGGTTCGAGCAGCATCGCCAACGGCAGGGCGCAGGCGGTGGCGAACAGGGCGGTGCGCCGCTCGGTCTCCCCCGGCCACACCCGGCGGGCGACCAGGTACAGCGTCAGCGCCAGCGCGGCGGTGGAGGTGACGAAGAAGGAGAACGCCGCGATGTCCCAGGGCAGCAGCGCGAAGGGCGCGAGCACCAGGGCCGCGAACGGCGGATAGATGAAGGGCAGGCCGATGCCGATGGTGGTCTGCGGCAGCTGGCCGTACATGTCCCCGCCGTGCCGCAGCGCTTCCACGCCGAGGCGATAGACCTGCAGGTCGATGAACCCGCCGGTGATCTCCTCGAACGGCCACAACGGCAGCGTCATGCACAGCCAGGCGAACACGACGAGCAGCGCGGGCACGAGCCACACCGAACGCCCGACACGGCGGTTCGACGGCATCGGCACATCCTCGCGGGGGAGACTACTCATCCGCGGCGACTATACCGACCTGCCCAGCGCGCTTCGACGGCAGTCACCCGATCCCCGCTGCTCAGGCAGTTGCCGCCGGATAACTCCCGGTGCGGTCGTACCGCCGCCACCGCGGCCGCACCGGCGGTAGGGTCACTGCGCCCGCACCGTAGTCTCCCGGAGGCCGATTCCCCGATGTGTGCTCCGAAGATCGTCCAGATCGCGCACGACCGTGCCGCGGCGCCGACCAGGCGCGGATTCCTCGGCGCCGTCGGTGCGGCGGCGCTGGCCGTCACGGCGGCGCCCGCGCGGGCCGAGCCCGCTCCGAGCATTCCAGCGGGTGCGCGGGTCGTCGATCTGACGCATCCGCTCGGCCCAGCCCTGCCCACCTGGCCTGGGACGCCGCCGTTCACCGTCGTCCCGGTCTCCTGGCACGCCTCCGGCGGGTTCGCCCAGAACGCGCTCGCCTACTGGGAACACTCCGGCACGCACCTGGACGCGCCCGTGCACCGGATCCCCGATGGCGCGAGCACCGACCGGGTGCCCGCGAGCGACCTCGTGGCGCCCCTGGTCGTCGTCGACATCAGCGCGCGAGCGGCCACCGACCCCGACGCCGCGCTCACCGTCGCCGACCTCGACCGGTGGCAGCGCGCGCACGGGCCGATCCCGTCGCGCGCGTTCGTCGCCGTGTACTCGGGGTGGGAGCACCGGCTCGGCGACCCGGCCGCCTTCCTGAACCTCGACGCCGCGGGCACCCCGCGCGCACCCGGCATCGAGCCCGAGGCGGCCGAGCACCTGATCGCCGAGCACGACGTGGTGGGACTCGGCGTCGACACGCTCAGTCTCGACCACGGCCGCAGCCGCGACTACGCCGCGCACACCGTCGTGCTCGGCGCGGGCCGCTACGGGGTGGAGATGCTGGCCGGCCTCGCGACGGTGCCGCCGAGCGGGGCGACCGTGGTGGTCGGCGCGCCGAAGCACGTCGGCGGCACCGGGGGGCCGTGCCGGGTGCTCGCGCGGCGGGCCGAAATACCTTGCCGCGCTGTCGCTGGGCGTCGCGGTCAGTCCAACTGCTTGAGGGTCTTCATGGTGAAACGGGAAACCACCCGCTCGACCTTCGGGATCGTCATCACATGCCTGCTGAGGAAGCGCTCGTAGGCGGTGAGGTCGGCGACGGCGACGCGCACGAAATAGTCGGGAGTGCCGAACAGCCTGCGCAATTCGCGCACCTCCGCGAAGCCGCGCATGGTGGTCTCGAAATGCTCGGTGGTACGGGCGTCGTGGCTTTCGAGCGAGAGGTCGAGCAGCACCTCGAAGGCGCGGCCGAGGCGCTCCGGATCCACGACGGCGCGGTAGCCACGGATGACGCCCGCCGCCTCCAACCGGTGCACGCGGCGCAGGCACGGGCCGGGGGTGAGACCGACGCGGGCGGCCAGCTCCACGTTGGTGAGGCGGCCGTCACGCTCCAACTCCTCGACTATTGCCCGATCCAGCGTGTCCACGGAAGAATATTGCGCCGATCCCGGTCGTCAGCGCAATTCCAGCAATCAAACTGCTCGGTCCGTGCGAGAGGATGGAGAGGCATCCCACTCACCGGAAAGGGCGTTCCGTTGACCGAGACCACCGAGCCCGATCACTTCTTCCGCCGCACCGGCGCACACCGGTTCGTGCCCACCGCCCGCACCGGCGGGGCGTGGTCCGCCGACGAGCAGCACTTCAGCCCGATCAGCGGACTCCTGCTGCACGAGATCGAGCGGGTGCGCGCCGACCAGCAGCGACCGGCCCTGCTGATGAGCCGCATCAGCTACGACATCCTGGGCCGGATCGGGGTCGAGGAGTTCGATATCGAGGTCGAGGTGGTCCGCCCGGGCCGCACCATCGAGCTGGTGCAGGCCACCGCGGTGATCGGCGGACGCCCCACCGTCACCGCCCGCGTCTGGCTGCTCACCGCGGTGGACACGGCCGCGGTGGCGGGCGGCGCGCCCGACCCGCTGCCGCATCCGGAGACGCTGGAGCCGTGGCCACTGTCCTCGGTGTGGCCCGGTGGATACATCGCCGCCCTCGACGCCCGCCCGGTGACGCCGCCGCGGCCCGGCCGTACCGCCGCCTGGGTCTCGACCCCCGTCGACCTGGTGGCCGACGAGAAGGCGAGCGACCTGGCCTCCTTCCTCGCCCTGGTCGACACCGCCAACGGCATCGCCGTGCGCCGCGACCCGCGCGAATGGATGTTCCCCAACGTCGACCTCACCATCCACCTGTACCGGCAGCCGAGCGGACCGTGGACCGGGCTGGACACCACCGTCACCTGGGGCGCCGACGGCCAAGGGCTGACCAGCACGGTGTTGCACGACATCCACGGTCCGGTCGGGCGAGCCGAGCAGATCCTGACGGTGCGCCCGCAGCACGGCTGAGCGCGAAATTTCACTCCGACGCCGGGCCGAGTACGCCGTGCGCGAGCGCGGTCAACGCCGCGGCGATCTGCTCCGAGGCCAACCCGCGCTCACGCTGATGCAGGTAGACCTCCGCGGCGAGCGGGGCCAGCAACACGTCGACGAGTGAATCCGGCTGCGGCACACCAGCTTCGGTCAACAACACCCGCACGTGGGCCGACCAGAACCCGTACGCGCCGGTGCGGAAACGCGCGCCGCCGCTCTCGGCGCCCAGCGCGAGCGCCGCGTGCGCGTCGAGCAGATCGACCATCGCCCGATAGAACGCGGCCAGCCGGTCGGCGGGTGCCGCGCCGGGGCCCAGCGGCGGCTCGCCGTGCAGCAACTGTTCCTGCAGGGCGCGTTCGTGCCGATCCAGCAGAGCGACCGCGATGGTCCCGGTATCGGGATAGCGGCGGTAGAGCGTGCCGCGGCCGACGCCTGCCGCTTTGGCGATGTCGTCCATGGTGACGCCGCGCGGGTCGCGGGTGGCGAACAGGTCGGCGGCTGCGGCGAGAATCCTGGCCCGGTTGCGCGCCGCGTCCGCCCGCTCGGCGATGCCCCCCGCCTGCTCGGCGAGGAGGTCGGCGCGAATGTCCATGTCCGCACTGTAGCCGAACCCGGGAATAAGTGGACGACGTGTCCGGTTGAGCTCTACGCTCTAAACGGACGCGATGTCCACTTAATCGAGAGGTTCCTCCATGCCCACCCTGTTGCATCTGGACGCCAGCCCCCGTCGCCGATCGATCAGCCGCGACATCGGCGCCGCCTTCGCCGACTCCTGGCGCGCGACCGCACCGAACGGCCACTACATCCACCGCGACCTGGCCGCCGATCCCGTCCCCTTCATCGATGCAGCGTGGACCGAGATCTGCGACGCCGTGCTCGCCGCGGGCGGCACCGACCTCGCCGCCCTCCCGACCCTCGTCCGCACCCCCGCCCAGGCGGCGGCCTGGCGGATCGTCGAACCACTGCTGACCGAACTGCTCGCCGCCGACGTCGTGCTGATCGGCACACCGATGTACAACTACTCGATCCCGGCAGCGCTCAAGGCCTGGCTGGATCAGGTCACCTTCCCGCGGATGTCGCTGGCCCCGCGCCGCTTCGTCGTCGCCGCGGCCCGCGGCGGCAGCTACTCCCCCGGCACCCCCAAAGCCGCGTTCGACCACCAGGAGCGCTACCTGCGCGACTTCTTCGCCGGCCACTTCGCCGTCACCGACACGGTGTTCGTCACCGCCGAACTCGCCAACGCGCGCCAGGACCCGGCACTGGCGGCCCGACGCGCCGAACACGACGCCTCCTACGCCGGCGCCCTCGACACCGCCCGTCGACTCGGCAAGGAATACCGATGAGCTGGCTGCTGCTCGCGTTCGCGGGCCTCGTGGAAATCGCCTGGTCCCAGAGCATCAAACCGACCCAGAACTTCACCCGCCCACTACCGACCCTGCTCTGCTTCGCCCTCGCCGCCACCGCCGTGTACCTGCTGTCACTGGCCATGCGCACCCTGCCGGTGGGGACCGCGTATGCGGTGTTCACCGGGATCGGAGCGGTGGGGGCCGTCGGATTGGGAGTGGTGGTGCACAAGGACCCGCTCAGCGCGGGCCGGATGATGGCGTTGGCGCTGATCGTCGGAGGGATCGTGCTGGCGCGACTCACCAACCCGGAATGAGAATGGGCGGTTCAGTTCCCCTGCGATCCGGTGGTCTCCGCCGCCGGGGGTCCGACGAGCGCGGCAACGGTTCGCAATTCCTGCGGCAAAGTGGTCGGGCACCACCGCACCCCGGAGCTGCCCCTGACGGACGGCCGCGTCCTGCGCACGCGCACCTCACGGCCAGTGGGCTATACCGACCTACGGACCCGGATATGGTGTCAATCCTGAAGGGCAAACAACCCATCCCGCTCGGCGTTGTCGAGAAGTCGATCCGATTGGTCGGCATGATGCCACCGAGATCGAAGGAGTGACCAGGGCCCAGGCGATCGACCGGCTCAGAAGCTTCTGGGCGGAGCAGTGATCACACCGGCCGAACAGGAAGACTCAGTCGCGCACGAGAACAGGCCCGAGCTCGGTGGAGGGCGAGTGTGGAACCGGAAGGTGCCGACGTGGGTCGGATATGGTGACGGCCGTCTGCCGACGTTCAGGGAGGGAATCGTGCGCACCACTCGCACCGCCATTGCCGGACTGGTCACTCTCGCGGTCGCGACGGGGCCACCGATCTTGGCGACCTCGATTTCGTCGAGCACGGTCGTGAACTGCGGACTATCAGCTGCTTGACCAGGCGTGACCAGCAGCGACAACACGCGGCAGCCCTGTTCACACGCCAGATGCAGCTTCGTCGTCCAGCCACCCCGCGACCGACCCAAACCATGATCAGCCGGCTCGAGCTCACCGTCGCCGCCCGGTGGCTCGGCCTGGGCGGCACCGTCACGACGGGCTCCTGCGGCGTGTTGGTGGGCGCGCATGATCGTCGAGTCCACACTCACCTGCCAGCCGATCGATCCCGTCGCGTCGGCGAAGACCTGCAACATTTTCACGATCAACCACCACACCCCGCCCCGCTGCCACCGCCTGAACAACCCATAGACCGCCGACCAGGACCCGTATTGCGGCGGCACGTCACGCCAGGGGCAGCCGACCCGGGTCCGCGACCGGATCCCGTCGGTGAGCTGCCGTTTGGTCCACATCGGCGGGCGGCCCGCCTTCTTCGGTCGGGGCAGCAACGGCACCAACCGCGCCAACTGGGCATCGGTCAGGTCCGCTCGCCCCGCCACCGCTACGCTGGTCACGAGGTCTCCGGCACTGATTCAGGTTTGCTTGGTCGCTAACCCGAACTACCGGAGACCGGGAGCCGCGCGCAGGTGCTCGCCCTCGCGCTCGCCATCCCGAACGAGCACCTCGCCGACGGGCTGCTGCGCTGCCTCGCGCACCGGTGGGCAGACCACACGGGCCACCGCGACGAATGGGCGCTGTGATCTCGATGGAACCAGATCGGCCACCGCCGCGTCCTATATCGTGACGGCCATCTGTCGATGCCAGGGAGGGACATGCACACCACCATCGCCGCACGCGCCATGATCGCCGGGGCCGCGGTCCTCGCGCTGACGACCGGATGCGGAACCGAGATCGGTGGACAAACCACGTCGGCCGCGCCGACCACGCCCGCGATGGACAACCTGCTCAACCCGTGCACCGACATCCCCGACGAATGGCTGATCGAGACCGGACTCGATCCGTCCACCGAACGCGACCTCGTCAACCCAACCGAGGCATCGGCGTGGCGCAACTGCGGATGGAACTCCGCCGACCAGCCCTACCGCATGGACCTGATGTCCAGCAGCCGCACCCTCGACGAAACCCGCAACAGCACCAGCGTCAACATCCTCGGCGACACGACGGTCGGCGCCAGGCCCGCGCTGCTCACGCGAGTCAAATCCGACACCACCAACGAAACCTGCTACGTGACCTTCCCCGCCCAACAAGGCTCGTTCACCGTGACGGTCGGGTGGCTACGCAGCGACCCCCCGCAGAACATCTGCGACATTGCGGTCGAGCACGCCACAGATCTCGAAGCGCACCTACCGAAGTGACCAGGAACGAAGGGGACCACGATGACCGACGACAACATGGCAGGTCACCTGAAGACCTGGCAGACCTACAAACAACAGGGCATCAGCGGCGAATTCAAGATGGAGCACGACATCGGCGCGGCGCTCGCGGCCCGCTGCGATACGCTCGTCCAAGACCTCTACCAGGCCAAACGCGATGCTCAGGGACTGGAATTCCTCGGCGGGTACGGTGGCCTCCCCTCCGCCCAGGACCTCCAGCGCAAGTACCAGCAGAAGGCGGTCGGCGGCGCCGAGCACGACCCGAACGACAACGCCGTCGCCCGCATCCAGCAGCACATCGAGATTGTGGAAACCATGCGCGACGCCTACCTCGCCGCGATCGGCCAACTCCAGAACGTCGACCAGTACAACAGCCAACAGATGAACGGCCAGACCGACCAGGTGCGGTAACACCACCCATGGAGTAAGCGATCATCGGGCAATCCCCGCGCCCACAACATCAGGGCGTCTCCTGTGCCCAACCCACCCGCACCCTGCACATCGAACCACACTGGGGCACAAGTAAACTCGCCTCGATCGAACGCGGAGAAATCAAGGACTGGATAACCAGCATCGACCGCGCGCCCTCGACCGTGGCCGACATTCACGCCGTGTTCTCGATGATCCTCGACGAGGCAGTCGAGGAGAAACGTATCGCGGCGAACCCCGCCGCGAAGATCGACCTACCCCGACGCGTGCCCGTCGATCACGTCTACCTCACGCACGACCAGATGGCCGGCGTCGCCGCCGAGTGCAGCAAGGGCAGCGCAATCGTGATGCTGCTCGCGTACTCCGGCCTGCGCTGGGGCGAGATGGCGGCTCTGCGCCCGCGTGATGTCGACCTCCGGCGGCGCCGAATCCACGTCGTCAGCTCGGCGTCGACGATCAACGCGCGGACGGTGACCACGACACCGAAGACGTGGGAGCTCCGTTCGGTCGCGATACCGACCGAAGTCGCCGAACTCCTCGCGCCGGTCGTCGCCGCGCAGCGCGATCCGGCGGGCCTGCTCTGGTCTCGGCCCGACGGGTCACCGATCCGGCCGCCGACCACAACCCACTGGTTCATCAAGGCGGTAGGCCGGTGTATCGCAGCGTCTCGGTGCCGGTCGACGAGGACGGCACCCCGGGCCCGGCGACGTTCCCGCGCGTGACCGGGCACCAGCTCCGGCACACCGCCGCGTCTCTTATGATCGCCAGCGGCGCGCACGTGAAGACCATTCAGCGCCAGCTCGGGCACAAGTCCGCAGCCATGACGCTCGATAACTACGGCACCTGTTCGACGACGACCTCAACGGCGTGGCCGATCGGATGGGCAAGGGGCTGCGGGCCGCGAAGGACCGTGCCCAAAATGTGCCCAAACGGCCCGACCTCCGGGTTGCCGGGGCATGAAAAAGGCCCCTCACCTGCAGCGCAAGTGAGAGGCCTGTCGTGGAGCTGCCGGGAATCGAACCCGGGTCCTCCGCCGCGTCTTCAGGGCTTCTCCGTGTGCAGTTCGCTGTGTCTCTGCTCGGATCTCTCGGTCACGCGAACAAGCCGAGATGACGATCCCAGTCGCTGTTGGATGTCCCGTCCGTCTCCGCGACCGAGGCGGACGGTGAGCCCTCTAGCTGATGCCGGCACCGGGACCGAGGGCATATCCCGGGCCGACAGAGACGCTTCGCTTAGGCAGCGAGAGCGTACTCGCGCTGATGAGAATCGGCGCTTAATTGGTTGCAACGACGCTTACGGTGGTCTCTTGCCTGCACCGACACGCTTCCCCTGAATCAACGTACGCAGTCGAAACCGTTCAGCCCCGTACGTGCCCGCACCTTGCGGGCTAGTTACTTTAACATCGTACGCCGCCCGGATCATCCCGGTTTTTCGCCGCGGCGGGGCGTGGTGCCGATCACGATGCGGGGCCGGCGAACGGCTCGGCAACGGGGGCCGGACAGGGCCGTTCCTGGCGCGAATCACAAAGATGTCACGCCGGTACCCACCGCTGGCTACCGCCGGGTATCTTCTCGAATCGGCCACCGGCGAGACCCAGCCATCCGGCGGCCGGAGTAGGAAGCGACTGATGCGAACCATCGGCCGGCGCCACCGTCTGTTCCACACCGCCGTGATCGGTTCGGTTCTGGGATTGGCGCTGGTCACCGGGTGTACCGACGCGGCCGAGCAGGCCGGTCCCGGCGTCACCGACGCGCCGTGCCCCCAGGCACTCGACGAGTCCAAGGGCTGCATCTACCTGGGGGTGCTGTCGGATCTGGCGGACGGTCCGTTCACCGCGCTCGGGTCCTCCATCCACGACGGACAGCGGGCGTTCTGGCACGCGGTCAACGCGGCGGGCGGTATCGCGGGCCGCGAGGTGGACATCAGCACCTACGCCAGGAACACCGGCTACGACCCGCAGCGGCACCGGGCCGAGTACGCGCGGATCGAGCCGCACGTGCTGGCGCTGGCGATGAGTTTCGGCACCGCCCAGACGATGGGGGTGCTGCCGGAGATGGAAGCCGCCGGGGTGGTGACCGGCGCGGGCACGCTGTGGTCGGGCTGGCAGTACCCGGACACCGACCGGAACCTGGTGCTGGACTACGGCTTCTCCTACTGCGCGGAGGCGGTGCTCGGGCTGGACTGGTTCAGCGGCGCCCACTATCTGCCCAGCGGGATCGGCATCGTCGCCTATCGCGGCAACTACGGCGGTGACTACGCGAGCGGAGCGATGCGCTGGGCCGCGGCCAACGGCATTCCGGTCACCGCCCGCATCGACACCGGGCCGAACTCGGAGGTCGGCAACCAGGACGGGCCGGTGGCGACGATCCTGGCGAGCAAACCGGACGTGGTCGTACTGGCGACCGGCCCGGTCGAGGCCGCGGAGATCATCGGCAAGCTGGTCGCGGGCGGCTACGAGGGCCGGTTCCTCGGCTCGACGCCGACCTGGAACAGTGCCCTGCTGCGGACTCCGGCCGCCGAGGCGATCACCGCCCTCTACAACTACACCTCACCGTTCGACGGCTGGGACGGGCACAGCGCGGGTGCGGCCAAGGCCCGCGCCGCAACCACCGAACCGCCCGCGAACTGGGGCTACAACCTGGGCTGGGCCACCTCGTATCCGATGAAGGAACTGCTCACCGCGGCGGCCGCGCAGGGCCCGCTGACCCGCGCCGCGCTGCGGCGGGCGTTGAGCGGCCTGACGGTCGACTCCGAGGGCATGGCACCGCAGCGGCGCTACGGCACCGACCGGCCCGACCTCGCCGCGGAGCGGGCGGTGATCAGTGTGCCGGACCCGGACGCACCGTTGGGTTCGCGCACGCTGGCCGCCGACTACCGTGGTCCGACGCTCGAGCGCATCACCTTCTCCGGGCCGTGCGCGCGGCTCTGAGGATCAGCGCATGCCCTTGACGCGACGGCCCAGCTCACGGGTCACCTCGCGTTCGGCGGTGCGGCGGGCCAGATCCTGGCGCTTGTCGTAGTCCTGCTTACCGCGCGCCAACGCCAGCTCGACCTTGACCTTGCCGTCGGAGAAGTACATCGACAGCGGCACCAGCGTCTGGTTGCCCTCGCGGGATTTACCGACCAGCCGTTCGATCTCGCGCTTGTGCAACAGCAGCTTTCGCACGCGGCGGGGCGAATGATTGGTCCAGGTGCCGTGGCTGAACTCGGGGATGTGCAGGCCGCGCAGCCACACCTCGCCGTTGTCGACGGTCGCGAAGGCGTCCACCAGCGAGGCCTTGCCCTCGCGCAGACTCTTGACCTCGGTACCGACCAGCACGATCCCGGCCTCGTAGGTGTCCAGGATCGTGTAGTTGTGCCGCGCCCGGCGGTTGGTCGCGATGACCTTTCGCCCCTTCTCCTTCATAACGGTCAACTCTAAGTGACGCGGCAACCGAATTATTCCCCCGGCGGGCCGGGCTCAGCCGCCGGGGCGCACCAGCAGGTAGAGCACGAGGACGCCGGCGAACGCGGCCACCATCAGCACCGTCGACAGGCGCGGCCTGCCCAGCCTGCGCGGCCCGCGTCTGCGGCCGAGCCACACCGACTCCACGGCCGCGTCGAGGGGGCCGTGCGGTGCCGGGGCGGGGGCGTCGGGCGGTGCGGTGGGGCTGGATGCTTCCGAACCTCCGCCGTCGGAGGGGGCGTCACCGGGTGCCATGCGTGCACGGTAACGCCCGGCGGGGGCACCGCGCCTGCCCACCACACCGGGTGTTGTGATTCGGTGATGTAACCCGGACCACTCAGGCGATGCGGCGGGCGAATTCCTCGGTGCCCGCGGCGGTGGCCGCATCCACGGTCACCACACGCAGATCCACGCTCGCGGGTCCGAATTCCATGACCATGAACCCGAGTTGGTGGTAGCTCTCGAACAGCGCCGGGGTGCCGCCCTCGACCTGGCGCGGTAGCGCGCCGACGGTCTTGGCGGCGGCGCCGGAGACGATCTGGCGAGTGCCCTTGGCCGCCGGGCCCGGGTCGAGCACCTGCAGGCAGTGGTCGTGGCCGGACAGGATGAAGTGGCAGGCGCCGAGGACATGTTCGGCGAAGAAGCGCTGCACGTGCACGCCGTTGATCGGCTCCAGCGTGAGCCCTTCGTAGCGGCCTGCGTTACCGTGCGGGCCGTTGCTCAGGTACGGGTGATGGGTGCACACGACCTTCCACCGCGCGGGCGACTCGGCGACCGCGCGGTCGAACCAGGTGCGCTGCTCGGTCATGTACTGACCGTCCACCGACCAGTAGGGCGAGAGGATCGGCGGGATGTAGGCGGCGAGCGGGTTGAGATCGAGCACGAAGAACTCGACGACCGGGTCGGGGTCGGGCACCCGCACCGAGTAGTACCGGCTCGGCATCCACCAGCGGGGTGAGACGGCGTGGTACTCGACCTCGTGATTGCCGCGCAGCAGCCAGCCACCGTCGCCGGGCAGGATCGAGCTGGTGTCGTGGTTGCCGAGCACCATCGCCCACGGGAAGTCCAGGCCGGTGTTGGGTTGCTCGAACTTGGCACCGAACTGGATGTCGTCGCCGCTGTTCGGGCCGGTCTCGTAGATGTTGTCGCCGAGGCCGAGCGCCATGCCGAAGGGTTCGCGGGCGTGCCAGGCGCGGGCGGCGTCGGCGACGGCCCACTGGGTGCGGGTGCCGGTGCCCGCGTCGCCGGTGACGAGCACCCGCACCGAGCGGCCGGTGGGAAAGCCGAACTTCTGCACGCCCGCGTCGACCGGCACGGCCTGGGCCGGGGTGAGCCCGGCTAGCCCGACACCCGCCGCGAGCGCGGCCGCGCCGGTCAGCAGTTCCCGGCGCCCGATGCCCTGTGCCTCACTCATCCCCGGCCCTCCACCCGTCGACGTTCCGCACATCCTCGCCCATCCTGGCCTTTCCCGCGCTCCGGGCGCACGCCGCCGGCCTCATGCGGCGGCGAGCACGTCGAGCACCTGCTGACCGTACTTGGCCAGCTTGTTCTCGCCGACCCCGCCGACGCCGCCGAGCTCGGCCAGCGTGGTCGGCTTGCGCGCAGCGATCTCGCGCAGCGTCGCGTCGTGGAAGACGACGTAGGCGGGCACCCCCTGTTCCTTGGCCGTGGCGGCCCGCCATTCGCGCAGCTTCTCGAACACCGGCACGTCGGCGGCGGGCAGATCGGCGACCACCGCGCGCGCGGCCTTACCGCCGCGCGCCTGCTTGACCGGGCGCTCGGGTTCGCGCCGCAACATCACCTTGCGGCCGCCGAAGAGCACCTCCTCGCTGGCCGGGGTGAGCGTCAGCACCCCGTAGTCGCCGCGCACCGCGAGCAACCCCTGTGCCAGGAGTTGTCGCACCACGCCGCGCCACTCGGTGTCGCGCAGATCGGCACCGACACCGAACACCGTCAGTTCGTGGTGGTCGTACTGCAGCACCTTGGGGTTCTTCTTGCCGAGCAGGATGTCGAGCACGTGGCCCGCGCCGAAGGCCTGGCCGCGTTCCCGGTCGAGCCGCAGCACCGCCGAGAGCAATTTCTGGGCGGCCACGGTGCCGTCCCAGGATTCGGGTGGATTCAGGCAGGTGTCGCAGTTGCCGCAGCCGGTGCCGTGCTGGCCGAAGTAGGCCAGCAGTTGCGCACGGCGGCAGTCCACGGTTTCACACAGCGCGAGCATCGCGTCCAGATGCAGCTGCAACTGCCTGCGGTGCGCGGCGTCGCCCTCGGAGGAGTCGATGAGTTTGCGCTGCTGCACCACGTCGTTGAGGCCGTAGACCATCCACGCGGTCGCGGGCAGTCCGTCGCGGCCCGCGCGACCGGTCTCCTGGTAGTAGCCCTCCACCGATTTGGGCAGGTCGAGATGGGCAACGAAGCGGACGTCCGGCTTGTCGATACCCATGCCGAAGGCGATGGTGGCGACCACCACGAGGCCGTCCTCGCGCAGGAACCGGGACTGGTTCGCCGCGCGGGTGCGGTTGTCCAGGCCCGCGTGATACGGCACCGCCCCGATGCCGTTCTCGTTCAGGAAGGCGGCGGTCTTCTCCACGGAGTTGCGCGAGAGGCAGTACACGATGCCCGCGTCGCCGGGGTGCTCGGTGCGGATGAAATCGAGCAGTTGCCGCTCGGCGCGGTTCTTCGGCTCGATGCGGTACTGGATGTTGGGCCGGTCGAAGCTGGCGACGAAGCGGCGCGCCGACCCGAGGTCGAGCCGGTGGATGATCTCGTCGCGGGTCTTCTCGGTGGCGGTGGCGGTGAGCGCGATGCGCGGCACGTCCGGCCAGCGCTCGTGCAGCATCGACAGCGCCAGGTAGTCGGGGCGGAAGTCGTGGCCCCACTGCGCGACGCAGTGCGCCTCGTCGATGGCGAACAACGCGACCGTGCCACGGTCGAGCAGCCGCGCGGTGGACTCCAGCCGCAGCCGCTCCGGGGCGAGGTAGAGCAGGTCGAGCTCCCCGGCCAGGAACTGCGCCTCGACGGTGGCGCGCTCGTCGGGGAACTGGGTGGAGTTGAGGAAGCCGGCGCGCACGCCCAGCGCGGACAGGGCATCGACCTGGTCCTGCATCAACGCGATGAGCGGCGAGACCACCACCCCGACACCGGGCCGCACCAGCGCGGGCACCTGGTAGCACAGCGACTTGCCGCCGCCGGTCGGCATCAGCACCAGGGCGTCGCCACCGCCGATGACGTGCTCGACGATGGCCGCCTGGTCGCCGCGGAAGCTGTCGTACCCGAAGACGCGCCGCAGAACCTCTTGTGCCGCACCGATTCCGGCCCCGGAGGGGGCGTCGGTGGCGGGCGAGAAGGCGTCGGGGTGATCCACGCGGCCCATCCTACGAGCGCCGCCCGACACCCGCGCCCCGGACGGCGTCCGTTTCCCGGCTCACACCCCGAGTTGTCCACAGGTGGACAACTCGCTCACTCCCGCACGTAGTAGCGCAGCGTGACATAGGCCGCGACCGCGGCGGCCAGCACGCCGACCGGTGCGATGGTCAGCGCGACCACGGCGATGTCGTCGCCGGTGATGCGGGGGAACACATTGCTGTCGAACAGCGGCCCCAGCGCCCGGTCGATCACCAGCGGACGCGCGACCAGCAGTCCGGCGATCGCCAGCAGGGACCCGATCACCGCCGCGACCACGGCCTCGAGCAGGAACGGCAGCTGGGTGTACCAGCGGGTCGCGCCGACCAGGCGCATGATGCCGACCTCGGTGCGGCGGGTGAACGCCGCGATCTGCATCATGTTCGCGATCAGCAGCAGCGCCGCCAGCGCCATCACCACCGCCAGGCCGAAGGCCGCGTTGCGCAGGCCGTCGAACAACCGCAGCAGCCGGTCGACGAACTCGCGATCGTTGGCGACCGTGCGCACGCCCTCGCGGTCGGCGAAGGTCTGATAGATGTGCTCGTACTGGCCGCCGTCGGTCATCTTCACCCGCATCGAGGCGGGCAGCGGCGTCTCGGAGATGTACTGCACCATCTCCGGCTGGTCCTCGAACAGCTTCTTGGCCTCCTCGAGGGCGGCCGCGCGGTTGAGGAACTGCACGCTCACCACGCCCGAGGTGGCCTTCATGTCCGCCAGCAGCGTCTTGCACGGGTCGGCGGCGCAGTCGGGGTCGTTGTCGGAGATGTTCTCGTCGAGGTAGAAGCGCACCTCGAGCCGGCCGGTGAAGTACTGCTCGGTCTTGTCGGCCATCCGCACCGACAGCAGGCCGCCGCCGAGCATCGCCAGCGAGACCGCGGTGGTGAGGATCATCGCCACGGTCATGGTCACGTTGCGGCGCAGGCCGGTGACGACCTCGCCGAGCAGGAAGCTGCCGCGCATTACCGCCCCACCCCGTAGACGCCGGTCGCCTCGTCGCGCACCAGCCTGCCGTGATCGAGTTCGACCACCCGTCTGCGCATCGCGTCGACGATGTGGTTGTCGTGGGTGGCCATCAGCACCGTGGTGCCGGTGCGGTTGATGCGCTCGAGCAGCAGCATGATCTCGCCGCTGGTGTCGGGGTCGAGGTTGCCGGTCGGCTCGTCGGCCAGCAGCACCAGCGGCCGGTTCACGAACGCGCGCGCGATCGCCACGCGCTGCTGCTCACCACCGGACAGCTCGCTGGGCAGCCGGTCGGCCTTGCCGCCGAGGCCCACCATGTCGAGCACCTCGGGGACGGTGCGCTCGATGACCTGACGCCGCTTGCCGATCACTTCCAGCGCGAACGCCACGTTCTCCTGGACCGTCTTCTGCTGCAGCAACCGGAAGTCCTGGAACACGCAGCCCATCCGCTGACGCAGCTTGGGAACCTTGCGCCCGGGCAACCGGTCGACCCGGAAATCGGCGACCCGGATCTCTCCGGCCGTCGGCGACTCCTCCTTGAGCAGCAGCCGCATGAAGGTCGACTTCCCGGAACCGGACGGTCCGATGATGAAGACGAACTCGCCCTTGTCCACATCCACCGTGATGTTGTCCAGCGCGGGTCGCGTCGAGGTCTTGTACGACTTGGTGACGTTCCGCATGGTGATCACGGGGAGCCAGTGTAGCCAGCGGGCGCGGCGGCCGACCGGGCCCCGCGGCCGCTACGGGCCCGATTGCCCGGTGTTCGCCGAGGCGGGCACCGTGTTGTTGTTCACCACGGCCGGGGTGGTGCCGCTGATCGGGGAGATCTTGGTCGCGACCTGCTGGTCCGGCTTGACGAACACGTACAGCACGAAGGTCGCGATCCAGGCCGCGACCAGGATCGCGGTCGACTTGCGGGGCTTCACGTCCAAAAGCTCGGTCTTCTTACGCAGTTTCACTGATTCCCTCCCGGCGCAGTGCCGAGGCCACCCGGACCCGCAGCTCGCGGCCGACCTCGAACTGCTTGCCCGGCAATGTGCGCGCGACCATCCTGATGTTCATCTGATCCACCGAGAGGTCGTCCAAACCCATCACCGTCGGCTCGTCGAGCAGCAGCGGCTCGAGTCGCGGATCACGGAAGGCCTCGGCGCCTACCTTGTGCAGGATCTCGTTCACCCGGGTGATGTCGGCGCTGGCGGCCACCGGCACGTCGATCGCGGCGCGCGCCCAATCCTTGGACAGGTTGGTCACTTTCACGATCTGCCCGTTCGGCACGGTGATCACCTCGCCGTCGGCGTTGCGCAGCGTGGTGATGCGCAGGGTCACGTCCTCGACCGTGCCCTCGGCCATCTCGGCCGAGCCGGTGACCGCGATCCGGACCACATCGCCGAAGCCGTACTGGCGCTCGGTGATGAGGAAGAACCCGGCGAGGATGTCCTGCACGATGCGCTGCGCGCCGAAGCCGAGCGCGGCGCCGAGCACGGCCGCGGGCGCGACCAGGCCGGTCACCTGGAAGCCGAGGCGCTGCAGCACCTCCATGCCCACCAGCACGTAGGCGATGGTGAGCACCACCCAGGTGAGCACCTGCGCCAGCGCGTGCCGGTGCTTGGCGGCCTCGGTGCGCACCAGGGCGTCGCCGCCGCGGAACCCGGCGTCGATCTTCGCGGTGATCCGGTCGCGTACGTACGTCGCGAACCGGCTGAACAGCATCGCGCCGAGGATCAGCAGCACGATCTCGAGGCCGTTGGAACGCAACCAGGCCGTGTTCTCGGCGGCCGAGGCGAGCGCCGTCACCGCGCCCCTCGCTGCCGCGTCACACCATCCGGAACAAACACGCCAGACAGGCTACCCCGCTCGCGCCGCGGCGACTCGTCCACGCGGGCATCCGAGGTCACCGACATCATCCACCCGTCGATCGAAAGCCGCTCCGCCGCAGGCTAACTCGCTTGACTCTCGCGCATGCGCCAGCGGATGCCGCTCTCGATGAAGCCGTCGATGTCACCATTGAGCACGGCCGAGGGATTGTTCACCTCGTAGTTGGTGCGCAGGTCCTTGACCATCTGGTACGGGTGCAGCACGTACGACCGCATCTGGTTGCCCCAGGACGCGCCCTCGTTGGTCTTGAGGGCGTCCATCTCGGCGCGCTCCTCCTGCCGCTTGCGTTCGAGCAGCTTGGCCTGCAGCACGCGCATGGCCGAGATCTTGTTCTGCAGCTGCGATTTCTCGTTCTGGCAGGTCACGACGATGCCGGTGGGGATGTGGGTGATGCGCACCGCGGAGTCGGTGGTGTTGACCGACTGGCCGCCCGGACCCGACGAACGGTAGACGTCGA
Source organism: Nocardia farcinica (assembly GCF_001182745.1). Lineage (NCBI taxonomy): Bacteria > Bacillati > Actinomycetota > Actinomycetes > Mycobacteriales > Nocardiaceae > Nocardia > Nocardia farcinica. The sequence continues at coordinate 2,109,262 of NZ_LN868939.1, read as the reverse complement.
CGCGGATCTCGGTCTCGGGCACCTCGATGTGGTCGGTGGTCTCCACCACCGGCAGGACCTCGACCTCGGCGAAGGAGGTCTGCCTGCGGCCCTGGTTGTCGAACGGGCTGATCCGCACCAGCCGGTGGGTGCCCATCTCGACCGAGAGGGTGCCGTAGGCGTAGGGGGTCTTCACCGCGAAGGTGGCGCTCTTGATCCCGGCCTCCTCGGCGTAGGAGGTGTCGTAGACCTCCACCGGGTAGCCGTGCCGGTCGGCCCAGCGGATGTACATGCGCATCAGCATCTCGGCCCAGTCCGCGGCGTCCACGCCACCGGCGCCGGAACGGATGTTGACCAGCGCCTCGCGCTTGTCGTACTCGCCCGAGAGCAGGGTGCGGACCTCCATCGCCTCCACGTCGCTGTGCAGCGCGGCGCGCTCGGCGTCGGCCTCCTCGAGCGCGGCCGTCCTGGCCTCGCCCTCCTCGCCCTCGGCGAGTTCGTAGAGCACCGGCAGGTCCTCGAGCCGCCTGCGCAGATCCTCGACCCGGCGCAACTCGCCCTGCGCGTGGGAGAGTTCGCTGGTCACGCGCTGGGCATGGTCCTGGTCGTTCCACAGGTCCGGGTCCGCGGCCTGGTGTTCGAGCTCATCGATGCGGCGGCGCAGTTCCTCGATGTCGAGGACCGACTCGACCGTCTTGAGGGTGGCGTCGAGTTCGGCGAGATCAGCGGAAACGTCAGGATGCACGATCTCCAAGGCTACCGGTCCCCCGCGAGCCGGTGAAACCGCTCACCCGGAGACCGCGCGCAGGCCACCGGGACGCCGCCCGGCCAGGGTGTCCAGGGCCGCGGCGGTGGCCTCGTCCGCGGGCAGGTGCACGACCAGCCGTTGCGCGTCGTCGGCGGAGAGGTCGAGTGTCTCGTAGGCCAGCCGCAACGCGCCGACCTCGGGATGGTTCATCCGCATCACGCCGCTCGCGGCGGGCAGGCCGGGCACCGACGCCACCCGGTCGGTGAACTCCGCGCCCGCCACCACGGTGAGCTGGTCGGCCAGCGCGGCCAGGGCCGGATCGGCGCGGAAGGGCCCCTGCTTGAGGGTGGCGACCCATTGATCGGCGACGTGCGACCAGTCGGGGTAGAGCTCGCGGGCTCGCGGATCGGCGAAGACGTACCAGGCGAGGTGGCCGTCGTTGTCGGGGTCGAACAGCCCGGTCGGCGCCATCAGCCTGCGGTAGGCCGTGGTGGCGGCGACCACGACGCCGGTCTGGTCGAACAGCGCCGCGGCGGCCGGATCGAGGTGGTCGAGCAGGGCGCGCACGGTGGGACGCACCTCGCGGGCGGCCGGCTGCTGCCCCGTGCAGGTGAAGCCCGGGTCGCTCGCCTTCGTGAGGCGATACAGGTGCACCCGCTCGTTCGGGGTCAGCCGCAGGGCGTCCGACAGCGCCGACAGCACCGCGGGCGAGGGCCTGCGGTCGCGGCCCTGTTCGAGCCGGGTGAGGTATTCCACGCTCACCCCGGCCAGCGTCGCCAGTTCGGCACGCCGCAGGCCGGGGGTGCGGCGCCGCGGGCCCGCGGGCAGGCCGACCCGGGCGGGCTCGACGGCTTCGCGCCGGGACCGCAGGAACAGACCCAACTCGTTGTCGCTCACCCCTGGAACGGTACAAGCGCGCGGCGCCGGAAGGGTGGCCCTCGTACTACCACCCTGACCGCGGTCTCCCTGGTCGGCGCCGCCGTCGGCAGTCTCGACAGCGGCGGACGCGACCGGCGCGACCGCGCGACAGGGGAAGGAACACGAGATGTCGGCATTGAGGCTCGCGGTGATCATCGGCAGCGTCCGGGAAGGCCGGTTCGGCCCGACCGTCGCCGCATGGACGGCCGAGCAGGCGGTCGCGGACGGCCGCTTCGAGGTGGACGTGATCGATCTGGCGGAGATGGAGTTGCCGCACGCGCTGCCGGCGACCCCACCCGCCCTCGAACCCGATCCGCCCCGCCCGGCGGGCATGCGGGAGCTGAGCGAGCGGTTGGCGGCGGCGGACGCCTTCGTGATCGTCACGCCCGACTACAACCGCAGCTACCCGGCGGCACTGAAGGCCGCCATCGACTGGCATTTCACCCAGTGGGACGCCAAGGCGATCGGTTTCGTCGGCTACAGCGGCGCCAGCGGTGGCCTGCTGGCCATCGAACACCTGCGCCAGGTGTTCACCGAGTTGAACGCGCACACGGTGCGCAACTACGTCGCGTTCCCGCGGTACTACCTGCTCTTCGACGAGCAGGGCGGGTTGCGCGACCCCGAGGAGCCCGCGGCCGCGGCGAAGGCCATGTTCGATCAGTTGCACTGGTGGGCGAGCGCGCTGGTGCGGGCGCGGGCGGCGGCGGTGGCGTGACCGGATAATGTTGGCGGCCGTGGCTGCTCACTCCTCCGATCTGGAACTCGCGCTGCGGCTCGCCGACGAGGCCGACGCCATCACCAAGGCGCGCTTCGGCGCCATCGACCTGAAGGTCGACGCCAAGCCCGACCTCACCCCGGTCTCCGACGCGGACCTGGCCGTGGAGGAGTCCATCCGGCGCCTGCTCGCGCACGCACGCCCCGACGACGCGGTCCTCGGCGAGGAGTTCGGCGGCGACGCGGAGTTCCGCGGCAGGCAGTGGGTGATCGACCCGATCGACGGCACCAAGAATTTCGTGCGCGGCGTGCCGATCTGGGCGAGCCTGATCGCCCTGCTCGAGGACGGCGTGCCCGTGGTGGGCGTGGTCAGCGCGCCCGCGCTCGCCCGGCGCTGGTGGGCGGCGAGCGGGTCGGGGGCGTGGACGAGCTTCCACCCGGGCGCGCCGCGACCGATCACCGTCTCGGCGGTCGGCGAGCTGGACGCGGCCAGCCTGGCTTTCTCCAGTCTGTCGGGCTGGCGCGAGCGCGGCCTGCGCGAGCGGTTCCTCGACCTCACCGACGCGGTGTGGCGGGTGCGCGGCTACGGCGACTTCTTCAGTTACTGCCTGCTCGCCGAGGGCGCGGTGGACATCGCCACCGAGCCGGAGGTCTCGCTGTGGGATCTGGCCGCCCTCGACATCCTGGTCCGCGAGGCGGGCGGCCGCTTCACCGCGTTGTCCGGGCAGCCCGGCCCGCACGGTGGTGACGCGGTGGCCACCAACGGCCTGCTGCACGAGGCCGTGCTCTCCCGGCTCTCCCGGGACTGACCCCGGGCGAACCGCCCCCATCGACGGCTCGCCCGGGTGTCGCGGCGCCCCCGACCGGCGCCGCGGCGCGACCGGTCAGCCCGCCGAACCGGTCGGCAGCTGTACCGAGCCCGCGCTCGAGCCGCTGGCGCCCGAGCCCGAGGCCGAGCCGGACCCGCCGGAACCGGTCGGCGGGAACTGCGCCTCGCCCGAACCGAGGTCGACACCCGCGCCGCCCTCGCCCGAGCCCAGATCGAAGATGGGTCCGCCGGACCCGAAGTCGACCTGCGGACCGCCCGGGTCCACGTCGACGTCGGCGGGCACCAGCGGTAGGCCCGGCTCGGCATGCGCGGGCGCGCACACGATTCCGGCGGCCAGGGCGATACCGGCCGCCAGCACAACACGTTTCATGGTCAAGACCTCCGTTTCGGGGGACAGGTGCCGACACGGTAGCCGAATCCGGCAGCTTCTGAAGTGCCTTTGTTTCAGAAAGAATCCACCGGGACGCCGTCACACTTGCCGGGGACGACTCGACGCCCTTCTTACTCTGGAGTAAGGTGGGTCTTACTCAGGAGTAAGATAGCGACGACCTGACCTCACCCCACCCCAGCAGAAACCAGGTGATGATGAGCACTCGAGACAGCGCGACGAAGCGACGTCCCGCCGCCGGACGCAGCGACGACTCCGCCGTCGGCCTGAACCAGCCCAAGCGGGACTGGATGGGCGCGGCCATGCGGGTCATGACGACGATCACCGGCTCCGACCTCGTCGAGAAGTACAACCTGCGCAAGCCCATCGAGCGCGTCACCTACGAAGGCACCAAGACCGGCTTCCGCACCCTCGGCGCGGCGACCAGGGCCTTCAACAAGGTGGCGGGCAACGGGGCGCCGAAGCGGCTGCCGGACAACGAGTCCAAGAACAAGGACCTGTTCGACCTCACCCCCACCGACGATCAGCAGATGATCGTCGAGACGGTCAAGGAGTTCGCCGCCGAGATCCTGCGGCCCGCCGCGGCAGGCGCCGACGCCGAGGCCAAGGCCCCCGCCGACCTGGTCGCCCGCGCCGCCGAACTGGGCATCACCGTCATCAACGTGCCCGAGGAGCTCGACGGTGTGGCCACCGAGCGCGGCGCGGTGACCAACTCGCTGGTCGCCGAGGCCCTCGCGCACGGTGACATGGGCCTGGCGCTGCCGATCCTGGCCCCCAGCGGTGTCGCGGTCGCGCTCGCGCAGTGGGGCACCGACGCCCAGCAGCGCACCTACCTGCCCGCCTTCGCCGGGGAGAACGTGCCGCAGGCCTCCGTGGTGATCGCCGAGCCGCGCCCGCTGTTCGACCCGTTCGCGCTGCAGACCAAGGCCACCCGCTCCCCCAGCGGCTACCGCCTCAACGGCGTCAAGAGCCTGGTGCCCGCGGCCGCCGACGCCGAACTGTTCCTGGTCGCCGCCGAACTCGACGGGCGCCCCGCGCTGTTCATCGTCGAGTCCGACGCGCAGGGCCTGGTCGTGGAGGCCGACCCGAGCATGGGTCTGCGCGCGGCGGGCATCGGCAGGCTGATCCTGAACAACGTGGCCGTCTCCGCCGAGGCCGTGCTGGGCGACAGCGACCCGGCCGCGCGCGCCGAGGAGTACGCCGACGCCGTCCGGCTGGCCCGCCTCGGCTGGGCCTCGCTGGCCGTCGGCACCGGTCAGGCCGTGCTGGACTACGTGATCCCCTACGTCAACGAGCGCGAAGCGTTCGGCGAGCCGATCTCGCACCGGCAGGCGGTGGCGTTCATGGTCGCCAACATCGCCATCGAACTCGACGGCATCCGCCTGGTGACGATGCGCGGCGCCGCCCGCGCCGAGCAGGGCCGCTCCTTCGGCCGCGAGGCCGCGCTGGCCCGCAAGCTCGCCACCGACAAGGGCATGCAGATCGGCCTGGACGGCGTGCAGCTGCTCGGCGGCCACGGCTTCACCAAGGAACACCCGGTCGAGCGCTGGTACCGCGATCTGCGGGCGATCGGCGTCGCCGAGGGCGTCGTCCTCATCTGACCCGGCTCGTTTCTTTCTTCAGGAGACCCCTTCCATGATCAATCTCGAACTCCCCAAGAAGCTGCGGGCCAGCGCCAACCAGGCCCATCAGGTCGCGGCGCAGATCTTCCGCCCGATCTCGCGCAAGTACGACCTGGCCGAACACGAATACCCGGTCGAACTGGACACCATGGCCGCCATGGTGGAGGGCCTGGCCGACTCGGGCACCCAGAAGATCAGCGGCGCCAGCGGCGGCCGCTCCGACGACGAGCACGCCACCGAACTGCTCGGCAACAGCAACGGCGGCAACATGTCCGCGCTGCTGAACGCCCTGGAGACCTCCTGGGGTGACGTCGGCCTGATGCTGTCCATCCCCTACCAGGGCCTGGGCAACGCCGCCATCGCCGCGGTCGCCACCGACGAGCAGCTGAAGCGCTTCGGCAAGGTGTGGGCCGCGATGGCCATCACCGAACCCTCCTTCGGCTCCGACTCCGCGGCCGTGAGCACCACCGCGGTGCGCGACGGCGACGAGTGGGTGCTCAACGGCGAGAAGATCTTCGTCACCGCGGGCCAGCGCGCCACCCACATCGTGGTGTGGGCGACGCTGGACAAGAGCCTCGGGCGCGCGGCGATCAAGTCGTTCGTGGTGCCCCGCGACGCTCCCGGCCTGTCGGTGGCCCGGCTCGAGCACAAGCTCGGCATCCGCGCCTCCGACACCGCCGTGCTGCTGCTGCAGGACTGCCGCATCCCGGCCGACAACATCCTGGGCAGCCCGGAGATCAACGTGGAGAAGGGTTTCGCGGGGGTCATGCAGACCTTCGACAACACCCGCCCGCTGGTCGCCGCGATGGCGGTGGGCGTGGCCCGCGCCGCCCTCGAGGAACTGCGCCGCCTGCTCGACGCCGCGGGCATCGAGGTCTCCTACGACACCCCGGCGATGAACCAGCACGCCGCGGCCGCCGAATTCCTGCGCATGGAGGCCGATTACGAGGCCGCCTACCTGCTCGCGCTGCGCGCGGCGTGGATGGCCGACAACAAGAAGCCGAACTCGCTGGAAGCCTCGATGTCCAAGGCCAAGGCGGGCCGCACCGGCACCGACGTCACCCTCAAGGCCGTCGAACTCGCCGGCACCCTCGGCTACTCCGAGCACACCCTGCTCGAGAAGTGGGGCCGCGACTCGAAGATCCTCGACATCTTCGAAGGCACCCAGCAGATCCAGCAGCTGATCGTCGCCCGCCGCGTGCTCGGGCTGACCAGCGCCGAACTGAAGTAGGCCGGGCTGAAGTAGCAAACACGGCGACGGGACCGGTGCGGGTCGGGTGGGCTCGCACCGGTTCGTCGTTTCCGCCTCAGTGGGGGTCGAGGCGGATCTCGGCGACGAGGGCGCGGTGGTCGGAGCCGGGTAGGTCGAGGGCTTCGACGGTGAGCGCCGTGCCGCCCGCGACGAGGATGTGGTCGATGCCGACGACCGCGGGCCACCATTTGTCGGTCGGGTAGGTGGCCAGGTGTCCGGCGCCCGCTTGGTCGGCGGCGTCGGCGAAGCGGCCGGTCAGGTAGTCGCGGAATTGCCGGTGGTCGTGGGTGGCGTTGAAGTCGCCGCCGACCAGGGCGGGGCGGTCGGCGGGCGCGTTCTCGACGATCGTGCGCAGGCGGGCCAATTCGTCGGCCCAGACCCCGGTGTCGTAGATCGGCGGCACGGGGTGGATCGCGTAGACCGAGACGGGGCCCGCGCCGGGGATCTGCGCCGTCGCCGACAGTTGGTTCAGCACGTAGCCGTCGTATTCGACGGTGTCGGACAGCGGGTGGCGGCTCCAGATCCCGGTGCCGCTCGCGGTTCGACCGGGGGCGAGGTACCGGTGCGGGAGCAGCTCGTCGATTCCCGCGGCCGCGAGTCCCGCCACGGCGGCCGGCGTGAGTTCGTTGACGGTGAGCACGTCGATGTCGTGCGCGCGCACCTGATCGACGAATGTCCGCGGGTCGGTGCCGTCGAACAGCAGGTTGGCCTGCATCATCCGCACCACGGGGCCGTCGGCGGAGCCGGGGGCCGAGAAGTACAGCGGCGCCTGCACGGCCACGCCCGCGATCAGGACGACCGTGGACACCGCCGCACCGCTCCAACGCCGCACGGACAGGAACGCCACGGCGCCGATCACCGCCGACCCCATCAGATACGGCGCGGCCGAGGCCGCGAGCACCGGCAGCTGGGCCGACCACCGGCCGAAGTGCAGCGCGATGCCCGCGACGCCCGCCAGTGTCGCGGCCGCGCCGAGCAGGTCGGCGCCGATGCGCACAATTCTGGAGATCACACCGGACAGACAAGCACATCGTGCCGATCCGCCCGCGCCGCCGCGTACCCGGGCACAGCGCGACTCCGGGATGTCGACGCGTTGCCGATTCGACGGCGAACCGGGGCGTTTCCGAACAGAACTTGTTATCGTCGGGGCATCCCGAGCCCGTCAACCGGGTGACGGGACGTGCGTGCGCCGAGGAGTTTCCGGCGCCGCAACGCACAGCGCTCGATCCCGCTCCACCAACGACTCGCGAGGAGAGTGGTTCATGCGTCGAGGAAAGCTCACCCGTCATCTCACCGCCGTCGTCGCGACGGCCGTGGCCGTCGCGGTGTTCGCCGGTCCGGCCGCCGCGGAGGCGGACCCGGCGCCGGGCGCGCCCGCATCCGCGGCCCTGGACGTGCCGGAGGCCTTGCGGCAGTTGCGTGCCGCCGCCACGGGCAATCCGGCGGCGGAGGCGGCGGTGGACCGGCTGCTGGCCGAGCCGGACGCGGTCGCCGCGGCCGGCGACGTCGCGCTGCCCGCCCAGGTGTTCCAGATCCCCGCCCAGTCCGACATCGGCCGCGGTGACGGGCCCGGCATGTACGGCTCGGGCATCGCGCTCGGCATCGACGGGTTCCGGCTCGGCTTCTTCGGCGGTCCGGGCATGATCGCGCCGAACCAGGCCGGCGCCAAGCTGGAGGCGGTCTGGGTCAACCTGTCCAACGGGCGCAGCGGCACCGAACTGCTCATCGAGCACAACGACGTCCCGGTCGACACCACCATCCGGTCGCGGGCCTTCGATCCCGGGCCGGGCATGATCGTCGCCGCCGTCTACGGCACGCTGTGGCACCGGTGGTCGGTGCCGGTCAGCGAGGCCCATCCCGACGGCTTCCAATACCTGCGGGGCACCATCAACTTCCCGTCGCTGGGCGCGCTCTACAACTGATCCGCGCGAGTACGGCCGTCCATACCCCGGGGTGTGGACGGCCGTCCGGTGCGGGCGGCTCCGGCCGCGTCCGCTTTGTCGGGTTCAAGGTGTGACCTCGCACACCCTGGACTGCTACGGTAGCCAGCACATGCCCGTTCGAGATCGCTAGGTCGAGTGCCGACGCGACGGTTCAGTGGAGGTGTTCGTGGTGAACCTGGCGCATGCGCTGGAAACCATCAAGGCGTTGGGAGTGCTGCGCTCCAGCGGGGTCGTCGACCTCTCCGATCCCGGAGAAACACTGCGCAACATGCGCGAGACCCGTCAGTACGGCCCGCATGCGGCGCTGGTCCGCCACTCGGCCCGGGTCGCGCCCGACCATCCCGCGCTGGTCGACGAGCGCGGCGAGCTCACCTACAAGGAATTGGACGAGCAGTCCACCGCCGTCGCGCGCGGCCTGCAGGCGGCGGGCATCACCGAGGGCATGGTCATCGCCGCGCTGGCGCGCGACCACCGCGGCCTGATCATGGCGAAGGTGGCCGCGGGCAAGCTCGGCGTACGGATCGCGCTGATGAACACCGGCTTCGCCAAGCCGCAGTTCGCCGAGGTGTGCGCTCGCGAGAAGGTGCAGGCGGTGCTGCACGACAGCGAGTTCCTCGGCCTGCTCGACGCGCTGCCCCCGGAGCTGCCGCGCTACCTCACCTGGGTGGACGAGGGCACCGAGGTGCCCGCCGGCACCCAGACCTTCGACGATCTGATCGCGGCGAACTCCACCGAGCCGCTGCCTGCGCCCAGCAAGCCGGGCGGCTTCATCATTCTCACCAGCGGTACCACCGGCCTGCCGAAGGGGGCGCCGCGCACCAAGGTCTCGCCGTTCGCGACCGCGCAGTTCGTCGATCGCATGCCGTTCCGCCGGTTCGGCACCATGGTGATCGTCTCGCCGATCTTCCACAGCACCGGCCTGGGCACCTGGCTGGTGGGCACCGTGCTGTCGAACAAGATCGTGATGCGGCGCCGCTTCGACGCCGAGGCCACGCTGAAGATGATCGCCGACCACAAGGCGAACATGCTGGTGGCCGTGCCGACCATGCTGCACCGCATGGTCGAGCTGCCCGAGGAGGTGCGTGCCAAGTACGACCTCTCCTCGCTGGAGTCGATCGTGCTCGCCGGGTCGGCGCTCTCGCCGGAACTGTCGATCCGGGCCGCCGAGGTGTTCGGCCCGGTGGTCTACAACCTCTACGGCTCCACCGAGGTCGCCATCGCCACCATCGCCAAGCCGGAGGAACTCGCCGTCGCGCCGGGCACCGTCGGCCGGCCGCCGATCACCTGCGATGTGCGGCTCTACGACGACAACGACAAGCAGATCCACGAGAAGAACGTCACCGGCCGCATCTTCGTGCGCAGCGGCGCGCCGTTCGAGGGCTACACCGACGGCAGGCACAAGCAGATCATCGACGGCTACATGTCCAGCGGCGACGTCGGCCACTTCGAGGAGCACGGCCTGCTCATGGTCGACGGCCGCGACGACGACATGATCGTCTCCGGCGGCGAGAACGTCTACCCGCAGGAGGTGGAGAACCTGCTGCTCGAGCACGACGACATCTTCGACGCCGCCGTGGTCGGCGTGGACGACGTGGAATTCGGCAAGCGGCTGCGCGCCTTCGTCGTTCCCGAGCCGGGCAAGCAGCCCGACGCCGAGGAGATCAAGGCCTACGTCAAGAACAACCTGGCCCGGTACAAGGTGCCGCGCGAGGTCGTCTTCCTCGACGACCTGCCGCGCAACGCCACCGGCAAGCTGCTGCGGCGGGTGCTGGTGGACTACGACGTCAAGGCCTGAGCCTCGCCCCGGTCGGCCACCCGCGTGGCCGACCGGGTATCGGGCGGACAACCGGGATTCACAACCCGGCCGCCGCCACTGCCGTGACCTCTCACAATGCCGGAACACCCGCGGTGCGGTAGACGACACTCGGAGTAACAGATGCTTGCTACGGTAGGCAGCACTGGATGTCGACGAGGCGGTCCGGGCCTGCGCCGGGCGGCCGCGGAAGGTTGGGTATGACTGTGTCCCTCGGCGGTTCGGTCCGCAAGGCAGGCGATCTCGCGCTCGGCGTCAACGTCATGGTCCGGCGGCGGCTGTTCAACCCGCTGCGCCTGGATCACGCGTTGCGCTCGGCGTTCAACGTGGTGAAGTTCGGCCCGTTCGCCGGTGTCGTCATGCACGCCGCGCAGACCCGCCCGCACGCCGCCGCCATCGTCGACGAACGCGGTGAACTGACCTTCGGCGCGCTCGACGAGCAATCCAACGCCTTCGCCAGGGGCCTTGCCGCCCAGGGCATCCGGCCCGGCGACGTGGTGGCGGTACTCGCCCGCGACCATCGCGGCATGGTGCTGAGCCTGCTGGCCACCGGCAAACTCGGGGTGCGGGCGGTGCTGATGAACACCGGCTTCGCCGCGCCCCAGCTGGCGGCCGTCGCGGTGCGGGAAAAGGTCAAGGCGGTGCTGCACGACAGCGAGTTCGTCGACCTGATGTCCGCGGTGCCCGACAGCGTGCCGCGCATTCTCACCTGGGTCGATGCCACCGACGCGGTGGATCCGGCCACCCCGACCCTGGACTCACTGGCGGCCGGGCAGTCCACCGCGCCGCTGCCGACGCCGGCCAAGCCGGGCGGGATGGTCATCCTCACCAGCGGCACCACCGGCACCCCGAAGGGCGCGCCGCGTGACCGGGTGAGCCCGTTCGCCTCCGCCCAGTTCATCGACCGGGTTCCGTTGCCGCGCAACGGAACCATGATCATGGCCGCGCCGATCTTCCACGGCACCGGCCTGTCGCAGTTCACCATCGGCCTGGCGCTGGGCAACCGGGTGGTGTTCCAGCAACGCCGCTTCGACCCGGAACGGACGCTGGCCAACATCGCCGAATACCGGGCCGACGCGCTCGTGGTGGTGCCGACCATGCTGCAACGCATCCTCGACCTCGGCGACGAGGTGCTCGACCGCTACGACGTGCGCAGCCTGAAGGTGATCTTCGCCGCCGGGTCGGCGATCCCGCCGGACGTGGTGACCCGCACGCTGGACCGCTTCAACGACAGCCTCTACAACCTCTACGGCTCCACCGAGTGCGCGGTGATGACGGTGGCCACCCCGCAGGAGCTGCGCATCGCCCCGACCACCGCGGGCAAGCCGCCGGTCGGTATCCGGATCGCGCTGCTGGACGAGGACCGCAAGCCGATCACCGCGCCGCACGTCACCGGAACCATCTTCGTGGACAACGGTTTCGCTTTCTCCGGCTACACCGACGGCCGCACCAAGGAGATGGTGAACGGCATGATGTCCAGCGGCGATGTCGGGCACTTCGACGAGCGCGGCCTGCTCTACATCGACGGCCGCGACGACGACATGATCGTCTCCGGCGGCGAGAACGTCTTCCCGCTCGAGGTGGAGAACCTCATCGCGGGCCGGGACGACGTCTTCGAAGCCGCGGTCGTCGGCGTCGATGACCGCGAGTTCGGCAAGCGGCTGCGCGCGTTCGTGGTGCCCGGCCCCGGCTCGGCGCGCGACCCGCAGGAGATCAAGGACTACGTGAAGGCGAACCTGGCCCGCTACAAGGTGCCGCGCGAGGTGATCTTCCTCGACGAACTGCCACGCAACGCCACCGGCAAACTGCTGCGTAAACCGTTGGCCGAGATGCCGGTGCCGGAGTAAGGGCGCCCGCTGGCTATCATCGCCCGGTGAACTCCAGGATCGACCGGTCGGCCGCTCGCGGCGGCGCCGTCGCGCGACTGCGCGGTGGCTCGGCCGGTGCGATCTCGGCCACGGTCTCGATCGCCGCGCACGGCTGGGCGTCGGCGGGCGCGGCGCCCGACAGCACGACGCTGGCGCTGCTGACGGGCGCGGCCGCGGTGGTGGGTGCGCTCGTCGCCGGGCTGGCGCCGCTGCGCGACACCGCGGCCGGTCTGGTCGCCGCGTTGGTCGCCGGGCAGTTGCTCGGCCACCTCACCCTCGGCGCCGCCTCGGGGCACCTCCACCACGGCGACCCGCAACTGAGCTGGCGCATGCTGCTCGCGCACCTCGTGGCCGCCGTCGCCGCCGCGATCGTGATCCGGGGCGCGGAGGCCGCCTACCGTATCGGCACCGCGGTGCTGTCCCGCGTGCTGCCCCGGCGGCCGTCCCCGCCGGTCCTCGACGACGACGCGCCGCTTCGCACGCGCTATCGCGAGCGCCTGGTCCTGCGGGTGTTCGCCGCGCGGGCGTTGCGGACCCGCGCGCCGCCGCGCCCGGTCTTCACCTGATCCCTTTCCCACCCGGTGCGCGACCGGTTCCGGTCGCGCGTCGTCGTCGCCTCGGCGCACCGCCTGATTCGGCATGTCCTGATCCGGCACCGTCCTGATCCGGCACCGTCCTGATTCGGCGCGGTCCTGATCCGGCACCGTCCTGATTCGGCGCGGTCCTGATCCAGGGCCGTCCTGATCGGCACAGTTCTGATCCGGGGCCGGTCCTGATCGGCACAGTCCTGATCCAGGCCCGTCCTGATCGACACCGCCCAGATCCGGCACAGCCCAGATCCGGCACAGCCCAGATCCGACACGGCCCTGACTCGGCACGACTCAGCCCCGGTCGCGTGACCCCGTGGCGGTCGTGGCCGACGTGTCATGGACGCGTCCGCGCCCGCCTTCGAACCGGCGGACTCCGCCGCATCGGAGTCGACGGATGCTGCCGCATCCGAACAGGCCGGTGCCGCCGCATCGGGCGCCCGATCCCTCCGGATCCACCGCGCCCCGACGACGACGGGTTCCTCCTTCGAGAACGAGAAGACCGTGAGCACAACAGAATCTCTCGCCCCCGACGCCGCGGCGTCCCCGGCCGACAGCGCCGGGTCCGAGTCCCGCCGCGAGGCCGGGCCGCCCGGTCCCGGCACCGCCCCTACCGCCCGCGGCGGCTTGCCGGCCCTGGCCATGCGGCTGCACTTCTACGCGGGCGTCTTCGTGGCGCCGTTCATCCTGATCGCCGCCGTCACCGGCGCGCTCTACGCGATCGCGCCCACCCTCGAACAGGTCGTCTCGCGCGACCTGCTGACCGTCGACGCCACCGGGACCGCGCGTCCGCTGGCCGAGCAGGTCGAGGCCGCCACCGCCGTCCGGCCCGACCTGGCCCTGGTGGCCGTGGCACCGGCGCCGGGCCCGACCGACACCACCCGGGTGCTGTTCGCCGATCCCACGCTCGGGGAGTCCGAGCGCCGGGCGGTGTTCGTCGACCCGTACACCGCGCGGGCGGTCGGCGACGCGGTGGTGTACGGCAGTTCCGGCGCGCTGCCGCTGCGCACCTGGATCGACCACCTGCACCGTGACCTGCACCTGGGCGAGTTCGGCAGGCTCTACAGCGAGCTGGCGGCCTCGTGGCTGTGGATCGTGGCGCTGGCCGGGCTGGTGCTGTGGTGGCGCCGGGTCCGCCAGCGGCGGGCCAGGAACTCCCCGGCGTGGCTGCTCGCTCCCGATCGCTCGCGACCCGGCCGGTTGCGCGGCATGAACTGGCACGGCGCGCTCGGCGTGTGGCTGCTGCCGCTGGTGCTGCTGCTGTCGGTGACCGGCATGACCTGGTCGGCCTACGCGGGCGCCAACATCGGCGACCTGCGTGCCCAGCTGAGCTGGACCACCCCGGCGGTGAGCACCGAATTGTCCGGGGCCGCACCGGCGTCCGATCACGGTGGCGATCACCACCACGGCGGTGGCGCGACGCCGCCGGCCGGCGCGTCCGCCGGCCGCGGGGGCGACATCGAACGCGCCCAGCTGGCCGCGCGGGCCGCCGGGATCGCGCAGGCGGTCGAGATCACCGTGCCGGCGGGGCCGGAACAGGCATACACCGTCAAGGAACGGCGCATGCCCGGCATCTACACCGTCGACGCGGTGGCCGTCGACGGCGCGACCGGCGCCATCACCGACCGTCTCCCCTACGCGGACTGGCCGCTGATGGCCAAGCTGACCAACTGGGGCATCCAGTTCCACATGGGCCTGATGTTCGGCCTGGCCAACCAGCTGCTGCTGCTCGCCGCGATGGTCGGCCTCGTCGTGGTCATCGTGCTCGGCTACCGCATGTGGTGGCAGCGCAGGCCGACCCGCGGCGCGGCGCGGATTCCGCTGGGCCGGGCGCCCCGCCGCGGCGCACTGCGCGCGTCCCGGCCGTGGCTGGTGGTGCCGCTGCTCGCGGCGGCCGTGCTGGTCGGCTGGTTCGTGCCGCTGGTCGGCGTGAGCCTGCTCGGCTTCCTGGTCGTCGACGCCCTGGTCAACCTCCGGCACCGCGTGCGGCGAGCCGCCTGACCGTCTCCGATCCCCCGGCGGTCCGGTCGACACCGACCGGACCGCTGCCTAGTCGCGGCCCCGAAACCGGCCGCCACCCGAGAACCATCGAAGGATTCGATTCACCATGAAGCTCCACCGTCTCACCGCCGTCGCCGCCACCGTGCTCACCGCGGTCGGTCTCGCCGTGAACACCGCCACCGCCGCACCGGCCGACGCGCAGCCCATCAGCTTCACCGCGCACGCCACCGACACCGCCTCGATCATCGAGATCGACGCAGGAACCCTGCGCGTGCACGACAACCAGCTCCAGGTCACCACCGCCGACGGCCGCGTCGTCGCCGCCACCCCGCTGAGCTTCGTCCTCGACGACTTCACCTTCCCCATCGCCGTCGACATCGACGGCAACCGCGCCACCCTCACCCCGCAACTCGATCCCGCCGAGGCGGTCTACACCCCCGTCGCCCTCCCGTTCGAGGACAAGGCGCCGTGGAAGAGCGAATACGACCGGGAACAGGCCGCCTGGTCCCGCATGACCAGCACGATCAGCATGGGCGCGACCGTCGGCACGCTGGTCGGCGGCCTCGGCGGCGGGGCCGTGGGCTGCGTGTTGGGCGGCATCGTGGGCGCGACGGTGGCCTCGGCGACCATCGTCGGCCTGTTCGGTCCCTTCATCCCGGCGGCGGCCGTCGGCTGTCTCGGCGGGATCGTCGCGGTCGGCGCGCTGGGCACCCTCGCCGGGCAGATCCTGGTGACCGCCCCGGTCGCGGTCGCCGCGGCGGTGCAGTACTTCACCACCGTCAACCAGCCCTTCACACCGGCCGCGAAGTAGCACGGACCGCGGACCGGGGCGCCCCTTCGCCGGTGTGGTTTGTCCCCGACGGTCACGGGTACGCCGCGGAGTACTCGACACCCCGTCGGAAAGGCACCTGTCATGGCAACCTTCGACTCCACCACCCGAACGAATCAGTGGTCCCCGGTCCGCATCGCCGCCGCCGTGGTGGGCGCGGTATTCCTGCTGGTCGGCATCCTGGGGTTCATCCCCGGGGTCACCACGAACTACGACACCCTGGAATGGGCGGGCCACCACTCCGAAGCACAGCTGCTCGGCCTGTTCGACGTCTCGATCCTGCACAACCTCGTCCACCTGGCCTTCGGCGTGCTCGGCCTGCTCGCCGCGCGCGCCGCGAGTTCGGCCACCGCGTTCCTCGTCGGCGGCGGCGTCATCTACCTGGTGCTGTGGCTGTACGGGCTGGTGATCGACGAGCACAGCGACGCCAACTTCATCCCGGTCAACAACGCCGACAACTGGCTGCACTTCGGTCTCGGTGTGGGCATGGTCGCCCTCGGCGTCCTGCTGCCGCGCCGCACCGCCGGACGACAACACACCGGCCTGATGAACTGACCGCCGTTTGTCGGCCACCGACCCGGGTAGCCGGAAGACGTGACCTGAAGTCGAGGAAAGGGGTTCGTATGAGCACGATGGCCGCCACCGTGGACGTGGAGGTCCCCGTCCGCACCGCCTACAACCAGTGGACGCAGTTCGAGTCGTTCCCGCAGTTCATGGAGGGTGTGGAGGCCGTGCAGCAGCTCGACGACCGGCACACCCACTGGCGGATCCATGTGGGTCCGTCGACGCGGGAGTTCGACGCGACCATCACCGAGCAGCATCCCGACGAGCGCGTGGCGTGGAAGTCCGACAGCGGACCCAACCACGCGGGCGTGATCACCTTCCACCGGCTCGACGACACCCACACCCGGGTGACCGCCCAGATCGACGTCGACCCGGAGGGTTTCGTGGAGAACGCTGCGGACAAGCTCGGCGTGCTGAAGCACCGCGTGCACGGAGACATGCAGCGCTTCAAGGAGTTCATCGAGAGCCAGGGACACGAGACCGGCGCCTGGCGCGGTGACATCCCGCGCCCGGATCAGCGGTGAGTTCCCGGTCTGCACACCACGACGCCGCGGCACCCGCCGCGGCGTCGTCGTGTGTGGCCCGCCCTCAGGCCGGTGTCGAATCGTCGGACCCTGGCGTCGAATCGCGCCGCGCCACGGTGGCTTCCGTGCTGGTCGGCGCGACCGGGCGCAGCAGCACCCAGGCCAGGAACAGCAGCGCGAACGCCGCCATGCCCAGACCGGCCCACAGATTGACGTTGATGCCGCCGGTCTTGGCCTCCTCGGCGGCGGTGTCGTGGACCAGCCCGGTGATCACCAGGATGATCCCGTAACTGCCGAGCAGCGCGGCCACGATGGTGCGGATGTCGAACAGCATCGGATCTCCCTATCCCACGAAGATGTTGAGCAGAATGACCAGCACCAGGGCGATGCCCGCGAGCAACACGGGGCGCTGATACCAGGGCAGCGTGGCCGCCTCGGGGTCGGTGCGCAGCTGTGCGGGTGTCTCGGAGTACACCAGCCCCACCAGTTCGGCGGCCGGCTTGGGCTGGGTCACCATCGTGACCGCGACGCTGACCAGGATGTCGACCACGAAGGCAACACCGGCGGCGACGAAACTGGCACCCTGGCCGGACAGTTGGAAGACCTCCATCTCGTGCAGCAGGAAGATGACGATGGCCGAACCGGTTCCGGCCACCAGGCCCGCCCAGCCCGCGGTCGGGGTCATCCGCTTCCAGAACATGCCGAGGATGAACGTCGCGAACAGCGGCGCGTTGAAGAAGCTGAACAGCGTCTGCAGGTAGTCCATCATGTTGCTGAAATTGCCCGCGATGAACGCGGTGAAGATGGCCGCGACCGTCGCCCCGACCGTGGCCAGCCTGCCGACGGTGAGGTAATAGCCGTCGGGCCGGTCCTTCACCACGTACTGCTGCCAGAGGTCGAAGCTGAACACGGTGTTGAAGGCCGAGACGTTGGCGGCCATGCCCGCCATGAACGCCGCGAGCAGACCGGCCAGGCCCACCCCGAGCAGACCGTTCGGCAGGACCTCCTTCATCAGGTACAGCAGGGCCTGGTTGTAGGTGACATCGCCGCTGAAATCCGGATCGGCCGCCTTGGCCTGCTTGTACTCGATCATCTCCGGCACGAGCACGGCGCTGATCATGCCGGGGATGACCACGATGAGCGGGATGAACATCTTCGGGTAGGCGCCGATGATGGGCGTGCGCCGGGCCGCGGAGATCGAGTTGGTCGCCATCGCGCGCTGGACCTCGACGAAGTTGGTGGTCCAGTAACCGAAGGACAGCACGAACCCGAGACCGAACACGATGCCGAGCACCGACAGGAAGTTGTCGGTGAACCCGCTGAGCGCGTTGCCCGGCCACGAATCCAGCTGGGCGGCGCCACCCGGCGAGGCGGTGACCCGTTCGGTCAGCCCGTCCCAGCCGCCCACCCGGTGCAGGCCGACGAGGGTCAACGGCAGCAGTGCCGCGACGATGACGAAGAACTGCAGTACTTCGTTGTAGATGGCGGCCGAGAGCCCGCCGAGGGTGATGTAGGACAGCACGATCGCCGCGGCGGCGACCACCGAGACCCACAGCGGCCAGCCGAGCAGCACATTGAGGATCGAGCCGAGCAGGTACAGGTTGACCCCGGCGATGAGGATCTGCGCGGTGGCGAAGCTGAGCGCGTTCACCAGGTGCGCGCCGGTGCCGAAGCGCCTGCGCATGAACTCCGGCACGCTGCGCACCTTGGAGCCGTAATAGAACGGCATCATCACCACGCCGAGAAACAGCATGGCCGGAATCGCGCCGATCCAGAAATAGTGGAAGGTGGGGAATCCGTATTCGGCGCCGTTGGCCGACATGCCCATGATCTCGACCGCGCCGAGGTTGGCCGAGATGAAGGCCAGGCCGGTCACCCAGGCTGGCAGCGACCGGCCGGACAGGAAGAAGTCGATGCTGGAGGAGACCCGGCTGCGCGCCAGCAATCCGATACCGAGCACGAACACGAAATACAACGCGACCAGCGCGTAGTCGACCGGATCGGCGTCCAGGCGCAGCGTCTCGACCGCCTCGAAACGCACCGCGGCGGCGGGCGATCCGGGTGCGGCGGAGGTCAGGAACAGGGAATCGGCAAGCGGCACAGCGGTGTCCCTCCTTGTGGTGGCACCACTCGACGAGCGGGTCGCGCGCGGCGAGCGGCTTCGTGCGGCGACAGCGACCCCGCACCGACCTGCGGCGTCCACTGACAACTACCGCGTGATTGTCGCACTCCCCGGCCGCGGTCCGGGGCGAACCGAAACAGCGAGTCCCCCGAACGGTCCGGTGTTGCGCGGCCGTTCATCCCGCGTGCGCCGTCAGTTCTCCCGGTGTGCCCCCGCGGCCGGGACGACGGTGAAGGTCCGCGGGGCGCGATGTCCGGCACTGCCGAGTCGTCGCTCGACGGCCGCGGCGACGGCGTCGGCCTGCCCGCTCTCGACCAGGGCGATGGCGCTGCCGCCGAACCCGCCGCCCACCATGCGGGCACCGTGGGCGCCCGCGGCGAGTGCCGCGTCCACGACGAGATCCAGCGCGGGGGTGGAGACCTCGAAGTCGTCGCGCAGCGACGCGTGCCCGGCGGTCAGGATCGGGCCGATCTCCCGCGGATCGGCGCCGCTGCGCAGGGTCTCGGCGACCGCGAGCACGCGGGCGTTCTCGGTGACCACGTGCCGGGCGCGCCTGCGCACCACCGGATCCTCGATCCGACCGAGTTCGCCGGGCACCACCACGTCGCGCAGTGCGGCCACGCCGAGCGCCGCCGCGGCCGCCTCGCACTGGGCGCGGCGCTCGGCGTAGCCGCCACCGGCGTGTTCGTGTGCCTCGCGGGTGTCGATCACCAGCAGCGTCAGGCCGGACCGGGCGAGGTCGAAGGGGATCTGCCGGTAGCCGGGGTCGGTTCCGGGTGCGGCGCCGGTGAATCGGCGGACGTCCAGGAACAGCGCGTGTCCCGCGGTGCACAGCACCGCGGCGGACTGGTCGAGCACGCCGGTGGGCGCGCCCGCGTAGTCGTTCTCGGCCGCCCGTGCGACATCGATCAGCTCGCGCTCGCTCAGCTGGGGCGCGAACAGGTCGCGCAGCGCCAACGCCACCGAACAGGACAGCGCGGCCGAACTCGACAGCCCCGCCCCGATCGGCACCGCGCCGTCCACCTCGAGGTCGAGTCCGCCCACCGGGTGCCCGCGCCGGACGAACTCACCGACCACGCCGAGCACGTAGCGGGCCCAGCCCGGCACCTGCGTCCGCACGGCGTCGATGGCGTCGAGTTCGGCCCGCACCGGCTCGTCCGGCCGTTGCCGCGAGCGCACCCGCACCACCGGCTGCGCCGTCACCCGCGCGGCGCACCGGGTGACCAGCGGCAACGCGATCGGCAGGACGTATCCGTCGTTGTAATCGGTGTGCTCGCCGATGATGTTGACCCGCCCCGGCGCCACCCACGTATCCACCACCGGCCCATTGTGCGCCGCGGCGCGGGCGCGCCCCGACCCGACCCGCGCAGGGCGGCACGCCGAGGAGACGAACCCGGGCAAACCATCCCGGCGGACCCCGGTTCCGTGCGATCATCGGATCAGTTGTCCAGGTCTCGGTGACCGGACGTGCAGCGCCCGCCCGGGACCATCCGCTCGTAGCACCACACCCAGCTCGACGTCGACGTCGTCGTGGCGGATCGCGCTGACCGCCTGCCGCATGGTTCACCGCGTTACCAGGGCCGAGGGGGGTTTGATGACAGGAACCGCAGATTATCCGGGCCTTCACCGCGAGCGCCTCGGAAACCGGTGGTGCGCACCGCTTCTCGGGGCCTGGGCGGCCGTGATCACGGTGCCGCCGGTGCTGGGCGGCCCGGTGCTGACCGCGACGACGGTGCCGATCGTGGTGGCGGGGACGCTGGTGATGATCGGATACGGCCTGCGCCGCTACCGGCCGGCGCGGCCGCTGCCGTGGTATCTGCTGTCGGGGTCGGCGGTGCTGTTCGCGACGGGCAGCGTGCTGTCCGCCGCGAGCGGCGGCGGTGGCCGGGCGGGCGACCTCTGCGTCCTGGCGGGCTATCTGGGGGTCGCCGCGGCCGCCGCGGTGTGGTTGCGGCCGCGGCAGGCGCGCGGCGAGTACGACCTGACGCTGGATTCGGCGCTGATCGGCCTGGCGGCGCTGCTGGCCTCGTGGACGGTGCTGATCTCGCCCATCCTGCGGTCCGGGTCGCCGGGCTTCGACACCCTCGTGGCCGCCGCCTACCCGCTGCTGGACGCGGTGCTGCTGGCCATGGTGGCGCACTCGGTGGCGACCGCGGGACGCTCGGAGACCTCGTTGCGGCTGCTGCACGTGGCCGTGATCGCCGTGCTGCTGGGTGATCTCGGTGCCGGGATCGACGCCGCCGGGCTGGCCCGCGTGGACGACGGACTGCTGCACATCCCGTTGCTCGTCGCCTACGCCGCCGTGGGCATCGCGGCCCTGCATCCGACGATGGCGGGCCTCGGTGAGCCGCGCCGGGTCCACGTGCACCGGTCCCGGCAGCGGGCCGGGGTGATCGCCGTCGCGTTGATCGTGGCGGCGCTGGTTCCGGCGCTCGGCACCCGGCTCGGCACCGTCGACCGGGTGGTCGTCGCCACGCTGTTCGCGCTGCTGCTGATCGGTGTGCTGGTACGCGGCGAACGGGCCGTGCAGCGCAGTGCCCGCAGCGAGCGCCGCGCGCAGTACCAGGCCGACCACGACATGCTCACCGGGCTGCTCAACCGCACCGCCCTGCTGCGCACCCTCGCCAGGGAACGGGCGGACTGGCGGGCCGGTCCGCTGAGCCTGCTGTTCCTCGATCTCGACGGCTTCAAGCGGGTCAACGACAGCTACGGTCACGCCGTGGGCGACGAACTGATCGCCAACGCCGCCGCCCGGATCCGCCGGGTCGCCGGGCGCATTCCGGTGTGTGCCCGCTACGGCGGGGACGAGTTCGTCGTGCTCACCCCGTGCGGCGTGCGGGAGGCGGTGACGCTGGCCGAGCGCCTGCTCGACGCCTTCGGCAGGCCGTTCGAGCTCAGTGTCGGCGCGGTGACGGTCACCGCCAGTGTCGGCATCACCGGCGCCGACGGCGACGCCGACATCTTCGACCTGATCCGGGACGCCGACGCGGCGATGTACCGCGCCAAGGACCAGGGCCTCGGTTACGCCCTACCCCAGCGCGAAACCCCCACGCCGCGACCGAACAGCCACGAGGACAACGGCATTCGCACACCGGACCCGACCACGGCCGAGGGGTGCAGCACACCCGCGGTGCGCGCGCTGCCGCTGCGCCGCCGGTGGCTGCCCGGAGCGCGCCGCCCGGTCCCCGGCGAGGCCGCCGGGTGCGCGGCCGGGCGCGCCGCACCGCCCGGACGCGACGGGGCCGATGCGCCGGGCGATGCCCCGAGTGGGCGCTCCCGCGGCGAGCGCGCCGCGAGCCGGGCGGGATGACGGCCGTGCGCGGTCGTCAGGAATCCAATTCCTCGAGCGCCCGCTTGGCGGCCGCCAGTTCGGCCTGCAATTGTTCGACCTTCGCCAGCTGTGCCTGCTTGGCGGCCTCGAGCACACCCGCGACCACCTCCGCGACCTCCGGGTGCAACAGCTTGGCGGCCTGCGCCACCGCGGCACTGCTCACCGGCAACCCGCGCACCGACCGCTTCTTACCGGTGGCGACCTCGACCGTCCACTCGCCGTCGGCGGTGCCCGCGAGGGTCACGGTGACCTCGGGCGTCTTCTTCCGCGCGGGCGACTTGGTGGTCTTGGCCGGTGCCGGACGGGGGGCGGCCGGCTTGTCCTGGGCGCTCGGACGCGGTTCGGCGGCAACGTCTTTCGCGGTCGCCTTCGCGGCCGGGGCGGCGGCGGGCTCGGCGCGGCCCGCCGCTCGCGCGGGGGCGGGGCTCGCGGGGGTCGCGGTCGACGGCTGGGTCACGGGGGGTTCCTTCCTCGGCGCCGGCTTCGACCGGCCCGACGCGGCGGCCTGCCGCTCGCGCGGCGGCTTGGTCAGGGTCACTTCGACGGGGGAGAACGACAGCGCGTCCTTGGAGCCGGTGGGCCGCACCTGCAGGAAGTCGCCCTCGGCCGGATCGCCCAGCGCCACAACCTTGCCCGAGCGGCCTTCGGGCACGCCCACCGCGGCGGAGGTGAACCACACCATCGGCGGACGGCCTGCGGCGATCTCGGCGGCGATGTGCTCGATCTCGCTGTCCGACAACGGCTTGGGTTTGGTGCGGGAGGACGGCATGGGGAGCTCCGGACGATCATCGGGGGACGACTGCGTGCCCCAGATGATGCCGCACGCCACCGACACCACGCACAGGCGGCGGGGGCCACCGGCGCGGGCGGCCCTGGCGCGGCACTCAGAAACGCTGTTAACTTATTGCCTACGTCACAATCGGACGAGGACGAACCGCTTTGATGCACGCACTGCAACTGACCGGCCCCGGCAGGCTCGAACTGCGCACGGTTCCGGTGCCCGGGATCGGCCCCACCGACGTGCTGCTGCGCGTCGGCGCCGCGGGTATCTGCCACTCCGACCTCTACGTCCTCGGCCTGCCGTTCCCGCTGCGGGAGGAGCCGCTCACCCTCGGCCACGAGATCGCGGGCACGGTCGAAGCGGTCGGCGCCGAGGTGGACGGCCCGCGGCCGGGCGACCGCGGCGTGGTCTATCTGTGCTGGTCGTGCGGGGTGTGCCGAGAGTGCATCCGTGGCAACGAGAATGTCTGCCTCGCCGCGGGCCGGTCGGCGATGCCGCCCTGCCCCGGACTCGGGCCCGACGGCGGCATGGCCGAATACGTCCGCGTTCCGGCGCGTGCGTTCGTGCCGATCGGCGAACTGGATTTCCTGCAGGCCGCTCCGCTCGCCGACGCCGCGCTCACCAGCTACCACGCGATCGCGGGGGCGCGCGACCACCTGCTGCCCGGTGCGACCGCCGTCGTCATCGGCATCGGCGGGCTCGGGCACGTGGCGGTGCAGATCCTGGCCGCCACCACCGCGGTGCGCATCATCGCGGTCGACGTGAGCGAGGACAAGCTCTTCCTGGCTGCCCACTACGGAGCCGACGAGGGCCTGGTGATCGGCGCGGACACCGCGGCGCGGATTCTCGAACGCACCGGCGGCCGGGGCGCGGAAGCGGTGTTCGACTTCGTCGGCGTCGACGAGACCGCCCGCCTGGCGGTGGAGACCGTGGCCCCCAACGGCGCCTACCGGATGGTCGGACTCGGCGGCGGTGCGCCGGAGCTCACCGCGGGCCCGGCCGGCGGGCCCGGCTGGCCGTGGGGCGCCTCGGTGCGCAAGTCCTACGGCGGCACCCGCTCGGATCTCGTGGAGTCCATCGCCCTGGCGCAGGCGGGCAAGCTGCGGGTCGAGGTCGAGCCGTACGAACTGGCCGACGGCCGCGAGGCGCTCGACCGGCTCGACCGCGGCCTGGTCCGTGGCCGGGCGGTACTCGTGCCATGACAGTGGAAGGACGGGGATGACCACATCCGTTGACCGGCAAGCGCTTCGGGCCGAGGCCGTCCGGCGGCTCACCGCGGCGGGCGCGCCCTTCGAGACGACGGTCGAGGAGGTGCTCGGCGCACCGGTCACGGTCTTCCGGCACCGCAAGCCCGCGCTCCGCGCGCTGCTGGCCGAATCCGCGCGGCTGGGTGAGCGCGAGTATCTCGTCGACGGCGAGCGGCGCATCACCTACGCCGCGCACCTGGCCGCCGTCGCCGCACTGGCCGAGGGCTTGCGCACCCGGTTCGGCATCGCGGCGGGCGACCGCGTCGGCATCCTCGCCGCCAACAGCGCGGAGTGGGTGCAGGCGTTCTGGGCCTGCCAGTGCCTCGGGGCGATCGCCGTGGGCTACAACGCGTGGTGGATGCCCCGCGAGATCGACTACGGCCTGGCCCACACCGCGCCGAAGGTGCTGATCGCCGACGACCGGCGGATCGAGCGGCTCGCACAGGTCGAGCACACCGTCCCCGTGCTGTCGATCGAGCAGCAGCTGCCCGCGCTGATCGCCGAGTTCGCCGGGGCCGCGCTGCCGGAAACCCCGGTCGCCGAAGACGATCCGGCCGTGATCCTCTACACCAGCGGCACCAGCGGCAGACCCAAAGGCGCCACGCATTCGCACCGCAACCTGCTCGCCGTGGTCGACCAGCACCGCTTCAACGACGCGGTGGCCGCCGCCTGCGCCGGCCGCACCGACGACGGTGGCCCCAAGGGCCGCCGCTTCCTGCTCACCTCCCCGCTGTTCCACATCGCCAGCCTGCACAACCTGGTGCTGCCACGGCTGGCCACCGGCGACACCGCCGTCGTCTACCGTGGCGGTTTCGACGGCGAGCGGGTGCTGAGCCTGATCGAGCGGGAGCGCATCACCAACTGGGGCGCCATGCCGACGATGATCCACCGGCTGCTCGACGCCGACGTGGAACGCCACGACCTGTCCTCCCTGGCCGCGCTGTCGCTGAACTCGGCACCGTCCTCGGCCGCCTTGCAGGAGGCGCTGCGCGACCGCGTCCCGGCCGCGCGCACCGCGCTCACCACCAGTTACGGTATGACCGAATGCAGTACGGCCGCCACCCTGGCCACCCCGGCCGAGCTGGCGGAGTTCCCGGACACGGTGGGCAGGCCGATCATCGGCGTGGAGTTGAGCATCCGGGACGCCGAGGGTGAACCGGTGGCCGACGGCGTCGAGGGCGAGGTGTGGGTGCGCAGCGCCTACGTCATGCTCGGCTACTGGAACGATCCCGCCGCCACCGCCGCCGCGCTCACCCCGGACCGCTGGCTGCGCACCGGCGACCTCGGCGTGTGCACCGACGGCAGGCTCCGATTGTCCGGCAGGCGGTCGGATCTCATCCTGCGCGGTGGCGAGAACATCTACCCCACCGAGGTCGAGCACTGTCTCGACGAGCATCCCGCGGTGCGCGAATGCGCGGTGCTCGGGCTACCCGATCCCGACCTTGGCCAGCGGGTGGGCGCCGTGGTGGTGGTCGAGGACGAGGCCGCCACCGATCCCGGGCAGCTACGGGCCTTCACCGCCGAGCGGCTGGCGTACTACAAGGTGCCCGCCGACTGGCGGATCACCACCGAACCACTGCCCCGCAACGCCACCGGCAAGGTGGTGCGCGCCGGCCCGGCCGACCTGTTTCCCGACGGGTGAGGACGGAAAACTCGTGTACGACACCATCATCAAGGGCGGACGCTGGTTCGACGGCACCGGCGCGGCCTCGGCGATCCGGCATCTGGGCATCCGGGACGGCCGGGTCGTCACGGTGTCGGCGGCCCCGCTCGACGAACAGGGCTGCACACGGGTGATCGATGCGACCGACCGGTGGGTGCTGCCCGGCATGATCGACATCCACACCCACTACGACGTCGAAGTGCTCGGCAGTCCGCAGCTGAGCGAGTCGCTGCGGCACGGCATCACCACGGTGCTGCTCGGCTCGTGTTCGATCTCCACCGTGCACGTCGGCCCGGAGACCGCGGGCGACCTGTTCGGGCGGGTGGAGGCGATCCCGCGCAGGCACGTCATCGACGCGGTCGCGCGGGGCAAGAGCTGGAGCAGCGCCCACGAGTACGCGCAGGCGCTCGAGGAGCTGCCGCTCGGGCCGAATGTGGCGGCGTTCATCGGGCATTCGGACATGCGCGCGGCCGCGATGGGGCTGGACCGGGCCACCCGCGCGGGCGTGCGGCCGGACGGCGCGGAGCTGGACACGATGGCGCGCTGGCTGACCGAGGCGCTGGACGCGGGCTTCGTCGGCATGTCCTCCCAGCAGTTGCGCTTCGACAAGCTCGACGGGCAGTACTGCCGCTCCCGCACGCTGCCGTCCACGTTCGCCACCGCACGGGAACGCCGCAGGCTGGGTGACATCCTGCGGGCGCGGGGCCGGGTGTTGCAGGGCGGCCCGGACGCCTCGCGCCCGCACACGGTGGTGACGATGGCGGCCGCCACCCTCGGCCTGTTCCGCGCGCCGCTGAAGGTCAGCCTGCTCTCCGCGGCCGACCTGAAGGCCCTTCCCGCGGTGATCCACCTGTTCTCGCTGCTGGCCCGCACCCTGAACCTGCTGGGCGGGAACTTCCGCTGGCAGCACCTGCCGGTGCCGTTCGAGGTGTACGCCGACGGCATCGACCTGGTGATCTTCGAAGAGTTCGGGGCGGGCGCGGCCGCCATGCACCTGGCCGATCAGGTCGAGCGGCGCCGGGACATGCTCGCCGACCCGGACTACCGGCGCCGCTTCCGCCGCGACTACGACCGCAGGTTCGGCCCGCGGGTGTGGCACCGCGACTTCTTCGACGCCGAGATCGTCGACTGCCCGGATCCACGCGTGATCGGCAAGACCTTCGGCCAGGTGGGTCTCGACCGTGGCGGCCTGCATCCCGTGGACGCCTTCCTCGACCTGGTGGTCGAGCACGGCGACAAGGTGCGCTGGCGCACCACCATCTCCAACCACCGGCCGCACGTGCTCGACCGCCTCGCCGCGCATCCGGGTGTGCACCTGGGCTTCTCCGACGCGGGCGCGCACCTGCGCAACATGGCCTTCTACAACTTCGGGCTGCGGTTCCTGCGCCGGGTGCACGAGGCCGAGCGGGCGGGCCGGCCGTTCCTGTCGCTGGAACGCGCGGTGCACCGGATGACCGGCGAGCTGGCCGACTGGTACGGCCTGGACGCCGGGCACCTGCGCCAGGGCGACCGCGCCGACGTCGTCGTCATCGATCCGGCGCACCTGGACGCCGAACTCGACCGCTACGCCGAGGCGCCGGTGGCGCAGTACGACAACCTCTCGCGCATGGTCAACCGCAACGACGCCGCGGTGACGGCGGTGCTGGTCGGTGGCGAGTTCGTCTTCGGCGAGGGCCGGGCAGGGGACTCGGTGGGGGTCACGCGCACCGGCCGGTTCCTGCGCGCCCGCTGAGTTCGGCTCCTCGACCGGCACGGTGGCGCGCATCGCCCCGGTGTTTGGGTACCCCGGTCACGGGAACCCGCCCGAATAAGCCATCGAGGAAAGGGTTGACGTCCATGTTGCTGCGCCGACTTGCCCGACCACTGCTGGCGACCGCCTTCGTCGCCGACGGGGTCGACACGCTCATGAATCCCGAACCGCGCGCCAAGGCCGCGGCCGCGCTGCCCGCCGAGGTCGCGAGCAGGCTGCCCGCCGACCCGGACACCGTCATCAAGGTCAACGCCGTCGCGCAGGTCTCGGGCGGCGTGCTGCTGGCCCTGGGCAAGGCACCCCGGCTCGCCTCGATCGTGCTGGCCGCGTCCGTGCTGCCCGCCACGGTCACCCAGCAGAACTTCTGGGCCGAGCCCGACCCGGACAAGAAGCTCGCCAAGCGCACCGCCTTCCTCAAGGACGTGAGCCTGCTGGGCGGACTGCTGATCGCCAGCGCCGACACCGCGGGTAAGCCGTCGCTGGGCTGGCGGGGCAAGCGCGCCGCGCGCAACGCCGCCGCGACCGTCTCGGCGGCGTTGCCGTTCGGCGCGGCCGCGAGCGACGGCACCGGCGAGGCGCTGCGCCAGCACGCGCAGGAGGCCGCCGAGCGGGCCAAGGAACTCGGCACCGTGGCCGCCGCCAAGGGGTCCGAGCTGGCCGAGACCGTGCAGACGCACGGGCCGGAGTGGGCGGCCACCGCCAAGGAACGCAGCGCCGCCCTCGCCGCGGCCGCCAAGGAACGGGCGGTGCCGTTGGCCGCCGCCGCGAAGGAGCGCACCGCGCCGCTGGCCCTGACCGCCAAGGAACGCAGCGCCGTCTTGGCCGAGCGCGCCAAGGAACGCGGCACGCCGCTGGCGCTCACCGCCAAGGAACGCAGCGCCGTGCTCGCCGAACGGGCGAAGGAACGCGGTGCGGAACTGGCCGACACCGCGCGGGTGCGCGGCGCCGAACTGGCCGAACTCGCGAAGGAACGCGGCGACGAGTTCGCCGACGTGGCCAAGCACCGCGGCGCGGAGTGGGCCGACCTCGCCAAGCACCGCGGCGCGGAATTCGGTGACGTGGCCAAGCACCGCGGCGTCGAATGGGCCGAGGCGGCGCGCGCCCAGCGGGCCGAACTGGCGGCCGCCGCGCGCAAGAAGGTCGAGAAGCAGCAGCAGCCCAAGCGCTGGTTCCGCTAGGAAGGGCCGGTCCCCGGTTGCGGCGCTCGCGCCGGGGTAACCGTCGGCCATGACACAGACGCACGAGGAACTCACCGACATCGTCACCTCCGCCGACGGCGCGGCCTCCCGTCTCGTCCCGGCCGCCGACCAGGAGATCGCCGAGGCCGTGCACCTGGCCAGGACGGCGCAGCCGGAGTGGGCCGCGGTCGCACCCGCCGACCGCGGCGCCGCGCTGCACGCCGCCGCCGCGGCACTGCGCGACCGGGCCGACACGCTCGCCCAAGTGGTGCACGAGGAGACCGGCAGGCCGGTGGCGAGCGCGCTCGAGGGCATCGGCGCGGGCGCGGGCACCCTGGTGCAGTACGCCGAACTCGGCCCGGTGCATCGCGGCAAGACGCTCCAGGGCCCCTCGGACGCCACCGATTTCATGATCCACGAGCCCCGCGGTGTGGTGGTGGCGCTGACGCCGTGGAACGATCCGGTCGCCATCGCGTGCGGGTTGCTCGGTGCCGCGCTGGTCACCGGCAACACCGTGCTGCACAAGCCGAGCGAACGCTGCCCGCGCACCGGCGAGTTGCTCGGGCAGATCCTCGCGGAGTGCTTCCCGCGCGATGTCGTGCAGACGATCACCGGCGACGGCCGGGTGGGCGCGGTGCTGGCGGGCGCGCCGGTCGACGTCGTCGCCCACGTCGGCGGCACGGCGACCGGCCGCGCGGTGGCCGCGGCGGCCGCCCGCACCGGGGCGAAGGTGCTGCTGGAGAACGGCGGCAACGACCCACTGATCGTGGACGCCGACGTGGATCCCGCCTGGGCGGCCGAGCAGGCCGCGCTCGGCGCATTCGCCAACGCGGGCCAGATCTGCGTCTCGGTCGAGCGAATCTACGTGGTGGAGACGATCGCGCGGGAATTCCTCGCCGCGTTGTGCGACCAGGCCCGGCGGTGGAACAGCGACCCGCAGCCACTGGTGGACGAGGCCCAGCGCGATCTCGTGCATGCCCACGTCCGCGACGCGGTCGAGCACGGCGCGCAGGTGCTGGTCGGTGGGACCGTCCCCGACGGACCCGGCGCCTACTACCCCGCGACTGTCCTGTCCGACTGCACCCGCGGGATGCGGGTGTTGCGGGAGGAGACCTTCGGCCCGGTGGCGCCGGTGCGCACGGTCCCCGATTTCGCGACCGCGTTGGCCGAGGCCCGCGACGACGAACACGGGCTCGCCGCGACCGTGTTGACCGGGTCGATGGCCAACGCGCAGCGGGCCTGGCGGGCGTTGCCGGTCGGCACCGTCAAGATCAACGCGGTGTTCGGCGGCGCGCCGGGCGGTGCCGCGCAACCGCGCGGGCGCTCCGGCGCCGGATTCGGTTACGGCCCGGAACTATTGGACGAGATGACCACGGTGAAGGTTGTGCACTGGCAGGCGCCGCCGGAGCGGCGGACGTCCTGACCTCCTCAGTGCTCACCGTTTTCGGCACGGCGGTCACCGGTTTTCGGCACGGCGGGCCGGGCGCGCAGATGCGCCCGCTCGCCCTGCTTGCCGAACAGGCTCAGGAACTCCACCGGCCGGTCGTCCGCGGCGCCGAACCAATGCGGCACCCTGGTATCGAATTCGGCGGCCTCGCCCGGCTCCAGCACCAGATCGTGCTCGCCGAGGATCAACCGCAGCCGCCCGTTGAGCACGTAGAGCCACTCGTAGCCCTCGTGCGTCTTCGGGTCGGGGGTGCGGCGGGTGTCCGGCGGGATGATCAGCTTGTAGGCCTGGATACCGCCCGGACGGCGGGTCAGCGGCAGCATCGTCATGCCGTTGCGGGTGACCGGACGCAGGTGGACGCGGGGATCGCCGGTGGGCGGGGCGTCGACGAGTTCGTCGAGGGTCACGCCGTGCGCGCGGGCCAGCGGCAGCAGCAGTTCCAGGGTGGGCCGCCGTGCGCCGGACTCGAGCCGCGACAGCGTGCTCACCGAGATCCCGGTGGCGGCGGAGAGCTCGCCGAGGGTGGTCTCGCGCTGTTTACGCAGCGCGCGCAGCCGCGGGCCGACCGCCTCGAGCGCCTGATCCATGTCGTCGTCCACGCACCCCAGTTTGCCATACCGGCAAATTGCTTTGCCGATAATGCCGGAGCTGGGGCACAGTGTCCGGCGAGGAGGTGGTCATGATGACCGAAGAGTCGACCGAATACGACGTGGTGGTGATCGGCGGCGCGGCCGCGGGATTGAGCGGCGCGCTGACGCTCGCCCGTGCCCGGCGCTCGGTGCTGGTGATCGATGCCGGCGAGCCCCGCAACAGCCCGGCCGAGGGCGTGCACGCCCTGTTCGGCATGGACGGTATCGCCCCCGCGGAACTGCTCGCGCGGGGCCGGGCGGAGGTCGGCCGCTACGGCGGCGAGCTGGCCGACGGCGAGGTGGTGAGCGCCCGGCGCTCCGGCGACGGGTTCGAGGTGCGCACGGCCGCGGGCCGCACCGTGCGGGCCAGGCGGTTGCTGGTGACGACCGGCCTGGTCGACGAGTTGCCACCGATCCCGGGGCTGCGCGCCCGCTGGGGCCGCGACCTGGTGCACTGCCCGTACTGCCACGGCTGGGAGGTGCGCGACGAGCCGATCGGCGTGATCGCCAGCGGACCGAACTCGATCCACCAGGCCCTGCTGTTCCGGCAGTGGAGCCCCGACATCGTCTACTTCACCCACACCGCCGAACCGCCGTCCGCGGAGAAGGCCGAGGAACTCGCCGCCCGCGACATCCGGGTGGTGCCCGGCGAGATCACCGGCGTCGTGGTCACCGACGACCGGATCACCGGCGTCCGGCTGTCCGACGGTTCCGTCGTCGAGCGGACCACACTCACCGTGGCGCCGCGCATGATCGCGCGCGCCGGATTCCTGGCCGAACTCGGCCTGCACCCGGTCGAGCACCAGTCCGGGATGGGCATGCACATCCCGTCGGACCCGGTCGGCGCGACCGACGTGCCCGGCGTGTGGGTGGCGGGCAACGTCACCGAATTGTCCGCGCAGGTGGGTGGGGCCGCCGCGGCGGGCACCATCGCGGCCGCGCACATCAACGCCGATCTGGTCGCCGCCGACACCGCGGCCGCGGTCGAGGCCAGGAGGGTCGGGGTCTGACCGCCGCGCGCCGCGTCCGGAGACGGGACCGATCCGGACCGGGCGCGGCGCCGAATGTGAGATGGGCGCACACCCCGATCCCAGCCACGGCGGGGTGACGCCCGGTTGGGGTGCGACAGCACCGCCGGGGCGAGGCGCAGCGATGCTCTCGCCCCGGCGGTGTCTCGCCGGACTATGCTGTCCGGACATGCGGCGGAGACCGAGCCCGCTCGAGCGGACTCACCCGAGAGCGAACACACATCGGCGTGACGCGAAATACGGTGCCGCGCAGCGACATCTGGGGTACGACTATCGCCGAACTCCGACGGTGCGCACCGTCGTTCCCCGCCGCCAGAATGTGAGCCCACCCGTGGACCTCGAGCCCCACGACCGCACCGCCGCATCCGATCTCCGTCTCGCGCGCGACGTCCGCTGCGCCCGGCTACGCCGTCTGCTGCGCACCACGATCGGCCTGTCCCAGGAATCGGTGGACCTGCTCACCAGCATGGCCGACCGGTTACGCGCCGCCGAGGGAGCGTTGCCCGACCCCGCGTACTACTGACTCACCCGCGCCGCACCACCGCCCCCGCGAGGTCGCACAGGCGGTGTGCCCGTGCGGTTTCGGCGGGCGTGAAGGGCTCGTCCGGCCGGACGAAACACAGGGTGGCGTCCGCGTGCACCACCTCGAGCCGGGCCTCCGCCGCGACCGGCGGTCCGTGATCGGCGCCCGGCGCCAGATACCGGGCACCCAGGAGTTCGGCGAGCGCCAGGGGCAACTCGTCCGGATCGGCGGCCACGCGCGCAGCGATGCCCAGCGCCAGTCGCGCGGTGAGCGCTTCGAGCCGGCCCGGTCGGTCGTCGAGCCGCACCCGGATGCGCCACAGCGCGGGCGCACGTCCCACCGCGTCGCGGACGCGCAACTGCGGGCCGTGCAACCACCGGCCGAGCAGTCGCATGGCCGAGGGCTCGACCACCCAGATCACCAGGACGGTCGTGGTGACCGTCAGCGTCAGCACGGTCAGCAGATACTGGTCGGCCACATGCCCCGACCATCGCGACCGGTCGTTTCCATCCGCGTGTCCGCTCGTAACAGCCGCGTGACAGACCCGCACACCCCCGCTGACCTGCGGCGATTCTCCGGTGAATGCGGCCACGGCCGGGGCAGGTCCGTCGGGTGCACCACACCCGCTCGCGGCCGGCGGCACCGCGTGCTATGCGCGCGTGCGTGATTGAACGAGAGAGACTTTCGCGCACGGCTGCTACCGTGAGAGCGTCGCCGAGCGGGAAAACACTCCGCTGCAACGGAGTTGGCTCGGCGACCGCCCCGTTCGCGGGGCAGTTCCTGGTGGCACGAACAGGGGGGCCACCGCGTAGTCCGCTCGATCGTTGGGAGACGACTCCTTGACCAACCCACCGTCGCTCGCCGCCGTCGCCGAGGACACCGGGGGCTGCCCGGTGCGCCACGGCTCCCCCATCGACACCGACGGCCCGCGCGTCCCGCTGTACACCCCCGAATTCGCCGCCGACCCGCACCGCTTCTACCGCGAGATGCGCCGCGACTACGGCTCGCTGGCCCCGATCGAACTCTCCCCCGGCGTGCCCGCCACGCTCGTCGTCGGCTACGACACCGCGGTCCGAATCCTCAACGACCCCGAGCATTTTCCGGCGGACCCGCGCGTCTGGCAGCGCGACATCCCCGCCGACTGCCCGGTGCGGCCGATGATGGAGTGGTATCCGAACGCCCTGCGCAACAGCGGTATGACGCACCTGCGCTACCGCCAGGCCTATACCGCCGCCATCGACGGCATCGACCTGCACTCGCTGCACACCACCGTCGAGCGGATCGCGGTGCCGCTGATCAACGAGTTCAGCACCACCGGCTCGGCGGATCTGGTGTCCCAGTACGCCTTTCCGCTGGTGTTCGAGGTGCTCAACCAGATGGTCGGCTGCTCGACCGAACTCGGCCAGCGGGTCGCCACCGGGATGGCCGCCCTGTTCGACACCGTCAACGCGGCGTGGGGCATGCAGACGCTCAGCGAAGCGCTGATGGAGTTGATCCACCTGCGCCGCGCCGAACCCGGTGACGACGTCACCTCGCGGCTGGCCCACCACCCGGCCGAGTTGAACGACGAGGAGATGCTCTCCCAGCTGATCAGCTTCTACGGCGCGGGCATCGAGCCGCAGACCAACCTGATCGTCAACACCCTGCTGCTCATGCTCACCGACGACCGGTTCGGCGGCAGCATGCTCGGCGGCGCCCTGTCCACCCGCGACGCGCTCGACGAGGTGCTCTTCAACGACCCGCCGATCTCCAACTTCTGCACCAGCTATCCGCGCCAGCCCATTCTCATCGACAACACCTGGCTGCCCGCCCACCAGCCGGTGCTGATCGGCCTGGCCGCGGCGAACACCGATCCCGCGGTGCGCGGCGGGGACCGCACCGGCAACCGCTCGCACCTGGCGTGGGGCGCGGGCCCGCACGCCTGCCCCGCCAGGTCGGTCGCCTACCTGGTGGTGCAGGAGGCGATCGATCAACTGCTCGACGCGCTGCCCGAACTGAAGCTGGCGGTGCCCACCACCGAATTGACCTGGCGCCCCGGCCCGTTCCACCGCGCCCTGGCCGCGCTCCCGGTCGTCTTCCCGGAATCACCTCGTTTGCCCATGAACCAAGGAGCGTTCCCCCGTGGCTGACCCGACACTCGAGCCGATCGCGCTGGACCTCACCGGCGCCGACATCCAGGGCGAGTCCGCACGCATCCGCGCCCGTGGCCCCGTCGCGCTGGTGGCCCTGCCCGGCGGCGTGCCCGCCTGGTCGGTGACCGACGCGGCGGTGCTCAAGAGCCTGCTCGCCGACCCCCGGGTGTCGAAGGACCCGCGCCAGCACTGGGCGGCCTTCCGCAACGGCGAGATCACCGAGGAATGGCCGCTGCTGCCGTGGGTGGCGGTGGACAACATGTTCACCGCCTACGGCCGCGAGCACCGCAGGCTGCGCAACCTCGTCGCGCCGGCGTTCACCCACCGCCGCACCACCGCGCTGCGTCCGCGCATCGAACAGCTCACCACCGAACTGCTCGACGCGCTGGCCGCGACCCCGCCCGGCACGCCCGCCGATCTGCGCGAGGGTTTCGCCTACCCGGTGCCGATCCAGGTGATCACCGAGATGATGGGCGTGCCCGACCATCTCGGACCCGGCCTGCGCCGCTGCGTCGACGGCTTCTTCGACACCTCCTTCGGCCCCGAGGAAGCCCAGGCCAACTACGCCGAGATGTACCGGCTGGTCAGCGAACTCGTCGCCTACCGGGCCGAGCACCCGGGCGAGGACGTCACCAGCGTGCTGATCTCCACCCGCGACGAGGACGGCTCACGGCTCACCGAGAAGGAACTCGTCGACACCCTCATGCTGGTGATCAACGCCGGCCACGAGACCACGGTGAACCTGCTCGATCAGGCCATCTTCGCGTTGCTCACCCATCCCGAGCAGCGGGCCGACGTGCTCGCGGGCCGGGTGAGCTGGGAGGAGGTGATCGAGGAGGCGCTGCGCTACGAGGCGCCGGTGGCACACCTGCCGCTGCGCTACGCCGTCGAGGACATCGAGATCGGTGAGCACACCATCGGCAAGGGCGAGGCCATCCTCGCCTCGTACGCCGCCGCCGGCCGCGACCCGAAGGTGCACGGCGAGACCGCCGACCGCTTCGACATCCACCGGGCCAAGAAGGACCACGTCTCCTTCGGCCACGGCGCCCACCACTGCATCGGCGCTCCGCTGGCCCGCCTGGAGGCCGCCATCGCCCTGCCCGCGCTGTTCACCCGCTTCCCCGAGCTGCGCCTGGCCCAGGATCCCGCCACCCTGAAACCGGTCGGCAGCTTCGTCTCCAACGGCCACCAGACGTTGCCGGTGTATCTGCATCCGGAGTCCGCGGGGAACTGAGGGGCCGGCCCGGGTCGGTGCGGTCGCCGCGGTGACGAGCACGGGCTCGTCACCGCGGCGCCGCTCACCCGGCGAGCGGCGTCGTCAGATCACGAAGGGGATCAGGGCTTTCCGGTTCCGGGGATAGTCGGCGAACTTCTCCCGGTACCAGCGGTGGGTCGCGAACGCGCGGGGGACGAGGTTGCCCGCGGTGATCAAGAAGATGACCACGCCCGCCAGCGACCACGTCAGCAGGGCGAAACCGGCCCATGCGACGAGTTCACCCAGATAGGCGGGGCTGCTGACGAACCGGAACCCGCCGCCGTAGGGGATGCGGTACTCGGCGGCGCCGGGGTCGCGCTTGTCGCGCAGGTTGCGCACGATCGACTCGGAGCGCACGAGCAGGGCGAAGCCGCACAGGTAGACGGCGAGCCCGATCAGGAAGCGCGGATCGGTCAACCACTCGGTGCCGTACTGGTGCTTGTAGTCGTGGCTGAAGAAGGCGCCGTTGAGGTAGCCGTGCAGGCTGGTGACGAACATGCCCGCGGCCAGCACCGAGACGTTGAAGGTGCTGCGCTTGCCCGGCACCTGACGAATCGCCAGCGGGAAGAACCAGCCCCGATTGGCGTAGTGCAGCAACCAGATTCCGGCGAGGACGAGCGGTACGGGCTCGAATCGGTCGGGACCGGTCAGAAAGAACACCGCGAACACGACGGTGGCGGGCAGCTCCATCAGCCACCAGCCCAACTTCGGGGAGAGATTGAAGCCGAGCGAGGCCGGCGCGAATCGGCCGTACGGGCTCTGCGCGAACAGCCCGCCGACGATCACGAACGCGGCGAACGCGAAGCCGATCGTGAGCACGGTGTCGTAGCCGGTGTTGCCGGTGTACCAGTCCATCGTGGTCCTTCGTCGCACTGAAATTAGAACATGTTCTACCATGGGCGGTGCCGGGCCACAGCCCCGCGAGCGATGACGACCACCGAGGAGCCCCATGCCGCCGGAGCCGACCGCCGCCGACCTGCTGGCCGCCGTGCAGGCCTCGCCGCGCGCCGTGCTGGCCCACGACAAGACCGCCTGGGTGCGGCTGTTCACGCCGGACGCGGCGGTCAACGATCCCGTCGGCGCCGACCCGCACATCGGCACCCGCGCGATCGAGCGTTTCTACGACACCTTCATCGGACCGAACACGATCGTCTTCCACGTCGAGCGCGACCTGATCGCCGGCCGGACCGTCGTGCGCGATCTCGCCATCGAGACCACCATGTCGACCGGCGCGACGGTGCTGGTTCCGATGCACCTGCGCTACGACCTCATCGACGCGGACGGACAGTGGCGGATCTCCCGCCTGGCCGCGCACTGGGAACTCGCCACCATGGTGCTGCGACTGCTGCGCACCGGCCTGCCCGGCCTCGGCGCCGCCGCGAAACTGGGCCCGCAGCTGGTACGCAACCAGGGCATCGGCGGCGCGTTGGGCATGGCCAAGGCCTTCACCGGCGTCGGCCGCGCGGGCAAGTCGGTGACCAGCAGGCTCTTCGCCGCCGCGGCCGACACCGACATCGCGCACGTGCGCGAACTGCTCGGCGATCGCGCCACCATCACCCTGCCCGCCCAGCAGCGGGTGACGGTGGAGGAGTTCACCAACCGCTGCCGCAACATCCGCTGGGACAAGATGATCGCGGCCGGGCGGTGGGTGACCACGTCGGTGGAGATCGGCTCGGCACGCGGGGTCGCGATGATCGAGTTCGCCCCGAAGGCACCGCGGATCGTCCGACTGGAGATCTTCCTCGACAGCGAGGTCTGAACCCGGGAACCCGCGACGGCGCCTCGCTCGTTGGCTTCCTCGTCTCGACTGAGGGAGGTTCGACTGTGCAGACATATTCGGTGGACGGCATCCGCTACGACATCATCGGCGACGGCACACCCCTGGTGCTCGTCCACGGCGGCTCGGGGCGACGGCAGTGGTTCGATCCCATGACGCCACTGCTCGAGCGCGATGCGCGCATGCTGCGGGTGGATCTCCCCGGCCACGGAGACTCCGCGCCGACCCCGGGCCACTACCGGCTGGAGGAGTCCGCGGCGGCACTGCACCGGGTGCTCGACCACGCGGGATGGGAGCGGTGTGCGGTCTTCGGGCATTCGCACGGCGCGCACGTCGCGGCCGTGCTGGCCGCCGACCATCCCGACCGGGTGGCCGGGCTGGTCATCGGCGACGCCCCGTTCGATCGCGAGCGGATGCGCGCACACCATCGCGCCACCGCGCCGATGAACCGGGCGTGGCGCGCGCTCACCGGCGCCGCGCGGCCCCAGGCGCACACCCTCGCCGGGTTCCTCGCGCTGGAGATCGCCGGACCGGGCAGTCCGTCCATCGAGGACGTGTTCGGCCGCGAGCACCCCTATGTCCGGGAGATGGTCGCGAGTCTGCGGCACCACGACGGCGACTTCCTCGACGCCGTCCTCGACCGGTTCGACGACACCTACCACCGCCTCGACGACGCCCTGCTGCGCGCGGTGACCTGCCCGGTCGTGCTGCTCGCCGCCGACCCGGCCGCGGGCGGGCTGGTCGGCGACGCGGACATCGCCTACGTGACCGACCGGGCCGCG
This sequence comes from Nocardia farcinica, assembly GCF_001182745.1. Taxonomy (NCBI): domain Bacteria; kingdom Bacillati; phylum Actinomycetota; class Actinomycetes; order Mycobacteriales; family Nocardiaceae; genus Nocardia; species Nocardia farcinica. The sequence goes on along the minus strand of NZ_LN868939.1, from coordinate 2,071,038 downwards.
GGGGCGCGGGTGCACCGGTTGTCCGGTGTCGGCCACGGGCTCCAGTTGCAGGACCCGCGGCAGGTCGCCGAGGCGCTGCGTGACCACTTGCGGCCTGCGCGGTAGGACATCGCGGGTAGGACCCTGCGGATGGGACACCGCGGGTAAGACACCGCGGCAGGACAGCGCGGCAGGACAGCGCGGCAGGACAGCGAAAAGGCCCGGAACCTGAGTTCCGGGCCTTTCGTAGTAGCGGGGACAGGATTTGAACCTGCGACCTCTGGGTTATGAGCCCAGCGAGCTACCGAGCTGCTCCACCCCGCGTCGGTGAACACCACATTACACACGGATACGCACAGAAGGCAAATCGCTGACCGAGCGGCGCGGGGAGGCCACGAGCGGCCGCGCGCCGGGCGGTACCCGGAGGCGCCTGATCGGAGCGAATCGGCAGGTCGCCTTCGCGGCACCGCCGCTCGACCCGGACAGAACAGCCATTTCACCCAGGCCCAGAGCTGCCCCCGGCCACCCCCGGAGTCCGAGAAGGGCGGAATAAACGTGACCGGTGTCACCATTTCGAAGTGATCTCCTGCACATAACGGGCAGATAACAAGATCGCGCATGTTCTCCGATTCCATGCATTCACCTGCCCGAACAGCAATTACCCGGCCATTCGTTTCAGACAATTATCCCAGTTATCAAGATGTGATCTATCGAGATTGCTTCGTTACCGTCGTGCAGCGGCCCGGATCAACCGAGACGGGCACGAACTCGGATCGTCGAACGCCGACACCCTGCCCCGCGGTCCGAGGATCCCCGACGACCCGGGGGCAGGGACCGGCGAACACCTGCCGGGCAGGCGGGCGCGGGGAGGGATCCACAATCATGACGCAGAACCGGAAGATCAGCACTCGCGCCCTCGGCTTCGTGGCTGCCACGGGCGCCCTCGTTGCCATCCCGTTCGGACTATCCACCGCCACCGCCTCGGCCGCCACCCACAACTGGGACGGCGTCGCGCAGTGTGAGAGCGGCGGCAACTGGGGCATCAACACCGGCAACGGCTACTACGGCGGCCTGCAGTTCTCGCACAGCACCTGGGTCGCCAACGGCGGCACCGGTTACGCCCACCAGGCCAGCAAGGAAGAGCAGATCCGGGTCGCCGAGAACGTCCTGCAGACCCAGGGTGTCGGCGCCTGGCCGGTGTGCGGTCAGTACCTGACCGCGGGCACCTCCGCCGACGTCGCGCCCGAGCCCGCCCCCGAGCCCGAGGCGCAGCCGGAGCCCGCCCTGCCGATCCCGGCTCCCGAGAACAGCCGTGCGGTCTTCGAGCAGGTCAAGAGCGCCGGCGCCGATCTGGCCCGCCAGTACGGCGTCGAGGGCCAGTACCAGCAGCTGCTCGAGCAGCACAGCGTGCTCATCGACTCGCTGGCTCGCTGACGCATCGGTCGCACCGACGACAACGGCGCCGCCGTCCCGAGGGACGACGGCGCCGTCTGCGTCTACCGACCTACCTGCCCGCGTCCTGGTAGGTCTTGACCGCGGCCTCGAGTTCTTCCAGTGCCTTGCCGAAGTCCTGGAAGTTGCCGCTGCGCATGGCGTTGCGCACGGCCTCGATCTTGCGGTCGAGTTCCGCGGCGGCCGCGTCCTTGGCCGCCGAACCGGTGGGCGGCGGCGTGGTCTGCGGTTGCGGTGTGCCGCCGTCGGCGGGCGGCTGCGTGCTGTCGACCACCGGCGGCGCGGTGCCCGGTTGCGGCCGGGTCGCCGGATCACCGCCGAACGGCGTCGCCAGCGAACCCGCGCCGGGCAGCACCTGGTTCAGCGCCTCGGCCAATGTCGAGGCATAGCCGACCTTCACGCTGCCGGCCTGGTCGCGGTAGCTCACCAGCACGCGCAGCAACTGCGGGAAGGTGGCGGTGTTCGGGCCGGTGTTGCGCTCGTTGTAGAACGGCTCGACGTAGAGGATGCCGCCGTCGGCGATCGGCAAGGTCAGCAGGTTGCCGTATCTGATCTTGTTCGAGTTGGACAGCAGCGTCTTCTCCTGCGAGACCTGCGGCGCCGTCGTCATCGTGTTCTGCGTCTGCTGCGGACCCTGGGTCTGGGTGTCGGTGGGCAGCCGCAGGATCGTGAACTTGCCGTAGTCGTCGGGATCGGAACGCACCGAGATGTAGGCCGAGAGGAACTGGCGGTTGTAGCCGACCATCGCGCTGGTCAGGTTGAAGACCGGTCGATTGGTCTTCGGATCGCCCAGCAGCACGTAGTACGGCGGCTGGTTGAAGCTGCCGCCCTCGATGGTGGGATCGCTGGGCACCGACCAGAACGCGTTGTTGGTGAAGAACTCACGCGGGTTGTCCACGTGGTACTTGGTCAGCATCTCGCGCTGGACCTTGAACAGGTCCTCCGGGTAGCGGAAGTGCGCGCGCAGTTCCGGGCTGATCTCGCTCTCCGGCTTCACCGCGCCCGGGAACACCCCGCGCCAGGCCTTCAGCACCGGATCGGTGGAGTCGACCTCGTAGAGGGTGACGGTGCCGTCGTAGGCGTCGACGGTCGCCTTCACCGAGTTGCGGATGTAGCTGACCTCCTTGCGGGGCAGCAACCGGCCGGTCTTCTTGTCGATGCTGTCCTCGACCGCGCCCTCCAGCGAGGTCTTCTGCGCGTACGGGTAGTTGTCGAGGGTGGTGTAGGCATCGACGATCCACACGATGCGCTCGTCGACCACCGCCGGGTAGGCATTGCCGTCGGTGGTCAGCCACGGCGCCACCTTCTGCACGCGCTCGCGCGGGCTGCGGTTGAAGATGATCTTCGAATCGTCGCCGATCGCCGAGGAGAACAGGATGTTGCGCTCGGCGTACTTGGCGGCGAAGGCCAAGCGGTTGAACCAGTTGCCGATCGGGACGCCGCCCTTGCCGGTGTAGGTGTACTGGGCGGTGTCGGAATCGTATTCGCGCGGCGCCTGGCCCTCGGCCCCGCCGACGATCGCGTAGTCCGGGTCGGACTGGGAGATGAGCTCGCCGAAGTAGATACGCGGCTGCTCGACCGGGATCCGCTGGCGGTCCTTCGGCGTGAACAGGTCGCTCACCAGGAAGATCGGGTAACCGCTGTCGGACGAGCCACCCGCGGCCACGTCCTCGGACTGCGGCTTGTTGACCCGGTTGGCCGGAGCGGCGACGAAGCCGTTGCCGTGGGTGTAGACGGTGTGCTTGTTGATCCAGTCGGTCTGGTTGCCGGTCAGCGCCGCGGGCGAGAGCTCGCGGGCGGCGACGATGTAGTCCTGCAGGTTGCCGTCGAGGTTGTACCGGTCGATGTCGAGCGACTCCGGGAACCCGTAGAAGTTCTTCAGCTGTCGCAGCTGGGTGAACGTGGGCGAGAGGATGTTCGGATCGAGCAGACGGGCGTTGCCGATGGTGGCGGCGTCGACCGGGACGTCGAGCGGGTTCTTGTCGCTCTCGCCCTTGTAGTCCTTGTACTCGATCTTGTCGGAGGTGATGCCGAACGCCTGCCGGGTCGCGGCGATGTTGCGCTCGATGTACTCCGACTCCTTGTCCGCGGCGTTCGGGCGCACCGAGAACTGCTCGACCACCAGCGGATACACCGCGCCGACCAGCACCGAGGACAGCACCAGCAGCGCCGCGGCCATCGCGGGCACGCGCAGATCGCGCAGCACCACACCGGCGAAGAAGGCCACCGCGCAGATCACCGCGATCGCCAACAGGATCAGCTTGGCGGGCAACACCGCGTTGATGTCGGTGAACGAGCCGCCGTAGAAGGTGGGCTCCTTGCGCGAGCTGGAGAGCAGGTCGTAGCGGTCGAACCAGTACGCGACCGCCTTGAGCAGCACGAACAGTCCGGCGATCACCGCGAGCTGGATGCGGGCGGGCCGGGTGAGCGTGCCCTCGCGGCCGCTGAGCCGCAGCCCGCCGAAGATGTAGTGGGTCACCAGGCTGGCGAAGAACGCGATCACCACGGCGACGAACATCCAGTTCAGGACCATCCGGTAGAACGGCAGGTCGAAGGCGTAGAAGCCGACGTCGAGGTGGAACTGCGGATCCTGCTCGCCGAAGTCGCCGCCGTTGAGGAACAGCTGCACCGTCACCCAGTTGGACTGCGCGACCAGGCCGGCCAGCAGGCCGAGCAGCACCGGGATGCCGATGCCGAAGGTCTTGAGCCTGCTCATCACGGTCGTGCGGTAGCGGGCGATCGGGTCGTTCGGCCCGGCCATCGGCACGAACACCGGCCGGGTCCGGTACGCCAGCAGCAGCGCCAGCCACACCGTCGCGCCGACGAACAGCGCCACCGCGGCGAACAGGATGATCCGGGTGACCACGACGGTGAGGAAGACCTCGCGGAAACCGACCTCGCCGAACCACAGCCAGTTGGTGTAGGCGTCGGTGAACCGCGGGCCGAGCAACAACAACGCCGCGAGGACGACAGCCGCCACCAGCAGCACGCGGCTGCGTCGCGACAGCGAAGGTAAGCCGGATGGGGGCCGCATGCCCACGATGCCACTCTCCAAGGTCCGGCGGCGCCCGCACCGATACCGGCGGGGACACCGCAGTCCGACGTTGCGGTAGGTCCTTGCGGACCGTCCGCGCCCACTCTACGGAAAAACGGACATCGGTACGTCGTGCGGGTCACGACCGGCACGTCGGCGTCTCGGTTGCGCGGCTCCGCGGCCGCCGGCCGGCCGGGAGTGCAAGGATGGCCGGGTGACCGCAGATCTGCACGCCGAACTCGTTCTGTCCCGTGCCGTCCGTGAGGTGGCGGAGTTCGCCGACGCCGAGGGCTGGGGCCGACCGCCGCAGATGTTCGCGCTGGTCCCCACCGCCGACCTGGTGGCCGCCGAGCCGAACCTGCTCGACGAGCTCGACCAGGGCAACGAACTGACCCCGATCGCGCAGGAGCCGCTGCCCGCCGACATCACCGGCGGGTCGATGGCCCTCGACGAGTTCCTGGCGACGACCACCTGGCCGCCCGCGGTGCGCGGCTGCGTGCTGGTGCAGGAGATCGTGGTGCTGCCGCCGGATGCGGAGAGCACCCTCGACGACGCGCTGGCCCCGCTGCTGGCCGACCACGACGCGGCCGACGCCGCCGCCCGCGCCGCGGCCGAGGCGCATCCGCAGCGGCGGGAGGCGCGGCTGTTCGCCGCGGTGTTGCGCGAGGGCACCTCGCTGTCGCTGCTGCAACTGCGTCCCGACGACGACGCCGACGACTTCGGCGACCTCGAGCTGCGCACCTACCCCAACCTGGCGCCGAACGTCATCGAGGCACTCCACCACACACTCGACTGAGCGGATGCGGCCGGAGGCGGTAGCGCAGCGTCAGCCGCAGGTCGGCGTTTCCCCTCCACTGCCGAGGGCGGCCAGCGACTGCACGGCGCCGTCGAGGGTCTCCACCTTCACCAGCCGCAGCCCGTCCGGGATGCGCTGCCGTGCCTCGTTGCAGTTGGCCGCGGGCACCAGGAAGGCTTCCGCGCCCGCCTCGCGCGCGGCCATCATCTTGTACTGGATGCCGCCGATCGGGCCGACCTTGCCGTCCTGCTCGATGGTGCCGGTGCCCGCGATGAACTTGCCGCCGCCGAGTTCGCCGGGGCTGAGTTTGTCGATCAGCGCGAGGCTGAACATCAAGCCGGCCGAGGGGCCGCCGATGTCGGCCAGGTTGAAGGTCACGTCCATCGGCGGCCGGGCGCCCTCGCCCGGGGTGACGCCGAGGAAGCCCTTGCTCGCGTCGTCCGGGCGGGCGGCCAGCGTGACGGTGGCGGTCTGCTCGGCGTTATCGCGGCGGAACACCACGGTCAGCGGCGCGCCGGGGGGCTGCGAGGAGACGGCGTTCACCACGTCCTGCGGGGAGGTGACCGGTGCCCCGTTGATGCTCACGAACTCGTCGCCGGGCCGCAGCACGTCCTTGGCCGGGCTCTCCTCGCCCACCTGGCGTACCAGCACGACCGTGGGCAGCCGCAGGTAGTGCAGCGCCGCGACTTCGGCGGCGCCCTCGGAGTCCTTGAACTCCTGCTCGTTGGAGCGGTCGATCTCCTCACGCGGGACTCCGGGCGGGTACACCTCGGCCCGCGGGACGATGCCGTGCCTGCCGCTGGCCCAGAAGCCGAAGGCCTCGAACAGGTTGAGCCCGTCGCGCACCGACACGGTGGTCATGTTCAGGTGTCCGGTGGTCGGGTCCAGCTCGGCGCCGCTCACCTCCACGACCTGCTTGCCGTCGAACTCGCCCAGGGTGTCGAAGGTGGGCCCGGGCCCGAGCGCGACGAAGGGCACCGTGAACACGGTGCCGAGGACACCGAGCACCAGCACCGGGACGAGGGCGGCCAGCAACGTGAGGATCCGACGATTCACCCCGCCCACCCTAGAGGTTTCGCTGTCCGCGTAACGGCCCGGCACGGCCCCGGATACGTGCCCGTCCCAGCGCACACGTCGCCGCGGCCCGCGTAACGTTGGGAGTATGAGTGACTACCCGTTCGGATTCTCGAACCGCGACGATGACGACGACGCGCGCAAGCGCGGCGGCGAAGAACCGATCGGTCCCGGGGCGAACAATCCGTTCGGCTTCATCGTCGGCGGTCCCGGCGGCGCCGGTTTCGATCCCGCGCAGCTGGGTCAGATGCTGACCTCCCTCGGTCAGATGCTCAGCGGCATGGGGGCGCCGGGCGGTGCGCAGTCGGGTCCGGTGAACTACGACGTGGCCAAGCGGCTGGCCCGCCAGCAGCTCGGTTCCGCGACCGGGCCGGTGTCGCAGGGCTCGGCGAAGGCGGTGGCCGACGCCGCGCACCTGGCCGAGCTGTGGCTCGACGGCGCGACCACGCTGCCCGCGGGTGCGGCGAAGACCGTGGCGTGGACGCCGGTCGACTGGATCGAGCAGACGCTGTCGACCTGGAAGCGACTCTGCGACCCGGTCGCCGAGCAGGTCTCGACCATGTGGACCGCGCAGCTGCCGGCGGAGGCGCGCGAGTTCGCCGCCCCGATGGTGGGCATGCTCGGCCAGATGGGCGGGCTGGCGTTCGGCTCGCAGCTGGGGCAGGCGCTCGGCCAGCTGGCCAAGGAGGTGCTCACCTCCACCGACATCGGCCTGCCGCTGGGTCCCGCGGGCACCGCGGCGCTGCTGCCGTCGGCGATCTCGGAGTTCAGTGCCGGGCTCGAGCAGCCGGAGAGCGAGATCCTGGTGTTCCTGGCCGCGCGGGAGGCCGCCCACCAGCGGCTGTTCGCGCACGTGCCGTGGCTGCGCCAGCAGGTGCTCGGCGCGGTGGAGGACTACGCGCGCGGCATCAAGATGGATTTCTCCGCGTTGGAGGAGGCCGCCCAGAGCATCGATCCGATGTCGCTGACCGATCCCTCGAAGCTGGAGGAGCTGCTGGCGCAGGGCACCTTCGAGCCGCAGACCACGCCGGAGCAGAAGCAGGCGCTGGAACGGCTGGAGACACTGCTGGCGCTCATCGAGGGCTGGGTGCAGGTGGTGGTCGGCGAGGCCGTGGGCGACCGGCTGCCCGGGGCGGGCGCGCTGGCCGAGACGCTGCGCAGGCGCCGCGCCACCGGCGGACCGGCCGAGCAGACCTTCGCGACGCTCGTCGGCCTGGAGTTGCGCCCGCGCAAGTTGCGCGAGGCCGCGGAGCTGTGGCGCAGGCTGACCTCCGATGCGGGCGTGGAGAAGCGCGACGGTGTGTGGGCGCATCCGGACCTGCTGCCCGACTCCGACGACCTCGACTCCCCGGCCGGGTTCATCGATTCGGTGATCGGCGGCGGCGCGACCGCCTTCGACGATCCGCTCGCGCAGCTGGCCGAGACCGAGGCGCGCGAACGCGCCGAACGCGAGGGCGGCGCCGACTCTCCGGAGACCGGCGAGGACACCGGCAAGTCCTGATCCGCTGTCCTGTGCACAAGCCGAAACCCTGTGGATAACCAGGGTTTTCGGAACGGTTCGCGGCATCGGCGTTGCGCATACTGCTGGGCATGACGCTGACGACGACCCGCCCGCTCGGCCCGATGCTGCACCCGCGCGTGACGGTGCTGGTGCGCCCCTCCGGTGTGGTGCAACTCGGGTGGGATCCCGAGCGCGCGCTGCTGCTCGACCCGCCCGGGCTCGACACCGCCGCCGTACTCGGCTTCCTGCGATTGCTGGACGGATTGCGGACCCGGCCCGAAATCCTGTGGGAGGCCGAGCGCGGCGGCATCGCCGCCGAGCGCGCCGGTGCCCTGCTCGACGAGATCGATGCCGCCGGGCTGTTGCGCGCGCCGCGCGAGCGGCCCCGTGACGTCCGAATCGTGCGTGTGCACGGCCTCGGACCGCTTTCCGACGCCGTCACCGCCGGCCTGCGCGGCCTCGGTGTGCGCGCGGCACGCTCCCGCGGCTACCGGCCCGAGAAACCGGCGGGCGGAACGCACGCCGATCTGGTGGTGCTCACCGACACCGTCGTCGTCGATCCCCGCCTGGTCGCCGATCTGGTGATCCATCGCGTTCCGCACATCCACGTGCGGGTGCGCGACGGCAAGGGCATCGTCGGCCCGCTCGTGCTGCCCGGCGCGACCAGCTGTCTGCGCTGCGCCGACCTCACCAAGGCGGACTACGACCCGGACTGGCCACACCTGGCGGCCCAGCTGCTCGACCGGGTCGGGCACGCCTCCCCCGCGGCCGTCGCCGCCACGGCCGCGCTGGCGCTGGGCGAACTGGAGGCGATCGTGGAGGGCTCGGCCCGCCGCGCCCCCGCCACCCTGGACGCGACCCTGGAACTGGACCTCGACACCTATCAGCTGCATCACCGCCCGTGGGACCCGCACCCACGCTGCGGCTGCCGCCGGTTGCGGCTACTGGCGGCGACGTGAGCGGGGCGCCCCGCGCCGGCAATCCCTCCGCCCGGGTGTTGGCGCCGGATTCGCGTTTCGCTTCTTGCGCGAGGCGCTGGTCGGGCATCTGGTCCGAGGGATCGCGCGATGGTGTGACGTGGCCGACGTGACCGAACGGACAGCCCCGTGTGCCGGGAAAAACTCCGGATTGTCGTGGCAGAGCCGGGGGTGCGTCCGCCATGATGGGGTGGTGTCAGAGATCGCGCGCCGTGGCTCGTCCCGAAACGCCAAGTTAGCCAAGATTCCGCTCGGTATCGCCGGACGAGCCGCCGTCGGCTTCGGCCGGAGGCTGGCCGGTGGCGATCGGACCGAGATCAACGCTCAGCTCAACCAGAAGGCCGCCGAGCAGCTGTTCACCGTGCTCGGTGAGCTCAAGGGCGGTGCGATGAAGTTCGGCCAGGCGCTGAGCGTGATGGAAGCTGCGGTGCCCGAGGAATTCGGTGAGCACTACCGCGACGCGTTGACCAAGTTACAGGCCGCCGCGCCGCCGATGCCCGCCGCGACCGTGCACCGGGTGCTGGATCAGCAGCTGGGCACGCAGTGGCGGCAGCGGTTCCGCTCCTTCGACGACACGCCCGCCGCGTCCGCGAGTATCGGGCAGGTGCACAAGGCGGTGTGGTCGGACGGCCGCACCGTCGCCGTGAAGGTGCAGTATCCGGGTGCCGACGACGCGTTGCGCGCCGATCTGAAGACGCTGTCGCGGATGACCGGCCTGATCTCCTCGGTGATCCCCGGCGCGGACGTCAAGCCGATCCTCGCCGAGATCACCGAGCGCACCGAGGAAGAACTCGACTACCGCAACGAGGCCGCCAATCAGCGCGCCTTCGCCAAGGCCTACGACGGGCACCCCGAGATCGTGATCCCGAAGGTCGTGGCCAGCGCCCCGAAGGTGATCGTCAGCGAATGGCTCGACGGCACACCGGTGTCGGCGATCATCAAGGCGGGCCAGGCCGATCCGGCCGGCACCAGAGACCTGCGGAACCGGGTCGCGCTGCTGATGGGGCGTTTCCACTTCTCCGCGCCCGAGGCGGTCGGCCTGCTGCACGCCGACCCGCATCCCGGCAACTTCATGATGCTGCCCGACGACAAGCTGGCCGTCATCGATTTCGGTGCCTGCGCACCGCTGCCGAACGGCTTTCCCGAGGTGCTCGGGCAGATGCTGGCGATGGCCGTCGAGGAGGACTACGACGGGCTGACCCGGTTGATGAAGGAGAACGGCTGGGTGATCCCGGGCCGCACCGTCACCGAGCAGGAGATCGCCGACTATCTGCGCCCGTTCTCCGACCCGATCCGCACCGACTCGTTCCATTTCACCCGCCGGTGGATGCAGCGGGTCGCGGGCAAGGCCACCGACTTCTCCAGTGCGGAGATGAAAACGGCTCGCGCACTGCAACTTCCCGCAGATTACGTGATGATCTTCCGTGTCCTCGGCGGCTCCGTCGGCATCCTGGCCCAGCTCGACGCCGAGATCCCGTTCATGCAGCTGGCCTACACCTGGCTGCCGGGCCTGCGCGAACACCGCTCGGCCAGCTGAGGTTTCGAGCACGCAGTCGAGCCGCTCACCGGGAAACAGGGGTGAGCGGCTCGTCTGCTTTCGCGTAGCTGGGCCGGGCGGTCCGGGGTGGACGGCCGGGCCGCAGTGCACGGAGGGAGGGGCGACATGCCCGGCCTCACGCCGGGACCGCCACCTTGCGGGGCCTGCCCCGGGGGCGCTTGCGCGCGATCACGACGCCCTGGTCGAAGATCTCGCCGCCCCAGACACCCCACGGCTCACGCCGGTCGATGGCCGCGCTCAGGCAGCCCTTGCGGATGGGACAGGACGCGCACAGCGCCTTGGCCTGCTCCAACTGGACCGGGCTCTCGGCGAACCACAGGTCGGGGTCCTCGACACGGCACGGCAGCACCGTCGCGATGTCACGGGCGGGGGTCTTCCCGGCCACGGTTCGGCATGTCACGTCAGCAGTGGCGGAGGTCATTCGCTCTGCGGTGAACACGTCGTTCTCCTTCAGCTCGTTTGCAGCGGTCGTTCTCGTCGGGCGAAACCGGTGCCTGCCGGCTGAAGGGCCGAAACAGAAAAATGGCCACGGTTTCGCGTCGTGCGATCCGTGGCCGGGAGGTCGGGGCGTTCCCCTACCTATGTCGACATCTGTGTCGACTCCTGATCACGGACGCGGGATGGTCGGCATTGCGCAGGCGTGCCGAAATGGGTGCGGCGACACCGGCTGCTGCCTCGGCAACGGCCGGTCGCCAGCCTGCGGCGGCCTTGTCCACAGCGATCACGCCGAACGCGTGCATCTCGGACAGACCGGTCCCCTGCTGCGCGCCGAAACGGTGCGCGACAAAGCGCGGGGAGGCCGCGACAGGGCTGTACACCGCAACGCCATTGACAGCGAATTCGGTGATGCCGTTCATCGTCGAGCCTCCCTTCCGTACTGGTCGCCGATCGGTGGATCAGGTGTCGAAACTGGCGCGCCGGAATACCCTCCCGGTGCGTGAAACCACCATATGCGTTGTCCGCGAAACCGACAACCTATTTTCTACCTGCGGTTTTGTGATCCCGACCGTACTCGCGACGCCACGATCGCCAGTACCTCGGCTCCGTAGTCGACGATCTTCTTCGCGCCGATGCCCGCGATACCGGCCAGTGCCCGGTCGTCGGCGGGCAGTTGCTCGGCGATCGCGGTGAGGGTGGTGTCGGTGAACACGACGAACTCCCGCACCCCCAGTTCGCCGGCCTTCTCGGCGCGCCATTCCCGCAGCGCGGCCAGCAGGTCCGCGTCCACCTCGGCCGGGCAGCGGCGGCACCGGCCGAGCATGGTCGCGTAGGTGCCGATCAGCGGCTTCGCGCACACGCGGCAGCGCGGGCGGTTCACCTCGGAGGGCCGCATGGCGGGCGCGGCCACGCGCGAGGCGGGCGAGTCGTCCGGGACCAGGCCGTTGAGGAAGCGCGACCGCCTGCGCGAGCGACGGCCGCCCTCGGTGCGGGACAGCGACCAGGACAGCCGCAGGTACTCCCGCGCCCGCGTGACACCGACGTAGAGCAGCCTGCGCTCCTCCTCGAGGGCGGCGACATCGGCGACCGAGCCGTCGTCGGCGAGCACGTGCGCGATCGGCAGCGTGCCGTCGGTGAGACCGACCAGGAACACCGCATCCCATTCCAGGCCCTTGGCGGCGTGCAGCGAGGCCAGCGTGACGCCCTGCACCGTCGGTGGATGCCTGGCCTCGGCGCGGGCGGCCAGCTCACGGAGCAGGCCGGTCAGGTCGAGCGCCGCGTCGTGGGCGACCAGTTCCTCGGTGAGGGTCACCAGGGCCGTCAGCGATGCCCAGCGCTCCCTGGCCTGCGCGCCCGCCGGTTCGGTGGCGGTGAGCCCGACCGGGGCCAGGGCCGCGCGCACCAACCGCACCAGGGCCGCACCCGTGCGCGCCTCGTCGGGCAGATCGTCGCGAGACGCGGCCTGCCGCAGCGCCCCGAGCGCCTGCCGCACCTCGGCACGCTGGTAGAAGCCTTCGCCGCCGCGCACCTGGAACGGGATGCCGCGTTCGGTCAGTGCCTGTTCGTAGGCCTCCGACTGCGCGTTGATCCGGTACAGCACCGCGATCTCCGCGGGCGGGGTGCCCGCCGCGACGAGCCGCTCGATCTTCGCGGCGACCGCGGCGGCCTCGGCGGGGGCGTCGTCGTATTCGGCGAACTCCGGTTCCGGCCCGTCGGGGCGCTGGCCGACCAGTTGCAGCCGGGTACCGGCGATGCGGCCGCGGGCCGCGCCGATGACGCGGTTGGCCAGCGAGACCACCTGCGGGGTGGAGCGATAGTCGCGCTCGAGCCGCACCACCGTGGCGTCCGGGAAGCGGCGGGAGAAGTCGAGCAGGTAGGACGGGGTGGCGCCGGTGAAGGAGTAGATCGTCTGGTTCGCGTCGCCGACGACGGTGAGGTCGTCGCGCTCGCCCAGCCAGGCGTCGAGTACCCGCTGTTGCAGCGGGGTGACGTCCTGGTATTCGTCGACGACGAAACTGCGGTACCGGCCGCGGAATTCGTCGGCGACGGCGGGGAAGTCCTCCAGCGCCGCGGCGGTGTGCAGGAGCAGGTCGTCGAAGTCGAGCAGCAGGCCCTCGGGTGTGGTCTTCAGCGATTCGTAGGCGGTGTAGACCGCGGCGATGCGCCCGGCGTCGTAGGGGATGTCGCGGTGGTGGGCGGCGGCCGCGGCCGGATAGTCCTCGGGGGCGACGAGGGAGGACTTCGCCCACTCGATCTCGGTGAGCAGATCGCGCACGCTCTCGGTGGCCGTGGACAGGCCGACGCGGTGCGCGGCCTGGGCGACCACCGGGAACTTGGCCTCGAGCAGCCGCCACGGCACCTCGCCGACGACCTGCGGCCAGAAGTACTTGAGCTGACGCAACGCGGCGGCGTGGAAGGTGCGCGCCTGCACCTGGTTGGCGGCGCCGCCCAGGCCGAGCGCGCGCAGCCTGCCCCGCAACTCCCCCGCCGCCCGTGCGGTGAAGGTGACCGCCAGCACCTGCTCGGCCTTCACGTGGCCTGCCTCGACCAGGTGCGCGATGCGGTAGGTGATGGTCCTGGTCTTGCCGGTACCCGCGCCGGCCAGCACACACACCGGCCCGCGCGGTGCGCGGACCGCGGCGGCCTGCTCGGGGTCCAGGGCGGCGAGATCGAGGGCGGGCACGGTCACCATCATGGCAGTCCGCCCCGACACCACCGGGGCGGCGGGATGTGGAACAGGACCGGACCACAGCGCGTTGTATCGGCTGTGACCGATGTGAACCCCGCCGTGACGATGTACTCCACCACCTGGTGCGGCTACTGCCGCAGGCTCAAGAAGCAGCTGGAGGAGTCGGGCATCAGCTATGTGGAGATCGATATCGAGCAGGATCCGGCCTCGGCCGAATTCGTCGGCAGCGTGAACAACGGCAACCACGTGGTGCCGACCGTGAAGTTCGCCGACGGTTCGACCGCGACCAATCCCTCGCTGGCCGCGGTGAAGGAGAAGCTCGCCGCCCTCGGCTGACCATCGGAGCCACCTCGACCGATCCCGCGCCGCACCGCGCGGGATCGGCCGTGTCGGCGGCCGTCCGCCGCGGGCGGCTCAGTCCAGCGCCGCCCAGGATTCGACGATGGTGCGGGCGATGGAGATCGAGCCGGGCAGCAGCAGCCGCGCGCCCTCCCGTTTCGCGCTCCAGTCCCCCAGCTCGAGCGCCTCGCGCACCTCGGCGCGGGTGAACCAGTGCGCCTCGGCGATCTCACCGTCGGAGAACACCAGCTCCTGCTCCGGGTCGCCCACCGCGGCGAATCCGAGCATCAGCGAGCGCGGGAACGGCCACGGCTGGCTGCCCAGGTAGTGGATGTCGCGCACATCGATGCCGACCTCCTCGCGCACCTCGCGCTCGACGCAGCGTTCCAGCGACTCGCCGACCTCCACGAACCCGGCCAGCAGCGAGAACATGCCCGCGGGCCAGACGGCCTGGCGCCCGAGCAACACCCGGTCACCGCCGTCGTGGATCAGGCAGATCACCGCCGGATCGATGCGCGGGAATTCCTCCTGCCCGGCTTCGGTCAACCGCGACCAGCCGCCCCGCGACACCGTCGTGACGGTGCCGTCGTGCGCGCTGTAGGCCGCCTTGTCGTGCCAGTTCAGCAGGGCGAGCGCGGTCGCGAGCACGCCCGCGGTGAAGTCGTCGAGTTCCAGCGCCGCGACCCGCAGATCGGTCAGCGGGCCGGGCAGCTCGTCGGCGCGCACCGCCCACAGGTGCCTGCCCTCGGTGACGCCGAGGAACACCGCGGCGGGGTGCGGCTCGGCCGCGAATTCGACCGCCGGATCGAGGACGAGCGCCCCGTCGGCGAACCGGACCCGCCCGCGCTTGTCCACCCGCAGCAGCAGCGCTTCGGCCCAGCCCTCCTTCAGCGCGCGTTCGTCGGAGCGCAGCGTCTCCGCCCGATCCCCGGCGAAACGCGACAGCACGGGCACACCGTTGAGTTGGAACGACACGCCTAGAGACTACTTCCGTCCGGAGACGAACGCCCCGGCGTGTGTCATTTGCCCGCCCGGCGGATGTAGAGCAGCTTGTCGCCGGCCTCGATGGCGTCGACCTCGGGCTCACCGACGCGGATCAGTTCGCCACCGCGCACCACGCCGAGCACGATGTCGCGCAGGTGCCGGGGCGAGCCGCCGACCTCGCTCGGTTCCACCTCGCGCTCGGCGACGGCGAAACCGGCCTCCGGCGTGAGCAGATCCTCCATCATCTCCACCACCGTCGGGGTGGTGGTGGCGATGCCGAGCAACCGGCCCGCGGTCTCGGAGGACACCACCACCGAGTCGGCGCCGGACTGGCGCAGCAGGTGGATGTTCTCCGCCTCGCGGATGGCGACGACGATCTTGGCGGTCTTGTTCAGCTCCCGCGCGGTCAGGGTGACCAGCACCGCGGTGTCGTCGCGGTTGGCGGCCACGATCACCGAGGCCGCGTTCTGCACGCTGGCCAGCCGCAGCACGTCGGATTGGGTGGCCGAGCCGTGCACCGTCACCAGGCCCGCGTTGGCCGCGGCCTCCAACGCGATCGGGTCGGTGTCGACGACCACGATGTCGGCGGGCTGCACGCCGTCGCCGACCATGGCATCGATCGCGGTGCGGCCCTTGGTGCCGTAGCCGACGACCACCGTGTGATTACGCACGCTGCGCCTCCAACGCTGAATCTTGAACGCCTGCCGGGACCGCTCGGTGAGCACGCTGATGGTGGTACCGACGAGCACGATGAGGAACAGAATCCGCAGCGGGGTGATGACGATGATGTTCACCAGTCGCGCCTGCGGCGAGGCCGGGGTGATGTCGCCGTAACCGGTCGTCGACAGCGAGACCGTGGCGTAGTAGAAGGCGTCGAGGAACGACAACTCGTCGCCGGTGTTGTCCCGGTAGCCGTCGCGGCCGATGTAGACCACCAGGGCCGCGCCGAACAGCAGCAGGACGGCGGCGATGATCCGCCTGGTCAGCGAAACCCACGGGCTCACCGCACCTTCCGGGATACGCAGCACGCCCACCAGCGTGAAGTCGGGGCGGCTGGTGAGGCCGGCCCGGCTGCGGTCCACGAAATCACCCAGCATGGCACTCACCCGCGGTCATCGGCGCCACGCACCGTCGTCCACGGCACTGTTCTCCCTCCGGCACACGACCGGAGCCTACCGGGTCGGGCCGAGGGGGAAGGGACTCGACGCGAACACCGGGTGAATGGGAAGGTGACTGCTCATGGCAGACCATTCGATTCCGTCCGGCGACGGCCGCGGGCCCGCGCTCACCCTGGCGGCGATCCTCGTCGGGGCGGGCGTCATGCATTTCGTCCGCCCGGGCTTCTTCGACGCGATCGTGCCGCGCGCCCTGCCCGGGCGCGCCCGCGACTACACCTACGCCTCCGGGGTCGCCGAACTCGGCGTGGCCGCCGCCCTCGCGGTGCCGCGGACCCGCCGGCTCGGCGGCAGGCTGGCCGCGATGCTGTTCGTGGCCGTGTTCCCGGCCAACGTGCAGATGGCCGTGGACGTGCTCGGCAACGAGAAGGCGCCGCGGGCATTGAAGATCGGCAGCCTGGTGCGGCTGCCGTTGCAGTGGCCGCTGGTCGCCGCGGCCCGCCGGGTCGCGCGCGGCTGAGCCGTCACTCCCCCTCGCGGGGCGGGGCGGCGGCCCGGATGAGTTCGGCGAGTTCGTCCGGGCCGGGCAGGTCCGCGGGCGCGATGGTGCGGCCGCTGCGCACGTAGTGGAACGCGGCGTCGACCCGGTGCAGCATCGCCTGCTCGTCGCCGCCGGTCCTGGCCGCCATCAACCGCGCCCAGGCCAGCCGGTAGATGGCCAGCTGCATGGCGACCGCGGGTTCGTCGCCGGGGTCGGGCTCGGCGCCGGTCTTCCAGTCCACCACCACCCAGCGGCCGTCCGGCTCGGCGAACACCGCGTCCATCCGGCCGCGGATCACGGTACCGGCGATGGAGGTCTCGAACGGGACCTCCACGTCGATCGGGCTGCGGTGCGCCCAGGCGGAATTCAGGAACGCGTCCTGCATGCGCGCCAGCTCGGCGTCCGCGGCGGCCTCCCCGGGATCCGGCTCGCCCGCGCCGGGCAACTCGTCGAAGCCGAGCAGGCGGGTGCCCGAGAACCACCGCTGCACCCACGCGTGGAAGGCGGTGCCGCGCCGCGCCAGCGGGTTCGGCGGATACGGCAGCGGCCTGCGCAGCCGCCGCGCCAGCTTCGCCGGATCGGCGCGCAACTCCACCAGCGCGGTCGCCGGGAGCTGCCCGGGCAGTTCCACCTCGCGGGCCGCCCGCACGGTCGCCTCGTGCTCGGCCAGCAGAGCGTCCACGTCGGCGGCCCAGCCCTCGGGGTCGTCGGGATCGGTGGGCACGTCGGTGACGACCGGGTCGAGGTCGGGTGACTGCGGTTGCGGCACACCGTCGTTCGGCGCCGATGGGAGCGCGCCGTTCGTGTCGGTAGGGGGCGGTACCGTCGGCGTATGACGGGGCGCGGGGCGGGGCACAGCGGGGGCACGGGGCACAGCGGGAGCACGGGGCCCGGTGGGCGCACGGAGTTCGGCGAGGGCGGTGCGGACGAGGGCGGCGCCCTGTTCCACCGGGTCGCGGCGAGGGCCGAGGGGGTCGCGCGGCCATTCGGCGGTGGCCGGGTTGTCGGCGAAGGGGTTCACGGCGTCGACCGGCGGTGGGTCGTCCCAGCGGGCGATCTCGACGGCGCCGTGGGCGGGGCCGTCGGGGGTTTCCGCGGCGCTCTTCAGCTCGAGCAGGAAGTCGGAGGGGCCCTTCGGGTCGCCGGTCTCGGCCCAGTGGTGCGCCGAAACCAGCAGCACGCGTTCGGTTCTGGTGAGGGCGACGTAGAACAGGCGGCGTTCCTCGTCGATCCGGCGGCGCTCGAGGGCCGCCTTGTGCGCGGCGAGCGCACGTTCCAGGTCGGCGCGGTCGTAGAGGTCGGTGAGGTCGAGCACCGGCACGCCCTCGGCGGCGTCCTCGGCCACCCGGTCGCCGCGCAGCGCGGTGGGCAGTTCGGGCAGCGCGCCGAGCCAGGTGCCGCCCGCCGTGCCGGAGGGGAACACGCGCCGCACCACGTGCGGGACGGCGACGATCTCCCATTCCAGCCCCTTGGCGGCGTGCACGGTGAGCACCTGCACCCGGTCCTTGGCGACCTCCACCTCGCCGGGCTCGAGCCCGTTCTCCACCGATTCGGCCGCGGTCAGGAAGGCGAGCAGTCCGCCCAGCGAGGCGCCGGGGTCGGCGGCGTAGCCCGCGACGACCTCGGCGAAGGCGTCCAGATGCTCGCGGCCCGCGCCCGCGCCGAGCACGGCGCGGCGCGCCTGGGTCTCCACGCCGACGCCGATCGTGCGTTCCACATCGGCGACCAGTTCGGTCAGTGGCTGGCCGCTGCGCTCGCGCAGAGCGGCCAGTTCGCGGCCGAGTGCCTCGATGCGCTGATAGCCGGCGGCCGAATAGTTCTCCGCCGGACCGGGATCGGCGATGGCGTCGGCCAGCCCGGCCTGCTCGACCGGCTCGGGCGCCACCTCGCGCAACGCGGCCTCCAGCGCGGCGCCGTCGGTGATCTCGGCGCCCACGGCGGTGTCGGTGCGCACGACCGACAGTTCCCTGGCCCGCCGGGACAGGGCGGCCAGATCGGCGACGCCGATCCGCCAGCGGGCACCGGTGAGCACCCGCAGTGCGGCGCTGCCCGCCGCCGGTTCGGCGATCAGTCGCAGCGTGGCGACGATGTCGGCGACCTCGGGCGTGGCGAGCAGACCGCCGAGTCCGACGATCTCGACCGGCAGACCCCGCTCGCGCAACGCCTCGGCCAGCGGCGCGGCGTCGGCGTTACGCCGCACCAGCACGGCCGACGTGGGCGGCGGTTCGCCCGCCGCGCGCCGGGCCGCCCATTCGGCGGCGATGCGCTCGGCCACCCACCCGCGTTCGTCCACCACGGTCTCGGTGAGTGCCAATGCCACCACACCCGGTTCGGCACCGGGTTTGGCGCGCAGCGCGTCCACGGTGGCGCCACCGGCCTCGCGTGCCGCCTGCCGCAGCGGCTCGGCCACCAGGTTGGCCAGCGCCAGCGCTTCCGGCGGGTTCCGCCAGCTCGTCAACAACGGCAGGATCGGCGCGGGAACACCTGGCGCACAGGGGAAGTCGGTCGCGAACCGGGGCAGGTTGGCCGCCGAGGCGCCGCGCCAGCCGTAGATCGACTGCATCGGATCGCCCACCGCGGTCACCGCCGGCCGGGGCGCACGCCCACCGGCCGTCCCCTCGGGATCGCCGGCGGCACCGCCGAACAGCGCCGCCAACAGCACCCGTTGCGCGTGGCCGGTGTCCTGGTACTCGTCCAGGAGCACCAGCCGGAACCGGCCACGCTCGGCCTGGGCGACCTCGGGATGCTCGGCGGCCAGCCGCGCCGCCAGCGACATCTGCGCGCCGAAGTCCAGCGCCCCGCGCCGGCGCAGGGCATCGTTCAGCGCGCGGACCAGCGGCAGCAACGCGACGCGCTCGTGCTGCACGCGCACGATGTCGCGCAACGCCTTGCTCGGCCCGCCGCGCTGCCGCGGTCCGGCGGGCAGGGTGTTGATCAATTTCTCCAGTTCGGCGTGCGCTTCGGCGAGTTCTTCCGGCTCCACCAGATGTTCGGCCAGCTGACCGGAGAGCGAGAGCACGGCCTCGGTCACCGAGACCGGCGTGCGTTCGGTGTCCAGGTCGCCGTCCCAGTTCCGCACCACCTGGTGCGCGAGCTGCCACAGCTGGGTCTCGGTGAGCAGCGTCGCCGAGGGTTCCACCGGCAGCAGCAGGCCGTGTTCGCTCAGCAGGCGGCCGGCGTAGGAGTGGTAGGTACTGATCTCCGGTTCGGCGCCGGCCAGTTGCGCGCGCAGCTCACCGCCGGAGTCGAGCTCGCGCAGCAGCGCCGATCCGGCCAGCCGGGCCAGCCGAGTGCGGATGCGGGCGGTGAGCTGCTGCGCGGCCTTGCGGGTGAAGGTGAGGCCGAGCACCTGCTCGGGCAGCACCAGCCGGTTGGCGACCATCCACACCACCCGCGCGGCCATCGTCTCGGTCTTGCCCGCGCCCGCGCCCGCGACCACCAGGGTCGGGCCGGGCGGCGCGGCGATCACGGCGGCCTGCTCGTCGGTGGGCGGCGGCAGGCCGAGCGCGTCGGCGATGCGGTGCGGCGAGACGGTCATTCGTCGGTCACCTGCCGGCCCGCGTCCTGCACCGGGCAGCAGCCCGCGACGGCGCAGTGCCGGCAGCCGTCGTTGCGCATGGCCAGGTAGCTGGGGCCCCGGGTGGCCGCGGCAGCCTGGTGGATGGTGTCGCGCCAGCTGTCGAGCGCCGCCGCGTCGAGCGGGTCCTGCATGCGCTGGGTGGCGCCCTCCTTGGTGTGCGGTTTGGCGACGTAGACCAGCCGCGCGCCGCCGGGTTCGCCCTCGGGGTCGAGTGCGCCCGAGGCGGCCGCGACCTGGTAGGTGGCCAGCTGGGCATGGTCGGCGGCCGCCTGCTTGCTGATCGGGTTCTTGCCGGTCTTGACGTCGACGATGACGAACCGGCCGAATTCGTCGCGTTCGAGCCGGTCGATACGGCCGCGGATGCGCACCGGCCGTTCGTCCTCGCTGCGGGCGGGCAGCACGCAGTCCACCGGCACCTCGACCCCGGCCTGGGTGAGTTCGCCGCGGGTGTTGCGGACCCAGGCCAGGAAGGTCTCCAGCATGGCCTCGGTGCGGCGGCGTTCCTGACGCGAATGCCAGCCGTCGCCGGGATCGATGGCGCGCCATGCCTTGTCCAGCGCCGCGCGCACCTGCGCCTCGGGCACCCGCCCGGCCAGCGCCTGCACCAGCGTGTGCACCAGACTGCCCTTCACCGCGTGCGGGTTGTCGCCGTCGGTGCCGCCGTGCCGCTCGAGGGCCCACCGCAGCGGGCAGGTGCGCAGTTGCTCGACGGTGGACGGGGACAGGGCGACGACGGCGTCGTCCTCCTCGGACCACAGCGGGTCCGCACAGCTCAGTTCGGCGGTGCCGTACCACTCCTCGGGCGCGGTGCCGCGCACACCGGCGTCGGCGAGGCGGGCCAGCTGGAAGGCCGCGCGGCGCCTGCGTTCCGGGTCGGCGGTGGGATCGCAGACCGCGCCGCGCAATTCGGCGACCAGCGAATGCATGACCAGGGCGCGGCCGGGGTCGACGACCGGCAGGACGCCCGGTTCGCCGTCCTCGTCGTGGCCGAGCAGTTCGGCCAGGAACCGGGAGGGCACCAGATCCCGGTCGCCGGTGACCGATTCCACCGCGGTCACCAGCAGCGAGCGCCGGGCCCGGCTGCACGCGACCAGCAGCAACCTGCGTTCCTCGGCCAGGATCGGCGCCGACCGGCTGACGTGCTCGCCCGCCCCACCGACCCCGGCCAGGAGATCCACCAGATCCTCGGTGTGCAGCAGGGTGCCGCGCGGGCGAGGGTTGGGCCAGATGCCCTCCTGCACGCCCGCCACGGCCACCACGTCCCATTCGCGTCCGGCCGCCGCGTGGGCGCTGAGCAGCGCCACTTCCTCACCGGGGGTGGTCAGCGGGCGGGTGTCGTGCGGAATTTCCTGCTGGGAAAGGTATTCCACGAATCCCTCGATGCCCGCGCGCGGGAGCCGGTCCACATACGCGGCGGCCGCGTCGAACAAGCCGACGGCCGCGTCGAGATCACGGTCGGCCTGCATCCCCACCGCACCGCCGCGTTCGGACTGCGCCACCCAGCGGCGCTCCAGCCGGGAGGCGGTCCACAGCGCCCACAGCACGTCTTCGAGTCCCGCGCCGCGCCGCCGGGCCGCGCGCGCCCGGTCGAGCGCGCGCAGCACCCGGCGCAGCGGCGCGGACTCGACCTCGGTGAGACCGTCGAGCAGTGCCGGGTCGGCAACCCCGACGAGCAGGCCGCGCAGCACCTCGGCGGAGGACTGGTCGATGAGCCCGCGGTGATCGTCGGCGGCGGGCCCGGCCGGGGCGGGGTCGTCGGTGGGGGCGATGCGTCCGCCCGCCTGCTGCCAGGCCGCGCTGTCGTCGGCGACCTCGGCGACTTCCAGCCCCCACTCCAGATCGGTGTCGCGCCAGTCGCTTTCGTCGGTGAGCAGATCGGGACGGGCGTCGGCGAGGCCGTCCGCGCCGTCGGCCTCCGACCCGCCGGCCGCACCGCCGCCGTCCTCGCCGTCCCACCCGTCAGCCGCGCCGGTCGCACCGCCGCCGTCCTCGCCGTCCCACCCGTCAGCCACCCCGGGCACGCCGCCGTCCCACCCGTCGGCCGGCCCGGCCGCGCCGTCGACCTCCGACCCGCCGGACGCACCGCCGCCGTCCTCGCCATCCCACCCGTCGGCCATGCCGGCCACCCCGGTCGCGCCGCCCACGTCCGGTCCGCCGGCCACGCCGCCCGATGGAACCGGGGGCGCGCTCGTGTACCCGTCCGCATCCGGCTCTGCCGGAGTTTCGGCGCGCTGCCGCGCATCCGCGCCGGCGGAACCCCCCGTCGACTCCGGCAATTCGAACAGCGCCGTCTGCCCGGTCGCGCCGGACGCGAGCCCGGATCCCGCGGCCCCCCGCGATCGTTCCCGGGCCAGCACCGTGCGCCGGATCCCGCGCCGCAGCCGCCGCAGGCTGATCTGATCCGCGCCGCCCAGCGGTCCGGCGAGCAGGTCGAGCGCGTCGTCGGCGGTGAAAAGCGTTGCGCTGCACTCACGTTCGCCGGCCAGCAGCGCCCGCAACGCCAGCAGCAGCCACGCCGCCCCGCGGCGCCGGGCGAGCGGCATGTCGATGGCCGGCTGATGCACCGGCACCCCGGCGGCCAGCAGCGCCCGGCGCAGCGGCGCGAGCGAGAGTGGCACCGAGCGCACGATCACCGCCATCCGCGACCACGGCACCCCGCCGGTGAGGTGCGCCCGGCGCAGGTGGTCGGCGATGAGGGCCGCTTCCTTGGCGGGGGTGGCCAGCACCCGCACCCGCACGGCGACACCGTCACCGCCGCCGGACTCCGCCGCCACCGCGGGCCGATGCGGCGCGGCGCCGGGCAGTTTCGCGGCGATCCTGGCGGCGGCCAGCCGCACCGACGGTCCGCTGCGGTGGTTCTCGCGCAGCACCACCCGCCGGTCCGCGGGCGCGCCGGGGTCGGCGGCGAACCGGGCGTCGGCGCCGCGGAAGGTGAACACGGCCTGGTCGGGGTCGCCCGCGACGACGGCGGTGTGCGCGGCGGCGCCGACCACCCGGATCAGGGTGGCCGCCTGCGGATCGAGGTGCTGGGCGTCGTCGACGAACAGGTAGCGGATCCTGGCCCGTTCGGCCGCGAGCAGTTCCGCGTCGGTGGCCAGCGCGTCCAGGCAGGCGCCGAGGAGTTCGGCGGCGTCGAGGGCGGGCGCGGTCGCCTCGGGTGCCTCCACACCGACCGACCAGCGCAACAGCAACGCCTGTTCGTATCGCAGCAGGAACCGGCCCGCCGCCACCCATTCGGGCCGGTCGTGCTCGCGACCTAACCGCTCCAGATCCTCCGGGCCCAGCCCGCGCTCGGTGGCGCGCAGCATGAGATCGCGCAACTGCTGGGCGAATCCGTCCAGGCCGAGTGCGGCGTGCAGGCGCTGCGGCCACAAGCCGGTGGCGCCCTCGGCGATGTCGGCGAGGTCACCGCGCAGCATCTCGCGCAGCACGGCATCCTGCTCGGCACCGGTCAGCAAACGCGGCGGCGGGTTGCCGTGCGCACTCGCGTGCCTGCGCAGCACCGAGAAAGCGTAGGAGTGCAGGGTGCGCACCAACGGTTCGGTGGTGGCGCCGGGCACGCCGCCGGTCGGGCTGTCGTGCCCGGCCAGCCGCACCGTGACGGCGTCGCGCAGGTCGGCCGCCGCCTGTTTGGAGTGGGTGAGGACCAGCACCGACGCCGGGTCGGCGCCCGCCGCGATCCGGCCCGCGGCCAGGTCGACCAGCAACGCCGTCTTGCCGGTGCCCGGTCCGCCGAGCACCTGCCAGGGCCGCCAGCGGGGCCGGGCGGGTGGCGGGCCGGCGATCGCGGCGAGCAGCGGGCGCACCTCGGCGCCCCAGAGCCGGGCCCTGGGTGCTGTGACGTTCCGGCGAACCAGTCGCACCGCGCTATCCGATCGCACCACGCGGGCTATTGCAACAGACCGGGCCGACACGATCGCCGGCACGGCCCGCCGGCGGTCGCCCCGGTCACCACCGGGCCGAGCCCCGCCGCGCGCCGGCGGACACAATGGTGCGCGTGTCGACCCTTCACGTTCACCGCTTCGGGCCACCGGACGCGCCGGTGGTGCTCGCCCTGCACGGCCTGACCGGACACGGCGCCCGCTGGGCGGCGCTCGCCGAGGAACACCTGCCCGACGTGCGGATCATCGCCCCCGACCTGCGTGGTCACGGACGCTCCACCGCGCTGCCGCCGTGGGATTTCGAGACCGTCGTGGCCGATCTGGCCGAACTGCTGCGGGCCGAGACGGACGGGCCCGTCCTCGTCGCCGGCCACTCCTTCGGCGGCGCGACCGGCGTGCACCTGGCCGCGCGCCATCCCGACCTCGTCCGCGCGCTCGTGCTGCTCGACCCGGCGATCGCGATCCAGCCCGACCGGCTCGCCGACATCGCCCAGCGCACCCTCGACGAACCCGACTATCCCGACGTGGCCGCCGCCCGCCGCGACAAGCTGGCCAGCGCCTGGCACGACGTGGCACCGCGGCTGCTGGACGCCGAACTCGACGAGCACCTGGTGCCCACGCGTCCTGGCCGGGTCGGCTGGCGGCTGAGCCTGCCCGCGGTCACCTCGTACTGGGGTCAGCTGGCGCGACCGTTCGTGCTGCCGCCCGCGGGCCTGCCCACGGTGCTGGTGCAGGCGATGCTGGTGCAGCCGCCGTTCGTCACCCCGGCCTTCCGCGCGGCACTGGCCGAGCGGCTCGGGCCCGCGTTGACCATCCACGAGTTCGACTGCGACCACATGGTTCCGCTGGCCCGTCCCGCCGAGACCGCGGCCCTGATCCGCGGGCTGCTCTGAATGCCCACCTCCGAGGCGCAGATCGAGCGGGTGCGCGAGCTGGTCGCGAGCGTCCCGCCGGGCCGCGTGGTGACCTACGGCGACCTGGCCGCCGCGGCCGGGTTGTCCACCCCGCGGACGGTCGGCTGGATCATGCGCACCGACGCCGCCGACCTGCCCTGGCACCGGGTGGTCGGCGCGGGCGGCAAGCCCGCGGCGCACCTGGCGCACCGGCAATTGGGCCTGCTCGTCGCCGAGGGCGTCCCGGTCCGGGACGGCCGCGTCGACCTGCGCGCGGCCCGGTTCCCCCTCGAGTGACCCGTTCTCGAAACGCGAACCGGGCGCTACCGTGGAGTGATGTCGGTTCGAGTGGCGGGTGTGGCCTTCGACGCGCGGCAGCCGCGTCGGCTGGCCGGATTCTGGGCCGAATTGCTCGGCTGGACAGTCCTGCTGGACCGGCCCGGCCTGGTGGAGGTGGCCGCGCCGGACCCGGCCGGGGTGGATCTCGCGCTGACGTTCCTGGCCGCCGAGCGCCCCGTGGACCCGGGCAAGAACCGCATCCACGTCGACCTGGTGAGCCGCTCGCGCGCCCATCAGGAGCTACAGGTGGACCGGGCGTTGGCGCTGGGCGCGCGGCGCGTGGACATCGGACAGGGTGCGGTGCCGTGGACGGTGCTCGCCGATCCCGAGGGCAACGTGTTCTGTGTGCTGGAGCAGCGCGAGCAGTTCGTCGACACCGGCGCGGTGGCCGCGATCGTCGTCGACACCGTGAATCCGGTTGGGCTCGCGGAGTTCTGGGCCACGGCCTGCGGCTGGCCGGTGCGCTACCGCAGCTCCGCGACGGTGGCGCTGCGCGCCGCGACCGACCTCGGTGCCTGGCTGGCCTTCGTCCGCGGCGACGACGCGCACGGCCGCGGCAGTCGGGTGCACCTGGACCTGGCCGCCTTCGCCGACGACCACGAGGCCGAGCTCGACCGGCTCCGCGCCGCGGGTGCCACCGCGGTGATCCCCGCCCCGCGGGCGCCGCACGCCGTTCTCGCCGATCCCGAGCACAACGAGTTCTGTCTGCTGCGCGCCGCCGCCGACTACACGGGCGTATGACGCAGCGCTCGGCGCCGCGACGGCCGATAGCATGGGCCACCATGTCGTGCTACGCGCCGGAGCAGTCCCGGTGACACCCGCGGACGCGATCGTGCTGGCGGGCGGGCGCGCCAGCCGGATGGGCGGCGTGGACAAGCCCGGCCTGATGGTCGGTGGCCGCTCGATGCTCGAGGCGGCGCTCGCGGCCGTCGCCGGGTGCGCGGCGCGGGTGGTGGTCGGGCCGCACCGCCCCGGCCTGGATCCGGATATCCGCCAGGTACGTGAGTCTCCGCCGGGCTCGGGGCCGGTGGCCGCGATCGAGGCGGGGCTGCGGGCACTGGCGGACTCGGCGGCGCCGCTGGTCGTCGTGCTCGCCGCCGACATGCCCTTCCTCACCGGCGCGACCGTCGCCGAATTGCTGCGCGTCGCAGCCGATTCCGATGCGCAGGCGGTGTTCGCCGCCGACCGTTCCGGGCGGCCGCAGTATCTCGCCGGGGTGTGGCGGCGCCCGGCCCTGCGCGCCGCGCTCGACGGCCTCGACTCGGTGGTGAACCAGCCGATGAAGGCGCTGGTGCCCGCGGGCAGCGTGACCGTCGAACTCGACGGCGTGACCGACTGCGACACCGAGGACGAGGTGCGGCGGGCCCGCGTGCGGGCGGGCGAACCGCTCGACCTGGCGCAGGCCCGGGCCGCGCTGCGGGCGGAACTGACCGCGCTGCCCGTCCACCGCGGTGTGCTGCGCGACGCGCGGGGCGCCGCGCTGGCCGAGCCGCTGACCGCTGCCGAGGCGCTGCCGCGCTTCGACGTCTCCGCGATGGACGGGTACGCGGTCGCCGGGGATGGGCCGTGGCGCCTGCGCCGCGACATCGGCTTCGCGGGCGGGCAGCGGCCCGCGGGGTTGCGGCCCGGCGAGGCGGTGCGCATCGCCACCGGCGCGCACGTGCCGGAGGGCACCGACCGGGTGGTGCGCGACGAGTTCGCCGAGCTGTCCCCCGACCAGCTGCTGCACCGGCTGCCCGACACCCCGCTGCGCGAGGACATCCGCCGCCGCGGCGAGGACCGCGAGGTCGGCGACCTGGTCGCTTCGGCGGGCACCCCGGTCACCCTCGCGCTGGTGTCGGCCGCCGCGAGCGTGGAGGTCACCGAGGCCGCCGTGCGCGGGCCGGTGCGCGCCCGGATCGTGGTGACCGGCGACGAGATCCGCAGCACGGGCCCGCTGCGCGCCGGGCAGACCCGTGACTCGATCGGGCCGGTCCTGCCCGATCTGCTCACCGCCTGCGGGGTGCGCACCGTCGACCTGGTGCACCTGCGCGACACCCCGAACGGTTTCGACGAGGTGCTGGCCGCCGCGGACGACTGCGATCTGCTGGTGGTGGTCGGCGCGACCGGGCGCGGCGCGGCCGACCAGCTGCGCGGTGCGCTGGACCGGGCGGACGCGACGATCGTGGTGCCGCGCCTGCGGATGCGCCCGGGCGGATCCACCATCGTCGCCGAAACAGATTCCGGCACAACAGTTCTCGGGCTGCCCGGGAATCCGTTCGCCGCCGTGGCGACCGCACTGGCGCTGACCCCCGCGCTCGTCGCCGCCCGCACCGGGGCGCAGCCGCCGCGGCCGCTGCTCGTTCCGCTCGCCAACGCGGCCGCGGTCGCCGCACCCGTCACCCGCGTCGTGCCCGCGCGCGCCGCCGAGGGCGGCTGGCTCGGCGACGCCGCGGTGCGCACCGCCCATCTCGGCGGCCTGATCGATCGCGACGGATTGGCCGTCGTCGCGCCCGGCGCCCGCGACGGTGATCCGGTGGAGATCCTGCCCCTGCCCCGCTGATGCCCGGTTGCCGTCCCGAACGGCCGGGTCGCTAGGCTGTGGCCGGTGATGCGCCCGATCGATGACAGTTCGCTGACCTGGGATGACGGTGCCCTGGTCACCGTCGACCAGCGCGGCCTGCCGCACGAGGCGCGCCCGTTGCGCCTGCGCACCGCCGATCAGATCATCGACGCGATCAAGACGCTCGCGATCCGCGGCGCCCCCGCCATCGGTATCGCGGGCGCTTTCGCGGTGGTGCTGGCCACCCGCGCGCACACCCGCGACGGCATCGTCGACGTGGCCGCCGTGCGGGCCGAGGCCGACCGGATCGCCGCCGCCCGCCCGACCGCGGTCAACCTCGCCTGGGCGGTGGACCGGGTGCGCCCGCGCATCGCCGAGGGCGCCGACGCGGTGCTCGCCGAGACCCTCGACATGCTCGCCGAGGACGGCCGGGTCAACCGGGCGGCCGCCACCCACGCCGCCGACCTGGTGCAGCGCCTGTGCGGACCACGCCCGCTGCGCGTGCTCACCCACTGCAACACCGGCCGGCTCGCCACCAGCGCCTTCGGCACCGCCATCGGCGCGCTGCGGGTGCTGGCCGAACGCGGAGCGATCGAGGAGGTGCTCGTCGACGAGACCCGCCCGCTGCTCCAGGGCGCCCGCCTCACCACCTGGGAGCTGGCCGAGGCGGGTATCCCGCACCGGCTCACCATCGATTCCGCGGCGGCCTGGGCCATGGCGACCGGGCTGGTGGACTGCGTACTGGTGGGCGCCGACCGGGTGACCGCGCGCGGCGACGTGGCGAACAAGATCGGCACCTATGCCGTCGCGTTGGCCGCGCACCGGCACGGGATTCCGTTCGTCGTGGTCGCCCCCGAGTCGACCCGCGACCCGGCAACCGCGAGCTGGCGCGACATCGTGGTGGAGGAACGCGCCGCGGAGGAGGTCACCGCGTTCGCGGGCACCGCCACCGCGCCGGTCGGCACGGCCGCGTTCAACCCGGCCTTCGACGTCACTCCCGCCGACCTGGTCACCGCGGTGGTCACCGAGCACGGCGTCGTGCACGGCACGGTCGCGGCGGAACCGGGCGCGCGGATCGCCGCCACCGCCCGTGAGCTCTACGCGCGCGGCTGGATGCCGGGCACGGCGGGCAATCTCTCCGTGCGCACCGGCGACACCGCCGTGGTGACCGCCAGCGGCCTGGCCAAAGGCGAACTGTCGGCGACCGACATGGTGCGGGTCGCGATCGCCGATTCGACGCCGTTGCCCGGTCAGGACCGCAGACCGTCCGCCGAGACCACCATCCACACCGCCGTCTACCGCGCCACCGGCGCCGCGGCCGTGGTGCACGTGCACTCGCCGTTCGCGACCGCACTGGCGACCAGGGCCGGCGCCGCCGACGAGGTACGCGTCCTCCGGATCACCGACTACGAACTCATCAAGGGTCTGGGCGGCACCGATCCCACCGCGATCGACCTGGCGATCTTCCCCAACTGGCGGGACGTGCCGCGCATCGCCGCCGATATCGAGCGCCGACTCGCCGAACATCCCGGCGCGCCGCCTGTGTTGTGTATCGCCGGGCACGGCATCACCACCTGGGGGGAGAATCTGACCCAGGCACGTGATCGCGCCGAGTGTCTGGAGGCCCTGTGCGAGTTGGTACTTCGCACGGGCCGAGAGCACGCGTTCGCCCCGCAGACCCACGTACTCGAGATGGGACCGACATGACCCTGTTGCAGGTGATGGCCGCCGACGACGCCGCCCGGGTGCGGCTGCGCACGACCGAGGAGGCCGCCGTCGCGGCGGAACTGGCCGCGCACGGCATCACGTTCGACCGCTGGCCGGTGCTCGACGACGCCGCCGCGCTGTCCTCCGACGACCTGCTCGCCCACTACGCCGACCGGATCGCCGCGCTGAACGCCGACGGCCGCTACCGCCACATCGACGTCGCCCGCATCCACCCCGACGACGCGGACCCGCAGTGGCCGCAGACCGCGCGGGCCGCGCGCACCAAGTTCCTCGACGAGCACCGGCACGCCGAGGACGAGGTGCGCTTCTTCGCCGCCGGTCGCGGGTGCTTCTACCTGCACCTCGGCGCCGAGGTGTTGGCCGTGGTGTGCGAGGGCGGCGACCTGATGTCGGTGCCGGCGGGCACGCTGCACTGGTTCGACATGGGCGAGCGCCCCGACTTCATCGCCGTGCGGTTCTTCGAGGAGGCCGACGGCTGGGTCGGCGACTTCACCGGCGACCGCATCAGCGCGGGCTTCCCCACCCTCGACGACCTGCTCACCGCGCCGTGACCACCGCGATCGTTCTCGACATCGAGGGCACCACCAGCCCCACCAGCGCGGTCCGCGAGGATCTCTACGGGTACACCCGGGCCAGGCTGCCCGAGTGGCTGGCGCGGCACCGCGACGACGCGGCCGCGCCGATCCTGGCCGCGACCCGGGAGCTGGCCGGACGGCCCGACGCCGATACCGACGAGGTCGCCCGGATCCTGCGGGAGTGGCTGGGTTCCGACGTCAAGGCCGAGCCGTTGAAGGAGGCGCAGGGCCTGATCTGTCACGAGGGCTTCGCCACCGGGGCGCTGCACGGCGAGTTCTTCCCCGACGTGCCGCCCGCGTTGCGCGCCTGGCACGCCGCCGGGCACCGCCTCTGCGTGTACTCCTCGGGTTCGCTTCGCAATCAGCGGGATTGGTTCGCCCATGCCCGCGGCGGCGAGCTGGGCTCGTTGATCAGCGCGCATTTCGACCTGACGACGGCGGGCCCGAAGCGCGAGGCGGGGTCGTATCGGCGCATCGCCGAGGCGCTCGGGGTCGAGGCCGGGCAGCTGCTGTTCCTGTCCGACCATGCCGACGAACTCGACGCCGCGGTGGCGGCGGGCTGGTCGGCCGTGGGTGTCCACCGGCCGGGCGAACCCAACCCGCCGCGACCACCGCACCGCTGGATCGGCTCCTTCGACGAGCTCGACCTCGCGCGGACGCCGGTGTCCTGACGCGCCTAGGCGCCGAACACGCGGGCCTGGGGCAGCACCGCGCCGAGGCGGCCCGCGGGTACGGCGTCGAAGATCCGGCGGGCCTGCACCGCCGCCGGGTTGGTGGACCACGGTGCCAGTGCCGTGGTGAACATCAGCTCGCACCACGACAGCGCGGGCACGTCGCCCGCGGCCAGGGTGGCGATGAGCGACATCTCGGTGTCGTGGCCTGCCCACGCCGCGATCAGCCACGACGCGTCGAGCCTGCCGAGGAATTCCTCGGCGTCGTCGGGCGGGCCGTGCGGGGTGTCGACCGCCAGGTGCACGGTCGCCGCGATCGCGTGGCGCATCTTGGCGTCGATGCCGACGGCGTCGTGCAGGAGCAGCGCCTCGAGCGCCGAACGCAGTTCCATGCTCGCGTCCTGCTCGACCGGTCCGGCGCCCTCACCTGAAGTGCGGATCATGGGAAACGCCTCCTTCGGTTCATCGTTCGCATACGGGTAGCTGTCCACCGCCCGCAGATGCCTGCCCAGCCGCCCGTCCGGCGCCTCCGCGTCCACCAGATTCACCAGCGCGCCCGGATTCCAATCGAGGCTGCCGAAGACCTGGCACCAGTCCAGGGCCGGGTTGTCCTCGGAGATCACCAGGTCCAGGACCAGGCCGGACATGGCGGCCGCACAGGCCAGGGTGACGGTGTCGACGTCGGGATCGGTCAGCACCAGGTGTAGCGTCGCCTCGCTGTGCCCCGCGTCGGCGCGGGCGCGGCCGGCCAGCCAGACCGCGCGCGCCGCGGCGGCCATGGTGCCGGCGAACCGGTCCCCGTGCGGGTGGTCGGCGTCGCTGTCCAGGAACGGGCCGTACCAGAGGGCGCGGCCCTCGTCGCCGCAGACCGCGAAGGTGCCGTTGGTGCAGTCGGCGGCCGCCGCGAGCGAGATGTGGGGTACCAATCCGATGTCATCGACCATGAAGCACTCACTCCCCGCAATGTTCGCGCAATCCGTCGCCGCCCCCGGTGCCGATCCCCTGCGCTGCCGCCCAATTCCCGGTGCCGGCGATAAACGGATCGAATACGTTTCGTTGCCTGATGTCCAGTTGATCCATTCGATCTCGCGTGCCCTGCGAAGTACTTACACCGGCCAGTGCAACTGCCCGCGGGGCGCGGCACGCATCCGGTTCCGCATTTCTCCGGCAACGCATTTCGTCACCATATCCGCCGGGACAGCGACGCATCGTGACATTCGTGCGATCCGCGCCCGGGTTTCCTGTGATCCGGCACGGAACCGCCTCTGTGCTGCGCAATTGCCGGGTAACGAATAGGTATCGGAACGGCGGCGGGGGTCTAACCCGCCGCGGCGGGATGCGGGGCGCCGGTGTTCGGGCAGGCGTTGCGGATGCCGAGGAAGAACTGCACCCGGCCGGGATGGCTGCCCGAATCCAGCCGGAACATCTGCACGGCGAGGGTGAAGCACTCGCCGGTCCGTACGTCACGCAGGTGCATGTCCGGGCTGTCGCGGCCGTAGACGGTGCCGCCCGCGGCCCAGATGGCGCGGAACTCCGGGAACCGGCCGAGGTCGGCCAGCAGGTCGGCGGACCACCGCGTGTCCCCGGACTGCCCGATGAGGCCGCGCAACCATTCCACCGTCAGCACCGCTTCCCGCTGCCATTCGACCAGTACCTGCCGGGAGATCTCGTTGCCGAACAGCCAGTGCAGGATGTTCACGTCCTCGGCCAGGCCGGGAAAGGTGGCCGCGTAGGTGTCGTTGCAATACAAGAGGTTCCAGCGGGTGTCGAGGTAGGCGGCGGGGTTCGGCTCGTGCACCGCCAGGCCCGCCCTGGTGGCCTCGCCGATGTCGGCGCGCAGCTCCTCGACGCTGGGATAGGCGTCCTCGGACAGGCCGGCCAGGTCGTAGAGGTGCCTGCGTTCGGCGGCGGTGAGCGGGCTGATCCGATCCAGGTAACCGACCAGCGCTTCCACCACCGCCTTGGTGGGGTGCTCGCGGTCGCCGCCCTCCAGGTGGGTGATGTAGCTGGCGCTCACCCCGGCCGCGAATGCCAGCTTTTCCCGGGAAATACGGCGCTCGTCACGCAGCTTGCGCAGCAGGCCGCCGAAGCTCGGCGGGCGCAGCAGATCTCCGGGTCCGGCATCGATCGACTTGTGTGCCACAGCAATCCGCTCCTCGAGGACCGTAGACGTATCGTGTTGTGCGTTGCTCCACCCGGCAGGCCCGCCGCGCGACGGGAATCGCGGCCACTCGAATCAGACGGGTATCGGACGAATGCCCATGAACGGGGATTTTAACTGATTGATCTCCGAAATATTCGGCAGCAATTAGCCAAATCAGCAAACTATCGGCAATGCTCCCCGAACGAATGGGACCGGCGGACACGGATATACGAACGGGCGGCTCACGCGGACGCCCGGGAGCGGTCGGCGCACCGTGCACCGTCTCGTCGCGCCCCTCCGCGACGACTCCCGCGTCCCGCACCCAACGCTCCTGAGCCGAACCGAACAGTCCTCGATCTACGCGCCGCTCACCCTACCGTAGCGGCCGGTGGAGAGCTATTACCCAG
Organism: Nocardia farcinica; assembly: GCF_001182745.1. Taxonomy (NCBI): domain Bacteria; kingdom Bacillati; phylum Actinomycetota; class Actinomycetes; order Mycobacteriales; family Nocardiaceae; genus Nocardia; species Nocardia farcinica. The sequence continues at coordinate 2,037,802 of NZ_LN868939.1, read as the reverse complement.
CCGTTTTCGAAACAGAGCCATTACCAGCGAAATTCAGCCGACAACCCGCACGATGGGGCGAGTGGCAACTTCGGCGCGGAAACGACGCGACCGGATCGCGTGCGCATTCGCGTGCGTCTACTCGGCGGCGAGGGCGAGCGCGCGGGCCAGGACACCCGCGCGGCGGGCCGGTCGCGGCGGTAAACGCGGGTCTTCCCGGTGTCCGCACACCGTCGGGTGAACACGCGGCGAACATCCCGTCGCGGTGCGCCCGGCCACAGCGGGCGTCCCGAGCCGACCGCCCGGATTGTGTTAACGATTGTAAAGTGCCCGAGAAGCCCCGGTTTCCAAAGATTCACCGGATCGGGGCGCCGGGTACCGCACCCGCCCCGGCCAACCCCGTTCCCCGGCGATAACCGCAGGTCGCGCCCCACCCGGTGCGAGCGGCGCCGCCGGGCCGGGTGACCACGACGTTGCCGCGATCTCACAGCTCACCCGCGCTCCGAGCGCGGTGTGAGAGATTCGTTTGGACGCGCCTGCCGCCCTCCTTACAGTCGGTGCAACCACCCGATCTCACCGCTCGAAGGGGGCGTCGTGGTTCATTCGCGCACTTCACATTCGGCATCCGCGGACGGGGTGCCGTCGCGCCCGGCCGACGCGGGCGATGCCCTGCTCCGGCTGGGCCGGTACTTCCAGCGCGGTGAGGTGTCGGCGGATCAACGCTCCCTGCACAAGGTCGGCGGCCGCGCCGCCGACGAGTTCTACCGCGACCGCTGGGCACACGACAAGGTGGTGCGGTCCACCCACGGCGTGAACTGCACCGGCTCGTGCTCGTGGAAGATCTACGTCAAGGACGGCGTGATCACCTGGGAGTCGCAGCAGACCGACTATCCCTCGGTGGGCGCCGACAAGCCGGAGTACGAGCCGCGCGGCTGCCCCCGGGGCGCGTCGTTCTCCTGGTACACCTATTCCCCTGCCCGCGTGCGCTACCCGTACGTGCGCGGCACGCTGCTCGAGCTCTATCGCGAGGCCAAGGAGCGGCTCAAGGACCCGGTCCTGGCCTGGGCCGACGTGGTCGAGGCCCCGGAGAAGGCGGCGCGCTACAAATCCGCGCGCGGTAAGGGCGGTTTCGTGCGCGCCGAGTGGTGGGAGGCGGCCGAGATCGCCGCCGCCGCCCACGTGCACACGATCAAGAAGTACGGACCGGACCGGGTGGCCGGTTTCTCGCCGATTCCGGCCATGTCGATGGTGAGCCACGCGGTCGGGGCGCGGTTCATCTCGCTGCTCGGCGGCTCGATGCTGTCGTTCTACGACTGGTACGCCGATCTGCCGGTGGCCTCGCCGCAGGTGTTCGGCGACCAGACCGACGTGCCGGAATCGGCGGACTGGTTCGACGCCGGATACCTGATCATGTGGGGCTCCAACGTCCCGGTGACCCGCACCCCGGACGCGCACTACATGACCGAGGCGCGCTACCGGGGCCAGAAGGTGGTGGTGGTCTCCCCGGACTATGCCGACAACACCAAGTTCGCCGACGAGTGGGTCGCGGCCCGCCCCGGAACCGATGCCGCCCTTGCCATGTCGATGGGGCACGTGATCCTGCGGGAGTTCTTCGTCGAGCGCGCCACCCCGCGGTTCCTCGACTACGTCACCCGCTACACCGACCTGCCCTACCTGGTCTGCCTCGACGACCCGCGGGGTTGGGACGCCGAAGGGAACTACCACCACGACGGCGCGCTGGCGGGCAAGTTCCTCACCGCCGCCGATCTGGGCCGCGTCGACGACAACGCCGCGCACAAGCCGGTGCTGCTCGAGGCCGACGGCATGCCGGTGGTGCCCAACGGTTCGCTGGGCCACCGCTTCACCGAATCCGACGCGGGCCGGTGGAACCTCGACCTCGAGGGCGTCGAACCGCTGCTGACCCTGTACGGCCGCGCCGACGCCGAACCGGTCGCGGTCCGACTGCCGCGCTACGACGCCGACCAGCCGGGCGTGCTGGTGCGCGGCGTGCCGACGGTGACCGTCGCGGGGCGGCGGGTGACCACGGTGTTCGATCTGTTGCTCGCCCAATACGGCGTGGGCCGCGCGGGTCTACCCGGCGACTGGCCGACCGGTTACGACGACGCCACCGCCCCCTACACCCCGGCCTGGCAGGAGACCATCACCGGTGTCCCGGCCGTGCAGGCCGAGCGCATCGCCCGGGAATTCGCCGACAATGCCGAACGCTCCGGCGGCCGGTCGATGATCCTGATGGGCGCAGGCACCAACCACTGGTTCCACTCCGACCAGATCTACCGCGCGTTCTTCACCCTGACGCTGCTCACCGGCTGCCAGGGCGTCAACGGCGGTGGCTGGGCGCACTACGTCGGGCAGGAGAAGTGCCGTCCCGTGACCGGCTGGGCGACGCTGGCCTTCGGTCTGGACTGGCAGCGGCCGCCGCGCCAGATGCAGGGCACGGTGTTCTGGTACCTGACCAACGACCAGTGGCGCTACGACCCGTTCACCGCCGAATCGTTCGCCTCGCCGCTGGGCAAGGGCCGCTTCGCCGGGCGCACCGCCGCCGACAACATCGCGCTGGCCAGCCGGCTGGGCTGGATGCCGAGCTACCCGACCTTCGACCGCAACCCGCTCGACCTGGCCGACGAGGCCGAGGCGAAGGGCGTGGCCGCCGCCGATCACGTGGTGGCCGAACTGAAGGCGCAGAACCTGCGTTTCGCCTGCGAGGACCCCGACGCCCCGGAGAACTTCCCGCGCTGTCTGACGGTGTGGCGGGCCAATCTGCTCGGCTCCTCCGGCAAGGGCAACGAGTACTTCCACCGTCACCTGCTCGGCGCGGACGCCAACCTGCAGACCACCGACGCCACCGGCGTGCGCCCGCAGGAACTGGTCTGGCGCGAGCAGGCCGCCACCGGCAAGCTGGATCTGCTGCTGAGCCTGGATTTCCGGATGACCAGCACCACGCTGTTCTCCGACATCGTGCTCCCCGCGGCCACCTGGTACGAGAAGCACGATCTGTCCTCCACCGACATGCACCCGTTCGTGCACGCCTTCTCGCCGGCGATCTCCCCGCCGTGGGAGGCCAAGACCGATTTCGAGGCGTTCCACCGGATCGCGCGCGGGTTCTCCTGGATGGCCGAGAAGCACCTGGGGGTGCGCAAGGACATCGTCGCGGTGCCGTTGCAACACGACTCCCCCGACGCGCTCGCCCAGGCCGGTGGCCGCGTGCTCGACTGGAAAGCCGGCGAGTGCGAGCCGATTCCGGGCAAGACCATGCCGAAGCTGGTGATGGTCGAGCGCGACTACCCGAAACTGGCCGAGAAGATGGCCGCGCTCGGCCCGCTGGTCGAGCAGCTGGGCCTGACGACCAAGGGCGTCACGACGCTGCCCGACGCCGAGGTGGAGTACCTGGCCGGGGTGAACGGCACCGTGGTGTCGGGGGTGGCGCGGGGCCGCCCCTCGCTGGCCAAGGACACCCACGCCGCCGAGGCGATCCTGGCGCTGTCGGGCACCACCAACGGCCGGCTCGCGGTCGAGGGCTTCCACGCCCTCGAGCGGCGCACCGGCACTCGGCTCGCCGATCTGGCCGCCGAGGCCGAGGGGAAGCGGATCACCTTCGCCGACACCCAGGCCCGGCCGGTGCCGGTGATCACCTCCCCGGAGTGGTCGGGCAGCGAAACCGGCGGGCGGCGGTACTCACCGTTCACCATCAACACCGAACGGCTCAAGCCCTGGCACACCCTCACCGGCCGCCAGCACTTCTACCTCGACCACGACTGGATGATCGAACTCGGCGAGCAGCTGCCGATCTTCCGGCCGCCGCTGGACATGACCGCGCTGTTCCGGGAGCCCGGCGTCGGGGAGGTCTCCGAACGCGGTGTGACGGTGCGCTATCTGACCCCGCACTCCAAGTGGTCCATCCACTCCGCCTACCAGGACAACCTGCACATGCTGACGCTCTCGCGCGGCGGGCAGACGATCTGGATGTCGGACCGGGACGCGGCCAAGATCGGCGTGCGCGACAACGACTGGATCGAGGCGGTCAACCGCAACGGCGTCGTGGTCGCCCGCGCGATCGTCTCGCACCGCATGCCCGAGGGCACCGTGTTCATGTATCACGCCCAGGACCGCGCGGTGGACGTGCCGCGCATCGAGGGCACCGACCCGAGCGGATTCGACTGGCCCACGCCCACCGAGCGGGTCGGCAAGGGCAAGCGCGGCGGCATCCACAACGCGCTGACCCGGATCATGATCAAGCCCTCCCATCTCATCGGCGGTTACGCCCAACAGTCCTTCGCGCTGAACTACCACGGACCCACCGGTAATCAGCGCGACGAGGTGACGACCATTCGCCGCCGGTCCCAGGAAGTGGAGTACTGACATGCGCGTCATGGCACAGCTGGCGATGGTGATGAACCTCGACAAGTGCATCGGCTGCCACACCTGCTCGGTCACCTGCAAACAGGCCTGGACCAATCGCGGCGGCACCGAGTACGTCTGGTTCAACAACGTCGAGACCCGGCCCGGGCAGGGCTATCCCCGGCAGTACCAGGACCAGGAGAAATGGAAGGGCGGCTGGACGCTCACCAAGCGCGGCAAGCTCACCCTGAAATCCGGGTCGCGGATGAAGCGGTTGCTCAACATCTTCGCCAACCCCGATCTGCCCACGGTGTCGGACTACTACGACCCGTGGAGCTACGAGTACGACAACCTGCTGTCCGCCCCGCCCACCGACACCACCCCGGTGGCGCGGCCCAAGTCGCTGATCACCGGCGCGGACACCCAGGTGACCTGGGGCGCCAACTGGGACGACGACCTGGGTTCGGGCCCGGAGCAGGTGGGCCGCGACCCGCTGCTGAACCGGCTGTCCGAGCAGGTGAAACTCGAGTTCGAGCAGACCTTCATGTTCTACCTGCCGCGCATCTGCGAGCACTGCCTCAACCCCTCGTGCGCGGCCTCGTGCCCCTCCGGCGCGATCTACAAGCGCGCCGAGGACGGCATCGTGCTCGTCGACCAGGACGCCTGCCGCGGTTGGCGCCAGTGCGTCACCGGCTGCCCGTACAAGAAGATCTACTTCAACCACAAGACCGGCAAGGCCGAGAAGTGCACCTTCTGCTACCCGCGGGTGGAGGTCGGCATCCCGACGGTGTGCTCGGAGACCTGCGTGGGCAGGTTGCGCTACATCGGCGTGATGCTCTACGACGCGGACAAGGTGCTCGAGGCCGCCTCCGTCACCGACACCGCCGACCTGTACCCGGCGCAGCTGGGTGTGTTCCTCAACCCGCACGACCCGCGCGTGATCGCCGAGGCGGAGCGGGCCGGTATCTCACCGGATTGGCTTCAGGCCGCGCAGGATTCGCCGGTCTACCGGCTGATCGTCGACTACCAGATCGCGCTGCCGCTGCATCCGGAGTACCGGACCATGCCGATGGTCTGGTACGTGCCGCCGCTGTCGCCGGTGGTGGACGTGCTCACCGAGACCGGCCACGACGGTGAGGACGCGCGCAACCTGTTCGGCGCGATCGACGCACTGCGCATCCCGGTGGAGTACCTGGCCGAACTGTTCACCGCCGGTGAGGTGGGTCCGGTGCGGGCGGCGTTGCAGCGACTGGCGGGCATGCGCTCGTTCATGCGCTCGGTGAACCTCGGCGAGGAGCCCGATCCGGCGATCGCGCCGTCGGTGCGGCTGGAGCCGGAGGAGATCGAGGCGCTGTACCGACTGCTGGCCATCGCCAAGTACGAGGACCGGTACGTCATCCCGCAGGGCGCCACCGCGCGCGCCCACGAACTGGACTCGCTGGCCACCGGGTGCAGCCTCGACACCGACGGCGGGCCGGGGATGACCGCCTTCGACCAGATGGTGGAGAAGTTCCATCTCACCGACACCAACGAGGCCGCGCCCGCGGGCAAGTCGGGGCGGATCAACCTGTTGAACTGGGACGGCAAGAGCACCGCGGGGCTGGTGCCCTCGCCGAACGGTTCGGCGGACGGGCACGGCAGCGCCGCCGGGCACGGGGTCGGTGGCGGCAACGGCGCCGCCGCCGACTCCGCCGCGCACTCCCCCGACGTGACGGGAGCGCCGTTGTGAGCCTGCTGAAACTGCGCCGCAGGCCCGAGCCCGCGGTGGCGATGTCCGAGCGCGATCGGCGGTTGGTCTGGCGGCTGGCCGCGCTCGCGCTCGACTATCCCGGCCCGCCGCTGCTCGAACTGCTCGACGAATTGACCGCAGCGGCAACGGAATTGCCCGACCCGGTGCGCGGTCCGTTGGACGCGCTGCTCACCCACCTACGGGTGACGCCGCCGCTGGACCTGGCCGCCGACTACGTCGCGACCTTCGACCTGCGCAAGCGCGCCAGCCTGCACCTGACCTTCTACGCCTACGGCGACACCCGCAAGCGCGGCATGGCGCTGCTGCGCTTCAAGCACGCCTACCGGCACGCCGGGGTGGACCCGGGCGAGCAGGAGCTGCCCGATCACCTGCCGGTGCTGCTCGAATTCGCCGCCACCGTCGACCCGGTCGGCGGCGAGCGGCTGCTCGGCGAGCACGTGCCGGTGCTGGAACTGCTGCGACTGTCGTTGTCCGACAACGGTTCGCCCTATGCGGGCGCGCTGGCCGCGGTGCTGGCGACCCTGCCGCCGCCGACCACCGCCGACCGGCGGCGCATCGCCGAACTCGCCGCGCAGGGCCCACCGGAGGAGGAGGTGGGGCTCGAACCCTTCGCCATGGACCCCACCCTGTTCACGCACTCGGAAGGCCGCCGATGAACGCCAGCCCCAACCTGCCCGCCGAACTGTGGCTGATCCTGCCCTACATCGCGATCACCTCGTTCGTGCTCGGCCACATCTGGCGTTACCGCAACGACCAGTTCGGCTGGACCACCCGCTCCTCGCAGATCTACGAGTCGCGGCTGCTGCGGCTGGGCAGCCCGCTGTTCCACTTCGGCATGCTCGGTGTGTTCTTCGGGCACGTGCTCGGCGTGCTGATCCCGGCGTCGTGGACGAGCGCGGTGGGGATCTCCGAACACACCTACCACGTCATCGCCGTGGGGGCCGGATCGATCGCGGGCGCGGCGGTGCTGGCCGGAGTGGCGATCCTGCTGTACCGGCGGGTCACCGTGCCCGCCGTGCGCAAGGCCACCACCACCAACGACAAGGTGATGTACGTCCTGCTGGCCGCCGCCCTGGTCACCGGCCTGCTCAACACCTGGGGCAGCAACCTGCTGTGGGGCACCTACGACTACCGCGCCACCGTCTCCCCCTGGTTCCGCAGCCTGTTCACCCTCGACCCGCAACCCGAGCTCATGGTCGACACGCCCTGGACCTTCCAGCTGCACGGCCTGGTCGTCCTCGCCCTGGTCGCCGTCTGGCCCTACACCCGCCTGGTGCACATGTTCAGCGCCCCCGTCGGCTACCTCACCCGCCCCTACATCGTCTACCGAGCCAAGGAGACCAACGCCCCCGACACCCGCCGCTACGCGCGGGCCTGGGACGCCCCGGTGACCCCGGAGCACTGGCGCTGAACCATCGGTGGGCCCCGTCGAAACCCGACGGAGCCCACCGATGTTCACCCCTCGGCCGCGTCCTGGAGGGTTTTCAGGTCGATCTTGGTCATGGTGCGCAGGGCGGTGGCGACGGCGGGGGCGCCGGGGCCGGACAGGAGGGTGGGGAGGGCGGCGGGGACGACCTGCCAGTGCATGCCGTAGCGGTCGACGAGCCAGCCGCAGGGGCCGGGGGCGCCGCCGTCGGTGAGCGCGTCCCACAGGCGGTCGACCTCCTCCTGCGTGTCGACCACGATCTGCAGGGACGCGGCGTCGGTCTGGGGGTGGCCGGGGCCGCCGTTCATGAAGGTGACCGGGTGCCCGTCCAGTTCCAGGGTGACGATGAAGGCCGAGCCGTCGGGATTGCGGGTCACGTCGATGACGCGCGAGCCGGGGATCAGCCCGACGTAGGTGTCGGCCGCCTGCTCGGCCTGCGAGTCGAACCAGAAGAAGGTGGTGACGCTCATGATGTCGCTCCTCGTGTCAGGGTGGGTGGGCGTTGCCGCCCGTGCTGTCACCCTTCGGTCGGAGCCACCACCGGCCCCTCGACACATCTCCGCGATTTTTTTCCGGCGATCGTCTCGCGGCTACTTCGGGGGCAGGGATCGCGCGTAGAACACGCCGCGGTCGACCCAGGCCCGCAGGGCCGCGTCGGTGTCGACGGCGGCGGGCGCGACCCGCAGCCAGCCCCGCATCTCGCGCCCGCCCATCACCATCGGCATGACGCGCCGGTCGTCGAGGAGGCGCTCCCCCTCGGCGGGGTCGACCCGCACCAGCAGACCGCCGTCATGGCTGGCCGCGACCGCGAGGTTGCCGCCGACGAGGAAGGCCAGACCGCCGAACATGCGCTTCTCGGCCAGGGCGGGCGTGCCCGCGAGCACGGCGCGCAGCCGCTCGGCGAGGTCGGGATCGAAAGGCATGGGAGTCCTCGCGCGGTGTGGTCAGGCGCCGATGGCGGCGGCGAACATCGGCCAGGAGTCGTGCAGGTCGTCCTGCCAGTACGGCCACGAATGGGTGCCGGGACGCAGCGCGAGCGTGGCGGGGATGGCCAGGCTGGTGAGGCGGTCGACCAGCGGGCGGGTGCAGCCGCCGATCACCGTCTCCATCAGGCCACCGACGACCATGCGGTCGAGCAGGTCGATCGGGTTGCCGTCGATGCCGGGCGCGGTGAGGGTTTCGTGCCTGCCCGGTCGGCCGTCACCCGCGGAGACGTAGATGGCCAGTCCGCGCAGTTCTTCCGCGCGCAGCACCGGGTCGTGGGCGGCCCACAGCGGGCTGTCGGGGCCGCCCCACATGTTGGTGGCGTTGGCGCCGAACACGGCGAGTTCGGCGTAGATGAGGGCGCGACCGGCGGGGTCGCTGGTGCGGGCACAGCCGCTGTAGGCGCCGACCGCCTGGTAGCGGCCGGGGGCGTCGAGCGCCAGGTTCAGCGCGGAGGTGGCCGACATCGACAGCCCGGCAACGGCATTGCGGCCGGTCATACCGAACCGCTGTTCCAGCAACGGCGGCAGCTCGGCGGTGAGGAAGGTGCTCCACTTGTTGCGGCCGAGCACCGGGTCGTCGGCGACCCAGTCGGTGTAGTAGCTGGCGCGGCCGCCCATCGGCACGATCACGTTGACGTTCTTGTCGGCGAAGAACGCGGCCACATCGGTGCGGTTCATCCACGGGCCGCCGTCCTCGCCGCCGTCGACCGCGTTGAGCAGGTAGAGGGCGGGTGCGCCGGGACCGGGGTGCGACATCCACAGGGTGATCGGGCGGTTCATCGCCGCCGAATGCACCACGACCTCGAGCTGCCTGCCGCCCAGGGGGCGCACGTCGAGGATGGCCGAGCCGGGCGCGGCGGCGGCCGTGGGTGCGGTGAGGAGGGCGGCGCACAGCGCCAGGACAGCAATCGAACAGCTCACGAGCCGACGCATGCCACCAGTCTCGCGCACCGGCAGACGGTGTGTCCGGCTTTCGTCATCGCCGCTCGTCGGCTCGGCGTGTCAGAGCGCGGGCCCGTCGGGGCGCTCGTCGCGCGCGGCCAGGGTCAGGGCGTGATCGAGCCGGGGCCGCAGGGATTCGGCGTGCGGCACCGCGACCCGCAGCCGGGCCCAGTCGGGGCAGGATTTTCGCCGCGGCGCCAGCACCGACAGCCGCCTGCCCGCCACGGTCACCTCGCATGCCGCGCCCGAGGCCACCCGGCGCGCGACGGTGCGCGCGTGATCGCGCAGTATTCGCTCCCGTGCCCGCTCCGGCACGCGCTCCCGCTCGGCCATGTCTCCGAGGGTAGTCCGCGCCGCGCCGGAAAGGGGCGAACCGCGAGGAGAATTCAGCGCACCCGCACCGCGACGGATTCGGCCGCGGCAGTGCGGTAGCGCTCGGCCAGCAACCGGACGACGGCGGGATGCACGCCGATCGGCGCCGCCACACCGTCCGCGCCCGCCTCGTGCAGGCGCTGCTGGAACAGCCCGTGCGCCAGCAGATAGGAGGCGACGAACACCCGGTCGGCGCCCGAATCGCGAAGATCGGCAACCACTTCCGGGACCCGCGGCGCGCCGGTGGCCACGTAACCGATCCGCACCGGCGCGTGCAGCTGCTCGGCCAGCAGCGCGGCCGCGCGGCGCACGTCGGCCCGCGCGCGCGGATCGGAGGATCCGGCCGCCGCGACGACGACCGCGTCGCCGGGCCGCCAGCCGGCCGCCCGCACGCGCAGCGCCATGATCCGGGCCAGCGCGGGATCGGGCCCCATCGCCGGGGTCACCGTCGCGGCCGGATGCGCGCTCTCCGCCACTTCCCGCGGAACGTCCTGGTAGACGTGATAACCCGAGGCCAGGAAGGCCGGAATCACCACGGCGGGCGTGCCCGGCGCGGTGGCGCGCAGGTCCCGCAGCACCTCGGCGGGCGAAGGGCCGAGCACGTCGACGAACGCGGTGCGCACCACCGGTCCGCGCAGCTCCCGCGAGACCGCCTCGGCGAGCGCGGCGATCATCTCGACCCCCCGGGTGCTCCTGGTGCCGTGCGCGACCAGCACCAGGGCGGGCGCGTTCACCACGACCCCAACGGCTGCGCGTACCGCGCCGACCGCAGCGGGGTGCCCACCGACGGGGTGCGGGCGGGCGCGCGCGGCGGCACGGCGTTGTCGTCGGCGCAGTCGGCGGTGTCGAGCGCCAGCCGGTAGCCGCGCTTGACCACGGTCTGGATCGCCTTGGGCGTGCCGAGTCCGGCGCGCAGGCGGGCGATGGCGGTCTCCACCGCGTGCGTGTCCTCACCGCCGCCGGGCAGCGCGGCGAGCAGGTCTTCGCGCGAGACCACGCGGCCGGGCTGGCGGGCCAGCGAGCGCATCAACGCCATCGGGGCAGGCGCGAGCTGGCGCACCTGTCCGTCGACGACCACGCACCCACCGCGCACACTGATGGTGTGTCCGGCGGCCTGGATGCGGTTGGCGCGGCGCGGCAGTTCCTCGGCCACATGGCGGGCCAGCGCGCCCAGCCTGGCCCGGCCGGGCATGGAGGTCGGCACGCCGAGTTCTTCCAGCGGCGCGGCGGTGATCGGGCCGACGCACGCGGGCAGCACCCGGGTGCGCAGGGCGTGCAGCACGCCTTCCAGCAGCCCGGTTTCCTTGGCGCGCATCAGCATCGAGGCCACCGCGGGCGCGCTGGTGAAGGTCACGCAGTCCAGGCTCGCGGTGACGATCGCCTCGATCAGCTGATCCATCGGCCCCTGGTCGGCGGGCGGAATCCAGCGGTACACCGGCACCGGCACCACATCGGCGCCGGCGCAGCGCAACACCTCGCAGAAGTCGGGCACCGGCTCCCATTCGGTGGTGGCCCCGTGCAACTGCACCGCGATCCGCACCCCCTCCACGCCTTCGGCGAGCAGGTGGTCGAGTACCTCGGCGGAGGATTCCGAGGCCGGCGACCACTCCTCGCGCAGTTCGGCGGCCCGGATGGCGCCCTTGGCCTTCGGGCCGCGGGCCAGCAACCTGGTCCCGGCCAGGGTGCCGCGCAGGTCCTCGGCCAGCCCCCAGCCCTCGGCGGCCTCCATCCAGCCGCGGAAACCGATGCCGGTGGTGGCCACGGCGATCTGCGGCGGTTCGGCGACCAGCGTGCGGGTGACCCGCTCGAGTTCGGTGTCGTCGGCCAGCGGAATGATGCGGATGGCCGGTGCGGACACGATGGTCGCGCCCCGCCGGGTCAACAGGGTGGCGAATTCCTCGGCGCGCCGCGCCGCCGTGATGCCGACGGTGAATCCGGCGAGGGGGGCGCCCGCGTCGATAGTGCTCATAGGTGGTTCATCCGTCCGAGGATTCGAGCGCGACCGGCTCGTTGGATACCGAGACGATGCCGTCGTCGACGCGCACCGCATACACCGGCAGCGCCGCCGATTCGTCGTCCAGGCAGTGCCCGTCGAGCAACGAGAACGCCTGCTTGAGCAGTGGCGAGGCGACGACGGGCACACCGCCGCGATCGCCGACTATCCCGCGCGACATCACCGCCGCGCGGCCGAACGGATCGATGTTGCCGACGGCGTAGAGCGTGCCGTCGGGCAGCAGGAACAGCGCGGCCTGCCGTCCGCCGCGCAGCAGCACCGCGACACCGCGGCCGGGGATCAGGAAATCGAGTCGGCAGGCTTGCGTCCAACCGGTGGCCGTGGCGGGCGAGATGCTGGGTGTGTCGATTACGGTCATCGGGTTCCTCCTCCGAACGCCTGGTTCATTGGTACCGGCGTCCTGTTTCCGCGTCGTTAAGCCGTTATTTCGCCTGCGCGGCTGTGACGGATTCCACGCGGGGCGCCACCTCCGGCATGCCGAGCAGCACCGGCACCTTGCGCTCGCCGCTGTCGTCGAAGGCGATGGTCGGGTCGGCCTCCTCCGGCGCGTTGACGAAGGAGACGAAGCGGGCGAGCTTCTCCTCGTCCTCGAGCACCGCGGCCCATTCGTCCTTGTACCCCTCGACGTGGCGGGCCATCGCCGCCTCCAGCTCGTCGGCGATGCCGAGGCTGTCCTCGCAGATCACCTGCTTCAGGTAGTCGATGCCGCCCTCGAGCGCCTCCTGCCAGGGCGCCGTGCGCTGCAGCCGGTCGGCGGTGCGGATGTAGAACATCAGGTAGCGGTCGATGTAGCGGATCAGCGTCTCGTCGTCGAGTTCGCCGGCCAGCAGCACCGCGTGCTTGGGGGTCAGGCCACCGTTGCCGCCGACGTAGAGGTTCCAGCCGTTCTCGGTGGCGATCACGCCGACGTCCTTGCCGCGGGCCTCGGCGCATTCGCGGGCGCAGCCCGACACCGCCAGCTTCAGCTTGTGCGGGGAACGCAGTCCGCGGTAACGCTTTTCGAGCAGCACCGCCATGCCCACCGAGTCCTGCTGGCCGTAGCGGCACCAGGTGGAGCCCACGCAGCTCTTCACGGTGCGCAACGACTTGCCGTAGGCGTGGCCGGATTCCATGCCCGCGTCCACCAGCCGCTGCCAGATCCGCGGCAGCTGCTCCACCCGCGCCCCGAACAGGTCGATGCGCTGGCCGCCGGTGACCTTGACGTAGAGGCCGAACTCCTTGGCCACCTCGCCGATGGTGATCAGCTGCTCGGCGGTGACCTCGCCGCCGGGCATCCGCGGCACCACCGAGTAGGTGCCGTTCTTCTGCAGGTTGGCCAGGAAGTGGTCGTTGGTGTCCTGTAGCGCGGCCATCTCGCCGTCGAGGATGTGATCGCTCGAGGTCGAGGCCAGGATGGAGGCCACGGTCGGCTTGCAGATGTCGCAGCCGCTGCCCTTGCCGTACTTGGCGATCAGGCCGGAGAAGGTGCGGATGCCGGTCACCTGGACGATCTGGAACAGTTCGGCGCGCGACTGTTCGAAGTGCTCGCACAGCGCCTTGGACATCGCCACGCCGGACTGCTCGAGCAGCTTCTTCAGCATCGGCACGCAGCCGCCGCAGGAGGTGCCCGCGGTGGTGCAGCTCTTGATCGCGGGGATGTCGCAGGCGCCCTCGGCGATCGCGCCGCAGATCGCGCCCTTGGAGACGTTGTTGCAGGAGCAGATCTGCGCGTCGTCGGGCAGCGCGTCGGCGCCCAGTTCCGCGCCGGCGGGCGAGATCAGCGCCGCCGGTGCGGCGGGCAGCGGGCGGCCGACGAGCGGGCGCAGCGCGGCGTACTGGCTGGCGTCGCCGACCAGGATGCCGCCCAGCAGGGTCGTGGCGTCGTCGGAGACGACGAGCTTGGCGTAGGTGCCCTTGGCGGCGTCGTGCAGCACCACCGAGAGCGCGCCCTCGGTGACGCCGTGCGCGTCGCCGAAGCTGGCCACGTCCACGCCCATCAGCTTGAGCTTGGTGGACATGTCGGCGCCCGGGAATTCGCCCCGGCCGCCCAGCAGGCGGTCGGCGACGATCTCGGCGGTGGTGTAGCCGGGGGCGACCAGGCCGTAGCAGGTGCCCTCGACCGCGGCGCATTCGCCGACGGCCCAGATGTTCGGGTCGGAGGTCTGCAGCGACAGGTCGGTGACGATGCCGCCGCGCGGGCCGACCTCGAGCCCGGCTTCGCGGGCGATCCGGTCGTTGGGGCGGATGCCCGCGGAGAACACCACCATCGAGGCATCGATGGTGGAGTCGTCGGACAGCGTCAGCCGCAGCGTGCCGTCCTCGGCGCGCTCGATGGACTGCGTGCCCACGCCGGTGTGCACGGTCAGGCCGAGATCGGTCACCAGGCGCTCGAGGATGGCGCCGCCGCCCTCGTCGACCTGGGCGGGCATCAGGCGGTTGTTGTATTCGACGACGTGCGGGGTCATCCCGAGCAGCTTGAGCGCGTTGGCCGCCTCCAGGCCGAGCAGGCCACCGCCGATGACCACGCCGTGCGCACCGGGCCCGGCCGCCTCGGCGGTGGCGCGGATGCCGTCCAGGTCGTCGATGGTGCGGTAGACGAAGCAGCCGTCGAGGTCGTGGCCGGGCACCGGCGGGACGAAGGCGTAGGAGCCGGTGGCCAGCACCAGCGCGTCGTAGCCGATGGTCTCGCCGGTGGAGGTGGTGACCTTGCGCGCCTGCCGGTCGATGGCCTCGGCGCGCTGGCCGAGCCGCAGCTCCACCAGGTCGTCACCGGCGTAGTCGTTGCCGGGCAGCGCCAGCGCGGCCGGGTCCCAGGCGCCGACGTAGGACGAGAGCCCGACCCGGTCGTAGGCGGGCAGCCGTTCCTCGCTCAGGATCACGACCTGCCAGGTGCCGGACTCGTCGCGGGAGCGAAGCGCCTCGACGAAGCGGTGCCCGACCATGCCGTGGCCGACGACCACCACGGTCTTGCGCTCGGTGGTTGCGGGGTTCATGTGGACCTCCCAGGAATGGATGCGGGCGTCAGGCGCGGGCCGACGGGACGGACGAGGTGGCGGGAACGGCCTGTTCGGCGCGGCGAACGAGGGCCTCGGCCTCGACGACCACATCGTCGTCGGCCACCGAGCGCAGGCTCGGACGGCGCAGGAAGACCAGCCAGGTGACCGCGGCGCACACCACGTAGAAGGCCAGGAAGACCCAGAACGCGGTGGTGGCCGAGTTGGTCGAGGCGTAGGAGGAGCGCAGGACCAGGTTGATGCCGACGCCGCCCAGCGCTCCGATGGCGCCGACGAAACCGATCAGCGCGCCGGAGGTGTTCTGCGACCAGGCGGCCCGATCGGCGGGGCTCAGGTCGAGGCTGCGCGACTTGGCGTCGAACACCGACGGGATGATCTTGGTGACCGCGCCGTTGCCGATGCCCGAGAGCACGAACAGGGCGACGAAACCGATCACGAGCACCGCCATCACCGCGCCGCCTGCGACGCCGCCGTTGCCGTCGGCCACGGTGCTGGCCCCGATCACCAGCGCGGCCGCGGCCATCATCGCGCCGAAGGTGACCAGCGCGACGCGGCTGCCGCCGATCCGGTCGGCCCACTTGCCGCCGTAGGGGCGGGCCAGTGAGCCGAGCAGCGGGCCGATGAAGGCGATCTGGGCGGCGTGCAGCGCGGCCTGCGCGGCGGTGTCGCCACCGGCCTTGAAGCTGATCTGCAGGATCTGGCCGAAGGCGAAGCTGTAGCCGATGAACGATCCGAACGTGCCGATGTAGAGGAACGCGATCGCCCAGGACTGCGGCACCTTCAGCGCGGTCACCATGTCGGACAGGTCGGCCTTCTGGTTGCGCAGGTTGTCCATGTACAGCGCGGCGCCCAGGCCGGTGATCGCGATCAGCACCAGGTAGATCGCGCAGATCAGGCTGGCGTACTCGTTGCCGAGGGTGGCGATGACCAGCAGGCCGATCAGCTGGATGACCGGCACGCCGATGTTGCCGCCGCCGGCGTTCAGCCCGAGCGCCCAGCCCTTGAGCCGCTGCGGGTAGAAGGCGTTGATGTTGGTCATCGACGAGGCGAAGTTGCCGCCACCGACACCGGCGAAGGCCGCCACCACCAGGAAGGTGGTGTACGAGGTGCCGGGCTGGTTGATGAAGTACAGCGTCAGCAGCGTGGGCACCAGCAGCAGCAACGCCGAGAAGACGGTCCAGTTGCGGCCACCGAAGCGGGCGGTGGCGACGGTGTAGGGGATGCGCAGCACCGCACCGACCAGGGTCGGCACCGCCATCAGGAAGAACTTGCCCGCCGCGTCGATGCCGTACTTCTCGGCGGGCATGAACAGCACCATCACCGACCAGATCGACCAGATCGAGAATCCGACGTGCTCGGCGAAGACCGACCAGATCAGGTTGCGCCGGGCGATGTGCTTGCCACCGGCCTCCCATGCCTCGACGTCTTCGGCATCCCAGTGCTCGATGTTGCGGTTACGCGTCAGCGTGCTCAACAAGGGCCTCCCAAAATCGGTTGGCCCCAACGGTAGGGAGCGGGTATTGCCGAAATGCTGCCGTACATGACGGCCGAATCAACGGTTGCTCACCCGCGACGGCGCGCTCGGGTGAGTTCGGCGCCGATGTTTCGCCCGTGTGACACAGCGGTTTTCAGCGCGTCACGAACGGGCGCGAACCGCGGTCGGGCGGCTGTGAGTGTGACCTGGACAGCATGCGCGCTCGCGCACGGCCGCGCAACCGCTGTGCGCGGTCGCGCGGCCCGCGGGGTTCTTCAGGTGCGCAACGGCTCAGTGCCAGGTGTCCTCGAGCATGCGCGGCTTACACGCCTGCCAGGCGCCGGCCAGCAGCACCAGGACCGCCACGGTGAGCATCCCGAAGGGCGCGAGCCAGCCGCCGGTGGCGGTGTGCAACATGCCGAACAGCAGCGGGCCGACGCAGGCGACCGCGTACCCGACGCCCTGGGTGAACCCGGACAGCGCCGCCGAGCCCTGCGGCGTCTTGGTGCGCATGTTGATCAGCGTCAGCGCCATCGGGAAGGTGCTGGGTCCGAGTCCGAGGATCACCACCCAGAGCACGGGCGCGCCCATCGGCGCCACCAGCAGACCGGTGAAGGCGATGAGGAACAGCGCCGCACAGCCCACCACCACGGGGAACGGGTTGGCCAGCCGCGCCACCACGGTCGGCGCCGAGAGCGCGGCGACGAGGCCGACGAGCGCGAACAGCGCCACCATCGTGCCGCCGAAGGCATCACCGGCGCCCGCGTCGGCGAGCACGCGCGGCAGCCACGCGAACACCGCGTAGGTGGTCAGCGAGGTCATGCCGAACATGCCCGCCATGCCCCAGGCCACCGGCGAGCGCCACACCCGCCCGGGCGCGGGCCCGCCCGCCGGCAGGGCGGTGGTGTCGGCGACGTCGTGGCCCTTGCGGCCGCGCAGCACCCCGAGCCAGGGCAGCGCGGCGGCGAAGCCGAGCAGGGCCCACAGCCCGATGGAGATCCGCCAGCCGTGCGAATCGGCCACGGGGACCGCGATCAGCGCGGGCACCACGGTGCCGATCTGCACCATGGTGATGTAGAGCGAGCTGAGCACCGCGAGCCGGTCCGGGAAGTAGCGCTTGACCAGGGGCGGGATCACCACGTTGCCGATGCCCATGCCACCGAGGGCCACCGCGGAGAAGACCAGCAGCCCGGCGGTGCTGCTCATCAGCGCGCGCACGAGCATGCCCGCGCCGGCCAGCAGCATGGCGATCAGGGCGGTGCGTTCCAGGCCGATGCGGCGCACGAGCGCCGGGGTGAGCAGGCCCGAGACGGCGAACATGGCGGTGGGGATCATGCCGAAGACGCCGACGACCGCGGTCGAATAGCCGATCTCCGCGCCGATGCGCTCGGCGAGCGGACTGAACGCGGTGACCGCGACACGCAGTACCGAGGCCGACATCACGATCGCGGCCAGCACCAGCAGGCGGCCTTCGAGCAGGGCGCGCTTGCGTTCGCGGGTGGTGTCGGGGGTCGCGGTGTCCGGAGAGTAGGTCGCTGTCACCGAGAAATCATAGGATGACCGGACGACAAGAGCAAGCTGGTCGTTCCGGGCTGTACCCTGTTCCAGTGCAACCCGTTCGGCGCACCAGCCTCATCGCCCAGGTAACAGAACAGCTGCGTGCCGAGATTCGTTCCGGCCGTTGGCCGATCGGCTCGCGCATTCCCACCGAGCCCGAGCTCACCGAGCTCACCGGCACCGGCCGCAACACCGTGCGCGAGGCCGTCCAGGCCCTGGTGCACGCGGGCATGCTCGAACGCCGCCAGGGCTCGGGCACCTACGTCATCGCCGCCTCCGAGGTCGGCGGCACGCTCGGCAAGTACTTCGCCGACGCCGAGGAACGCGACGTCCTCGAGCTGCGACTGGCCCTGGACACCACCGCCGCCGCACTGGCCGCCCGCCGCCGCGACGAGGCCGACATCACCGCCCTGCGCACGCTGCTCGACGAACGCAGCGGCCAGGCCTGGGACGAGGACAACCACCCCGCGATCACCGCCGACGTGGAACTGCACCGCGCCATCGTGGTCGCCAGCCACAACGCGGTGTACCTCGAGTTCTACGACTCGCTGCTGCCCACCATCGAGCAGGTGATCCGTTCGCGCACGTCCCGATCCGACGCCTCCTACGATGCCGAGCACCGCGAACTCGTCCAGGCCGTGATCGACGGCGACGCCGACCGCGCCGCGCAGGCGGCGCGCTGCTTTCTCGCCGGACTGATCGCCGAGTACCCCGACCGCTGAATGCCGACCGGTCCCGCGGTGCGGCACCGACGTAACCAACCGGTCACCGAGTGCGCGCCCGCGATGTGAGTGGGAATTGCCGGGAACGCAATCGAAGGCCACGGGCCCGCAACAACCGGCTTCTACCGTCGACTCGACCGATCACGAGGCGTCGAGAGGAAGCCGATGACCGCCACAGCCGCAGCCACCGGCCGGCAGCCGGGCACACCGGTGTTCACGCACCACACGCGCGGACGCTGGCTCGAACACTGGGAGCCGGACAATCCCGAATTCTGGGAAGCCGGCGGAAAGCGCACCGCGCGAAAGAATCTCGCCTTCTCGGTGTTCGCCGAGAACCTGGGCTTCAGTGTCTGGGTCATCTGGGGCACCGTCGTCACCAGCATGGGCGCGGCGGGCTTCCCGTTCCTGGCCGGACTCGGCCAGGGCAACCCGGTCGCGGTGAGCAACGCACTGCTGCTCACCTCGACACCGACGTTGGTCGGCGCGGCCCTGCGCATTCCCTACACCTTCGCCATCCCACGGTTCGGCGGCCGCGCCTTCACCGCGTTCAGCGCGGCGATGCTGCTGGTACCGACCCTGGGCCTGGCCTGGTTCGTCAACCAGCCGGGCACCCCGATGTGGGTGTTCATGGTGCTGGCGGCGCTGGCGGGATTCGGCGGCGGCAACTTCTCCTCGTCGATGGCCAACATCTCGTTCTTCTTCCCCGAGGGCAAGAAGGGCGCGGCGCTCGGAATCAACGCCGCCGGAGGCAATCTCGGCGTCGCGCAGACCCAGCTGGTGCTGCCGCTGCTGATCACCCTCGGCACCCACCTCACCGCGAAGGACCCCGCCGGCTACCGTTTCGGCATCACGCTCTCGGTGCTGGTATGGGTGCCGTTCATCCTGATCGCCACGGTCGGCGCGCTGCGCTACATGGACAGCATCGCCACCGCGAAATCCGATGGGAAGTCCTACAAGCTCGCGCTGACCAACCGGCACACCTGGGTGATGTCGTTCCTCTACATCGGCACCTTCGGCTCGTTCATCGGCTTCTCCTTCGCCTTCCCGACGCTGATCAAGGCCAACTTCCCGAGCCTGGCCGGGATCGGCTGGATCACCACGCTGGGCAACCTCGCCTTCCTCGGCGCGCTGGTCGGCTCGTTCAGCCGTCCGTTCGGCGGCTGGATCTCCGACAAGGTGGGCGGGGCACGGATCACCGTGTTCGTCTTCGGCGGCATGGCGGTCGCGGTGGCCGCGATCATGGCGGCACTGGAGCTGAAGAGCTTCCCGCTCTACCTGATCGCCTTCCTGGTGCTGTTCGTGCTCACCGGCATCGGCAACGGCTCGACCTACCGGATGATCCCGTCCATCTTCAGCGCGGAATCCAAGAAGTACGCCGCCGAACACGGCATCGACCCGGCCGACGCGGCGGCCTCGGCCAAGCGGCAGGCGGGCGCGGCGATCGGCGTGATCGGAGCGATCGGCGCCTCCGGCGGCTACCTGCTCCAGCAGGCACTGCGGTTGTCCAACATCAACTTCGGCAGCATGGCGCCCGCGTTCTGGGCCTACGCCGCGGCGTTCCTGGTGATGGCCGGGGTGACCTGGTTCTACTACCTGCGCTCGTCGTTCGCGATCGGCCGGTTCACCTCGCTGGCCTACGCCAACGTATGACCTCTCATCAGGCTCGACGGCCGCCGCTCGGCTCCGGACGCGCGGCGGCCTTCGGGCATTCCGGGGCGCCGGACGTCAGAGCAGGAAGCGCACCATGTCCGCGGTGCGCGCCAGGCCGGGGAAGGCCTGCGGCGTCGACCGTGGATGCAACGCGTGCACCGCGAGCCGGAACATGACCGCCCGCAACAACATCTGCGGCCACTCCGGCAGGTCCGACCACCGCTCGAGCAGACCGTCGTCGGCCCCGCCCCAGGACAGCGCGTCGACCACCACCACGCCCGCCGCCCACGCGGCCGGACGCCAGTAGGGGGTGATGTCGGTCAGTCCCGGCGTCGCCGCACCCTCGAACAGCACGGTGCCGAACAGATCACCGTGCACCAGCTGCGCGGGACTGCGCACCGGCTTGCGCAGGGTGGCCAGCTGACCGATCAACTCCAGGCTGCGGTGCCCGTCCGGGGAGGTCGGCGTGGCCATCCCGCCCGCGCGCAGGGTGCGCAACGGCACCTGCTCCCAGGCGGCGCGGTCGGCGGCGACGAAGATGTCCACATCCACCCAGGGCGCGATGGGTGGCTGTACCAGGAACCGCGGGCGCTCCAACCGCGCGGTGGCCTGGTGCAGGCGCAGCGACACCGACACCACCTCGTCGTGGCGGGGTTCCGGGCTGCCCGCCAGATAGGTGTCGGCACGCCAGCCCGACACCACATACCGGCCGTCGGTGGCCCGCACGGGCCGGGCCAGCCGCACGCCGTCCACCCGCAACGTCTCGCGCACCCGGGCCGACCACGCCGCCCTGGCGTGATCGGCGACCGGGGACAGCACCACGTCACCGCAGCGCCAGCCACCGTCCCAGTCGCCGAGATAGCTCGGCGTCACCTCGCGCAGACCGAACGTGGCGCGCACGTGTTCGGGAGGTTCCACAGAAGTCACAACCGGTACGGTAACGCCGCTCCGGTGCCCGATTCGGGCGCCGCGCCGAGACGCAGCGTCCGCGATCGGCCGAGGTACGGGGCCGTGCCGGGCGACTCAGTAAACCGGCAGCGACGGGTCGATCTGGTTGGCCCAGGCCACGATTCCGCCCTGCACGTGCGTGGCGTCGGTGAAGCCGGCGTTCTTGAGCACCGCCAATGCCTCCGCGGACCGGATGCCGGTCTTGCAGTGCAGCACGATCGGCCGGTTCTGCGGCAGCTCGGACAGCGCCTCCCCGGACAGGATGCGGTCCTTGGGGATCAGCTTCGCGCCCTCGATGTGCACGATGTCCCACTCCACCGGCTCGCGCACGTCGATCAGCTCGATCTCCTTGCCCGCGTCCAGCAGCTCCTTGAGCTCGCGGGCGGTGATGGTCGAGCCGGCCGCGGCGGCCTGGCCCTCCTCCGACACCACGCCGCAGAACGCCTCGTAGTCGATCAGCTCGGTGATCGGCTGCCGGTCCGGGTCGCGGCGCAACTTGATGGTGCGGTAGGTCATGTCCAGTGCGTCGTAGACCATCAGCCGGCCCAGCAGCGGGTCGCCGATGCCGGTGATCAGCTTGATCGCCTCGGTCACCATGATCGAACCGATGGACGCGCACAGCACGCCGAGCACGCCGCCCTCGGCGCAGGAGGGCACCATGCCGGGCGGCGGGGCCTCCGGGTACAGGTCGCGGTAGTTGATGCCGCGCCCGTCCGGCGCGTCCTCCCAGAACACCGAGACCTGGCCCTCGAACCGGTAGATCGAGCCCCACACGTAGGGCTTGCCCGCCAGCACGGCGGCGTCGTTGACCAGGTAGCGGGTGGCGAAGTTGTCGGTGCCGTCCAGGATCAGGTCGTACTCACGGAACAGTTCGACGGCGTTCTCCGGCTCCAGCCGGATCTTGTGCAGCCGCACGTCGACGCCGGAGTTGATTTCCAGGATGGAATCGCGCGCGCTGTCGGCCTTGGGACGGCCGATGTCGGACTCACCGTGGATGATCTGGCGCTGCAGGTTGGAGGAATCGACCTCGTCGAACTCCACGATGCCCAGCGTGCCGACACCCGCGGCGGCCAGGTACAGCAGCGCGGGCGAACCCAGCCCGCCTGCGCCGATCACCAGCACCTTCGCGTTCTTCAAACGCTTCTGCCCGTCCACCCCGACGTCCGGGATGATCAGGTGACGGCTGTAGCGGGCGATCTCGTCCTTGCTCAGTTCCGCGGCCGGCTCGACCAGTGGCGGCAGGGACTTCGATGATGACACGTCCAGGACTCCTCGAATCGAATTGGCCGAATCCCGATGTGCAACGTCGAGACGCGCGCCGTTCTTCCCCAGTATGGTCGCGCACCGCGGGCGAGGTCAGCCGCGCGGGTACGGCCAGGGATTGAACCGGCAGCGTTTGCCGTCCATCGGCACCACGCCGTCGGGGTCGAGGGCGGCGATCGCGTTGTTGTCGGTGCCGAAGGTCTGCTGCATCATGATCGGCGCCAGCCCGCCGTCGGTCTCGCACGGCTGGTGCTGGTGGTAGCCGATGGCGTGGCCGACCTCGTGGTTGATCAGGTACTGGCGGTAGGAGCCGATGTCGCCCTCGAAGGCCAGCGCCCCGCGCACCCAGCGCGCCTCCGACAGCACCACCCGGTCCAGGTCGGCGTTGTAGCACGAGGAATCGATGGGGATCTCGAAGCCGCAGGCGGTCCGGGTGGTCTGGCGCGAGGTGAGCGAGATGCGGAAATCCGGGTTGCCCGCATCGATGCGGCGGAAGGCGAACTTGGGGTCGTGGGCCCAGCTCTTCGGGTTGGCCAGGGTGCTGTCCACCATCGTGGCCACCGCGGCGTCGCCGCCGAAGCCGGTGGTGTCCACGCCGTCCTCGATCTCCACGGTGTAGGTGAAGTGGTATTCGGTGCCCGCGCCCACCTCCGGGCTGGTCCCGGGAACGACCCGCCAGGTGCCCGCGCCGCTCTCGGTGAACGGGCCGCCGTCGGGCAGCGCGCCGGTGGGCAGATCGGTGGGGAACTTCCCGTCCCCCGGCGGCGCACCGATGACACCGCCGCCGACCGTGGGCGGGCTCAGCTGGCCGAAGCCGGGCACCACGCTGCCGCCCACACCGTCCGGGCCGCCGCGCACCGCGTCGACGCCCACCAGCACGGTCACCGCCAGCAGCACCGGTAGCGCGTAGGCGCGCCAGCCGTAGGTGGAGACGAATCGTCCGAAGGCGCTCTGCTTCTTGGCCGCGCGATCCGGGCGCGGGCCGCGACGGTGCTCGTCGGCGGCGGTGGGGTCCCAGCGGGCGCGCAACGGCTGATGGGAGCGGTCCGGGCGCTGGTAGACGCCGAGCGGGTCGTAGACCTGGACCTGCTCGCGTCCGCGCGCGTCCTTGCGCGGGTCGTTCGTGCGCGGATCCTTCGTACGCGGGCCGTCGGTGCGCGGCCACGGTTCGGTCGAGGAGCTCGGCGATCGGCCGTTGCGGGCGGCCGCGCCCGGCCGCGATGCCGCACCCGACGTCGTTACAGGGTCGGACACCACGGAACCGGACGTGCCTGTGCCGGCGGGGCGGTGCGCATCGCGCCCGCCGCCGGACGGTCTTTCCGGTCGGTCGGTCACGAACACCAGGTTCTCACAGTGCGCAACCCGGACAAGTCGGCGCACACCACTGCGCCCGGGGCACTGCGAGATATCTCACCGCGTGGATCACATCGCGCACCCGGGTCGGCGGCGACGGCGCAAGCGGGTATCGTGCAGTGGATACCCGGTGTACAACCCCTGTCTTGCCCCGGGGAATCGACTGGGAGAGCGAACATATGACCGACCTCGTGGACCGGATGACGGCACGCAGACTGTCGTCCGATGCCCTGCCACCGGCCAAACGCGGCACCAGGCTGCCGCGCGACGAACGGCGGCAGCAGCTACTCCATGCGGCGAGCGAGGTCTTCGTGCTCCGCGGCTACCACGCCGCGGGCATGGACGAGATCTCCCAGGTCGCCGGGGTCAGCAAGCCGGTGCTCTACCAGCACTTCACCAGCAAGCTCGAACTCTACATCGCGGTGCTGCAGAACTACGTCGACATGCTGGTGTCGAGCGTGCGCCAGGCGCTGCGCTCCACCACCGACAACCGGCAGCGGGTGCGCGCGGCCGTGCAGGCCTACTTCGACTTCGTCGACAACGAGATGCAGGGCTTCCGGCTGGTGTTCGAATCCGACCTCACCAGCGAGCCGCAGGTGCAGCGCCGGGTCGAGCAGGCCACCGAGGCGTGCGTCGACGCGGTGTTCGACCTGGTCGCGCACGACTCCGGTCTCGATCCCTACCGCGCCCGCATCCTCGCCGTCGGCCTGGTCGGCGCCAGCCAGTTCACCGCGCGCTACTGGCTGGAGGCGGATCGGCCGATCCCGAAGGAGGAGGCGGTCGACACCACCGTCGCGCTCGCCTGGGGCGGCCTGTCGCACGTGCCGCTACAGGCGGACGGGTCCGACCGGCGGCACTGACCGCCCACCCCACGAAACGAGCCCTCGACGTTCCGGTTTCGGAACATCGAGGGCTCGGTGGTTTTCGACAGTCAGACGGCGGCGAAGCCGACCCGGCCGACGGTCGAGGTGCCGATCTCCACATAGGCGACCTTGGCGGCCTGGATCAGGAACTTGCGCCCCTTGTCGTCGGAGAGCTTCACGACGCCAGTCGAGCCGCTCAGTGCCTCGGACACCAGGGCCTCGACCTCGTCGGGCGTCTGCGAGCTGGTGATCACGAGCTCGCGGGGGCTATCCGAAATACCGATCTTGACCTCCACGGCCAACCTCCGAACCTTGAGTTCTGTGCTGTCCGGACCAGGCTAGTGCAGCGTGTGTCCGGCCCGGCACACCGACCGCTGCGCTCTGAGCGAACCCGGCGCCGCTCAGATGCCGAGCACCGCCATGCGCTGGGCGTGGCTGGCCTGCATGCGCTCGAACAACGCCGCGATGCCGTTGAGGTCGCCGGTCGCGGAGAGCACCAGTTCGGTGAGCTCGTCGCGCTGGGCCATCACATACTGCGCCTGGGTGATCGCCTCACCGAGCAGGCGCCTGCCCCACAGGGTGAGCCGGTCACGCTCGGAGCGGTTGTCGCGGACCGCCCGGCGCACCTCCTCGACCACGAACTCCGAGTGGCTGGTCTCGGCCAGCACGTCGCGCACCACCGCGGTGACCTCGGGGGTGAGCGCGCCCGCGATCTCGGTGTAGAAGTCCGCGGCGATCCCGTCGCCGACGTAGAACTTCACCATCGACTCGAGCCAGGTCGAGGGATCGGTGGAGGCGTGGTAGTCGTCCAGGGCTCGCACGAACGGCGCCATCGCGTCGAACACGTCCACCCCGCGCTCGGCCATCGCCTGCTGCAGGGTACGGAAGTGCGCCATCTCCGCCGCGGCCATCTCCGCCACCGCGACCTTGCCGCGCAGCGTCGGCGAGAGCTTGGCTTCCTCCGCGAGCCGGTAGAAGGCCGAGATCTCACCGTAGGCGAGCACCGCGAACAGTTCGGTCACGCCGGGATGTTCGGCGGGAATGGCCGGACTCGCGGACTGCTGCGACGACGAGACACCGACCGCTGCGGATGACTGTGCTCCCATGTCGCCAAGAGTAGCGGCGCGCGAAGGTCCGCGCGGGTCAGGACACCGATTCGCGCATGGTGGCCGCCTCGGTGAGGAACTCGTCCAGGTAGGTCCAGGTGGTCTCGCGGGCGGTTTCGCCGGTGAGGATGCCCAGGTGGCTGCCCGGCGCCGTCTCGTAGCGCACGAACGCCGCGCCGGTGAGGGTGCGGGTGCCCGCTTCGACCGCCGGTGCCGGGGTGATCACGTCGGCGGGCCCGCCGACCAGCAGCACCGGCGCCGTCACCGCCGCCAGCGCGATCTCGCGTCCGCCCAGGCGCAGCACGCCGCGGCCGATGTCGTTGTTCAGGATCAGCCTGCCCCACAGCTGCCCGTAGAACCGGCCGGGATAGCCGGGCATCTGCGCCATGAAGCGGTCGATGGACTCCATCTTGGCCAGTGCCTCGGTGCGAGCGATGTTGCTCGCGACGAACAGCGGCCGGGTCAGTTCCCGGTTCCACGCGGTGACCCGGTAGGCGGCCCGGGTCAGCGGCGCGGGGATGCCGCCCGCGGCGCGGACCGCGGTGGAGACGGCCAGTCCGCCGTCCAGCTTGGCGACCGCGCGCACCTGCGGCATGCCGGTCATCCGGTCGTAGTCGAGCGGCGAGCCGACCGCGGTGATCGAGCCGATCGGCAGCTGCGGATGCGCGGCGGCGGTGAGCAGGGCCAGGGTGCCGCCGAGCGACCAGCCCACCAGGTCGACGGCGGCGCCGTCCCGATCGGCGCTGGTGCGCAGCACGGCCTCGGGCAGGATGTCGTTGATCCAGTCCTCGAAACCCATCCGGCGGTCGGCGAAGGTGATCTCGCCGTAGTCGACCACGTACGGCGTGCGGCCGGTGCCGAGCAGGAAGCGCGCCAGGCTCTGGTCGGGGCGCAGGTCGAAGCAGGAGGCGGGGGCGGCCAGCGGCGGCACCAGCAGGACCGGGTCGGTGCCCTCGGCCGCGGCGCCGTCGCGGGCTTCGTCGCGCTCGAAACGGCGCAGCTCCCGGTGTGGGGCGTCCCAGAGGACGGTGGACCGGGTCGGTTCGGGTGCTTCCACCCCGGGACCGAAGGTCAGCGCCCAGGCGTTGCGGGCGGCGAGGGTGAGAGTGTCTGCGAGGCTCACGGCAAGAATCTCTCACAACCCGCTACCGAGGGTTACAGCAAGCCCCCGTCCCGGCGGTGTCGCGGACCGGCCGCCGTGGTCGCGCGGCGCGGCCGAAACGGTCTGTCGCACACCGGAAATCGAGGGCACGTCAGCCGGGGCGGAACTTTTGCGGGGAAATGACCGGACCGGGAATTCGGGCGGAGCACATTATCACGCTACAATCAAGGTGGACAACGGAGAATTTCGCTCCCGCGCCCACCTCGAAGAGCACGCCGGGACGGCGGTCCGCACACGGATGACCGCCCGGTCGCACCAGGTGGCCGGACCGCTGCGTTGTCCGGAAATGTGCGCGCACCAGATCCGCATCACCCCCGCGCCGCGCCGATTGCTCAGGGCCGACAATGCCCGCGCAGCTGCCGTCCACCACGGCACGCGAGTACATCCGGCAGCGGCCCCGGTGAGTATCACAGGCGGATACGTGGTCGTCGTGGACCGACCGGTCCGCCCCACGCCTCGTGCGCGCGTGACGCGATGACGAGGAAAGGCACGATCCTGAGCAAGATCACCATCGAGCAGGAACCCGGTCTGACGGACACGATGCTGACCGCCGAACTGGACACGACTCACACTCCCCCGACTTTCGCCGAATTGGGGGTCCGCGACGAAATCGTGCGCGCGCTCGCCGAGATCGGCATCGAACGCACTTTCGCGATTCAGGAACTCACCCTGCCGCTGGCGCTGGCCGGCGAGGACCTCATCGGCCAGGCCCGCACCGGCATGGGCAAGACCTTCGGTTTCGGCGTGCCGCTGCTGCACCGCATCGCCACCGCCGACTCCGGCACCACGCCCCTGGACGGCACCCCGCGCGCGCTGGTGATCGTGCCGACCCGGGAGCTGTGCATCCAGGTCACCGACGATCTGGTGCGAGCGGGCAAGTACCTGCGCAACCACAAGGGCGCGCTGAAGGTGACCGCCATCTACGGCGGCCGACCCTACGACTCCCAGATCGCCGCGCTGCGCGAGGGCGTCGACGTGGTCGTCGGCACGCCCGGCCGCCTGCTCGATCTGGCCAAGCAGAACCACCTCATCCTCGGCAAGATCGGCGTGCTGGTGCTCGACGAGGCCGACGAGATGCTGGATCTGGGCTTCCTGCCCGATATCGAGCGCATCCTCACCATGGTCCCGGCCAAGCGGCAGACCATGCTGTTCTCGGCCACCATGCCGGGCCCGATCATCACCCTGGCCCGCACGTTCCTCACCCGCCCGACCCACATCCGGGCCGAGGAGCCGCACGATTCGGCCGTGCACGACCGCACCGCGCAGTTCGTCTACCGCGCGCACGCGCTGGACAAGGCCGAACTGATCGCACGGGTGCTGCAGGCCGAGGGGCGCGGCGCCACCATGATCTTCACCCGCACCAAACGCACCGCCCAGAAGGTGGCCGACGACCTGGCCGAGCGCGGTTTCGCCGTCGGCGCCGTGCACGGCGATCTCGGGCAGGTGCAGCGCGAGAAGGCGCTGGACAAGTTCCGCAAGGGCGTCATCGACGTGCTCGTCGCGACCGATGTCGCCGCGCGCGGCATCGACATCGACGACGTCACCCACGTCATCAACTACCAGTGCCCCGAGGACGAGAAGACCTACGTGCACCGCATCGGCCGCACCGGCCGAGCGGGCCGCACCGGCGTCGCGGTGACCCTCATCGACTGGGACGAGCTCAACCGCTGGGCCGCCATCGACGCCGCCCTCGGCCTCGGCATCCCGGAACCGGTCGAGACGTATTCGCGCTCCCCTCACCTGTTTTCGGATCTGGGCATTCCCGAAGGGGTCACCGGCAAGGTCCGCCGCGCCGCCCCGGCACGCACCGCGGACGAGACCGTCGCCGAGCGTCCGGCCCGCACCCCGCGCAAGCGCAACCGCAGGCGCACGCTGCGTGGCAAGCCGATCGATGCGACGCAGAACGGTGGCGCACCGGACGGTGTGTCCCCGAACGGTGCCGCCGAGAACGGTGAACCGCTGGACGAGACCGCGGCGGTAGCGGACGCGGCCCCGACACCGTCGCAGAGCCAGGAGCACGGCGGCGGCGAAGGTGGTTCGTCGTCGCGGCGCAAGCGCAGGCGTCGGCGGCGCGGGTCGTCGTCCGAAGCGAATGCCGTTGTGCAGCAGGTCGATTCGACCGCCGACTCGGCGGCCGGCGATACCGGCCGGGCCCCGACGGAGACCACCCCGGTCACCGCGGCCGACGAGGCGGGCACCACCGCGACCTCCGCCGGCCTCGATACGGAACCGACGGTCGCCGCGGAACCGACGGTCGCCGAGCCCACGGGGGCGACGGAACGTCCCGCCCGACGCCGGACCCGGAAGGGCACCGCGACGGCCGACGACAGCCGCCCGGCCGACTCGGCCGACTCGGCCGAAGGCGCCGCCACCGACGCCACCGCCGATGCCACCGCTGCGGTTGCCGCAGCGACCGCGGAGGAAGCAACCGGCGCGCCCGCGGCTCCCCGCCGCCGCACCCGCACCCGCGCGGCCACCGCCACCGCCGGCACGGCCGATGCGACCGCACCCGAGGCGGGCACCGCGACAACGGTCGACGCCGGCACCATCGCGGCCCCGGCGGACACCGGCAGTGCCGCGGCTCCAGCCGACAGCGGCAGCGGCACGGCATCCGCCGACAGCGCCCCGGCAGCGGGTGACAACGGCACCGCCCCGGCGGCGGGTGACATCGGCACCGCTCCGGCGGCGACCGAGGCCGCTCCCCGCCGACGCACGCGCAAGGCAGCCACGGCCGCCTCGGCCGACGCCGCCTCGAACGACGCCGGCACGCCCGATGCCGCCTCGGCAACCGGGAGCACCGGCGCAGCGGCGACATCGAGCGAGGAGACACCGGCACCGCGCCGACGCACCCGCAAGGCCGCCTCGGCGACTCCGGCCGCGGACACGACCACCGGGGACGCGGCCTCGGCTTCGGACCCGGTGCACGCCGGTGACGCGGCGGCGCCGAGCGAGGAAGCACCCGCACCGCGCCGACGCACGCGCAAGGCGGCCACCGAAGACGTCGTCGCGGCCACGGCCACCGCTGATACCGGCGAAGCGGCGACATCGAGCGAGGAAGCACCGGCACCCCGGCGACGCACCCGCAAGGCCACCACCGCAACTCCAGCCGCGGCCACCGCGACCGACGCGGTCTCGGCGACAGCGGCCGCGAGCACCGGCGAAGCGGCGGCACCGAGCGAGGAAGCACCGGCACCCCGCCGACGCACCCGCAAGGTCACCACCGCACCGGCCGATCTGACCGCTGCCCAAGCGGCGGACACATCGACGGCCGACCTGACCGCCCCGACGGCGAGCACTGCGGCTGATGGCGGAGCGGCAAGCAGCGCGGCCGCCGCTCCGGCGGATACCGCCTCCGCCGACGCGGCACCGGCCCCGCGGCGCCGCGCCACTCGGAAGTCGGCCGCCGCGACGGCCGAGACCGGTGCCGCGACCGTCTCGACCGCCGACCCCGCGGCCGCGGCCGATACCCCGGCGTCCGGGCAGGCACCCGCCGATGACGCGACGGCAACCACCGACGCCGAACCGGCACCACGCCGCCGCACCCGGAAGACCGCCACCACGACGGCCGACACCGAGGCACCGGCAACCGCCGACGCCGAACCGGCACCACGCCGCCGCACCCGGAAGGCCACCACCACGACGGCCGACACCGAAGCGACGGCAACCACCGACGCCGACGCCACACCGCGCCGCCGGACGCGGAAGACGGCTGACACCGAGGCGACTGAGTCGGCGGAGGGCGCTGCCCCACGGCGGCGGACCCGCACGGCCGACGAGCCCGAATCGGGTGCGCAGCCCGCTCCGAAGCGGACCAGGAAGAAGGCGGCGGGCGAGCAGCAGGTGGAGGTGACGGCGGGGTCGTCGGCTTCGGCGTAGCTCGCCGGATCCGCTAGTCTCGCAGTCGTGCTCGCACCCGAGCGGCGAACGCGCGCCGACATCATCGCCGCCGTCGCCATCGCCGTCGCGGTGGCGCTGGCGGGGGTCGTCGTGTGGGCGCGGGGCGACGCCACCGGCACCGAGTCGGTGACGGCGTCCCAGCCCGCGACCACCCCGCCCGCCGCCGAGCAACTGCCCACCGCGCTGCGGGAGCTGTGGCACGCCCCCGACGACGCGACCGGCCGCGCCCTGGTGGCGGGCGGCACGGTGGTCACGGCGGCGGACGGCACGGTGACCGGTCGCGATCCGGCGACCGGCGCCGAGGTGTGGCGGTATCGCCGCGACATGCCGTTGTGCGGGGTGGAGTCGCAGTTCGGCATGGTCGTGGCCGTGTACCGCGACCAGCGCGGGTGCAGCCAGGCGACGATGCTGGCCGGCGACAGCGGTGCGCGCCGCACCGCTCGCAGCAGCTACATGGACGACAGCGTGCGCCTGTCGGTGGACGGCACCTATGTGCTCGCCCAGGGCGATCGACGGCTCGAGGTGTGGCGTTCCGATCTGGTCCGTACCTTGGAGTACGGCTACGTGGACGCGCCGGTGAATGTGAAAACCCAGCCGCGCAAGGATTGTTCGCTGCTGTCCGCGGCGTCGAGTTCCTCCCGGCTGGCGGTGCTGGAACGCTGCCCGGAAGACGCGGGCGCGCGGCTGACGGTGTTGAATCCGGCACCGAAGGACAACACCGTGCCCGAGGAGTACGGCTCGCGGGTGCTGACCGGCGCCGACGCGGACGCACCTGGCACGCGCGTGATCGCGGTGTCGGACACCAAGATCGTGCTGTATCAGCCGGGCGCCACGCTCGGCGCCGACACCGTGCCGCCGCGGCTGTCGATCTTCGACGGCAGCGGCAATCCCCTACTCGTGCACCAGCTTTCGGCTCCTATGGGTGAGCACGCGCAGGCCGTCCGGATCGGCTCGGCCTATCTGGTGTTCACCGGCACCGAGGTGTTGGCCCTGCAGGCGGGCTCCCTGCAGCCGATGTGGACGGTGCCGGGTGCGCTGGGCACCCCGGCCTCGATGGCGGGACGGTTGCTCATTCCGGTGGCGGACGCGATCGTCGCCGTCGATCCCGGCACCGGGGCGGAACTGGCGCGCCTGCCGGTCGAGCGCCCCGGTTACGACAACTCCCCCATCTCGCTCGCCGTCCTCGGCACCACCGTGCTCGAACAGCGCGGCACGACCATGCATGCACTCGGCTGACGCCGGGCACGGGTGCCGCCGCCCGGCCGCGACCGGCGGGTGATCATGATGGAGGGCATGCCAACACGAGAGAACGCCCGGCTGGTGCTGCTGCGGCACGGCGAGACCGAGTGGTCGGCGCTGGGCCGGCACACCGGCCGCACCGACCTGCCGCTGACCGAGCGCGGGGAGGCGCAGGCCAGGGCCGCCGGAGCGTTGCTGGCGCGCCTGGACCTGCTGGATCCGTTCGTGCTGACCAGTCCCCGCCTGCGCGCGGTCCGCACCGCCGAACTCGTCGGCTTCGGCGGCAGCCCGGTCGACGACGATCTGGCCGAATGGGACTACGGCGACTACGAGGGCCGCACCAGCGTGGAGATCCAGCGCACCGATCCGGGATGGACCATCTGGACCGGCACCGTTCCCGGCGGTGAGACCCGCGCGCAGGTGCAGGCCAGGGCCGATCGGGTGCTGGCCGCCGTCGATGCCGTGCTGCCGGAGCGGGATGTGCTGCTGATCGGCCACGGCCATTTCTCCCGCAGCCTCATCGCGCGCTGGGCGGAGTTCGACGTCGTCGAGGGCCGCCGCTTCGCGATGAACACCGCCGCGCTGAGTGTGCTGGGCTTCCACCACGACGCCAGGGCCGTCCTCGCGCACAACTGGATTCCGACCACCGAGGGAGCCGCCCCGTGACCGCCGCGCAGATCCGCCGCGCCACCCCCGCCGACGTGCCCGACCTGGTCCGGCTCGTGCACGACCTCGCCGAGTACGAGCGCGCCCGGCACGAGTGCACGCTCACCACCGAGCAGCTGCACACCGCGCTGTTCGGTCCGGCGCCCGCGCTGTTCGCGCACGTCGCCGAGGACGGCGGCCGGGTGGTCGGTTGCGCGATCTGGTTTCTCAACTTCTCCACCTGGGACGGCGTGCACGGCATCTACCTGGAGGATCTGTACGTCGAGCCGGGCACGCGCGGGCAGGGCCTCGGCAAGGCGCTGATCGCCGCGCTCGCCAAGGAGGCGGTGGACAACGGCTACAGCCGGGTGGCGTGGTCGGTGCTGACCTGGAACACGCCCTCGATCGAGTTCTACCGGTCCCTGGGCGCCCAGGAGCAGCACGAGTGGGTGGGCTACCGGCTCTCCGGTCCCGAACTCGCCGCGGTCGCCGCGACCGCCTGACCGCCGTGCAGCTCACCCCGGTCACCCTGCCCACGACCGCCGAGGAGGCCATGGCGGTGCAGGACGACCTGCGCGCACGGGTGGTGGCGGCGAACCCGCGCCCGCCCGTCTTCGCCACCGTGGCCGGGGTGGATTCGGCCTACGACGACGCGGCGGGCCTCGTCGCGACCGCCGTGGTGGTGCTCGACACGGCCACGCTGGAGCCGATCGAGTCGGCCGTCGCGCACGGCCCGGTGCGGTTCCCGTACGTGCCGGGCCTGCTCGCCTTCCGCGAACTGCCCACCACCCTGTCGGCCCTCGAACAGTTGCGCACCACACCCGACCTGCTGGTCTGCGACGCGCAGGGACTGGCCCATCCGCGCCGCTTCGGGCTGGCCTGTCACGTCGGTGTGCGCACCGGCCTACCGACCATCGGAGTGGCGAAGAACGCCTGGGGTGCGTGGACCGAACCGGGCCGGCGGCGCGGCGACGCCGCCGAGCTCGTGCTCGACGGCGAGGTCGTCGGGCTCGCGCTGCGCACCCGCGACGACGTCAAGCCGGTGTTCGTCTCGGTCGGCCACCACATCGATCTGCCCACCGCGCGGGAGCAGGTCCTCGCGCTCACGCCCCGGTATCGCCAGCCGGAGACCACCCGGCAGGCGGACCGGCTGTGCCGCGCGGCGCTGCGGGCGGCGACGGGCGGCTAGCCGGTGCCGTCGGCGCCGCCGTAGTCCTGCGCCATCCACCGGTTCGACGGCGGCGCGAACAGCAGCACCAACGCGCCGACGACCACGACGCCGAGCAGGCTCCCCCACAGCGGCTGATGCGAGTCCGTCAGCAGCGACCACACCACCGGTAGCAGCAGGACCTGGGCGATCACCGCGATCGCGCGACCCCAGCGGTGCCCGAGCAGCAGGCCGACGCCCGCGGCCAGCACCGCGCCGCCGAGGATGCCGAACCAGGCCGCGGTGCCGTAACCGCTGGCCTGGGACTGATCGTGGCCGAGCAGGCCGCGCACCACCAGGACGATCGCCACGGCCACCGCGACGCCGCCCTCCAGCGCCACCAACGCCCCCGCGCCGCGCACCGTGGCCGGTGTCACGTCCGCCGAAATCTCACCTTTGCCGCTGTCCGCCACGCGGCCAAGCCTACGATGTCCGGCGCCGCCGACCGGTCCGCGGGCCGTCGGCCGGATGCCCGGCGCGGCCGTACCCGCAACTAGGCTGCCTGGCGTGCGCACGCTGCTGATCGTCAACCCGAACGCCACCTCCACCACCCCGGCCACGCGCGACCTGCTCGCCCACGCGCTGGAGAGCCGCACCCAGTTGACCGTCGCGCACACCCAGCACCGCGGCCACGCCGCCGAACTCGCCCAGTGGGCCTCCACCAACCAGCTGGACCTGATCGTCGTGCACGGCGGCGACGGGACGGTCAACGAGACCATCAACGGCTTCCTGCCGCTGCCCGCGCTCGACGACGACCAGATCTGGCGGCCGCGCCTCGGCGTGATCCCCGGCGGCTCGGCCAACGTCTTCGCCCGCGCCCTCGGCATCTCCCCCGATCCGGTCACCGCGACCAACCAGCTGATCGACCTGCTGACCCTCGACCGCGACCGCCGCATCGGCCTCGGGTTGGCCGACGACCGATGGTTCACCTTCAGCGCGGGCGTCGGCCTGGACGCCGACGTGTGCGAGGCCATCGACGCCAGCCGCGCCAAAGGCCACGCCGCGACTCCCGCACGCTATCTTCGAACAACAGTTCGACAATTCTTCCGCGCCCGGAGACATGCGCCACAGGCCCGAATCGAAATTCCCGGACACGATCCGGTCGACGACGTGCATTACGCCTTCGTGACGAACACCAATCCCTGGACCTATCTGAACTCCACGCCGGTGCGCACCAATCCCGGCACCACGTTCGAGTCCGGCCTCGGCGTGTTCGCCATGCGGTCGATGGCACTGGCCCCGACCCTGTTCGTGGCCGGGCAACTGCTGGCCCCCGAGGGAAACCCACACTCCCGCAAATTGTTTCGCGAGGACGACGTCCCGGCGGTGCATATCGAGGCCAAGGAGCCGATCGGCCTGCAAATCGACGGCGACTTCATCGGGAAACGCAACGTGGTGGATTTCACCGCCGTCCCCGGGGTACTCGACGTGGTGGCCCCGCGGCCACGCGAGTGACCTCGCAAGTGTGAAAAAAGTCCCGGTTGTGCTGCACGAACCGGGCGGAGCGAGTACAAAGGAGCGGGCGGGAACCCCATGCGGGGACCCCGATCGCGTGAGCTTCCCCACGGTGCACCGGAAACCTATTGACATCTACGGTGTTCGTGAAAGCATTCACAAGCAACCGTGCGGAAACATTCAGGTCGCACAAGTAAACGATCCACAAACGACAGGCGCCCCTTGCGGCGCCCAGCAAAGGAGCAGAGGAATGGACTGGCGCCACAAGGCCATCTGTCGCGACGAGGACCCCGAACTGTTCTTCCCGGTGGGAAACAGTGGTCCGGCGCTCGCGCAGATTGCCGATGCCAAGCTGGTCTGCGCTCGCTGCCCCGTCACCGCCGACTGCCTGTCCTGGGCCCTGAAGTCCGGACAAGACGCGGGCGTCTGGGGTGGAATGAGCGAGGACGAGCGCAGGGCGCTCAAGCGGCGTAACGCCCGCACCCGCACCCGCACCGTCGTCTGAGCCGACGACACGGAGCTACCGGGCCGGTGGTGGAGGCCCGGTAGCGCGATAGAGCCCGGCACTCGCGTACGAAGTGCCGGGCTGTTGTATGTCAGGGGCCCGTTTCTAGCGGCCCGATCGGCGGCCGAGGGGGACCCGCAGGACCGCGTCGGTGCCGACATCGGCACCGGGGTGCAGGCCGATGGAACCGCCCAGTTCCGCGGTGACCAGCGTGCGCACGATCTGCAGGCCCAGGCGGTCGGAGGCCTCCAGGCTGAAGCCCGGCGGCAGGCCACGCCCGTCGTCGCTGATGATCACGTCCAGCCAGCGGGCCGACCGCTCCGAGCGAATCGTCACGGTACCGGTCTGGCCGGAGTCGAAGGCGTGCTCGATCGCGTTCTGCACCAGCTCGGTGAGCACCATGACCAGCGGGGTCGCCCGCTCGGCGGAGAAGACGCCCAGTGAACCCGCGCGGCGCACCTTGATGCGGGTGGTGTGCACGGTGGCGACATCGGCCATGATCGGCAGCAGCCGGTCGACGACCTCGTCGAGATCGACCTCCTCGTCCACCGACATCGACAGCATCTCGTGCACCGACGCGATCGAGGTCACCCGGCGCACCGACTCGGTGAGCGCGACCTGGGCCTCCTCGTTCTCGGTGCGCCTGGCCTGTAGCCGCAGCAGCGCGGCGACCGTCTGCAGATTGTTCTTGACCCGGTGGTGGATCTCGCGGATCGTCGCGTCCTTCGACAGCAGTGCCCGGTCGCGCCGCTTCACCTCGGTGACGTCACGGACCAGCACGGCGGCGCCGGCCAGCTTGCCGTGCGGGCGCAGCACCAGGGTGCGCAGCAGCACGGTCGCCCCGCGCGCCTCCACCTCCATGCGGCGCCCGGTCCGCCCGGCCAGCGCGGCCTGGATGTCGCCGACCACTTCCTGGGCGTCGAAGGGATCGGTGATGAGCGAGCGGGTGGTCTCGGCCAGATCCTGCCCGGCCAGATCGCTCTGCAGCCCCATCCGGTGATAGGCCGACAGCGCGTTCGGGCTGGCGTAGACGACGATGCCCTCGGTGTCCAGCCGGATGAACCCGTCCCCCGCGCGCGGGCTGGAATGGGTCGCCGCCCGGTCCTCCGGCGTGGGGAAGGTGCCCTCGGCGATCATCTGGCACAGGTCGTCGGCGCAGGCGACGTAGGCGATCTCCAGCGTGCTGCGCACCCGGGACCGCTGCATGTCGGTGTCGCGGGAGAGCACCGCGATCACGTTGTCGCCGCACCGCACCGGCACCGCCTCGCGCACCGCGTGCACCGGGTGCGGGTGGTAGACCCCGGTCGCCTCCCCCGCGCTGTCGGCGCGCACCACCTTGCCGGTGAGCAGTGCCTCGAACACCTGCGGATGGTCCGCGCGCGAGGCCACGGTGCCCACCATGTCCTCGACGTGCACGGTCGCGGCGGTGGTCGGGCGGCACTGGGCGACACAGACGATGTCCGCCCCGTCCTCCACCGGTCCCGCACCGACCCACAGCAGCAGATCGGCGAAGGACAGGTCCGCGAGCAGCTGCCAGTCGCCCACCACCCGTTGCAGGTGGTCCACGGCCAGGCCGGGTAGGTCGGTGTGCTCGGCGAGGAGTTCGCTCAGTGTCGCCA
Source organism: Nocardia farcinica (assembly GCF_001182745.1). Taxonomy (NCBI): domain Bacteria; kingdom Bacillati; phylum Actinomycetota; class Actinomycetes; order Mycobacteriales; family Nocardiaceae; genus Nocardia; species Nocardia farcinica. Next base: position 2,000,319 of record NZ_LN868939.1, on the reverse strand, counting down.
CGTGGGTCTACCGCCCCGCGTGCTAGGAGATGACGGCGATCAGGTCGCCCGCTTGCAGCACCTGGCCCGGCTCGACCTCGACGGCGGTGACCTCGCCGCCGACCTCGGCGATCACCGGAATCTCCATCTTCATGGACTCCAGCAGGATCAGCGTCTGATCCTGTTCGACCTTGTCGCCGACCGCGACCTCCACGGTCAGCACCGTGGACACCATCTCCGCGCGCACTTCCTCAGCCATGACACCCCATTCGAATCGGTTCGCCTAGTATCCGCCGACGGTACAGCCAACCACACATGAAACAATGGGCTTCAATCAGAGAGGAGATACCGATGGGTAAGCGCGGACGGAAGAAGCGCAGTCGCAAGGGAAACGCAGCCAACCACGGCAAGCGGCCCAACGCCTGAGCACGCCGGCGGCCGGATCTCGGCCGTTGCCGGTATCGATACCGAGCGGCACGCCTCTCCCACGGAGAAGGCGTGCCGCTCGGTTCGGTTCGGGGGCGCTCAGGCCTCGGTGGTCTCGATGCCGGTGATCGTCACCGACCTGCGGATCTCGATCTTGAGCCGATCGCGCAGCGAATCGGGGGCCTTGTCACCGCCGCACTTGCGGCTGAGCAGGCTCTTGAGCTTCTCCTCGATGCCGTAGGCCTCGATGCACGGCGAGCAGTGGTCCATGTGGTGCTGCAGCCGGGCCCGGGTGGCGTCGTCGCATTCGCCGTCGAGCATCAGCCACACGTCGGCCAGCACGGCCGTGCAGTCCAGCTCCATATCGGGGTCGCGCTCGACACTCACTGCTTGACCTCCTGGCGCTCACTGCGGTTGAACCCCCGTTCGCGCGCCACGTCGGCGAGCAAACCCTTGAGTTGCTTGCGGCCGCGGTGCAGCCGGGACATCACCGTACCGATGGGCGTGCCCATGATCTCGGCGATCTCCTTGTAGGGGAAACCTTCCACGTCGGCGTAGTACACCGCCATCCGGAACTCTTCGGGCAGTTCCTGCAGCGCCGCCTTGATGTCGTCGTCGGGCAGCGCGTCCAGCGCCTCCACCTCGGCCGAGCGCAGGCCGGTGGAGGTGTGCTCGGCGGTCGCGGCCAGCTGCCAGTCGGTGATCTCGTCGGTCGGGTACTGGGCGGGCTGGCGCTGCTTCTTGCGGTAGGAGTTGATGTAGGTGTTGGTCAGGATCCGGTAGAGCCAGGCACGCAGGTTGGTGCCCTCCTTGAAGGACTTGAAGCCCTGGAACGCCTTGACGTAGGTCTCCTGGACCAGGTCCTCGGCGTCGGCCGGGTTCCTGGTCATGCGCAGCGCAGCGCCGTAGAGCTGGTCGAGCAGCGGGAGCGCGTCACGCTCGAACCGCTGCGCCAGCTCGGCTTCGTCGACGGGGGTGCCGGCCGTCTCGGCGTCCGCCGTGCCGGCGTCGGACACCACGTCATCGTCGCTCGTCACACCTGTCCCTTCGATCGGCGTCCTTGCCAAATCTACCGGCAAGTCACCATCGAGCGGGAACCCGGCGTCCGTCGGTGACACCGCGGTCCACAGCGGGCGCTCGTCGAGCAGTACCGACACCGGCATCTCCTTCGCATCGTCCAAACGGTTTCCGGCACGATTCCGGGCGGTCCCGGCGCCGCGGCCGTATCGCATGCAACATGATCGGTCCGCGCGGTGTTCCCGAAACCCGGACGGCGGCCGCCGAGACCGGAAGGCGGACGTGGTCGCGTCGCGTTCCGCCCCTCGCGCGTGCGCGCGGCGGAAAACGAGTTGCGGCGGACGCGCGGCGCGCCCCTAAGGTGTCGGCATGGCAGGCGCGTCGACCCCCGCGATCCGCACGCTGACCAAGGCCGGTGTGGCCCATCGCGTGCACTCCTACAAGCACGATCCGCGCGCGGAGTCCTTCGGCACCGAGGCGGTGGACGCGCTGGCCGCCGACCTCGGCGTCGAGCCCGCGCAGATCTTCAAGACCCTGGTCCTCGAACTGTCCACCGGAACGCTCGCGGTGGCCGTGCTCCCGGTGCCGCAGACCCTCTCGCTCAAGGCCGCGGCCGCCGCGCTGGGGGCACCGAAGGCGAGCCTGGCCGACCGGGCCAAGGCCGAGCGCAGCACCGGCTACGTGCTGGGCGGCATCTCCCCGCTCGGCCAGCGCAAGGCCCTGCCGACCGTGATCGACGAGTCGGCGCTGCGGTGGGACCGGGTGCTGTGCAGCGCGGGCAGGCGCGGCCTGGAGATCGAACTGGCACCCGCCGAGCTGGTGCGCCTCACCGAGGCGGTGACCGCGCCGGTCACCGCCTGACCGACGGCGCCAGGCACCGCCGCACCCGTGCGTCCCCGCGCAGGCGAATCGCCGCGCGACACGCCGCGCGGACGCGACGTGCCCGCCTCGGTGTGCGTTACTGATTCCGCGGTAACCCAGCATGGTCCGAGTCGTCCGACCCGAGGATGTGATGCGAATGTCCGCCCGTCTGTCCCGCCGTTCGCGGCGCGCGCTCGTCGTTCCCGCTCTCGCCGCGGCTCTCGCGCTGGCCCCGGTCGCCGCGCCCTCGGCCCTGGCCGTGCCGGGTGGCCCCGCGGCGGTCCCGGTGGACATGCCCTTCGACGGTCAGGGTGCCGACGACGCCCCCGGCGGCACCGACCGGGCCGAGGACGAGCGGGCGCGCAAGGCCGAGGATCTGGGCGGCGCGGTGGTGACCGAGGTGATCGACCTGGTGACCGGCGTGGTCAAGTGCGGACTCAATCTCGCCACCGAATCGGTGCCCTGCCCGCTGTAGCCGCACCCGGCCGGGCGGTCACAACAGGCTGATCTGCCCGGCCAGTTCCGCCGCGGGCTCGTCGACCGGCGCCAGCAGTTCGGGTCCGTTGTTCTTCACGCTGTTCACCAGCGGCGACACCGGCCGCGCGACGATGTCGCGCACGACGTCCTCCCCCGGCGTCGCCAGCAGTTCGGCGGGGGCGGGGTGATCGGGGTCGAGCCAGGCGTCCCAGTGCGCGCGCGGCATCGGCAGCGGCATCCGGTCGTGGATGCGGGTGAGGTCGCCGACCGCGTCGGTGGTGAGGATGGTGCACGACAGCAGCGGCTCGCTCGCGGGCTGCGCGCGATCGCGCCACACCGACCACAGACCCGCCATGTACAGCCGCCCGCCGTTGGCGTCGGTCATGAAGTAGGGGCGCTTGACGACCTTCTTCCCGCCCGCCGGGTCCGGCTCGACCAGCCACTCGTACCAGCCGTCCATCGGGACCAGGCAGCGCCGGTACTTCACCGCGTCGCGGAACGACGGCGTGCTCGCCGCCTTGTCGGCGCGCGCGTTGAACAGCGGTTTGCCCTTCGCGGGCACGCCGGGCTCGGCCGCCTTCGTCCACGCCGGGATCAGGCCCCAGCGCATCCGCCGGATCCGCAGGGTCGGGTCGTCGTCGGGGTGCTCGCGGTCGTGCCGGGACACGATGGTCAGCACCCGGTTCGTCGGCGCGACGTTGTAGTTGGCGAAATCGCCTGTCGGCGCGGCTCCGTCGCCGCCGGTCTCGTCGATCGCGTCCAGTTCGACCGCGAGCCGGGCCGGGTTCGTCGTGGTCGCATATCGTCCGCACATATTTCCGATAGTGGCACCTCCCACCGACAGCCGCGAGGACAATGGAGGGATAGTGGGTGACCTGGTGAGAGTTTTGCCTTAGCATTCTCTCAACGGATGGGCTGCAGATCACACCCTTCCGCTCCGGCACGCGCACCGACCGGCCAACGCACGAGGCAAGAGGAGAGCCCCCACGTGACAACCACCGAGACCGCCCCAGCCGCCCCCGACACGACGCTGAAGTCGGTGAACCCGGCCACGGGCGAGGTCATCGCCACCTACCCGATCGCCGACGAGGACGCGGTGCGCGCGGCCGTCGCCAAAGCCCGCGAGGCCGCCGAGGTGTGGGGCGCGCTGAGCTTCGACGAGCGTCGCAAGCACCTGCTGCGCTGGTCGAGCCGGCTCGTCGCCGATGCCGAGGAGTTCACCGAGCTCATCCACAAGGAGAACGGCAAGCCGCGCGACGACGCCTTCCTCGAGCTGATGCTGGCGCTCGAGCACATCGCCTGGGCCGCCAAGAACGCCAAGAAGGTGCTCGGGCCCAAGAAGATCGCCCCCGGCGCGCTGATGTCGAACTTCGCCGCCCGCCTGGAGAGCCGCCCGCTCGGCGTGGTCGGCGTGATCGGTCCGTGGAACTACCCGGTCTACACCCCGAACGGTTCCATCGGCTACGCGCTGGCCGCGGGCAACGCCGTGGTGTTCAAGCCGAGCGAGTACTCCACCGGCATCGGCAACTTCCTGGCCGAGGCGTTCAAGAAGGCCAATCCCGAGCTGCCCGAGGGCGTGTTCGAGACGATCAACGGCTACGGCGCCACCGGTGCCGCGCTGGTGAAATCCGGGGTGGACAAGATCGCCTTCACCGGCTCCACCGCCACCGGCAAGCGGATCATGGCCGCCGCCGCGGAGAACCTGACCCCGGTGCTGCTCGAGTGCGGCGGCAAGGACGCGGTCATCGTCGCACCCGACGCCGACGTGAAGGCCGCCGCCGACGCCATCGCGTGGGGCGCCACCGGCAACAGCGGCCAGACCTGCGCCGGTGTCGAGCGCGTCTACGTGCACAACTCCGTCAAGGACCAGCTGGTCTCCGAGGTCACCCGCATCCTGCGCGACGTCAAGCCCGGCTCGGACGACAAGGCCGCCTACGGCCCGATGACGATGCCGAGCCAGATCGACATCGTGCGCCGCCACATCGAGGACGCGCTGCAGAAGGGCGGCAAGGCCGTGCTCGGCGGCCCCGACTCGATCAAGGGCCCGTTCATCGAACCGGTCGTGCTGGTGGACGTGGACGAGAACTCCGAGGCCGTCACCGAGGAGACCTTCGGCCCCACCATCACCATCACCGGGGTGAACTCGGTGGACGAGGCCGTCGAGCTGGCCAACAAGTCCAAGTACGGCCTGTCCTCGTCGGTGTACTCCAAGAAACAGGGCCTCGAGATCGCCCGCAAGCTGAAGGTGGGCGCCACGTCGGTCAACTCGGTGCTCGGCTTCGCCGCCATCCCCGGCCTGCCCTTCGGCGGCGTCGGCGATTCCGGCATCGGCCGCATCCACGGCGAGCCCGGCCTGCGCGAGTTCGCCCGGCCGCACTCGATCGCGATCCAGAAGTTCACCATCCCCGGCATGGCACTGCTGAGCTACTCGCGCACCGACTCCACCATGAAGCTGCTGCGCAAGATGGTCCCGTTCCTGCACGGACGCAACAAGTAGCCCCCCGAACCCGGCGAGGCGCACCCCGCCTCGCCACCGACGCACGGCACCGATGACGCGGGGTCGGTGCCGTGCGTCGAATGGGCCACAGTTCGCATCCGCCCGCGTGTCCGACGATGCGATGGGCGAAGATGGACCCCGTGACTCATTGGCCAGCGCCCCACGTCGATGTCCCTGTACACGCGACCGTGACCCTGCCCGGGTCCAAATCGATCACCAACCGCGCGCTGATCCTGGCCGCGCTGGCCGACGGCCCCTCCACCATCACCGGGGCACTGCGCAGCCGCGACACCGACCTCATGATCGCGGGCCTGCGCGCGCTCGGCACCGAGATCACCGGCGAGGCCGACACCCTGACCGTCACCCCCGCGGCGCTCGGTGGCGGCACCGTCGACTGCGGTCTGGCCGGCACCGTGATGCGTTTCCTGCCGCCGGTCGCGACCCTGGCCACCGGCTCGGTCGCCTTCGACGGCGATCTGCAGGCCCGGCTGCGCCCGCTGCGCACCATCCTGGACGCGCTGCGCGGGCTCGGCGCCGACATCGACGGCGACACACTGCCGTTCACCGTGCACGGCAAGGGCGGGCTGCGCGGCGGCACCGTCACCATCGACGCCTCCGGCTCGTCCCAGTTCGTCTCCGGCCTGCTGCTGTCGGCGGCCCGGTTCGCCGACGGCCTCACCGTGCACCACGAGGGCAACCCGCTGCCGTCGCTGCCGCACATCGAGATGACCGTGGAGATGCTGCGTCACGCCGACGTCCGGGTCGAGGCGCCCGAGAACCCGCGCGCGGAGCAGACCTGGGTCGTGCATCCCGGTGAGATCCGCGCGGTGGACTGGGAGGTCGAGCCCGACCTGTCCAACGCGACGCCGTTCCTGGCCGCCGCGGCCGTCACCGGCGGCTCGGTGAGCATCCCGCACTGGCCGCGGCTGACCACCCAGCCCGGTGACGTCATCCGCGAGATCCTCGTGCGCATGGGTGCCGAGGCGCGCATCTTCGACGGCGTCCTGACCGTGCACGGGCCGGATCGGCTGGCGGGCATCGACATCGACCTGCACGACGTCGGCGAGCTGACCCCCACGGTGGCCGCGCTGGCCGCCCTCGCCGACTCGCCCTCGCGGCTGCGCGGCATCGCGCACCTGCGCGGTCACGAGACCGACCGGCTGGCCGCGCTTTCCACCGAGATCAACCGGCTCGGCGGCAAGGTCACCGAGACCGAGGACGGGCTGGAGATCGTGCCCGCGCCCCTGCACGGCGGCACCTGGCACTCCTACGCCGACCACCGGATGGCCACCGCGGGCGCGATTCTCGGACTGGCCGTCGAGGGCATCGAGATCGAGGACATCGGCACCACCGCGAAGACGCTGCCGAACTTCGTCGAGCTGTGGGAGGAGATGCTGGCGGCCACGGACGAGGGCGGAGCCGCACACTGAGCCGCCCACGCCGTTCCGCCGCAGGCTACGACGAATCCGACGTGCGGGTTCGACCGGGCCGAGCCTCGCGTCCACGCACCAAGATCCGCCCGCAGCACACCGACGCGCAACAGGCGATGGTGGTGTCGGTGGACCGCGGCCGCTGGGGCTGCGTGCTCGACGGCGACCCGCAGCGGCGGATCGTGGCCATGCGCGCCAGGGAGCTCGGCCGCACCCCGATCGTGGTGGGCGACCAGGTGGACGTGGTGGGCGACCTCAGCGGCCGACCCGACACGCTGGCCCGCATCGTCCGGGTGGCCGAGCGGCAGACCGTGCTGCGCCGCACGGCCGACGACACCGACCCCTTCGAGCGGGTGGTGGTCGCCAATGCCGAGCAGCTGTTCATCGTCGTCGCACTGGCCGATCCGCCGCCACGCACCGGTTTCGTCGAGCGGGCGATGGTCGCGGCGTACGTGGGCGGCCTGCACCCGGTGCTGTGCCTGACCAAACGTGATCTCGTCGCCGACTCCGCCTTCGCCGAGGCCTTCGACGACCTGGATCTGACCATCGTGCACGGCGGCATCGACGATCCGCTCGAGCCGGTGCTCGACCTGCTCACCGACCGCCTCACCGCCTTCATCGGCCATTCCGGGGTGGGCAAGTCGACGCTGGTGAACCGCCTGGTGCCCGACGCCGATCGCGCCGTCGGCGAGGTGTCGGGGGTGGGCAAGGGCAAACACACCTCCACCCAGTCGGTCGCGCTGCCGCTGCCCGGCGGCGGCTGGGTGATCGACACCCCCGGCGTGCGGTCCTTCGGTCTGGCCCACATCACCCCCGACGACGTGATCGCGGCGTTCAGCGACCTGGCCGAGGCGATCGAGGACTGCCCGCGCGGCTGTACCCATCTCGGGCCGCCCACCGACCCGGAGTGCGCCCTCGATCAGCTGCCCGGCAAGGAGCGCCGGGTGGCCGCCATCCGGCTGCTGCTGGTCGCGTTGAACTCCAACGACCCGTGGTGAGCGCGGCTCGGCGCGTCCGCCGAGTGTTCGAGACCGTCCCGTATATCCCGGCCTGCCGGACCCGGTGGAGGTGTCGCGCGGCGAGTCCGGACCCGGAGTTCGCGCACCCCCGAAAGCTGCCGCGGGTGCGGCGGGAAACCCTTCGCGACGAGCGCGGATGCCGCTAGCGTTCACGCCCGGCGCCCGCGGTCTCGGGCCGCTCACCGACGAGTGACCGCGGGAGCTGGCGCGACGCGCGTCGCCGCCGCGCCCGCCCCGCTCGCTCGCCCAGCAGTCGGAAGGACCCATGCGCACGCATCTCGTCACCCTCGGCGTCATCCTCACCCTCGCCGGCGGCACCGCCTACGCCCTAGCCGCTCCCGACCTACCTTCGGCCGCAGGCAATTCCGCCGCCCGCAGCGCCACCGACATCCAGTTCCTGCGGGAGAGCTTCTTCGACGACGAACCGGCGGAGGTGCAGAACGCCGCCATCAAGCTCGCCCGCAGCCAGTGCGCCTACCTCGACACCGCGGGCAACAGCCCGGCCGATCACCGCTATCTCACCGAAAGCGCCGTCGGCACAGTCGAATACCCGCACCTGTTCCTCGATGCCGCGATCCGCGCCTACTGCCCGCACAACCGCCTCTGAGCCCGGAAGGACGCTCCCGTGACCGATCCGCAGCAGCCCCGGCAGCCAGGGCCCGTGCCGAAGGGCACGGTGCCCGCGGCCGTCGAGTTCCCCGTTTCGGCCTTCTCCGGTGGCGTCCGGGTGGCGTCGCGGTGACGGGATCTTCCTCACCGCCGGTCGCGCCGCGGTGTGAGACAGCGCACTTTTCAGACCGACCGGTGCGTAAGGGGGTGGAGGCGGGGAGGAAGATCGCCCGCATGGCTGTCTTGGACGAGAAGCTGCACGAGGTCTACGAGGAGATCCTGCGGCGCAACCCCGGCGAGATCGAGTTCCATCAAGCCGCCTTCGAGGTACTGGAAAGCCTCGGCCCGGTCGTGGCCAAGCACCCCGAGTACACCGACGGCGCCGTCCTGCGGCGGTTGTGCGAGCCCGAGCGCCAGATCATCTTCCGCGTGCCCTGGGTCGACGACCAGGGGCGCGTGCAGATCAACCGCGGTTTCCGGGTGGAGTTCAACTCCGCCCTCGGTCCGTACAAGGGCGGCCTGCGCTTCCATCCCAGCGTCTACCTGGGCATCGTGAAGTTCCTCGGCTTCGAGCAGATCTTCAAGAACTCGCTCACCGGCATGCCGATCGGCGGCGGCAAGGGCGGGTCCGACTTCGACCCCAAGGGCCGCTCCGACGGCGAGGTCATGCGCTTCTGTCAGTCGTTCATGACCGAGCTGTACCGCCACATCGGCGAATACACCGACGTGCCCGCCGGCGACATCGGGGTCGGCGGCCGCGAGATCGGCTACCTGTTCGGCCAGTACAAGCGCATCACCAACCGCTACGAATCCGGCGTGCTCACCGGCAAGGGCCTGACCTGGGGCGGCTCCCAGGTGCGCCCGGAAGCCACCGGCTACGGCACCGTGTTCTTCGTCGACGAGATCCTGCGCTCGCGCGGTGACAGCTTCGAGGGCAAGAAGGTGGTGGTGTCCGGCTCGGGCAACGTCGCCGTCTTCGCGATCGAGAAGGTCGAACAACTCGGCGGCACCGTGGTGGCGTGCTCCGATTCCGGCGGCTACGTCGTCGACGACAAGGGCATCGACCTCGACCTGCTCAAGGACCTCAAGCAGGTCCGCCGCGGCCGCATGTGCGACTACGTCGAGGAACGCGGCGGCACCGCCCGCTACGTGGAGAACCAGTCCGTCTGGGACGTGCCCTGCGACATCGCCCTGCCGTGCGCGACCCAGAACGAGCTCGACGGCGAGGCCGCGGCCACCCTGATCCGCAACGGTGTCCGCATCGTCGCCGAGGGCGCCAACATGCCCTGCACCCCCGAGGCCGCGCGCGCCTTCACCGAGGCCGGTGTCACCTTCGCCCCCGGCAAGGCCGTCAACGCGGGCGGCGTCGCCACCAGCGCCCTGGAGATGCAGCAGAACGCCTCCCGCGACTCCTGGTCGTTCGAGCACACCGAGGAACGCCTCGCCGAGATCATGCGCGGCATCCACGACCGCTGCCTGGAAACCGCCGACGAATACGGCTCCCCCGGCAGCTACACCGCGGGCGCCAACATCGCCGGCTTCACCCGCGTCGCCGACGCCATGCTGGCCCTGGGCATCATCTGACCCCGGCTGATCCCCTGCCCCACCACCGAGGCAGGGGATCACCCGCCGCCACAGCCCGAATTACTTGCGGGTCAACAGATTTGCACCCGCTTCCCGCCGTGATGCGGTATACCCTTCGCATGCCGCGCACAGTATCCATGCTCCCCGACCATCGGCTGGGCGCGTGCGCCCTGGTCGACCTGGAGACGAGCGGCCTCGCTCCCACAGTCCACCGGGCGTTGTCGGTCACCGTGATCACCGTCGAGGACACCGGCGTGGTCTCGGGTGAATTCCACACCCTGCTCGACCCCGGTTGCGACCCGGGTCCGGTCCACATTCACGGACTCACGCCCGAACGGCTCTCCGGCGCCCCGAAGTTCGAGGACGTGCAGCAGACCCTGGAGTCACTACTGCGCGACCGCTTGCTGATCGCACACAACGCCGGTTTCGACTACGGCTTCCTCGACCAGGAGTTCCGCCGGTGCGGCGGCAAACTGCCGGTGTCGCGCCGGATGTGCACCCTCGCGCTCGCCCGCCGGGTCGCGCCCCCAACTCCGGATCGGCGCCTCGCCAGCCTCGCAGCACACTACGGGGTGGTCCAGCGCCGCTCCCACGATTCCCTCGATGACACGCGGGTGCTCTTCGGCGTGCTGCACGGTCTTCTCGGAGACGCCCGGCGAATGGGGATCGACCCGCCGGTCCTCCCCTGCTCACCCGCGCGCGCGACCACCGTCCGCTACGACCGCGCCCGCGTCGGCCCCAAGCCGCCTTGCCCCTACGTGAATCCGGGGCGCTTCGAGCCCGGGAAGCCTCTCGTCCAGGGCATGCAGGTGGCGATCACCGGCTCTACCCGCCGCACCCGTGCAGAACTCGTCGCGTGCGGTGATGAAGCCGGACTCAACATGGTCGGCTCGGTCAGCCGCCGCACCAGTCTGCTGGTTACCAACCAGCCTCTCGGCTCGTCCGCCAAGGCCCGCCGCGCAACAGAGCACGGCACGCCGACCATCGATGAAGAGGAGTTCGTTCGACTGCTGAGCGCCGTGCAACCCGGCGACACCGCTGCGCCCGTCACCCGAGCTCGATCGGCCCCACGCAGGACGCCGCCGACTGCGCCGGGACCACTGGCGGGCCGCCGCATTCTGGTCGTCGGCGGCGCGCACGAGGAAGCGGCGCTGGCGCGCACAAGGATCGGCGAACTGGGCGGGTCGGCCGCGGTCAACCTGTCCGCTACCGTCACCGATATCCTCGCGCTGGCCAACGCGACATCGGACCGGCGGTTCCCGAGAATCCTCGAACTCGGACTCCCCATTCACGGACCCGAGCTGTTCACCGCGAACGGGACCGCGTCGGTCGGACGCCTCGACGATCCCCAGAACTTGGTACGCGGTCAGGTCATCGATCTTCCGATCGAAACCTCAGGTCACGAGTGGACGTTCCAGTTCTCGTGGTCCCAGAGCGTCACCCGGGAGGTCGACCTCGTCGCCTTCGTTCTCGGCGAATCGGACCGCGTTTCTGCCGACGAGGATTTCGTCTTCTACAACCAACCGCAGAACGAGTGCGTCCTCCTCACCACCGACGGCCCGAACGAGCAGCTGATCACGCTTCGTCTCGACGCCGTCCCCGGTCACTGCCGCCGCATCGTCCTCGCGGCTGCCCTGGACGAGGCCGAGGCCACTTTCGCCGACCTGGGTCCCATAGAAGTCGAAGCAGCCCCGGGCCCCGATGCTGCCCCGATCGCCCGAACAACGCTCGATGCGGCGACGACCGAACGCACACTTCTCTTGCTCGAGGTCTACCTGCGCGGCGAAGCGTGGCGCCTGCGGTCGGTCGGCCAGGGCTACGACACCGGTCTCGCCGCACTGGCTACCCGCTTCGGCGTCGACGTGGAGAACTGACCGGACACATCTCCTCGCACATGAAACCACTACGGCGACCCGGGGCACACACGGGCAGCGTCATGATGGACCCGACCGCCATGTCGTCCGCTCAAGGCGACGCGCTCAGAGTCGCTTCGACAGGTCGACGCGACCGGGCAGAACCATCGGAAGATCGGTCGTCCAGACAATCTTGCGCTTTTCCGCGCGCACGACTCGACTTCCAGTAGCCAGGTCGTGAAGCGCCCGTCGGCCGTTGACCGGCATCGCAGCCAGGATCAGACTCAGCAGCAGGCTCAGGAGACCGACGAGAGCGATCGTGTCGAGCGCGCCGGACTCGGGAATGCTTCCGGACAGGGAAAAGAACACGAACGGCAAGAAGATGATCAGCATCCGCGCGGTAGCCGCCCGGAGGGAGAGCTGCGGGCGCGCCCACTCGCCGGCTGGTACCACACGAAGTCCGAGCAGCCCCTTGCCCAAGGTCTGCCCGCCCCGCCGGATCAACAGGAAGACCTCCAGACCCACATACGCGAGGAAATAGCAGAACGCGACGCAGGCAGCTGTGATCACGCCCTCCTGCGCCTCGCCTGACGTGGCCACGACGACGGCGTAGATAATCGAAACCGGAACCGCGATCACGAAGGTCAACACCAGAGCGAACAGCAGATCGATGATTCGAGCGACCAATCGGCGGATGAACGGAGCGGGTTCGTACGACATCAGACCTCGAATTATGTTGCGCGGCAATGACCAGCTGGTGCGGGCACACTATCGAAGTACGTCGCCGTTGTCAGGCGATTGATATTCGGCGAGCATCGGGCCGCGCCACAGACTCACAACCGGGGTGCGTCGAGCACGCGGAGACCCTCGGTACGGACCGCGCCGGAGCACACAGTTCGGGTCAACCACCGTCCCCCGAGCGCTTTTCGATGAGGACTTCTATGCCGTCGAGCAGGCGTTCGAGGCCGAACTCGAATGCCTCGTCGGTCCAGAACCGGCCGTTGCGGGCGGATTGCGCGGCGAGTCCGATGCGCTGTGCCAAGGGGAACGGGTCACCCTCGGCGATCGGCTCGAGTGTCGGCATGACCTCCTGCCACCACTGCGCGTCGTCGAGGCCGGTCGCGTCGCGTTCACGCCGTAGCGAGTTCTCGATCCGGGTCATGCCCGCCACGTGGAGCAACAGCTGCGTGAGGACTTGATCCTTTTCGACGTCGCTGAGCGGCGTCGCCTCGAGCGGGGCGAGTTCGTGATCGCGCTTGCGCAACTCGTGGGGTCCCATGAGCGAACGAACGACCTGGAGTTCGTGCAACCAGGGGTGCGCGAGACCGAGGGCCCGATTCGCGTGCGCGACCTCGGTCAACCCCGGCCGCCACGCCAGCCGTCCGGGCCGCTTGTCCGACGGGTACATGTCGCGGTAGGCGCGGTCGACGACGAGCGCGACGAGGTCGTTCTTGTTGCCGAACGTATAGGTCGCCATCGTTCGCACGCCGAGTCGATTCGCCACAGAGCGCATCGAAAGTCCTTCCGCGCCTTGCTCATCCAGAATCGCCGTCGCGGCCGCGACGAAATCCGCGATCGTCGCGCCGGAGCGGCCGACCCGCGTCGCGTCCTCACCCCAGAGCAGCGCCAGCGTCCTGTCGAATCGCACGTTGTCGAACACCTCCGCGTTGACAGTAGCCGAGGCGAAACGATACGGTGTATCGATACATTGTATCGTTTGGGAGTTCGCATGGAAGCAACCCACAGTCCCGCCTACCGCCTCGCCCGCACCGGGCAGGTCGTCCCCGACGCCCCCGCCGTAGCGGCGGGGACGATCGACATCGCCGCACCACGAGCGCGGGTGTGGCAGACACTCGCCGACGTCCGGAAGTGGCCGGACATCCGCGGCGACATCTCCCATATCGCCACCACCGGCCCCGCGGCCACCGCGCGCTCCTTCACCTGGCACGCCGACGGCGCCCCGGTCGTCTCGACCTTCGCCGTGGTCGAGCCGCCCACCCGACTCACCTGGACCACACACGACGCAGACCACGCGGGATTCTCGGCAATCGCGGTCTACGAGTTCGACGAGACCGACGCCGGCCACACCCGCATCCGCTGCCAGGAATCCATGGACGCCACCGCCATCGGCCTCCCCCTCGACAACGAAACACTGACCGGCCTCATCCAGTCCTGGCTCGACGGACTGAAATCGCTCATCGAACAGCGAGGCGCTACGGAGCCGGATAGCGGGTCAGCCGAACACGGAGTTCAGTAGCAGGGCGGTCCTATTCTGCTGCGCCACTTCGACGTTGGCCGGTGCCGCCGCAGCCCCAGCACGACACCCAGGTGCCCACTTCGTAGTGGCCTCCGCTGCCGCCGCAGCGGGGGCACGGGGCAATGCGGAGTAGCAGTGCAGGGCGAGAGCGCCGCCGAGGTGGCGGAGTTCGGCGAACATCAGGCCGCTGCGCCAGGGTGCATTCACTGGACACGTTGAGTACTTCACCTGCAACGCGCCAGCGGTATCAACCATTTCGTCGAACCCTGGAACAGCGGCAGGACCTCACAGCACAATGCCCGACATCGTGCCAGCAATCTCGTGCTCGAGTTCCGAGCAGAGTGGCGGCAAGTGGGCGTTCGCCTCGGACTAAGCATCTTCCCGAGGGTCGTTCCGGGCGCCGGGCGTTCTCGACAAGAAGAATTCGGACCGGTTTTGTTCGAGATAGTCCTTCCAACGTTGACGAAGGCCCGGGTATCCGGGGACGCCGCCGGGGGGCGGCGGCATGAAGGTGACGAACTCCCCGACATCCTGCGGGTAACCGAAGTCGGCGAATATCAAATCGACGGTCTTGAACGGATCATCGAATTCTTCCTGGTTCTCGTGAACCCAAGCGAGTGCGAGATACGTCCACACGCGGTCATCACGGTCGATCAACTGGTCCATCAGCTCAGGGATCCGATCGAGCTCATCCGAGAGCAGCAGAGAGATCTCCTCCACGATACCCATCTTGGAACCGGAAGGCACAATACTCCCCAACGCCAACTCGACCACATCCGCGGATGATATCCATTGGTTGGTGTAGCCGTAATGAAGCTCTCCCGGAGTCAAGCGGGCCCAGTCGACGATGAAAGACGCCGGGATTCTGAATTTTGCTGTGTGCTCGATCGGATCACTCATGGCTTCGAAGGTATCCCGTTAATTGTTCCATTGGGTACAAACAACTGATGTGTAACCTTTCCGGTCTCGTCTACGATCCACTCGAAACGTCCAGCCTTCCCGTTCACCTCGCCCGGCATCTGGACCAGTGTATAGTGTTTCCCGTCTCCACCGACATTCTTGAACACAGTCGCGTTCTCCGCGATGTCGTCAACGGGCCATGAAGCGGCGCGATGATAGGGGTCGGGCTTCAGGCCGGATCCTGAGCGATCCGCGGCCTTGATGACCTCCTCAGCATCCTGCGGCGAGTCTATCTTCGTCGGAGATGTTCCAGGCGCTTTCCCGGCGTTCCTGACCTTTTCGAGGAGTTTGGCGGCGAGGTCTTTTACTCGCAGGATTATCTCTTTCGTCCTGGACGTTATACGTTCGAGGACAACGACTGTGCGGAGCGCCGCCGCATTGACCGCGATTTTGATGAGATCGGTGAATTTGTCGATGATCTTGGCAACTGCGGCTGCGGTTCTCGCCGCTACCGCAGCACCGCCGACGCCGAAACTCACGCACGAGGCGAGGACCGACAATGTGAGGCTCACGGTCACTTCGACAGCGATTTCCTTCGCGAGATCTCCGAGTAGTCTCTCGAGCTCTTTCCGCAGCGCGTCGTGAGCTGCTTTCTGGTCGCGGCAGGACTGGGCCATTTCGCCGTAGGCACCGGCGAGATCGAAGGCGGCGGTTTTCAGTTCACGGAGATCTTCGTCGATGAAATCGGCATCGGGCGAGGTGACCTGTTCGAACATCGCCGCAGCGCGTTCGAGTTCGGTCGCGACGGCGGCGACGGACTCGTGGGTGGACAGCGTGTGCCATACATCGGCGGCCAGTGACATCTTCGTCGTGTCGCCGTCGGGGATCGGTATTCCGACCTTGGCCGCGAGTTCGAGACCGTCGTCGAGCAGTCCGCGCCCGTCGCCGCCCGCAGAGGTCGGAAGGGTCGATATCAGCTCCAGAGCCGTGTAGCCGAAAGATGCTGTCAGGGTAGGCATCTGGGGTTCGGGCTGGCCGCCGGCGGGATCGTGATCGGCGAGGGCATGGTTGTAACCGGCCTGATTCAGGACTTGTGCGTAGCCGTCGAGCGCCATGGTGAGATCGAGCGATAGCTTCCACAGGTCACCTGCCTGCTGATCATAGGACTCTGCCCAGATCTTCCCGTCGCCGATACTGCCCGCCATCCCTCGTGTTTCGTCGAGAGACTGCATCTTGCTCTGAAACGCGCCGATGAAGCCGGCCGCTGCCCTGTTGCACGCGACGGCCGCGTCATAGTAGACCTGCGGCGCAACATCGAGCACCGTCATGACGGTGATCCACCGCGGCCGAGCATCTCCAGGTTCGTTGTCACGGCCGCGGTGTAGCGCTGATGTGCTGCGACGGCGGCGGCCTGCATATCACGGATTCCGTCGGTGACGTCCTGTGCGCCGATAAGCCAACGGGCGAAGGCATCATTCGCGGCGATGGCGGACGGGCCGTTCCAGCCTGCTTGCACGGCAGCGATCCGCTGCTGGATCCCTGCGAGACTGTCTTCGAGGAAGCCGACGAAACCTGCTACACGAGTGGTGATGTCGTCGAGCTCGGCCAGATCGACCCGGAACGGTTCGGTCATGCTGTTGTCTCCCACAGAAATCTACGGCAGATCGAGTGAACTGGTGTGCGTGGCGCGGTCGGTGTCGAGCTGGGTGTGTGTATCCGCGGTGACTCCCATGAGTTCAGCCAGAGTCGCGAGCGCGTCCAGAACCGTTTGCGCGCCTTGCCGGGTCTCCTCCCAGCCCGCCTGGTACGCAGTCGCAGACACACCGGTCCAGCCTTGTAAGAGAACGCCGATCTGCGAATCCAGAGTGCGGACTCCGTCGATCAATTCTTGGGCTGTCAGCTGCAAGTATCGCCCCGCGTCGCGCACCTCGGCCGGGATGACATCGAACGTCCCATCACCCTGCGTCATAATCCCCTCCGAGCCCCTGATACCGACAACCCTACCCCCTGATTCGCCGGTGCATGCTTACCTCATATCCTGGACGGACACTGTCGGACTCGAAGGCACCGCGAAACCAGCTCTGTCACTTCAACGTTGGCCGGTGCCGCCGCAGCCCCAGCACGACACCCAGGTGCCCACTTCGTAGTGGCCTCCGCTGCCGCCGCAGCGGGGGCACGGGGCAATGCGGAGTAGCAGTGCGGTGATTCGCATCATCGGTGGTCCCCTCCCTCGGAGCGATCGTGGCTCCGGGAGGATGCTCCCACGGCGGCGGTGTGTTGTCCCGCCGGGTGCGGCACGAGAGGACGCACGGCCCCGTCGCGGGGACCTGCCGGTGGCGCGCCGGTGGCCGGAAGACTCTTGCGGGAGGCACCGGTGACACCGGTGCCTCCCGACCCCTCGAAGTCGTTCCTAGAGCGCGTGATTGGCGACGAAGACCGCGCCGGGCGCGAGCCGGTCGCGCAGGTGGCACAGCTTCGCCCAGTCCTCGCCGTCGAACATGCGACCGCTGTCGACGCGGTTCTCGGTGAAGGTGGGGATGAGGTTGTGCCGGGACCAGGGGGCCATCGCCCGGACGACCGCGAAGGCGGCGGCGCGGCCCGCGACCGCGGCCTGCGGGGTGGGGGCCACGGCCACGCAGAGCAGGCCGTAGGTGCCGGGGATGTGGGAGAGGGCCCCGCCGTCGACGGCGGGGCGGGCGAGGGCGCCGCCGATGTGGCGGAGTTCGGCGAACATCAGTCCGTGGGTGGTGCCGTCGCCGACGTGGTCGAGCAGGGCGGTGACGGCGGCGGTGTCGAGGTCGCCGAGGACGCTGTGGTCGCCGACGGTGGGCGTGGGGGCGGGCGGGTCCATGTGGACCTGTAGGAGCGCGTCGGCGGGAATGCGGCCGAAGGTGTCGAGTTCGGGGGCGAGGGCGCGCAGCGGGGCGAGCAGTTCGGCGGCGTGCTCGTCGGTGGCCAGGATCGCGCCGTCGACGATGACGACGTCGCGGCCGGACAGGAACGGCGGGAGTTCGGGCAGCGGCGGGAAACTCATCACCCGCAACGCGGTGGTCACCGATTCGGGCGCGGTCTCGGTCCACGCCACCCAGGCGGGCACGACGTCGGCGGCGCGGGCGCGGTCCCACAGCAGCATGCCCGCGAACACGTCGGGGTAGGGCAGCAGCTCGAGTTCGAGGGCGACGACGACGCCGAAGTTGCCGCCGCCACCGCGCACGGCCCAGAACAGATCCGGGTTCTGTCGCGCGGAGGCGTGGACGAGGGTGCCGTCGGGGCCGACGACGTCGAGCGAGCGGACGGAGTTCACGGCCAGGCCGTGGGCGCGGCCGTAGAAGGACAGGCCGCCGCCGAGGACGTAACCCGCGACCGCGACATCGGGGGCGCTGCCGTGCAGGGCGGTGAGACCGTGCGGTGCGGTGGCGGCCAGGACGTCCTGCCACAGGGTGCCGCCGAGGACGCGGGCGGTGCGGGCGGCCGGGTCCACGGTCACCCCGGTGAGTTCGGAAAGCCGCAGCAGCACGACGTCGTCCATCGAGCGCTCGCTCAGCGCGCCCGCCCCGTGCCCGGTGCTCTGCGGCGCCACCCGCAGGCCCGCGGCGACGGCGGCGCGTACCACGGCCGCCACCTCCTCGGCCGTGCGGGGGACGGCGACGGCGGCGGGGCGCTGGTCGACGGCGGCGTTCCAGGGCATGCGGGCGGCGTCGTAACCGGGGTCGCCGGGCAGGTGCAGGGTGCACTGTGCGCGCAAGGGTTCGAGGGTGACGGTCATCGGAGGGCCTTTCGGTCGGTGGGGATCCAGCAGGTTCGGACGGGGCCGGTGGGCGGCGGGTCGATGCGGCGGAGCCGGTCGACGGCGAGGAAACCATGGCGCAGCGCGGGATTCATCGCGTCGAAGGGCGGCACCTGGGAGGCGTGCGCGCGGATCGCGCGTTCCCGCAGCGGCAGCAGGTCGGCGACGTCGACGACGTGGGTGATGTCGGCGTCGGGGGTGCCGTAGCGGTCGTCGCCGGTGAATTCGGTCATCAGCGAGCGCGCCAGGCAGAACAGGTAGGTGGCTGCCGGGCGGTGCGTCGCGATGTCGAGCGCGGCGAGGGTGGCGTCCCGCATGGCGGCGTGGTCGCGGTGGCCGTCGCTCGCGTCGAGGGTGACGACCACGTCGGGGCGGATCTCGTCGAGGTAGCCGGCGACGCGGTTCGCGAGCTCGGCCGGATCGGCGGCGGCGAGCGCGCCGGGGGCGGGTGCACCGTCGACGCCGGAGTCGCGGTAGCCGAGCACCTCGACCCGGTCGACGCCGAGCAGGGCGCAGGCGGTGCGCAGTTCGTGCTCGCGGACGGTGGGGAGTTCGGCGCGGGTGAGGCCGGAGCCGGGCGCGGGTTCGCCCAGTTCGCCGCGGGTCGCGCACACGACCGTGCTGCGCAGGCCGCGCCGGGTGGCGTGGGCGAGAACCGAGCCGCAGCCGAACGCCTCGTCGTCGGGGTGCGCGACCACGACGAGCAGGTGGGGAGCGGGGGAAGTCATGGCGACAACACTGCGGGCCACGCCCTCACCCGGCCCATCCCCGCGGACGGGGGAATCACGGCCCGGCGGTTCTGGGCCCCCGCCCACCCAGACATCTGGGATGGTGCGCGGGCGGGCCGGGGCGCACAATCGGTGCATGGCTCGAGGACTGACGGCGGCGCGGGTGCGACAGGATGTCGACGTGGTCGCGCGCGCCGGCCTCGACCTCGACACCTTTCTGGAGGAGGCGGTGGCCTCGGTGGCGCGGGCGGTGCCGTGGGTGAGCGCCTGCATCGCCACCCACGACCCGGTCACGCACATGCTCACCAGCGCCAGGAAGTACGGCGACCTGCGCGACAAGAACAGCCACGACCACGAGTTCGGGCTCATCGAGTACGGCACCGTGGAGCCCACCGCGTTCACGGAGCTGGCTCGCGCCGAGGTGCCCGCGGCGGGTGTGTCGCTGATGACCAACGGTGTGGTCGAGCGCTCCGGCCGGATGGCGAGCTTCATGAAGCCGCGGTTCGGGTTCGCCGACGAAGCGCGGCTGGCGTTCCGGGACGGACGCGACGTGTGGGGCGCGATGGCGCTGTTCCGCGGCGCGGACGACGCACCGTTCGACGAGGCCGAGGTGGATTTCCTCGCCTCGCTGGCGGCCCCGTTCGCGCACGGGGTGCGCACCGGGATGCTCTCGCGGTTGGCCGAATGCCGCCCGCCCACCACCGTCACCGGCCCGGCGGTGGTGATCGTCGGTCCCGACGACCAGATCGCGCAGATGAGCCTGGGCGCCGAACAGCGCCTGGCCGACCTCGACCTGGGTGTCGCGGGTGGCGATCCGCTGGCGCCGGTGGCGGCCCTGATCGGCGCGGCCCGGCGCTACGGCCGCGGAGAGACGACGGTGCCGCCGCGGTGCCGGTTACGCACCGGCAGCGGAATGTGGCTGGTGCTGCACGCCGGGCCGCTGATCTCCCGCGACGGCAGGCAGGGCGAGGTGGTGATCACCATCGAGGAGGCCAGGCCGCCGGAGATCGTGTCGATCGTCGTGGCGGCCTACGGCCTGTCCCCGCGCGAACGTGACGTCGTGCAACTGGTGCTGCAGGGCGTGGATACCAAGGAGATCGCCGCGACCCTGCACCTGTCGACCTATACCGTGCAGGACCATTTGAAGTCGGTGTTCGACAAGGCGAACGTGCGGTCGCGCCGCGAACTCATCTCGCGGGTCTACTTCGACCAGTACGTGCCGCGCATGGGCGCGGAACTCACCCCGACGGGCTGGTTCGTCGGAGCAGAGCACGAGGCGATCCACCGAGCCGGCGCCTGATTCGGCCGACGACCGCGCGGTCCTCCGTCCGGCGCCCGGACCCGCCGACGATCTCCTTCGGACGGGACATACGGGGGGCCACCGATGCCCGACCTCAGCACCCGGCACGAGCGAAGGCGCCCGGGAACTCCCGGGCGCCTTCGACGATTACCGCGTCAGTGCTTGCGGCGGGACTTCGGGCCGCGCTTGCCCTTGCCCTCGGCGCGGGCGGCCTCGCGACGTTCGCGCCGGGTGCCCGCGGCGGCCGGGGTGCCGCCGCCGTACTCCTCGACGTCGCTGTGCACGGACGCCCGCCCGCCCTCGTCGGGACCGATGTAGTTCAGTCCGCGGGGCGCCTGGTCGGTGATGCCCTTGGCCAGCAGCGGGGCCGGCGCCGCGGGGGCCGGCGCCGGGACGGCGGCACCGACCGGCGAACGCAGGCCGGGGTCGACGGACACGCCGGTGGGCTGGGGCTGCTGCACCTCGACCTGGAGGTTGAACAGGAAGCCGACCGACTCCTCCTTCAGGCCGTCGAGCATCGCGGTGAACATGTCGAAGCCCTCGCGCTGGTACTCCACGAGCGGGTCGCGCTGCGCCATCGCGCGCAGGCCGATGCCCTCCTTGAGGTAGTCCATCTCGTAGAGGTGCTCGCGCCACTTGCGGTCGAGCACCGAGAGCAGCACCTGGCGTTCGAGGTTGCGCATCGAGCCCTCACCGGCCAGCCCGTCGATCTCCTGCTCACGCTTGGCGTAGGCGGAGTGGGCGTCCTCGAGCAGGGCTTCGCGCAGTTCCTCGCGGCTCAGGTCGCGCGGTTCGCCGTCGAGTTCGCCGGTCAGTTCGCGATAGTCCAGGCTCACCGGGTACAGCGTCTTCAGCGCGGTCCACAGCTTCTCGAGGTCCCAGTCCTCCACATAGCCTTCGGCGGTGGCGCCATCGACGTAGGCGGTGATCACATCGGTGATCATGTTCTGGACCTGGCCCTCCATGTCCTCACCGCGCAGGATCCGGTTGCGCTCGCCGTAGATGACGGTGCGCTGCTGGTTCATCACCTCGTCGTACTTGAGGACGTTCTTGCGGATCTCGAAGTTCTGCTGCTCGACCTGGGTCTGCGCGCTCTTGATCGCCTTGGAGACCATCTTGGCCTCGATCGGCACGTCGTCGGGCAGGTTCAGCCGGGTCATGATCGCCTCGAGCGCGGCGCCGTTGAAGCGGCGCATCAGCTCGTCGCCCAGCGACAGGTAGAACCGGGACTCACCGGGGTCGCCCTGGCGGCCGGAGCGGCCGCGCAGCTGGTTGTCGATGCGGCGCGACTCGTGGCGCTCGGTGCCGAGCACGTAGAGGCCGCCCGCCTCGCGCACGGCATCGGCGTCGGCGGCCGTCTGGGCCTTGACCTGCTCGAGCGTCGGCAGCCAGGCGGCCTCGTACTCCTCCGGCGTCTCCACCGGGTCCAGGCCCTGCTTGCGCAGCAGGATGTCGGCGATGATGTCGGGGTTGCCGCCGAGCACGATGTCGGTACCGCGGCCGGCCATGTTGGTGGCGACCGTCACCGCGCCCGGGCGGCCCGCCTCGGCGATGATCTGGGCTTCCTGCTCGTGGAACTTCGCGTTCAGCACGCTGTGCGGGATCCCGCGGCGGGTGAACTGCTTGGACAGGTACTCCGAGCGCTCGACGCTGGTGGTGCCGATCAGCACCGGCTGGCCCTTCTCGTGCCGTTCGGCGACATCGTCGACGACGGCGTTGAACTTGGCCTCTTCGGTCTTGTAGATCAGGTCCGACTGGTCGACGCGGATCATCGGCTTGTTCGTCGGGATCGGGACCACGCCGAGGTTGTAGATCTGGTGCAGCTCGGCGGCCTCGGTCTCGGCGGTGCCGGTCATGCCGGAGAGCTTGTCGTAGAGGCGGAAGTAGTTCTGCAGGGTGATCGTGGCCAGCGTCTGGTTCTCCGGCTGGATCTCCACGCCTTCCTTGGCCTCGATGGCCTGGTGCATGCCCTCGTTGTAGCGGCGGCCCACCAGGATGCGGCCGGTGAACTCGTCGACGATGATGACCTCGCCGTCGCGGACGATGTAGTCCTTGTCGCGCTGGTAGAGCTCCTTGGCCTTGATGGCGTTGTTCAGGTAGCTCACCAGCGGCGAGTTGGCGGCCTCGTAGAGATTGTCGATGCCGAGCTGGTCCTCGACGAACTCCACACCCGCCTCGTGCACGCCGATGGTGCGCTTCTTGATGTCGACTTCGTAGTGCACGTCCTTCTTCAGCAGCGGGGCGATCCGCGCGAACTCGGCGTACCACTTGGAGGAGGCGTCGGCGGGGCCGGAGATGATCAGCGGCGTCCTGGCCTCGTCGATGAGGATGGAGTCGACCTCGTCGACCACGGCGAAGTTGTGGCCGCGCTGCACCAGGTCGTCCAGCGAATGCGCCATGTTGTCGCGCAGGTAGTCGAAGCCGAACTCGTTGTTGGTGCCGTAGGTGATGTCGGCGGCGTAGGCGACGCGGCGCTGCGGCGGGGTCATGCCGCCGAGGATCACCCCGACCTCGAGGCCGAGGAAGCGGTGCACGCGGCCCATCCACTCGGCGTCGCGCTTGGCCAGGTAGTCGTTGACGGTCACCACGTGCACGCCGTCGCCGGAGAGCGCGTTGAGGTAGGCGGGAAGCACACAGGTCAGGGTCTTGCCCTCACCGGTCTTCATCTCGGCGATGTTGCCCAGGTGCAGCGCGGCGCCACCCATGACCTGGACCTTGTAGTGCTTCTGGTTGAGCACCCGCCAGGACGCCTCCCTGGCCACGGCGAAGGCCTCGAGCAGCAGGTCGTCGAGGGTCTCACCGTCGGCGTAACGCTGCTTGAACTCGTCGGTCTTCGCGCGGAGTTCGGCGTCGGTGAGCTGCTCGTAGTCCGAGCCGAGCGCGAGGACCTCGTCGGCGAGATGGGCGAGCCGCTTGACCGTGCGACCCTCACCAATCCGTAGCAACCTCGTCAGTGTCAGCGCAGGCACGGGTCTTTTCAGTCCTCTGGTCGGTGTGTCAACTTGGCCCCCCTACAGGTCTCCGCCGGGCACGGCGGAATCCGCAGCACGGGTTCATCGTAGTCGCGTCGCCGCGCCGGGCGCGGGTGACCAGCGTCGACCACGCGGGCGGCCCGTTTCTCACCGTACCCTCGGTGGGCGTGGGGCGCGCCGGACCGGGGCTCGCCCGGCGGTCCGGCCGATCGCGCGCAGTGCTATGCAGGCGGGTGCTCGCTGTGATCGAATCGGAGCATCATGCCACCACAGCGGGCCCTGGTGACGGTGTACGCGGTGACGGTGTGCGCGGATCAGGCGTGGCACGGCATCGGAAGGAGCATCGGGCAGCGTGATCACGAGACTGACGCCGCAGGACGCGGCGTTCTACCGGCTCGAGTCGAGCAGCAATCCGATCCACATCGGCTCCCTCGCGATCCTCGCCAGCCCCGAATCCGGCGACGACCTCGACTACGACCGCCTGGTCGACCTGGTGGAGAGCAGGCTCCCGCTGGTCCCCCGCTACCGGCGCAAGGTGCGGGAGGTGCCGCTGGCGCTGGGCAGGCCGGTGTGGGTGGAGGACAGCCGCTTCGACATCACCTATCACATCCGCCGCTCCGCGCTGCCGAGCCCGGGCACCGAGGAGCAGCTGCACGAGCTGGTGGCCCGCCTGGCGTCGCGCCCGCTGGACCAGAGCAGGCCGCTGTGGGAGATGTACCTGATCGAGGGCCTGGCCGGTGGCCGCAGCGCGATCTTCACCAAGAGCCATTCGGCACTGGTCGACGGCGACGAGGCGCTCGAGATCGGCCACGTCATCCTCGACACCAGCCCCTCGCCGCGCGAGCTGGCCGATTTCGCCTGGGAGCCACCGCGCGAACCCACCGACATGGAGTTGCTGCTCGGCGCGCTGTCGCGGCTGGCCGCCACACCGCGTGAGGCGGTGACGGTGGTCCGCGAGTCGAGCGCGCAGGCGTTCGCGATGGTCGGCGCGGCGGGCCGGGCGGTGGACTCGGTCGTCTCGGCGGTGCGTTCGGTGGCCGCGGGCGCACCACACAGTCCGCTCAACGCACCCACCTCGCGGCACCGCCGCTTCGATGTGGCGCGCACCGATCTGGCCGACCACCGCAGCATCCGCAAGCGGTTCGACTGCTCGATCAACGACGTCATCCTGGCGGTGGTGACCGGCGCGCTGCGCAATTGGCTGCTCTCGCGCGGCGAGGGCCTGCTGGAATCGAGCACGCTGCGCGCGGTGGTGCCGATGTCGGTCTATGTCGACGACGACGGAGCCGACCGCGTCGCCCCGGCCAGCGAGGTGTCCTCGTTCCTCATCGACCTGCCGGTCGGCGAGCCGAATCCGGTGATGCGGCTGTCGCACATCTCGCACGCCACCGAGGCCAACGGCAGGCACCACCGCGGGGTGCGCGCCCGCACCCTGGTGCACCTGGCCGGATTCGCACCAGCGAGCCTGCATGCGATGAGTGTGCGGGCGGCGAGTACGTTCGCAGAGCACACGTTCAATCTGGTGATCACCAACGCACCGGGTCCGCAGCAGCCGATGTACATCGGCGGCGCGCGGATGCTGGAGATGTATCCGGTGTCGCCACTGCTGCGCAATCAGGCCTCGAGCATCGGGATCACGTCCTACGACGGACGCGTCTTCTACGGGCTCAACGGTGATCGCGACGCGATGGCCGACATCGGCGTACTGGCCGCCGCGGTGCACGAATCCTTGGAGGAGATGCTCGGTGCCTGCGCCTGAGAAGAACACCCTGCGCGTCTACCTGCCCGCGACGGTGCCGATGCTGCGCCGCCTGGTCACCGAGCGCGAGATCTTCCCGTTCGGCGGCACCGCCTTCGCCGTCACCCCGGCGCTGCGCGAGGCCTACGCCTCCGGTGACGACGAGGAACTGGCCGAGGTGGCGATGGGCGAGGCCGCGCGGGCCGCGCTGCGCCTGCTGGCCGCCGAGCGCGAGGACGCCGCCGAGGCGCCCGAGGACGGGTCCGGCGACGCCCCCGGCAGCCCGGTGTACCGGCGCGCGGTGGTGGCCGCGGACGTGACCGGGGCCAAGCTGCGCCCGGACCTGGACGACGCGGTGGTCAAGCTCGCCGGCCCGGTCGGTTACGACCGGATCGCCTCGGTCCACGTCGACCTGGCCGAGGCCGAGCCGGCGGTGGCCAAGGCCGTCGATGTGATCGATGCCGCGGATCTGGGCGACCCCGACGCGGAGTTCGTGCTGGGTGACGCCGAGGACCACCAGTTGGCCTGGTACGCGCCCCAGGAGCTGCCGTTCCTGTTGGACCTGCTCTGAACGGGACCGTGTAGCTGCTGCGAACGACCACAACGCCGCGTAACCTACGATGCCGTAACCTGGCTGGGGACGGGGCCGACGACGAGCGGCTGGACGAACAGAAAGACGAAACGGCACCGATGGTCCTGAAGAATGTCCGTGACTGGCTGGAGGCTCCGGCGGCGAGTGTCGCCGAGCGCGGAGGTCGGCTCAACGTGTTGCGCGGCGCCGTCGCGCGGGTGACCACGCCGCTGCTGCCCGACGACTACCTGCACCTGGCCAATCCGCTGTGGTCGGCGCGCGAGCTGCGCGGTCGCATCATCGACGTGCGCAAGGAGACCGCGGACTCGGCCACCATCGTGATCAAGCCGGGGTGGGGTTTCGACTTCAAGTACCAGCCCGGCCAGTACATCGGCATCGGTCTGCTGGTGGACGGGCGCTGGCACTGGCGGTCGTACTCGCTGACCTGCCCGCCGGACTGGAGCTCGCCCGAGCACGGCGGCAAGAAGGTCATCTCCATCGCGGTGAAGGCGATGCCCGAGGGCTTCCTGTCCAGCCACCTGGTCGGCGGTGTCGCACCGGGCACCATCGTGCGGTTGCAGGCGCCCCAGGGCGGCTTCGTGATGCCCTCCCCGCCGCCGCCCAAGGTGCTCTTCCTCACCGCAGGGAGCGGCATCACCCCGGTGATGTCGATGCTGCGCGCGATGGACCGGCGCGGTGGCATGCCCGACGTGGTGCACCTGCATTCCGCGCGCACCGAGCAGGACGTGATGTTCGGCGCCGAGTTGCGCGCCCTGCACGAGCGCCGGCCCGGCTTCACCTCGCACCTGCACCTGACCGGCGAGCACGGCAAGTTCGCGCTCGCCGACCTGGACACGAAGTTCCCGGACTGGCGCGAGCGCGAGACCTGGGCGTGCGGCCCCGCGGGGCTGCTCGACGAGATCGAACAGCACTGGCAGGCCGCCGGCCTCTCGGATCGGCTGCACGTGGAGCGGTTCGAGGTGGAACGCTCGGCGGTCGGCGAGGGCGGCACGGTGACCTTCGGCAAGACCGGGCGCAGCATCGAGGTGGACGGTGCGACCAGCCTGCTGGAGGCGGGC
Organism: Nocardia farcinica; assembly: GCF_001182745.1. Lineage (NCBI taxonomy): Bacteria > Bacillati > Actinomycetota > Actinomycetes > Mycobacteriales > Nocardiaceae > Nocardia > Nocardia farcinica. The sequence goes on along the minus strand of NZ_LN868939.1, from coordinate 1,973,235 downwards.
GAGCAGGTGGGCGTACAGATGCCGTTCGGCTGCCGCATGGGCATCTGCCAGACCTGCGTGGTGACAGTGGCTTCCGGGCACGCGCGCGATCTGCGCAACGGCGAGGAGCGCCGCGAGGGCGACAAGGTGCAGACCTGCATCTCCGCCGCGGCCGGTGACTGCACCCTCGACGTCTGAGCGGCGCGTACCCTCGACAGCAACGTCCAGCCACAGAAGGGACTGGCGGTGGCCATCACCGATATCCAGGCATTTTCCCACCTCACCGACGCCGACATCGAGGCGCTCGGGCACGAACTCGACTCCGTGCGCCGCTCGATCGAGCTCTCGCGCGGCGAGCGTGACGCGAAGTACATCCGCCGCACCATCGCGGCCCAGCGCGGCCTGGAGGTGGCCGGTCGCGCGGTGCTCTTCGGCAGCCGCAACCGGTGGGCCTGGCTCACCGGCACCGCCCTGCTCTCGGTCGCCAAGATCATCGAGAACATGGAGCTGGGCCACAACGTCAGCCACGGCCAGTGGGACTGGATGAACGACCCCGAAATACATTCCACCACTTGGGAATGGGACATGACGGGCCCGTCGGCGCAGTGGCGGCGCGCGCACAACTACTCCCACCACACCTACACCAACGTCCTGGGCAAGGACGAGGATCTCGGCTTCGGCATCCTGCGGATGACCAGGGACGAGCCGTGGCGCCCGATCCACCTGGTGCAGCCGCTGGCCAACCTGGTGCTGGCGGCCACCTTCGAGTGGGGCATCGCGCTGCACGACTGGAGCATCGAGAAGGTTCTGACCGGCACCCCGGCGTGGGAACTGCGCTCCAAGCCCAATCGTGATTTCGCGCGCAAGATCGGCCGCCAGGTCGCCAAGGATTTCGTGATCTACCCCGCGCTCACCGGCCCGGCCTGGAAGTCGACGCTGAAGGCGAACGCCACCGCCAACCTGATCCGCAACCTGTGGGCCTACGCGGTGATCTTCTGCGGCCATTTCCCCGACGGCGCGGAGAAATTCACCATCGAACAGCTCGAGGACGAGACACCCGCAGAGTGGTATCTGCGCCAGATGCTGGGCAGTGCCAATTTCAAGGCGGGCCCGGCGATGGCGTTCATGAGCGGCAATCTCTGCTATCAGATCGAGCACCACCTGTTCCCCGATCTGCCGAGCAACCGGTACCCGGAGATCGCCGAGCGGGTGCGCGAGTTGTGCGACAAGTACGACCTGCCCTACACCACCGGCTCGCTGGGCAAGCAGTACCTGCTGGCCTTCCGCACCATCCACAAGCTGGCCCTGCCGGACCGCTTCCTCAAGCGCACCGCCGACGATGCCCCGGAGACCTCCTCCGAGCGCAAGTTCATCGGAATCACGTTGCCGCACACCGAGCGATGGGGCGAGCACAACCGGCTGATCACCGATCCGGTGACCGGCAAGCGGCGCGGCCTGCGCTCGGCACTGCACGAGGCGAAGATCGCCCTCGAGGAGAAGGCGCGCCACGAGAAAGAGGTGTTGCGCGAGGCCAAGCGGGCGCTGAAGGACAAGGCCGCTCACGAGCGCGCGGCGCTGCGCGAGGCGGGCACCGCGCTGCGCGACAAGGCACGCGAGGAGCAGGCGACGCGCCGGGCGAATCGGCGCGGGCGCGGCCGGATCCGCCTGGGCGGCTTCGGGATGCGCGGCCGCCCGGCCTGAATTATCATTCGCCGATCACAATCGCAATGCGGGATTTACCACAGACGTCACAACCTACGGTCTCGTAACTTACGGTAGTGTAACCGGCATGGCGATCTCGGATGTCAAGGAGTACGCACACCTCACCGAGGCCGATGTGGAGGCCCTGGGTGCGGAGTTCGACGCGATCCGACGGGAAATCGAGAGTTCACGCGGCGAATCGGACGCGCGCTACATCCGCAATGTCATCAGGCTGCAGCGCGGCCTCGAGATCAGCGGTCGCGCCATCCTTTTCGCCAGTCCCTTCCGTCCGGCGTGGCTCGCCGGAACCGCCCTGCTCGGCGTGGCCAAGATCATCGAGAACATGGAGATCGGCCACAATGTCATGCACGGGCAGTGGGACTGGATGAACGACCCGGAGATCCACTCGACCTCGTGGGAGTGGGACAACACCGGCCCGTCCAAGCACTGGAAGCACACCCACAACTACCTGCACCACAAGTACACCAACGTCCTCGGCATGGACGACGACATCGGCTACGGGCTGCTGCGGGTCACCCGCGATCAGCGGTGGAAGCCGTTCAACCTCGGCAACCCGGTCTACAACCTGATCCTGCAGCTGATGTTCGAATACGGCGTGGCCATCCAGCATCTGGAGCTGGGCAAGCTGGCCGCCGGGCGCTACAAGCCGGGCACGCCCGAGCGCGCGGAGTTCGAGCGCAAGCGCCGCGAGGTGATCAACAAGGTCGGCAAGCAGGTCCTCAAGGACTACGTGATCTTCCCGGCGCTCACCGGCCCGGCCTGGAAATCGACGCTCACGGCGAACCTGGCCGCCAACATGATTCGCAACGTCTGGTCCAACGCGGTGATCTTCTGCGGCCACTTCCCCGACGGCGCGGAGAAGTTCACCAAGGAGGACATCGACAACGAGACGCAGGCCCAGTGGTACCTGCGCCAGATGCTCGGCAGCGCCAACATCTCCGGTGGTCCGCTCATGCACTTCATGACCGGCAACCTCAGCCACCAGATCGAGCACCACCTGTTCCCGGACCTGCCGAGCAACCGGTACGCCGATATCGCGGTGCGGGTGCGCGAGCTGTGCGACAAGTACGACCTGCCCTACACCACCGGCTCGCTGCCGGTGCAGTACTTCAAGGCCTGGCGCACCATCCTGAAGCTCTCGCTGCCGAACAAGTACCTGCGCCACACCGCCGACGACGCCCCCGAGACCGCCTCGGAACGCCGGTTCGGCGGCAACACCACCCCGACGATCGACCCGGTCACCGGCAAGCGCCGCGGCCTGCGCACGGCGCTCGCCCAGGGCAAGCGGCGGCTGCGCCGCCGCGCGGTCACCGCCTGAGCCGGGTCAGCGCCCGGAGACGGCAGCGCACGCGTCACCACGCAGGGCGCCCCGGCTCAGGCCGATCCGACACCGCCTGAGCCGGGTCAGCGCCCGGAGCCGGCAGCGCACGCGTGACCACGCAGGGCGCCGGTGCCGACCGGCGGGTCCGCTTCGCCGGTCGGCCTGGTTGACTGGCAGCCGTGAGTGCGGATCAGGTCAGCGTCTACGACGCCATCGCGCGGCGGCGGGACGTGCGGGCGGAATTCACCGGGGAACTCGTCGACGACGCGGTGCTGTGGCGGATACTCGAGGCCGCGCATCGGGCGCCGAGCGTCGGCAATTCCCAGCCGTGGGATTTCGTGGTGGTGCGCGAGCCTGCCACGCTGCGGCGCTTCGCCGATCATGTCGCCGAGAAGCGGGCGGAGTTCCGCGCCGCGCTGCCGCCCGAGCGCGCGGCCACGTTCGATCCGATCAAGATCGAGGGCATCGTGGAGAGCGGCACCGGTGTGGTGGTCAGCTACGACCACGCCCGCGGCGGCCCGCAGGTGCTCGGCCGCGCCACCGTGCCCGAGACCGGCCTGTTCTCCACTGTCCTGGCCATCGAGAACCTGTGGCTGGCCGCCACCGCCGAGGGCGTCGGCGTGGGCTGGGTGTCGTTCTACGATCCGGCGTTCCTGGCCGAGCTGGTCGGGCTGCCCGCGGACATCCGGCCGGTGGCCTGGCTGTGCGTCGGGCCGGTGCACGAGTTCCAGACCGTGCCGGATCTCGAGCGGTTCGGCTGGCGGGCCGGACGGCCGCTGGCCGAGGCGGTGCACCGGGAGAGCTTCGGCGGCGCACCGGCCGCCCGAGCCTGACCCGACGGCCGCGGCCGTGCGGCGGTCCGGTGGCGTGCGTGCTACGCCCGGCCCGCCGCCCCGCTCGCCCGGACCGGCTCAGACGCGTTCCAGTACCGCCGAGGCGCCGATGCCGCCCGCCGCGCAGATGCCGAGCAGTGCGGTCTGCTTGTCGGAGCGGGCGAGTTCGTTGGCCATGGTGGTGACCATCCGCGCACCGGTCGCCCCGAACGGATGGCCCAGCGAGACCGAGCCGCCGTGCACGTTGAGCTTGTCGATGTCGACTTCGCCGACGGCGGTGTCGCGGTCCAGGCGGGTCTTGGCCCACTCGTCGCTGGCGAGGGCGCTCAGCACCGACAGCGTCTGCGCGGCGAACGCCTCGTGGATGTCGACCAGGTCCACGTCGGCCAGCGTCATGCCCGCTGCGTCCAAGGCCCGGGGCATCGAGATCGCGGGGCCGATGAGCACCTGGTCGGTGGGATCGACGCTGACATAGCTCCAGGACCGGAAGGCGGCCAACGGGCGGTAGCCGAGGGCGCGGGCACGTTCCTCGCTCATCAGCAGCACCGCCGAGGCGCCGTCGGTGAGGGGGCTGGCATTGCCCGCGGTGACGGTGCCGCCCTCGGCGAAGACCGGCTTCAACCGGGCCAGCTTCTCGACGCTGGTATCGGCGCGCACCAGCCCGTCGCGGCTGATCTCGGCGCCGTCGGGGGTGCGCACCCGCAGCACCTCGTCGTCGAAGCGGCCGGATTCGATCGCGGCGGCGGCCCGATGGTGCGAGCGCGCGGCGAACTCGTCCTGTTCGGCGCGGCCGATGCCGTGGATGCGGGCCATCTTCTCGGCGGACTCCCCCATCACCTCGCCGGTGGTGCGTTCGGCGATGCGCGGCCTGCTCGGCAGGATGTCGGTGAACGGCGCCAGCTGCGCGGCCGCCGACAGATAGTCCTTGAGCTTGGGCTTGCCGAGCGCGATCGGCGCCCCGGCGTGCACCAGCTTCTGCGGCAGCTTGATCTCGGCGTTGGAGGTGGAATCGCTGCCGCCGGCGATCATCACGTCGTATTCGCCGCGTTCGATGGCGGCGGCCGCGGTGGTGACGGCCTGGAGTCCGGACGCGCACGCCCGCGTGACGGTGTGCCCCTCGCAGCCGGGGTCGAGCTTCAGGTCCAGGGCGATCTCGCGCGCGATGTTGGGCGCGGCGCTGGGCAGGATCACCCCGCCCCAGACGATCGCCTGCACCTGGTCGCCGGGCAGTGCGGTGCGCTCGAGCAGGCCGCGCACGGCGGCGTCGGCGAGCGCAATCGAGTCCATCTTCGTGAAGTCGGTGAAGGCGCGCACGAACGGGGTGCGCGCACCCGCCACGATCACGGCGCGCCGAGAGGCGGTGGAAGCCATCGGAATTCCCTTTCCCACATCGAACAGCTCCCCCCGAACTTACTCTGAAGTAAGAAGCGCGGCCAGGGTTTGCCCGGAACCCGGACATGCGACCGGCCCGCCGCCGGGTGGCGGACGGGCCGGAGGGGCGAGCGACCGGGCGACTAGGCGAGTCGGATCAGGCCGTAGTCGAAGGCGTGCCGCCGGTAGACGACGGACGGCCGGTCGGTCTCCTTGTCGTGGAAGAGGAAGAAATCGTGCCCGACGAGCTCCATCTGGTAGAGGGCGTCGTCGACGGTCATCGGGGTCGCCGAGTGGACCTTGGTGCGCACGATGTGGCCGGGGCCCTGGTACTCGCGCTCGGCGGGCTCGAACTCCCGCTCCTCGTCGTGCCGGTGCGCCGGCTCGGAGCCGTTGCGCGCGAACAGCGTCTCGTCGACGAGGTCCGCGGTGGCCTCGGCGACCGAGACCGGGGTCTTCTCCCCGTAGTGCACGCGGCGGCGGTCCTTGGTGCGGCGCAACCGGCTCTCCACCTTGGCCGTCACCGACTCGAGTGCGGCGTAGAAATTGTCCGCGCACGCCTCGGCGCGTACGACCGGGCCCTTGCCCCGAGCGGTGATCTCCACCCGCTGGCACGCCTTACGCTGGCGGCGGTTGCGTTCGTGGAAGAGTTCGACGTCGAAGATGAAGATCGTCGGATCGAACCGCTCGAGCCGAGACAACTTGTCGGCCACGTGAATTCGGAAATGGTCGGGTACCTCGACATTGCGGCCTTTCACCACAACCTCGGCGCGGGTGGCCCGTGGCCGCTCCGCGGCCTCCTCGGGCACCGAAGGATCTGTCACTGAAGGTCGTGAAGAAGTCGTCACGCGTACCTCCCGGATCTGGCCGCACAGACCTTTTCGCGTGCGGCGGGGTTGAGCCGTGCCGAGCTGAACCGATTCCGGCGAACACGGGCACCCGAGGTGCTGATGCGGGCTCCTTCCTGCCCGTCGACGCCGGGAAATCACACGGCACGAAGTTTCCGAGGCGCCACCTCCAAACTCCCGGTTCGGGTGTGTGACCGCGACGGTAGTACGACCGCGAGCCGTCCGCCACTGTTCACGCAAATTTCCCCGAGTCAAGCAGCACACGTCACCAAAATGGCCCGCACGGGCAGGCCTGAGCACTCGAGCGCGCGTACCGACTCCGCGGCCGTCGCGCCCGTGGTCAGCACGTCGTCGACCACCACTACCTCGGCATTCGCGGCCGATCGGGCCGCGCCCGGTGCCGCACGCGACACCCATATCCGGCCGCGCAGGTTGTGCCTGCGCTCACCCGGCGACAGGCCGACCGAATCCTGTACACCACGCCACACCCGCAACACAGGAACGAGCTGGCAACCATCCAGCGATCGGACGGCAACCGCCGCCGTGCGCACCACCGGATCACCACCGCGCCTGCGTGCCGCGGCCCGGCGGCTGGGCGCGGGCACGAGCAGCAACGGCACGCCCGGTGTCCGCAACCGGCGCAGGGCACCCGCCATGGCATGTCCCAGCGGCGCGGCGAGATCGGTGCGGCCACGTTCCTTGAGCGCGAGGACGGCCCGCCGCGCCGGCCCGGCATATCGCGCCACGGCCCAGCACGGCACGCCCGGATCGGTGCGGGGACGCAGCCGCAGCGGCGGTCCGGCCAGCGCGGTCGCGCACGCATCGCACCACGGCGTGCCGGGACGCCCGCAACCGCCACACGCCACCGGCAGGACCAGATCGAGGAGGGTTCGCATGGGCACCAGCGTGCCCGGGAGGGCGGTTGCCCGCGCCGCGCCACGACCGTGTTGTGCACAGTTCGGCCGTTGTCCACAGCCGCGCGCACGGCGGAATCAGCCGGGCAGGACGGGTGCGGCGTCGGTGCCGACGAGGCCGGGCATCTCGGTCCAGTAGTGCAGTTCGCTGGTGGTGTTGCTGGTCAGTTCGAGCACGCCGCGGGAATCGGCCACGTACTGGGCACCGGGCGCGGCGGTGATGACCCGCACCGGCGGTGTGAGATTCTGCGAGGTGACCGGCGTCCATTCCGAGCCGTCGATCAGCACCGTCGAGACCGGGTCGATGTTGCCCTCGCGCGCGATGAGCAGGGTGTCGCCGCCGATCCAGCTCAGCGACGTCGCCTTGGTGCTCAGGCCGACCGCCACCGGCACCGGGGCGGTGAGCGCGTAACCGCCGTCCGGCCGCCGTTCCACCACCGCCACATAGACCTTGCCGTCGGCGATCAGCGCCGCGCGCACGCCGGTGCGGGAGATGCGCAACTCGGTGATGGGCAGCCGCAGAGCCGGTCCGGCCGGATCCGCGGTCAGGCCGGAGATGTCGACGCCCTGCACCGACACCGTGCCGGTGGCGCGATCGTTGACGGCCCGGATCACCCGGTCACCGTCGATCACCGCCCAGGCGGCACTGCCGTCACCGGTCCACGACGGGCGGGTGATGCTACCGCCCTCGGCGACCGGGAAGGCGGGACCGCCGTAGGTGCCGACCATCAGGGTGCGCGGCGGTTCCGGCGCGGGGCGGCCCGCATCGGCCACCGCGGCGACGAGCTGACCGTCCGGCGAGAGCGCGGCGGACTGCAGGTTGTTCACCGACCCGAAGTAGCCCGGCGTCTCCACCACGCCGCTGTCGGTCACCTGAGTCAGCGCGCCGTCGCGCAGCGCGTGCAGGCCGATCCGGTTCTGCGCCTGCACCGAGGGGCTCAGGTACTGCACGTCGGCGGCCGACCAGCCGTTGGTGGCGTAGCGCTCGTCCAGCGGCCTGCCGTCGGCCAGCAGCATGTAGGGTCCGGGGATGTCGGCCTGGGCCAGGGTGAGCACCACCTGGCCGGCGAGCAGTTCCTTGTCGCGCTGGCTCAGTGCCGCCGCACCCGCGAAGTCCAGTCGCACGCCGCCGAGGCCGACGCCCACATCGTCCGGGTCGCCGTTGGCCTTGGTGATCGGTCCGCGCAAGGCCACGGGCGCGGCCAGCTGGTTGCGCACCACAGCGCCGATGGCGCCGTGCGGCCCCTCCGACAGCAGCGACAGCAGGCGCTGGGTGAGCTGATTCTTGGGCACCGACAGCCAGCGCAGGTCCGGTACCGCGGTGTTGCCGGACGGGTCGGCGAAGTACAGCACGTAGCGCCGGTAGGACTTGGTGAACGCGGTGATGTCCATGACGACGCCGTCGGGCAGTTCGGCGATCCGCCACTCCCCGTCGACCTTGACCATCTCGATCTTGTTCTCGAGGGTCGGCTCGTTGACCGCGCGGTAGGCGCCGTCGGCGGACAGTTCGGCCATCCGCTGCGCCCGGATGCGATAGGTGGCCCGGTCACCGTCGCGGGATTCGAGCAGCGTGTCGGGCTTCTCCACGATGGTGGTGCTGGTCGAGTCGTCCCACTGCGCCGAGGCCGCGGGCGTCATGTACTGGCGCGCGGCCAGGTGCCGGTTGGTCGGGTCGGCCGTGGCCTGCAGGAAATCGCGCAACAGCAGATCGGGATCGCGGCCGGCGATGGGCGGGGTGGGGCCCTCGCTGGTCGGCTCGCGATCGATGGTGCCCAGCGCCTGCGGCGCCGACGACTCGGGCAGGCTCGCGCACCCGGTGAGCACCAGCAGCACCGCGACCAGCGCCGCGGTGAGGCCGGTGGATCCGGACAACCTGGCAGCACGCATCGTCATGACTGTTCGTCTCCCGGTTCGGTGAGCACCGCGCCGCCGGTGCCGCCGGAATCCGGCTCGGCCGCGGGCGCTCCGGACACGGCGGCGGAGCCCGCTCCGTCGGCGGCGGGCCCCGGCTCGGTGCGCGGCACCGGCATCGTGGGGGCGTCGCCGTCCACGGCCTCGGGTTCGACCGGGCGCGGCGGCACGGCCTTGCGCACCGCGGGCTCCAGCGGCAGCGGGCTCGGTCCCATCTTGCGCCCCCGCACCAGCGGCAACGTCAACCGGAAGCTGGCCCCGACACCCGGCTCGCCCCACGCCTCCAGCCTGCCGTCGTGCAGGTTCGCGTCCTCCACACTGATCGACAGACCGAGACCGGTGCCGCCGGAGCGGCGCATGCGGGAGGGGTCCGAGCGCCAGAACCGGTTGAAGACCAGCTTCTCCTCGCCCGGACGCAGCCCGACGCCCTGGTCGCGCACCACGAACGCGACCGCGTTGGCCTCGCTGTCCCCGCGCATCCGGATCAGGACCGGCTTGCCTTCGCTGTGGTCGATGGCGTTGGCGAGCAGATTGCGCAGCACGCGTTCGACACGGCGCGGATCGACCTCGGCGACCAGCGGCTCCTCCGGCAGGTCGATGACGACCTCCACGCCGGCCTCCTTGGCCAGATGCCGCACCGTGGAGATGGCGGCCCGCGCGCACATCCGCACGTCCAGCGACTCCACCTGCAACTCGGCCACGCCCGCGTCGTGGCGGCTGATCTCGAGCAGGTCGTTGAGCAGCCCTTCGAACCGGTCCAGCTCGGTCACCAGCAGTTCCGCGCTGCGCGCCAGCGCCGGATCGAGGTCCTCGCTGGAGCCGTGGATCAGGTCGGCGGCCATGCGCACCGTGGTCAACGGCGTCCGCAGTTCGTGGCTGACGTCGGAGGTGAACCGGCGTTGCAGGTTGCCGAATTCCTCGAGCTGGGTGATCTGGTTCGACAGGCTCTCGGCCATCTCGTTGAACGCCTGCGCCAGCCGCGCCATGTCGTCCTCACCGCGCACCAGCATGCGTTCCTTGAGGCGACCGTCGGCGAAGCGGCTGGCGATCCGCGCGGCCGACCGGATGGGCAGCACCACCTGCCGGGTGACCAGCGCGGTGATCGCCGCCAGCAGCACGAGCAGGACCAGCCCGCCGATCATCATCGTGCCCCGCATCAGCGCCAGGCTGCGCTCTTCGTTGACCAGCGGGAAGACCAGGTAGATCTCCAAGGTGGGGATCTCCGCGCTCGGGCTGCCGATGATGAGCGCGCGCCCGTGATAGCCGTCCGGGTCGGCGACCGTGGCGAACTGGTAGCTGACCTGATTGCGCTGCACGAACCGGCGCAGTTCCTCGGGCACCTCCTGGATCGGCCCGGTGGCGATCTGCTGCTGCGGCGTGCCGCCGACCATGCTCAGCGCGGAATCGAAACTGCCCGCGGCACCCGTGGAACGGCCGGAGCCGCCGCGATTGGACAGCGCGCTGCGCGCGTCGGCCAGCCGCTGCTGCTGGGTGCCGAGGTCGTGCACACCGGCCAGCTGGCTCTCCACCGTGTTGCGCGCCCGGCCCATCTCCTCGACCGCGGCGTTGATCTTGGCGTCCAGCAGCCGGTCGGTGATCTGGCTCGTCAGCACCACCCCGAGGATCGTGATGACGATCAGCGAAAGCGTCAGCGTCGAGACGATGACGCGCAGTTGCAGCGAACGGCGCCACAGGTGGCCCAGCGCGGTGCCCAGATCCTTGAACCAGACACCGACGGGCGCCAGCGACCGCTCCAGACGGGGAATCGTCCCGCTCGGCTCGGCGGCGCGGGAGGCCGCGCTGCCCTGCTCGCCGACGGGACGCTCCGCATCCCCATCGGTCACGGCGGTCCGGCCTTGTAGCCGACCCCCCGAACGGTCAGCACGATCTCAGGATTCTCCGGGTCCTTCTCCACCTTCGCGCGCAGCCGCTGCACGTGCACGTTCACCAACCGGGTGTCCGCGGCGTGCCGGTAGCCCCACACCTGCTCGAGCAGCACCTCGCGGGTGAACACCTGGCGCGGCTTGCGGGCCAGCGCCACCAGCAGATCGAACTCGAGCGGCGTCAGCGAGATCTGCTGGCCGCCGCGGGTCACCTTGTGCGCGGGCACGTCGATGACGATGTCGGCGATCGAGAGCAGCTCCGCGGGCTCCTCCTCGGTGCGGCGCAGCCGGGCGCGCACGCGGGCGACGAGCTCCTTCGGCTTGAAGGGCTTGACGATGTAGTCGTCGGCGCCGGACTCGAGCCCGAGCACGACGTCGACGGTGTCCGTCTTCGCCGTCAGCATGACGATCGGAACGCCGGAATCGGCCCGCAGCACCCGGCACACGTCGATGCCGTTCATGCCGGGCAGCATCAGGTCCAGCAGGACCAGATCGGGGCGGATCTCGCGGACCGCCGCCAGGGCCTGTGTGCCGTCGCCGACCACGTGCGGGTCGAACCCTTCCCCGCGCAGGACGATCGTGAGCATCTCCGCGAGTGCCATATCGTCGTCGACGACCAGAATCTTCGGCTTCATAGTTACTATGTTGTCATCTCCCAGGCGAGGATCGGGCCGCCACGCCAAACACCGCGGCGAACCCGCTGCGGATCCAACCCTAGCGGCCGATCAGCTCGGCGAGCCGCCCGGCCAGGGCCGCGGGCTCGTCACCGGAGCGATACCGCCACCACGGCCCGTGCCAGTTGCGTTCGGCCAGCTCACGGTACACCGCGAGGGTGCGCCGCTGTAGCCCGCCGTCGCGCTCGTAGGCGTCCAGCGGCCGGTCGGCGTCGAGTTCGGTGCGCCTGCGCGCGCGTTCGGCCGCGACCTCGGTGTCCACGTCCAGCAGCAGCTGCACATCCGGCTCGGGCAGGCCGAACCGGCCGAACTCCAGATCCGCTGTCCAGCCGACGATCTCGCCCGTGGCCGACTGGTGCAGCCGGGCGGCGTTGTAGGCGGCGTTGGAGGCGACGTAGCGGTCGAGGATGACGATGTCGTTGTCGGCCAACGCCTTCGACAGCTCGTCGCGGGCCTCGGCGCGGTCGAGCGCGAACAGCAGCGCCATCGCGTACACCGAGGACGCCAGATCACCGTGTGCGCCGTGCAGCGCCTCCGCGGCCAGGTCGGCGTGCACCGATCGGCCGTAGCGCGGGAAGCCGAGCGTCGCCGCCCGCACTCCCCGCGCGCCCAGCGCGGCGACGACGGCGTCGGTCAGCGTGCGCTTCCCGGCGCCGTCGAGTCCCTCCAACGCGATGAGCAGGCCCATCAGTAGCGGTAGTGCTCCGGCTTGTACGGGCCCTCCACGTCCACGCCGATGTACTCGGCCTGGTCCTTGGTGAGCTTGGTCAGGGTGCCGCCGAGCGCCTCGACGTGGATGCGGGCGACCTTCTCGTCCAGGTGCTTGGGCAGCCGGTAGACCTCGTTGTCGTACTCCTCCGGCTTGGTCCACAGCTCGATCTGGGCGATCACCTGGTTGGAGAAGCTGTTGGACATCACGAACGAGGGGTGCCCGGTGGCGTTGCCCAGGTTGAGCAGGCGGCCCTCGGAGAGCACGATGATCGACTTGCCGCTCTCACCGAAGGTCCACAGGTCGACCTGCGGCTTGATGGTGAGTCTCGTTGCGCCGGAACGCTCCAGCGCGGCCATGTCGATCTCGTTGTCGAAGTGGCCGATGTTGCCCAGGATGGCCTGGTCCTTCATCGCCTTCATGTGGTCGAGGGTGATGATGTCCTTGTTGCCGGTCGCGGTGATCACGATGTCGGCTTCGCCGATGGCCTGCTCGACGGTGACCACGTCGTAGCCGTCCATCAGCGCCTGCAGCGCGTTGATCGGGTCGATCTCGGTGACCTGCACCCGGGCGCCCTGTCCGGCAAGCGATTCCGCGCAGCCCTTGCCCACGTCGCCGTAACCGCAGATGAGCACCTTCTTGCCGCCGATGAGCACATCGGTGCCGCGGTTGATGCCGTCGATGAGGGAGTGGCGGGTGCCGTACTTGTTGTCGAACTTGCTCTTGGTGACCGAGTCGTTGACGTTGATCGCCGGGAACACCAGCTCGCCGGCCGCCGCGAACTGGTAGAGCCGCAGCACGCCGGTGGTGGTCTCCTCGGTGACGCCGCGCACGCTCGCGGCGATGGCGGTCCACTTGCCGCGGTCGGTCTCGAAGCGCTCGCGCAGCAGGTTCAGGAAGACCTTGTACTCGGCGGAGTGGTCGGCGTCCTCCGGCGGCACCACACCGGCCTTCTCGAACTGGGCGCCGCGCAGCACCAGCATGGTGGCGTCGCCACCGTCGTCGAGGATCATGTTGGCGGGCTCGCCCGGCCAGGTGAGCATCTGCTCGGCCGCCCACCAGTACTCCTCGAGGGTCTCGCCCTTCCACGCGAACACCGACACGCCCTTCGGCTCCTCGACGGTGCCGTGCGGGCCGACGACGACCGCGGCCGCGGCGTGGTCCTGGGTGGAGAAGATGTTGCAGGAGGCCCAGCGCACCTGCGCACCGAGCGCGGTGAGGGTCTCGATGAGCACCGCGGTCTGCACGGTCATGTGCAGCGAGCCGGAGATGCGGGCGCCCTTCAGCGGCTGCACGTCGGCGTATTCGCGGCGCAGCGCCATCAGGCCGGGCATCTCGTGCTCGGCCAGCCGGATCTCCTTGCGGCCGAACTCGGCCAGCGTCAGATCCGCCACCTTGTAGTCGATGCCGTTGCGGACATCGGGGGTCGGGGACGTGCGAGCGGGAAGTTCTGAGGTCGTCATATGCCTCTCCTGGTTCGGCTGTTCGCAAGCAAGGCTAGTCGCCTCGGCGGCGCCGGTGGACATGCGGGAGCCACCCGCGCGCTCAGGCGGGCAGGCCGTTGGCGGCGAGGATTCTGGCGCGCTTGCGGGGCACGATGTTGGCGCGGGTGATGTCACCGCCGTAGTGGGCCAGCACCCGGTGATCCATGACCGCCCGCCACAGCGGCGGGATCGCGGCGAAGACGATCATGCTCGCATACCCCGCCGGCAACTGCGGAGCTACATCACAGCTGCGCAGCGTCTGATAGCGACGACCCGGGTTTGCGTGATGATCGCTGTGGCGTTGCAGATGGAACAGGAAGATGTTGGTCACCAGCCGGTCACTGTTCCAACTGTCCCGCGGCGAACACCGCGCCCACCGCCCATCGGGGCGACGCTCCCGCAGCAGCCCGTAGTGCTCGACATAGTTGACCGTCTCCAACAACGCCGCACCGATCACCGCCTGCAACACCAACCAGCCCAGGATGTGCCAGCCGAAGACCAGCATCAACCCACCGAACAGCACCACCGTCATCGACCAGGCCTGCAGGATGTGATTGTGCGGGCTCCACCACCGCTTGCCCTTACGCGCCAACCGCTCGGACTCCAACGCCACCGCCGACCGGAAACCACCGGCCACACTACGCGGCAGGAACTCATACAACGACTCACCGAACCGCGCACTGGCCGGATCATCAGGAGTGGCCACCCGCACATGATGACCACGGTTGTGCTCGACGAAGAAATGACCATACGCCGACTGCGCCAACGCGATCTTGGCCAACCACCGCTCCAGATGCTCGACCCGATGCCCCAGCTCGTGCGCAGCGTTGATACCGATACCGCTGACCAGCCCCAACGTCGTCGCCAACCCCAGCTTGTCGACAAAACTCAGCTCGTCACCGGCCCACATCGCCGCCGCGATCACCAACCCGATCAACTGCACCGGCAAGAACAGATACGTGCACCACCGGTAGTAGCGATCGTTGGACAACAGCTCGTAGTCCTCATCCCGCGGATTCGTGCCATCCTCCCCCACCAGCCAATCCAGGACCGGAATGATCACCAACACGATGATCGGCCCGACCCACCAGAACACCTCCCACCCCGTCCGCAACACCAGCTGCGACGGCAGCAACGCACTGGCCGGGGCGATCAACCCCAGAACCCACAGGTGGCGTTTGGGATCGGGCACTGTCGCCGATTTGCCATCCGTTTGCACGTTTGCCCCGCTAAAAGAACCACTGACTCCGATGTATGAAAATACTTACAGGGTCGAGGGGCGTTACACCGCTCCCAGCCGTTGAAACGTGGCGACGGTTACATTCCGCACGGTTGGTATGTCAAATCCGCGTTCTGTGATCGAGTGCACGGCATCCGGCCAGCAAACCCTGATGGGCGGTCGGAGAAACCCCTAGCGCACTCCCCTGGCGGCGAGGATGCCCTCGACATAGGGGGCCAGCAACTCGGCGAGCTCGGCGGGCGCGTTGCGGCCGGGTCCGGGGGGATTCGGGATGTAGCTCAACGCGATGCGCACCAGCGCGTGCGCGACCACCTGGGACTGCGCCGCCGTCGCCGCGACCCAGCTGTGCTCGAAGACCGCCGCGAGCCGGTCGGTGGCGTGCTCGACCAGCGGACCCGCGTCGAGGGTGATCAGCCGCAGCAGGTCCGGCTTGGCCTCACCGGCCAGCAGCGAGCGCACCAGCGGGTCGGCCGCCGAATCGAGGAAGAAGCCGGACAGGCCCTCGCGAAAGGCGGCCCTGGCGTCGCCGACGTTGCCCGTCACCGCCGCGCGCACGTGATCGACCAGATCGTCGGCGAGGCGCAGCGCGTAGGCCTGGGCCAGCCCGGCGCGCGATCCGAACTCGTTGTAGAGCGTCTGCCTGCTCACCCCCGCCCGGCCCGCCACGTCGGCCAGGGTGATCTTGGCCCAGTCCCGCTCGGTGAGCAGGCCGCGCATGGCGTCCAGGATCGAGGCGCGCAACAGTTCGCGCGCCGCCTCCTGGTACGGCATGCGCGGCTCGGGGGCGCTGCGGCCTGCGCTCGGCATACCCGCGAGCGTGGCACGGGCGCCCTGCGCAGTCAAAACGTCACGACCGTTCGATCTCGACCATGAAGAAATCCGACTTCGCCGCACCGCAATCCGGGCAGGTCCAATCGTCGGGGATGTCGTCCCAGCGGGTGCCGGGCGCGATTCCGTCCTCGGGCCAGCCCTCGGCTTCGTCGTACTCGAAGCCGCACTGAACGCATTGGTAGAGCTTGTATTCGGTCATCGGGTCACTCCCACCGGTTCGAAATCGATCTTCTCGCGCACCCCACAGTCCGGGCAGCACCAGTCGTCCGGCACCGCCGACCACGGCGTGCCGGCCGGAAAACCTTCGTGCGGTTCACCGTTCGTCTCGTCGTAGACGTAGTCGCACACCGGGCAGCGGTAGGCGCTCATGACCGCGCCCCGTCCGGTGCGCCGTAGCGGGCCAGCACCGCGGCACGCTTGCGCGGGTGGATGCTGGCGCGGGTGATGTCGCCGTCGTAGTGCGCGAGCACCCGCTTGTCCATCACCTTGCGCCACAGCGGCGGCACGTAGGCGAGCATGATCATGCTGGCGTAGCCGCTCGGCAGGTTCGGCGCGCCCTCCCAGCTGCGCAGGGTCTGGTACCGCCTCGTCGGGTAGGCGTGATGATCGCTGTGGCGCTGCAGGTGGTACAGGAAGATGTTGGTGACCAGGTGGTCGCTGTTCCAGCTGTGCACCGGTGCCGGGCGCTCGTAGCGGCCCGAGGCGGTGCGCTGGCGCAGCAGACCGTAGTGCTCGAGGTAGTTGACCGCCTCCAGCAGGCTGAAGCCGACCACCGCCTGCAGGATCAGATACGGCAGCAGCTCCAGACCGAACACCGCAAGCAGGGCCGCGTACAGCACCGCCGACATCAGCCAGGCGGAGAGCACCTCGTTGCGCAACGTCCACGGCCCGGAGCCCAGCCGCTCGAGCCGGGTCTGCTCCAGCCGCCACGCCGACTTCAGGCTGCCCCACACCGTGCGCGGCCAGAACTCCCAGAACGTCTCGCCCACCCGGGAACTCGCCGGATCCTCCGGCGTCGCGACGCGCACGTGGTGACCGCGGTTGTGCTCGATGTAGAAGTGCCCGTAGAACGATTGGGCCAGCGCGATTCTCGACAGCCAGCGCTCCAGATCGACCTTCTTGTGGCCGAGTTCGTGCGCGGTGTTGATGCCGATCCCGCCGATCATGCCCACGGTGATCGCCAGTCCGATCTTGTCGGCCACGTGCAGCCCGCCATCGATGCCGAGCCAGCTCAGGTCGCCCGCGGTGATCAGGTAGCAGGCCGTGATCAATCCCGCGTACTGGAACGGCAGGTACAGGTAGGTGAGATAGCGGTAGTACTTGTCGTTCTCCAGGTACTCCATCACCTCGTCGGGCGGGTTGTCGCCGTCGGGCCCGAAGAAGATGTCGGCCACCGGAATGATCAGGTAGACCAGGATCGGCCCGAGCCAGAACGGCACATGCGCCGCCCCGTGCCAGCCGATCTCGTTGAGCGCCCAGATCAGCGGCAGCCCGATCGTGAACAGCCCGGTCGGCGCGAACAGCCCCCACAGCCACAGATAGCGCTTGCGATCCCGCCAGGCGGGCACCTGCACCGACCGCCCCGCCGCGTCCGTATTCGTCGACATCGTCGTCGTCTCCCATCAGTGTGACGCATGCAACACCTTCGATTGGACAATAGAGCCAGCGTTGTCGTCTGTCTAGACAAATCAGCCGATTTGTAAAGCTGTTACCCGGGCGGGGCTCCGACACCAGCCCGTGACGCACCCCGGAAATGCCGTCGAGCCCCGTACCGGACCCCCGCCCAGCCTGAGCGCGCGGGCCGGCCGCCCGAGGCGAGCGCGCAGCGTCACCCGAGGTCGCGATCGATCCATCGCTGCCGCTGGAGCCGGCGGAACGGGCGTCGACCCTGGTGCTGGACGAGTTCGAGGCCGCTGTGGGCGCGGCGGGGCGGACCTTCGAGCCGCACCGGGCGGTGTTCCAGGCCGAGACGACAGCACCCGGGCAGGGGCCGCGGGGATACCGCGGCGCCCGCCCGGGCAGCGGTCAGCGCAGCAGGACGTCGGCGTTCGGGGGGAGGGCGTCGGTCGGCCACCAGCGCAGGTCGGTGGACTCGTGGCTGCGGACCGGGACGGCGCCGGGTGGGGCGGTCAGACGGAAGAGGAGGTCGAGGTGGCGGGTGGGACGGCCGAGGGAACAGGTGATGGGGTGGGCCTGGGCGCCGTAGAGGCCGGGCTCGAGGTGCAGTCCGGCGATGCCGGACTCCTCGGTGGCCTCGCGCAATGCCGCGGCCGCCACCGTCGCGTCCGGCTCCTCGCAGTGCCCGCCGAGCTGGATCCAGCGGCCGACCCGCGGGTGCAGGGTCAACAGCACCTCACGGCCGTCGTGGGAGAACACCACCGCCGAGGCGGTGATGTGGCCGGGGGCGTGCTCCCGCAGGCACCCGCGCGGCGCCGAGCCCAGAAAGGCGAGCATCGCCTCGCGCACCGACCGCTCGGGTCCCGTCGGCGGCGACCAGCTCTCCAGCAGGGCGGTGGCGGAGGCGTGCAGCGATTCGGCGCTCACCGTTCGACCAGCCCGTCGCCGGGATCGCGCGGCGGACGAGGTGCGAGCTCTTCGGTCGGGTAGCCGACCGCGATGGCGCCCAAGGGGTTCCAGTCCGCGGGAAGGTCCAGCTCGGCGCGGGTGACCTCGGGGGCGAAGATGGTCGATCCGATCCAGCAGCTGCCCACGCCCTCGGTGGCGAGTGCGACGAGCAGTCCCTGCACGGCGGCGCCGACCGCGACGGTGAACATGGTGCGTTCGGCCGCCTGCCTGCGCTCGTCCGGGTAGGAGTGCGCGCCGTCGGGCACGCAACACGGGATGAGCACCTCGGGGGCGTCGAACAGGATGCGGCCGCGCCCGACCCGCCGTTCGATCCGTTCCGGGTCGAGTCCGTCGGCGCGCAGGTCGGCACGCCACTTGTCGGCCATCGCGGCGAGCAGCCGCTGCCGTCGCTGCGCGTCGCGCACCCACACGAACCGCACCGGGCGGGTGTGGTGCGGGGCGGGCGCGGTCAGTGCGACCGACACGGCGGCGCGGATCGTGTCGGGCTCGACCGGGGTGTCGGCGAAGGTCCGCACCGAGCGGCGCAGCAGCACCGCTTCGCGCCTGCCGCGCTCGACGGCCTCGGCGGTGCCCAGCCAGAACAGGTCCTCCTCGCCGGCGCGCACCAGATCGGCGGCGGTGGAACCGTCCTCCTGCGTGGGCAGTCCGCGCACCACCGCCACCGGAACGCCGCGCAACTTGCCCTTCACCAGGTCGGCGGCGGCGGCCAGTTCGTCGGCGACGGCGACCTGGGTGACGTGCAGTTCGTTGCCCTGTCCGTCGACCGCCCCGGCATAGTCGTGCAGCACGCGCAGGCCGGCGGCGCCGATCGCGGCGTCGGTCTGGCCGTTGCGCCAGGCCCGGCCCATCGTGTCGGTGACGACCACCGCCACCCGCACGCCGAGCCGCTCGGCCAGGCCCGCGCGCAGCGCCGCGGCGCTGGCGTCGGGATCGGCGGGCAGCAGCACCAATTCGTCCTTCTCGACGTTGGATCCGTCGACACCGGAGGCCGCCTGCACGATGCCGAGCTTGTTCTCGGTGATGAGGGTGCGGCCCTTGCGCGCCAGCACCCGCACGGCCTCCTGCTCGACCAGCGCCCGGCGCACGGCGTCGCGTTCCTCGGGGTCCACCGGTGCGGGCACGACCCTGCCCTCGGCCTTGGCGATGATCTTGCTGGTGACCACGAGGATGTCGCCGTCGGCCAGCCAGGGCGCGGCGGCGGCGATCCGCTCGGCCACGTCGTCGCCGGGACGGAACTCGGGGAGGCCGGTGACGGGCAGGATCCGCAACCCCTCGAGACTCACGCCCGCGTGGTCGCCGGGCGCGCTCACCACTTCACCCCCGCGAGATCCAGGGCCTCCCGGACGATTTCGGCGGTGGTCGGCGGGTCGGTCATGAGCAGCGGCACGCTGCGCACCTCGACGCCGGGCACCTCGGCGGTGTCGGTGGTGTGGATCAGCCAGCCGTCCAGGATGCCGGTGGCCGAGCGCGCGCCGTAGTGCCTGCCGACCGCCTCGGCGGTGGTCTCGACTCCGATCACGGACAGGCACTCGTCGGCCATGCCGCGCAACGGCTTTCCGTCGATCACGCCGGACACGCCGATCACCTTCGCCCGGGTGGTCCGCAGCGCGCCCCTGATGCCGGGCACGGCGAGGATCGCGCCGATGCTGACCACGGGGTTCGAGGGGGCCAGCAACACCGCATCGGCGGTCTCTATGAGATCGATCACATTCGGCGCAGGTTTTGCTTCATCCGCTCCGATTGTGGCGAATCCATGAGTTTCGACGTTTGCGCGGTACCGCACCCACCACTCCTGAAAATGGATCGCGCGGCGTTCGCCAGGGTTCTCCGGATCAGTCACAACAACATGCGTTTCACACCTGTCGTCGGTTGCCGGGATCAGTTTCACACCAGGTTGCCAGCGGTTGCACAGTGCTTCGGTCACGGCCGACAGGGGGTAACCCGCTCGCAACATTTCCGTGCGAATGAGGTGGGTGGCGATATCGCGGTCCCCCAACCCGAACCAGTCCGGCTTGGCGTGGTATGCGGCGAGCTCCTCCTTGGCGTGCCAGGTCTCGCCGACCCGGCCCCAGCCGCGCTCGGTATCGATGCCGCCACCGAGGGTATACATGCAGGTATCCAGGTCGGGACAGATTCGGAGGCCGTGCATCCAGACGTCGTCTCCGACGTTCACGATCGCCGAGACCTCGGCGTCGGGCAGCAGTTCTCGCACGCCCTGTAGGAAGCGCGCGCCGCCGACGCCGCCGACGAGCACGACGATCCGGGGGCCCGCTGCGGGCGCGATGTCCGCGTGTTGTCCAGTCACATCCGCACAGCCTATGCGTTGGCGCGGCGGCGCTCCCGCGGCAGCATATTTGCTGCTCATTTGCTATTCTGCGTCTCCAGCGCCACACAGAAAACGGTCCCGGATAGTAACGGAATAGCGACGGCGGCTTGACCATCGATACATCCGGCGTGTCTAATCACAGACATGTCATTCCGAGTTCGCGCGAGAGTGCAAGGCGCGAACGGATTTTCGAACAGATGTTCGCATCGGGGTGACGTGCTCGGGGATGTCCGCGGGACAACGTCGCGGGGTAGGGCCGTCGGTGTGCGTGTTGGTCCGACGGAAAGAAGCACTCTGCGCTAACACACAGTGAGGAGGCGGAGCGATGACCGGAGACATGGTCGCGCGAACCGATTCCACAGCAGGCGCAGCACGTGGCGTCTGCGCAGACATCGGCCGCGAACACGACGGGGGTGAGGCGGTGTCGGCTCCTCGACTGAGCCTGGTGGTCACGGGCTTTGACGAGTTGTTCGAATCCATCGAAGAGCAGTGGCAGGAGCGTGCCCTGTGCGCGCAGACCGATCCGGAGGCGTTCTTCCCCGAGAAGGGCGGCTCGACGCGGGAGGCGAAACGGATCTGCATGGGCTGCGAGGTGCGCGACGAATGCCTGGAGTACGCGCTCGCACACGACGAGCGTTTCGGAATCTGGGGCGGGCTCTCCGAACGGGAGCGCCGTCGCCTCAAGCGTGGCATCAGCTGACCCGCGCGGCCGGCTGACGGAGGACGACGTGGCACCTCGCACCGACCTCGATACCGGGGTCGGTGCGAGTTCACCTAGATTTCAGTCATGGCACGTTCTCGCAATCGACGACCGCCGACCGCCCGGTCGGTGATCCGCCGCGGCCGCGGTGTGCGCGGTCCGATGCTCCCGCCGACCGTGCCCGCCTGGCGCACCCGCGGCCAACAGTTCGACCGCCTCGTCCTCGAGGCCTTCGCGCCCATCGATTCGCGCTGGCACGACCGGCTGACCAAGCTCGACATCGCCGTCGACGACGTGCCGAAAATCCGCCCGCTGCATCCGGATTCGGTCTCCTGGCCGGACGAGGTGGTCGCCGACGGGCCGGTACCGCTCTCGCGGCTGGTGCCCGCCGGGCTCGACCGCCACGGCGCCGCCACCCGCGCCAGGATCGTGCTGTTCCGCAAACCGCTGGAACTCCGCGCCGGGGATCCGGACGATCTGGTCGATCTGCTGCGCGAGGTCCTCATCCAGCAGGTCGCGACCTACCTCGGGGTCGACCCGGACATCATCGACCCGGACTCGGCGTAACGGGATGGTCACCGCCACCCGGCCCCGCGTGTCTGTGCACATCCTGAGGATCGGCGCGATACTCTCATCCGCGTGATCCCCATGCGTCGTTGCTGCCGACCCGGCTGCAAGAATCCGGCCGTCGCGACGCTCACGTATGTGTACTCCGACTCGACGGCAGTGGTCGGGCCGCTGGCGACGGTGGCCGAGCCGCATTCCTGGGACCTGTGCGAGACCCACGCGTCGCGCATCACCGCGCCCAAGGGCTGGGAACTGGTCCGCCACGAGGGTGGCTTCTCCACCAGTCCCGACGACGACGATCTGACCGCGCTGGCCGAGGCCGTGCGCGAGGCCGGGCTGCGGCGGCGTCCGCCCGAGGCCGACCAGCGTGGTTACCGGGAGTACGCACCGCCGCCGCAGCGGACCACCCGCACGGGGCGTCGTGGGCATCTGCGCGTGCTGCCCGACCCGCCGAGCTGACCCCGCCACGGCTGGGGTGGGCAGTGGTCCGGCCTGTGGTGCGGGCACATTAGGGTGTGGGGCATGACTGTCGCCCGCTCTGCCGAGTTCGTGAACGCGGTGATCAAGGCCTACGACGTTCGTGGTGTGGTCGGTGACCAGATCGACGCGCGGTTCGTCGAGGACGTGGGGGCCTCCTTCGCGCGGTTGATGCGCGGCGAGGGCGCGACCCGGGTGGTCGTCGGGCACGACATGCGCGAGTCCTCCCCCGAGCTGGCGGCGGCCTTCGCCGAGGGCGTCACCGCGCAGGGCCTCGACGTGGTGCACATCGGGCTCGCCTCCACCGACGAGTTGTACTTCGCCTCGGGCCGATTGGGCTGTCCGGGCGCGATGTTCACCGCAAGCCACAACCCGGCCCGGTACAACGGCATCAAGCTGTGCCGGGCCAACGCGCTGCCGGTCGGGCAGGACACCGGCCTGGCCACCATCAAGGACGAACTCGTCGCGGGCGTGCCCGGCCACGACGGCGCGCGCGGCACCACGAGCACGATCGACCTGCTCGACGACTACGCCACCTTCCTGCGGGAGCTGGTGAACCTCACCGACATCCGCCCGCTCACCATCGCGGTCGACGCGGGCAACGGGATGGGCGGGCACACCGTGCCCGCGGTGCTCGGCGCGCTGCCGCAGGTGACCATCGTGCCGCTGTACTTCGAGCTCGACGGCAGCTTCCCCAATCACGAGGCCAATCCGCTCGACCCGAAGAACCTGGTCGACCTGCAGAAGCTGGTGCGCGAGTCCGGCGCGGACATCGGCCTGGCCTTCGACGGCGACGCCGACCGCTGCTTCGTGGTGGACGAGAACGGCGAGCCGGTCTCCCCCTCGGCGATCACCGCGCTGGTGGCCGAGCGCGAACTCGCCGAGGAGCCGGGCGCCACCATCATCCACAACCTGATCACCTCGCGGGCGGTGCCGGAGCTGGTGCGCTCGCTGGGCGGCACGCCGGTGCGCACCCGCGTCGGGCACTCCTTCATCAAGCAGCAGATGGCCGCCACCGGCGCGGTGTTCGGCGGCGAGCACTCCGCGCACTACTACTTCCGCGATTTCTGGGGCGCCGATTCGGGCATGCTGGCCGCGCTGCACGTGCTGGCCGCCCTCGGCGAGAAGGACCGCCCCGTCTCCGAGCTGATGGCGGCCTACAGCGCGTACGCGGCCTCGGGCGAGATCAACTCCACGGTGGACGACGCGCAGGCCCGCACCGCCGCCGTGCTCGACGCGTTCGCCGACCGCGCCACGTCGGTGGACCGCCTCGACGGGGTGACCGTGCAGCTGGCCGACGACGCCTGGTTCAATCTGCGCGCCTCCAACACCGAGCCGTTGCTGCGACTCAACGTGGAGGCCAGGTCGGCCGACGAAGTAGACGCACTCGTGACCGAGATTCTGACCATCGTGCGCTCCTGACTGGGATAGTGGAACTACGACGGAGTGGAATCACACGTTCGGGATTCGACCGGGCGCCGCCGTGCCCGCGACCGGATTCCGAGCGTCGGCCGCTCCCGGCTGGAATAGTGGAAACACAGACAGAGGATTCGCCCGACCAGGGCTGGGTGTGGACGATCCGGACGCAGCGCGATGAGGGGAGGTGGGACGCCCGATGATCGCTGGGACACCGGTGCTCGACCTCGACGATGCCGCTTCACTCGAGGCGGCCGACAGCGGCGGCGCATTGCGCTCGGCCGCCTCGGGCGGTGCGCAGGTGCGTGCCACCGCGGCGGCCGTCGGTGAGAACGCCCTCGCCAGGCTCGCCGATCTGCGACCACGCAGCGTGGTCTTCGTGTCCGGTTCGGGCCGGGCGGCGCGCGCGGCCGGACTGCTGATGATGGCGCTGGGCGACCGGGCCGGGCTGCCCGTCGTGCACGCGGCCGGGTTGCCGCCCTGGGTGGGCCCGTTGGACGTGGTGCTGGTGGCCGGCGACGACGCGGGCGATCCGCGGCTGATCGACGCGGTGGACCGAGCGCTGCGCCGCGGCGCCGAGGTCGTGGTGGCCGCGCCGAACGAGGGACCGTTGCGGATGGCGGCCGCCGGCCGGGCCGCGCTGCTGGAACCGCGGGTGCCGGTGCTCGACCACAATCGCCTGCTGCGCTTCCTCGCCGCGGGCATCGCGGTGCTGCGCATGGTCGACCCCGCCCGTAGCGGCGCCGCCGTGCCGGAGCTGACGGCGCTGGCCGACATGCTCGACGCCGAGGCGCTGCGCGACGCGCCGCAGAACGAGGTCTTCCACAATCCGGCCAAAACGCTGGCCGCGCGCATGCAGCAGCGCGGCCTGGTGCTGGTCGGCGACTCCCCCGCCGCCGCCGAACTGGCCGACCACGCCGCCGAGGTGCTGTTGCAGGCCGCGGGGCGGGTGGCGAGTTCGGCCGATCTCGCCGAAGCGGTGGCCGCGGGTCCGCAGCTGACCGCGGCCGCGGGCGAACAGGCGCCGGACTTCGATCCGCTGTTCCACGACGAGGAACTCGACGGTCCGGCACCGGTCGACCGGATCCGGGTCTTCGTGCTGAGCACCGACCCGGACCAGACCGCCGCCCGCCGCAGGCTCGCCGTGTTCGGCACCGGCGGCCTGGTCGACGCCGATCTGGTGACCGCCGACATCGACCTGCTGCGGTCCGCGCTGACCGATCCGGCCGCGCTCACACCGCAACCGGAGGACCGCACCGCGACCGGCGACCACGGCACCGAGCTCGAACAGCTGGCCGTGCTCGCCCTGCGTCTCGAGATGGCCGCCGCCTACCTGCGCCTGATCGGCGGGCACGGCACGGCCGACGCGACGCCGGACTATCGCTCCGACGACTACCGGGACGAGGACTACACCAGCGCCGACCAGTACGACGGGGGACGTTTCTAGTGCACGAACTCGTTGGTGCGCTGCGTTCCTATGCCTGGGGTTCGCGCACCGCGCTCGCCGAGCTGTGCGGCAGGCCGGTGCCGTCGGCCCATCCCGAGGCCGAACTGTGGTTCGGCGCGCACCCGGCCGACCCCGCGTATGTGACGCTCGCCGAGGGCACCACCAAATCGCTGCTGGATCTGGTGGCCGCCGATCCCGAACGCGAACTCGGCGCCGCCGGTGCGCAATTCGGCGACAAGCTGCCCTTCCTGCTGAAGATCCTCGCCGCCGAGGAACCGCTGTCGCTGCAGGCGCACCCCTCCGCCGAGCAGGCGCGCGCCGGGTTCGAGCGGGAGAACCGCGCCGGGGTCCCGCTCGACTCGCCGATGCGCAACTACCGCGACGACAATCACAAGCCGGAGCTGGTGGTGGCGTTGGACCGCTTCGAGGCGCTGGCCGGGTTCCGGGCGCCGGAGCGCACCGTCGAGCTGTTCCGGGCGCTGGCGGTTCCCGAGCTCGAGCAGTACGCCGATCTGCTCGCCGCCCAACCGGATTCGGCGGGACTGCGAACGCTGTTCACCACCTGGATCACCCTGCCGCAGCCGGTGCTGGCGACGCTGTTGCCCGCGGTGCTGGACGGCTGCGTGCGCTATCTGTCCGGCAAGGGCAAGCGTCCGTTCGTGGCGGAGGCGCGCACCGCGCTCGAACTGGCCGAGGTCTATCCGGGCGACGCGGGCGTGCTGGCGGCGCTGCTGCTGAACCGGCTCACCCTGGAACCGGGCCAGGCGCTGTTCCTCGACGCCGGCAACCTGCACGCCTATCTGCGCGGTGTCGGCGTGGAGATCATGGCCAACTCCGACAACGTGCTGCGCGGCGGGCTCACCCCCAAGCACGTGGACGTGCCGGAACTGTTGCGCATCCTGGACTTCGAGCCGATCGAGCTGCCGGTGGTGTTGCCGGAGCCGGGCGGCGACGGCTCGGTGCACTACCGCACCCCGGCCCCGGAATTCGCGCTGCGACGCTTCGACCTGGTCGAAGGGGCGGGTCAGGTGCCGCTCACCGACGCCGGGCCCGGCATCGTGCTGTGCACCGCGGGCACGGTGCTGCTGCGGCACGGCGACGACGAGCTGACCGTGGGCCGCGGCTCGGCGGCGTGGATCTCCGCCGCCGACAGCGACATCCGCGCCCGGGCCGTGGACGGACCCACCCAGGTGTTCTGCGCCTGCGTCGGCGGCGGGGCCTGAGCCGCCCGCACTCGGACAACGCCGCCGCGACAGGCTAAGTTAGCCGGGTTCGGTGAAACGAGAGAGGACATCCACGACATGTCTGCTGGTGGCGGCAAGAAGGCGATCCTCGCCGCGTTGACGGCCAACGCGGGTATCGCGACCGCGAAGTTCATCGGCGCGGCGATCACCGGGTCGGCCTCGATGCTGGCCGAGGCGGTGCACTCGGTGGCCGACACCTCCAACCAGGGCCTGCTGCTGTTCGGCCAGGCGCGTGCGGCGAAGGAAGCCGACGAGCTGCACCAGTTCGGGTACGGGCGCAGCCGCTACTTCTATTCGTTCGTGGTGGCGCTGGTGCTGTTCACCCTCGGCTCGATCTACGCGATCTACGAGGGCATCCACAAGATCCAGCATCCCGAGGACCTGACCTCGCCCATCGTCGCCATCGTGATCCTGCTGATCGCGATCGGCCTGGAGACGTTCAGCTTCGTCACCGCGATCCGGGAATCCCGCCCGCTGAAGGGCCGGGCGAGCTGGTGGCGGTTCATCCGCAACTCGCGCAGCCCCGAGCTGCCGGTGGTGCTGCTCGAGGACCTGGGCGCCCTCGTCGGCCTGATCCTGGCCTTCCTCGGCGTCGGCCTGACCATGGTCACCGGCGACGCGATCTTCGACGGCATCGGCACCCTGTGCATCGGTGTGCTGCTCGGCATCATCGCGATCATCCTCATCATCGAGATGCACAGCCTGCTCATCGGTGAGGGGGCGACCGCCGAGGAGGACCGCGCGATCCGTGCCGCACTGGTCGACGGCGAGCGCATCGACCGCGTCATCCACCTCAAGACCCAGTACCTGGGGCCGGAGGAGATCCTGGTGGCCGCGAAGATCGGCATCGTGCCGGACATGGATATCGCCGCGGTCGCCGCCGCCATCGACGGCGCCGAGGCGCGGGTGCGCGCGGCGGTGCCCGCGGCCAGGATCATCTACCTCGAGCCCGACCTCTACCGCACGCCCGTCGCCTGAACGGGTCAGCGACCGGCGATTTCAGCACCGCCTGAGCGGGTCAGCGGCCGGAGGCGGCAGCGCAGCATCACCACGCAGGCCGCCCCGCACAGGCGAAATCCAACACAGCCTGAGCGGGTCAGCGGCCGGAGGCGGCAGCGCAGCATCACCACGCAGGCCGCCCCGCCCAGGCGCAATTAGACACCGCCTGAGCGGGTCAGCGGCCGGAGGCGGCGTGCTCAGGTGCGCACCGCCGTGCCGAGGAGTTCCAGTGGGTCGGTGGTGATGTCGAACTCGCGGCGCAGGACGTGCCGGGCGGCGTTGAGGCCGTTCATGCCGTGCACGCCCGGACCGGGCGGGGTGGCGGAGGAGCAGAGGTAGACGCCGGGCAGCGGTGTGGCGTAGGGATTCCACCGGGGGGCGGGGCGGAACAGGACCTGCGGGAGGATCATCGCGCCCGCGGAGATGTCGCCGCCGACGTAGTTGGCGTTGTGGGTGGGCAGTTCGGCGGCGGTGCGGGTGTTGTGCGCGAGGATCAGGTCGCGGAAGCCGGGGGCGAACCGCTCGACCTGGGCGATCACCGCGTCGGTGACGTCGAGGTCCGAGCCGTGCGGTACGTGCGCGTAGGTGTAGAAGGTGTATTTGCCCGCGGGAGCGCGGGAATCGTCGACCACGCCGGGCTGGATGGCCAGCACGTAGGGGCGTTCGGCGTGTCTGCCCGAGGCGACCGCGCCCTCGGCGGCCATCGCCTCGGCCCGGCTGCCGACCAGGTGCAGGGTTCCTGCCTGGGCGCAGTCCGGGGCAGCCCACGGCACCGGGCCCGACAACGCGAAGTCGACCTTGCAGGCGGCGCCGCCGTAACGGAATCGGCGCAGCCGCCTGGCATATCCGGCGGGTAGCCGGTCCTGCGCGAGTCGCAGCAGTTCGGCGGGCGAGGTGTCGAGCACGATCGCGCGGGCGCCGCCGAACTCGTCGAGGGAGTCCACCCGGTGACCGGTGTGCACGCTGCCGCCGAGGCGTTCGAGTTCGGCGATCAGGGCGTCGGCGATGGCCTGGCTGCCGCCGCGCGGGATCACCCAGCCCGCCGCGTGCGCCAGGGTGCCCAGCAGCACGCCCGCGCCGACGGCGGGTAGCGCGCGCGGTGAGGTGATCGCGTGGGTGGCGACGCCGGTGAGCAGCGCGGGCGCGACGTCGCCACGGAAACGCAGATTCCACAGCGGCGAGCCCTGTTCCAGCAGACGCAGGCCGAACCGGACCGCGGTCGGCAGGTCCGGCGGCAGATGCCGCAGGTCGGACATGGCCACGCCGACCACGCCCGGCCAGTCGCGCACCAGCGGCTCGAAGAACGAGCGCCAGGCGGGACCGTCGGGCCCGAGGTCGGCGACGGTGCGGTCGAGGTCGCGCCAGGCGACGCCGGCCCGGCCGCCGTCGAGCGGATGGGCGTAGGAGGCCGGGGGTGCCAGCAGTTCCACCCCGTGCGCGGCGAGGTCGAAGGCACGGAAGAACGGGGACGCCGACGCCATCGGATGGGCTCCGGCGCAGACGTCGTGGTGGAAGCCGGGCAGTGTCAGCTCGGCCGTGCTGCATCCACCGCCCGCGGTCGCCGCCGCCTCGAACACCTCCACCGACAGCCCCGCCGACGCGAGAACCACCGCCGCCGCGAGACCGTTCGGCCCGGAACCCACCACCGCCACATCCGCCATGCCACCCACCGTAGGCGGCCGGGCACGTCCCGGCCACGACGCGCCGGGATCGCCTCGCTCAGGCGGCCGTCGCGTGCTCGCGTCGCGGCCACCGCGGGTGCGCCGCATCGATTACGTAGACGTGGGTGTGCTGGACGTAGCGGTCGTTCACCCGGATCGCGTCGGCGAGCAGCGCGGGGTCGACGGTGCCCGCCTCGTGCAGGTGGGTCAGCTCGGCCGGGTCGTGGCGCGGCCAGAGCCGGGCGGCGAGGACGGCGGCGCCGCTGGCGATCACGGCCAGCGTCAGCCAGGTGGTGGTGAGCCCGGCGGTGGTCGACAACCACCCGGTGAGCGGGTAGGTGAACAGCCAGGCCAGGTGCGAGAGCGAGAACTGCGCGGCGAAGAGGGCGGGGCGGTCGGCGGGCCGGGCCGAGCGGCGTAGCACCTGCCCGGTGGGCGTGAGCACCGCCGCGGTTCCCGCGCCGACGAGCGCCCAGACCGCGAGTGCCGCGCCCCACCGCCAGGTCCCGCTCCCGGCCGCCGACAGCGCGACGGCGGCGGCCAGGCCGGTCACCAGGACGCCCGCCCCGGCCAACAGCACCGGGCGGGCGCCGCGCCGGTCGAGGACGCGGGGCAGCAGCAGGGCGGCGAGCATGGTGCCGAATCCGTTGGCCGCCAACAGCACCGCCACGTCGGCCTGGTCGCCGCCGAGGGTGTCGCGGGCGTAGTTGACGGTGTTGACCATGACCACCGACCCCGCCGCGGCCACCACGACATTCAGGGCGAGCAGTCCGCGCAGGCGCGGTGTGGCGAGGAAGATCCGGGCGCCCGAGGCCAGGCGGGCGCCGAAACCCGCCGCGGTGGCGGCCTTCGCGTCCGGGATCCGGGTGCCGAGCACGAGCGCGGCCGAGATCGCGAAGCCGACCGCGGTGCCGAGGAACAGCCAGTGGAATCCGATGACGGCCAGGGCGGCCGCGGCCAGCAGCGGGCTCAGCAGTGTCTCCATGGTCGCGGCGAGCTGCGCGGCCGACAGCGCCCTGGTGTAGTCGCGTTCGTCGGGCAGGATGTCGGGGATCACGGCCTGGTAGGTGGGGGTGAACGCGGCCGAGGCGGTCTGCAGCACCGCGATCAGGACGTAGATCTGCCAGACCTGGTCGACGAAGGGCAGCGCGGGCACGACCGCGGCGCGGATCATGTTGAGCGCGACCAGGAACGACCGCCGCGGCAGCCGGTGGGCCACGGCGCCTGCGACCGGGGCGACTGTCACGTAGACCAGCATCTTGACCGTGAGCGCGGTGCCGAGCACGACGGCGGCGTCGGCGCCGGCGAGTTCGTAGGCGAGCAGACCGAGCGCCACGGTGGTCGATCCGGTGCCGAACAGGGCGGAGATCTGGGCGGCGAACAGTCGGCGGTAGTCGCGGTGGGTGAACAGTGCGGCGAACATGATTTCTCCTCGACCGGCGCGGGGTGGGCGGCTCGGGCGGGCATCCGGGTGGGCTGCCCGCCCGAGTCCGGCTCATTCGGGTTGTGGCGCGGCGGCTTTCGCGGGGCTGGACAGGGTGGCCGCGGCCACTGCCGCGCCGACCAGGGCGATGGCGGCGGCGCCGAGGAAGGCCGCGGAGAAGCCGTCGGTCAGCCGGGGCAGGTCACCGAGCCGGTCGGCGCCGAACGCCGTGGCCACGGCGGTCATCGCGGCCAGCCCGAGCGCCGAGCCGATCTGGTAGCTGACGTTGACCAGGCCCGAGGCCAGGCCGCCCTCCTCCGGCCGGGCCGCGCCGATGGCGGTGCCGAGCGAGGGGATGAAGGCCAGCGACATGCCACCGGCGGCAACGAGCGAGGCGGGCAGGACGTCGATCCAGAAGGTGCCGGTCGGGCGGATCAGCGACATGATGCCCAGGCCGAGTCCGAGCACCGCCAGGCCGGTCACGATCATCGGCTTCGCGCCGAACCGCTGCATCGCCCGCGGTGCGAGCACGATCATGCCGAGCATGATCAGGGTCGTCATCGGCAGCAGCGCCGCGCCCGAGGGGAAGGCGCTGTAGCCGAGAACCTGCTGCAGGTACAGGTTCAGGAAGAACCACATCGGCACCCATGCGGCGCCGAGCAGCAGCTGGGCGAGGTTGGCGGCGGCGAGGTCGGGTGCGCGGAAGATGCGCAGCGGCATCAGCGGTTCGGTGCGGCGCGACTGCAGTGCCACGAACCCGGCGAGCAGCGCGGCGGCCACCGCGAGCACGCCCCAGGTCTGCCCCGACGCCCAACCCACCTCGGGCGCGCGGACGATGCCGTAGACGGCGGCGGCCAGGCCCGCGGTGGCGGTGACGGCGCCGAGCAGGTCGAGCGAGCCGGAACGGGCCGGGGCGGCGGGCATCAGCGCGGGCGCCGCGAGCAACGCCAGCACGGCGATCGGGATGTTGATGTAGAACACCCAGGGCCAGCTGATGTATTCGGTGATGACACCGCCGAGGAACACGCCCGCGGTGCCGCCCGCGGGTGCCGCGGCACCGTAGATCGCCAGCGCCTTGGTCAGTTCCTGCGGCGAGGACCCGAACAGCATCATCAGCAGGGTCAGCGCCGACGGTGCGATCATGGCCGCGCCCGCGCCCTGGATCGCCCGGCCCGCCAGTTCGACGCCGACGGTGCCCGCCGCGCCGGCCAGCACCGAACCGACCAGCAGCACCACCCAGCCCGCGGCGAACACGCGGCGGGCGCCGAACAGGTCCGAGAGCCTGCCGCCGAGCAGCAGCAGGCCGCCGAAGGCGATGACGTAGGCGTTGAACACCCAGGTCAGGTTCTCCTGCGAGAAGCCGAGATCGGCCTGCATGCGGGGCAGGGCGATCCCGATGATCGAGGTGTCCATGATGACCATGAACTGGGCGGTGGCGATCACCGCGAGAGCCCACCACTTCCGAGTGGTGGTGGTGTGTACCTGCGTACTCATGACAATGTCCGTCCTGTTTACCTTACCCCGGTAGGGTATTTGCCTATGCAGCGGTCGGCCCGGTGATTTCCGGTTACCGGGTCAGCGCGGGGTGGCGAGGGTGAAAGCGGCTGTGCGGACGACGCCTTCGTGCTGGAAGTCGAGGAACAGCCGGTAGGTTCCCCGGCCGGGCACCACGGTGTGGAAGCCGATCTCGGGGCCCGCCGGGGTGCTGCCGTCACCCGGCTCGCCGGTCGGGTGGACGTGCACGTAGGCGAGATCGCCCGCGCGCAGGACCACCAGGTGGCCGTAGGCGCCGAGGTAGGGGTCCAGGTCGGTGACCGGCGCGCCGCCCTTGCCGACCGTGAGGGTCAGCGTGCGCCCTTCGCCCGCGGCGAGTTCGCCGTCGAGGGTGACGGCGTAGCCGTCCACGTGGGCGGTGCGCTCGGGCGCGGGCAGCGGTAGCGGATCGTAGTGTCCCGCGACCGCGAGGTCGGCGCCCAAGGTGATGGTGCGACCGAGGGCGCGCGGCGCGATGTCGGTGAAGACCCGGTAGGCGCCGGGCTGGATCGGATCGATCCGGACGGTCCAGTCGCCCCGCTCGTCGCGCACCGGGTGCACGTGCTGGAAGCCGGTCAGTTCGCGGCGGGCGAGGATGAGGTGCAGCTCGCGCTCGTGAATGGGGGCGAAGTCGGTGACCGCGGCGCCGTCCGGGCCGAGGATGCGGAACCGCAGCTCGGCCTCCCCCGCCGCGAGGATGGGCGCGTCGAGCTCGAGCGTGTAGCCGGCCTCGGTGATCTGTAAACCGCCGGGGGCGGCGGCATGCTCGGCGTGGCCCTCGATCCGCGGGTCGGCCGCGTGCGCGGCGTGACCGGCGGCGGCGTGGTCGGCGTGGTGGTGCGCGTGCGCGGTGGCGTTCATGGCGACTCTCCTCGGTTCGTTGTCCGTTCGACTCCCGAGAGAGTAATACCCCCTGGGGGTATGCGCAACAGGGGAAGTGGACCCGAGGCCGCCACGGCCGGTACCGCGAGAACAGCCGAAGGGCCCGTGGATCGTCCACGGGCCCTTCGGTCTGGCTCGGTCAGGCCGAGACCAGCTGCTTGGGAGCGGGTTCGGCGGTGGTCTCGGCCGGACGGTCCCCGGCGTGGTCGTCGACCATCACGCTCTCGTCGAAGGGCAGCTTCCGGTCGAGCACGGCGGCGACGCGGTCGGCGTCCACGGTCTTGGTCCAGGTGCCGATCAGCAGGGTGGCCACCGCGTTGCCGGAGAAGTTGGTCAGCGCCCGGGCCTCGGACATGAACCGGTCGATCCCGACGATCAGGCCCACGCCGTCGAGCAGTTCGGGACGGTGGCTCTGCAGGCCGCCCGCAAGCGTGGCCAGCCCGGCGCCGGTGACGCCCGCCGCGCCCTTGGACGCCACGATCATGAACACCAGCAGGCCCAGCTGCTCGCCCAGACCCAGCGGGTTGCCCATCGCGTCGGCGATGAAGATCGAGGCCATGGTCAGGTAGATCGCGGTGCCGTCGAGGTTGAACGAGTAGCCGGTGGGCACCACCACGCCGACGGTGGTGCGCTGCACGCCGAGGTGTTCCATCTTGGCGATCAGCCGCGGCAGCGCCGACTCCGACGACGAGGTGCCGACGATGAGCAGGTACTCCCTGGCCAGGTAGCGCGCCAGCTTGAAGATCGACACCCCGGAGACCACCCGCACCAGCACGCCGAGCACGCCGAAGACGAACACCAGGCAGGTCAGGTAGAAGGCGACCATCAGGGTGCCCAGTTGCAGCACCGCGTCCAGACCGGTCTTGCCGACGACGTTGGCGATCGCGCCGAACGCGCCCACCGGCGCCAGCCACAGGATCATCGACAGGATGCGGAAGACCAGCTTCTGCAACACGCTCACCCCGCGCAGCACCGGCTCGCCCGCACTGCCCATCGCCTGCACCGCGAAACCGACCAGCAGCGCGACGAACAGCGCCTGCAGCACGCTGCCCGCGGTGAGCGAGGACAGCAGCGAGGTGGGCACGATGCCGTGGATGAAGTCCCAGGTACCGCCCGCACCGTGCGCCTGGTCGGCATAGGAGGCGCCCGCTCCGGCGTGCTCGGCGATGTTCATGCCGGTGCCCGGGTCGAGCAGGTTGCCGACGACCAGGCCGATGCCCAGCGCCACCGTCGACATGGCCAGGAAGTAGCCGAGCGCCAGGCCGCCGACCCGGCCGACGGTCGCGGCGGTGCGCACCGAGCCGATGCCGAGCACGATCGTGCAGAAGATGACCGGGGCGATCATCATCTTGATCAGGTCGACGAACAGCGTGCCCAGCGGCGCCAGCGAGACGCCGACCCCGGGCGCCAGCCAGCCGACCAGGATGCCCGCGGCGACGGCCACGAGCACGGCCAGATACAACCAGTGGGTGCGGTCGCGCCGCCGGGTGGGGGTGGGGTCGCTCATCGTCGTCTCCTCGCAGTGATGCCGAACTGCCTGCCGTCGAGGCCTCGTGTGGAGAATGATTGCCGCAGGCGTGACGCCGGTCACTGTTTGGTACATAACGTTCAGCGGAGGTTGCGGTGCGACGAGTCCGGTCGACACTCGCCGGACAGGCCTTCGTGCTCCAGCTGGTGGTGCTGTCCCTGGTGATCGGCGGCCTCGCGGTGCTCGCGGTGTTCGACGCCCGCCGCAGCATCGACGCCACCATCGAACAGCGCGTGACCGATGTGGCGGTGAGCGTCGCGGCCGCGCCCTCCACCCGCGCCGCCGTCGCCGCGCCCGACCCGACCGCGCTGCTGCAACCGGTCACCGAGGAGATCCGGCGGCGCACCGGGATGGACTTCATCGTGGTGATGGCACCGGACCGCACCCGCTACACCCACACCGACCCGGCCCGGATCGGGCTGCCGTTCAGCGGCACCATCGATCGCGCGCTGGCCGGGGAGACCTTCACCGAGACCTACACCGGCACCCTCGGGCCCTCCATCCGTGCCGTCACGCCGGTGCGCGACGGCGACCGAGTGGTCGCGCTCGTCTCGGCCGGGGTGACCCGCGACCGCATCGCCGACCAGGTGGCCCGGCGGGTGCCGACGATTCTCGCCGTGGCGGCGGGCCTGCTGGTCGCGGCCGCGGGATCGTTGCTGCTGGCGCGGCGACTGCGCAGGCAGACCCTGGGCCTGGCGCCCGACGAGCTGCGGGTGATGTACGAACACCACGACGCCGTCCTGCATTCGATCCACGAGGGCCTGGTGGTCTTCGGCCCGGGTCAGCGCGCCGAGGTGGTCAACGACGAGGCGCGCAGGCTGCTCGACCTGCCCGACGGCGTGGTGCGCCGCGCCGACCTGCCGCCCTCGCTGCGCGCGCTCGGCACCGGTGTGGTGCGCGACGAGACGCACGTGACCGCCGACCGCGTGCTGCTGGTCAACCAGGACGTGGTGACCTCGCAGGGCCGCCCGCTGGGCACCGTGCTGACCCTGCGCGACCACACCGAATTGCGCGGCGTGCTGGGCGAACTCGCCTCGGTGCGCGGTTTCGCCGAATCGCTGCGGGCCCAAGCACACGAGGCCGCCAACCGGCTGCACACCGTGGTCACCATGGTCGAGCTGGGTCGTCACCGGGAGGCCGTCGAATTCGCCACCGCCGAGCTGGAACTCTCGCAGGCGTTGATCGACCGGCTGACCGGCGCGCTCGGCGATCCGGTACTGGTCGCGCTGCTGCTCGGCAAGGTGGACCAGGCCGCCGAACGCGGGGTGGAACTCACCGTCGCCGAGGACACCGCACTGGACTCGCTGGCCCCGCTCACCCCGGGTGAAGCGGTGACCCTGCTGGGCAACCTCATCGACAACGCCATCGACGCCGCCGCCGACAGCGCCGACGCCTGGGTGGAGGTCTCGCTGCGCCGCGACGAACCGGGCGCGCAGCTGCACGTGCGGGTCGGCGACAGCGGGCCGGGGCTGTCGGCCGAGGATTTCGCGCGCGCGGCCGAACGCGGCTACACCACCAAGGACGACCACCACGGCCTCGGACTGGCCCTGGTGCACCGGCTGGTGACCCGCCACGGCGGCACGATCACCGCCGAGCGCAGCCCGGAAAGCACGGTGACGGTGCGCATTCCGTATGGTGGCCCGTCGTGATCCGGGTGCTCATCGTGGAGGACGAACCACTGATCGCCGAGGCACACCGCGCCTACGTCGGCCGGGTGCCCGGGTTCACCGCGGTCGCGGTGGCGGGCAGCGGCCGCGAGGCCATGCGGGCCGCCGCCGACGCGGCGGCCGGCGGCACACCGATCGACCTGGTGCTGCTCGACCTCGGGCTGCCCGACAGCACCGGGCTGGAGCTGGCCGCGGCCCTGTCGACGCTGCCCGCCGCCCCCGACATCATCGCGATCACCTCGGCCAGGGATCTGGCGATGGTGCGCGCCGCGGTCGCCAGCGGTGTGGTGCTGTATCTGCTCAAGCCGTTCACCTTCGCGGCCTTCCGCGACAAGCTCGAACGCTACCTGGAGTTCCGCGCGGCCCTGCCCGCGGGCGAGACCGCGGTCTCCCAGCAAGACATCGATCGGGCGCTCAACGCGCTGCGCACCCCGGACCAGCGCGCGAGCGCGCCGAAAGGCGTCGCGCCACAGACCCTGGCGGAGATCTCCCGGGTGGTCCGCGACGCCACCGCCGATGGCGTCACCGCGGCCGAAACGGCCACCGCCGTGGGCGTTTCCCGCATCACCGCGTGGCGGTATCTGGAGAAGCTCGCCGAGGACGGACTGGTGACCCGCCGGTCGGAATACGGTCGCGCGGGCCGGCCGAAGACGCGTTACGTGTGGAAACGCTAGACGTCGGTGGAGAAGCGGATGCCGCCGTCGGGGATCTCCACGCCGGGCCAGATCCGGGCACCGCGCAGCAGCTCGCAGCGGGCGCCGACGTTGGCGCCGTCGCCGATCACCGCGTCGCGGACCAGCGCGCGCGGACCGATGCGCGCGCCGAAACCGATGATGGACCGCTCGACGGTGGCACCGGCCTCCACGCACGCGCCGTCGAAGATCACCGCGCCGTCCAGCCGCGCGCCCGCGCCGATCTCGGCACCGCGGCCGACCACCGTGCCGCCGATCAACAGCGCGCCCGGCGCGACCCCCGCGCCGGGATGCACCAGCGATTCGCCGCGCTGACCCGGCAGCGCGGGCGAGGGCGCGATCCCGCGCACCAGGTCGGCCGAGCCGCGCACGAAGTCCTCGGGAGTACCCATGTCGCGCCAGTAGGAGGTGTCCACGTGCCCCTGCACGCGGGCGCCCTCGGCCAGCAGCGCCGGGAACACCTCGCGTTCCACCGACACCGGCCTGCCCGCGGGGATCTTCTCGATGTACTCGCGGCGGAAGACGTAGCAACCGGCGTTGATCTGGTCGGTCGGCGGGTCCTGGGTCTTCTCCAGGAACGCGGTGACGCGCCCCTCCTCGTCGGTGGGCACGCAGCCGAACGCGCGCGGGTCGCTCACCCGCACCAGGTGCAGGGTGACGTCGGCGCCGGTGCTGTGGTGGGTGTCGAGCACCGCGCCCAGGTCGGTGCCGCCGAGCACGTCGCCGTTGAACACCATGACGGTGTCGTGGCGCAGCTTGGGCAGCACGTTGCGGATGCCGCCGCCGGTGCCGAGCGGCTCGGACTCGGTGACGTATTCGATCTCGAGACCCAGATCGGAGCCGTCGCCGAAGTGTTCCTCGAACACCTCCGCCTTGAAGGCGGTGCCCAGCACCACGTGCGTGATACCGGCCTCGGCGATGCGCGCCAGCAGGTGCGTCAGGAACGGCAGGCCCGCCGTCGGCAGCATCGGCTTGGGCGCCGACAGGGTGAGCGGACGCAGCCGCGTCCCCTGACCGCCGACCAGAATCACGGCGTCGGTGCCTTGCTGTCCTGCCATCGTTGTTCCCCTGTTCACACTGGTACTACCGACCGCGCTCGCGCGCTTGCTGGCGCAGCGCAGATCGAACCGCAAGACGGGAGCGGATCGCAAGTCCGGCCCGCAACGCCAGCCGCAGCGGCGCCTGCCACCAGTGCGGATGCCGGTCGGCCTGGAAGCGATAGGCGCTGGCGTGGTGGGCGGGCAGCATCCGTTCCGGATGGCGTCCCGCGGCATGTCCCTTGGCGTGGGTCACCTCGGCGGCGGGCACGAACACGTTGTGCCAGCCCGCCCGGCCCAGCCGGTCGCCGAAGTCGACGTCCTCCATGTACATGAAGTAGCGGGAGTCGAAGCCGTCGATCGAGTCGAAGGCGGCCCGGCGCACCAGCAGGCACGAGCCCGACAACCAGCCGACGGCGCGCTCGGCGAGTTCCTCGTGCTCCTGCCGGTAGCGCCGCGTCCACGGGTTGCCCGGCCACACCGCCCCCAGGATCGCGTGTCCGGCACCGTCGAGCAGGCCGGGCACCGCGCGTGCGGAGGGGTAGACGCTGCCGTCCGGTTCACGCACCAGCGGGCCGAGCGCGCCCGCGCGTGGCCAGCGGGCGGCGGCCGCGAGCAGGATGTCGATGGCGCCCGCACCCCAGCGGATGTCCGGGTTGGCGATGACGACGAACTCGATCCCGGGGTCGAGTTCGGCGACCGCCCGGTTGATCGCGGCGCCGTAGCCGATGTTGCCGCCGGTGCGCAGCAGCCGCACGTTCGCCGACGCCTCGGCCACCGATTCCGGCACGCCGTCGACCGAGCCGTTGTCGGCCAGGATCACCTGCGGCGTCGCGCTGGTCGCGGCGGCCAGCGTGGTGACGAAGTGCTCGAGGTGCTCCCCCGGTGAATAGGTCACCGTGACCACGGCCAGGCCACCGGAGGCGGCGGAATCGGAAACGCTCACGACAGCCCAGCGTAGGTGTCGGTTCAGCGGTTGCCCAACGCCTCGTGCAGCGCCGCCCGCCAGGGTCGCAGCGGGGTCAGACCGGCCCCGACCCAGGCCCGGTTCGACAGCACCGAGTAGGCCGGCCGCGGCGCGGGCCGCGGGAAGGCCGAGGACGCGCACGGCCGCACCCGCTCGGGATCGGCGCCGATCTCGGCGAACACCGCCCGCGCCAGCTCGAACCAGCTCGCCGTCCCGGCGTTGGTGGCGTGCAGCAGCGGCGGCGCCGCCGGGGTGGCGGCGAGTTCGAGCAGGCCCGCGGCCAGGTCGGCGGCGTAGGTGGGCGAGCCGATCTGGTCGTCGACCACGTCGACGGTGGGACGTTCGGCGGCGAAGCGGCGCATGGTGGCGACGAAATCGCCCCGGTCGCCGGTGTAGACCCAGGCGGTGCGCACCACGTGCGCGGCGGGGGCCAGGTCGAGCACCGCCCGCTCCCCCGCCAGCTTGGATCGCCCGTACACCGAGGCCGGGGCGGTCGGATCCGTGGGTTCGTACGGGTCGGTGTGGGTACCCCCGAAGACGTAGTCGGTGGACAGATGGATGAGCCGGGCGCCCGCGCGTGCGCAGGCCGACGCCAGCACGGCCGGACCGGTCCCGTTGACGGCGAAGGCGGCGTCGGGTTCGGTCTCGGCCTTGTCGACGGCGGTGTAGGCGGCGCAGTTGATCACGACATCCCCCGGGTGGACGACGGCGCGGACGGCGTCGGCGTCGGTGATGTCGAGGTGCGCGCGGTCGTATCCGCGCGCGTGCGGGGCCAGGCGCATCAGGTGGCGGCCGACCTGCCCGGCCGCGCCGGTGACGACGAGACGGGCGGGCGAACGGTGCGGTACGGCGTCGGTCACGGCCGCAAGTCTGGCACGCCGGTACACGTGCGGGTGCGGTCGATGACGGTAGCCGTTGGTTAGCCTGGAGCCACGAATCCGCCCCGGGGCGGGGAAGGGACCCGGGGGTGACGGCGGGAGGTGGGGGCGTCCCGGGGGCGTAGTCGGGTAGTCGAGAGGATGCGCAGTGCCACGCAGAAGGGAACCGGTGCCGTCGCGGCCGTCCGGGGGCGGGCCGACCGGCCTGCGACCCGTGCGGATCGCCGTCGCGGCGGTGGCGGCGATGGTGTTCGTGGTCACCGGCTTCGCCTGGCACAGCGTCGACGCGCTGATCGGCAACATCGAACGCATCGATGACCTCGGCCTCGGCGGCGCCCGCGACGGCGCGGTGGACATCCTGCTGGTCGGCGTGGACAGCCGCACCGACGCGCACGGCGACCCGCTGTCGGAGGACGAGAAGGCGATGCTGCACGCCGGTGACGAGGTGGGCACCAACACCGACACCATCGTGCTGGTCCGGGTGCCCAACGACGGCAGCTCCGCCACCGCGATCTCGCTGCCGCGCGACTCCTACGTCGACATCCCCGGTCTGGGCAAGGGCAAGATCAACAGCGCCTACGGCGTGACCAAGGAGACCGAGCGGTTGAAGCTGCTCGATCAGGGGGTGTCCGAGGCGGAGGCCGAGAAGCGCTCCACCAGAGCGGGCCGCCAGGCGCTGATCAAGACCGTGGCCGACCTCACCGGCATCACCGTCGACCACTACGCCGAGGTCAGCCTGCTCGGCTTCGTGCTGCTGACCGACGCGGTGGGTGGGGTCGAGGTGTGCCTGAACAATCCGGTGGACGAATGGATGTCGGGCGCGCGGTTCCCGGCCGGCAGGCAGCGGCTGGACGGCCCGCAGGCGCTGAGCTTCGTGCGCCAGCGCCACGACCTGCCGCGCGGCGACCTGGACCGGATCGTGCGCCAGCAGGTGTTCATGGCCCAGCTGGTCAACCAGGTGCTCAGCGCCAAGACGCTCAGCAACCCGAACAAACTCAACGAACTCAGCGACGCGGTCGGGCGCACGGTGGTGCTCGACGAGAACTGGGACGTGCTGGCCTTCCTGCAACAGCTGCGCGACCTGTCCGGCGGTCAGGTGAAGTTCGAGACCATCCCGGTGGCCGACCTCAACGGCATGACCAGCAACGGCGAGTCCGTGGTGCGGGTCGAACCGAAGGAGGTGAAGTCCTACGTCGCCGGGCTGGTCGGCGAGGATGCCGACGAGCCGCAGTCCCCGCGGGTGGACCCGTCGACGGTGACGGTGGACGTGTTCAACGCCAGCTCGGTGGGCGGCCTGGCGGGTCAGGTGTCGCAGGCGCTGGCGGGCAAGGGTTTCCAGCCGGGCCGGGTGGGCAACTATTCGGGTGCGGGCGTCACCGGTTCCCGGGTGCTCGCGGCGGACACCTCGAATCCGGGTGCCGAGGCGGTCGCCGAGGCGCTCGGCGGGCTGACGGTCGTCGCCGACTCCTCGATGTCTCCGGACGCGGTGAGCGTGGTGCTGGCGAGCGACTATTCTGGCCCGGGCTCGGCCGCGGGATCACTGTTCGACTTCTCCGGAACGTCGACCTCCGCGACGCCCGTCCCGCCCGCCCCACCGATCGACGCAGGCCAGAACGGACCGAAATGCGTGAACTGACCCAGACCATGACGCTCACCGAGGCGCTGCTGGACCCGATCCTCAGCCGCGACCCCGCGGCGCCGCGCATCACCTACTACGACGACGCCACCGGCGCCAGGATCGAGCTGTCCGGGGCGACCCTGGCGAACTGGGCGGCCAAGACCGCCAACCTGATTCGCGACGAGTTCGGCCTCACCGCGGGCGCGCGGGTCGCGGTGCTGCTGCCCGCGCACTGGCAGACCGCCGCGGTGCTGCTCGGCTGCTGGTGGGCCGGTGTCGAAGTGGTGCTGCGCCCGGATCCCGACGCCGAGCTGGCGCTGGTCGCCGCCGACCGGATCGACGAGGCCGACGGCATCCCCGAGGTCGCCGCGCTGTCACTGGACCCGATGGGCGCGCCGGTGCGCGACCTGCCGATCGGCGTCACCGACTTCGCCACCTCGGTGCGGGTGCACGGCGACCAGTTCCTGCCGCGCGGCGTCGGCGCCGCCCTGGACGGGATGCCGGTGGCCGACGTGGTCGCCGCGGCTCGCAAGGCCGCGCTGCGCCAGGGCATCGGCGAGGGCGACCGGGTGCTGTCGAGCCTGCCGTGGGAGACCGCGGCCGAGCTGATCGACGGCCTGCTCGCGACGCTGGCCGCCGGCGCGGGGCTGGTGCAGGTGGTGAATCCCGACCCGGCGCAACGACCGCGGCGAGTGGAGACCGAGCGAATCACGGTGCAACTCGCCTGAGCGGGTCAGCGGCCGAAGGCGGCAGCGCAGCATCACCACGTAGGCCGCCCCGCTCAGGCGAAATCGGACACCGCCCTGAGCTCCTACTCGGGTAGGAGCGCGGGTCCGACCCGGGGCCGTTTCGCTACCGGCCCGCGATCCGTACCGTGGTGTCCATCACACGACGACGGGTGGGTGGGATATGAGGCTGCGGTACTGGTTCCGATGGCTGTCCGCGCAAGGCGCGCCGCGACTGGTCCTGCGCACGCAGGCGCGCCGGGGTGATCCGTTCGCCCGGCTGGTGGGCGGGCGCGAGGGCATCGAGGACCCCTATCCGCTGATCGAGCAGTTGCGCGGCGACGGCGGCCCGGTGCGCACGCCGCTGTCGTGGGCCGCCTTCGACCACGAGTTGTGCCGCGCGATCCTGCGCGACAACCGGTTCGGGGTCCGCTCCCCGCAGAGCTTCACCGCGTTCGAGCCGTTGAAGCGGCTGGCGGCCAGGTCGCCGCTGCCGCCCAACCCGGTCGAGCCGCCCTCGATGCTGGTGATCGACCCGCCCGAGCACACCGCGATGCGCAAACCGGTGGCGGCCGCGTTCACCCCGCGCGCGATCGGCAGGCTGCGGGACCGGGTGGCGAGCGTGACCACCGAACTGCTGGACGCGCTCCCCTCGCACGGCTCGGTCGATCTGGTGGCCGCCTACGCCTCGCAGGTGCCGATCGCGATCATCTCCGAGATGCTCGGCTTCCCCGACGCCGACCGGCAGATGTTCCTCGGCTGGGGCGACCGGATGACGCCGCTGCTCGACATCGGCATCCCGTGGCGGGCGCACAAGCGGGCGCTGCTGGCGATGGAGGTGATGAACGACTACCTCGACCGGCACATCGCCCGGCTGCGCCGCGAACCGGGCGACGACATCCTCAGCGCCCTGGTGACCGCGGGCGACCTCGACGACCACGCGCTGAAGGCCTCG
Organism: Nocardia farcinica; assembly: GCF_001182745.1. Taxonomy (NCBI): domain Bacteria; kingdom Bacillati; phylum Actinomycetota; class Actinomycetes; order Mycobacteriales; family Nocardiaceae; genus Nocardia; species Nocardia farcinica. The sequence continues at coordinate 1,930,187 of NZ_LN868939.1, read as the reverse complement.
GCCAGCCTGCTGATGGGCGCCGGCTTCGAGACCACGGTCAACCTCATCGGCAACGGCGTGGTCCAGTTGCTCGCCCACCCCGACCAGCTGGCCCGGCTGCGGGAGGAACCCGACCTGTGGCCCAACGCCGTCGAGGAGATCCTGCGGATCGATTCACCGGTGCAGAGCACCGCGCGCACGGCGCTGACCGATGTGGAACTCGACGGCGCCCTGCTGCGCCGCGGGCACACGGTGGTGCTGTCGTTGGCCGGGGCCAACCGGGATCCGAAGGTGTTCGCCGACCCGGAGCGCTTCGATGTGGCGCGGCCCAACGCCAAGGACCACCTGTCGTTCAGCAGCGGCATCCACGTCTGCCTGGGCGCCAGCCTGGCCAGGATGGAGGGCGTCTACGCGCTGCGGGCACTGTTCGAGCGGTTCCCGGATCTCGCGCTGGCCGAGCCGCCGCACCGCCGCGCGCTGTTCACCCTGCACGGCTACGAACGGATGCCGGTGCACCTGGGCAAGCGCGCGGCCGCGCGGGAGATGAGCCCGCTCAGCTGAAGCCGACCGCCTGGTCGCCCCAGGCCGTGTGCAGGTCGCGGTCGGGGTCGTCGACCACCCGGTCGATGGCGTCGATGAGCAGGGTGTGGCGGGTGTCCCGGTCGTAGGGCGGCCAATGCTTGGATCCGTCCAGCGCGGCCGGGACGCCGTGGCGGGCGAAGGCCAGCCAGCGCCGCATCATCCGGCCCGACACCTCGGTGGCCTGCTTGCGCCCGCCGAGCCAGAAGGTGGGGTCGTGGTTGAGCGTGCCGAAATTGCCGAACACATACGGCAATTCGGTGGCGTGCCCGGCGCCGACGCGAGCCGCCCGCAGCATCGGGGTGGCGTGGTCGAACCGGTAGACCCAGGTCATCGAGTGGGTGCAGTGGCCGTCGGCGACCCAGTGCGCGGGCATGCGGAAGGCGGCGTCGGTCGACATCGCCAGCGCCCCACGGGCTTTGCCCAGGTCCGGGTAGGCGGAGGCGATCTCGGCCACCCGCTCGGGCGACATGTCCGGATGACTCTCGGCGACGTCGCGCAGCATGATGGTCACCGCTTCCGGGGTGACCGGCATGATCGGCGAGCGGAACAGCCGGAACAGCGAGGCCTCGTCCTTGTTGGTGCCGATGATCAGCGGCACCCGGTGCGAGCGGCCCTGTTGGAAGCGGGTGATCGGGTAGTCGGGCAGCAGCTCCCCGTCGACCACCGGCGCGGCGGCCAACCGGCCGGGTTCCCTGAGCGGCACCTCGTCGAAGAGCACGCCCGCCGCCTGCACCAGCCGCTCGATGGGCAGCTCACCCACCTCGGCTGCGCGGTCCGGTGACAGGTCCAGCAGCTCGAGGAAACGGTGGGCGACCAGTTCGGCGCGTTGCCTGCCGAACACGGTGGTGGCGGGCGGGCTCTGCGCGATGGCCTTGTGGAACAGGCCGGCCGCGGCGGGCGCGGTCAGCAGCGCGGTCACGCACCCGGCGCCGGAGGACTCGCCGAACAGGGTGACGTTGTCCGGGTCACCGCCGAACGCCGCGATGTTCTCCCGCACCCATTCCAGCGCCCGGATCTGGTCGTGCAGACCGAGGTTCGGGGTGCAGCCGTCCACCACCGAGGAGAGGTCGAGGAAGCCGAGGACGCCGATGCGGTAGTTGACCGTAACCACCACCGCATCGCCGGTCTCGGCGAGCTTGCGACCGTCGTAGATCTTCTGCGCGGCGGTGCCGAGGCAGTAGGCGCCGCCGTGCAACCACACCAGCACCGGGCGCGGTTCCTCGGGTTCCCGCGGCTCGGTGGGCGCCCAGACGTTCAGCCACAGACAGTCCTCGCCCATGCGCAGCTCGGAGTCGACCGGAACCATCGTGCCCATCGTCTGCGGCGCGATGTCGCCGAACCGTACGCAGTCGCGCACGCCGTCCCACGGTTCGGGTGGCTCGGCGGGCCGGAACCGGCGGGGACCGGTCACCGGGGCGGCGTAGGGGATGCTGCGCCAGACCGCGATCGGCCCGTCCATGACGCCGCGGACCCGGCCGTGGGTGGTGTGGGCGACCGGCCCCGCGTCGTCGATCTCGACGGTGGTGTCGTATCGGGTGGTCATGGCCGCACCTCCTGGTCGTGTCCGCGGTGCCTCCGCGACCCGTCGGAAGTGCGCCACGTCCTCGGGGTCGGCACTGGTGGTCCTCTTTCGAGAGTACGTCCGGTTACGGACATCAACCGTTACCCCGTATCCGGCGCGCTACCGCAGGCCGGTCCGGCCCGCTACCCTGTGGCCGTGCCGAACTACAGCTTTCGTTGCCGCAGCTGCGGCGACACCTTCGAGGTGAACCGCCCGATGGCGCAGTCCGGCGACCCCGCCAGCTGCCCCGCCGGGCACGACGACACGGTCAAGCTGCTGACCACCTTCGCGACTGTGGGCAAGGCCACCGGCCCCGCCCAGGCCGCGCCGGCCGCGCCGGCCGGGGGCGGGTGCTGCGGCGGCGGGTGCTGCGCCTAGTCGGGGCTCGATCCGCTGGCGTGGCGGTCGGCGTGGCCGAGGTCACGGTCCGGCGCGACCCGGTCGCGCACGCGCTGCTTGAGCACGGTGATCTCGGGGAAGCCGCCGTCGGCCTTGCGCTCCCACACCTGCTCGCCGTCGACGGTGATCCGGAAGACCCCGCCCGTACCGGGCACGAGCGCGACCTCGGTCAGGTCGGTGCCGAAGGTGCTGAGCAGTTCCTGCGCCATCCAGCTCGCGCGCAACATCCAGCGGCACTGCGTGCAGTACTCGATCGCCACCCGTGACATGCTCGCCGACGCTACCGAATCGGCGAACGGTACGCCGGGGCGGTCCTCGGTGCCGGTCAGTCCTCGATGTCGCCGTCGAGGTACCGCCACTGCCCGTCCTCGCGGGCGAACCGGCTCACCTCGTGCAATTCGCCGCGGCCCTCGTCGGTGCGGTAGTGGGCGACGAACTCGACCACGCCGGTGTCGTCGAAGGGGCCGCCGCGCTCGGTGCGCACGATCTCCAGGAAGCGCCAGCGCAGGCCGTGGTCGAGGGAGAGTCGTTTCGGCCGGGTCCGCGAATGCCAGGAGCGCAGCAGATAGTCCGCGTCGCCGACCGCGAAGGCGACATAGCGCGAGCGCATCAGCGCCTCGGCCGTGGCCGCCTGCCGCTGCCCGGCCAGGACCGGGCCGCAGCAACGATCGAACGGCTCACCGCGGCGGCAGGGACAGCTCGAGGGCGCGCTCATACCGCGATTCTCACACCGGCGGCGCCCGGGGTGGCGCCGCGGGGTCCGCGGGGTATTTCGCACCGAAATTCGGCGGGGACTTGACGACGGCCCACCCGCAATGACAATATCGAAGTGGGAAGACACCGAATTCCGGTGTTTATTTCTTCTTGCCTCTCGACATTCGTCGTTTCCCCGTGTAATTTGGGACCTCGCGCTCCGCGTCGCGTGCTGTCCGACTCTCGAAATATGAAAGACCGTGGAACACGGGCTGCGTCCGGCCCCGTTGTTTTCACCGGTGTTGTCGAGTCGTGTCCGAGACGGTGTCCCCCCGCGGTGTGCCTTTGGAATACCCGGCCACAGACCAGAGCACCGCGACCGCCCGCAGCAACGGGCGGCATACGGTGCTGGAAGGACGCATCGTGACAGTCTCGAGTCGGACCGAGTCCCCGCTCGCCGCGCCCGGAGTCCCGGGTGCGCCCCGGCGGCTCTCGTTCGCCAGAATCCGCGAGCCCCTGGCGGTTCCGGGCCTGCTGGACATCCAGACCGAATCGTTCGGGTGGCTGATCGGCGCACCCGACTGGTGCGCCCGCGCGGCAGTCCGCGGGACGGAACCGGTCGCCGGGCTGGCCGAGGTGCTCGCCGAGATCAGCCCCATCGAGGACTTCGCGGGCACGATGTCGCTGACGTTGTCCGATCCGCGGTTCGAGGAGGTCAAGGCCTCCGTCGAGGAGTGCAAGGACAAGGATCTGACCTATGCCGCGCCGTGGTTCGTCACGGCGGAATTCGTGAACAACAACACCGGCGAGATCAAGAGCCAGACCGTTTTCATGGGTGATTTCCCGATGATGACCGCGCACGGGACATTCGTCGTCAACGGCACCGAACGGGTGGTCGTGTCGCAACTGGTGCGCTCGCCGGGTGTGTACTTCGACCACGCGATCGACAAGGGTTCGGAGAAGGACGTGCACAGTGCGCGGGTGATCCCGTCGCGCGGTGCCTGGCTGGAGTTCGACGTCGACAAGCGCGACACCGTGGGCGTGCGCATCGACCGCAAGCGCCGTCAGCCGGTGACGGTGCTGCTCAAGGCGCTGGGCTGGAGTGCGGAGCGGATCGCCGAGCGATTCGGGTTCGCCCCGCTGATCATGGCCTCGCTGGCCAAGGACAACGTGGCGGGCACCGACGACGCGCTGCTCGAGATCCATCGCAAGCTGCGGCCCGGCGAGCCGCCGACCAAGGAGTCGGCGCAGAACCTGCTGGCGAATCTGTTCTTCACCGAGAAGCGCTACGACCTGGCGCGGGTGGGCCGTTACAAGATCGACAAGAAGCTCGGGCTGCGCGCTCCGGGGGCACCGCGGGTACTCACCGAGGACGACATCGCGGCCGCCATCGAGTACCTGGTGCGCCTGCACGCCGGTGACAAGACGATGATCGCGCCCGGCGGGGTCGAGGTGCCGGTGGAGGTCGACGACATCGACCATTTCGGTAACCGCCGGGTGCGCACCGTGGGTGAGCTGATCCAGAACCAGATCCGCGTGGGTCTGTCCCGGATGGAACGGGTGGTGCGGGAGCGCATGACCACCCAGGACGTCGAGGCGATCACGCCGCAGTCGCTGATGAACATCCGCCCGGTGGTCGCGGCGATGAAGGAGTTCTTCGGCACCTCGCAGCTGTCGCAGTTCATGGACCAGCGCAACCCGCTGGCGAGCCTGACCAACAAGCGGCGGCTGTCCGCGCTCGGGCCGGGCGGGCTCTCGCGCGAACGGGCCGGCCTGGAGGTCCGCGACGTGCACTACAGCCACTACGGCCGGATGTGCCCGATCGAGACGCCGGAGGGGCCGAACATCGGCCTGATGGGGTACCTGTCGGTGTACGCGCGGGTCAACCCGTTCGGTTTCGTCGAGACCCCCTACCGGCGGGTGGTGGACGGCCGGGTCACCGACGAGGTCGATTACCTCACCGCCGACGAGGAGGACCGGCACGTGGTGGCCCAGGCGAACGAACCGCTGGACGCCGAGGGCCGCTTCCTGGCCGCGCGCATCCCGGTGCGCCGGAAGAACTCCGAGGTGGAACTCGTCGATTCCGCCGCGGTGGATTACATGGATGTGTCGCCGCGGCAGATGGTGTCGGTGGCGACGGCGATGATTCCGTTCCTCGAGCATGATGATGCCAACCGTGCGCTGATGGGTGCGAATATGCAGCGTCAGGCGGTGCCGTTGATTCGGTCGGAGGCGCCGATCGTGGGTACCGGTATGGAGCTGCGTGCGGCGGTGGATGCCGGTGATGTGGTGGTGAACGAGAAGGCCGGTGTGGTCGAGGAGGTTTCGGCCGATTACGTCACGGTGATGGCCGATGACGGGACTCGTAAGTCGTATCGGATGCGGAAGTTCAACCGGTCGAACCAGGGGACGTGTTCGAATCAGCGGCCGATCGTGGACGAGGGTCAGCGGGTCGAGGCCGGGCAGGTGTTGGCTGATGGGCCGTGCACCGAGAACGGTGAGATGGCGCTGGGTAAGAACCTGTTGGTGGCGATCATGCCGTGGGAGGGGCACAACTACGAGGACGCGATCATCTTGTCCCAGCGGTTGGTGGAGCAGGATGTGTTGACCTCGATCCATATCGAGGAGCACGAGATCGATGCTCGTGACACCAAGCTCGGTGCCGAGGAGATCACTCGCGACATTCCGAATGTCTCCGATGAGGTGTTGGCGGATCTGGACGAGCGTGGCATCGTGCGGATCGGTGCGGAGGTGCGTGATGGTGACATCCTGGTCGGTAAGGTCACGCCCAAGGGTGAGACCGAGCTGACGCCGGAGGAGCGGTTGCTGCGGGCGATCTTCGGGGAGAAGGCGCGTGAGGTGCGTGATACCTCGTTGAAGGTGCCCCACGGTGAGTCGGGCAAGGTCATCGGGATCCGGGTGTTCTCCCGGGAGGACGATGACGATCTGCCGCCCGGTGTCAACGAGTTGGTGCGGGTGTATGTGGCGCAGAAGCGCAAGATCCAAGACGGTGACAAGCTGGCCGGTCGGCACGGGAACAAGGGTGTGATCGGCAAGATCCTGCCCACCGAGGACATGCCGTTCCTGCCCGATGGCACCCCGGTCGACATCATCCTCAACACCCACGGTGTGCCGCGGCGGATGAACATCGGCCAGATCCTGGAAACCCACCTCGGCTGGATCGGCAAAGCCGGCTGGGACATTCGCACCGTGGACGGACAACGGCCGGACTGGGCGGCGCGCCTACCCGACGAGCTGCTCGCGGCGGAGCCCGGAACGAACCTGGCCACCCCCGTGTTCGACGGAGTGCGGGAAGAGGAACTCACCGGGCTGCTCGGCGCGACCCGGCCCAACCGCGACGGTGACGTGCTGGTGGGCCCGGACGGGAAGGCGACCCTGTTCGACGGGCGTTCCGGCGAGCCGTTCCCGTACCCGATCGCCGTGGGCTACATGTACATCCTGAAGCTGCACCACCTGGTCGACGACAAGATCCACGCTCGCTCCACCGGCCCGTACTCGATGATCACCCAGCAGCCGCTCGGTGGTAAGGCCCAGTTCGGTGGCCAGCGCTTCGGTGAGATGGAGTGCTGGGCGATGCAGGCCTACGGCGCGGCCTACACCCTGCAGGAACTGCTCACGATCAAGTCCGACGACGTCGTCGGCCGCGTGAAGGTCTACGAGGCGATCGTCAAGGGCGACAACATCCCGGAACCCGGTGTGCCGGAATCGTTCAAGGTGTTGTTGAAGGAACTCCAGGCACTGTGCCTCAACGTCGAGGTGCTGTCCGCCGGTGCCGCGGTCGAACTGGCGCACGGGGTCGACGACGATCACGAGCGGACGGCCGCGAACCTGGGCATCAACCTGTCCCGAGCCGAATCCCTCACGGAGACCGAGCTGTCCGGGTGACGGTCCCGAGGACCCGGCCACGGCGGCGCCGCACGGCCGCGGCCGAGTCAGTCCAGTTCCCTACGGACCCAGGCGAATTCGGGTGCGCGACCGGTCGTGGCCAGCTCGGCCGCGAGGTCGGCGGTCTGCTCCCGCCAGCGGCGCAGGTCCGCGACGGCCGGGGCGAGGTCGTAGTCGTGATGGTGGGCCGCGCGTGACAGCGCGGCCCACAGGGCCCCCACCCGGGCGGCGGTGGCAGGGGTCGCGTACACCCGCAGGGCCAGCAACTGGGCCCGCATCGGACAGCGCACGAGGTCGGGGGCGACCCGGCGCCACAGGTCGTCGACGGCCTGCTCGAGCGCGAGGCGCAGGATCCAGGCGGTCGCGCGCGACCACACGCCACCCGCGTCCGACACCTCCCCGTCGAGCAACCGGTCCACCGCCGCCAACCGTTGCGCGACCGTCGGCCGGGGCGCACGCGCGCGGCGGGGCCGGCGGCGCGGCCGGTGCCCGAACTGGTCGCTCATCGGCGCAACCAGGCGATGAACCGCTCGGTGTCGGCGATCAGCGCGCGCATGCCGCGGTCGATGGGGACGTGCGCGCCCGCGGTCACATCGCGCAGGGCCTCCACCAACCACCGGCCGTCCCGGGCCAGGTGCTTGTTGAGGTGGTCGACGTTGTAGTCGACGCCCATCACCGCCAGCGCCACCATCGCGCGGGTGGTGTGCGCGCCCGCCACGTGCCGCTCCACCGTGCGATGGTCGAGCCCGGCGGCGAGCAGCTCGCGCCGGGCCCTGGCCAGCGCGGCCGCCTCCACCGCGGACCGGCAGCAGGTGGCGACGAGTTCGTCGGCGATCGCGGGCGGCAGCTGCGGGGTGCGCACCAGCGAGCGGGCGTCGTCGAGGTAGCGGCGCACCGGGTCGCCGACGGTGCGCACCTCGACCACCGAGCGTTCCCGGCGCTGGACCTCGAGCACGTGGGCGTCGAGTTCCATCCGGCGCACCGCCTCGGCCAGCCGCTCGTCGTGGGTGAACACCACCACCTGTCTGGTACGGGCGACGGTGGCGAGCACGGTGGCCAGGCCGTCGACCTTCGCCGGGTCCATCGCCTGTACCGGATCGTCGATCATGACGAACCGGAACGGACTGTCGGCCACGGTGGCGCGCGGCAGGAACAGCGACAGGCCGAGTGCGTGCAGTTCGCCCTGGCTCATCACGCCGAGCGCGGCGCCGTCGACCTCGTCCACGGTCACGTCGAGCAGCACCCGCCGTGCGCTGCCCGCGTTGCCCTGCAAGCGGATTCCCCCCAGCTCCACGTTGCTCTGCTGGCGCAGGGTCTGCCACACCCAGCGCGCCTGCGTCTCGAGCGGCGCCATCCGCTCGTCCCGCAGCTCGGCGGTGATCCCCTTGAGCCACTCCTCGGCGCGCCGCAGCGTGCGCAATTCCCCCGCCCGCGCCGACACCTCCCGCGCGAGATCCAGCCACGCCGCCAGCCGCGGCGTCAACGGCGCCCAGACCCCCTCCAACCGCTCGAGTTCCTTGACGGTTCGATTGCGCAAGGCCGCCAGTTCGTCGGCCAGCTGCGTGTACGCGCCGAGCAGCTCCTCGGCCAGGGCCAGGGCCGCCGTCGCCGAGGGACGCGCTCGATCCGGCCACCCCTCGCCGGCGGCCGGGACACCGGCCCACCGCCGCCACGCGCGCAGCGCGGCGGTGGTGTCGACGGTGGGTGGGACGGCGGGGCCCGGGACGAGCTCGGGTGGCGGCGGTTCGGGCAGGGCGCGGGCCGCGCGCAGAGCGGCGCGCAGGTCGGCGTAGGCGGCGAGCAGCGGTGCGCACCGGGTGGACAGGGTCGCGAGGGTCTCGTCGGTGGCCGCGGCCCAGTCGGCGTCGAGGGCGCCCTGCCCGCAGACCGGGCACGGGCACCCGCGCGCGGCACCGACGTGGTCCCGGGCGCGGCGCAGCAGCTCCGCCGTGCGCAGGTCGGCTTCGGCCGCGGGCGTGGACAGGCCGAGGACGGTGCGCGCGCAGGCGGTGAGGCGGTCGATCACCGCGGCGACCGCCGCGGCACTCGGCACGGTCAGCGCCACGATGGCACGCAGGTCGGCGGCGCCGTCGGCGCCGGGCGCCCCGCCGCGCACCTCCCGGTCCACCGCCGCCAGGTCCGGGCGCTCGGTGTCGAGCAGGGCCAGGAGCCGGGCGGCGCGGTCGTCGGCGACCGCGGCAAGATCGGTGCGCAGCTCGAGGCGCTGCTGCCTGCACTGTTTGACGGCGCGTTCCTGCTCAAGCCTGCGCCCGCGCAGGCGGGTGTGCGCGGCGATGAGATCGTCGAGGCCGAGGAGCTGGTGCAGCGCGTCGAACAGGTCGCTCGGTTTGCCGTCGACCAGTGCTCCGAGCTCGCTGTAGGACAGGAAGGGCCGGTAGAGCTCGAGCACCGGCGCCCACCCGTCGGCGTCGAACTCGGCCGGGTCGCCGTCGGCGCCGCGCATCACCCAGCGCGCCTCGTGCAGTTCGGCCCGCGCGGTCCACTCCTTCACCACCACGGGAGCGGATTCGGCTGCGCCGGTGAGCAGTTCGAGTTCGATCCGAGGATTCGCGCCGTCGTGCAGATTGCGCCAGCCCTCCCGCCACGCCGCCGAGCGGCCGTCCCATCGGCGATTTCCGCCGGTCAACGCCAGTTCCGCGGCCTCGGCGAAGCTCGACTTACCGCATCCGTTGCGCCCCACCACCAGGGTCAGGCCGGGCCCGGGCCGCAGGGCCAGTTCGGTTTCCGCGCCGATGCCGCGGAAACCACGCACCCGGATCGCGCGCAGGAACACATCCGACAGCCCACCGACGGCGGGCTCGGGCGGCGGATCGGTCGCGCCCAGCGCGTCCAGCACCGCGGCGCGGACATCGGGCGGAACGGTCGGATCGTCGGCGATCCGGCGCGCGACCATCGCGGCCGGAGCCGTGCCCGCCACGCGCTTCCAGCCCACGCGCCGATCCCCCTCCACCGCATCGCCGGACGCGCCCCCCGCGCGCCCGGCGTCTGTTGTCGAAAACCGAGCGAAACGGTACCCGATCCGGCGGGTTCCGCCCACCGGTCACCGGCGGCGACGAATACACGCGAACCTGCCCGCGGGGATCGCTATGGTCATCGAAGCGGTGCCGCGGCGCCCACTCGTGGCCCGAAACGATGTCCACCCCTCGACCGACCCCGGCGGGCGGCTCGACGCGTAGCACCCGTTGGGGTGGTCCGGCGGAGCCGAACAGGACAGAATGCCAGACCGGGTGTTCCCGGCGCAAGATCAGAATCGGCCCGAATCCGCGCCGGGCACAGCGAATTCCGTGGGCGGCCGCCGGTGCTGTCGGTGAGCTCGGGTAGAAATCGAGGCGAGGAGGAACGAACGGACGAGATGAACACACCGTGGCCCGAAGAACGGGTGAGCGCTGTCGCGCCGGATGCCGCCGCGCTGTCCGCCGCCCGCGGGCTCGCCGACCGCTGGCGCGACACCGGCTGGTCGCAGGCACTGGTGTGGGGCCGGTGCCGGGGCAGTTCCGCCACGCCCTACACCACGGTGGTCGACGTGTCCGGCCCGTCGTACCGGTGCGACTGCCCGAGCCGCAAGGTGCCGTGCAAGCACGCGTTGTCGCTGCTGCTGCGCTGGTCGCAGGGCGCGGTACCGGAGGTCGCGCAGGCGCCCGAGTTCGCGCTCGCCGCGCGGCCCGCGGTCCGCGCACCCCGGTCGGCGAAGTCCGGCACCCCGGATCCGGCGACCGCGGCCCAGCGCAGGCAGCGGGTGACGGCGGGGCTGGAGGAACTCGACATCTGGCTCGCCGACCAGGTGCGCACCGGGCTGGCCCAGGCCGACCGCTCCTACGGCGCGTTCGAGGCGATCGCGGCCCGGATGGTCGACGCGCAGGCACCCGCCGTCGCGTCCCGGCTGCGCCGTCTGGCGGGCACCGCGCGCGCCGACGCCGACTGGCCGCGCCGCGTGCTCGCCGAGTACGCGGCGCTGCACCTGCTGGTCGCCGCCCACCGCAGGCTCGACGAACTGCCCGAGGGGCTGCGCGCCGCCGTCCGCACCCACATCGGCTATCCGATGCCGGCCGAGCGGGTGCGGGCCGAACCGGCCGTGCGCGACCGATGGATGACCCTCGGCACCCGGGTCAGCGAGGAGGACCGCCTGCACACCCGGCGCACCTGGCTGCTGGGCAGACGCACGCGACGGTGGGCGCAGCTGGTCGAGCACAGTTTCGGCGCGCCCACCTTCCCGGTGACCGCACCGCCGCCCGGGCTGATGGTCGAGGCGGACGTGCACTTCTACCCCGGCGCCGCGCCGCTGCGGGTGCTGTGGGGCGCGCGGCACGGCACCGAGGAGCCGTTCACCACACTGCCCGCCCCCGACGAGACCGGCGGCTGCCCCGCGGCGCTCGCCGACTACGCCGCCGCGCTGGCCGCCGATCCGTGGCTGCGTTCGTGGCCGGTGCTGGTACGCGAGGTCGTCCCGGTGGCCGAGGACGACGTGCGCGCGGTGGTGGACAGCACCGGCGCCGCGCTGCCGCTGGTGGATTTCGCGCGGCCCTGGCGGCTGCTCGGCATCTCCGGCGGCCATCCGGTGACGATGGTCGGGGAATGGACACCGGACGGGCTGATCCCGATCTCGGTGTTCGCCCTGGGCGAGATCCATGCCGCCGACGACGCCGACGCACCGCCCGAACCGCTGCGGGTCACCGAGACCGCGCCCGCACCCGACGACCTCACCTCGGTCGCCCTGCTCGGCACCGCCCGGCGGGCGCCGGACCCGGCGAGCCTGCCCGCACCGGTGGCCGCCGTGGCCGCCCGGCTCACCGTCGATCCGCCGCTGACCGTGCTGGAGTCGGCCGCGCTGCGCGAGGTCTACCACCGGGCGGGCCGCCTGCCCGGCACCGCGACCCCACCCGCGCCCGCCCCGGACGATCCGCGCCCCCTGCTGCCCCGCCGCGCCGCGCAGCGGCTGTCGGACATGCTGCGGGCGCGTTCACCGTTCCTGCCAGAGTGGTTCGCCGCCGCCGCACCGCACGACTACCGCGCACCGGAGGCACTGTCGGCGCAGCTGCTCGAGGTCGCCGTGGTCGACCCGGGCCTGCGCGGGCCGCTGTTGCGGCTGGCCGGTACCCGGGGCCGGTGGCTGGCGCGGCGGAATCCGGCGTGGCGGGAGCTGCCGGGCACCGAGCCGGACCACACCGACGCGAGCGCGGACACCTGGTTGTTCGGCACGCAGGCCCGCCGCCGCGCCTGGCTCGCCGACCTGCGCCGCCGGGACCCCGCCGCGGCGCTGGACCGGCTGAGCGCGGCATGGCCGAAGGAACCGGGATCGAGCCGGGCCGACCTGCTGGCGGTCCTCGCCGACGGTCTGGCCGAGCGCGACGAGCCGCTGCTCGAGTCCGCGCTGGACGACCGTCGCGCGGAGGTCCGCCGCACCGCCGTCGGACTGCTGGCCCGCCTCCCCTCGTCCCGGTTCGCGGGGCGGATGCGGGCCCGGGCCGCCGCCTGGGTGCGGGTCGCGGACACCCGCCTGGACATCCGGGTGCCCGAGGATCTCGACGACGCCGCCCGCCGCGACGGCATCACCGACCGCACCGTCGAATTCAGCTACCGCTGGAACGGCGTGCCCGACGTCGGCGCGGGCCGGTTGCGCCAGGTCGTTGCCGCGACGCCGCTGAGCCACTGGACCGGCCTGTTCGACGACCCGCGCGCGGCGCTGCGCGTGACGGTGGCCGACCGCTACCGGCAGCCACTGTTCGACGGCTGGCTGGATGCCGCCCTGCACCAGCGCGACCCGGACTGGGCGGCGGCGCTGTTCGCCGGCGGCGTGCCCTCCGACACCGCGCTGCTGCGCCGCCGCGAGCTGTTCGCGCTGCTGCCCCCGGGGGATCGGGTCCGGCACCTGCAACGGCTGGACAGCTCCTGGCTCTCCGAACTCGAGGCACTGCTGCCCGCGATGGAGCACCCGTGGCCGCGCGCCCTGGGCGAGCACGTGATCCTGTTGTTGCTGGAGCGGGCCCGGATCGCGGCCCAGGGCGGCGGCGCGCACGGCACCGGTCCCGCCGCGCACCGGTCGCTGCTCACCGCGGCGGCCACCCACCTGCCGGTGGATCTGACCGGCGCCCTCGCGGCGGCGGCGGGCCGCTGCGCCGACCCGTCCTGGCAGCGGGCGTTCGACCAGCTCGCCGACGACCTCACCCACCGCTCGATGATGCTCGAGGAGTTGCAGTGACCACCACCGACCCGGCGCCGGAGCTGTTGCGCCCGCACGCCGAACAGGCCTACGCCGCGGAGCTGAGCGCGCTGGCCGCGGCCGACGACCGTCCCCGCCCGCCCTCGTGGCGGCTCTCGCCGTGGGCGGTGGTCACCTACCTGCTCGGCGGCACCCTCGACGACGGCACCGTCATCACCCCGAAGTACGTCGGCCCGCGCCGGTTGATGGAGGTCGCGGTGGCGACCCTGGCCACCGACCGCGCGCTGCTGCTGCTCGGCGTGCCCGGCACCGCCAAAACCTGGGTGTCGGAACACCTTTCGGCGGCCATCTCGGGCACCTCCACCCTGCTCGTGCAGGGCACCTCCGGCACGGCGGAGGAGGCCGTGCGCTACGGCTGGAACTACGCGCGGCTGCTGGCCGAGGGCCCGACCGAGGGGGCGCTGGTGCCCTCCCCCGTGCTGACGGCCATGCGGCTCGGCGCGCTGGCCCGCATCGAGGAACTCACCCGCATCCCCTCCGACGTGCAGGACGCGCTCATCACGGTGCTGTCGGAGAAGACACTGCCCATCCCCGAGCTCGGCACCGAGGTGCAGGCCGCCAAGGGCTTCAACGTGATCGCCACGGCCAACGACCGGGACCGCGGCGTGCACGAACTGTCCTCCGCGCTGCGCCGCCGCTTCAACACCGTGGTGCTGCCGCTGCCCGCCGACGAGGACGACGAGGTCGCCATCGTGGCGCGCCGCGTCGAACAGCTCGGCGCCGCACTGGAATTGCCCGCGGTGCCCGCCGCGGCCGAGGAGGTGCGGCGGGTGGTGCGGGTGTTCCGCGAGTTGCGCTCGGGCATCACCGCCGACGGCCGCACCAAACTCAAGTCGCCCTCGGGCACGCTGTCCACCGCCGAGGCGATCTCGGTGCTCACCAACGGCATCGCGCTGTCCACCCACTTCGGCGACGGCGTGCTGCGCCCCACCGACATCGCGGGCGCGCTGCTCGGCGCGGTCGTCAAGGACCCGGTCGCCGACACCGCGGTGTGGACCGAATACCTCGAGGCCGTGGTGCGGGAGCGGCCCGACTGGGCGGACTTCTATCGCGCGTGCCGCGAGGTCACCGGTTAGGCCGATGCGAAACACTGTGCCGGACCGCGCGACCGCCGTCACCGAGGTGTTCGGCATCCGCCACCACGGGCCGGGCTCGGCGCGTTCGCTGCGCACTGCGCTGGAACAGTTCGCGCCCGACCACATCCTCATCGAAGGCCCCGCCGACGCCGACCCGCTCACCGCGTTCGTCGCCTCCGCCGACCTGCGCCCGCCGGTGGCGCTGCTGGCCTACGTGCCGGACCGGCCCGACCGCGCCGCGTTCTGGCCGTACGCGGTGTTCTCCCCGGAATGGCAGGCGCTCGACCACGCGATGCGGCACGAGGTGCCGGTGGGCTTCTGCGATCTGCCCGCGACCGCGGTGCTGGCCGCCGACCACGAGCCGGGCGACCGCGACGACCCGCTGGCCGAGCTGGCCGCCGCGGGCGGCTACGACGACGCCGAACGCTGGTGGGACGCCGTCGTCGAATCCACCTCCGACGCCGCCATTTTCGATGCCCTGACCGAGGCGATGGGCGCGCTGCGCGACACCGTCCGCATCGACGAGCACACCCTGCGCCGCGAGGCCTACATGCGGCAGGCGATGCGCAAGGCGCTCAAGGGCGGCGCGCGGCGGCTGGCGGTGGTGTGCGGGGCCTGGCACGCCCCGGCGCTGGCCGGGCCGCTCGGCCCCGCCGCCCCGGATGCCCGGCTGCTCAAGGGCATGCCGAAGATCAAGGCCACGCTCACCTGGGTGCCGTGGACGCATTCGCGACTGGCCACGGCCTCCGGCTACGGCGCGGGCATCGACTCCCCCGGCTGGTACCACCACCTGTTCACCACCCCCGAGCAGCCGATCGCGCGGTGGCTGACCAGGGTGGCCGGGGTGTTGCGGGCGCACGACCTGCCGGTGTCGAGCGCGCACGTCATCGAGGCCGTCCGGCTGGCGCAGACGCTGGCCACGCTGCGCGACCGGCCGCTGGCCGGGCTGTCGGAGGTCACCGAGGCGGTGCGGTCGGTGATGTGCGGCGGCGACGAGACGATGGTGCGGGTGGTGACCGCCGAACTCGTCGTCGGCGAGGCGCTGGGCACCGTCCCCGACGACACCCCGACGGTGCCGCTGGACGCCGACCTGCGCGCCACCGCCCGGCGGCTGCGGCTCAAACAGGAACCCACCGCCCGCACCGTCGACCTGGACCTGCGCAAGGAGCGCGAACGCGAACGCTCCCAGCTGCTGCACCGGCTGGCCCTGCTCGGAATCGGCTGGGGCACCCGCACCACCGGCGACGTGCGCGGCACCGGCACCTTCCGCGAGACGTGGACGCTGCGCTGGCGCCCGGAATTCGCGGTCGCGGTGATCGAGGCGTCGCGCTGGGGCACGACGATCCGCACCGCGGCCGCGGCGAAGGTGCTCGACGCCGCCGCGGCCCCGGACCGCACCCTCGCCGACCTCACCGAAGCCTTGGAGCAGGCGCTGCCGGCCGACCTCGCCGAGGCCCTGCCCGGCCTGATCGACCGGCTCGCCACGGTCGCCGCCCTGGACCACGACGTCACCCATCTGCTGGCCGCGCTGCCCGGCCTGGTGCGCACGCTGCGCTACGGCGACGTGCGCGGCACCGACACCAAGGCGCTGGCCGGGGTGGCCGACGGCCTGCTGGTACGCGCCTGCGCGGGGCTGCCGGGCGCGGTCACCGGCCTGGACACCGAGGCCGCCGAGCAGCTGCGCGGCCTGCTCGACGCCGCCCACCTGGCCATCCACACCCGCGACGACGCCGCCGCCACCGATACCTGGCTGGCGGCACTGGCGCGGCTGGCCGACCGCGACGACGTGCACGGCGCCCTGGTCGGACGGGCCGTGCGGTTGCTCACCGACGCGGGGCGGATCGCCGCGGACGCGGCCGCCACCCGGCTGGCCGCGGCGCTGTCGGTCGGCAACACCGCCGCCCAGAAGGCCGCCTGGATCGACGGTTTCCTCGGCGGGCGCGGGCTGCTGCTGGTGCACGACCGCGACCTGCTCGCCCTCATCGACGGCTGGCTGCGCGGGCTCGACGACGAGCAGTTCCTGGAAACCCTGCCGGTGCTGCGGCGCACCTTCGGCGCCTTCGAATCCGGCGAGCGCCGCGCCATCGGCAACGCGGTGCGCGACACCGCCCCCGTCCGCGTGGCCGCCGCCGCGACCGTCGACCCCGAGCGCGGCCGCCGCGCCCTGCGCACGGTCGCCGACATCCTGGGAGTCCCGTCATGACCGCACCCGACGAGCACAACGAATCCGCTTCGCGCCGCTGGCGTCTGGTGCTCGGCGCGGCCGCCGAGCCGGAACTCGGCGGGCTCGGGTCCGCCGACGACGTCGCCGTGGACCGCGCTCTCGGCGCGCTCTACAACACCGGCGACGAGCAGGGCGCCGGACCGCGCGCGGGCGGACTCGGCGGGTCGGCGCCGCGGGTGGCGCGCTGGCTCGGCGACATCCGCACCTATTTCCCGTCCACCGTGGTGGAGGTGCTGCAGCGCGACGCGATCGACCGCCTGCACCTCACCGAACTGCTGCTGGAACCGGAGCTGCTGGCCGCGGTCGAGCCGGACGTGCACCTGGTGGGCACCCTGCTGAGCCTGAACCGGGTGATGCCGGAAACCACCAAGGCGACCGCGCGGGCGGTGGTGGAACAGGTGGTGCGCCGTATCGAGGAACGGATCGCGACACACACCCGCACCGCGGTCGGCGGCGCGCTCAACCGGGCCGCCCGGGTCGCCCGGCCGAAGCTGCGCGACATCGACTGGGATCGCACCATCCGCCGCAATCTCGCCCACTACCTGCCCGAACACCGGACGGTCGTGCCGGAGCGGCTGGTCGGCTACGGCCGCAACAGCCAGGCGGTGCGCCGGGAAGTGGTGCTCGCGGTCGACCAGTCCGGGTCGATGGCCGCGAGTGTGGTGTACGCCTCGGTGTTCGGCGCGGTGCTGGCCTCGCTGCGGTCGCTGCGCACCTCGCTGGTCGTCTTCGACACCGAGGTCGTCGATCTCACCGACCTGCTCACCGATCCGGTGGACGTGCTGTTCGGTACCCAGCTCGGCGGCGGCACCGACATCAACCGGGCCATCGCCTACTGCCAGTCGCTGATCACCCGCCCCGCCGACACCCTGTTCGTGCTCATCTCCGACCTCTACGAGGGTGGTATCCGCGCCGAGATGCTGCGCCGCATGAACGCCCTGCGCGACGCCGGCGTGCAGGTGGTGGTCCTGCTCGCGCTCAGCGACGACGGCGCCCCCTCCTTCGACCACGACAACGCCGCCGCCCTGGCCGGACTCGGCATCCCCGCCTTCGCCTGCACCCCGGACAAGTTCCCGGATCTGCTGGCGGTGGCGCTCGATCGCGGGGACGTGCACGCCTGGGCCGATGCCAATGCCGGACGGGCGGACCGGCGACCGGGATAGCCACGGGTGTCCTGCGTCGGGGATGTTCGTCGTTTCGGTCACTTCGGGGTGGCGGTCGCCATACGATGGCAATCGATCCGCAATCATCCGGATCAGTCCCGGTCGAGGTATGGGGACCGACCATCAGCCCCCTGAACGGCAGCCGACGCCGGGACGGCGGTGCCGCCGGTCCCCCTCACACCGGCGGCACCGCCACTCGAACCGGGACGCCGCTCGAC
Source organism: Nocardia farcinica (assembly GCF_001182745.1). Classification (NCBI taxonomy): domain Bacteria; kingdom Bacillati; phylum Actinomycetota; class Actinomycetes; order Mycobacteriales; family Nocardiaceae; genus Nocardia; species Nocardia farcinica. Next base: position 1,912,148 of record NZ_LN868939.1, on the reverse strand, counting down.
GACGGCGGCACGTTCGCGTCCACACCGCATCTGGAGAGGTGATCGACCGATGGATCTGCCGCGCCCGGTGGGCGCCGTCGACCATGCCCGGACGGCGGCCCCGCGCCGCACGGGCACCGGACGCACGGCCGGGCCGGTGTGCGGAGGCAGCCGATGGTGGACGCTGACCCGGTCCGGCGAGCAGGTGCTGCTGCGCTGCGACGAGCGCGTGGTCGGTGTGGAACTGCCCGCCGGGCTGGCGCCGCGCGCCGAGCGCTATCTGGCGCGTAACCGGCTCACCGGCCCGGTACTCGAATTCGGCCCCGCCGGGCCTGCGCGCCCCGGCGACGGCGCCGCGCCCGTGCGCCGCATCCACCTCGCGGTGGTCTCGGCGCGAACCTCGTTGGCGCTGGGCGCATTACAGGCCGCCGGTGCCCGCATCCACGCCGACGGCGCCGAACTCGGCCCGATCGCCGACCTGATCGACCCGGGCGCCGCCTGGGCGGCGGCGCTCGACGAGACGGGCGCGTTGCCCGCCGTGGTCGCCCTCGCCGCCGCCGTGCGCGCCGTGGGTGGCCGCGCGCGTGATCTCACCGCCGCGCGCGCGACCTGATCACAGGTCCGCGATCGCGGCGAGCGGTGGCGTGCGGGCCGCACGGATGCCCGGCCACAGCGCGGCCAGCACGCCCACGATCGCGGACGCGACGAGCACCGCGACCAGCTGACCCCACGGCACCGCGATCTGGTCGATGCCGAAATCGCGCAGCGTGCGCAGGAATCCGACGCCGATGCCGAGCCCGAGCAGCACGCCGACGATGGCGCCGAACACCGCGATCAGCACCGACTCGAGGTAGATGGTGCGCCGGATCTGCGCCCGCATCGCGCCCACCGCGCGCAGCATGCCGATCTCGCGGCGCCGCTCGACCACCGACAGCGCCAGCGTGTTGATGATGCCGAGGATCGCGATCACCACGGCCAGTGCCAGCAGGCCGTAGAGGATCGCCAGCAGGGTGTTGATCTGCTGGCCCTGCGCGCCCTTGAACTGTTCGCGGTCCTGCACCTGCACCACCGCGAACTGGGCGGTGGCGTTCTCCAGATCGGTGCGCAGCGCGGCCAGGTCGGCGCCGGGGGCGGCGTTGACGAGCACGAAGAAGTTGCTGCGGAACGACGGCGGCGTGACCTCCTCGAAGATGGTCGGGGAGACCACCAGGTCACCGAGCAACGGGGTGTCGCGGAAGACGCCCGCGACGGTGACCGGCACCTTCTGGTTGCGGTCCAGCCCGGTCAGCTCGACCTGCTGCCCCGCGCGCCAGCCGTGCTCGTCGGCCTCGTCCGCCGAGATCAGGATGTCGCGCTCCCCCAATGTTCCGGTACCGCTGAGGATCTCGTAGTTCAGCGCGCGATCCATCGGCCCGTCGGGCGCCACCCCGGCCATCCGGTCGTCGCCGACCTGCACCGCGACACCGCGGAAGCCGACCACCTCGGCGGCGGCGGGCACCTCGGCCCGCACCGCGGCCGGCACACCGAGCGGCAGCCCGATCAGCTGCGACTGCTGCGGACCGGCGAGCACGTAGTCCGACACCACGCCCTTGTCCACCAGCACACCGACGCTGGCCTTCGCCGAGGCGCCGAGCATGCCGATCGCCGAGACCAGCATCAGGCCGAGGGTGAGCGCGAAGGCGGTGGCGGCGGTGCGGCGCGGGTTGCGCACGGCGTTGTTGCGCGCCATCCGCCCCACCGTGCCGAAGGGCCGCACCAGCACCCCGAGCCCGCCCAACACCGGACGCGACAGCGCGGGCGAGGCCAGCAGGACCGCCAGGATCAAGCCGAGCGCACCGACACCGACGGTCGCGGCGGCGCTGCCACCGGTCGAGCGCGCGCCGAGCACCACCAGCACCACGCCGAGCACGGCCAGCACACCACCGGCGAGCGTGCGCAGCCGCAGCGAGTCGCCCGCGCTGGCGAACTCCTCGCGCATCGCCTCCACCGGTGGGATCCGGGCGGCCCGCCGGGCGGGGGCGTAGGCGCTGATCACGGTGACGGCCAGGCCGACCAGCAGCGCGACCAGCACCGTGCGCGGCAGCACCGCCATCGCCCCGGTGGGCAGGCCCAGGTCGAAGGCGTTGAGCAGCGCGGACAGCCCGAACGCCAACCCGATGCCCGCGGCGAGGCCGATGACGCTGCCGATCACGCCGATCACCAGCGCCTCGGCCACCACCGAGCCGCCCACCTGCCGTCTGCTCGCGCCCACCGCCCGCAGCAACGCCAGCTCCCGCAGCCGCTGGGCCACGATCATCGAGAAGGTGTTGTAGATGATGAAGGTGCCCACGATCAGGGCGATCGCACCGAAGGCGAGCAGGAAGTAGTTGATGAAGTTGAGCGCCTCGGAGATCTGCGATTTCAGGTCCTCGCGGACCTGCTCACCGTTCTGCACCTTGAACGTGGGCAGCGCGGCGGCGATGCGGTCGCGCAGGTCGTCGGCGTTCACGCCCTCGGCGGCGGCGATGTCGATGTAGGCGACATGGGTGCCGTCGGTGAACAATTGGCGGGCCTGGGCGTCGTCGAACAGCACGCCGATGAAACCGCCGGTGTCGGCGGGCACCTCGTAGATGCCGGTGACGGTCACGTCGAGCACGGGCTGCCGCTGGGTGCTCTGCGAAGGGATGAGGATCTTCGTGCGGTCGCCGACGTGCAGGCCCGCCCGTTCGGCGCCGCCGGTGTTGATGGCGACTTCGCCCGGGCGGCTGGGCGGCACGCCCGCCACGAACGTCTCGGCGTCGGCCACCGCGCGCTCGGGCGGGATGTAGGACTCGCCCATGCTCGGCGCGCCGCCGGTCTGCACCGGCTTCTTGCCCTCGGGGTCGAGCAGCACCAGCGGCCCGTTGACGCTCGGCGCCACCGCCCGCACGCCCTCGGTGCGGCTCACCTGATCCACCACACCGAGGGGGACACCGAACGACTGCATCTGTTTCGGGCTCACCCGCACGTCCACGCCTTTGGCCTCGTCGGCGAAGATGCCGTCGAAGGTGCGCTGGAGGGTGTCGGTGAACACGAACGAGCCGGCGATGAAGGCGGTGCCGAGCACCACCGACAGCAGGGTCAGCGCCAGCCGCACCTTGTGCGCGGCCAGGTTGCGCAAGGCCACCTTGCGCATCGGACGGGCCGCCATCACACCGTCTCCAGTGCCTTCATCCGATCGAGCACGGATTCGGCGGTGGGGCCGCGCAATTCGTCCACGATGCGGCCGTCGGCGAGGAACACCACCCGGTCGGCGTAGGCGGCGGCGTGCGGTTCGTGCGTGACCATGACGACGGTCTGGCCGAATTCGTCCACGGCCGCGCGCAGGATCGACAGCACCTCGGCGCTGGAACGGGAATCGAGGTTGCCGGTCGGCTCGTCGCCGAAGATGATGTCCGGCTTGCCTGCCAGCGCCCGCGCGCACGCGACGCGCTGCTGCTGGCCACCGGAGAGCTCGCTGGGGCGATGGGTGAGCCGGTCGCCGAGACCGAGCCGCTTGATCACCGTCGCCAGCCACTCCTGGTCCGGTTTGCGGCCGGCGATGTCGAGCGGGAGCGTGATGTTCTCCAGCGCGGTGAGTGTCGGCACCAGATTGAACGCCTGGAACACGAAGCCGATCCGGTCCCGGCGCAACATCGTCATCTGCTTGTCGGTCAGCTCGGTGAGATCGGTGTCGCCGATGCGCACCGTCCCCGAGGTGGCGCTGTCCAATCCCGCCAGGCAGTGCATCAGCGTCGACTTGCCCGACCCGGACGGGCCCATGATGGCGGTGAACTCGCCCTTGGCGAATTCGGCGGAGATCCCGTCCAACGCCCTGACCTGCGTGTCCGCCGACCCGTACACCTTGGTCAGGTCGATGGCGCGGGCCGCGACCGCCGCTGCTGGAGAAGTCATGTCCACCAGTCTGTCGTCCCGGCCCGCGCCGCGCCATCGGGGAATTCCCGGAACCGTGCCCGGCGCGGGTACGCCGGGCGGCGGGGGCGCGGCCGCCCGGCGCCGACCTCCGCTCAGGCGAACGGCCAGCGGGCCAGCCGATCGGCCGCGCGAGCCGCATACGGCCGCGCGCCCGACGTCCTGGCCCGCTGCTCGGCGGCACGCACTTCGTCGGCGGCGCCGGGCAGCCCGAGCAGGGCGCGCACGGTGCCGCGGTAGAGGCCCGACGGGCCGAGACAGACCAGGCCGGGCCACTGCACCAGCAGGGTGTCGGACCAGCCGCGGGTCAGTGGTTCGAGCGCGGCGGCGAACCCGGCCACCCGGGCGCGCTCGTCCGGCGCGCGCTGCCCGACCGCGAGCAGCGCCTCGGTCAACAGCGGCACCCGCACGGCCACGCGCGGGCCGTGCAGCCTGCCCGGCAACGCCAGGATCGATTCGACCGCCGCCAGCGCCCGGCGGTGGTCGCCGGCCTCGGCGGCGGCCAGCGCGACCACCAGAGCGAAATCCTCGTCGAAATCCTCGGCCATGCGGTCGGCATCGGCCAGCACCTCGGCGAACCTGCCGCGGTGCCACAGCTCGATCGAGCTGCTGGTCAGCATGGACGCCTCCGCCAGCAGCCGGGCGCGCTCGTCCACCGCGCCGAGATCGGCGGCGAAACGGGCCATCAGCGTACGGGATTCGGCGTAGTCGCCGCGCAGGACGGCCAGCATCACCTGCCACCACAGCTGGGTGGCGGCCAGGTCGGTGCCGCCGCCGTCGGCGAGCCGGGCGAACTCGGCCGAGAGCCGGCGCACCTGCCGCAGGTCACCGGATTCCAGCGCGCACACCCGCCGCAGATGCAGGGCGGTGGCGCGGGCCATCCGGTCGTGCCCGGCCAGTTCCTCGAGCTCCTCGGCGATCTTGCGCCGGTCGGCCACCGTGGCCGGGCCCCACAGGCAGAGGAATTCCGCGAGCAGCACCTGCGGCCACGACCTGCTGCCCGGCGCACTGCGGGCCCGCGCCTCGGCGAGCGCGTCGAGATCACCGTCGCTGCCGTGGATCGCGCGATCGGCGGCCTCGATCGCCTGCACCTGCGCGACGACATCGGTGTCGAGGTCGTGCCGGTGCGCCAGCACCTGCGCACGCAGCGACGACGAACCGGCCTGCACCACACCGTATCCGGAGAAGTACCCGCCGACACCGTGCGGCGCGGCCAGCAGCGCGGTGCGGGCCAGCGCGGGCCAGTCCGCGCGGTCGGCGCAGTGGCGGCCTGCGCGGTCGAAACAGGCGGCGGCCGCGTCGTAGTGGCCGAGCCGGTGGTGCGCCCGGCCTCGCAGCAGGTCCAGGTCGATGGCCAGGGCCACGTCGGCGGGGTCGGCGTGCCGGGCGCCGCGTTCGGCGAGATCGACGCATTCGCCCGGGGAGTCGCGGCGCAGGGCGTCGCGGGCCGCGTCGAGGCAGGCGCGGGCGGCGGCCGGGTCGCGTCCGCCGAGGGCGGCGGCGCTGCGGTGCAGCGCCCGGGCCGACAACGCCTCCGGGCGCAACTCGGCCAGGACATCGGCGGCGCGCCCGTGCAGGTCGGCCCGGCGCCGGTCGCCGAGGGCGGCGAGCACGGCGGCGCGCAACAGGTCGTGGCCGAAGGTGACGTGGGCGTCGCGGACCACCGCGATGCGGGCGGCGACGAGCTCGGCCAGGTGTGCGTCGAAAAGGCCGCTGTCCGAGTCTTTTCCGGCAGCGGCGAGCAGACCGAGCGGGGTGTCCGGGCCGAGGACGGCGAGCAGTTCGGCCAGTGCGCGGGCCTCGGGCGAGACGGTGCGCAGTTTGGCGGCGGCGATCTCGGCGGCGGCCGCGGCGTCGAGCGGCCGGCCGGCCCGGACCAGGTCGCCGAGCTGGGCGGCGACGAAGGGACTGCCCGCGCTGAGCGCCACGATCCGGTCCCGGGCGGCGGGGTCGGTGGACCCGATGGCCGCGGTGACGAGATCGGCGACGGCCGCGTCCGGAAGCGGGCCGAGCTCGACGGTGACATGGGTTCCGGCCGACCGCAGCACTCGCAGCGCCGTCTCGACCTCGTCGGGGTAGGGCCCGGGGCGCAGGGTGAGCAGCAGCAGGACGGGGTGGGCGCGCAGGGTCCGCATGGCCGCCGCGATCAGCCGGAGCGAATCGGCGTCGGCCCACTGCAGATCGTCGACGACCGCGACCGCGCGGCCGGCCTCGCGCACCACCTCGGCGAACAGAGCGGCCAGGTCGCGGGCGGTCGGCGCGTCGGGGACCGCGTGCCCGGCGAGCGCCGCCTGATCGAGCCACGGCGTCAGCACCGGGACCGCGGGCGCACCGCGCACCCCCGCGGTGACGAAGGCGCGGTGGCCGTGCCTGCGCAGCGCATCCTCGACCAGGGCGGTCTTTCCGATGCCCGCCGGGCCGTGCACGGTCACGACGGTCAGCCCGTGCCGGGCGCGCTCGTCGGCGCGGTCGAGCAGGGCCACCGCCTCGGCGCGGCCGACGAGCAGAGAGGGCCCGGCGGCGGTCGCGGCGGGCGCGGGCGCGCGGCGCAGTTGCTCCTCGACGCGCACCGTGGCGGGTTCGGGGTCGAGGCCGAGATCCTCCCGCAACCGACCGCGCAATCCGACCAGCACCTCCAGCGCCTCGGCGGTCCGGCCACAGCCGCGCAGCGCCAGGGCCAGCAGCCTGCCCAGCCCTTCGCGGTACGGATGGCGCCGATGCTCGTCGGTGAGCACCGTGACCGCGTGCCGCTCCCGGCCCAGCACCATCAGCCCTTCGGCGCACAGTTCCACCAGTTCCGCGCGCAGCTGCGTGAGCCGGGCCCGCTCGGGGGCCAACTCGGCGATGTCGGCGACGTCGGTCAGCGGTTCACCGCGCCACAGCGCCAACGCCCGCTCCAGCAGCGCGACGGTGCGCGCGACGTCGCCGTCGGCGTGGGCGGCCCTGGCGTCCCTGGTCAGCACGTCGAGCAGGTCGAGGTCGGTACCGGAACCGTCGCAGCGCAACACGTAGCCGTTCGGGCCGGTCTCGATCCGCACGTCCGGCAGCGGCCGCAGCGCGCGGCGCAGTCGCGCGACATAGCCCTGGAGGGTGACCAGCGCGCTGGCGGGCGGGTGACCGCGCCAGAGGAGTTCGCACAGGTGGTCGGCGCTGCGGGTGGTGCGTTCGGCGGCGAGGATCACCAGCAGGTCGGCGTGCTTGCGCGCGGGCACGGGTATCGGGGTGCCGTCCGGACCGCGTACCTCGAGCGGTCCGAGCACCGCGATGGTGGGTCGGTCGCCGGACCCGTCGCGCACCAGCGTCACACCAGCGCCCTCGTCGACGCTGACCTCATGACACACACTCGAGCACTCCTGCCAACCCCGGCCGCCGCCCCGACCGTCGCCGCCGGCCCCTCTCGCGAGACTGTACTGCGCCTGTGCGGTGCGGCGCTGGCCATCGGCGGTGTCCTGTGCATCGCCGGCGGCACCCTGCACCCCATCGTCGACGGCAAGGGCCATTCGGTCGAAGCGCTCACCAGCCCCGGCACCCCGATCGCGCAGAGCCTGCTCGCGCTCGGCACGGTGGGCCTGATCCTCGGCCTGCCCGGCATGTACGCGTGGATGCGGCCGCGCCTCGGCACCGCCGGGTTCGTCGGCATCGTGCTGTACCTGCTCGGCAATGTCACCACGGCCGCGGGGCACCTGGCGATCGAACTGTTCGTCGCGCACCCGCTGGCCGAAGACCCCGCCACCGCGCACCTGATCGCCGACAACGACAACATGGTCGACACCACCGCGTTTCTCGTCTTCAACCAGGGCGGCGGCCTGGTCATGCTGCTCGGCATGGCGCTGTTGGGCGTGAGCATGCTGCGCAACCACACGGTGCCCCGCTGGATCGCGGTGCTGACCCTGATCGGCATGGTCGCCTTCTTCCTGCCCATGCCCGCGGTGCAGCATCTCACCGGCTTCGTCTGGGAATCCCCGCGCGGCATCGCCGTCGCCGCCATCGGCCTGCTGATGCTGCGGCACCCGGCCGGGCTCCCCCGCCGGCGGGAGTCCGCGTGATCGGTCGCCGGCCGTGTCGGCCGGACCTACCGCAGGATCATCAGCGCCGATTTCTCGATGCGGTCGGCGATCTGGGAGTAGGAGCCGTAGCCCATCCCCGCGCGGACGAGGGCGCCCGCGTAGAGCAGTTCGAGGGATTCGACGACGTCGGGGTCCGGATCGGGGCCGAGGGCGCGCAGGATGCGTTTGCGGATCTCGGCGCCGATCCGGTCGCGCAGGTGGGCGACGTCGGGATCGCGGCCGAGCAGGGCGCTGGTGACCGCCCCCGAGAGTTCCTGTTCGTCGGCGACGAGCAGGGCGATGTTGCGCAACTCGGCGATCACCCGCGCCACCGGGTCGTCGGAGTCGCTGGCCGGGGAGGGCGAGGCCACCAGCCTGCGCCAGAAGATCTCCGCGACCAGATGTTCCTTGGAGGAGAAATAGGTGTAGGCGGTCGCGGTGCCCACCCCGGCCGCCGCGGCGACCAGCCGGATCGTCATCCCCGCGAATCCCTCGCGGGACAGCACCTCCACCGCCGCCCTGGTCAGCTTGTCGACGGTATCGGCCTGCTTGCCGCTGAGCCGCCGCCTGGTCGCCTCGACCGCCCTGGATTCTCCTTCGGACATGTGTCCAGACAGTATCAGGCGGTGATCAATTCTTGGCGGCGGCGACACCCGCTCGGCGGCCGTAGAAGCTGCCGTCGCCCAGGGAAGCACCGCTGACGTAGCCACCCGCGGCCAGACCGGAGGTGCAGCGACCCGCGGCGAACAGACCGGGGATCGGCTCGCCGGACACGTGCAGGACCCGCGAGTCCAGGTCGGTGCGCAGGCCGCCGAGGGTGAAGCCCGCGGTGAAGTTGCGCATGTCGAAGCCGGCGAGCGGACCGCGCAACGGACGCACCCACTGCGGCTTCTTGCCGAGCAACGGGTCGGCGCCGTCGGCGGCGTGCCGGTTGTAGGTGTCGACGGTGGCTTGCAGCGCGCCCGCGGGCAGGCCCATCTCCGCCTCCAGCTCCTCGACCGATTCGGCGGCCCAGGTCGGCGGCTGCCGGAAGAACGGCGTCGCGGTGACGGTGCCCAGCGCTTCCTCGTAGGACTGCTCGTCGATCACCAGGAAGGCCTGGTTGTCCTGTTGGATCAGGGTGGCCTGGCCGATCCGGCCCGGGTAGGTGTCCTCGGGGATGTAGCGCTGGCCGCGGCCGTTGACGAGGATGCCGCGGGCCAGCAGCTGCGGGTCGGCGAAGAAGGCGACCTCGGTGGCGTCCATGTGGGCGAGGTCGGCGCCGAGCGCCTGGGCGATGCGGATGCCGATACCGTCGTGTTCCTCGATGGCGGCGGCCGGGCGCCCGATCAGCCGCGGCGCGAACCCCTCGACCATCGCGTCGGCGTAGGCGAAGCTGCCGGTCGCCAGCACGACCCCGCGCTCGGCGCGCACGAAGATCTCGGAGCCGAACTGCGTGGCGGCGATGCCGACGACCCGGCCGTCGTCGACGATCAGCCGGCGGATCCTGGTGTCGTAGCGCACCTGCACGCCGAGCGATTCCGCGGTGTCGGCCAAGGGCTTCATCAGCATGTATCCGCCGCCGCGCTGGCCGATCCGCTTGTCGGAGTACTGCGGCACATGCCCACGCGGCGCGGGCGGCACGAGGGTGTTGAACGGCGCGGCGTTCTCACCGCCGGAATACATCAGCCCCTCGTCGTGCGGCGGCTCCCAGCCCGGCTCGCCCCAGAACTCGGCCTTGAACGGCACCCCGCACGACACCAGCCAGTTGTAGTGTTCCACCGAACCGCGGCAGTAGTCGGCGATCTTGGCCTTGTCCACCCCGGGACCGAGGGCGGCCACCAGGAACTTCTCCATGTTCTCCGGGGTGTCCTCGAAGCCGAGCTCCTGCTGCAACGGGGTGCCGCCGCCGAGATAGACGAAGCCGCCCGCCATCGCGGCCGCACCACCCCAGCCGCCGGTCCGCTCGAGGATCAGCACGCTCGCCCCGGCGCGCGCGGCCTCGATGGCGGCGCACACTCCCGCGATGCCGTATCCGGCGATCACGACGTCGGCGGTGGCGCCCCACTCGGTGACCTCGGCGGCACGCAGCGGACGAATGGACTTGGCATCGGGCATGGTTGCTTCCTCGGGGTCGTCGTGAATCGGTCAGCTCTGCGCCGCGGTCGCGGCCTTGCGCCAGCGCGCGACCACGCCGCCGATGCGCATGTCGAGCTTGGTGCCGCGCGGCCAGCCGGTGTAGTGGCACAGGAAGATCGCGATCTCGTGCAGCTGCGCTTCGGTGAGTTCGCCCGCCTCGAGCGCGGCGCGCATCTGCTCGGCGGCGTCGTCGATGCGGTCGAGCTGGGTGAAGGCGCCGAGCAGCAGCAGCCGGCGATCGCGCGCGCTCAGTTCGTCGACGTCGTTGTCGCTCACGGTGTCCGCCTTTCCATGACGGCGCCGGGGCCGACGCCGAGTCCCGCGCCCAGGTCGCGCAGGGCGAGCCGGGCCAGCGGCAGGTCCAATCCCAGCCGCTCGCCGAGTCCCAGCGCCAATCCCAGATCTTTCTCCCCCAGGTCCCGCACGTGGGCCAGAATCGGCGACCAGAAATCGCCGTCCGCGATCGGCCCGGTGCGCTCGCGCAACATGATCGCGCCCGGCCCGCCGGTCACCGCGTCGGAGTGCCGTACCACCTTGCCGAGCGCGGTGATGTCGAGTCCGGCCGCTTCGGCCAGCCGCTGCGCCTCGGTGGCGGCGGTGAAGGCGACGAAGTGCAGCAGGTTGCGCGCCAGCTTCATCCGCGTGCCCGCACCCACCGGTCCGGCGTGCACGACCAGGTCGGCGAAGCAGCCGAACGGCTCGCGGACCCGCTCGAACGCCGTCTCGGTGCCACCGACCATCACCGCGAGCCTGCCGCTGTTCGCCCCCGGCGCCCCGCCGCTGACCGGCGCGTCGACCAAGGCCACCGCGCGCTCGGCGCACACGGCCGCCAGGTCCTCGGCGGTGCTGTCGGCGATCGTGGCATGCACGGCGATCACCGTGCCGGGCCGCGCCGTGCTCAGCACCCCGTCCGGACCGGTGACGACCGCGCGTACCTGGGCGTCGTCGAGCACCGCGACCGAGACGATCTCGGCACGCTCGGCCACCGCGGCCGCCGAATCCACCGCCTCGGCGCCGGCGTCGGTGAACGGCGCCACCGCCTCGGCGCGCGTGTCGCAGACGGTGAGCCCGCCCGGCCAGGCCAGCAGCCGCTGCGCCATGGGGGCGCCCATGTTGCCCAATCCGATGAATCCGACCCGGATGTCGCTCATGACCGGATGATCTGTCCGCCGTCGATGTTGAAGATCTGCCCGGTCACCCACGACGCCTCGTCGGAGAGCAGGTAGAGGCAGGCCCCGACGAGGTCCTGCGGCGTGCCCATCCGCTTGAGCGGCAGCCGCTTCACCATGTCGGCCACGATGCTGCCCGGGGTGACGGTCTTGGTGGCGTCGGTGTCGATGGGCCCGGGCGCGATGGCGTTGACGCGGATGTTGCTGCCGCCGAGTTCGACCGCGAGTTGCTGGGTGAGGCTGTTGAGGCCCGCCTTGGCCACACCGTAGAACCCGGAGTAGACCCAGGCCGCGGTGGAGGACTGATTCACGATCGAGCCGCCCGACCGCTGCATGTGCGGGTACACCGCCCGGGTCACGTTGAGTGCGCCGTCCATGTTCACCGACATGAACTTCTTGTAGTAGTCCCAGGGCACGGTGATGAGCAGGTCCAGCTTCATGTCGCCGTAGATGGCGGCGTTGTTGACCAGGTGGTCGATACGGCCGAAGCGCTGCATCGTGGTCTCGGCCAGCGCGGTGGCGGAATCGGGATCGGCGACGTCGACCTCGCAGAACACCGCGCTGCCGCCGGAGGCGGTGATCTCGGCGGCGACGGTCTTGCCCGCGTCGATGTTGCGGTCGGCCACGACCACGTCGGCGCCCTCGGCGGCGAGCGCGGCGGCATAGGCCGCGCCGATCCCCTGGGCGGCGCCGGTGACGACGGCGGTTCGGTCGGTGAAACGCCCCATGGTGGGCTCCTCGGAAGTCGTTGGGTGGGAAGGGTTCAGACCGCGGTGGCGATCAGCTTGGTCTCCAGGTATTCCTCGAAGCCCACGGTGCCCATCTCGCGGCCGATGCCGGACTGCTTGTAGCCGCCGAACGGCACGTCGGCGCTGTACCAGATGCCGCCGTTGACGCCGAGCGTGCCGGTGCGGACCCGCTCGGCCACGGCGGTGATCCGCGCGGGATCGGTGCCGTAGATGGAACCGGACAGGCCGTAGGGCGAGTCGTTGGCGATGGCGACGGCCTCGTCGTCGCCCTCGTAGCCGATCACCACCAGCACCGGCCCGAAGATCTCCTCGCGCGCCACGGTGGCGGTGTTGTCCAGTCCGGCGATCAGGGTGGGTTCGACGTAGTAGCCGCGCTCGCGCTCGGCGGGCCTGCCGCCGCCGACCACGATCCGGCCGCCCTCGGCGCGGGCGATGTCGATGTAGTGCAGCACCCGGTCGCGTTGGCGCGCGGAGATCAGCGGGCCGCACACGGTGCGAGGGTCCGCGGGGTCACCGGGCCGGATGCCGCCCATCGTGGCGGCGGCCAGCTGCACCGCCTCGTCGTAGCGGGCGCGCGGCACCAGCAGTCTGGTGCTCAGCGCACAGCCCTGGCCCGCGTGCACGCACACCGAGAACGCCGCCATCGAGACCGCCGCCGCCAGGTCGGCGTCGTCGAGCACGATGAACGCCGACTTGCCGCCCAGCTCGAGGAAGGTCTTCTTGACGGTGGCGGCCGCCGTGGCCATGACCGTGCGACCGGTGGCGGTGGAACCGGTGAAGCTGACCATGTCGACCCGCGGGTCCGCGCACAGCTGGCTGCCCAGCTGATGATCGGCGGAGGTGACGATGTTGACCACGCCGGGCGGGATGTCGGTCTCCTCGGCGATGATCGGGCCGAGCACGCCCGCGCACCAGGGGGTATCGGGCGCGGGTTTGAGCACCACGGTGTTGCCCGCGGCCAGCGCCGGGCCCAGCTTGGCGAAGGTGATCTGGTGCGGGAAGTTCCACGGCGTGATCGCCCCGACCACGCCGACCGCCTCGCGCCGCACCCGACGGTGGGTCGGGATGCCCATCGGGCTGGCGGTGCCGAGGTCGGTCTCCCACGCGTAGGAGGCGGCCAGGCCGGTGGGAAAGGCCAGGTCGGCGACCGGCCCCTCCAACTGGGGTCCGCTGGTGAGCATCACCGGCGCCCCCGCCTCCGCCACGGTGACCGCACGCACCTGTTCGACCCGCTGCTGCAGTGCGGTGCGCAACTGCTCGAGGCAGCGCACCCGGAACGCGTGATCGCGCGACCAGCTGGTCCGGTCGAACGCGGTCCTGGCCGCCTCGATGGCGGCGTCCATGTCCGCGCCCGAGCCGTTGGCCGCGGTACCGATCGCCTCCTCGGTCGCGGGGTTCACCGTCGCGAACTCGCCCGCACCGCCGGGCAGGAGTTTGCCGTCGATGAACAGGCGCGTGCCGTCGGTGGGCAGAAGTCCGCTCATGGTCGCTCCGTTGCTGTCTGGACAGGTGTACGGAATATAGTCCAGGTGGTTACGCCGTCGCAAGAACATGTTTCACTATTGCCGCCTTCCGCGCAGGACAGCTGTGCGATGATCGCGGTGAAATCGGTTGCCATACGCCGCCGTCCCGGTCACCGGACGGGCGCGCACGACGACGACCGAACGGCCGGTGACCAGCTTGCGAGCACCCCACCTCCGGAGAGAGCCGATGACCACCACCGAGTCCACCGCCACGCTGCCGCCGCGGATCACCCCCGCACTGCTCACCCGCCTCACCGCGCGTGTGTGCGCGGGCGACGGCGCCGACGCCCGTGCACCGTTCCCGCTGATCGAGGTCTACACCGGCGCGCGGGTCGGCGAGCTGCCGCAGTCGCGGCCCGCCGACGTCGCCGCCGCCTTCGCCACCGCCCGCGCCGCGCAACGGGACTGGGCCGCCACCCCGCTGCGCCGGCGCCTCGCGGTGTTCGCCCGCGCACACGAACTCATCCTCACCGAACGCGAGACCATCGCCGACCTCATCCAGATCGGTTGCGGCAAGACCCGCCGCATGGCGTTCGAGGAATCCTGCGACGTGCCGATGGTGATCAGCCACTACCTCAGGACCGCGCGCCGGGTGCTGAAACCGCGCAGGCACGGCGGGCCGATGCCGCTGCTGAGCACCTCGATCGAAGAGCACCGGCCCAAGGGCGTGGTCGGGGTGATCTCGCCGTGGAACTTCCCGTTCGCCCTCGCGCTCTCCGACGCCGTCGCCGCGCTGGTGGCGGGCAACGGGATCGTGCTCAAACCCGACAACAAGACCGCACTGTGCGCGCTGTTCGGCGTCGAGCTGCTGCACCGAGCCGGGCTGCCGGAGGGGTTGTTCCAGGTGGTGTGCGGCGAGGGTCCCGACATCGGCGGCGACCTGATCGACCACAGCGATTTCGTCATGTTCACCGGGTCCACCGCCACCGGCAGGGTGGTCGGCGAGCGCGCAGGCCGCAACCTCATCGGGTGCAGCCTGGAACTCGGCGGCAAGAACCCGATGCTGGTACTCGACGACGCCGATCTGGACGCGGTGCTGCCCAGCGCGCTGTTCGCGGTGTTCGCCAACTCCGGCCAGGCCTGCATGCACATCGAACGGATCTACGTGCACGAGCGGCTGCACGACGAATTCCTGCGCCGCTTCACCGAGGCCGCCGCGGAGTTGGGCGCCAAGGCGGGCGCGCGCTACGACTACACACCGGAATTCGGTTCGCTGGTCTCCCCGGAGCACCTGGCCAGGGTCGCCGCGCACGTGGACGAGGCCCGCGCCCAGGGCGCCACCGTGCACACCGGCGGACGGGCCCGCCCCGACCTCGGCCCGGCCTTCTACGAACCGACCGTGCTCACCGGCGTCACGCCGGACATGGCGATCGCGCGCAGCGAGACCTTCGGGCCGGTCGTCAGCGTCTACCGGTTCTCGACCGAGCAGGAGGCCGTCGCGGCGGCCAACGACACCGACTACGGACTCAACGCCAGCGTGTGGAGCCGCGACCGGGCCAGGGCGCTGCGCATCGCCGAGCGGCTGGCCGCGGGCAACATCAACGTCAACGACGGCTTCGTCACCAGCTACGCGGCCAAGGCCACGCCCTCGGGCGGGGTCAAACAGTCCGGCATCGGCGCCCGCCACGGCGACCAGGGCCTGCTGAAGTACACCGACACCGTCAACGTCGGTGTACTGAAGAGCCAGGTGATGACCGCGCGGGCGCAGCTGCCCTACCCGAAACAGATCGCCTCCACGCTGACCAGCCTGCGGCTCATGCGCCGCACCCGGCTGCGCTGATCCGGTACCGTGGCCGAAATGAGCATTCGCGACATCCCGCTGCGTACCCTCTCCGGCGCGGACACCACCCTGGCCGAGCTGGTCGGCGACAAGGCGGTGCTGCTGGTCAACGTCGCCTCGAAATGCGGTCTGACACCGCAGTATTCCGGCCTGGTCGAGCTGCACCGCAGCTACGGCGAGCGCGGTTTCAGCGTGGTCGGCGTGCCGTGCAACCAGTTCATGGGCCAGGAGCCGGGCACGGCCGAGGAGATCGAGCAGTTCTGCTCGACCACCTACGGCGTGGACTTCCCGCTGCTGGAGAAGACCGAGGTCAACGGCGAGAACCGACACCCGCTGTACGCGGAGCTGACCCAGGTCGCCGACGCCGAGGGCACCGCGGGCGACATCCAGTGGAACTTCGAGAAGTTCCTCATCGACCGCGACGGCAAGGTGGCGGGCCGGTTCCGGCCGCGCACCGAACCGCAGGACCCGGCGCTCGTCGCGGCCGTCGAAGGGGTGTTGTAGCCGGTCAGCTCAACGGTGCGGCATGCCACCAGGCCAGGAATTCCTCCCTGGTGGCGATGAATCCGACGCTGTAGAGCAGAAAGCGCGCGCGCTTGTCGTCGCCGGTGAACTGGGTGACCATGCGCGGGCGCAGGCTCGACGGGGAATCGTCGAGCAGATAGTTGGTGTAGACGGCCTTGTCGCCGTGCCGGGCGGTGGACCTGGTGTGCGCGGGTAGCGTCGCCAGGACCGCCGCCGCGGCCTCGGCGTCGTCGTAGACGAACAGCTCGTAGTTGGCCTTGTTGCCGTCGCTGCCGCCGAAGCAGTACCAGTAGGCGCGGAAGGCGCCGAAATCCGGTGCGGTGGAGTCCATCGCGTTCGAGGCCCCGGCGCCGCGGGAGAAACACGTGGTGCCGTTGTGGCCGGGACCGACGTGCATGAGGGCGCGCTTGTCCACCTCGGGCGTCATGCCCGGGAACGCCTTGGTCACCGCGGCCAGATCCGCGGCGTGGGGCTCGTCGTCCTCGTCGTCCTTGCCCGGGGTCGGACCGGGCATCGCGGTGCTCGGCAGCACGGGCGCGGTGGTCTGGCGCGCCTGCGGCACACCGGAATCGGAACCACGGTCGATGGCGACGACCACGGCGGCCACGAGCACCAGCGCCACGACCGCGATCCCCAGCAGCGCGGCGACGGGCGCGCGGGAGCGCCCCGACCCGGGCGGAACATAGACGACCGGTGGGACGTCCGACGGCGCCGGTCCGTGCGGCCCGCCCCGGAAGACCGCGGCGCTCGGCTGGGCGAGCGGCGTCGCGGCGGGCGGGGTGGCCGGCTGCGGCCGACCCGGGAGCAGGGCGCGCCAGGCGGCGTCGACGAACTCCAGGCAGGTGGCGAAGCGGTCCCGGGGGTCCTTGGCGAGAGCGCGCGCCAGCACCGCGTCGATGGCGGCGGGCAGGCCGGGGCGGAGTTCGGCGGCGGCGGGCGGCGGCCGGTGCAGGTGCCCGCCGATGACGGCGACCGGGTTGTCGGCGGCGAACGGGACGGTGCCGGTCAACAGGCGGAACAGGGTGCAGGCCAGCGAGTACTGGTCGCTGCGGTGGTCGAGCGGCGCGCCGGAGAGCTGTTCGGGCGAAGCGAAGGCCAGGGTGGCGGTGAAGGTGCCGGTCCGGGTGAGGTGGCCGGTGTCGTCGCGCAACCGGGCGATGCCGAAATCGGTGAGATACACCCGCTCCCCCACCCCGGGTTCGGCCCGTTCGAGCAGGATGTTCGCGGGTTTCACATCCCGGTGCAGCACCCCGCGGGCGTGCGCGAAGTCCAGCGCCTTGGCGGTCTCCCCGACGATCTGCACCGCGCGCCACGGCGGCAGCGTCGCCACGTCCAGCGCGGCCGCGTCGGTGCCGTCGATGTAGCGCATGGAGATCCACAGCTGCTCGTCCTCGACCCCGCGATCGAACACGGTGACGATGTTCGGGTGATCGAGCTGGGCGACCAGATCGGCCTCCCGCTCGAACCTCGCCCGGATCTCGGTGTCGTGGAACAACTCCCGGTTCAACAGCTTCAACGCCGTCCACCGGGGCAGGCGCGGGTGGCGCGCCAGGTACACCGATCCCATGCCACCGCGGCCGAGCAGCCGCTCGATGGTGTACCCGGCGAAGACCGATCCCTGCTCGAGCATCGGTCAGTTCAGCGGGGCCGACCGCCACCAGCGCAGCACCTCGTCGATGGTGCCGACGATGCCGTCGGTGTACATCAGGAACTGCGCGCGGTCGGGCTCCCCGGTGAAGACGGTGACCATCTTCGGGCCGTTGTCGTCGAACTTGTAGTTCGTGTAGGTCTTGCCGCCGTTGGTGTCGGTGGACTTCTGCGCGTCGGCGGGCAGGTTGTTCAGCGCCGCCTGCGCGTCGGCCGCGGACTTGTAGACATAGATCGTGAAGAACGGGTCCTCGTTGTTGCCGCCGCCGAAGCAGTCCCACTGATAGGCCCAGGCACCGAAATCCGGCGTGCCCTCGGTCGGCACCGACGGCCGGTCCGGGGAGTACGCGCCGCAGGTGGCGCCGTTGTAGCCGGTGTCGCCGTCGGCCTCGGCGGGCACCATCCGCGGGAACTCGTTGCTGATCGCGGCGGCGTCGGCGGCGACCGGACGCACGGTGGTGGTGACGCTGGTACCGGTGTCGGAGGCGCTGGTGTCGTCACCGGCGAGCGCGCCGATGATGCCGAGGGTCACCAGGATCAGCACGACCACGCCGATCGCGAGCGCCACGATCAGGCCGGTGTTGGACTTGCCCGGGGGACGCCCGGCCGCGGTGGCGCCGGCGAACCCGTAGGAGCCCGGCGGGGTGTACTGGGGGGCACCGTGCCGGGGCATGGCGGAGGTGCCGTGGCCGCCGGTCATCGGGTGCTGGCCGCTGGTCGGCTGGCCGTGGTTCACCGGATACGGCGCGCCGGTCATCGGACCGGCGGTCATCGGAGCGCCCGTCATCGGACCGGCGACCTGGTGCGGGCCGGAGGAGACCGGGATGGGCGGGCCGGTCACCGGCCGCCCGCCCGCCAGCGGCATCGACGGCGAACTCTGCCCGCTCAGCGCGGCCAGCGCGGCGGCGGCGAACTCCGAGCAGGAATCGAAGCGGTCCTCCGGACGCTTGGCCATCGCCTTGGCCAGCACGCCGTCCAGGGCGTACGGCAGGCCCGGTCGCGCGCTGCTCAGCGCGGGCGGCGGCGCCTGGAGATGGCCCTGGATCACCTGCGCCGGATTGGTGGCCGCGAACGGTCCGCTGCCGGTGAACAGCCAGAACAGCGAGCACGCCAGCGAGTACTGGTCGCTGCGGTGATCCAGGCTCGCGCCGGTGAGCTGTTCGGGCGAGGCGTAGGCGAGCGTGGCGGTGAAGGTGCCGGTCTGGGTGAGGTGGCCGGTGTCGTCCCGCAGCCGGGCGATGCCGAAGTCGGTGAGATAGACCCGTTCACCGCGGCCGCCGGTGGAGCGGGCGAGCAGGATGTTGGCCGGTTTCACGTCACGGTGCAGCACACCCATGCTGTGCGCGTAATCCAGCGCGTCGGCGGTCTCCTTGACGATCTGCACCGCGCGGGCGGGCGGCAGCGTCTGCGGGTCGACCGAGGCGGCGTCCACACCGTCGATGTACTGCATGGAGATCCACAGCTGCTCGTCCTCGAGACCGCGGTCGTAGACGGTGACGATGTTGGGGTGGTCGAGCCGGGCGACCAGATCCGCCTCCCGTTCGAATCGCGCCCGCACCTCCTTGTCGTTGAACATCTCCCGGTTCAACAGCTTCAGTGCCGTCATCCGCGGCAGCCGCGGATGTTTCGCCAGGTACACCGAACCCATGCCACCGCGGCCGAGTTGCCGCTCGATGACATAGCCGGCGAAAACCTCACCGCTGGCCAGCATGTCTGCTCCAATTCCCGCCCAGCCCGGGACCCACCGGGAGGCGTACGAAAACATCGAAACCATAGCAGTCGTCGGGCGCCGGCTCGGCCGCTCGACGGGCGAGGTCGGGACAGGCACGGCGGTGTGCGTGAGCTAGGGCGGCGGGCGCGGATCACCGGTGGCCGGACCGGTCGCGCCGCCGGTGGCCGGGGCGGGCGGACGGCCGCGCCGGACCCGGTCCGGCAACGCGATGACGATCGGCCGCGGGGAGCGCCCCGAGGACCGGGCCGCCGACCCGGCCGCCGTGGCCGGGCGCGCGGTGGGCGGTTGCGCGCCGACCGGACCCGCGGTGGGCGGATGACCCGGGCGCGACAGGTCGACGGACCCGGTCGACGGGCCGGGCTGGACCCGATGCTCCGACCCCGACAGCGGCGACCGCCCCGGCACCGGCCCCGGTGCGTGCACCGTGGGATGGGGTGCGGAGGAGTATCCGGGGTGCGCGACACTCGGGCCCGGCCCGGGATCACCACCCGCACCGGCGGGCTGTCCCGGCGGCTGCGGACCCCCGGGCTGCCCGGGCAGCGGTGGCAGACCTGTCGGCTGCGAACCCGCGAAACCCCCCGGTGGCTGTCCATGACCCGTCGGCGGCGAACCCACGGCGTACCCGGGCGGCTGGGCCTGGCCCGGCTGCGCGCTCCCGGTGTATCCGCCCGGCGCCGGGGCGGTCGGCGGCGTACCCGGCGCATGGCCGTATCCCGGCGGCGGGTAGCCGGTCGGCTGCCGGCCCTGGCCGTAGCCGGGTGGTGTCGGCTGGTGGATCGGGTACGGGCCGTACCCGGTGGCCGCGGGCCGGTGCGGATAGGGGCCCCCGGTGCCCGGGTGCGGGACGGCACCGGGCGGCAGGTGCGGCGGGCGGCCTGCCGGGTGGGGAGCTGTCGGGCGCGGCGGAACGGAATAGGCCGGGCCCGCGGCGGGCCCGGAGAGGTAGGGCGCCTGCGGGATCGGCGGTCCGGCGGGTCGCTGCGCCACGGCCAGGGCGTGGCGGGCGGCCCCGGCGAATTCGGCGCAGGAGGCGAAGCGGTCCGCCGGGCGTTTGGCCATGGCGCGGGCCAGCACGGCGTCGAGCGCGGGCGGCAGGGCGGGGTTCAGCGCGCGGGCCGAGGGCGGCGGACCGAACAGGTGGCCGTTGAGCACCACGGCGGGGTTGGCGCCGGGGAACGGGACGCTGCCGGTGAGCAGCCAGAACAGCGTGCAGGCCAGCGAGTACTGGTCGGCGCGGTGGTCGAGGGTGTGCCCGCTCAGCTGTTCGGGCGCGGCGTAGGCCAGCGTCGCGGTGATGGTGTCACCGGAGGCGAGCGTGGTGTCGGCGTCGCGCACCCCGGCGATGCCGAAGTCGGTGAGCAGCACCCGCTCCGGCTGGCCGATGGGCGCCTTGGCCAGCAGGATGTTGGCCGGTTTGACGTCGCGGTGCAGCACCCCGTTGGCGTGCGCGAAATCCAGCGCGGCGGCCACCTCACCGATGATCTGCACCGCCCGCCCCGGCGCCAGCACGTCGATGTCGGCGGCGGCGGCATCGGAGCCGGGCACGAACTGCATGGAGATCCACAGCTGTTCGTCCTCGGCGCCGCGGTCGTAGACGGTGACGATGTTCGGATGGTCGAGCTGGGCGACCAGATCGGCCTCGCGCTCGAACCGCCCCCGGATCTCGGCGTCGGTGTAGAGCTCGCGCGCCAGCAGCTTCAGCGCCGTGAGCCGCGGCAACCGCGGATGCCTGGCCAGATACACCGTGCCCATGCCACCCTGACCCAGCACGCGCTTGATCTCGTACCCGGCAAAGGTGTCGCCCGTACGCAACACAGTGGAATTCACCCCCCGTCGAGGTCGAAGCACGCGATCCTACCGATGTATCTCGCCGGAGCGCGCGGGTGCAACAGTCCCTCGAATTGTCGGCCATCGCGGGCCGCGGCGCGCCGGGTCCGGGACGATCGGCACCGCGACCGGGCTGTCGGTGCCAGTCGTTACGCTGACCGCATGCGCATTGGAGCACACGTCCGGCTCGACAGCGATCCCATCGGCTTCGGCGAGAAACTCGGCGCCGACGTCATCCAGATGTTCGTCGTCGACCCGCAGAGCTGGGACAAACCCGTGCCGCACCCGCGGACCGAGGAGATCCTGGCCAGCCCGATCGATGTGGTGGTGCACTCCTCGTATCAGATCAACGTCGCCAGCCTGAACAACCGGCTGCGGATGCCCTCGCGCAACGCCGTGGCCCAGCAGGCGAAAGCGGCGGCCGACCTCGGCGCCTTCGGATTGGTGGTGCACGGCGGGCACGTGCGCTCCGACGCCGAGATCGAGACCGGTATCGACAACTGGCGCAAGCTGTTCCAGCGCCAGGAGGACAAGGGCGGCTTCGCGGTGCCGATCCTCATCGAGAACACCGCGGGCGGCAACCACGCGATGGCCAGGCACTTCGACATGATCGGCCGCCTGTGGGACGCGGTCGGCGAGTACGGCGCCGGCTTCTGCCTGGACACCTGCCACGCCTGGGCGGGCGGTGAGGACCTGGTCGGGGTGGTCGAGCGGATCAAGGGCATCACCGGCCGCATCGATCTGGTGCACCTGAACTCCTCGCGCGACGAGTTCAACTCCGGCGCCGACCGGCACGCCAACTTCGCCGACGGCACCATCGACCCGCAGTTGCTGGCCGAGGTGTGCCGCACCGCGGGCGCGCCGGTGGTGCTGGAGACCCCCGCCGAAGGGGTCGCCGACGACCTGGCCTACCTGCGCGAGCACGTCGGGTGAGACGCCCGGCACCCCGGCCGTCGCGGGCGGCGCGCGGGCGATGGTCCACACTGGTGGCCATGAGAAGACAGCCCGGCCGGGCGGCGGCACGATGAGGCGGCGGCGCAAGGAACGGCGGCGGCCGAGCGGGCGCGACCGGTGGGAGCTGCGCGCGCCGGGCCACGTCCGCCCGACCGTGCACCCCAATCCCGCGGGCGCGAATCAGAAGTCCTGGGCCGGGGTCATGTGCGTCCCGCCGCAGGCCAGGGAGGAGCAGGGGCGATGAGCGGCCAGGCGGTGCTGCGCGATGTGACGCTGCGCGACGGTCTGCAGCTCACCGGCAAACCGCTGCCGACGGCCCGCAAGATCGAGATCGTGCGCGCCCTGCTCGCCCTCGGCGTGCCGGAGCTCGAGATCGGCTCGATGGCCCGGCCCGACCTGGTGCCCCCGATGGCCGACACCCTCGACCTGGTCGCGGCGCTGACCCCGGCGGAGCTGGCCCGCTGCTGGGTCTGGGTCGCGACCCCGCGGCACGTCGAGAAGGCCGCCGCCGCGGGCGTGCGCAACTTCCAGTACTGCTTCTCGGTGTCGGACGCGCACAACCGGGCCAACATCGGCCGCGACACCGAGACCAGCGTGGCCGCCATGCCCGACGCGCTGCGGCTGGCCGAACGGGTGGGCGGTCGCGTCCAGCTGTGCCTGGCCACCAGCTTCACCTGCCCGTTCGACGGCGACATCGACCCGGAGCGGGTGCTGGCCATCGCCGCCGACCCGCGCACCGACGGCGCGACCGACATCGTGCTCGCCGACACGCTCGGCCAGGCCCATCCCGCGCAGGTCCGCTCGCTGATCACCGCGGTACGCGAGCACTCCCCGGCCCGCCGCATCGTCTTCCACGGGCACGACACCTGGGGAATGGGCGTGGCGAACACGCTGGCCGCGATCGAGGCGGGCGCGACGATGGTGGACGGCTCGCTCGGCGGCCTCGGTGGCTGCCCCTTCGCCCCCGGCGCGAGCGGCAACACCTCCACCGAGGACATCCTGTTCGCCACCCGGCCCGACTGGCTCACCCCGGCCGCGCTGGCGGAGCTGGTCGGCCTCGCCGGTGGCCTGCTGACCGACCTGGACGAGCCGAACCGCTCCCGCACCGCCGAGGGCGCGCGCACCGAGTCCACCCCGTTCGCCTGGACCACCCGCGTCGCGACAGGCCGGCCGGTTCAGTCGAACACGTAGGTGGCGAAGTCCCGCACCGGGAGGTACCCCACCCGCGGATAGATCCGGTTCGGCACCGGGTCGTCGAGGTCGGTGAACAGGCAGACCCCGCTTCCGCGCTCGGCCAGCAGCACCGAGACGTGCGCGGTGAGCGCCGCGGCGTAGCCGTGCCCGCGGGCGTGCGGCGGGGTGTAGACGGGCGCGATGCGCGACCAGCCGTCGGTGGGCGCCTGATGGGCGACCAGCGCGACCCGCTCGCCGTCGTGCTCCCACAGCCACCAGCGCCCCGACCCGATCCGCGCTGCCAGTTCCGCGCGGTCCGGCAACGGCCCCGACATGCCGACCTCGGTCCGGAACGCCGCGAGCCACTCCGCGCACAACGCCACGTCGGCCGGTCCCGCACGCCGTGGCGCACCCGGGACACCGACCGGTCGGCGCGGTGCGCCCAGCCGGTACAGGCGCAACCGCCGCTCCAGGCGATACCCGCCCCCGCGCACCCCGACCCAGTGCCGGGCGAAGGCGAGCGCGTCCTCGGCGGCGCCTTCGACACCGTCGTTGTCCGGCACGGCGGCGAGCACGGCCTCGGCGACGGGTCCGATCGCCGCGGGCGGCATGGCACCGAGGTAGGCGTGGTAGCCCGGGGTGTGCATCGCGACCCCGACGACGGTGCCGTCGTCGGCACGCACCGTGAGGAACAGCGGGCCCGGCCGGCCGGGGGCGGCCCCGGCCGCGGCGGCAGTGCCGATCACGGTGTGCCGCAGCGGATCCTCGGCCAGCAGCGGACCCGCGGCGGCCCGGAACGCGGTGGCGTCGGCGGTCGTCTCGATGCGCACGCCGCCAGGCTAATCGGCGGATGCCGCTGGGACATCGGCTTTTTCGCC
The DNA here is from genome assembly GCF_001182745.1 of Nocardia farcinica. Taxonomy (NCBI): domain Bacteria; kingdom Bacillati; phylum Actinomycetota; class Actinomycetes; order Mycobacteriales; family Nocardiaceae; genus Nocardia; species Nocardia farcinica. The sequence goes on along the minus strand of NZ_LN868939.1, from coordinate 1,888,118 downwards.
GCTGACCCGCTCAGGCGGTGTGGGATGCGCCCGAGCCGGGCGGCCTACGTGGTGACGCTGCGCTACCGCCTCCGGCCGCCGACCCGCTCAGGCGGTGCCGTTCTTCGCGTGAGCGGGGCGGCCTGCGGGGGTGACGCTGCGCTACCGCCTCCGGCCGCTGACCCGCTCAGGCGGTTTCGGCGGCGATCGCGCGGTCGGCGCGGATCTTGAGCAGGACGAGCCCGGCCGTGCAGGCCAGGATCAGCCCGGCGACGGTGATCTCGACGTGCAGGCTCGCGATGCCGAGGACCGCGCCGACCAGGCCGCCCAGGAAGAACAGCCAGGCCAGGGTTTTCGACACGATCGTGGATGGCGCGCGGGCGGGTCGGCCGGCGGATTCCGGTGCGTGGGTCACGGGCTCCTGCGTCGGTGCGGGCGCAGGGGTCTCGGCGACCGGATCTGCGGCGGACAACCGAGATGCCGAGTAAGCTCCCATCATCAACTCCTCGATGACGCCGTGCGGGTAGTGCCTGTCGCGCATGGGGCTCAGCGCGCCTTCGTCCAAGTTCTGGCGTCTCACGCGTAACTTCGATCACTCACGCTACGACCACGTGGCGTCGCCCACCACGACACGTGCCCGCGACACGCCGAGGAAATCATTCCGTGATGTGGAGTGTCAACATTTCAAAATTGCTGTTCGCGGGCCGTTCCGCCGCCTCCCGCGTGGCTTCCATGGCGGACCTGCATTACTGTGAGGCACTCGAGAGACGCACGAGGAGTAAGCCCCGATGGAGAGCAGCAGGACCAAGCTCGCCGGTCCGGCCATCGCCGTAGGCGCGGTCTCCCTGGGTCTGATCGTCATCGGGTCCTGCGGCATCGGCAGGCAGGACACCTACGTGCCGCCGCCCCCGCTCAAGGAGGGTCCGGCGGCCGCCGCGGTGGTGCACGACGGTTCCAGCGTCACGGCCTCGCCCGTGCTCATCCCCCCGTCCCCCACCTGGCAGGTCGCGCCGAACGGGCCGCCGCGCAGGCCACCCGGCTACCGCACGATGACGACGACGCCCGAGGACGACACCGCGACCGGCTACACCCGGCCGCCGCGCACCACCACCGAGCGCCCGGACGCACCACCCGTGGATCAGGACGAACCACCGACCACCACCCGCACCAGAACCCTGTCGGCCACGCCGACGACCACCGCCGAGGACGAGGAGGAGACGACGACCAGGCGGCCCGTCGTCACCCGCACCGAACCGGTCACCCGCACCGAATCACCCGACGAGACCGAGTGACCGGACACGCGACGGGCGGCGGCACGCTCGCGCGCACCGCCGCCCGGATCGCCCGCCGCTAAAGCTCGACCAGGTCGTATCCGCTGGTCGCCGTCCGCAGCACGGTCAGATGCTCGAGCTCGCCGCCGAGCGTGCGACCGATCGCGGTGAGCCGGGCGACGTAGTGGCCGACCGGGTACTCGGCGGTGACGCCGATACCGCCGTGCATCTGGATCGCCTCCTGCCCGACGTGGCGGGCGGCCTTGGCCACCTGGAGCCGGGCGCGGGAGATGATCACCGGGTCGACCACCCCGTCGGCGACCGCCGCGGTGAGGTACAGGCTCATGCTGCGCGCCAGCTCCAGCGAGACGTACATGTTCGCCGCCCGCTGGGTCAGGGTCTGGAACTTCGACAGCGTGACGCCGAACTGCTTACGGGTGCCGAGGTATTCGGTGGTCAGCCGCAGCGCCTCCGCCATCGCGCCGACCGATTCGGCACACAACCCCGCGTGCGCGTACCCCAGCGCCTCGCGGATCGCGGCGGCCGCGTCGGCGCCCGGCTCGCCGAGCAGTTCGGCGGGCGCGGACGCGAATTCGAACTGCGCGCCGCGACGGCTGTCGACGGTGCGGTAGGCCGTCCTGGTGACGCCCGCGCCGTCGGGCGCGACGAGGAACAGACCGACGCCGCCGCCGGGCAGCACCGCGCTGACGATCACGCGATCGGCGCAATCACCGTGCGGCACCGGGTTCTTCACACCGGTCAGCGTGTAGCCGTCGCCGGACTGTTCGGCCCGGGTCGACAGGTCGGTGGCGGGCCAGCGCACCCCGGGCTCGTCGTGCGCGAAGGCCAGCAGCTGTTCCCCGCCCGCGACGGCGGGCAGGATCTGCGCGCGCTGGGCGTCGGTGCCGAGAGTCGCCACCAGGGTGCCGGGTACCACGACCGCGTCCAGCAGTGGCTCGGGCGCGAGCCTGCGCCCGATCTCCTCGAGCACCACCAGCGTCTCGACCGCGGTCGCGCCCGCGCCGCCGAACTCCTCGGCGAAACCGAGGCCGAGCACCCCGAGTTCGGCGAGCTGGCGCCACACGTCGCGGCTCCAGCCCAGCTCGGTGTCGGTCACCTTCAGCCGGGTCTCCGGGTCGTAGGTGCGGGCCAGCAGATCGCGCACGGTGTCGCGCAGCATGACCTGTTCATCGGTGAGATCGAAATCCATGACCTGGCCTCACAATCCGAGGATCGTGGAGGCGATGATGGTGCGCTGCACCTCGTTCGAGCCTCCGTAGATGGTGGTCTTGCGGTAGTTGAGGTAGCCGGGGCCGCTGCGCTGCGCCCAGCCGGGCGAGGCGATGCCCTCGGCGCCGACCGGGATCGCGTCGGCTCCCGCGATGTCGAGCAACAGCTCGGTGGCGGCCTGCTGTAGTTCCGAACCGCGCAGTTTGAGCACCGAGGAGGCCGGGTTGGGCTTGCCGTCCGAGGAGTTGGAGACCACGCGCAACTGGGTCAGCTCCAGCGCGATCAGTTCGTTCTCCAGTTCGGCGATCCTGGCCGCGAAGACCGGATCCTCGAGCAGCGTGCCGGAACCGGACTTCACCTGGCGCGCGTACTCCTTGGCCACGCCGATCTTGACCTTGGTGCGGCCCACGCCGGTGATGCCGGTGCGCTCGTTGCCGAGCAGGAACTTCGCATAGGTCCAGCCCATGTTCTCCTCGCCGACGAGCTGGTCGGCGGGCACCCGGACGTTCTCGAAGAACACCTCGTTGACCTCGTAACCGCCGTCGATCAGCTTGATCGGGCGGATGGTCACGCCGGGGCTCTTGACGTCGAAGAGCAGGAAGGAGATGCCCGCCTGCTTCTTGGGCGCGTTCGGATCGGTGCGCACCAGGCAGAAGATCCAGTCGGCGTGCTGGGCCAGGGTGGTCCAGATCTTCTGGCCGTTGACGATGTAGGAGTCGCCGTCGCGCACGGCGGTGGTGCGCAGCGAGGCCAGATCGGAGCCCGCGTCGGGCTCGGAGAAGCCCTGGCACCACCAGATGTCGAGGGCCGCGGTCGGCGGCAGGAAACGCTCCTTGAGCTCCTGCGAGCCGAAGTGCGCGATCACCGGGCCGACCATCTGGGCGTTGAACGTCAGCGGCTCGGGCACCGAGGCGAGCTGCATCTCGTCCTGCCAGATGTGGCGCTGCATGGGGGTCCAGTCCTTGCCGCCCCACTCGACCGGCCAGTTCGGCACGGCCAGCCCGTGGTCGTTGAGGATCTTGTGCGCGGTCACGATGTCCTCGCGGGACAGTTCCTTGCCGTGCTTGACGCGCTCACGGATCTCGGCGGGGATCTGGGTGCGGTAGAACTGCCGCAATTCGTCGCGGAAGGCCACCTCGTCAGGGGACAGGGATATTTTCATACGCAGCTCCCGTTGTGTCTCGTACGTCCGAGTAGAACCTACCCCTCGGTAATCCGGCACTGTCGAGTGGATCACATCACGTGTACCCGATGGGGCAAGACACCACCGATGGCTCCGCGGATCGGGGCCAATCGGACACAAAGGACAGCGCCCGGCGCGGCGGCACCGGCCCTCAGCTGGTACGTTGCGACCGAAGGTCGGGCAAGCCAGAGATCTATCGAGGAGTTCAATCGGTGAACGGCAGAACCATCGCACGCGCCGCGGCGGCCGCCCTCACGATCGGCCTGGGCGCGGCCGTCCCCCTCGCGCCCGCGAACGCCGTGCCGGACACCGCCGCGCCCGACAGCGTCGTCGACGCCGCGATCGCTCAGCTCACCGAACGCGCGGGCGAGGACGCCACCGCCCGCGAGGGCGTCGGCGCGCTGGCGAAGTACACCGAGTTGGTCGACGTGGCCCAGCTGCGCGACATCGCGGGGGCATGGGCGCCGTTCGCCTACGCCGCGCCGACCTTCGGGTGCGGCAGCAACGGTCCGATCACCACGATCGTCGCCGCGGCCACCACCTACGGCAACGCTCCCGACCAGGCGGCCAACCCCGAACCGGGCACGCTGCGGTTCAGCGCGACCCCCGCCCACTCCGGCGCGCCCCTGTCCTCCGGCCTGGTGGTGGCGTGGGTGAACGTCAACAACGGGCGCAGCGGCATCGACGCTCTCGACGACCGCACCGAGTACGGGCTGCCGTCGCTGTCCAAGACCGTCGCCAGCGGACCGGGCACCGTCATCGCCTCGATGTGGGGGGTGATCGGTTACCCCGGCGCGCACTGCGTGATGACCCCGACTGTGGGCACTTTCACTGTCCCGGACGCTCCCGCTCCGCCGGCTCCGGCCGAGCCCGCGCCGCTGCCCGCACCGGCACCGGCCGCCCCCGCACCGGCTCCGGCCTAGTCAACGGTGGTTACCCGCCGGTCACCCCGGTGACCGGGGCTGGAGTGTAATCGGTTCTGCGCCGAAATGGTGAAGTACCCTGAGGCGCAGAACTTTTGGCACTATCGACGCATGGTTTTCTTCGACGGCGCGCGCGGCCGGATGCACTATCGGCGGTGGCCGGTCGACTCTCCCCTGGCGGTCACGGTGCTGCTGCACGGGCTCGGTCAGCACAGCGGGCACTATCACCGATTCGCCAGGACACTGCGCGCCGTCGACGTGGAGGTGTGGGGACTGGACTTCGCCGGACACGGCCTGAGCGAGGGCGATCCGGAGCAGCCGGGCACCCTCGCCGAGCTGGTGGCCGACGCGACCGCGCTGGTGGAGCGGGTGCACGCCGCGCATCCCGACCGCCCGCTGCTGCTGATGGGGCATTCGCTGGGGGCGGTGACCGCGCTGGGCATGTTGGGCGCGGCGGTGCCGGACACCACCAGCGAATCCGATCTCAACGCGGTGGAGGCCAGCTACCCGCTGACACCGAGCCTGCCGGTGGCGTGGCTGGCCGGGCTGGTGCTCTCCGGCGTGCCGCGCCGCGCGCTCGGCGGCGGTGCACCCGGTGCGCCGGGAACGCCGCTGCCCGCGCAGCTGCCGGTCCTGGCGGTACACGGGGTGGAGGACCGGCGCGCGCCGGTCGAGGGCATCCGGGGCTGGACGGCACGCCACGAATCGGTAGATTTGCGGGAGTACGCCGAGGCCGGGCACGATCTGCTGCACGAACCCGTGCAGGCGCGCGTCGCCGCCGACATCGCGGAGTGGATGCGGGCGATCGTGGCGGCGGAGGCGGTCGTGGGGTCGGGGCGACGGCACTGATCCCGGCGTGAGAGGGGCGTGGGGGAACCCGCGCGGCGGCACGACGAAGTAAGGGGGACGATGCGGTGCGGCCACAGGTTGCGGCCCTGGCCCAGGCGGCCGAGCAGGGCTCACTCCGGATCGACGGTGTACTGATCGCCGAGGGCGCGCACGAGCGGTGCGCGCGCCGCTACGAGCAGTTGGCCGAGCAGGTGGAGGCGCAGCTTGCCGTGCTCGCCCCGGCCCGGTCGCTGCCCGGCTTCGGCGGCTTCGACTCGGGCGCGATGCTGCGCAGCGGGTTCGAGGACAAGGCCGGTGCGGCGCTGCGGCAGTTGCGCGAGTACGCCACGGCCGCACGGGAATTGGCGGCGGTGTTCCGCGCGGCCGCGGCCGCCTACACCGCCGCTGACACCGGACTGGCCGCTGCCGTGCGGGCGGTGGACCCGGCCGAGCCGCAGCAGCATCCGGCGGTGGCCGGTGCGTGAACTCCCCTACCAGGCGCACCGCGCCCCGCACACCCGCACCGATCCGGCGTACGCGCCGCGGGCCGAGGTGTTCGACAGCCTCGAGCACGACGAGATCCACCGCAAGGTGCAACTGCTCGACCCGGCGGTGCTGAACGCGGGCGGGCAGGCCTGGCAGGCGAGCGCTACCGGGCTGGGCGAGGCGGTGGCGCAGGCGCACACCGAGATCCGCGCCGCGATCGCCGACGGCTGGCGCGGCGCGGCCGCCGAGACCGCGGCCGCCGCGGTGCTCGCCTTCGAACAGCGTGGCCAGCAGCTCGCCGACGTGTTCGGTGCGGTGGCCCAGCGGCTCACCGCGGCCGCCGAGGCGGCGGAGACGCTGCGCTCGGCCGTCGGGGAGCCCGCCCGCGCGCGTCCGGACCTCGCGGCCGCGCTGCTCGATCCCGCCCAGGCGACCGCCAACATCGCCACCCAGAAGGCCGCGGAGAACGACCGGCAGGACGTCGTGCGGGTGATGGACACCATCTACACCGGGGCGTTCCTGGCGAGCGGCACCGTTGTGCCCGCCTTCCCGGACGACGCCGACACCGGGTTGCCCGGTGTGCCGGTGGCGGCGCCCTCCGCGGGGGCGCCGAGCCACACCGCGACCGGCGGCGAGAGTGTCACCGCGCAGTCGCTCACCGGGACGACGGCGACCGGCGGCGACCGGCCGGCCCAGTCCGCGCCGCCCGCACCGGCCACCCCCGGTCCCGCCACGTCCACGCAGCCGACCGGCGCCGGTGTTCCCGTCCCGGGTTCCGTCACCGCCGGCGGCGGCGCTCCCGCGACGACGACCAGCACGTCCACGGCAGCGGCTGCCGTCTCTGCCCCGACCGCCCCGGTAACGCCCACCGGCGTGACGCCCCAGCGGCCGCCGACCGGTGCCGAGGCGACCACGCCCGGCGCGACCGCCGTCCCCGCCGGGGCCGGACCCGCCGCCACACGGCGCAAACGCGACGACCACTCCACCTCGTCGACCGGCGCAGCCGGCACCGCGGCGACCGGGCACGTCACCGGCTCCACCGCGACCGGGACGGCGCCGGGCGGCGAACCGTCCACCGCGCGCGAGCACGAGCGCACCTCCGAGCAGGTGACCGGCGCGGGCGCGGGCGCCATCGGCGGCCTCATCGGTGGTGCGGCGCTGGCGGCCGGTGACACCGCGCGCACCGGCTCGTCGGTGGCGGCCACCGCCGCGCGGGCCGAGCGAGACGACGACCGCGAGGACGACGACGAATTCCGCTGGGAGGACGACGACTTCGACTTCGGTGACGAACCGTCCGGCGAGCCGGACGCCGACGCGCTGATCGGGGAACTGGATCCGGCGGCGCCGCCGGTGGTCGGCGAATGGACCGAGCGGGAGTGAACTGGACGCTGGCCCCCGACGAGTTCGCCGCGGCGTGGGCGCGGGCGGACGGCGACCGCATTCCGTATCCGCTGGCGGTGCGATCCGCGGCGGGCGATGCCGCCGAGCACGCCGCGCGGCAGGCCGAACTGGCGCGGTGGTGCGACCGGGTGGTGGATGCCGACATGGCGGCGGCGCTGCGCGTGCTGGCCCGGCCCACGGTGCTGGTGGAGGTCTACGGCGAGCACGGCACCGGCGACGCCGGGGCCGCCGGGCCCGAGCCCGAGCACTGGCCGCCCGCCATCGCGCCGGTGTCCGACGAGCCCGCACCGGTCGCCGCAGGCGAGACCAGGCCCGTGCGCGTACTCGGCGCGGCCTCCGGGAATGTCGCCGTCGTGGCGGCCCAGCGGCCCGGCCCGGACGCGACCCGCGGCGGTGCGGTACGGCTCTACGTCGGCGGTCCGGCGAACCTGGCCGCCCGCGTGGTCTCGGTGCTGCCGGAGAACCGCCCGGGCACGGGTGAGCGGCTCGGCGCACCGCTCGCGCGGGTCAAGGAGGACAGCCGCGACCTGGTGACCGTGCCGGTCTCGGGACCGACGACCCCGGCTCGCATCCGCCGCCTGCTCAACCGCCCGCGCCGGGGCATCGGGCAGATCGTGGTGTCGGCCCGCCGGGGCGACCGGCTGCGGCCGTTCGGGGTGCTGTGCTGGATCGACGTCGACGGCGACGGCCGGTACGCGGTGCGCACCGGCACGGACGTGCACGTCACCCCGGTCACCGCGGAGACGTTCGCGGCCCAGCTGCGGCCGATGGTGGATGCGGCCGAGCAGGCGGCCGCCCGCGCCGAACAGTGGTGATCGGCTACAGCAACGCGGTGACCTCGGTGTCGGCGAGTTGATGGAAATCCCGGTAGGCGGCCCCGACCCCGCCCAGGTCCTCCGGCACCCACGGGCACACGACCTCGTCGGCCTCCACGGACACCCGGGCCAGCGCCTCCGCCGAGGACACCGGCACCGCCACCACCAGCCGCCGCGGCCGGTGCGAGCGCACCACCCGGCAGGCCGCCGCCACGGTGGCCCCGGTGGCCATGCCGTCGTCGACGACGATCACCGTGCGGCCGGTCGTCGACAGCGGCTCGCGGTCGCCGCGCCATGCGCGGGCACGCCGCGCGAGTTCCGCGGTCTCGGCCCGTTCGACCTCGGCGAGCTGACCGGGTCGCACCCCGGTGTGGTACAGCACATCGTCGTTGAGAACCCGGATGCCGCCTTCGCCGAGCGCGCCCATCGCCAACTCCGGCTGCCAGGGCACCCCGAGCTTGCGGACCAGCAGGATGTCCAGATCGCCGCCGAGCGCCGCCCGCACCGCCGCCGCCACCGGCACACCGCCGCGGGGCAACCCGAGCACCAGCGGGACCGCCTCGCGCAGGTGCTCGAGTTCGGCGGCCAGCACCCGACCGGCCGCGGTGCGATCGGCGTAGCTCATCTCCCCTCGAACGCTACTCCGCTGCGCGCGCGGTGACCGCGAATCGGCGCAGCGCCAGGCTCGGGTTGCGGGTACGCACCGCGGCCAGGTGCTCCAGGTCGACGGTGGCGGTGAGCACCCCCGGTGCGTCGCCGAGTTCGGCCAGCACCGCGCCCGCCGGGTCGACGATCATCGACGCGCCCGAGCCGAGCGGGGCGGCCTGGTCGGCGGCGGCGACGTAGACGGTGTTCTCGATCGCCCTGGCCCGCAGCAGCGTGGTCCACTGGTCGACCTTGGCCGGTCCGGGAATCCACTGCGCGGGCACGGCCAGCACGTGCGCACCCGCCGCGGCGATGCGCCGGAAACCCTCCGGGAACCGCAGATCGAAACAGGTCTGCAAGCCGATGGTGACGCCGTCGACGGTGAACAGCGCGGGCTCGGTGATCGGGCCCGCTTCGATGACGTCGGACTCGCGATGCCCGAACGCGTCGTAGAGGTGCACCTTCCGGTAGATCGCGATCCGCTCGCCCGCCGGACCGGTCACCACGAGGGTGTTGCGGATGCGCTCCTCGCCCGGCTCGCCGGTCTCCACCATGCCCGCCACCAGGTACACCCCGGCATCGCGGGCGAGGTCGGCCAGTCCGGTGGCGAACGGCCCGTCCAGCGGCTGGGCGACGGCCACCACCCGCTCGTCGAGCTTGCGCACCGCGTACATCGCGTACTCCGGGGCGATCACCACCCGGGCGCCGTGGCGCGCGGCCTCCTCGACGTGCTCGCGCAGCGTCGCGAGGTTCGCCGCGGGCTCGACGCCCGGGGTGAACTGGACGACCGCGATCTCCACCGCCGGCTCGCGCCGGTCCCGTTTCTGCGCACCGTGCTCGAGTTGCATAGGTCTCACCGTATTGGCCCGGTGACCCGGGAGGCCACCGGCAGGCAGTAAACTCCTGGTCAATGAGCACCAATCAGGTCGACAGCGTTCCTGGCGACGACGACAGGGACTCGGGCGGAGCCGAATCCGGTTCCGGCTCGGCCGGCCCGTCCTTCGCCGACTTGGGCATCGATGACCGCATCCTGCGGGCGATCGCCGATGTCGGTTACGAATCCCCCTCGCCGATCCAGGCGGCGACCATTCCCCCACTGCTCGACGGCGCCGACGTCGTCGGCCTGGCGCAGACCGGCACCGGTAAGACCGCCGCGTTCGCCATCCCCATCCTGATGGGCCTCGAAGTGACCGGCAGGCAGCCGCGCGCGCTCGTGCTCGCACCGACCCGGGAACTGGCCATCCAGGTCGCCGAGGCGTTCGGCCGCTACGCCGCGCACATGCCCGGTCTGCATGTGCTGCCGATCTACGGCGGCCAGAGCTACGGCGTGCAGCTGTCCGGGCTGCGCCGCGGCGCGCACGTCGTGGTCGGTACGCCCGGCCGGGTGATCGATCACCTGGAGAAGGGCACCCTCGACCTGTCCCAGCTGCAGTACCTGGTGCTGGACGAGGCCGACGAGATGCTGAAGATGGGCTTCCAGGAAGACGTCGAGCGCATCCTCGCCGACACCCCGCGCGAGAAGCAGGTGGCGCTGTTCTCGGCCACCATGCCCGCGGCGATCCGGAAGATCTCCAAGCAGTACCTGCGCGAGCCGGTCGAGATCACCGTCAAGGCCAAGACCCAGACCAACACCAACATCACCCAGCGCTGGGTGCAGGTGTCGCATCAGCGAAAACTCGACGCGCTCACCCGGGTGCTCGAGGTGGAGCCGTTCGAGGCGATGATCATCTTCGTCCGCACCAAGCAGGGCACCGAGGAACTCGCCGAGAAGCTGCGCGCCCGCGGATTCTCCGCGGCGGCCATCAACGGCGACATCGCGCAGAACCAGCGCGAGCGCACCATCGGCCAGCTCAAGTCCGGCGCGCTGGACATCCTGGTCGCCACCGACGTCGCCGCGCGGGGCCTGGACGTCGACCGCATCTCGCACGTGGTCAACTACGACATCCCGCACGACACCGAGTCGTACGTGCACCGCATCGGCCGCACCGGCCGCGCCGGGCGCAGCGGGCAGGCGTTGCTGTTCGTCGCCCCGCGCGAGCGGCATCTGCTCAAGGCCATCGAGCGCGCCACCCGGCATCCGCTCGAGGAGATGCAGCTGCCCAGCGTGGAGGACGTGAACGCGCAGCGGGTCAGCAAGTTCGGCGACGCCATCACCGAGAATCTGTCCTCGGCGAACCTGCCGCTGTTCCGCAAGCTCATCGAGGACTACGAGCGCGAGCACAACATTCCGCTCGTCGACATCGCGGCCGCGCTGGCCGTGGGCTCCTACGACGGCGACAACTTCTTCATGGAGGCCGAACCGGAACCCGAACGGCGCGAACGTGTTCCGCGGGAGCGGCCGGCCCGGCGGTTCGACGAGGAACGCGGCGGCGGCTCGCACCATCGGGCCACCGGCACCGAACTGGCCACCTACCGGATCAGCGTCGGCAAGCGGCACCGGGTGGTGCCGGGCGCGATCGTCGGCGCCATCGCCAACGAGGGTGGCCTGCGGCGCAGCGATTTCGGGCACATCAGCATCCGGCCCGACCACAGCCTGGTCGAGCTGCCCGCGCAGCTGCCCCCCGAAACGCTGGAGGCGTTGCGGCGCACCAGGATCAGCGGCGTCCTCATCCAGTTGCAGCTGGACCAGGGACCGCCCGCGCAGCGCGCGTTCAGCCGCGGGCCGCGGCGCGACCGGGACGCGGGCAAACGACCGGAGCGACGCAAGCCCCGATCCTGAACGGGCGAGACGCCCAGGTCACGCTGCGCTACCGCCTCCGGCCGCTGACCCGGTCAGGCGGTGCCATTTGCGCCCGACCGGGGCGGCCTCCGTGGTCACGCTGCGCTACCGCCTCCGGCCGCTGACCCGGTCGGGCGGTGTACCATTCGCCCGAGCGGGGCGCCCCGGCGCGTCGGCCGCTGGTGTCCCGGTAGCCAACGGGAGGGGCGCGTTTGTTCGTGTTCGGTGATCGTGTCGTGTGCACCGCCGCCGACCTGGTGCGCACGGCGCGGTGCGAATTCGCGCTGCTGCGTGCCCTGGACGCCGAACTCGGCGCCGTCGACGGTCCGGTGGCCGACAGCGCCGCCGCCGTCGCGCCGGACGATCGGCTGCACGAGCGGATGCGGGCCCGGCACGGCGACGCGATCGTCGACATTCCCCGGACCGACGGCGTGGCCGGGCATTCGGAGGACCCGGCGGCGGCGGCGGATCTGCTGCGCGCGGCGCACGCGGCGACGGTGCGGGCGGTGCGCGCGGGCGCGACGGTGATCAGTGGCGCGGCGGTCTTCGACGGTGGGTTCGCGGCGCGGTGCGATTACCTGGTCCGCGAAGGACATTCGGCGGTGCTGCACGCGGTCGCGCCGACGCCGCGGGCGCGGTTGACCGCCCTGCTCGAACTGGCCGGCTGCGCCGCGATCCTGGTCGAATCCGGCCTTCTGCCCGACCCGGCCGCCGCGCGGCAGGCCCGCGCCGACGCGCCGTCGATCACCCTCGTGATCCACTGCGGCGGCGACGCGTCCACCCACTCCTACCCGGCGGCCGCCGCCGTGTACCGGGAACGGCGGCGCCGGGTCGCGGCGATCCTGGAGGACAAGCTCGCCGAGCTGTTGCCGGTGCAGTGGGGCGATCCGCGCTACCTCGCCTGCGGGCAGTGCGAGACCTGCCGTCCCGCGCTGACCGCGGCACGGGATCTGTTGCTGGTGGCGGGCATGTCCCGGCCCGCCCGTGCCCGGCTGCGGGCCGCCGGCGTGCACACCGTGGATCGGCTGGCGACCGCCACCGAGGTGCCCGGCCTGTCACCGCGCACGGTGACGGCGCTGCGCAGGCAGGCCGAGATGCAGACCCGGGCCGAAGCCGCGGGCGGGCCCGCCTATGCCCTGCTCGATGCCGACGCGCTCGCCGCCCTGCCGCCCGCCGCACCCGGCGACCTGGCGCTGACCGTCGACCTCGACCCCGACGGTCTGCCCCGCCGCGTCGAACTCGGCGATGCGGACGGCGTGCTGCTCGCCGTCGGCGGCCCGTTCGGTACCGCCGCCGCGGACACCCGCACCGCCGTCACCCGCGTCCTCGAACGGGCCGCCGCGCATCTGCGCGAACACCCCGGCGCCCACCTCTACCACTACGCCGGCGCGGTCCGCGCCACCCTGCTTCGGTACGCGGGCGGCCCCGCCGACGAGGAGATCCTCGACGAGCTCCTGCGGGCCGGCGCGCTGGTCGACCTCTACCCCATCGTCCGCAACGCCCTGCTGATCGGCGCGGGGTCGTACCGCCTCGACAGTGTGCGTGCTCTCCTGCCGGGCGCGTCCACCGGCATCGAGACGGTGCTGCGCCTGCCGCCGTGGCTGCGCGGCCTGGCGCCGCGGGCGCGGGCCGATGCGGCGAGCGCCGCGGCCCAACCCGATTCCTGGTACGCCCCGCCGCGTTCGGCGGCCGACCCGGCGCCGCCGCGGCCGTCCTCGCTCGAGGCCGCGCTCACCGAATACGCGGCGGGCCAAGGCGATCCACAGCATCCCGCCGGTGTGATGGCGGCCGTCCTCGGCTATCAGCGCCGGGAGCGGCGCGCGTCGAGCTGGGCGCACGCCGACCGGCTGACCCATCCGGTGCACGAGTGGGCCGACGCCCCCGGCGTGCTCATCGCCGAATGGGGTGCGGTGGACACGAAGTGGCATCGCAGCCCCGACCACACCACCATGCGCCGGTTCCTGACCTTGACCGGCCGGATCGGGGCGGGCGGCGGCGTGGGCGGAGCGAGCGGCGTCGGCCCGGCCGCGAGCGGCCCGCTGGCGCCGGGCACCCGGGTGCACACCTTCTACGACCGGCCGGTCGCGCTGGGCAGGCGCGCCACCGCCACGGCCGTCGTGCTCGGCTGCGCGGTGGACGCCGACTTCGACGACACCGTGCGGCTGGAGGAGATCCTGCCCGAGGGCTGGGAGCCGGTCGACGAGTTGCCGACCGCGATCGCGCCGGGTGTCCCGGAGTGGGACGAGCACATCGAGGCCGCCGTCGAAGCGCAGGCCCAGCGCCTGCTGATGACCCTGCCCGACCTGCCCACCGGCGCCTTCTTCGACATCCTCGCCCGCCGCGCTCCCCGCCTCCGGAACGGCGGGCCGCTGCCGCCGGTGCACGGCGACCACGCCGCCGCCCTCACCGCCGCGGTCGCCGACCTGGACGGCTCCTATCTCGCGGTGCAGGGCCCGTCCGGCACCGGCAAGACCTCGACCACCGCGCGGACCGTCGCGCGGATGGTGACCGGGCGGCACTGGCGGGTCGGGGTGGTGGCCCAGTCGCACGCGACGGTGGAGAGCATGTTCGACGCGATCGTCGCCGCCGGGGTGCTGCCGGAGCTGGTCGGCAAGGCCGATGCCGTCTCGGTCGCGCCGGAGTGGGTGGTCATCGACGCCGACCGCTACCCCCGCTTCCTCGACAACGCGGTCAACGGCTGCGTGATCGGCGGTCTACCGAGCGATTTCGCCGACAGTCGCCGGGTGCCCGCCGGCGGCCTGGATCTGCTGGTGATCGCCGACGCGGGCCGCTTCCCGCTCGCCGAGGTGGCCGCGGTCGCCGGCACCGCGCGCAACCTGCTGCTGCTCGGCGACCCGCAGCCGGCCACCCCGCGCGCCGCCCATCCGGCCGCGGCCGCGGAGTCGGTGCTCGGCTGGCTGTCGGAGGGACGCGACACCGTGCCCGCCCACCTCGGCTACTTCCTCGACAGCACCTGGCGCATGCACCCGCGGGTGTGTGAGCCGCTGGCGCGGCTGTATTACGACGGCAGGCTCGCCGCGAACGAAACCGTCACCACCGCACGGCAACTCGACGGAGTGACACCGGGCATCGAGACGGTCACCGTGACCCATCGCGGCGACTCCACCGAGTCGGTGGCCGAGGCCCGCGAGGTCGTCCGGCAGGTGCGCGGGTTGCTCGGACGCCCGTGGACGGCGGGCGGCGCGACCAGGCGGCTGCACCCGCACGACCTGTTCGTGGTCGCCCCCTACGATGCCCAGGTCGGCCGGATCCGCACCCTGTTGGCGCGGGCCAAGATCGACGACGTGCTGGTGGGCACCGTCGACCGGTTCCGCGGCCGGGAGGCCGCCGTCGTGCTGGTCTCCATGACCACCTCGGCACCGGAGGACGCCCCGCACGGGACGGCGGCCCTGTTCTCCCCCGGATTGATCCGCGCCGCCGTCGGTCGCGCGATGTGGAAGGCGATCGTCATCCGCTCGCCGCTGCTGACCAGCTACCTGCCGGACACGCCCGAGGAACTCACCGACCTCGCGCGCTTCCTGCGGCTGGGCTGATCAGCCGAAGTTCTTGCCCTCGCCGCGATAGGTGGGCACGGTGGTGCGCGTGCCGTCGGCCTCCACCAGGTGCAGGTCGTCGAAGCGCTCGCACAGTTCGCCCGCCTTGGCGTGCCGGAACCAGACCCGGTCCCCGATGCGCAGCTCGCTCGCTCCCGACAGCGGCGTCTGCACCTCACCGGCGCCCTCGGTACCGATCAACCGCAATCCCTTGGGCCACACCGGTTTCGGTACCCGCGAGGCGCCCGCGGGACCGGAGGCGATGTACCCGCCGGCGAACACGGTGGCGATGCTCGGCGCCGGCCTGCGCAGCACCGAGGTCGCGAAGAACAGCGCGGGGCGCGGGGTGAAGGAGCGGTAGTGGTCGAACAGGGTCGGCACATACAGGCCCGACCCGGCGGTCACCTCGGTGACCTGCGTGTCGCCCACGCTGACCTCGATGGAGCCGGTGCCGCCGCTGTTGACGATCTCGAGCGGGCCGACCACCGACCGCACCGCGTCGAGCACCGCGGCGCGGCGGCGGCCGATCTCGGCCGCGGAGGCCTTCTTGACCAGCCGCACCGCGGGGTTGCGGTCCGGCAGGCCCGCGATCTGCGCCTCGTAGGTCATCACGCCGACCACGTCGAAGTTCGCGGCACGCGCCGCGCGGGCGAGGGCGGCGGCCTGCTCGGGGGTGCGCACGGGCGAGCGGCGCACGCCCAGGTGCAGCGGGCCCAGCCGCAGCGAGGCGTCCACGTCCAGGCAGACCCGCGGACGGACCCGGTCGGTGCCCATCGCCGCGCGGGCCAGCTCGAGCTGGGCGACGTCGTCGACCATCAGGGTGATCGCGCGTAGGGCGGACTCGTCGGCCGCGAGTGCGGCCAGCGCGGCGCGGTCGACGCTCGGATAGCCCAGCAGCACGTCCCCGGCGCCGAGACCGGCCAGCCACAGTGCCTCGCGCAGCGAATAGGACATGATCCCGGCGAAGCCGCCGGATCGGGTGAGACCGGCGCCGAGCACGGTCTCCAGGACGGCCCGGCAGCGGACGGATTTCGCGGCCACCCGGATCGGGGTGCCGTGGGCGCGCCGCTCGAGGTCGGCGGCGTTGGCCCGCAGGGTCGGCAGATCGAGGGCAGCCAGTGGCGGATCGAGGTCGGCGGTGGCCGCGTGCAGACCGGGGATCGGCGTGGTCTCGCTCACGCCTTCCACTCAACCACCTAACTGGTCAAACGTCCAGCATCGCTGGCGCGCGCGATCGGGCGCGCGGGCTCAGGCGGACCTGAACGGCGCTCAGATTTCGACGGCGCGCGAGGTCAGGCCGCTCACCAGATCGTCGAGCACCACCAGGGTGGTCTCGTCGTCACAGCAGGCCAGCCAGCGCAGCATCGTGCCCTGCAACATGGACACGCAATAGGCGGCGATCGCGTCGACCGGCTCGAGCCACTGGGTGCCGGACAGGTCCGCGCACAGCTCGAGGAAGGTGACGATCTCGGCATCCATGCGATGGAAGGTGGTGGCCGCGACCGGGTCGGGCACGCACTCGGAGCTGACCTCCCAGCGCTCGCGGATCGTCTTCACCGTCGACTCGTAGGCCCGGATCTGCTGGTACGGGGCCTGCTTGATCTGCGGCCAATAGGCCGAGACGCCCGCGTGAAGCAGCACCCGCAGTGCCCGCACTCCGGTGTGATCGAGCGACGCGGCCGCCTTTTCGACCGCCTCGCAGATGGTCGGCCGCAACCGACCCTCTACAGTTTCTCCACGTGCGCTCAACGACGACTCTCCCTCGGCGAAAGAACTCGCGCACCTGCGTCGGCGCGACTCGCTGAACTTGGCGGACTGTCCGGGAATCCCCAGGCTGCCCGGTCCAACGTTCATCAATGGTAGAGGGTTTCCAGGATTTGAGAACGGGTAAGCGACTAACTTTCGGACTGCAAGATTGTTTTGTTACCCGACCGGGACTCCACCGCGACGTTGCGACGGCCCCGCAAAATCCCCGTTGGCGGCGGCGACTTCGGACCCTCTCGAACCGAGATCCACGCCTTGATCCACCTTACGGACACCTTTCGGCAAATCACCCGGCTGTGGCGGATCGCACATCCGAGCCGGGCAAATCGGTCGATCGAGCGCACCGCGACGGCCCGCCGCGCGCACCCCGCGCCCGTTAGCCTGAACCGGTGACTTCCCCGCCTCCGGCCGACCAGTTCCACCTCTCCGGCACGTTCAACTTCCGCGACACCGGCGGCCTGCGCACGGTCGACGGCGCCAAGGTCCGCCCCGGCGTCCTGCTGCGCTCGGCTCAGCTCAGCGGCCTGGACGACCGCGGCCACGCGACCCTGCGCGAGCTGCGCGTCACCGATGTGCACGACCTGCGCGGACTGCGCGAGATCGACCACATCGGCCACGACAACCTGCCCGCCGACGTGCGCCTGCGGGTGACCCCGTTCGACTCGCGCATGGGCGAGGCGCCGCCGCACGACTCCGGCGACACCGACGCGTTCACCCACATGCTCGAGGTCTACCGGGCCTTCCCCGCCCTGCCCGAGGCCAACGCGGCCATCGTCGAACTCGCCGAGTCGATCGTGCGCGGCGACGGCGCGGTGCTCGTGCACTGCGCCGCGGGCAAGGACCGCACCGGCTGGGCGGTGGCGACGCTGCTGCGCGCGGTGGGCGTCAGCGAGGAGGACGTGCTCGCCGACTACCTGCGCAGCAACGAGGCGGTGCCCGCGCTGCGCGCCATGCTCACCGCCACGATGGGGCCGGGTGCCGAGCCCTCGCCCGACCTGCTGGGCGTCCGGGAGGAGTACCTGCGCATCGGCACCGAATCGGTGCGCGAACTGCACGGCGACCACGACAGCTTCCTCGCCGCCGCTGGCCTGGACGCGCGGCTGCGGGAACGGCTGCGCGAACGGATGCTCGAGTAGCGCCTACGCGGTGGCCCGGTACACCAGCCCGTCGGGGGCGATGCGGACCTGGTCGCCGGTGTGGAACCAGCCGCCGGTGAACCGGTCGGCGGTCGATTCCGGGTCGTTCCAGTACCGGCGGCTGACATTCGGGCCGCGGCACAGCAGTTCCCCGTAGCCGGTGTCGGCACGCGGCCCGCACAGCGCCAGTTCCGTTCCACCGAACGGGAATCCGAGCACGGTCGCGGTGGCGGTGTCGGTGTCGGCGGTGTCCACGGCGGTGGCGGTGCGGTCGGCGTCGGTGACGTCGAGGGCGAGACCGATACCGCTGGTCTCGGTGGCGCCCCACACCGACCAGTGCCGGGCGGCGGGGAACAGCTCACGCAGCGCGGCCGGCAGCTCCGGGCGCGGCGCGCGGCGGCGTTCGGCGCGCTGACCGGCACTGCTGACCCGCAGGACACCGTCGGTGCGCACCCCGTCGGCGCGCAGTTCGGTGAGAGTGGGCAACAAACCCGCGAAGATCTCCGGCGTGGCCGAGACCATGTCGACCCGCTCGGCGACGAGCGCCCGGGCGAGCCCGGCCCGGTCCGGCGCGAGCACCACCGTGCCGCCGACGGCGAACGTCGGCAGCAACTGGTCGACGCATCCACCGGCCTCCGACAGCGGCAACAGCACCAGATTGCGCACACCGTCGGTGGGCAGATCCAGCGCGGCGACCACCGAACGCACCGCCGACAGCAGGTTCTCGTTGGTGAGTTCGACCCCCTTGGGCTCGGGGGTCTCGCCGGTGTAGCAGAGCACCGCGAGATCGCCCAGTGCGGCGCCGTCGTCGATGAACGCCGCGCCGTCGGGCAGGCGGGTCCCGGTGCCGAGCACGAAATCGACCGCGCTGTCGGCGATCACGCGCTCGGCGATACCCGGCGCGAGCCCGTCGGGCACCAGCACCGGCACCGCGCCGCTGAGCAGCGCGCCCAGGAACGCCTGCACCCACCGCACCCCGGCGGGCATCCGGATCGCGACCCGGTCGCCGTAGCCGATGCCGTGCTCCTGCAGGCCACCGGCGATCCGCGAGGCCGAATGCCACATCTCGCGATAGGTGAGCCGGGGCCCGCCCGGCTCCACCACCGCTTCCCGGGCGGCGAAGGCATGCACCTGCAGGTCGAGCAGCTCGGTGAGCGCCGGGGTGAGGTTGCCGTACCGGAGCACGCCGTCGGCGCCGCGCGCCAGCGGGTTGTCGCACAGGCGCGCACGGGTGAGGGGATATTCGACGACCAACTGCTGCGACATTCGTCCTCCGCGTGCCTAGAGCCAGCAGGCCCCTGCACTATATGACGCGGATCACAATCGCGCGGTGTTGTTGTCGGACTGTGTCCCTCCGGCGGGTCCCCGTCAGCGGCCGGTGTAGGTCGCCTTGCCCGGCCCGTTCTCCAGGAAGCTGCGCACGCCGCCGCGCAGGTCCTCGGTGTCGAACAGCACGCCGGAGACCTTCGGGGTCACCGCGTCGGCGTGCGCGACGCCGCCGGAGCGCCACGCCTCGATGATCTGCTTGGTCGCCGCGTGCGCGCGCGTCGGGCCGTCGGCCAGCTTGTGCGCCAGCGCCCGCGCGGCCGAATCCAGATCGTCGTGCACGTAGTTGACCACGCCCCAGTCGGCCATCGTGGCGGCGTCGTAGAGGTCGGCGGTCATCACGAACTCGCGCGCGCGGCCCGAGCCCGCCCGCTCGGCCAACCGCTGCGGCCCGCCCATCGAGGGGGTCAGCCCGACCACGGTCTCCACCAGACCGAACTTGGCCTTGGGCGCGGCCAGAATGATGTCGCAGGCCAGCGCGATCTCGAACGCGGCGGTGAGGGTGAGCCCGTGCGCGGCGAACAACACCGGGCACGGCAGCGCCTCGATGGGGTGGATGATCTCGTCGAACAGCCGCTGCCACAGCGCGGCGCCCTGCTCGGTGCTCAGCCCGTCGAACACGTGCACGTCGACACCACCAGAGACGACCTTGCCCTCCGCGCGCAACAGCACCGCCCGCGGCGGCGCGGCGGTCAGCGCCGCGATGTCGGCGACCAGGCCGTCGAACATGGCCTGGTCGAACAGGTTCAGCGGCGGGTTGGCCAGGGTCAGGATCGCGACCTCGGCACCGGCCTCGGTGGTCTCACGGTCCAATCGGGTCGCCTTGTTCTCGCTCATTGCAGCAGCCTAAGCGGTGCGTCTGCGACACTGGGAGAGTGAGCGAGGCGGAAACACGAAGCTCGTCGGCGGCACCGGGCTCTGCGGAAGCACCGGGCTCTTCGGAAGCACAGAGCTCGCCGGGAAACCAGAACGGCTCCTATGTCGAGCCGGGCGAGTTCAAGCGCGACACCAACTACATCACCACCCGCATCACCGCCGACGGACGTGACGGTTATCCGGTCGAGCCCGGCCGATACCGGCTGGTCGCCGCGCGGGCGTGCCCGTGGGCCAACCGGACGCTGATCGTGCGCAGGCTGCTCGGGCTCGAGGACGTGCTCTCCCTCGGCCTGTGCGGCCCCACCCACGACAAGTACAGCTGGACCTTCGATCTCGACCCCGGCGGCGTGGACCCGGTGCTCGGCATCCCCCGGCTGCGCGATGCCTACCTGGCCCGCTTCCCCGACTACCCGCGCGGCATCACCGTGCCCGCCGTCGTGGACGTGCCGACCGGCCAGGTGGTCACCAACGACTACGCGCAGATCACCCTGGACTTCTCGACCGAGTGGACGGCCTACCACCGACCCGGCGCCCCCGACCTCTATCCGGAGCGGCTGCGCGCGGAGATCGACGAGGTCGCCGACGTCATCTTCCGCGACGTGAACAACGGCGTGTACCGCTGCGGCTTCGCCGGGGCGCAGGACGCCTACGAGCGAGCCTACGACCGGCTCTTCGCCCGGCTGGACTGGCTGTCGGAGCGGCTGGCGGACCAGCGCTACCTGGTGGGTGACACCATCACCGAGGCCGACGTGCGGCTGTTCACCACCCTGGTCCGGTTCGACCCGGTGTACCACGGCCACTTCAAGTGCAACCGGCAGAAGCTGAGCGAGATGCCGGTGCTGTGGGCCTACGCGCGCGACCTGTTCCAGACCCCCGGCTTCGGCGACACGATCGACTTCGATCAGATCAAGACGCACTACTACGTGGTGCATGCCGACATCAACCCGACCAGGGTGGTGCCCAAGGGCCCGGATCTGTCCGGCTGGCTCACCCCGCACGGCCGGGAAGCGTTGGGCGGCAGGCCCTTCGGCGACGGCACACCGCCGCCCCCGCCCAAGCCGGACGAGCGCGTCCCGGCGCTGCCTGCGCCCGCCTGAGGCGGCTGTTTCGTCGTCGCCGGACCCGGGAACCCGGCCCGCGGCACGGTTCGTTGCCGTGTTGGGCCGACGCGTGTTCGGTGCCATAGAGTTCAGCCGAGGCCGAGTTCAGCCGAGGCCGAGACGAAGGGGTGTCATGAAGCACGGCGCGTTCGAGAAGACCGTGATCAGCTTGCTGGAGAACGGTGCCAAGCTGCAGGGCCCGGCGGTGGACAAGTACATCGAGCGCATCCGTCGCGCGCACCCCGAGGAGTCCCCGGCCCAGATCATCGACCGCATCGAGCGGCAGTTCCTGCTCGCGGTCACCGGCAGCGGCACCGCGGCGGGCGCGACCGCGGCCATGCCCGGCGTCGGCACGGTGGCCTCGCTGGCCACCATCACCGCCGAGACCGCGTTCTTCCTGGAGGCCAGCGCGCTCTACACGCTGGCGGTGGCCGCCGTGCACGGCATCGCCCCCGAGGCCAAGGAACAGCGCCGCGCGCTGGTGCTCGCGGTGGTGCTCGGCGACAGCGGCATGCAGATCGTGGAGCGCTCGGTCGGGCGGTCGGCGCAGAACTGGGGCACGCTGATGGCCAACCGGATCCCCGGCCTGTCGGGCATGAACGACTCGCTGATGAAGCGCTTCGTCGTCCGGTTCCTCACCAAGCGCATGGCGCTGATGGCGGGCAAGGTGATCCCGATGGGCATCGGCGCGGTGATCGGCGGTGTCGGCAACCGGGCCCTTGGCCGCACCACCGTGGACAACGCCCGCAAGGCCTTCGGCCCGCCGCCCGCCACCTGGCCCGCGCACCGGCCGCGGGTGATCGAGGCCGACCCGCTGCCCGCGATCGATCCGACGAAGCCGGGTCCGCCGCGATGACGGCGAAGCCGCCCGCGATCACCGTCCGCGCGCTGGCCAAACGCTACGAGAGCGGGATCGGTGTCGAGGACGTCAGCTTCACCGTCGCCCCGGGTACCGTCACCGCGCTGGTCGGACCGGCCGGTTCCGGGAAGACCACGGTGTTGCGGGTGCTGCTCGGTCTCGTCGAACCGACCGGGGGGACGGCCACGGTGCACGGGGCAGGCTCGGTCGGCGCGGTGCTCACCCCGCGGGGACTGCATCCGGGCCGGGCGGCGCGCGAGCATCTGGCGGTCTACGCCGCCGCGGCGGGGGTCGGGCGCGACCGGGTCGCCGACGTGCTCGAGACCGTCGGGCTGAGCGACGTGGCCCGGGTGCGCGCCGGTGACCTCTCCCCCGGCCGGCAGACCCGGCTGGCGCTGGCCACCGCGCTGCTGACCGATCCGCGGGTGCTGCTGCTCGACGACCCCACCGATGGGCTCGACCACACCGAGCGCGGCTGGCTGCACGACTTCCTGCGCAGGCACGCCCGCCGCGGCGGCAGCGCGGTGGTCACCGGCGCGAGCCTGGCGGCGGTGGTGTCGACGGCCGATCAGCTGGTGGTGCTCAGCGAGGGCTCACCGGTGTACCAGGGCACGCCCGCCGCGCTCCGGCGCAGCAACCCCGACCGGCTCGTTGTGGCGGCCGGGGTGCCGGTCGCGCTGGCGACGGCACTGGCCGCGCGCGGCCACACCGACGCGGTGATCCGGCCCGACGGGCGGCTCGCCGTCGCCGAGGCCACCGAGGCGCAGATCCGCGACGCCGCGCGCGCCGCGGGGGTCCGCATCGACAGCATCGTCGCCGACCCGATCCACCCGGACCGGGTGCTCGCCTCGCTCACCAGACCGCGGGTGCGGCCCCCGGCCCCGAGCACGTTCGTACCACCCCCGCCCCAGCCCACGCCCTACGGAATCCCGCGATGACGCCGCTGCCCACGGACCTGATCCCGCCCGTCACCTCCGAGGTCCGCAAGGTCGCCACGCTGCGCTGGTGCCTGCTCCTGGCCGCGCTGCTGCCCGCTGTCGGGCTCGTCGCGAGCGCGGTCACCGCGGGCATGGCCGGGCCGCTCGACCCGCGCGGCCAGCCGGTCACCGGTGCCGCCACCCTCGGCCTCTACCTGGCGATCCTGGCCACCGTGCTGGGCGCGGGCGCGTTCGGCGCGGCCACCGCGGGCGGTGAGTTCCGGTACGGCTCGATACCGCTGACGGCGGTGTTCACCGCCGACCGGGATCGGCTGATGGCCGCGAAACTGCTCGTCGCGGGCGTCGCCGCGCTGGCGGTGGCGCTGCTGACCGAACTCGTCGCCGTCGCCTGCCTCTTCGGTTTCGGGCGCGGGAAGTTCGAGTTCGGCGCGCGCCTGGTCGCGGTGTTCGGGGCCGGGTTGTTCGCCGCGGTGTGCTGGGCGCTGATCGGGGTGGGGCTCGGCGTGCTGCTGCGCCAGTCCACCGGTGCGGTGGCGCTGCTGCTGGGCTGGCTGCTGGTGTTCGAGCCGCTGGTGTGGCTGGTGGCCGAGGGCATGGGCATCGGTGGCCTCGCGGTGCTGCTGCCCGGCTCGGCCACCGTCGGCACCGTGTTCGTCGGCTCCTTCGACGACAGCGGACTGTTCGCGCCCACCCCCGCCGCGCTCGTGGTGCTGCTGCTGTGGACCATCGCCGTCGGCGCGGCGGGCTGGTGGCGCCTGCGCGAACGCGATCTCTGACCGCCGCCACCCCCGACCGTCTCGCCCCGGTGTGGCCGGGGGAACAGCCGACCTGTCGGCGGACATGATTACCGTCGGATGCGGTGGTTGTGTGTGGAACGGGACGGTGAGAGCGTGAGCGGGCGGCGTGCGGCGGGCTGGATCAGGCGGCTGTGGGCCGAATGCCTGCGCCATCCCGGCACGCTCGCGGGCATCGGCGGCGCCATCCTGGCCGGCGCGCTGGTGGAGGTGAGCGCGCCGCTGCTCACCAAACGCGCCCTGGACGCGGCCGGTGTCGGCGACACCGGCGTCATCGGCACGGTCGCGCTGCTGCTGGCGGTGCTGGCCGCGGGCCGGTTCGTCGCCGCCTTCGGCCGCCGGTTGCTGGCCGGGCGGCTCTCCCTCGACGTGCAACACGGCCTGCGGGTGCGGGTGCTCGGCGCGCTGCAACGGCTCGACGGCGCCGGGCAGGACGCGCTGCGCACCGGTCAGGTGGTGTCGCGGTCGATCACCGACCTACAACTGGTGCAGGGCCTGCTGGCGATGGTGCCGCTCTCCGGCATGGCGCTGCTGCAATTCGTGCTCGCCGCCGCGGTGATGCTGTGGCTCTCGCCGCCGCTGGCGGTGGCGGCGCTGCTGGTGGTGCCCGGCATCGCGGCGGTGGTGTACCGGATGCGGCCGCGGTTGTTCGCGGCCACCTGGTCGGCGCAGCAGCGCGCCGCCGATCTGGCCCAGCACGTCGAGGAGACGGTGACCGGCGTGCGGGTGGTGAAGGGCTTCGGGCAGGAAGCCAGGATGGTCGACGTGCTCGAACGGCACGCGCGCCGGCTGTACGCCGAACGGATGCGCGCGGCCCGGATCGATTCGCGGTTCGCGCCGGTGGTGGCGGCCGTCCCGCAGGCCGGACTGGTCGCGGTGATCGCCTTCGGCGGTTGGCTGGCACTGCACGGCACGATCGGCGTCGGCACCTTCCTCGCCTTCGCCGCCTATGTCGCGACGATGACCTCGGCGGCGCGCGCGATGTCCTCGGTGGTGATCCTGGCCCAGCTGACCAGGGCCGCCGCCGAGCGCGTCTACCAGGTGATCGACACCGCCCCGGTGCTCACCGACCCGCCCGAACCCGTCCCGTTGCCGGCGGGCCCGCTCGGCGTCGAGATCGAGGGGCTGAGCTTCGGCTTCGAGCCGGACCGGCCGATCCTGCGCGACTTCGACCTCACCGTGCGCCCCGGCGAGACGGTCGCGATCATCGGGCCCGCCGGGGCCGGCAAGACCACGCTGTCGCTGCTGCTGCCGCGCTTCTACGCACCCGACGCCGGCCACATCCGGCTCGTCGGCGCGGACGGCACCCAGCGCGTGGACCTGGCCGACGTGCGCGCCGCCGACCTGCGCGCCGCGGTCGGCGTGGTCTTCGACGACCCGTTCCTGTTCTCCGACACCATCGCTGCCAACATCGCGCT
Source organism: Nocardia farcinica (assembly GCF_001182745.1). Taxonomy (NCBI): domain Bacteria; kingdom Bacillati; phylum Actinomycetota; class Actinomycetes; order Mycobacteriales; family Nocardiaceae; genus Nocardia; species Nocardia farcinica. Next base: position 1,862,873 of record NZ_LN868939.1, on the reverse strand, counting down.
CGGCAGACCCGACGCCACCGACAGCGAGATCAGGCAGGCCGCCGAGCTCGCCGCCGCCGACGAGTTCATCGGCGAACTGCCCGACGGCTACGACACCGTGGTCGGCGAGCGCGGTCTCACCCTGTCCGGCGGTCAGCGCCAGCGCATCGCCCTGGCCAGGGTGCTGCTGGCCCGCCCGCGCATCCTCGTGCTCGACGACGCCACCTCCGCGGTGGACGCGGTGACCGAGGCGGCCATCTTCGACACCCTGCCCGACCGGGGCGGGCGCACCACGATCATCCTGGCGCACCGCGAGTCGACGCTGGCGCACGCCGACCGGGTGATCCGGCTGCCCGCCGCGCCGCGCGCGCTGCCCGCCCCCGACCCGGCCGGACCGGTGCCGTTGCGCAAGACGGTCGGGAAACCGGGCGGTGGCTTCGGGCGGGCCGCGGCCGCCGACATCGCCGAGACGCCGGAGCTGCGCCGCACCATCGAGAAGCTCCCGCCCGCCACCGAGGCGCCCGGCCTCGACGACGCGCGCCTGCGCACCCCCGATCCCGGCTTCCGCCTGGCCCGGCTGCTGCGCCCGGTGCGGGCACTCGTCGGCGCCGTCGTCGCGCTGCTGGCCCTCGACGCCGTGCTCGGTGTGGCCTTTCCGCCGCTGGTGCGCTATGCCATCGACACCGGTGTGGGCACCGGTGACTCCGGCGCCCTGGTGCGCGCCGCGGTCCTCGGCACGCTGCTGGTGGGCGCCGGGCTGCTGGTCGGCGCGGTCACCATCGTGCTCACCGCCCGCACCGGCGAGCGGGTGCTCTACGGCCTGCGGGTGCGCAGCTACGCGCATCTGCAACGGCTCGGGCTCGACTACTACGAGCGGGAACTGTCCGGCCGGATCATGACCAGGATGACCACCGACGTCGACGCGCTGTCGAGCTTCCTGCAGACCGGTGTCGCCACCACCCTGATCGGGCTGCTGACGGTGGTCGGCATCGCGGTGGCGCTGCTGGTGATCGACTTCTCGCTGGCGCTGGTGGTGCTGGCCGCCGTGCCGCCGCTGATCCTGGCGACGGTGCTGTTCCGCCGGGTCTCCTCCACCGCGTACTCGATCTCGCGCGAGCACGTGTCCGCGGTGAACGCCGACTTCCAGGAGAACGTCACCGGTCTGCGAGCCGTGCAGGCCAACCGGCACGAGCCGGTCGCGGCCCGCCGCTTCGCCGAGTACTCCCGGCGCTACCGCAACTCCCGGATGCGGGCGCAGCGGGCGATCGCGCTGTACTTCGCGTTCGTGGTGGCCTGGGCGGATCTGGCGCTGGCCGCGGTGGTGTTCGTCGGCGCCCGCGAGGTGGCCACCGGCGCGACGACGGCGGGCACGCTGGTGGCGTTCGTGCTCTACCTCGAACTGCTGTTCGGCCCGATCACCCAGCTCTCCCAGGTCTTCGACGGCTACCAGCAGGCCCGGGTCGGTTTGCGCCGCATCGGCGACCTGCTGCGGACCCCGTCGTCGATCGCCGCCGACCCGCCCGACGCCGTCCCGATCAGCGACGGCCTGCGCGGTCAGGTCGCGGTCGATCACGTGCGGTTCCGCTATCCGGGCACCGACACCCCGGCGCTCGACGACGTCGCGCTCGACATCCCGCCCGGTTCCACGCTCGCCCTGGTGGGCCCGACCGGCGCGGGCAAGTCCACCATCGTCAAGCTGCTGGCCCGCCTCTACGACCTGCCGCGCGACCCCGGCGGTGGGCGTATCGCGGTGGACGGGGTGGACCTGCGCGACTACCGGCTGCGCGACTACCGCGCCCGGCTGAGCATCGTGCCGCAGGAAGCTCACCTGTTCACCGGCGACGTGGCGAGCAACATCGCATTCGGGAAACCGTCCGCGAGCGCGGACGAGATCGCGGCGGCGGTCGCGGCGGTCGGCGCGACCGAGATGATCGAGTCGCTGCCGCAGGGGCTGCGGCAGCCGGTGGGCGAACGCGGGCGCGGCCTGTCGGCCGGGCAACGTCAGCTCATCGCGCTGGCCAGGGCCGAGTTGGTGCGCCCGGATCTGCTGCTGCTCGACGAGGCCACCGCCACGCTGGATCCGGAGACCGAGGCGTCGGTGCTGGTGGCGAGCGCGTCGGTGGCGCGGGGCCGCACCACGGTGGTGGTCGCGCACCGGTTGGCCACCGCCGCCCGCGCCGACGCCATCGCCGTGGTGGAGCGTGGCCGCATCGTCGAGCACGGCACCCACGAGCAGTTGCTGGCCGGTGGCGGAACCTACGCGCGACTGTGGTCGGCCGGGTCCGCGACGGTGGTCGGCGAGCCGTCCGCGTAAGGGTGAGGCGGACGACACACCGCGGCGCGGAGGGAATAAGGTCGATGCCGGACGGGTCGAACACACACGGGTTCGGTTTCCGGCGGGTGGTGGTGACACCGCCGATTTGCTGCTGGGCATATCCTCGACAGAGGGCGCATCGGCGCGCATCCGCCGATCCCCGTGCCGGGCACGTCACAAACGTCGCAGCGCGAAGAACGAAATGAGGCGAACACCTGCTGTGAGCAGCTCAACTTCCCAGTTCGGTCAGAACCAGTGGCTGGTCGACGAGATGTATCAGAAGTTCAAGCAAGATCCATCTTCGGTCGACGAAAGTTGGCACGAATTCCTCGCCGACTACACCCCTGACACCACCACCGACGCCAGCGACAACGGGCAGCAGCCGCCCGCGCCGACGACCGCCTCTCCGCCCGGCCAGGCCCCCGCGCGACCCGCGGCCGCCCCGTCGGCTCCCGCCTCGCAGCAGGCCGCTCCCGCGCAGTCCACCGCCAAGCCCCAGCAGCCCGCCGCCAAGCCGCAGCAGGCCGCCGCCAAGCCGCAGCAGGCCGCCCCGAAGGCCACCGAGAGCAAGGCCACCGAGAGCAAGGCCGCCGCCCCGAAGGCCACCGCCGCCAAGGGCACCGCGCGCACGCCGCAGACCACCCCCGCGCCGACCTCCAACGCCGCGCCGACCTCCGGCGGACCCAAGTCCGCCGAGGCCGCCGACGAGTCGAAGGTGCTGCGCGGCGCCGCCGCGGCGGTCGCGAAGAACATGTCGGCCTCGCTGAGCATCCCCACCGCCACCTCGGTGCGTGCCATCCCGGCCAAGCTGATGATCGACAACCGCCTGGTCATCAACAACCACCTGGCCCGCACCCGCGGCGGCAAGATCTCCTTCACCCACCTGCTCGGCTACGCCATCGTGCAGGCGGTCAAGGCGTTCCCGAACATGAACCGCCACTTCGCCGAGATCGACGGCAAGCCGCACGCGGTCACCCCCGCGCACACCAACCTGGGCCTGGCCATCGACCTGCCCGGCAAGGACGGCAGCCGCTCGCTGGTCGTGGCCGCCATCAAGGGCGCCGAGGAGATGACCTTCGCCCAGTTCCACTCCGCCTACGAGGACATCGTGCGGCGGGCGCGCGAGGGCAAGCTCACCACCGAGGACTTCTCCGGCGTCACCATCTCGCTCACCAACCCGGGCACCATCGGCACCGTGCACTCGGTGCCGCGGCTGATGCCCGGCCAGGGCGCCATCATCGGCGCGGGCGCGATGGAGTACCCGGCCGAATTCCAGGGCATGAGCGACGAGCGGATCGCCGACATCGGCGTCGGCAAGCTCATGACGCTGACCTCGACCTACGACCACCGCATCATCCAGGGCGCGGAGTCCGGCGACTTCCTGCGCACCATCCACCAGCTGCTGATCTCCGACGAGTTCTACGACGAGATCTTCCACGGCCTCGGGGTGCCCTACGAGCCCGTGCGCTGGCGCAAGGACATCAAGGAGCGCGGCGTCGACAAGAGCACCCGCGTGCTCGAGATGATCTCGGCCTACCGCAACCGCGGTCACCTGATGGCCGACACCGACCCGCTGCACCTGGTCAAGGACAAGTTCCGCAGCCACCCCGACCTCGACGTCACCCAGCACGGCCTGACCCTGTGGGACCTCGACCGCGAGTTCAACGTGGGCGGCTTCCACGGCCAGGAGCGCATGAAGCTGCGCGACGTGCTCTCGGTGCTGCGCGACGCGTACTGCCGCCACGTCGGCGTGGAGTACATGCACATCCTCGATCCCGAGCAGCTGCAGTGGATCCAGGAGCGCGTCGAGCAGAAGCACGTCAAGCCGACCGTCGCACAGCAGAAGTACATCCTGAACCGGCTCAACGCCGCCGAGGCGTTCGAGACCTTCCTGCAGACCAAGTACGTCGGCCAGAAGCGGTTCTCGCTGGAGGGCGCCGAGTCGGTCATCCCGATGATGGACGCCGTCATCGACCAGTGCGCCGAGCACGCCCTCGACGAGGTCGTCATCGGCATGCCGCACCGCGGCCGGCTCAACGTGCTGGCCAACATCGTCGGCAAGCCCTACTCGAAGATCTTCACCGAGTTCGAGGGCAACATGAACCCGGCCGCCACGCACGGCTCGGGCGACGTGAAGTACCACCTCGGCGCCGAGGGCAACTACCTGCAGATGTTCGGCGACAACGAGATCAAGGTCTCGCTGACCGCCAACCCCTCGCACCTCGAGGCGGTCGACCCGGTGCTCGAGGGCCTGGTGCGCGCCAAGCAGGATCTGCTGGACAAGGGCGACGGCCCCGAGGGCTTCTCGGTCGTTCCGCTGATGCTGCACGGTGACGCCGCGTTCGCCGGTCAGGGCGTGGTCGCCGAGACGCTGAACCTCTCCGGCCTGCGCGGATACCGCACCGGCGGCACCATCCACATCGTGGTGAACAACCAGATCGGCTTCACCACCGCCCCGGAGAACAGCCGCTCCACCGAGTACTCCACCGACATCGCGAAGTTCATCGGCGCGCCGATCTTCCACGTCAACGGCGACGACCCGGAGGCGTGCGACTGGGTCGCGCGCCTGGCGGTCGACTTCCGCCAGAAGTTCCGCAAGGACGTGGTCATCGACCTCATCTGCTACCGCCGCCGCGGGCACAACGAGGGCGACGACCCGTCGATGACCCAGCCGTACATGTACGACGTCATCGACACCAAGCGCTCGGTGCGCAAGAGCTACACCGAGAGCCTGATCGGCCGCGGCGACATCTCGCTCAAGGAGGCCGAGGACGCGCTGCGCGACTACCAGGGCCAGCTGGAACGGGTGTTCAACGAAGTCCGCGAACTGGAGAAATACCCACCGGGCCCGAGCGAATCGGTCGAAGACGACCAGCGGGTGCCCGGCACCGTGCACACCGCGGTGGACAAGTCGGTGCTGCAGCGCATCGGTGACGCGTTCATCAACGTGCCCGAGGGCTTCAACGTGCACCCGCGCGTGAAGCCGGTGCTGGAGAAGCGCCGCGAGATGGCCTACGAGGGCAAGATCGACTGGGCCTTCGCCGAGCTGCTCGCCTTCGGCACGCTCATCGACGAGGGCCGGGCCGTGCGCCTGACCGGCCAGGACTCCCGTCGTGGCACGTTCACCCAGCGGCACGCGGTGATCATCGACCGCAAGACCGCCGCGGAGTACACCCCGCTGCACAACATCGGCAGCGCCAACCCGGGCTGGTTCGCCGTGCACGACTCGGCGCTGAGCGAGTTCGCCGCCGTCGGTTTCGAATACGGCTACTCGCTGGGTAACCCGGATGCGCTGGTGCTGTGGGAGGCGCAGTTCGGCGACTTCGTCAACGGCGCGCAGTCGATCATCGACGAGTTCATCTCCTCCGGTGAGGCCAAGTGGGGCCAGCTCTCCGACGTCGTGCTGCTGCTGCCGCACGGCCACGAGGGGCAGGGCCCGGACCACACCTCCGGTCGCATCGAACGCTTCCTGCAGCTGTGCGCGGAGGGGTCGATGACGGTCGCGGTGCCGTCCACCCCGGCCAACTACTTCCACCTGCTGCGCCGGCACGCGCTCGACGGCATCCGCCGTCCGCTCATCGTCTTCACCCCGAAGTCGATGCTGCGCAACAAGGCCGTGGTCTCGGATCTGAAGGACTTCACCGAGTCCAAGTTCCGGTCGGTGTTCGACGAGCCCGCCTACGAGCAGGGCATCGGCGACCGCAGCAAGGTCAAGCGCATCCTGCTGACCAGCGGCAAGCTCTACTACGAGCTGGCCGCGGAGAAGGCCAAGCAGAAGCGCGAGGACGTGGCGATCGTGCGTGTCGAGCAGCTCTACCCGGTGCCGAAGTTCCGCATCAACGAGGCGCTGGGCGGCTACCCGAACGCGACCGACATCGCCTGGGTCCAGGAGGAGCCCGCCAACCAGGGCGCCTGGCCGTTCTTCGGCCTCAACCTGCCCGAGATGCTCCCCGACCGCCTGGGCAAGCTGCGCCGCATCTCCCGCCGCGCCATGTCGGCCCCGTCCTCGGGTTCGTCGAAGGTGCACGCCGTCGAGCAGGCGGAGATCATCGCCGAAGCCTTCGAGCCGACCAGCTAATTCCGCATCGCGACGCGCCGGGGCCGGGCAGCACGCACGCTGCCCGGCCCCGCGCCGTCGGCGGGGTCCTCGGGCAGGTTGGAGATCGAGACCGCGGGGGCCGGAATCCTCGTGCGCGTGATGGCGGATGAGGCGCGGTTCAGCGCGCAACCATTCGACGCGCGAAGCTCGAGCAGTCGCGCTTCCGCCGGGGACAGGCACCGCAGCAGAGCTGAACCCCTGAGGCTACGGAAGACCGACGGTGGTCGACCTGTGGACGAAGCCGGACGGCTGCCCCTGGACCGGTATAGCGTGGGTGGCGCGATGCCCACCGGCGTCGCGTGGTTCGGCGAGAGGGTGCGGGTGTCCGAGACGGGGTTGTCGTTCGTGACGATGGGGCTGGGGTGGGATCCGGCCGACCGGAGCCGCTGGTTGCGCGGGCGACGCGAGATCGATCTCAACGCCGCGGCGTTGCTGTTCGCGGGGGACGCGCTGGCGGATGTGGTGTACCACGAACAGTTGTCCTCCCAGGACGGTGCGGTGCGCCTGCTCGGCGACAGCACCAACGGTGAGGGCGACGGGGACAACGAGATCATCACCCTCGACCTCACCCGCATCGCCCCCGCGGTGACCACGGTGGTGCTCCTGGTGACCTCCTACACCGGCCAGACCCTGGATGAGGTACGAAACTCCTTCTGCCGCTTGGTGAACGGCGAGACCGGCACCGAATTCGCCCACTACGTCCTGGAAGATCCTGCGCACGGTTTCCTGGTGGGCACCCTCGACCGCACCGAAACCGGTTGGGCCTACCGCGAAATCGCCGCCGCGATCGACGCCGAACACCCGGCCGAAGCCGTCCCGCACCTGGCCGCCCACCTGCACTGAGCGTCAGGAGCGCAGTGCCGCCGCCAGTTGTGGTTCGAGGGCTGCGGCGAGGTTGAGCAGGGAGTCGACGAGCAGGTCGATGAGTTGTTCGCGGGGAATGGGTTCGGTGCGCAGCCAGGTGAGGGTGGTCTCCTCGACGAAGGCGATCCAGCCGCGCATGCCGAGCAGCAGGCGGGGGCGGTCGGCCTCGGCGACCTCGATCGGGGCCTCGGTGAGGATGAGCTGGACGATGGCGTCGCGGGTGGATTCGACCAGCGGGCCGAGGTCGGGGTTGACGCTGGTGGGTCCGCGCAGCAGGGCCAGGTACGAGGTGCGGTTCTGGCTGACGTAGTCGACGTAGCGCTCGATGGAGTCACGCACCATGTCGGTGATGCCGAGCGTCCGGTCGGGGGTCACGCGCTCGAGCAGTTCGGCGTTGGCGTGGCGGACGATGGCGAGCTGGAAGTCCTGTTTGGTCGGGAAGTAGTGGAACAGCAGGCCGCGGGAGATGCCCGCCTCGGCGGCGATCTCGCTGACGGAGATGTCCTCGATGGCGCGCTCGCCGAGCATCCGCGCCCCGAGCGCGATCAACTGCTTGCGGCGCTCCTCGGGGCTGAGCCGGGTTCGTTTCGCGGTTCCGCCGGGGCTGCTGCTCTTCACGGTACTCATGTTACTGAACGTCGTTCAATACTGTTGACTCCTGCTCAATAGCGCCGTAATCTGGGTTACATGAGTCGCAAGGTTACAGACAATGCTGTCGGCGACCGGCCCACCCGCCACGCCAAGACGATCATCATCGGCAGCGGGTTCGCCGGATTGGGCCTGGCCATCCGCCTCAGGCAACAGGGCCGCACCGACTACCTGGTCCTGGAGCGCGGCAGCGATGTCGGCGGCACCTGGCGGGACAACACCTATCCGGGTGCGGCCTGCGACGTGCCCTCGCACCTGTACTCGTACTCCTTCGCGCTGAACCCGGACTGGTCGCGCTCGTTCTCCCGCCAGGGCGAGATCCAGCAGTACATCCGCTCGGTGGCCGAGAAGTACCAGGTGCTCGACAAGCACATCTTCGACTGCGACGTCACCGGCGCCCGGTGGAACGCCGAGACCGCGCAGTGGGAGATCGCCACCAGCCAGGGCGCCTTCACCGCCGACACCGTGGTCTCCGCGGTCGGCGCGCTGTGCGAGCCCGCGCTGCCCGATATCAAGGGCATCAACAGCTTCGACGGCGAGATCTTCCACTCCGCCCGCTGGAACCACAGCGCCGACCTCACCGACAAGCGGGTGGCCATCATCGGCACCGGCGCCTCGGCGATCCAGATCGTGCCCGCCATCGCGCCGCAGGTGGGCCACCTCGACGTCTATCAGCGCACCGCGCCGTGGCTGCTACCGCGCTTCGATCGGCCCTACACCCTGCCGGAACGGCTGGCGTTCAAGCACATTCCCGGCGTGCAGCGACTCTCCCGCGCCGCGATCTACGCCGCGCGCGAGACCCAGGTGGTCGGCCTCGCCAAGTTCCCGCCGCTCATGCAGGCCTTCGAGCTGATCTCGAAAGCCAAGCTGCGCTACGAGATCAGCGATCCGGAGCTGCGCCGCAAGGCCACCCCGAACTACCGCATCGGCTGCAAGCGCATGCTGATCTCCAACGACTACTACCCGGCGCTGGACCGCGACAACGTCGACCTGATCACCGACGGCATCGCCGAGATCCGCCCGCACTCGATCGTCACCAAGGACGGCACCGAGCGCGAGATCGACGCGCTCATCGTGGCCACCGGCTTCCACGTCACCGATTCGCCGACCTACGAGACCATCGTCGGCAAGGACGGCCGCACGCTGAGCGAGGTGTTCGACGACATCGGCCAGCAGGGTTACAAGGGCTCGGCCGTGGCGAACTTCCCCAACATGTTCTTCCTGCTCGGCCCGAACGTCGGCCTGGGCCACACCTCGATGGTGTACATGATCGAATCGCAGATCAACTACATCGCCGACGCGCTGGCCACCGTCGACCGCCTCGGCCTGCGCACCGTCGAGGTGCGCCGCGAGGTGCAGGACGAATACAACCGCGAACTGCAGGCCAAGCTGAGCAAGTCGGTGTGGAACACCGGCGGCTGCGCCAGCTGGTACCTGGACAAGCACGGCAACAACACCACGTTGTGGCCCGATTTCACCTTCCGGTTCCGTAGTCTGACAAGGAAATTCGACGTGTCGGCCTACGCGACCAGCACCACCCCCGACAAGAACACCGCCCCGGAGCCGACCACCGCGCCCGCCGAACTGAAAGTTGTGTGACCGTGAGCAACGACGCTTACTTCAAGGACAAGGTCTGCGTGATCACCGGCGCGGGTTCCGGCATCGGCCGGGCCCTGGCCGAGAACCTGGCCCGGCGCGGCGCGCGCCTGGCGCTGTCCGACATCGACACCGAGGGTCTGGCCGAGACCGTGCGTCGCTGTGAACAGCTCGGCGCGCAGGTGAAGTCGGACCGGGTGAACGTGGCCGAGCGCGAGGCCGTGCTGCTCTACGCCGACGCGGTGAAGGCGCACTTCGGCGTGGTCCACCAGATCTACAACAACGCGGGCATCGCCCACCACGGCGACGTGATCAAGTCCGAGTTCAAGGACATCGAGCGGATCATGGACGTCGACTTCTGGGGTGTCGTCAACGGCACCAAGGCGTTCCTGCCGATGCTCATCGAGTCCGGCGACGGCCACGTGGTCAACGTGTCCAGCCTGTTCGGGCTCATCGCCGTGCCCGGCCAGGCCGCCTACAACTCGGCCAAGTTCGCGGTGCGCGGCTTCACCGAGGCGCTGCGCCAGGAGATGCTGGTCGGCAAGCTGCCGGTCAAGGTCACCTGCGTGCACCCGGGCGGCATCAAGACCGCCGTGGCGCGCAACGCCACCTACGCCGAGGGCATCGACGAGAAGTCGGCGGCCTCGATGTTCGACAAGAAGCTCGCCATCCACACCCCGGAGATGGCCGCGCAGACGATCGTCAACGGCGTGCGCAAGGGGCATGGCCGGGTGCTGATCGGCTGGGAGGCCAAGTTGCTCGATCTGTTCGTGCGCGTCACCGCCTCGGGCTACCAGCGCATCGCGGCCGCGGTCAGCGGCCCCTACCTGCCCTGACCCGAGTCCGGTTGCCGAGCGAGAGCGAACGACCTTGCGCGATCTGAACATTCCGCTGCCCGTCCTGCGGGCGGCGATCAATCCCCTGTTCCGGGTGATGCTCAACGCCCGCCTGCCGTTCACCGTGCAGCGCACCCTGATGGACGCGGCCTCCCGCATCCAGTTCGTGCCCGCGGGCACGACGGTGCGCCGCACCCGGCTCGGCGGCAGGCCGGCCGAGCAGCTGACCGCCGGGCGCGCCGAGCCCACCACCGCCGTGCTCTACCTGCACGGCGGTGGTTACGCCGTGGGATCGATGGCCACGCATCGCTCGCTGGCGGCGCGGCTGGCGCACGAGACGGGCGCGGCGGTGTTCCTACTGGACTACCGGCTGGCGCCGGAGCATCCCTTCCCCGCCGCGCTCGACGACGCGGTGGCGGCCTTCGACGAGCTGGTCGCCGCCGGGTACGCGCCCGAGTCGATCGCCATCGCCGGTGACTCGGCGGGCGGTGGGCTGAGCCTGGCGACCGCGCAGCGCCTGCTGGCCGAGCAGAACCGCCGCCCGGCCGCGCTGGGGCTGATCGCGCCCTGGACGGACCCGACCGGCACCCCGGCGCGCGAGCGCGATCTCGTGGTGAGCAGGCCGTGGGCACTCGCCTGCGCGGCCGCCTACCTCGGCGACGGCGATCCTGGCGTGCCCGGATACGCGCCGCTGCGCGCGTCCATGCACGGGCTGCCGCCCACCTATGTGCAGGCCGATATCGATGAACTGCTGCATGAGCAGTGCGTAGAGTTGGTGCAGGCATTGCGCGACGCGGGCGTGCACGTGCGGTTCACCGAGAGCCGTGGGCTGTGGCACGTCGCGCAGCTGCAGGCGTCGCTGGCGGCGCCTGCGGCCGCGGCGGTGCGCGAATTGTCGGAGTTCCTGCGTGAGGCACTGCAACCGGTGGACATGCGCCACCTGGGTTGATCCGCTGCCGGGATTCGGCGGCCGGACTGACACCCCGGATCAAGGTGTCGTAGATTACTGGCGAGTAAACACACGTGGAAGGGCACTGATGCGAGAGTTCGAAGTCCCGGCTTCCTACACAATCCCGGATGACGCGAACAATTCCGACAACGTCTTCCGCCATGCCGAACAGTCGCCGAACGCCGTGCTGTTCAACGTGCCGAACGGCAGTGGTGGCTGGAAGGACGTCACGGCGTCGCAGTTCGCGAAGACCGTCACCGGTGTGGCGAAGGGCCTGATCGCCGCGGGCATCGAACTCGGCGACCGCGTGGCCATCATGGCGCCGACCCGCTACGAGTGGCAGGTGCTCGACTTCGCCGTCTGGGCCGCCGGTGGCTGCACCGTCGCCATCTACGACAGCTCCTCCGCCGAGCAGGCCAAGTGGATCCTGCAGGACTCCGCCACCAAGCTGCTGGTGGTCGACAGCGACAAGCACCGCGCCGTGATCGACGAGATCGAGACCGGCGCGCTGCCCGACCTCGCCGAGATCGTGCAGATCGACAAGGGCGCCGTCGACGACCTGATCGAGCGCGGCAAGGACCTCGACGACCAGGTCGTACACGAGCGGCGCAAGCAGGTCGGCGCGAGCTCGCCCGCCACCCTGATCTACACCTCGGGCACCACCGGGCGGCCCAAGGGCGTCATGCTCTCGCACGCCAACCTGTGGGCGGAGTCCACCGCCGATCGCATCGCCCTGGGCAAGTACGTCACCGAGGGCAAGAAGACCCTCATGTTCCTGCCGCTGGCGCACGTGTTCGCCCGCGCGGTGGCGCTGGCGGCCTTCGACGCCAAGGTGATCGTCGCCCACACCTCCGACTGGACCACGCTGGTGGACCAGTTCGGCGCGTTCAAGCCGCACTTCATCCTCTCGGTGCCGCGCGTGTTCGAGAAGGTGTTCAACGGCGCCAAGCAGAAGGCGCACGACGGCGGCAAGGGCAAGATCTTCGACGCCGCCGCCGCGACCGCGATCGAGTACAGCGAGGCGCTCGACAACGGCGGCCCCGGCCTGGTGCTCAAGCTCAAGCACGCCCTGTTCGACAAGCTGGTCTACAGCAAGCTCAAGACCGCGCTGGGCGGGCAGTGCGAGGCGGCCGTCTCCGGCGGCGGCCCGCTGGGCGCGCGGCTCGGCCACTTCTTCCGCGGCGTCGGCGTGACGATCTACGAAGGCTACGGCCTGACCGAGACCACGGCCGCGTTCAGCGTGAACACCCCCGAGCACATCCGGGTCGGCTCGGTCGGCCGCCCGATCGAGGGCCACGCCGCCAAGATCGCCGAGGACGGCGAGCTGCTGCTGCGCGGCCCGGTGGTGTTCAACGGCTACTGGGGCAACGAGGCCGCCACCGAGGAGGCCTTCGCCGACGGCTGGTTCAAGACCGGTGACCTGGGCGCGATCGACGCCGACGGGTTCATCACGATCACCGGCCGCAAGAAGGAGATCATCGTCACCGCGGGCGGCAAGAACGTCTCCCCCGCGCTGCTCGAGGACTCGCTGCGCGCGCATCCGCTGATCAGCCAGGTGATGGTGGTCGGCGACGGCCAGCCGTTCATCGGCGCGCTGATCACCCTCGACCCGGAGGCGCTGCCGGGGTGGAAGGAACGGCACGGCCTGGCCGCGGACACCGCGATCGAGACGGTCGTCGAGCATCCCGAACTGGTCGCCGAGATCGACGCCGCGGTGGCCGAGACCAACAAGAAGGTCTCGCACGCCGAACAGATCAAGAAGCACCGCATCCTGACCGTGGACTGGACCCAGGAAGGCGGCGAGCTGACCCCCAAGATGTCGCTCAAGCGCGCGGTGGTCATGAAGCAGTACGCGGCCGAGGTGGAGAAGATCTACGCCTGAGCAGCCGAGGTAGAGCTTGGTCGGCCGGCGGGGCCGGGGCGGCAGTAGGCTCGCGGCATGGTACTGCGGTGGCGGATCGCCGCCGGGCTGGTGAGCGCGGGGCTGGCGCTCGCCCTGGCCGAACTCCTCGCGGCCCTGCTGCGGCCGGGTAGCGCGCCGCCCTACGTACTGGGCGCCGCGGTGGTCGACCACACCCCGGACGGGCTGCGCGAGTGGGCGATCCAGACCTTCGGCACCGCCGACAAGGCCGTGCTGTTCCTCGTCATGGGCGCGGCCGCGGTCCTGCTCGCCGGGGTCGCGGGCGCCGTCGAACGCGACCGACGGGCGTTCGGATCGGCGCTGTTCGCGCTGTTCGGCGCGGTCGCGGCGGTGCTCGCCGCCGACCGGTACGGTCTGCTCGCCGCGGTGCCGACGCTGCTGGGCGTGGGCGCGGGGATCGGGGCGTTGCGCTCGTTCGCGCGGCGGATCGACGCGGCAGCCGCGGCCGGAGCCGGTGCGCGCGGCGCGGAGACCGGGCAGCACGGGCCGGGCGCGTCGGCGTCTCGGCGCCGGCCGGACGAGCAGGCGCCCGATGTGCGACACCCCACCGGCCCGGTGGACGACACCCGCGGCGAGGCAGGATCACAGCCGCGCCGGACACCCGCCGCACAGCCCGGGCGCAGCGACACCGGCCTCTCGGGACCATCGCGCGACGAGACGCACCGACCCGATCCGGCCCCCGGCCGACTCCCGCGTCGTACGCCTGCGCCGGAGTCCCAGCCGAGGGCGGCGGGCACCTGGAGAGAATCGCGCGGGACGCGGCACGAGCGGGGTCTCGCAGCCGCCGACCGCCGAGAACTGTTGCGCGGCCTGGTCATCGCCGGTGGTGCGGCGGTGGCGGCGGGCGCGGCGGGCCGGGTGCTCGCGGTGCGGCGGGGGATGTGACGCAGGAACGGGCGGCGGTGCAGCTGCCCGCGCCGGGTGAGCCGCCGGTGGCGATCGACCCGGCGGCCGATCTGCGGGTGCCCGGGCTGACCCCGTACCTGACGAGCGCCGACGACTTCTACCGCATCGACACCGCCCTGGTGTTGCCGCAGGTGTCGGTGCGGGATTGGTCGTTGCGGATCCACGGGCTGGTCGAACGCGAGATCCGGATCGGCTGGGACGACCTGGCCCGGCGCACCGCGGTGGAACGGCTGGTCACGCTGACCTGCGTGTCCAATCCGGTCGGCGGCGACCTGGTCGGCAACGCGCTGTGGCGGGGATATCGCCTCGACGAACTGCTGGCCGAGGCGGGCCCGCTGCCCGAGGCCGACATGGTGCTCTCGCGCAGCAAGGACGGCTGGACGGCGGGCACGCCCCTGGCGGTGCTGACCGACGGACGCGACGCGCTGCTGGCGATCGGCATGAACGGCGAACCGCTGCCGGTGCGGCACGGCTACCCGGCCCGGTTGGTGGTGCCCGGCCTCTACGGATACGTCTCGGCGACCAAGTGGGTGACCGAACTGGAGGTCACCCGGTTCGATCGCGCCACCGCGTACTGGACCCGCCGCGGCTGGTCGGCCCTCGGCCCGATCAAAACCGGCACCCGCATCGACACACCCGGCCCGCGCTCGCGCCCGAGCCCCGGCCCGGTGCCGGTCGCCGGAGTCGCGTGGGCACAGCATCGCGGCATCGCGGCGGTCGAGGTGCAGGTCGACGGCGGGCCCTGGCAGCAGGCCCGCCTGTCCGCCGAGCAATCGGTGGACACCTGGCGGCAGTGGGTCTACGACTGGGACGCCACGCCCGGACCGCACACCCTGCGCGCCCGCGCCACCGACGGCACCGGCGCGGTCCAGACCGCCGAGGTCGCCGACGTCCTGCCGGACGGCGCGACCGGTTATCCGAGCGTCACCGTGCGGGTGAGCTGACCACCGCCGCGCCGGTCAGGCGGAGACGGCGTCCGCGGCGGTGGGCTGATCGGCCGTGGTGCGCGGGCCGTGGCCGATGAACAGCGCCGAGGCAAGCACGCCGATGAGCAGGACGGCGGCGGGCAGGATCATCGATTCCGACAGCGCCGCGCTGAATTCGTCGAGCACATGCGGCGGGATCGGGCCCTGACCGACGCCGCCTTCGGCGACCCGGCCGCCGCCGAGCCCGTGCGCCGACATCCGGGACGCGATCAACGCGCTGATCGCCGCGCTGCCGAGCACCGAACCGACCTGGCGGGTGGTGTTGTAGATGCCCGAGCCCGCGCCCGCCTGCTGCACCGGCAGGTTGTGCGTCGCGGTGGCCGCCAGCGGGCCCCAGATGCAGGCGTTGGCGAAACCGGCGAAGCCCGCCGACACCAGGAACAGGACCAGCTCCGAGTCCGGCGTCATGATCGCCGCCCACCAGAAGATCACCGCGGCGAACAACGCGAACCCGATGGTGGGCAGGATGCGCGGCGCGAGCCGGTCGGCGAAGCGGCCGAGGACCGGCGCCGCGAAACCGGTGACGACCGCCATCGGCGCCAGTACCAGCGCCGACTTGGTCGGCGACATGTCGCGCACCGCCTGGAGGTAGAAGTAGACCGGCACCATCAATCCGGTCACGGCCGCGCCCATGGCGGCGATGGCGATGTTGGACAGCGCGAAGTTGCGGACCCGGAACAGTCCGAGCGGGACCAGTGGCTCGCCGGTGTTGCGCGCCTGGTTGACCACGAACAGCCCCAGCACCACGATGCCCGCGGCGATCAGCAGCCAGATGCGCACCGACCAGTCGTAGGTGTTGCCCTCCTGGATGCCGAACACCAGCAGGAACATGCCGAGTCCGCTGAGCACGACGCCGGGGATGTCGAACTTGTGCTCGTGGGTGGGCAGGGCGGGCACCAGCCACACCGCCAGCGCGAAGGCGAGCACGCCGACCGGCACGTTGACGATGAAGATCCACTCCCAGCTCAGGCCGTCCACCAGCACGCCGCCGAGGATCGGCCCGACCAGGGTGGCCAGGCCCGCGACGCCGCCCCAGAGCCCCATCGCGGCGCCGCGCTTGTCCGGCGGGAAGGTGCGGGTGATCACCGCCATCGTCTGCGGGGTCATCAGCGCCGCGCCGAGGCCCTGCACGGCGCGCGCGGCGATCAGCATCTCGATGCTGTTCGACATGCCGCACCACAGCGAGGCAGCGGTGAACACGGCCAGACCGGCCAGGTAGATGTTCTTGGGGCCGAAGCGGTCACCGAGGCGGCCGGTGATGAGCAGCGGCACGGCGTAGGTGAGCAGGTAGGCGCTGGTCACCCAGATGACCTGGGAGATGTCGGCGCCGAGGTCGGTCATGATCGCCGGGTTGGCGACCGCGACGATGGTCATGTCCAACAGGATCATGAAGAAGCCGACGACCAGCGCGAACAGCGCCAGCCACGGATTGCGTTGGGTCGACACGGAAGTGCTTCCTATCTGGGGGCGATCGGAACGATCGAGGGGGACGGCGGCTGGGCGGCGTGCGCGCGGCGCGGCGCCGGGGCGGGTCGGCCTCGTCGCCGTCCCACGGGGTGGCCGGCGCGGGCGTGCGGCGCGCGCCGGTCGGCTCGAACTCCTCCCAGGCCGGCTCGCCCGCGGCGAGCTCGGCGGTGAAGCCGGCCAGCCAGTCCCGCTGCGCCCGCACGGTCGCGCGCAGGTACGGCAGGACGAGCCAGTAGCGCCGGGCGATGCCCTTGCGCTCGGCCCAGGCGATCATCGCGTCCAGATCGGCCAGGTAGTGGTCGAGGTGGGCGATGCGCTCACCCAGCAGGGCGAGCACCTCCTCGGCGGGCAGGTTGTGTGCCTCGGCGAGGGCGAGCGGGAACTCGGGGTACTCGGGCACCGGGGCACGCAGGATGTCGGTGATCCGGTCGCGCAGCGCGGCGCGGCCCCGCGGAGTGATGCGATAGGTGGTGCGCTCGGGACGGTTGCCCGCACGGTCCACGCCCTCGGCGCGCACCAGTTCCTGATCGGCCAACCGCGCCACCGTGTGGTAGAGCGAGCCGGGGCGGACCTTGACCAGCATGTCCTCCCGGCGCTCGATCAGCGTCTGATACATCTCGTAGGGATGCATGGGCCGCTCCTCGAGCAGCGCGAGCACCGAGACCGCCAGTGCGGTCGGCTTGCCGCGCCCCTGCCCCATTCTCGCCACCTTCCGTCTCGTCCGCGCCGGATGCGCCACCGATCATTCCGCGGTCAACCGACATACTCCACACGAAATACTCCACGTGGAATATACGGCGACGGTGGATGCGGCGACAAGGGGACTGACTGTGATCCAGGCCTCGCGCCCCGGCGGCGATGCGTCGATCAGAGTCCGTGCGCGTCGAGCCACTGGCGGGCCGACTCGGCAGGGGCGCTGCCGGTGCCGACGGCGCGGACCAGCTCGACGAGTTCCGCGGTGGTCAGCTCACCCGCGACGTAGTTGAGTTTCCGCGTCCGCTGGTCGTCGAGCACGCCCTTGCGCAGCAGGGGGACGACGTTCTCCGCGCGCACCGCGAAGTCCTCGTCCGCGAGCACGGTCAGTCCCTCGGCGGCGGGGACGAGTTCGGGCGGGCCGGTCAGGACGCCGACGCCGACCACGCCGGCGCGCAACGCCTGCACCAGCGCCTCCGGTGACGGGAAGGAGGTGACGGCGGCGAACTCGCACCCCGCCACCCGGATCGCGGCGCCGGGGGGCAGCAGGCCGGGCACCGTCGCGACACCGGCCGTGGTCGCCGGGCAGCGCGGGATCAGCGCGCGCACCGAGTCGAGGCCGTCACGACGAGCCGCCACCGGCTCGACGAGCAGGCGGGGGCGCAGGTCGGCGCTCTCGGCCGGGTCGGCGACCACCACTCCCTCGGGCAGGGAACGATTCAGCGCGGTGCCGACCTCGGCCGGAGTCGTGGCCTCCGCGGTGCCGTCGAACGCCGCGAGCAGCGCACCGGTGTGCTCGCCGACCAGTCCGACGGCGCCCGCGTCCAGCGCGGCCAGCGTGCCCGCCCGGTCCCCCAGTCCGGTCCGCACCCGCACGGGCAGGCCGGTGCGGGCGAGCGCGCCCGCGTAAATCTCGGCCAGCACCCGGGATTCGGCGCTGTCCCCCGCGCCGACCACGAACACCGGTTCGTCCTCGGCGCTCCCGCACGACACCGCGAACACCGCCAGCGCGGCGACGAGCATCCGGGCGAGCACCCGCCGCGGCGCGGTGGAAGGCATACGGCGACACCAACTCTCCGTAGTCGGGAACGGCCAAGGACCCGCCCGGCCGGGGACGGGCTCGTGCAGAATCTACCGCCGCCCGGCCCGGACAGCACCGAGGCGCCTCGCTCACCATCGAGCGGGGCGCCTCGTTCCGTGCGTATTCAGCTGTTACGCAACGCCTTCCGCACGAGCGGCGGCCGCGACGGCCTCGGCCACGGCCGGGGCGACCCGCGGGTCGAGCGGGCTGGGCACGATCTTGTCCGGGCCGAGCTCGTCGGCGACCACACCGAGGATGGCCTCCGCGGCGGCGATCTTCATGCCCTCGGTGATGCGGCGCGCGCCCGCGTCGAGCGCGCCCTTGAACACGCCGGGGAACGCGAGCACGTTGTTGATCTGGTTCGGGAAGTCGCTGCGCCCGGTGGCCACGATGGCCGCGTACTTGCGCGCCACCTCGGGGTGGATCTCCGGGTCCGGGTTGGACATCGCGAACACGATCGACTCCGGCGCCATCGAAGCGATCAGCTCCTCGGCGATCAGGCCCGCCGACAGGCCGAGGAACACGTCCGCGCCCGCGAGTGCCTCGGCGGCGCCGCCGACCAGCCCGCGCGGGTTGGTGCGCGCGGCCAGCTCGGCCTTGACCGCGTTGAGGTCACCACGCTCACGGCTGAGGATGCCCTTGGAGTCCAGCACCGTCACATCGGCGACACCGGCGGCCAGCAGGATGTTGGTGCACGCGACACCCGCCGCGCCCGCGCCCGACACCACGACCTTGAGGCCCTCGATGCTGCGGCCCTGCACCTTGGCCGCGCCGTTGAGGGCGGCCAGCACCACGATCGCGGTGCCGTGCTGGTCGTCGTGCATGACCGGGCAGTCGAGGGCTTCGATGACCCGCTTCTCGATCTCGAAGCAGCGCGGCGCGGAGATGTCCTCCAGGTTCACCGCACCGAAGCTGGGGCGCAGCCGGATCAGGGTCTCGACGATCTCGTCGACGTCCTTGGTGTCCAGCACGATCGGGATCGAGTCCAGCCCGGCGAACTTCTTGAACAGCGCGGCCTTGCCCTCCATCACCGGCAGCGAGGCGCGCGGGCCGATGTCACCGAGGCCGAGCACCGCGGTGCCGTCGCTGACGACGACGACCAGTCGGTCGGTCCAGGTGTAGCGCTTGGCGAGCGCCTCGTCCTGCGCGATCGCGCGGCTGACCTGCGCGACGCCGGGGGTGTAGGCGATGGACAGGTCGCGCTGTGTCTCCAGCGGTGCGGAGAGTTCGACCGAGAGCTTGCCCCCGAGGTGTCCGGCGAAAATTTCGTCGTGGGTGATTTCGGACAAACTCGCGGTGGCATTCGGTGCGTCAGTCACAGGTGACACGATTTCACTCCTGCTCGGGTCGGGCTCAACCGGGGGACGGTTACCGCCGGGTAGTTGATTTGTGATGCTTGTTACCGCTCATCGGGCGCGCCGACCGGGACGTTTCGTCGTCGCGAACCGCACGAAAAAACGGTCACGGGAAATGTCGAGAGGTGGCGCTGCACTGATCGCGGAGCGGGAGCCGGACGGGTGGGTCCGGACGGAACAGACAGGGTGATCCTCGCTGCGACGGTACGTCGGGCGGCGGGGTCACCGGGATTCACGAACCCGGCGGTGGCGTAGGTACGGAATCCGCAACATTCTGCCAGCCGAGCAGACGACTTGCCAAACCGGTGTGTCGGATCCCGGTTGCTCGCCATGCTTGGAGCCTAGAACCGCGGAATTACCTCCGGGTTAGGGGAAACTCGCCGCCGCCGCAGGCGCACCGGTGAGCTGTCACAACGGCACCGCGCCGCCGGGCGTGAGGCCGGGACCGCTCGACCCGCGCACGCGCGCCGAACGCGGGGTGGTGCTGCCCCGGCCGCGACCGGTCTCGCGCGCGGCGGGCGGGCGCTCGCGCTCGACCCGGATCTCGTCGAGTCCGCCGACCAGCAGCCGGACCCGCCAGTCCGGCGCGGCGCCCGGATGATCGGTCCTGCGGTGCATCCCCCGGCTCTCGGTGCGCGCGAGCGCGGCGTGGTCGGCCCAGCGCGCGACGGCCAGCAGCGCGGCGGCCTCGCGGGCGCGGACCCGCCCGTGCCCGTACCCGCCGAGTTCGAAGCGGGCGCCCGGCCACAGCGCGTCGAGTTCGGCGATGCTGTCGCGCAGGCTGTCGGCGCTGCGCAGATAGCTGCGCCGCAAGGGCAGCGTGTGCTCCTGCACCAGGCCGACCACGGCGCGCGGATCCAGGTTCGCCCGGGCGGCCAGCCCGGCGCCGGGCACGGGGAACGCCGCGGCGGGGATGCCGCGGCCGCGCGCGTATCCGGCCGCCGCCGCGCCCGCCCACGCGCCGGAGGCGATGGCCCAGGCGGCGTGGTGGCCGCCCGATCCGCTCACCGCGCCGCTGATCTGTTCCCGGTCGGCGACGTCGCCCGCGGCATACAGCCCCGCCACCGTGGTCGCGCAGTCGGTGCCGGTGAGGCGCAGGCCACCGGTACCGCGCACGGTGCCCTCCAGCACCGCCCGCACCGGCACCCGGCCCGCCGCGTCGATGAGGCCGAGGCGTTCGAGCCGTTCGCGGGTGGCGACGAGCAGCCCGGCGGGCAGCGCGTAGACCCGCCTGCCGTCGGCCAGGGCGGCCAGCGCCGCGGACCGGTGCCCCGCGAGCGGCGCGCCGTCCTCGTCCACCAGGGTGGCCGACCGCAACGCCGGTTGCAGCGCCCGCGCCGACCGCAGCACCGGCCCGGCCGGATGCGCGGCCACGGCCAGGCCGTAGCCGCAGGAGAACTCCATGCCCGACAGCCGCGCCCCCGCCTCGGCCGCCATCAGCAGCCCCTCGCCGGTGGCGCCCGCGGTGCCCGCCGCGCCGGAGCCGAACGCGCAGCCGCCGGTGGCCAGGACCACCGCCCCCGCGCGGGCGGTCCACGGCCGGCACCGGTCGCCGGTGCGCACGCCCGCCGCGCCGGCGACCACGCCGTCGCGGTCGGTCAGCAGGTGCAGGGCCGGATGACGGTCGAGCACCCGCACGCCGAGCAGCCGCAGCGTGCGTCGCAGCAACCGCGGGTAGCGGGCGCCGTCCAGGTGTGCGAGGGCGGGCGTCGCGGAACGCCGCGCGCCGGGCACCCGGTATCCCCACCGGGTCAATTCCGTTGTCCGACGGTATGTTTCGTCGAGCACGCGATGCATCCAGGTGGGATCGCCGAGGCCGCCGCCGTGCAGCAGGGTGCGCCGCACCGCCTCCTCGCGACCGGGACCGGGCGGCAGGTTCCACAGCGTGTGCACACCCTCGGCAGCCGGACCGCTGCCCGCGCACCGCGCCTTGTCGACGAGCACCACCGCGGCACCGCTCGCCGCCGCCGAGAGGGCCGCCCAGATCCCGGCGGGGCCACCGCCCAGGACCAGCACGTCCGTCTCGATATCGGTCATGATCGAAATGTTCGGCCACAATTCACCGGGCCGCAACCATTATCGAACTGTCAACTCCACCACTGTGTCCACAGCAATAATGCCGCGACCGCGAAAACGATCGTGCTCGCGAAAAAGGCACGCACGCCGGTGGTTCTGTCCGAAAACAATTGCGCCGCCACGGCGACGATCGCGACCACGATGTGCCACCGCACCGATTCGGCTCCGGGGCCGGGAAATCCGCGTTGCCCGCCGATCACCGACGCCCCGACCACCACCAGCGCCAGCAGCACCGTACCCGCCGCGACCACCCCGCTGAGCGCGCGGACCGGTCTCACGAGACGACCACCGGCACACCCGTCGCCCGCGCCACCAACCGCTCGAACTGCTCGGGGTCGGTGGTGAATTCACCGAGCCGGATGGTCTTGTTGGTGCCGTGGTAGTCCGAGGACCCGGTGGTGATCAGGTCCAGTTCGGCGGCGAGGTCGGTCAGCAGCGCCCGGTCGGCGGCCGAGTGGTCCGGGTGGTCGATCTCGAGACCGCCGAGCCCGAGCCCGGCCAGTTCGCGGATGTCGTCGAGTGCCAGCAGGCGGCCGCGCTTGCGGGCCCTGGTGTGCGCGAGCACGCTGACGCCGCCCGCCGCCGCGATCATCCGCACCGCGCGGTGCAGCGGCGTGTCGGCCTTCTCGGCGTAGTAGCGGCCGTGCGGGGCGAGCAGGTCGGTGAAGGCGGCATCCACCGTCGGCACCACCCCCGCGGCGACCAGCGCCCTGGCCAGATGCGGGCGGCCTGCCGAAGGACCGGCCGAGGCCAGCACCGCGTCCGGGTCGATCGGCAGCCCGTCGGCGGCCATCCGTTCGGCCATCGCCCGCAGCCGCTCGACCCGCTCGGCCCGCAGCCGCTCCCGCTCCTCGGCGAAGGACCGGTCGGCCGGATCGAACAGGTAGGCCAGCAGGTGCACCGGCACCGGCCAGCCGTCCTCACCCAGCCCGATACACGACATCTCCATCCCGCGCACCAGCGTCATGCCCTGCGGCAGCGCCGCGACGGCCTCCGCCCAGCCGGAGGTGGTGTCGTGGTCGGTGATCGCCACGACGTCGAGCCCGGCCGCGGCGGCGTGGCGCACGAGTTCGGCCGGTGTGTCGGTGCCGTCGGAGGCGGTCGAGTGGGTATGCAGGTCGATGCGCACGCATCCAGTCTTACAGTGCATGATCATCGGCCCGCACCCCCGGCCGACGTAGCATCGTCGGCGTGCCCTCCCTCCCGTCGTTCCGTGGCCCCGGCCGCCCACCCGCGCCGCTGCCGCGCATTCCGGTGCCGACCGCGCGCGCCATCGTCGACTGCGGGGTCTACGTGGACGGCGCCCGCATCCCCGGCCGCTTCTCCCACGCCGAGGCGCTGGCCGAGGTGCGCGCACGCGGCACCGGTTTCGTGTGGATCGGCCTGCACGACCCGGACGAGGCGCAGATGGGCGACATCGCCGCGACCTTCGGCCTGCATCCGCTGGCGGTGGAGGACGCCGTGCATGCCCACCAGCGCCCCAAACTGGAGCGCTACGACGACACCCTGTTCCTGGTGCTGCGCACGGTCAGCTATGTCCCGCACGAGATGAACAGCATCAGCGAGATCGTGGAGACCGGCGACATCATGGTCTTCGCTGCCGCCGATTTCGTGATCACCGTCCGGCACGGCGAGCACACCGGTCTCGCCGGCGTGCGCCGCGACCTGGAATCCCGGCCGCAGCAACTCGCGTTGGGGCCGGGCGCGGTCCTGCACGCGGTGGCCGACCACGTCGTGGACGCCTACATCGATGTGGCGGCACTGGTGGAGAACGACATCGACGAGATGGAGGAGGCCGTCTTCACCCCGCGGGACCAGGTGACCATCGAAACCATCTATCAGCTCAAGCGCGAGGTGGTGGAGCTGCGCCGGGCGGTGAACCCGCTCCAGGCGCCGTTGCAGCAACTCGCGGAGAAGACCGATCTGCCGCTGCCCAAGGAAGTGCGCCGCTACCTGCGCGACGTGCTCGACCACCACATACTCGTCGCCGAGCGGATCGCCGACTTCGACGAATCACTGAGCGAACTCGTGAGCGCGGCGCTGGCCAAGATCAGCGTTCAGCAGAACACCGACATGCGCAAGATCTCGGCCTGGGTCGCGATCGCGGCGGTGCCGACGATGATCGCGGGCATCTACGGCATGAACTTCGAGCACATGCCGGAGTTGAAGCAGACCTGGGGCTATCCGGCGGTGTGGATCGTGATCCTGAGCGTCTGCGGCGCGCTGTATGTCACCTTCCACCGCAACAACTGGCTCTAGAGCGAGGCCGCGCCCCGGTTCGGGTCGCGCACGTCGATACCGGCCTCGGCCCAGGCGTCGCGCAGTGCCTGCGCACCGCGGACCCGCACCCACGCCGCCTCCGTGGCCGTCACCGGGGTGACCGCGAGGCAGCGCACCGGATCGGCGGGCTCGGGCAGCACCACGTCGGGCACCGCGCTCTCGCCCAGCAGGGCGGCGGTGAACACCGAGCCCTGCCACATCGGTTCGCCGAGATCGAGCAGCGCGTCGGGCTGCAGCACCACACCCTCCACCGCCGGGCTGGCCACCAGCACACCCAGTGACTTCGGCAGGCCGGGCAGCGCACTCGCCCGCAGCGTCAGCACCAGTTCGGCCCGCGGCCCGCGCACCGGGTCGGCGACGAGATCGGCCGGGTCGCCCATCGGATGACGCGCGCCGCCCAGCGTCACGTAGTGCACGAGATCCCCGTCGGGGATTCGCAGGATGTCGATCGGCTCCAGGCCGAGGAAGGTGACCGACGCCGAGTCCACGCGCGCGCCGTCCACGCCGAAGTGGTCCAGCACCGCGGTGCGGACCCGCTCGAGCACGTCCATCGATCAGATCGCCAACCGGGCCAGCATGTCCCGCGCCTGCTCGGCGGTCTTCGGGTTGCACAGCACGTCGTAGCGCCCGGCCACCAGCTGCATGCTGGACGCGAAATCGCGCTGCCCCCTGGTCGCGGCGTACGGGATCGAGGTGGAGATGACGCCGAAGATGATGCCGCCGACCAGGCCCACCGCCAGCGGGCCGAGGGCGCCGCCGGTGGTGAACAGGCTCAGCAGCAGGCCGAGGAACAGGCCGAGCCACGCGCCCGAGACCACGCCCCCGCCGATCACCTTGGCCCAGGTGAGCCGGTACAGCACCCGCTCGACCTGCATCAGGTCCACACCGACGATGGTGACGTCCTGGACCGGGAACTGGTTGTCGGCCAGGTAGTCCACCGCCCGCTGCGCCTCGGCGTAGGTGGGGTAGGACCCGACCGGCCAGCCCGACGGCGGGGTGGGCAGACCCGTCGCCCGCGGGTTGTTCGCGTTCCCCAGTGGGTTCGTCATAGGTCCATTATGGGCGCAGGCCCGTCGCCCGCGGTGGTGCAGGCGGTGATCGGGGTGTCCGATTCAGTCCCGGGGCGGGGTGAACGCGGTGGTGCGCCGCATCCCGGCCGCGCGCCCCTTCTCCGCGATGACGGCCGCCATCTTGGCGCTCGCCTCGTCGATCATCTCCTCGCCGAGCATCACCGCGCCGCGGGCACCGCCCGCGCCGGAGGTGTAGTAGGCGTAGGCCTCGAGGATCTCCTCGGCGCGGTCGTAATCGGCCTGGCGCGGGCTGAAGATCTCGTTGGCGGCCTCGATCTGGGTGGGGTGCAGCACCCATTTGCCGTCGAAGCCGAGCGCGGCGGTGCGGCCGGCGGCGCGGCGGAAGCCGTCGAGATCGCGGATCTGCAGGTACGGCCCGTCGATCGCCTGCAACCCGTGCGCCCGGGCGGTGAGCAGGATGGTCATCAGGATGTGGTGGTAGGCGTCGCCGGTGTCGTAGCCCTCCGGCTGCTCGCCGACCACCAGCGTGCGCATGTTGATGCTGGCCATGAAATCGGCGGGCCCGAAGACCAGCGCCTGCACGCGCGGGCTCGCGGTGGCGATCTCGTCGATGTTGCGCAGGCCGAGGGCGTTCTCCAGCTGCGGTTCGATGCCGATGCGGCCGACCTCGAGCCCGCAGGTGCGCTCGAGCTGGCTCAACAGCAGATCCAGCGCCCGCACCTGACCGGCGTCGGTGACCTTGGGCAGCAGGACGGCATCGAGCGCCGCGCCCGCGCCCTCCACCACGGTGATGACGTCGCTGTAGGTCCACTGAGTGGTCCAGTCGTTGACCCGCACCACCCGCAGCTGCCCGCCCCAGCCCGGCTCGTTCAGCGCCGCCACGATGTTGGCCCGCGCCGCGGCCTTGGCGACCGGCGCGACGGCATCCTCCAGATCGAGGAACACCTCGTCGACGGGCAGTCCCTTGGCCTTCTCGATCATCTTCGGATTGCTGCCTGGCACGGCCAGGACCGAGCGGCGTGGCTTCATAAACCCTCCTGTGTCACGGCGACCACCGGCCCGCAAACCTCTAGCCTGGCAAGCATGGCAGCTACCAGGGTGTACGTCGCCAGGCTCGCCGGCCTGGTGGTGCTGGGACCGGACGGCGAGTCTATCGGCCGGGTGCGCGACGTCGTCGTCGCCGTCCGCTACGACCGCCAGCAACCCCGCGTACACGGCCTCGTCGTCGAATTGCCGAGCAGGCGCCGCATTTTCGTGCCGATGTTGCGGGTCACCTCGATCGAGCCGGGCATGATCACGCTCAACACCGGCACGGTGAGCCTGCGCCGGTTCCAGCAACGCCCCGGCGAAATGCTCGCGCTGGCACAGATCGTCGACTCCAAGGTGCGCGTCGACGACCCGGATCTGCCCGACCTCACCGGCGTCGACGTGTTCGTCGTCGACCTGGGCATCGAACGGACCCGCACCAGGGACTGGGTGGTGTCGCGGGTCGCGGTGCGCGGGCACCGCAGGATCGGGCGCAGGCGCGCGGTGCACGTGGTGGACTGGCAGGCGGTCACCGGTCTCACGCCCTACGAGCTGGGCAGGCCGGGACAGGACGTCACCCAGTTGCTCGGCCAGTTCGAGGGGCTGCGCGCGGCCGACGTCGCGCACCTGTTGCGCGAGCTGCCGGAGAAGCGCCGCATCGAGGTCGCCGAGGCGCTCGACGACGAGCGCTTGGCCGACGTGGTGCAGGAGCTGCCCGACGACGACCAGGTCGACCTGCTCGGCCACCTCGAGGTGCGCCGGGCCGCCGACGTGCTCGAGGCGATGGATCCCGACGACGCGGCCGACCTGCTGGGCGAGCTGCCCACCGGGGAACGGGAATCGCTGCTGGCGCTGATGGACCCGGAGGAGTCCGAGCCGGTGCGCAGGCTGCTCGAGCACTCCCCCGACACCGCGGGCGGCCTGATGACCACCCGCCCGGTGGTGCTGACGCCCGCCACCACGGTGGCCGAGGCGCTGGCCCGGGTGCGCAATCCGGATCTCACCCCGGCGCTGGCCTCGATCGTGTTCGTGGTGCGCCCGCCGACGGCCACCCCCACCGGCCGGTACCTGGGTTGCGTGCACATCCAGCAGTTGCTGCGCGAGCCGCCCGCGCACCTGGTGGGCGGGCTGCTCGACACCGACCTGACCCCGCTGCGCCCGGACGCGACGCTCTCGGCGGTGACCCGGTACCTGGCCACCTACAACCTGGTGTGCGGCCCCGTCGTGGACGAGGAGAATCACCTGCTCGGCGCGGTGAGTGTGGACGACGTGCTCGATCACCTGCTGCCGGAGGACTGGCGGGAACAGGAACAGCGGGAGGGGGTGGCGACCCGGTGACCGACAAGACGCCGGTCGCGCGCCAGCGGCTCGAGACCCCGATGCAGAACCGCTTCCGGTTCGACTGGGACGCCGAGGCACTGGCGCGCAGCAGCGAGCGGGTGGCCCGATTCCTCGGCACCGGGCGCTATCTGGCGATCCAGACCGTGGTGGTGGTCGTGTGGATCGCGCTCAACGTGTTCGTGGTGGCGTTGCGCTGGGATCCCTACCCCTTCATCCTGCTGAATCTGGCCTTCTCCACCCAGGCCGCCTACGCCGCGCCGCTGATCCTGCTCGCCCAGAACCGCCAGGACAACCGCGACCGGGTGGCGCTGGAAGAGGACAGGATGCGGGCCGCGCAGACCAAGGCCGACACCGAGTTCCTGGCCAGGGAGCTGGCCGCGCTGCGGATCGCGGTGGGCGATGTGGCGACGCGCGACTATCTACGCCGCGAACTCGACGAGGTCCGTGAGATGCTCGACCGGATCGAAGCGGCCACCGTGGGAGACGATTCCGGTTCACGCGGCGGCAAGGCGGGTAAAGGGAATCGGAAGAAGGGTTCCGGCGGGAAGCAAGCAACAGTTCAGCTTCCCCCGCAGGCGCCCGAGGAATGAACGGAAACGCCCGACAACATACTGACTCCTGGGTAACCTGGAGTCCGTTGTCCGAAGCGCGCCGGGACGGCGGTCTCGTCCGGCCCGCTCCCACGACATAGAGGAATGGTGTGGCCGAATGCGTGTTTCTGCTCCGATAACCATGTCGGCCCTTGTCGTCGCCGGTCTGGTCGCCTCCGGTTCGGCGGCGCACAGCACCACGGCGAGCGAGCCGCCCAAGGCGCCGGAGGCGCTGCTGGCCGCCTCGACCGGCACCACCGGTGGCGGAGGCGCGGGCACCGGAAATCCGGACTCCCCTTCGGCGACCACGGTTGGCCTCTTGCCGGTCACCCCGGACAGTCCCCGCAAACTTCGAGCTATGACTCCGCCCGCCGACGGGCTGCCGCCGTTCGGCGGCACGGTCCCGCTGCGCGACATCGCCCTGCCGAACACCGGGGGCGTGCTCGGCATCCCGGAGATCGTGCTGGCCGCCTACCGCAATGCCGAACTGGCCCTGGCCTCCTCGATGCCCGGCTGCGGACTGAGCTGGAACCTGCTCGCCGGCATCGGCCGCATCGAATCCGCACACGCGAGCAGTGGCCGCACCGACGCCGCGGGCACCACCGTCTCGCCGATCTTCGGTCCCGCGCTGGACGGCACCCTGCCCGGCAACGAGATCATCAAGGCCGCCGACGGCGGCTACGTCCGGGCCGTCGGCCCCATGCAGTTCCTGCCCAGCACCTGGTCGCTGTACTCCGCCGACGGCAACGGCGACGGCGTCGCCGACCCGCACAACGTGTTCGACGCCTCGCTGGCCGCGGGCAAATACCTCTGCTCCGGGGGCCTGAACCTGCGTGATCCGCAGCAGGAACTGCGCGCGGTGCTGCGCTACAACAACTCGATGGCCTACGCCGCCGACGTGCTGAGCTGGTCGGCGGCCTACCGCACCGGCGGCACCCCGCGCCAGGTCACCGTCGACCCGAACCTCGTCCCGCCGGGCTCGGCGCCGGTCGTGGCGGCCGGTCCCGCTCCGGACATGACCGCCGTCGACACGACCATCCCGTCGACCACCGTGCCGGACAAGCCGACCGAACTGCCGCCGGGCACCACCGTCACCCCCGGTCCGACGCCGCAGGAGACGATGATCCACATCCCGGGCCTGCCGCCGATCCCGTGCGGCATCTTCTGCCCGCCGCCCAAGCCGGTGGATCCCTGTGTGCAGGCCGCGGTTCCGGCCCCGATGCCGGCGCCCGGCGCGCCCGCGCAGCCGATCGCGCCCGCGCGGGAGTTCGGCACCGCCGAGGGCGAGGCGGCGCCGGCCGCACCGGTGGAGCCGGGCAAGCCCGCGCCGCCGGACCCCGCCTGCGCCGTGCCGCAGCAGCCGGAGGCCGCGCCGCAGCTCGCCCAGACTCCGCCACCGCCTGCCCCGCCGGTCGAACAGACGCCAGCCCCGGAACCGGCGACGACACCCGCGGCACCGGCCGAACCTGCGCCTGCCGCCCCGACGCCCCCGCCTCCGCCCGGGATCACCCTGCCGTTCGGGATCGTCATCCCGCTGCCGCCCGCCCCCGCGCCGCCGCCGGCCTGAGCGGGTCCGGCGGCCGGCGGCCGAGGCGCGCAGGCAGCGCCCGGACGCGAGCCCCTTCCGTGACCCAAACCTGGTGACACATCACGAAGGCGTAACAAAAAGGTCTCGGATGCGGTAATCTCTCCTTCGTTCACGAAGGAGGCTCGCCCGACCCACCGCGCATCGGTTTCCGAATCGCGTTGTGTCGCACGAGCTTCCCCTGCCGTGTCGTTGGAGGAGGGTCACCACACCGTGGGGCGTCACCGTAAGCAATCCCCCGCGCCGGTCCGGCGCGGCTCCGTCATCGCACTCACCGGATTGGTCCCCGCGGGACTGGTCGCCTGCGCCGCGGCATCGAACCTCGACAGCGGCGAGCAGCCCGCGGTCGCGCCGCTCGCCGACGGTCAGGACGTGCTCGGCGCCGCCAACGCCGATCCCGACGAGCACCTCACCCACGCACTCGCCGCCCAGCACACCGCCACCCCGCCGGTCGTGAAAAGCGTTGCGCTGTCGAGTGATCGAGCGCCTGCCGACCTGCCCGCGGGGCCGTTGGGCATGCCCGGCATCGCCGAGGCGGCCTACCGCAACGCCGAGGAGAAACTGCACGCGGAGAACCCGCAGTGCCACATGCCCTGGACCATGCTGGCCGGTATCGGCCGGGTGGAGTCCACGCACGCGTTCGGCGGCAAGGCCGACGCCGACGGCAACCCGATCAAGCCGGTCTACGGCCCGGTGCTCGACGGCTCGCTCGCGGGCAACAACGTCATCCACGACAGCGACAACGGCGCGCTCGACGGACTCGACGGCTACGACCGCGCGGTCGGCCCGATGCAGTTCCTGCCCGAGACCTGGCAGCGCTACGCCGCCGACGGCAACGGTGACGGCATCGCCGACCCGCAGAACCTCTTCGACGCGGCGCTGACCGCGGGCAAGTACCTGTGCGACGGCAATCTGGACATGCGCGATCTCTCCCAGCAGAGCCGCGCCATCCTGCGCTACAACAACTCGATGGCCTACGTCGCGAATGTCATGGCGTGGGAGAGCGCCTACGCCACGGGGGTCGCACCGCAGCCCGCGCAGTTGCCCCGAATCTGAGACGCCTAAAATTCCCGTCATGCCAGTGGTAACGGAATCGGACGTGCGGGGCGCGCTCGCGAAGGTCGACGACCCGGAGATCCGCAAGCCGATCACCGAACTGGGCATGGTGAAAAGCGTCGCGATCGACGCCGACAGCAATGTCCATGTCGAGGTCTACCTGACGACGGCGGGTTGCCCGCTGCGCACCGAGATCACCCAGCGGGTGACCAAGGCGGTGGCCGACGTCCCCGGCGTCGGCGCGGTCTCGGTCGACCTCGACGTGATGGACGACGCGCAGCGCACCGAGCTGCGCAAACAGTTGCGCGGCGACTCGGCCGACCCGGTGATCCCGTTCGCCCAGCCCGGCTCGCTCACCCGCGTGTACGCGGTGGCCTCCGGCAAGGGCGGGGTGGGCAAGTCCAGCGTCACCGTCAACCTGGCGGCGGCGATGGCGGCGCGCGGGCTCTCGGTGGGCGTGCTCGACGCCGACATCTACGGCCACTCGGTGCCGCGCATGCTCGGCACCGACGCCCGCCCCACCCAGGTGGAGCGGATGATCATGCCGCCGATCGCGCACGAGGTGAAGGTCATCTCGATCGCGATGTTCACCCAGGGCAACACGCCCGTGGTGTGGCGCGGCCCGATGCTGCACCGGGCGCTGCAGCAGTTCCTGGCCGACGTGTTCTGGGGCGATCTCGACATCCTGCTGCTCGACCTGCCGCCGGGTACCGGCGACGTCGCGATCTCCATCGCCCAGCTGATCCCCAACGCCGAGATCCTGGTGGTCACCACCCCGCAGGCCGCGGCGGCCGAGGTCGCCGAGCGCGCGGGCTCGATCGCGTTGCAGACCCGCCAGCGCATCGCGGGCGTGGTGGAGAACATGTCGTGGCTGGACCTGCCCGACGGCACCCGGATGGAGCTCTACGGCTCCGGCGGCGGGCAACAGGTGGCCGACAGCCTGACCCGCGCGGTCGGCGCGAACGTCCCGCTGCTCGGGCAGATCCCGCTCGAGCAGGGCCTGCGCGAGGCCGGTGACGAGGGCACCCCGATCGTGCTGCGCGATCCGGACAGCCCCGCCGCGACGGCGCTGCGCGAGGTGGCCGACAAGCTGGCGGTGCGCAGACGCGGCCTGGCGGGCATGTCGCTGGGCATCGACACCACCCGGCACCTGTAGCGCGCCATGCTGACGCTGCTGGGGTACGTGCTGATCGTCGGCGTGGTCGCCGCGGTGCTGTTCCTGCTGGCGAGCGTGGTCTTCGGGCGGGGCGAGGAGCTCGGTCCGCTGCCCGAGGGCACCACCGCCACCGTGCTGCCCGCCGAGGGCATCACCGGCGCCGATGTGCGCGCGCTGCGGTTCCAGCAGGTGGTGCGCGGCTACAAGGCGGGCGAGGTGGACTGGGCGCTGGCCCGGCTGGCCGCCCGCATCGACGAACTCCAGGCCGAGCTCGCCGCGGCGCGCGAAGCGGCGGCCGGGCAGACCGCGAACCCGGTCACCACGCCGCCGGCGGTGCCGGACCGGGCCGAGCCCGCCTGGCCCGCGCCCAACGGCCGGGACCGTTCGTGACCGTCGACGACGGGCGCATCCGCTGCCCCTGGTCGCTGGCCTCCGAGCTCTATCGCGACTACCACGACTTCGAGTGGGGTGCTCCGCTGCGCGGGGTGGACGCGATGTTCGAGCGAGTGTGCCTGGAAGCGTTCCAGTCGGGCCTGGCGTGGATCACCATCCTGCGCAAGCGGGAGGGTTTCCGCCGCGCGTTCGCCGGCTTCGCCGTCGAGCGGGTCGCCGAGTTCGGTCCCGCCGATGTGGACCGGCTGCTCGCCGACCCCGGCATCGTGCGCAACCGCGCCAAGATCGACGCCGCGATCGCCAACGCCCGTGCGACGCTGGCGCTGGACGTGCCCCTCGACGAGCTGGTGTGGTCGTTCGCGCCGCAGCCGCGCCCGCGGCCGCGCAGCCTGGCCGACGTGCCCGCGACCAGTGCCGAATCCGTCGCTCTGGCAAAAGAATTGAAGCGGCGCGGCTTCCGGTTCGTCGGCCCGACCACCGCATACGCGCTGATGCAGGCGACCGGAATGGTCGACGATCACCTGGCCGACTGCTGGGTCGGCAGCACCGCGCACCGGGACGCCACCGCGATCACATTTCGAACTCAGGTATCCGTCCCGAACGGCGATAGGGAAGAATAGGACAGGTGTAGCTCACCAAATGCCGGTGGGCTACCTGGTTGGTGACAACTGTAGTTCCAAGAAAGTGCGCAGAAAACCGCGCAGATCTGGAGGGAGCAGAGGATGGCGGCCATGAAGCCCCGCACCGGGGACGGTCCCCTCGAGGCAACCAAAGAAGGGCGTGGAATCGTCATGCGGGTTCCACTCGAGGGTGGCGGGCGTCTGGTCGTCGAGCTCACGCCGGATGAAGCCGCTGCGCTGGGTGACGAACTGAAGAGTGTCACCAGCTAGTACCTCGGCCCTGGCCGATGTGGCCTGTCTGCTGGCCTGCCCCGAATGTGGGCAGGCCTTGCAGGTTCAGGAGCGGGCGCTGCGGTGCGCCCGCGGCCACAGTTTCGACATCGCCAAACAGGGATACGTCGGCCTGCTCACCGGTGCCTCGACCAAGATGACCGGTGACACGGCGGACATGTTGGACGCCCGCGCCGCCTTTCAGCGCGGGGGCCATTTCGCGCCCATCGCCGACGCGGTGGCGGCGGCGCTCCCCACGGGTGCCGCGACGCTGCTCGAGGTCGGCGCGGGCACCGGGTACTACCTCGCCCGCGCACTCGACGCCGTGCCGCGCGCCACCGGCATCGCGCTCGACGTCGCCAAACCGGCGGTGCGGCGCTGCGCCCGCGCGCACCCCCGGGCGGCGGCCGTGCTGGCCGACGCCTGGCGGGGGCTGCCGGTGCGCGACGGCGTGCTCGACGCGGTGCTCACGGTGTTCGCGCCGCGCAATCCGGCCGAGGCGGCGCGGGTGCTGGCGCCGGACGGGCGCTACCTCGTGGTGACGCCGACACCGGCTCATCTGCGCGAAGTCGTCGGCCCGCTCGGCATGGTCGGGGTCGACCCGGACAAGGACCGCCGCGTCGCGACGGCGATGGCGGGGCATTTCGACCCGGCCGAGCGCGTGGTGGTCGAGTACCCGATGGCGCTGGGCCGTGCGGACATCGCGGGGCTGGTGGGGATGGGCCCGTCCGCGCACCATCGCGACGACACCGACGCCGCGCGCCTGGCGGCGCTGCCCGACCGGATGAGCGTCACCGCCTCGGTCACCCTCGCGGTCTATCGGCCGCGGCACTGATCACGCGGCACTGATCGGCGGGCCCGCTCACGCCTTCCGGACGTGCTCGTACACCTCGATCGTGCGGGCGGCGATCCGGGTCCAGTCGAAGTCCGCGATCGCCCGTGCCCGCCCGGCCTCGCCGTAACGGGCGGCCAGCGCCGGGTCGCCCGCGACCGCGTTGACGGCCTCGGCCAGCCCGCGTTCGTACTCCTCGGCGGCGAGCGCGTCGTAGTGCACCAGCCGCCCCGTCACGCCGTCGTCGACGACCTCGGGGATGCCGCCCACGTCGGACGCGACCACGGCGGTCGCGCAGGCCATCGCCTCCAGGTTCACGATGCCGAGCGGCTCGTACACCGACGGGCACACGAACACCGCCGCCGCCGCCAGGATCTGCCGGATCTGCTCGGTGGGCAACATCTGCTGCACCCAGAAGACGTTCTCGCGCCCGGCCCGCAGCCGCTCCACCGCCGCGGCGGTCTCGGCGGCCAGCTCCGGGGTGTCCGGCGCGCCCGCGCACAGCACGACCTGGATGTCGGGATCGAAGTTCCTGGCCGCCGCGAGCAGGTGGCCCACACCCTTCTGCCGGGTGATCCGCCCGACGAAGGCGACGATCGGCAGGTCCGGCCGCACCCCCAGTTCCTCGAGGACCGGACGCTCGCCCGGCACCGGCGCGCCCGGATGCCAGAGGGTGGGGTCGATGCCGTTGTGCACCACATGGACCCGGTCGGGGTCGATGGCCGGGTAGGCGTCGAGGACGTCGTGGCGCATGCCCTCGCTCACCGCGATCACCGCGTCGGCGTGCTCCATGGCGTTGCGCTCCGACCACGACGAGATCCGGTAGCCGCCGCCGAGCTGTTCGGCCTTCCACGGTCTGCGCGGTTCGAGGGAGTGGGCGGTGAGCACGTGCGGGATGCCGTAGAGCGTCGCCGCCAGATGCCCGGCCAGGCCGGTGTACCAGGTGTGCGAGTGCACCACATCGACCTCGCCCGCCGCGTCGGCCATGCGGAGCTGGGCCGAGAGCATCCGGACCGCGGCATTGGCTCCGGCCAGGGCCGGATCCGGTTCGTGGACCACGGCATCGGCACGCGGGGCACCCATGCAGTGCACGGTCACCTCGCTCAGGGTGCGCAGCCGCGCGGTCAGTTCGGTGACGTGGACACCCGCGCCGCCGTAGACCTCGGGGGGATATTCGCGGGTGAGCATCGCGACGCGCAACCGCTCCCGGGACTCGCCCGTCTCGCCGGATCCCGCCGCCGAGCGCCCGTCGTCCGTGCCGAAACTCACCGGTCCAAACTAGACGCTGCACCCGCGACGGGCCACCCGCGCCCCGCCGACACTG
This sequence comes from Nocardia farcinica, assembly GCF_001182745.1. NCBI lineage: Bacteria > Bacillati > Actinomycetota > Actinomycetes > Mycobacteriales > Nocardiaceae > Nocardia > Nocardia farcinica. The sequence continues at coordinate 1,827,599 of NZ_LN868939.1, read as the reverse complement.
TAGTTTGGGCAGTGTGAGGAGCCAGCCGCACGTACTCGGGATCGTGCTCGCCGGTGGCGAGGGAAAACGCCTCTTTCCGCTCACGGCTGACCGGGCGAAGCCGGCCGTCCCCTTCGGCGGCGCGTACCGCCTCATCGATTTCGTGCTGAGCAATCTCGTCAACGCGGGCTATCTACGGCTGTGCGTGCTCACCCAGTACAAGTCGCATTCGCTGGACCGCCACATCTCGCAGACCTGGCGGCTGTCCGGCTTCGCCGGTGAGTACATCACCCCGGTGCCCGCGCAGCAGCGCCTCGGCCCGCGCTGGTACACCGGCAGCGCGGACGCGATCATGCAGTCGCTGAATCTCATCTACGACGAGGACCCCGATTACATCGTCGTTTTCGGCGCGGATCACGTGTACCGGATGGACCCCGAGCAGATGGTCTCCCACCACATCGATTCCGGGGCGGGTGTCACCGTGGCGGGCATCCGGGTGCCGCGCAGCGAGGCCAGCGCGTTCGGCTGCATCGACTCCGACGAGTCCGGTCGCATCACGCAGTTCCTGGAGAAGCCCGCGCACCCGCCCGGCACCCCGGACGACCCGAACATGACCTTCGCCTCCATGGGCAACTACGTGTTCACCACCAAGGTGCTGGTCGACTCGATCCGCGCGGACGCCGAGAACTCCGATTCCGACCACGACATGGGCGGCGACATCATCCCCGCGCTGGTGGAGGCGGGCGAGGCGGGGGTCTACGACTTCGCCGACAACCAGGTGCCGGGCGCCACCGACCGCGACCACGGCTACTGGCGCGACGTCGGCACCATCGACGCCTTCTACGACGCCCACATGGATCTGGTGTCGGTGCACCCGGTGTTCAACCTCTACAACAAACACTGGCCCATCCGCGGCGCCGCGGAGAACCTGCCGCCCGCCAAGTTCGCGCAGGGCGGGCTGGCCCAGGAGTGCATCGTCGGCTCGGGCAGCATCCTGTCGGCGGCCACGGTGCGCAACTCGGTGCTCAGCTCCAACGTCGTGGTCGACGACGGCGCCACCGTGGAGGGCAGCGTGCTCATGCCCGGTGTGCGCATCGGCCGCGGCGCGGTGGTGCGCCGGGCCATCCTCGACAAGAACGTGGTGGTCGGCGAGGGCGAGATCATCGGCGTCGATCTCGACCGCGACCGCGAGCGGTTCGCCGTGAGCAACGGCGGTGTCGTCACCGTCGGCAAGGGCGTCTGGGTCTGAGTCGGGCCGACGCCCGGCGGCCGTGCGGACCACGCGTCCCGGGCGCGGTCAGGGCGCCGGGGTGGCCGGACAGAACGGTTCGCACGGGCCCGGGGTGCGCGGCGCGGTGGTCTCCGGGTCGTCGCCGTCGAAATCCGCGGTGACCACCAGCGCGGCCAGCACGATCGCCGCCAGCAGCAGCAGCGCGAACACCACTGTTGCGCCGCCCCATTCGACGCGGCGGCGGTCGTCGTCGTTGTCGAGGAAGAACACGGACCCGTCCCTTCCGTGGGCCACCGCCGCATCGGCTCACTGCGGGGGTGGCGGAGTCCCGGTGCAGAAAGGTTCGCACGGGCCGCTGGTCGGCACCACCTTCGCCGGCCCGGTGTCGAAATCGGCATTGCTGACCCAGACCAGCACACCGATCGCCACCAGCACGGCCAGCAGGAAGAAACCCACGCCGACCAGCAGCCAATTGACCGTGCTCTTTTCCTTCGCCACATCGGTGACATGGCCGTAATAGATGATTTCGGACGCCCGATTCCACATCATCGCCGCCGCTCCTCTCGAATTCTGCGCGGCGCCGGGAATTCCCGGGCACCACACGCGATCCGAGGAACGCCGAGGCGTCCCGGCCCGGCTCGTCGTCGGATACCCGGCGACCTCTCGGCGAATCAGCGTGGGTGAGATGAACGGTGCCACAGGGCAATTCGCCGCGCGAGCGGGGACAGTCGCGCGCGCTCCGAGAATCCGCGTGGGCGACGAGAACTCGCGTCGGCGCAGAACCGCGGCGCAGGATTCAGCCGCGTGAGGCGCAGAGCAGGCCGTCGCCCACGGGAATCAGCACGCAGGTCAGCCGCGGATCCTCGGCGATGGCGCGGGTGGCCGAGCGCACCGCCTGGGTGACCGCGTCGCGCTGGGTGGGATCGGGCACCCGGCCGCCCAGCAACGCGTTGTGCAGGATGATCGCGCCGCCCTCGCGGAGCAGCCGGACGCCCTGGGCCACGTACTCGGGATGTTCCAGCGGCGCGGCGTCGACGAAGACCAGATCGTAGGCGCCGTCGGCCAGCCGCGGCAGCACGTCGAGGGCGCGGCCGTTGATCAACCTGGTGCGCGCGGGTGGGATGTCGGCGGCCCGGAAGGCCTCCTTGGCCGCGCGCTGATGCTCGGGTTCGGAATCGATCGTGGTCAGCGTCCCGTCCTCGCGCATGCCGTCCAGCAGCCACAATCCGCTGATGCCCGCGCCGGTGCCGACCTCGACGACCGCCCGTGCGCCGAGCAGCTGGGCGTACATGCTGAGCAGGGCGCCGACCGAGGGCGGCACGGGTGCCGCACCGAGTTCGGTGGCCCGCTCGCGCGCGCTGACGAGGATCTCGTCCTCCACGACGGATTCCTCCACGTAGGCGAGATTTCGCTCCAGGTTCGATGCCACGGGTATGAGGCTAATGGGACGGACGCGCGATCGGCGTCACGACAACAGCAAACCGGTGCCGCCGGTTTTCTCAGCTGTCCCTCAGTATCTCCATATCCAGGGCATATCGGGACAGGAAAGAGTGGACCCAGGCAAGACCAGACGACCGCGGACACCGGCGGCGGGAACAACGGCACACCCGATGTTCGTTGTAAGCCGTACGCGACGGTTCGAGATCCGGACCGCAGCGGGAGCCGCGTGTTTACGGTCCCGAGTAGGAGGTAGCCCCATCCACATGGTCAAGGGTTCGTTCGCGACACTACCGGGGCACGAGGCGGCCGAGGCAGCCGCTGCCGGTGTGCCCACCATCCCGGCCGACTATACGGTGGCGACCGCCACCACCCCGATCGACGACGAACCGGCCGCTTCCGGCGCCGACCCTGCCACCGCCGACTTTGCCACCGCCGACTTTGCCACCGCCGACCTTGCCACCGCCGAGGAACTCTCCGGCACCGCCGCCTTCGACGCGACGGGTGACCGCTCGGTCATGCCCTCCTGGGACGAACTGGTCCGCGAGCACGCCGACCGGGTCTACCGGCTGGCCTACCGCCTCTCCGGCGACGCGCAGGACGCCGAGGACCTGACCCAGGAAACCTTCATCCGGGTGTTCCGCTCGCTGTCGAACTACCAGCCCGGCACCTTCGAGGGCTGGCTGCACCGCATCACCACCAACCTGTTCCTGGACATGGTGCGCAGGCGCAACCGGATCAGGATGGAGGCGCTGCCCGAGGACTACGACCGGGTGCCCGCCGAGGGTCCCGGCCCCGAGCAGGTCTACCACGACGCCCGGCTCGACCCCGACCTGCAGTCCGCGCTGGACTCGCTGGCGCCGGAGTTCCGCGCCGCCGTCGTGCTCTGCGACATCGAGGGCCTGTCCTACGAGGAGATCGGCGCGACGCTCGGCGTCAAGCTGGGCACCGTGCGCAGCCGGATCCACCGCGGCCGCCAGGCACTGCGCGAGTACCTTGCGCATAATGGATCGCAGCAGCGGTACACCGCTGACGCGAACATCGGGTGACCGCCGGAATCGGTCGGCACCCGTCCGGTGGACGACGGTCGGAAGGTGAGCACCGTATGAGTGGCGAGTCCAGCACGTCCGGTCGCGCGCGCGGCGCGGGCCGTCCGGGCCAGGGCAGGCCCCCGCGATTCGCTCCGACCGAGCATCTGGCCAGCGAAGCCGTCGTCGCCTACGTCGACGGCGAACTCCGCATGAACGCCTACCTGCGCGCGGCCCAGCACATCTCCGTGTGCCCGGAGTGCGCGGCCGAGGTCGAGGCGCAGCAGCAGGCGCGTATCGCGTTGCGCCAGTCCGGCCCGATCGCGGTGCCGCGCAGCCTGCACGACAGCCTCTCGCGTATCCCGCTCGCCGAACTGCCCGGCCCGGTCGAGAACTCCGCCCCCCGGCAGACCGGGAATGCCCGCCACGAGGCAGTTTTCGGTTTTCTCCCCGATTCGTTCACCGCGACCCGGTGGACCACCTGGTGGCGCAAGTAGAGTTTGGCGCGTGACCACCGAATCGCAGCACAACGGACCTGTGTCGGACACGCGAACCGCTGCCGGCGACACCTCCGATTCGGCGGCTGACAGGGGGAACCTGAGGCCGCCGGACGCGCCCGTGCTGGGGCCGCGGCCGGTCTATCGCCCCCACGTCGACTCACACACCGCGCACGCCTTCCGCCGCCCGGCCGGCCAGCGCGGCTCCTTCGCCGAGCGACCGGCCGCCCCGCAGACCGGCGATCAGGCGGGCGACCGGCTGACCCAGAACCGCCCGCCGGACGCGGTGCTCGCCGAGGCCTTCGGCCGTCCCGAGGGCTCCGACGAACTGCTCCAGCGCGACCCCGATGCCGCCGACGCCGCCCCGGCGCCCCCGGCTCCCGCCGACCCGTGGCGCGATCCGAACTCCGGTGCCCGTCTCGGCGCGCCCGCGGTGGCCACCCCGCAGCCCGAGCCGCTGCCCGCCTCCCGCAAGCTGACCGCCCGGGAAGTGCTGTTCGGCGCCCGGGTGGCGCCCAAGGCGCTGGCACTGCTGGCCGCGGTCGCCCTGGCCATCGGTGTGGTCGGCGGACTGGTCGGCAGGCTCACCGCCGAGACGAGCACCAACCTCACCTCGCGCAAGGTCACCCTGGAGCAGACCGAGAGCACCGACCAGCCGCACGGCCAGATCGCCCAGGTGGCCAACGCCGTGCTGCCCTCGGTGGTCTCCATCCGCACCACGGTCGGCGAGAACGGCTCGACCGGCTCCGGCGTGGTCATCGACGGCGCGGGCTACATCGTCACCAACAACCACGTGATCTCGATGGCCGCGCAGGACAAGAGCGGCCGGGCGAGCATCCAGGTCACCTTCTCCGACGGCAGCCGGGTGCCCGCGAACATCGTCGGGCGCGACCCGAAGACCGATCTGGCCGTGCTCAAGGTGGATGTGAAAAACCTCACCGTGGCCCGGCTCGGCCGCTCCGACGACGTGCAGGTCGGCGACGACGTGCTCGCCATCGGCTCGCCGCTCGGCCTGAGCAAGACCGTGACCTCCGGCATCGTCAGCGCACTGCACCGGCCGGTGAAGCTCTCCGGCGAGGGCAGCGACACCAACGCCGTGATCGACGCGGTGCAGACCGACGCCTCGATCAACCCAGGCAACTCCGGCGGTGCGCTGGTGGACATGGACGGCCAGGTCATCGGCATCAACTCCGCCATCCGCAGCGAGACGGGCGGCTCGGTCGGCCTCGGGTTCGCCATTCCGGTGGACACCATGACCGAGGTCGCGCAGAGCCTGATCCGGGACGGGGTCATGCACCACCCGATGATCGGGCTCTCGGCGCGCACCAAGACGGTCGCCAACGAGGTGATGAGCGGCGCCGCGGTGGCCGACGTGGCGCCCGGCGGGCCCGCGGACAAGGCGGGCATCGTGGAGGGCGACGTCATCGTGAAGGTGGGTGACCGGGAGGTCACCGGGCCCGAGGAGCTGACGGTGGCGGTGCAGGCGCGCGAGATCGGCGAAACGGTGACGGTGACCCTGATCCGCGACGGCAGGCAGGTGGACGTGCCTGTGACGTTGGAATCCGACTGACACGGCCGCCGAATCCCCAGGTAGCCTGGTTTCGTGTTCAGCAACATCGGCTGGGGCGAGATGATGATCCTGCTCGTCGCCGCGCTCGTGATCCTCGGCCCGGAGCGTCTGCCCGGGGCCGTGCGCTGGACCACGCGCAGCCTGCGCCAGCTCCGCGACTACGCCAGCGGCGCGACCGCACAGCTCAAGGAGGAGCTCGGCCCGGAGTTCGACGATCTGCGCAAGCCGCTGGCCGAACTCAACGAGCTGCGCGGGATGACGCCGCGCGGTCTGGTCACCAAGCACCTGCTCAACGGCGACGACACGGTGCTGCGCGATCTGGAGAAGGCGGTCCCCACCACGGCCGATCTCTACGGCACGAACAGCGGGATGCCGGACTTCCCGAAGCCGAAAATGGAAAAACCTTTGGCGCGCAACGAGCATCCCCCGATCGACACCGACGCCACGTGAGTCACAGGTCCTCGGCGTGTCACGCGCGGCACGCCGAGTGATCGCCAAACCGACTGGGCTGTAGGAAAGTACGGCCGTCAAGCCGGATTTACGCCGTCGGCTGTCGAGCTGTCTAAACTTCGGACATGTCGGCCGATGACGTGGCGCGGGTCTTCGCGATCGAGGACAAGGTCGAAAGACTCAAGGCGGCCACCGAGGGGGTGGCGGCTGCGCAGCAGACGATCAACGAACTCACCAGAATTCGCCGTGCGGTGATCAGGGAACTGCACGCCGAAGGCTGGACCTTCGCCAGAATCGGTGCGGCCGCCGGACTTTCCCGCGCCCGCATCCACCAGGTGAGCACCCAGGGCCCCGCACCCGAGGGCCTGTTCTTCGGGCACGGCGCGCTGACCGTGCTCACCCCGGAGGCCCGTGCCGGTCGCCTGCCCGGCGCCCCCGACCCGACCGCGGCCGACCGACTCGTCGAACTGTTGCGGGAGTTGGGCTTTCCCGCCACCATCGAGTACTTCGCGCCGGGCCGCCCGGTCGACCTCAATCGCGACGGTGTGATCGTGCTCGGCGGACCGGAGCTCTCCCCCACCCTGCGCCGGTTCGTCGCCGCCGATCCGCGCCTGCGGCGCACCGTGGCCCGGCCCGGCGATTCGCGCCGCGCCATCGAGGACCGCGCCGCCCGCCGGGTCTACCGGCCCGCCGGACCGGAACCGCACGACATCGCCTACCTGGCCCGATTGCCGCGCCCCGACGGCCGGGGCAGCTGCCTCATCATCGACGGATTGCACCCGCCCGGTTCGCTCGGCGCGGTGCGTCTGCTCGCCACCCGCCTGGCCGGCTTGCACGAACGCGCCGAGCACCACCTGTTCTCGGTGCTCATCGCGGTGCGCTACGACCGCTCGACCGGCGAACCCGTCGACGCCGACCTGCTCACCCCCGTCTACCGGCACCTGGGCGACCCCCGCACGAACGGCCAGCGGCCCCGTTGACCGATCGGTAACTGGAAACCGTCCGAAGGCAGGGTTTTTCGCGCGCTCAGCGCCGTTGTGTTCCTGCTCACGCCACCCCTGAACTCGCGACACCCCGCACGGTGCTTAGATTGCCGACAGGTAACTATCCTCGGATAGGGTGGACATCGGACTCTGCGAATCCGGCGTCCGCACTCGGCATCCGCCACGACGGCGCGGCGGCAGACACTGCGGGAAGGCGACGATGAACCTCATCGTGATCGTGGGCATCGCGGTCTTCGTGGCCGCCTTCGTCGGCGTCGTCGTCGGCGTGATCCGTCGCACCGAGGGGCCGGGACCGCAGATCACCGTCGCCGAACTCCAGGCCCGATTGGCGGAAGAGGCTCGCTCGCCCGGGCACACCGGGGAGATCCCGCAGGTCGCGCGGACGGCGGAGGACGGCACGCCGGCGGAGGAGCCCGGCCGCGCCATGGACGCGGCGGCCGAGCGGGTGGACGGCGGTTCGCGTTCCGAGACCCACGAGGCGGACACCGCCGGAGCTGCCGCTGTCGCGACAACCCCGCAACCGGACCCGGACCCGGCAAGCCGCCGGCCCCCCGCGAGCGCGACCACCCCGCAATCCGCAGCGAACCCGGCGAAGCCGATGTCGGTCACGAAACCGAGCCCGCAGAACACCGGCGGCGGTGCGGCCGCGGAGCCGGCCCCGCCGAACACCGGCGGCGCCGCGGCGAGCGAGAACGATCCCGCAGACGACGGTGGTGCCCGCAAGCCGGCCGAACGCGAATCCGCCGCCGGCTGACGACTCGCCCCGGCGCAGGCCGGGCACCGGAAACCCGTGCGGCACCGGCGACTTCCCGCGGCGCACGGCGACCAGCACCCACCGGTTCGAGCAACGATTCCGCGTCGCACCGACCCGAAAATCCAGCGCGGCCCATCGATTTGCCGCGACGGCGGCCGCCGCGCTCGATAGCATCACAGCATCGGTTGGTCGGGGCGGGACGGCCGGTCGGAAGGGGTGGTTGCCGTGCGGGAGATGGTGGAACGGCTGCTCGAGCTGGTGCCGCGCGGACCGACGGTGCTGGCCCGGGTGGTGGGCACGAGCGGACCGGGGCCGCGGGAGCCGGGGGCGGCGATGACGCTCGGCCCCGACGGCACCGTGTTCGGCTCCCTGTCCGGCGGCTGTGTCGAGGCGGCGGTGGTCGCGGCCGCGCAGCCGGTGATCGCGGGTGGTCCGGCGACCCTCGAGCGCTTCGGATACGTGCGGGAGGACGCCGTCGAGGTCGGGTTGCCGTGCGGCGGCGAACTCCGCGTCTTCGTGGAACGGGTCGACAGCTCCCGCCTGCCGGTACTCGAACGCCTGCGCCGGGCCCTGGCCGCGGGCGAACCGGTGGTCCTGGCGACGACGCTCGACGCCGACGCGGCATGGAGCGTGCTCGACGATGGCGAACCCGGTGGCGAACCCGGCGACGGGCTCCGGCGCGAGGCCGCCGCGCTGCTGGCCGAGGGCCGTAGTGCCATCGCCGCCGCGGCGCCCGTCTTCCTGCACGTCGCGCCCGCTCCGCCACGCATGATCGTCAGCGGGGCCAACGACTTCGCCTACGCGCTCACCGGCGTCGGCGGCCGACTGGGCTACCGGGTGACCCTGGTCGATGCCAGGGCGGCCTTCGCCCAGCCCGCCCGGTTCCCCGCCGCACACGAGGTGGTCGTGGACTGGCCGCACCGATATCTGGCGGCCGAGCAGGCGGCCGGCCGGATCGATGCCCGCACGGTGGTGTGTGTGCTCGGCCACGACGCCAAGTTCGATGTGCCGATGCTGCGGACCGCGCTGACCCTGCCCGGCGTGGGGTTCGTCGGCGCGCTCGCCTCCCGCCGCACCCACGCCGCACGGCTGGCCCGGCTGCGCGAGGACGGACTCGACGAGGCCACGCTGGCCCGCCTGCACAGCCCCCTCGGCCTGGACCTCAACGCGCGCACACCGGAGGAGACGGCGATATCCATCGTCGCGCAGATCCTGGCCGAACGCTCGGGAGCCACGGGCCGGGCGCTGGACCGAATGAGCGGCCCCATCCACCGCTGACCCGCTCAGGCTGAGTCCAATTCCGCCCGAGCGGGACGCCCTACGCGGCCACGCTGCGCTCCCGCTCCGGGCGCTGACCCGCTCAGGCTGTACCCGATTACGTCCGAGCGGGACGCCCTACGCGGCCACGCTGCGCTCCCGCTCCGGGCGCTGACCCGCTCAGGCGGCGGCGCGGGTGGGGCGGAGGGTGTTCATCGGGGGGCGGTCGGTCAGGGAGACCTCGGTGCTGCGGGCGGTGAAGGTGTCGTCCACCAGGGGGAACTGGGTGAGCGCCGCGCCGGAGTCGACGACGCCGCTGCGGCCGAGCACGGTGCCCAGGATCTGCCTGCTCATCACCCCGAGGTCGGACAGCGGCCGGTTGCGGTGCGTGCGCACACCCAGGTTGACCTGGCCGATGGCCGACAGGCCGAGCCGGTCGTAGGTGTCGAGCAGCAGCCCGATCTCCACGCCGTAGCCGGGAGCGAACGGCACGGAGGTGAGCAGTTTCCTGGTGCCCGCGTATTCGCCGCCGAGCGGTTGCAGCACCGCGCACAGTTCCGGCCGCAGGGCCGCCAGCAGCGGCCGCGCGACCAGTTCGGTGACCCGGCCGCCGCCGTGCGCCTCCACCGCCGAGCCCTGCCGCAGCGGGCGCCGGTAGTAGGCCTTGACCAGGTGCATGTCCTCGACCAGCAGCAGCGGGCCGAGCAGCTTGGGCACGAAGGCCGGGTCGGGGTCGATGAGATCGGAGTCGACGAAGGCGATCAGGTCGCCGCTGGTGACGGCCAGCGAACGCCACAGCACCTCGCCCTTGCCCGGCACCGGGTCGAGTTCGGGGACCGCCTGTTCCCGGGTGACGACCTCGGCGCCGGCCGCGCGCGCCCGTTCGGCGGTGGCGTCGGTGGAACCGGAGTCGAGCACCACCAGTTCGTCGACCAGTGTGCCCACCAGCGGGCGGATGCTGGCGACGACGTCGGCGACGGTGCGCTCCTCGTTCAGGGCGGGCAGCACCACCGACACGGTGCGCCCGTTCTTGGCGGCGATCAGCTCCTCGACCGCCCATTCGGGGTTGTCCCAGGTATTCGTGCTCGCCCAGGCGGACTCGCGGTGTTGGATTTTCATACCAGACCTCGCAGGGTTCGTGCGGGGGGCCGGATGCCCTGGATCGCGGCGATCATGTCCACCACCCGCCGCGTGTGCGCGACCTCGTGAACGCGGAAGACCCGGGCGCCCGCGGCGGCGGACCACGCCGTTGCTGCCAATGTGCCCTCCAGTCGTTCGGAAAGACCGACACCTAGAGTCTCCCCGATGAAGTCCTTGTTGCTCAGCGCCATCAGGACCGGCCACCCGCTGTTTACAAGAACGTCCAATCCCCGCAACAGTTCGAGCCCGTGATAGGTGTTCTTGCCGAAATCGTGGGTCGGATCGATGAGGATCGAGTCCGTGCGCACGCCCGCCGCGGCCGCCCGCTCGGCGGCGGCCACGACGGTCTCGGTGACCTCGGCCACCACGTCGGCGTAGCGGACGCGGTGCGGGCGGGTGCGCGGAACGGCGCCGCCGGTGTGGCTGCACACGATGCCCGCACCGTGTTCGGCGGCCACCCGCACCAGTTCCGGGTCGGCGCCGGCCCAGGTGTCGTTGATCAGGTCGGCGCCCTCGGCCACGGCGGCCCGCGCGACCTCCGAACGCCAGGTGTCGACGCTGATCAGCAGGTCGGGATAGGCGGCGCGGATGGCGGCCACGAACGGCACCACCCGCCGCGTCTCCTCGGCAGCGTCGACCTCGTTGCCCGGGCCCGCCTTCACCCCGCCGATGTCCACCAGGTCGGCGCCCTCGGCGACCGCGCGGTCGACGGCGGCCATCGCGGCCTCGTCGGTGAAGGTGGCGCCGCGGTCGTAGAACGAGTCCGGGGTGCGGTTGACGATGGCCATCACCAGCGCCCGGTCCGTCGCGACCGGCTTGCCGCACAGGGTGGGCAGCGGCGCTGCGGGCGGGCTGAACATGACCACGACTGTACCGAGGGCCCCGATCAGTTCTTCGGCGCGCGCCCGGCCGCCACCTCGGCGGGGTAGTCGTCGTAGGCGGGCACGTAGCCGTCGGTCCGTCCGGCCAGCACGTACAGCTGGCTGTGCTCGTCCGGCTGGTAGCCCTGCTTGCGCAGTTCCACCTTGCGGCTCTTGAAGGTCGAGGTCTGCTCCAGCTCGGGCACGACCCGCAGGAACAGCGGCACCGCGTAGGAGGGCAACTGCTCGTAGGCGACCCGGGCGAGCCCGCGGCCGTCGAACTCGGCATCCGGGTGCAGGGTCACCGCCGCCATGCCGGCCTTGCCGTCGGTGCCGGGCACGTCGACACCGAACACCACGGCCTCGGCGATCGAATCGTGGTGGGCCAGTGCGTTCTCCACCTCGGTGGTGGCGACGTTCTCGCCCTTCCAGCGGAAGGTGTCGCCGAGCCGGTCGACGAAGGCGATGTGCCACCAGCCCTGATCGCGCACCAGGTCACCGGTGTCGAACCACACGTCGCCGGGGCGGAAGGCATCCCGGACCAGTTTGGCCTCGGTGGCCTCGCGGTCGGTGTAGCCGTCGAAGGGCTGCCTGCCGGTGACCTTGGCCAGCAGCAGGCCGACGCCGCCGGAGCGCACCCGGCGCAGCCTGCCGTCGGGACCGCGGCGCGGGGCGCCGGTCTCCTCGTCGTACTCCACGATCGCGTAGGGCAGCGGCCCGAACCCGGCGGTGTGGCTCACCCCGAACGCGTTGACGAAGGCGATGGGCGCCTCACTGGCGCTGTAGAACTCGACCACCCGGTCGATGCCGAAGCGGGTGGTGAACTCGTCCCACAGCTGCGGGCGCAGCCCGTTGCCGACGGCCAGCCGCACCCGGTGCTGCCGGTCGGTCGGCCGCGGCGGCTGGTTCAGCAGGTACCGGCACAGTTCCCCGATGTAGATGAACGCCGTGGCGCGTTCGCGGATCACCTCGTCCCAGAACGCGGACGCCGAGAACCGCCTGCCCAGTGCGTAGGTCGCGCCGGCGGCGAGCACCGCGGAGAGGGCGACGGTGAGGGCGTTGTTGTGGTACAGCGGCAGGCAGCAGTACATGACGTCGTCGCCGCGCAAGCGGATTCCGAGACCGCCGAGGCCGTGCATGCTCTTGGCCCAGCGGTGATGGGTCATCACGCTGGCCTTGGGCAGGCCGGTGGTGCCCGAGGTGAAGATGAGGAAAGCTCGTTCGCGCGCGGTGATCTCGGCGCAGACCGCCGGATCGCTCGCCTCGGCGCCGCGGGCGGCCTCGTGCAGTTCCTCGGCGGCCAGGACGTTCGCCAGCGGCTCGGGTAGCGACTCGAGCGCCTCCCGGCATTCGGCGCCGACCACGTTCAGCACACTGTCGAGCAGGCCGAAGCTGTGCGCGAGCACCTTCTCGCGCTGGTTGTGGTTGAGCAGGCCGACGGTGGCGCCGAGCTTCACCGTCGCCAGCACCACGAACAGCGTCTCGGGCCGGTTGGTCATCAGTACCCCGACCACGTCGCCGCGGCCGACGCCGCGCCCGGACAGCACCGCCGCGTACCGGTTCACCTCGGCATTGGCCTCCCGGTAGGTGTAGGCGGCGCCCTCGAAGCGCAGGAAGACGCGGTGCGGGTGCCGGTGCGCGGTGCGCTGGAAGAACAGCCCGACCGATGCCTTGGCGCCGGGCCCGGTGAGCATGCCGAGGGCGTTGCGCGCCATGACCGGGGCGTCGAGGGCCATGCCGGGCAGGGCACGGGCGAGATCGAGCAGGCCGACCGTGGTGCGGGTCTGGGTGGTCACGTCTGTGGTCTCCTCGGGGTGTGCCGTTGTCTGCTGCTCATCCGGATTCCCTCAGGACGCCGCGGCACTCCCCCGTTCGGCCCGGCACAGTGCGGCGAAGGCGCTGTCGAGGTCGTCGGCGACGGTGATCCGCTTGCGCGCCGCCGGGGCGACCAGCATGCGCTCGGCGAGTTCGTCGAGCCAGCGGAACAGGCCGGTGTAGAAGCCGTCGTGGTTGAGCACGACGACCGGCTTGTCGTGCTGGCCGAGGTAGCCACCGGTCCAGGTCTCGAAGAACTCCTCGAGGGTGCCGATCCCGCCCGGCAGGGTGAGGAAGGCGTCGGCGCGGTCCTCCATGATCTGTTTGCGCTGGCGCATGGTGTCGGTGACGATCAGCTCGTCGGCGTCGACGTCGGCGACTTCCTTGTGCACCAGGTGTTTCGGGATCACGCCGACGGTGTTGGCGCCGCCCGCGCGGGCCGCGGTGGCGACCGCGCCCATCATCGAGACGTTGCCGCCGCCGGAGACGAGTTGCCAGCCGCGACGGGCGATCTCGGCGCCGACGCGGGTCGCCAGCGCGAGCTGTTCGGTGTCGGTGGTGCTGGCCGAGCAGTAGACGCAGACCGCGAACGGTGCGCGAGTCACCACTGATCCTCCGTTCCGTAGGTGTCCAGCTCGGCGCGCTGCTCGGCGGCGCGCGCGATGATGTCGACCACCTCGTCGACGTGGTCGGTCACGTGCAGCAGATCGATGTCGCCGGGCGAGATCTTGCCGAAACCCTCCAGGGAGCCGCGCATCCAGTCCACCAGGCCCGCCCAGTAGGAGCTGCCGAACAGGATGATCGGGAACCGGGTGATCTTGCCGGTCTGCACCAGGGTGAGCGCCTCGAACAGTTCGTCGAGTGTGCCGAAGCCGCCCGGCAGGCAGACGAACGCCTCGGAGTACTTCACGAACATCGTCTTGCGGACGAAGAAGTAGCGGAAGTTGATGCCCAGGTCCACCCAGTCGTTGAGGCTCTGCTCGAAGGGCAGTTCGATGCCGAGGCCGATCGAGTAGCCGCCCGCCTCGCTGGCGCCGCGGTTGGCGGCCTCCATCGCACCCGGGCCGCCGCCGGTGATCACCGCGAAGCCGGCCCGCGCCAGCGCCGCGCCGATGGCGTAACCGGCCTCGTACTCGGGGTGGTCGACCGGGGTGCGCGCCGACCCGAAGACGGTCACCGCGTGCGGCAGTTCGGCCAGCGCGCCGAAGCCCTCCACGAACTCGGCCTGGATGCGCAGCACCCGCCAGGGGTCGGTGTGCACCCAGTCGCCGTCGGCCCTGGTGTCGAGCAGGTTGCGGTCGGCGGTGCGCACGCCGGGCTTGCGGTCCCGGCGGAACATGATCGGGCCACGGAACTTGGCGGTCGGCTTCGGTTTGGCGGCTGCCCGGTTGCGCGGTTCGGCGCCTACCTCGTTCTCGGGGACATCGATCGACATGCTTTCACGCTACCGGTCCGGTGCCACCGCACTCGGCCGCGGCGGTGAACGCCGAACGGATGCTCGGTGACGCTCAGACCGCGCCGGTGAGGTAGGCGCGCAGCATCGCGGTGACCGCGGTGATCTGCGCGGTCGGCACATGCTCGTCGCGCTTGTGCGCCAGGTTCGGGTCGCCGGGACCGAAGTTCACCGCGGGGATGCCGCGGGCGGCGAAACGCGACACGTCGGTCCAGCCGTACTTGGCCCGCACCCCGCCGCCGCCGTGCGCGTTCACCGACTCGATGAGCGCCTTCGCCGCGGGCGCGGTGAGGCCGGGCAGCGCGCCCGGTGCGGCGTCGGTCACCTCGAACTCCACCTCCAGCCCGGCGAACACCTCGCGCACGTGGGCGATCGCCTGGTCCAGGTCACGGTCGGGGGCGAAGCGGAAGTTGACGTCCACCTCGGCGACATCGGGGATCACGTTGCCGGCCACCCCGCCGCGCACCGCCACCGCGGACAGTCCTTCGCGGTACACGCAGCCGTCGATGTCGACCTGCCTGGCCCGGTAGTCGGCCAGCCGCGCCAGCACCGGCGCCAGCCGGTGGATCGCGTTGTCCCCCATCCAGGCCCGTGCCGAATGCGCCCGCACGCCCGCGGTGCGCAGCCGCACCCGCAGCGTGCCCTGGCAGCCCGCCTCGATCCAGCCGCCGGAGGGTTCGCCGAGCACGGCCAGGTCGCCGTCGAGCCATTCGGGCAGGTCGCGTTCGATGTGGCCGAGGCCGTTGTACTCGGCGGCGATCTCCTCGCCGTCGTAGAAGATCAAGGTGAGGTCGTGCACGGGGTCGGTCACCGTCGCGGCCAGGTGCAGGAACACCGCGTCGCCGGACTTCATGTCGACGGTGCCGCAGCCGTGCAGCAGCTGCTCGCCGTCGGGGCCGGTGCCGAAGCGGCTCGGCACGTTGTCGGCGATCGGCACGGTGTCCAGGTGCCCGGCCAGGATCACCCGGGTCGGCAGGCCGCGCTGGGTGCGGGCGAGCACGACGTTGCCGTGCCGCAGCACCTCGAACCCGGTGGTCTGCTCCCGCAGTGCCCGTTCCACGACATCCGCGATGGCGCGCTCGTCCAGTGAGACGCTGGGGATGTCGACGAGGGCGGCGGTGAGGGCGATGGGATCGGCGGACAGGTCGATGGTCACCGGGCCAGCCTACGACCGCGAGGTAGCCCACCACGGGCGCCGGGCGGGTGGGTAACCTCTGACGACGTGAGCACTCAGGGAGCAACAGCAGTCGGCATCGCCAACGTGACCACGGACGGCACCGTCCTGGACACCTGGTACCCGAGCCCGGAACTCGGCACGTTCACCGAGACCGGCACCGAGCGCCTCACCGAGGCGCCCGAGGGCTACGCCGCGCTGCTCGGTGTGGACGAGGCCCGCGGCGTCGAGGTCGTCGCGGTGCGCACCACCATCGCCGACCTGAGCGCCGCGCCGGTCGACGCGCACGACGTCTACCTGCGCCTGCACCTGCTCTCGCACCGCCTGGTCAAGCCGCACGAGGTGAGCCTGGAGGGCCAGTTCGGCCTGCTCGCCAACGTGGTGTGGACCAACCACGGCCCGGCCGCCGTGGACGGCTTCGAACAGACCCGCCTGAAGCTGCGCGCCCGCGGCCCGGTGACCGTCTACAGCGTGGACAAGTTCCCCCGCATGGTCGACTACGTCGTGCCCGCGGGCGTGCGCATCGGCGACGCCGACCGGGTCCGGCTCGGCGCCCACCTCGCCGCGGGCACCACGGTCATGCACGAGGGCTTCGTCAACTTCAACGCGGGCACGCTGGGCGCCTCGATGGTCGAGGGCCGCATCTCGGCCGGTGTCGTGGTGGGCGACGGTTCCGACATCGGCGGCGGCGCCTCCACCATGGGCACGCTCTCCGGCGGCGGCACCACCGTCATCTCGATCGGCGAGCGGTCCCTGCTCGGCGCCAACTCCGGCCTCGGCATCCCGCTGGGCAACGACTGCGTCGTCGAGGCGGGCCTCTACCTGACCGCGGGCACCAAGGTGACCACCGCCGACGGGCAGGTCGTCAAGGCCGCCGACCTCAGCGGCCGCGACAACCTGCTGTTCCGCCGCAACTCCACCACGGGCGCGGTCGAGGTGGTGCACCGCAAGGGCACCGGCATCGAACTCAACGAGGACCTGCACGCCCACAACTGAGTCCGCGCCCGCCGGTGCTCAGCCACCGGCGGCCAGGGCCTTCTTCTGGACCTTGCCCATCGCGTTGCGCGGCAGCGAGTCGACCACCCGCACCTCGCGGGGGCGTTTGTGCACCGAGAGCTGGTCGGCCACATGGCCGATCAGCGCCGTCGGCAGGTCGTCCTGGTCGTGCCCGGCCCGCGCGACGACGAAGGCGACCACCCGCTGGCCCAGGTCGTCGTCGGCGAGGCCGACCACGGCCGCCTCCGCCACCGCGGGGTGGCCGAGCAGGGCGGTCTCCACCTCGCCCGCGCCGATGCGGTAGCCGCCGGACTTGATGAGGTCGACGGACTCGCGGCCGACGATGCGGTGGAATCCGTCCGGGTCGATGGCGGCGACGTCGCCGGTGCTGAACCACCCGTCCTCGGTCCAGCTCGCGGCGGTGGCGTCGGGGCGGCCCAGGTAGCCGTCGAAAAGCATCGGGCCGCGCACCTGCAGGCCGCCGATGCTCTCGCCGTCGTGCGGCACCGGCACGCCGGACTCGTCCCGCAAGCGGGTCTGCACGCCGCGCACCGGCACGCCCACCCAGCCGGGCCTGCGTTCACCGTCGGCCCGGGTGGACAGGGTGATCATGGTCTCGCTCATGCCGTAGCGCTCGACCGGCGCGTGGCCGGTGAGTTCGCGCAGCCGCTCGAACACCGGCACCGGCAGCGGCGCCGACCCCGAGACCAGCAGGCGCGCATCCCGCAGCGCGCGGGCCGATTCCGGATCCTCCACGATGCGCGACCACACCGTCGGCACCCCGAAGTACAGCGTGCCCTTCGCCTCGGCGTAGGCCCGCGGGGTCGGCTTGCCCGTGTGCACCAGCGGGCTGCCCACCCGCAGGGGGCCGAGCACCCCGAGCACCAGCCCGTGCACGTGGAACAGCGGAAGCCCGTGCACGAGAGTGTCGTTCGCGGTCCACTCCCACGCCTCGGCCAGCGCGTCCAGGCCTGCGGCGATGGCGCGACGGCTGAGCACCACGCCCTTGGGCGGCCCGGTGGTGCCGGAGGTGTAGAGCACGAAAGCCGGTGCGGCGGGGTCGGGTTCGGGATAGGTGTGCCAGGAGCGGGCGTGCACCCGGACCGGGATCACCGGCAGATCGGTGTGGTCCGGTGCGTCGCCGAGCCACGCCTGTGCGCCGGAATCGGCCAGGATGTGGGCGAGTTCGGCCGCGCCGGAATCGGGCGGCACCGGCACCACCGTGACACCGGCGAGCAGGCTGCCGACCACCGCGAGCACGGTGCGCACCGTCGGGCGGGCCAGCACCGCCACCCGCTCCGCACGCGCCACTCGTTCGGCCACCGAGGTGGCCGCGCCGAGCAGATCGCTGCGCGAGAGGGTCACGCCGTCGATGGTGACGGCGTCGGGGATGTCGGCGCCCGCGGCGACCGCGGCGGGATTCAGGGAACTGAGCAGCAGGGGTGCACCGAACGCCATGGGGTCAACCTACTGCGCGGGGCCGCGGCGGCCGCCGTCTCCCCCGTCGCGTCACGAATCGGTCGAGGCCCGCGGGCGACTGTTGACACACCTGCGACACGGTGAGAGCGTCGAAGCATATCCCTCTCAACGACGAGAACGGGGCCGTGATGACCAGCCCGTTGCGCACGCCCGCCCGGCACGAGCCGCCCGCCTACGACATCCGCGACCACCTCGACGGCTCGGCCGCCTTCTTCGGCGCGGCCGCCAACGTCATCATGCAGTTGAGCCTGCCGCCCGTCGGCTACGGCGTGCTCGAGAGCACCGTGGACAGCGGCAAGATCATGCTGCACCCGATCAAACGCACCCGCACCACGCTCACCTACCTCGCCGTGGCCATGCTCGGCAGCGACGACGAGCGCGCCGCCTACCGGGCCGCGGTCGACGCCGCGCACCGCGCCGTCCGCTCCGGCCCGGACAGCCCCGTCCGCTACAACGCCTTCGACCGCGAACTGCAACTCTGGGTCGCGGCCTGCCTGTACTGGGGCGCGCGCGACCTGTACGAGCGGATGCACGGCCCGATGGACCCCGGCACCGCCGACGGCTTCTACCGCGCCGCCGAACGGCTCGGCACCACCCTGCAGATGCACCCCGCCCAGTGGCCGCCCGACCGCGCCGCCTTCGACACCTACTGGCGCGAGCACCTGGCCACCACCCGCATCGACCCGCCCGTGCGGGAGTACTTCTGGGACCTGGTGAATCTGAAGATGTTCCCGCGCCCGGTGCGACTCGCCGTCGCCCCGTTCCACCGCTGGATGGTCGCCGGACTGCTCCCCGAACGCCTGCGCGAGCAGATGGGCATGCGCTGGAGTCCCCGCGACGACCGCCGCCTCGCCCGCCTGCTGACCACCGTCGGCGCGGTCGAGGACCGGCTGCCCCGCCCCGTGAAGACCTTCCCCGTCAACGCGTTCCTCTGGGACATGCGACTGCGCCGCCGCCTGGGCTTGCCCCTGGTGTGAATGGATCCGGCCGCACCCGCGAGGTTTGAAACCGGCGTACCCGGTGATTACCGGTGCATCAGCGAGCCAGCCGGAGGTGTGCCGTGCGGAACCGGACGATGGTGGCCGCGCTCGTCGCGGGGACGTGGCTGACGGTCACGGCAGGGTTCGCCGCGGCCGAGCCGGCCGAGGACACCGAGCAGGTGCCGCCGCGGACCGCGATCTCGGTGCGCACCGACATCGGGATGGCCTGGGGCACCGGCAACGAGCACGAGCGGCGCGGGGCGCTCTCGCTGGCCAAGCTCTACCTGGTCGACTACGCGCTGCGGCACGGGGACGGGTCGGCGCAGGATCTGGAACTCGGCGAGCGGATGATCCGCTACTCCGACGACGGCGCGGCGAGCACGCTGGCCGCGAAGTACCCGGGTGCGATCGAGGCGATCGCGACCGAATACGGGCTCACCGAGACCGCGGGCGCGGACTGGACGACATCCAGCACCAGCACCGCCGACGTCGCGACCTTCCTGGCCGCCAAGACCCGGACCGACCCGGCCTCCCCGATCCTGGGCTGGATGGCCACCGCCGCGCCGACGGCCGCCGACGGCACCCCGCAGGACTGGGGCACCGCGCAGATCCCCGGCGTGCTCGGCACCAAGTGGGGCTGGTCGGATTTCGGTGTGCCCGAGGTGGCTTCGGCCTCCTTCGGCCCCGGATTCACCGTCGCCGCCCACACCTACGGCAGCCCGGACGAGCAGACCGCCGACGTCCTCGGCGCGCTGGTCGAGCTGCCGACGGTGCTCACGGGGCCTTGACCTCGGCCTGCGGCACCCGGAACGACACCACGACGTGGTCGCGGGCGAACCGGCGCGCCTGTTCGTCGTCGCCGAGCGGGATGACCGTCTGCGGGGTGAGCGCCATCGAGACCGCGGTGCGGGCGATCATCTCGGCCAGCGGTTCGGGATCGTAGGCGGGCAGTTTGCCCTCGTCCTGGAGCCGGCGGATGAACTCCGACAGGTAGTCGCGGCCCAGCTCGATGATAGGGGCGCCGCGCACGGTGAGGAAGGGCAGCACCAGTTCGGGCTCGGTGGCCAGCAGACGATGCACCAGCTGGTTCTCGCGCAGCCCCTTGAGGAAGGCGACGAACAGCTCCACGATCTGGTCCTCGGCACCCGCGTCCCGGTCGACCTGGCGGGCCAGCACCTCGTCGACCCCGGTGATGAAGTCGCGGGTCTGGCGTAGCGCGACGGCCTCGATGAGATCGTTCTTGCTGGCGAAGCGCCGGTAGAGGGTGGCGAGGGAGAGCCCGCAGCGGCGCGCGACCTCCACCATGCTGGTCCGCTTGATGCCGAAGTCGAGGAACGCCAGCAGGGCCGCGTCCAGGACGCGGCTCTGATTGGTGTCCTCGGGGCCGCTGTTGCGGACCAGCGGGAGCAGTTTGGTCAACCTCGCCATGTCTTCCTCACCTCATCCGCCTGCGCGAAACGATGACACTGCCAGCATCGCATACCGTCAGCGTCCGCCCGGCCGTTGACAGCGGCGACCGCCGGTGAGAAGGTTCACCGACATTCCTCTCATTCCCGCCGCCATCATCTCCTTTGACAGCGGACCGTCGCAGTGAGAGTCTGAGGTGAGAATCTTCTCATCCTCTCGCAGACGGAAAGACGAGGACGACGATGAGCGCGCCCCTTCGTGCAACGACGCCCGAACCGACGCCGAGCAGCCGCTACGGTACCGGCGAGGACTTCCACATGGAAGAGTTCTGGAGCGGCATCGCCGCCTTCCTCGGCGGTACCGCCAATGTGATCATGCAGCTCAGCCACCCCCCGGTCGCCTACGGCGTGCTGGAGAGCACGGTCGACTCCGGCAAGGTGACGCTGCACCCGTTCAAGCGGCTGCGTACCACCCTCACCTACCTCGCCGTCGCCATGATGGGCACCGACGCCGAGCGCGAGGCCTACCGCGAGGCCGTCAACACCTCGCACCGCAGCGTCCGCTCCACCTCCGAGAGCCCGGTCAAGTACAACGCCTTCGACCCGAAGCTGCAGTTGTGGGTGGCGGCCTGCCTGTTCTACGGCATCCTCGACACCGAGGAACGCCTGCACGGCCCGCTCGACGACGCCACGGCCGACGCCCTCTACGCCTACTCCGCCCGACTGGGCACCACCCTGCAGATGCGCCCGGAGATGTGGCCCGCCGACCGGCAGGCGTTCCAGGAATACTGGACGGCCGAGCTCGCGACCAAGTCCATCGACGCGCGCACCCGCGCCTACTTCGACGGCCTCATCGACTTGAGGATGCTGCCGCTGCCGCTGCGTCTCAACGCGCCGTTCCACCGGTTCGTCGTCACCGGCCTGCTGCCGCAACATCTGCGCGACGAGATGGGCATGACCTGGTCGCCGATGCGCGAGCACGCGCTGCGACTGCTGCTACTCGTGATCGGCGCGGTGCACCGGCGGCTGCCGCGGGCGCTGCGCCTGTTCCCGATGAACTTCTACCTGTGGGACCTGCGCAGGCGCCTGCGGGCGGGCAAACCGCTGGTCTGACTAGGTCCGCATGTGCGGGTAGCGGTGGTCGGTGGGCGGTGCGAACGTCTCCTTGACGGTGCGCGGCGCCACCCAGCGCAGCAGGTTCAACGGTGAGCCCGCCTTGTCGTCGGTGCCCGAGGCCCGGGCGCCGCCGAAGGGCTGCTGGCCGACCACCGCGCCGGTGGGCTTGTCGTTGATGTAGAAATTGCCCGCCGCGAAACGCAGTGCGGTGCACGCCTGTTCGATGGCCTTGCGGTCCTGGGCGAACACCGCGCCGGTGAGCGCGTAGGGCGCGGCCGACTCCACCTCGGCGAGGATCGCGGAATAGGCGCCGGGCTCGCCGTCGTCGTAGACGTGCACCGACAGGATCGGGCCGAAGTACTCGGTGCGGAACGATTCGTCGGCCGGGTCGTCGCAGACGAGCACCGTGGGCCGCACGAACCAGCCGTCGGTGTCGTCGTAGGTGCCGCCGACGGCGACGGTCACCCCCGCCGACCTGGCCCGCTCGATCGCGGCCACGTTCTTGTCGTAGGCCCGCCGATCGATCAGCGCCCCACCGAAATTCGACAGGTCCGCGACATCGCCGTAACGCAACTCCTCCACGGTGGCCAGAAACTGCTCCCCCATCTCCCGCCACACCGAACGGGCGATGTAGGCGCGGGAGGCGGCCGAACACTTCTGGCCCTGGTACTCGTAGGCGCCGCGGATCAGCGCCGTGCTCAGCGCCGCCGGGTCGGCCGAGGGGTGCGCGAGAACGAAGTCCTTCCCGCCGGTCTCCCCCACCAGCCGCGGATAGCCGTGGTAGCGGCCGATGTTCGCGCCCACTTCCTGCCACAGGTACTGGAAGGTCGCGGTGGAGCCGGTGAAGTGGATGCCGGCCAGCCGTGGATCGGCCAGCGCGATCTCCGAGAGCTGCACCCCGTCGCCGGTGACCATGTTGATCACGCCCGGCGGCAGGCCTGCGGCCTCGAGCAGGCGCATCGTGTAGTAGGCCGACAGGGTCTGGGTGGGCGAGGGCTTCCACACCACGGTGTTGCCCATCAGCGCGGGCGCGGTCGGCAGGTTGCCCGCGATGGCGGTGAAGTTGAACGGCGTGATCGCGTACACGAACCCTTCCAGCGGCCGGTACTCCATCCGGTTCCACACCCCGGGCGAGGACTGCGGTTGCTTGGCCAGGATCTCGCGGGCGAAGGCGACGTTGAACCGCCAGAAATCGACCAGCTCGCACGGCGCGTCGATCTCGGCCTGCGCGACCGATTTGGACTGGCCGAGCATGGTCGCCGCGGCCAGCGTCTCCCGCCACGGCCCGGCCAGCAGGTCGGCCGCGCGCAGGAACACCGCCGCGCGGTCGTCGAAGGGCAGCGACCGCCAGTCCGGGGCCGCCGCGAGCGCCGCATCGATGGCGGCTTGGGCTTCGGAGTGGGTGGTATCGGTGTAGGTCCCCAGCACCAGGTCGTGCCGGTGCGGCGCGCGGATGTCGTGCCGCTCCCCGATCCCCGGCCGATGCTTGCCGCCCACCACCAGGGGCACATCGAGGGTTTCGGCGGAGATCTCCGACAGCCGCGCCAGCAACCGCTCCCGCTCCGGACTCCCGGGAGCGTAGGAATGCACCGGCTCGTTGGCGGGCGTAGGGACAACTGTGACAGCGTCCATAACCAAGGCTAGCCCGAACCCCGGCCGCACCGCCGCATTACGCGCCCGCTCGGAACGGCCGACCAGCGGTCGCGCGTCGCGTCGAACGTGCGCGGCCGCGTCGGCGGATGCGAACGGCACGACGTGGCCGACGTGGCGGAGTCGGCGTTGTCCGAGGACACTGGGGAAACAGCATTCGCCGAGTCCCAGGAGTACATGCGATGCCAACCAACGGACCTTTCGGCATCGACCCGGAAGACTTCGAACGCGCACTACGCGAAGCGGGCACCGAGCTGCGCGACCTGCTCGGCAAAGCCGGCGTCTATCTCGATCGGGTGGATCACGCGAGCGTCGCCGGGCTCACGTCGCTGCTGGCGCAGTTCGTCCCATCGCGGCCGGCGCGGCCACCGGAACCCGAGGGTGAGATCACCGGTGAGAGCGGCAGCGGAGTATGGGTGATCTACCGCCTCGACGACGGCGGCGAGGCCCGGGTCGACCAGGTCTTCCCGAGCGAACTCGAGGCCCTACGCGCGCATCGCGACAACACCGACGAGCGCCGACGGGTGCGATTTCTGCCCTACGGCGTGCCGGCGAGCGTGCTGGACGCACCCTGAGACGACCGGAGCACTGTCACCCTCACAGGCATGGACCTGACAACCACGACGCGGCGCGTGGCACGGACACTCGCGCCGTCAGTTCGTGGTCAGGCGGGCGACCGCGGCGGCGATCCGTTCGTCGGTGGCGGTGAGGGCGATGCGCACGTGCTCGCCGGAGGCCGGGCCGTAGAAGTCGCCGGGGGCGGCGAGGATGCCGCGCTCGGCGAGCCAGTCCAGCGTGGTGCGGGCGTTCTCGCCGCGGGTGGACCACAGGTACAGGCCCGCCTCGGAGTGGTCGATGCGGAAACCGGCGGCGGTCAGCGCGGCGCGCAGCTGCTCGCGGCGCACCCGGTAACGCTCGCGCTGCTGGGCCTCGTGAGTGTCGTCGGCCAGCGCGGCGGTCATCGCGGCCTGGATCGGGAAGGGCACCATCATGCCGGAGTGCTTGCGCACCTCGAGCAGCTCGGCCACCAGTTCCGGATCACCGGCGACGAACCCGGCACGGTAGCTGGCCAGGTTGGAGGTCTTCGACAGCGAATGGATCGCGAGCAGGCCGGTGTGATCGCCGTCGCACACCTGCGGATCCAGGATCGACAGGGCGCGCGCGTCCCAGGACAGGCCGAGGTAGCACTCGTCGGAGGCGACGACGGCGCCGCGCTCGCGGGCGAAGGCCACCACCTTGCGCAGATGCTCGACACCCAGCACGCGCCCGGTCGGGTTCGACGGGGAGTTGAGGTAGATCAGTGCGGGCGACTGCGGCCCGAGCCGGGTCAGTCCGTCCGCGCGCAGGATCTGCGCGCCCGCCAGCAGCGCGCCCACCTCGTAGGTCGGGTAGGCGATCTCCGGGATGACCACCAGGTCGGCCGGGCCGATGCCGAGCAGCCGCGGCAGCCCGGCGATCAGCTCCTTGGTGCCGATGACCGGCAGCACCGCCGCCGGGTCCACGCCGGTCACGCCGTAGCGCCGTTTGAGCGCGTCCACCGCGGCGGCGCGCAGTTCGGGGGTGCCGTGGGTGGTCGGGTACCCTGGCACCTCCGCGACGGAGTCGAGCGCCGTGCGGATCACCGGGGCGACCGGGTCGACCGGCGTGCCCACCGACAGATCGACGATCCCGCCGGGGTGGGCCGCCGCCTTCGCCTTCACCGCGGCGATGGTGTCCCACGGAAAATCGGGTAGCAGACTGCTGACCCGGCCACGCGATACCACCGGTGGTCTCACTCCCCCATCGGGGGAAGTTCCTTGATGAACGGCGGGTCGTAGTCGACCTTGCCGACCTTCGTCGCGCCGCCCGGGGAACCCAGCTCGTCGAAGAAGTCCACGTTGGCGTTCACGTAGCCACTCCACTGGTCCGGGGTGTCGTCTTCGTAGAAGATCGCCTCCACCGGGCACACCGGCTCACATGCACCACAGTCCACGCATTCGTCGGGATGGATGTACAGCATGCGGCCACCCTCGTAGATGCAGTCCACGGGGCATTCCTCGATGCATGCCTTGTCCTTCACGTCAACGCACGGTTCAGCGATGATGTACGGCACTGCCGTTCTCCTAGTCTGTCCTCACCTGCGGGGATGATCCGCCACGCGAAACCCTATCCCGAGCACCCACGTTACTCCGGGTCAGCCTGCCCTAACTCACCCGGATTCACGTGGGTCGCTTCGGTTCAGCCGACCGGCACGATCGGCGCGGGCCGCCGGTCCACCCGGCCGTAGACGGTGGTGCGTTCGCGCACCGGCCTGCCGATGCCCTCGGCGATCTCGGCCAGCTCGGCCACGGTCTTCGCCGAACCGTGCTGCGACCCGGCCATGCGCGAGATGGTCTCCTCCATCAGCGTGCCGCCCAGATCGTTGGCGCCGCCCTGCAACATCACCCGGGTACCCGCGATGCCGAGCTTGACCCAGCTGGTCTGGATGTTGTCGATCCGCCCGTGCAGCATGATCCGCGCCAGCGCGTGGGCGGCCCGGTTGTCGCGGATGGTCGGGCCGGGCCGGGCCGCGCCCGCCAGATACAGCGGCGCGCTCTGGTGCACGAACGGCAGCAGCACGAATTCGGTGAAACCGCCTGTCTCGTCCTGGATTCCGCGCAGCACGCGCAGATGGCCGACCCAGTGGCTCGGATTGTCCACGTGCCCGTACATCATCGTCGAGCTGGACCGCAGCCCGACACGGTGCGCGGTGGTGATCACCTCGATCCAGGCCGAGCTGGGCAGCTTGCCCTTGGTGAGCACCCAGCGCACCTCGTCGTCGAGGATCTCGGCGGCGGTGCCCGGGATGGTGTCCAGGCCCGCCTCCTTGAGCGCGGTCAGCCAGTCGGCGATGCTCTCGCCGCCGCGGGAGGCGCCGTTGACGATCTCCATCGGGCTGAACGCGTGCACGTGCATCGAGGGCACCCGCCGCTTCACCGCCCGCACCAGATCCGCGTACCCGGTCACCGGCAGGTCGGGGTCGATGCCGCCCTGCATGCAGACCTCGGTGGCGCCGTCGACGTAGGCCTCCCAGGCGCGGTCGGCGACCTCCTCGGTGGACAGCGTGAACGCGTCGGCGTCGCCCTTGCGCTGGGCGAACGCGCAGAACCGGCAACCGGTGTAACAGATGTTGGTGAAGTTGATGTTGCGGTTGACGACATAGGTCACGTCGTCGCCGACGGTGTCCCGGCGCAACTGGTCGGCCAGCGCGGCGACCGCGTCGAGTTCGGCGCCGTCGGCGGTGGCCAGCGCCAGGTATTGATCGTCGGAGAGCCCCGCCGGGTCGCGTTCGGCGGCGCGCAGCGCGGCGAGCACGTCGGAGTCCAGCCGTTCGGGCGCGTTCACGGCCAGGTCGCGGACCTGCTCGCGGATGGTGTCCCAGTCGCCGAAGGCGCCGACCACGTCCTGTCCGAGGGCGGCGTCGCTGCGCGCCTCGGTGTTGCGGCCCTCGGTGTCGATGGCGGTGTTGAGGTCGGTGCGGCCCGCCGACTCCCACGACTCGTCCGGCTCCTGCCAGGGCAGACCCACCGGCAGCGCGTCGGCCTTCGCCAGGCCGGTCACCGGGTCGGTGAGCGCGGCGACGTGGGCGCCGATGCGCGGGTCGATCCACGGATTGCCCGCCCGCACGTACTTCGGGTGCGCCGAGGTGCGCTCGACCAGGGTGAAGCCGCTGGCCTCGGTGAGCTCGCGCAGGGTGTCCAGGTTCGGCCACGGCCGCTCCGGGTTCACGTGGTCCGGCGTCACCGGGGAGACCCCGCCCCAGTCGTCGATGCCCGCCTCGATCAGCGCCAGGCACTCCTGCCGGGAGACGAGGTTCGGCGGCGCCTGCACCGGCACGTCCGGCCCGAGCAGCAGGCGAGTGACGGCGATGGTGGCCCGGAACTCGTCGAAGCCTGCGTCGGGGGCATCGCGCATGGCGGTGTCGTCCTTGGCGCGGAAGTTCTGGACGATCACCTCCTGGATGTGCCCGAAGGCCTTGTGCTGCTTGCGGATCGCCATGATCGACTCGGCCCGCTCGGTGAGCGTCTCGCCGATGCCGACCAGGATGCCGGTGGTGTAGGGCACCGAGAGCCTGCCCGCGTCGGTGATGGCGCGCAGCCGCACCGCCGGGTCCTTGTCGGGGCTGCCGTGGTGGCACTGCCCCTTCTCGGTGAACAGCCGGGTGGCGGTGGTCTCGAGCATCATGCCCATCGACTGGGCGACCGGCTTGAGCCGCGCGATCTCCGCCCAGCTCATCACGCCGGGGTTGAGGTGGGGCAGCAGGCCGGTTTCCTCGAGCACCAGGATCGAGACGGCGCGCAGGTAGTCCAGCGTGGAGTCGTAGCCGCGTTCGTCGAGCCACTGCGCGGCCTCCGGCCAGCGGTCCTCGGGCCGGTCGCCGAGGGTGAACAGCGCCTCCTTGCAGCCGAGGGCGGCGCCGCGGCGGGCGATGTCGAGCACCTCGTCGGGCTCGAGGAACATGCCCTTGCCCTCGGCCCGCAGCTTGCCCGGCACCGTGACGAAGGTGCAGTAGTGACAGCGGTCCCGGCACAGCCGGGTCAGCGGGATGAAGACGTTGCGCGAATAGGTGATGGTGCCGGGCCGGCCCGCCGACTCGAGCCCGGCGTCGCGTACCCGGGCGGCGCTGCGGCACAGGTCGGCCAGGTCGTCGCCGCGGGCGTGCAGCAGCACGACGGCTTCGTCGAGATTGAGGCTCACCCCGTCGCGGGCCCGGCGCAACGCCCGGCGCATCGCCGACGGGGAGGGCGGAGCGGGCGGGACGTTCGGGGTCGCTAGCTCGGTCACGCCCTCGATCATGCGCTAACCATCCTGGACTGTCTCCCTCCAGTGCGTCCGACCGAGCCTAGCGGTGCCGATCCCCGGGGTGGGGGCGGCGCTCACGACCGGCCGGTCACGGACTCGTCGTGAGCGTTCACAACCTCGCCGCCGCGTGGCCTATTCCACCCGTGTGGGCGACCCGCCGGTTTCCGGCCTCGTGCGACGATGACAGGCATGTCGCAGCCGCGCACGATCATGGCCGATCCGGCCTGGCGTCCCAGCCCACGGGCGAAACTGCTCTGGACCGCGCAATCGGTGCTCGGGTGGGTGATCCCGTTCGTCGCGCTGATCGTCTGGGCGGCCGTCGATTCGGAGCGGCGCACACTGCAGGTGCTCGCGCTCTGCGCCGGGCTGGCGCTGGCGGTGTTCAGCGCGCTGATCGTCCCGTGGTGGCGCTACGCGGTGCACCGCTGGGAGATCACCGACGAGGCCGTCTACACCCGGGTCGGCTGGCTCTCCCAGGAGAGCCGGGTCGCGCCCATCTCGCGGGTGCAGACGGTCGACATCGAACGCGGACCGCTCGAGCGGCTGCTCGGCCTGGCCACCGTCACCGTCACGACCGCCTCCTCCGCCGGGGCGGTCACCATCACCGGTCTGGATCTGCCGGTGGCCGAGGAGACGGTGCGCAGGCTCACCGAGATCGCCGCGCGCCACCGCGGGGACGCGACGTGAACGCACCGCAGACCGATCGGCCGTGGTCGCGGTTGGATCGGCGAATGCTGTTGGTGCATCCGGTGAACGAGGTCGTCAAGTTCATCCCGGTGTTGATCGGTTCGGTCATCCTCGGCACGAGCAGCGGCAACCACGGCTGGAGCCTGGTGCCGCTGGCGCTGATCGTCGGATACGCGCTGAGCCGCTGGTTCACCACCACCTACCGGGTCGGGCCGACGCATGTCGAGTTGCGCACCGGGCTGCTGCAACGCCGCACGCTGTCGGTGCCGCGGTCGCGCATCCGCTCGGTCGACATCGAAGCCGACCTGCTGCACCGGGTGCTCGGGCTGGCCGTGGTGGTCGTCGGCACCGGGCAGGCCGCCGACAGCGGCGAGAAGTTCCGGCTCGACTCGCTGGCCGCCGGAACCGCACCCGCGTTGCGCGCCGAACTGCTCGCGCACACCGCCGAACAGGTTCCCGCCGAAGGTGATTCGGCCGTGCCGACGACCCGCGCGCCGCAGGGCCGCGAGATCGGGCACTGGCAGCCCGCCTGGGTGCGGTACGCGCCGCTGTCGCTGACCGGATTCGCCGTCGTCGCGCCGATCGTCGGCCTGGCCTTCCAGTTCGGCCTCGGCGAGGTGGTGATCACCTCCGAGACCGCGCACGCGGTGGAGGGCCGCGCCGTCGCCGTCGTCGTGCTGATCGGACTCGCGGTGCTGGCCTGCGTGGTCGTGCTGGTCAGCCTGGCCGCCTGCGCCCGCTACCTGAGCACCTATTTCGGCCTGCGGGTGCTCGACACCGGCCGCACCCTGCACCTGAGCCACGGGCTGTTCACCACCCGCCAGATCACCCTGGACCTGGCCCGATTCCGCGGCGCCACCGTGAACGAGCCGCTACTGCTGCGGCTGGCGGGCGCGGCCGAACTCGAAGCCATCATGGTGGGCGAGAACCCGCGCCAGAAGATCCTGCCGCAGGCGCCGCGCGCGGCGGTCGAACGCACCCTGGCCGAACTGCTGGGCAGCAGGCACCTGTCGACGATGTCGGCCGAGACGCCCGCTGCCCCGGCGAAAACGCCCGCACCGGAGGTGGCATCGCCCGGCACGGCGCAGTTGTCGGCGCCGCTCACCCCGCACGGCCCCGTGGCCCGCCGCCGTCGCTACGTGCGCGCGATCGCTCCGGTCGCCGGACTGGCGGCGGCGCTGTTCGCCCTGCCGACCTTCGGCTGGGCGGCCGGGGCCTGGTGGTGGCTGGTGCCCGCCGTGCTCTTCCTCCTCGCGCTGGCCTTGGCGGAGGATCGGTATCGCGGGCTCGGGCACACCGTGCTCCCCCGCTCCGGTACCGGCCCGGCCTGGCTCATCACCCGATCCGGTTCCCTCGACCGCGACCGCGACTGCCTCGAAGCGCCGGGCATCATCGGCTGGACGGTGCGCCAGACCTTCTGGCAACGCCGGGCCGGGATCGCCACCGTGGTCGCCGCCACGGCGGCCGGCAAGAAGGCCTACCAGGTCGTCGACGTCCCGCTCGCCCGGGCGTGGGCGATCATCGAGGCCGCGACACCGGGCGCGCTCGGGAGCCGGGACGATCCGACCCACGTCGAGGGAACCGCGCCGGGCCGGTCGAGGTCGGGACCGGGCGGAGCCACCGCGCGGAACCCGGGCTGACGAAGCGGGTTCGCGCGCCGGCGACGACCGATGCCGTCGCCGAGCGGCACCCTCACGCGCTCAACGCCCCGCGACCCCCGTCGCCCGCTGGAACACGTAGATCAGCGGCGCGCCCACACCGCAGACGAGCAGCAGCAGGGTCGGCCATTCGCTCATGAGCACCAGGTCGCCGCCGGGCCCGGGGAACGTGCACACCAGGAACCCGAGCGTCCACGCCATCACCGGCAGCATCGCCACCCGGACGCTGTCGGTGAGCGTGCGCATGGCCGCCACCAGCGCGATGTTGACGACCGCGGCGAGCACCGCCGTGATCGGCACCGGGACCGCTCCCGACCCCGGCTGCGCCGCCAGCGGCGCCGCGACCAGCTCCGGTCCCGCGCCGGCCAGCTGCGAACTGCCCAGGTAGATCGGCAGATACAGCACTTCGACCGCGAGTGTGAACAGCGCCGCCAGGATCAACACCACCATCGTGCCCACGCGGGCGATCGCGCCGATGCGGGTGGGTTCGGCCGGCGCATCGGCGCGCTTGTCGAGGGCCGTCACGGCACCGGCGGGTAGCCGAGCAGCGTCAACAGATGGCTCTGCATGTCGACGAACGCGTAGAGCACCGACATGTACAGCTCGTGCTGCTGCTGCGCGCTCGGGCGCAGGCTGTCGACGAAGGCCACGATGGCGTTCTGGAGATCCCAGTTGTACACGTCATGGAGTCTAGGCGGCGTCGCCGTCCAGCCCGGCGAACAGATCGTGTTCGCGCCCGTCCGGCCCGGCGGGACCGCGCCTGCCGCGCACCAGCACGTAGTGCTCCTCGGGCAGCACCGGCTGGGCGATGTTGTTCGACAGCGCGAACTCCCGGCCCGAGGGCGCGACGGTGATCTGGGTGGCGTGCGCGCGCAGCGCGGCCCGCTTGGCCGCCAGCACCTCCGCGACGTCGACGGTGGTGGTGACGGTGTCGCTGGCGACGCAGGCCAGCTCGTCCGCCGCGGGCAGCCGCCAGCCGCGCGGCAGTGCGCCCGGCAGGCCCGCGGCGGTGCGCCGGGCGAGTGCCTCGGTGTGCAGGCGCAGCATGTCGGCGTCGGTGACGGTCCAGTAGAACTTCGGCACGTCCCAGCCGCGCTCGGCGGCTGCCCGCACCGCCTCGGTGGTCACCCGGTGCGCGCGGATGTGGTCGGGATGGCCGTAGCCGCCGTTCGGGTCGTACCCCACCACCACCCGCGGCCGCAGGTCGAGCAGCACCTCGACGAGTGCCTCGACCGCCTCCGGACCGGAGTTGACGAAGGCGCGCGGATGCTCGGCCGACGGGGTGCCCGCCATCCCCGAGTCGCGCCACCGCCCGGCACCGCCGAGGAACCGCGGCGGTCCGGCGTCCAACGCGTCGAGCGCCCTGGTGAGTTCGAGGATGCGGTAGCCGCCCAGCTGGTCGGCCCGATCCGCGGCCAGCTGCGCCCACTGCTCGCCGATGACCTCGCCCTCTTCGCCGAGCGTGCAGGTCACCACGGTCACCGGGACGCCGCGGGCGCGGTAGCGGGCGATGGTGCCACCGGTGGTGATGGTCTCGTCGTCGGGGTGCGCGTGCACCAGCAGCAGCCCGCCGGTCGCCGTACTCACGGGATCCTCCGCCACATCGCCGCGTCCCCGAAGATGCCGACCTGGATCGCTCCGTTCAGCGCGGCGCCGTCGACGCCGGGCCCGGCGGCGGCCACCAGGTTGTCCTGCACGATCGGCAGCACCGTCGACAGGCCCCACAGCGCCGGTTCCGCGTCGGCGAGCACCTTGGGCACATCGATGCCGCGCAGGGCCGCGTCGATGGCGGGCTGCAACGCCACGTCGCACAGTCCGGACAGATTGCTCGGCGCCCGGCGCGCCGCCTCCAGCACCGCCTCCGCCTCGCCGTCCGGCACCGGCGCGCCGCTGGGCGGGCAGCCGTACCGCGAGGCCAGCACGGTGGCCGGATCACCGCCGGCGACCTCCCAGCCGACGACGGCGTCCACGCCGCCGTCGACCAGTTCCTTGCCGTAGAGCGCGTCGGCGGTGAGGGTGCGCACGCTCGCATCGATGCCCGCGCTGCGCAGTTGGTCGGCGGCGGTGCTGGCGACGGCGTGCGCGGTGGCATCGCCCACCACGGCCCCGATCCGCACCGCCAGCGACCGGCCGTCACGGGCCAGCGGACGCGGCTGCGGCGCGGGTGAGGTCGGCGAGACCGCCTGCGGCGGCTCCGGCGCCCGCGCGAACCCGGCCTCGGCCAGCAGCGCGAACGCCTCCTCCGGGCTCGGCCGCGGCGGCTGGGTGGGGGTGTAGCCGGGGTCGGAGGGCGAGAGGATCTGGGCGCGTACCGGTTCCACCCAGCCGCCGGTCTGCGCGCCCACCGTCGCCAGCAGCGCCGGATCGAGCAGCGCCAGCACGCCGCGACGCACCCGCGGGTCGGCCAGGTCCGGGTTGCGGCCGTTGAGCACCAGCTGCAACGTGCGCGACTGCGGCATGATCGCGGTCCGCACCGACGGGATCGCCGCCAGCTGCGCCTGGGTGGCGACGCCACCGTGCACCAGCGCCATCTGGGCGTCGCCGGTGCGCAGCGAGTCGGCCAGCTGCGCGGGAGTCCCGCCGCGCCGCAACAGGATCTGGTCCGGCGCGGCCGGGGTGCCCCAGTAGCGGTCGTTGCGTTCGAGCAGGATCTCGTCGCGGCCGGGGTCCACCGACTTGATCGAGAAGTTGCCGCCGGAGACCGGAATGCCCTCGGCCAGCCCGTTGACGAACCCGCCCGGCTGGTCCTTGATCAGGTGCGAGGGCAGCAGGTTGGCGAACAGTTCCCGCCACGCCGGATACGGCTGGGTCAGCACGACCGTCACCGTCTTGCCGCCGCCGGAGGAGCTGACATCGGAGATCAGCCGGTAGGCCGCCGAATCCACCACCCCGGGCTGGGTGATCATCTGCTGCCACAGGAACCGGAAGTCCTCCGCGGCGATGGGTGCGCCGTCGGACCAGTTGGCCTGGTTGCGCAGCGTGTAGGTGATGGTGAACGGCTCCTGCGCGGTGACCTCGGCCGCCGACACCAGCGCTGTGTCCGGCACCCACTGCGTCGCACCCGGTACCGCCGGATCCGGCACCGGGCGGAACGGGCTGGGCAGCACCATGGCGCTGACCGCCGAGGTGGCGGGCGACTGATCGGCGCGCAGATGCGGGTTGAACCCGATGCCGATGTCGTCGATCGCCACCACGACGGTGTTCTTGCCCGGTTTGGCCGGTGTCGTCTTCGGGCTGTCGGTGCTCTCGATCGGCGGGGGCGGATTCGCGGTGCATCCGGCCACCACCAGGACGGAGGCCGCCAGCAGGATCTGCAGCACGCGCAGCATCGCGCGTCGTCTCGCCCCCGAATTCACGTCCCGCACTCTACAACGCGGCCCGGTCCCGTGCCTTCCGCCGCGACAGCTCGCGGGCGCGCTCGTTGGCGTTGAGGATGACCTTGCGCACCCGCACCACGTCGGGGCCGACCTCGACGCACTCGTCGGCCGCGCAGAACTCCAGCGCGCCTTCCAGATCCAGCACCAGCGGCCGCGCCAGGGTCTCGAGCACGTCACCGGTGGAGGAGCGCATGTTGGTCAGCTTCTTCTCGCGGGTGACGTTGATGTCGAGGTCTTCCGCGCGCGGATTGATGCCGACGACCATGCCCTCGTAGGTCTCCGCGCCCGGCTCCACGAAGAAAGTGCCGCGGTCGGCCAGCTGCAACATCGCGTAGGCGGTGACGCTGCCCGCGCGGTCGGACACCAGCGAGCCGGTGTGCCGGGAGCGGATCTCGCCCGCCCACGGCGCGTAGCCGTGCGCGACGGCGTTGGCGATGCCGGTGCCGCGGGTCTCGGTGAGGAAGTCGGTGCGGAAGCCGATCAGGCCGCGCGAGGGCACGATGAACTCCATCCGCACCCAGCCGTGACCCTGATTGGTCATCTGCACCATCTTGCCCTTGCGGGCGGCCAGCAGCTGGGTGACCGCGCCCAGGTGCTCCTCGGGCACGTCGATGGTCAGTTCCTCGAACGGCTCGTGCACCTTGCCGTCGACCATCCGGGTGACCACCTGCGGCTTGCCGACGGTGAGCTCGAAGCCTTCCCGGCGCATGGTCTCCACCAGGATCGCCAGCGCCAGCTCACCGCGGCCCTGCACCTCCCAGGTGTCGGGGCGGTCGGTGTTGAGCACCCGCAGCGAGACGTTGCCGACCAGCTCCTGGTCCAGGCGCGCCTTGAGCAGCCGGGCGGTGAGCTTGGTGCCGCCGTTGCGGCCGGCCAGCGGCGAGGTGTTGATGCCGATGGTCACCGAGATGGCGGGCTCGTCGACGGTGATGCGGGGCAGCGCGACCGGGTTGTCCGGGTCGGCGAGGGTGTCGCCGATCATGATGTCCGGGATGCCCGCCACGGCGACGATGTCGCCGGCCTCGGCCTCCTCCGCCGGGTTGCGCTCCACGCCGACGGTGGCGAGCAGCTCGGTGATCTTCACCGTCGTGGTGCCCTCGGCACTCATCCACGCCACGTTCTGCCCCTTCTTCAGGGTGCCGTTGTGGATGCGGACCAGCGCCAGCCTGCCCAGGAACGGCGAGGCGTCGAGGTTGGTGACATGGGCCTGCAGCGGCGCCTGCGCGTCGCCCTTGGGCGCGGGCACGTGCTTCAGCAGCACGTCGAACAGCGCGTCCAGGTTCGGGGCGTCGGGGGCGTTGCCGTTCTCGGGGCGCTCGGTGGAGGCCTTGCCCTCGCGGCCGGAGGCGTAGAGGACCGGCAGGTCCAGGGCCAGCTCGGCGGCTTCGGCGGCCTCGTCGTCGAGGTCGGAGGCCAGGTCGAGCAGCAGATCGTGGCTCTCCTCGACGACCTCGGCGATGCGGGCGTCGGGGCGGTCGGTCTTGTTGACCACCAGGATCACCGGCAGCGAGGCGGCCAGCGCCTTGCGCAGCACGAAGCGGGTCTGCGGCAGCGGCCCCTCGGAGGCGTCCACGAGCAGCACGACGCCGTCGACCATGGACAGGCCGCGCTCGACCTCGCCGCCGAAATCGGCGTGCCCCGGGGTGTCGATGACGTTGATGACGGTGACCGAGCCGTCCGGGTGGTGCCGGTGCACCGCGGTGTTCTTGGCGAGAATGGTGATGCCCTTCTCGCGCTCGAGATCACCGGAGTCCATCACCCGGTCGACGGGTTCGGCGCGTTCGGCGAAGGCGCCGGACTGGCGGAGCATGGCGTCGACAAGTGTCGTCTTACCGTGGTCGACGTGCGCCACGATGGCGACGTTGCGAAAATCGCGTGCAGACGACACGCTGGATCCTCCTGCTGATAGGTATTGGTGCCGGCCGACCCCTGCAAACAGGTGGAGAATGGAAACTCACCGGGCATCGCGGCCATCGCACACACTACCGGCAATCCGAGGGCCCGCATTCCCCAGCCACGAGTTAGGTTACGCTAACCAATATGGGCAAGGTCAAGGCGAAGAAGGTTTCCAGCCTCAAACCGAAGAAGAAGTGCTGCCGTAAGAAGACGCGCTGCGTGAAATGCCCTGTCGTCATCATGCGGATGAAGAAGGCCGAGGCCGCGGGCGTGTGCGGCAAGGATCTGAAGAAGGCGCTCAAGCAGGCACGCGCGGCATAGGCCCGCGCGGCGATGGGCCGGTGTCTCCCGCCTCGATCGGGTAGTACCGGTACATGACCACCGAGCTGCTCTCCGACGAACAGATCGCCACCGCGCTGCAGGACCTGCCCGACTGGACGCGCTCCGGCGACGAGATCTCCCGCACCGTGCAGGCCGAGTCCTTCCCCGCCGCCATCGCCCTGGTCGACCGGGTCGCCGAGGCCGCCGAGCGGGCCGGCCACC
Source organism: Nocardia farcinica (assembly GCF_001182745.1). Taxonomy (NCBI): domain Bacteria; kingdom Bacillati; phylum Actinomycetota; class Actinomycetes; order Mycobacteriales; family Nocardiaceae; genus Nocardia; species Nocardia farcinica. Next base: position 1,791,341 of record NZ_LN868939.1, on the reverse strand, counting down.
ACCCCGACATCGACATCCGCTGGCGCACCGTCACCTTCACCTTGTCCACCCATTCCGCCGGCGGACTCACCGGTCGCGACATCGATCTCGCCCGGCAGATCGACGAACTCGCGCGCTAGTCAGCGCAGCCCGGCCCGCTCCGGCTCGGGCGCGGTGGCCCGCGCGCGCCTGCCCGCCACGATCACCCAGACGTAGCAGGCCAGCACGCCGAGCACGTCCACCGCACCCAGCCAGGACAGCAGGCCGGGCCGGGAGATCTCCCAGATCGTCGGCTGGAAGAACGACAGCACCCACGGCACGCCGACCAGCATGGTCAGCAGCCAGTAACCGGCCAGCACCCGCGCGCCGGGCGCCTGCCGCAGTGGCCCGTACACCAGCCACAGCACCAGCGGCAGCAACCACACCCAGTGGTGCGACCACGAGATCGGCGAGACCAGCAGCCCGAACAGCTGCACCACGAGCAGCGTGCCGAGCAGGTCGTCGGGGCCGAGCGCCCGCCACGCGAAGAACGCCGGCACCGCGACCAGCAGCACCGCCGCGATCCAGATCGGCCCGGTCTCCACGTCGTAGCCGAGGATCCGGCTCAGCGTCCCGCGCAGCGACTGATTCCACACCGAGGCCACCGGTCCGATGCGGTCCGCGTCGCCGAGCAGGGTGCCGAAGTAGCGGGTGGCCTCGTGATTGTTGAGCAGATAACTGATTGCCACGGTGCCGCCGAAGGCCACCGCGGAGAACACCGCGGCGCCCCAGCGCCTGCGCGCCACGAAGTACAGCCCCGTGATCGCCGGTGTCAGCTTGATACCGGCGATCAGCCCGACGAGCCCGCCGGAGACCCACCAGCGCGAGCTGCGCACCGCGAGCATCGCCCCGAGCACCAGGAAGACGTTCACCTGCCCGTAGTCCAGGGTGGTGCGCACCGGCTCCAGCCACACCCCGACCGCCGTCCAGGCCACCGTCGCGGTGCGCCAGCCCGGCTCGCGCAACCGCTCGCGACCGAGCAGCAACTCCAGCGAGATCCGCACCACCCCGTACAGCGCGGCCACCGTGGCCAGCAGCCAGCCGACCGCGATGACGGTGAAGGGCAGGAAGTGCAGCGGCGAGAACACCAGCGCGGCGAACGGCGGATACGTGAAGGGCAGCGGGAAGTCGGGCGTCTTCTCCGCATAGGTGAAGTCGTAGAGCCGGTCGGTGAGCACCGAGGCCGAGCCGTCCACGTAGACGTGCAGGTCGACCAGATTCATCCCGTTGTCGGACAACAGCATCCACAGCAGCCGGGCCAGCACCGAGAGGCCGAGCAACGCCAGCGCCGTTCGCAGGGGGGCAGCGGCCGGACGTGCGTCCGTCCGAGCGCTCTCTCGGTTCAAATCGCAGGCTTTCGGAGGTGGTGTGCGGGTCGCCGGCGCGGCCGGGGGTGTTTCGGAGTGTTCGGCGCACGCGAGCCGAAGGTGATGACTAGATTAACCGGAGTGCCGCGCAGGGCAGTCGGTGGACCGGCGCCATCGGCGTCGGCACACCGGTAACGTTTGCATCAACTTTCACTCCAGTAACATCGAATCGCAGTACTGTCTGGTAACACTGATCGTCCACAGCACCAACAAAGGACTACGGCGGCTGTACAAGCCGGTCCCCATGTCCTTAGAGTGACCCCCGATACCAACGGGTCCGCTCCCGTTGACCAGATGTACCCGAGGTAAGGACGGCTAGACCAGTGCTTCGCACCCGAGGATCGCGGATCGCCTTGACCGCACTCGCCCTGGCGGCGAGCGCTTCGCTCGCCATGCCGACCGCAGTAGCGGCACCGGCCCCCGCTCCCGCCGCCGTTCCGAACAGCGTCCCGATGGTGCCCGAGGGTGTGCCGGTCGACGCGATCGCCGCGCTGACCCCCGCCATCGTCGGCGCCATCGCGGGTCCGGCCGACATCGCCGAGGGCCCGCAGGCGGGCATCCTCGCCCAGGCGCGCACCCTGCTCGCGACGCTGAACCTGCCCCCGCAGATCAAGGCGACGCTCGAGCGGATCATCACCTTCCTCGACGGCAGCGGCGGCGGTGGCCCCGACCTGCCCGAGGACGGCCCCGCCATCGCGCAGTTCCTCTACCCGACCATCGGCAAGGGCTGCATCGGCGATTCCAGCGACTCGGTCGGCACCGCCCTCGCCGTGCCCGGCCCGGCCCAGCTGCCGCCGCCCGGCCCGGCCGCGGGGCAGACCGGTTTCGTGTTCACCGCGCTCGGCACCAAGTCGCCGACCCCCGTACAGAACCCGCCGATGACGGTGCAGTGGCTCAACCTCGACACCCGTCAGTCGGGCGTCGTGCCGCTCACCGACGAGGCCAAGATCAACCCGGACGGCCCGGCCACCCTGTCGGCCATCGTGGACACCGGCCGCGGCCGGATCGTGGCGGTCGTCGGCGGTTCGCTGACCACCCAGGCACCCGATGCCGCGCCGCGCACCTGCTCGTTCCTGCCGACCCTCGGCTTCTTCACCGTCGCCTGAGCGTCCGGCCGACACCACCGAGCATTCGAGGCCCGGTCGCCGATTCCGGCGGCCGGGCTTCGTCGTTCCCCGACACGCACGGCGATGCCGCGAACCCCTCCGGGGCACGCGCGACTGTGGTAGACCGGGACCATGGCGACTGTCGAACTCACGGCACGCACGACCCGCTCGATCCGGAGCAGGCGCTCTCGCCGCTCGATCCTGTCCATCCGTTCGGAGGGCTCGATCCTCTCGATCGGCTCGGCCTATTCGATCCTGTCCATCGGCAGCGTGGGCTCGGTGCTGTCGATCGGGTCGATCGGCTCGTTCGGGTCGATCATCTCCACCAGCTCGTTCGCGAGTCTGGGTTCCGCGTTCTCGGGCCTGTCACGCTGGTCGCTGTTCTCCTGGCGCGGCGATCACGAGGCGCCGGACTCGCGCCCGAGCCTGCGGGTGGTGCCCGACGACGAGCCGGACCTGCGGATCACCCCCGCCGCGCACTGTCAGACCTAGCTCCACTGCCCGTACTGGGGCTTCAGGATGTCGTTGACGTCGACGCCGATGCCGTCGACGGTGCGCTTGTCGATCTCGAACTGGTGCAGGTGGGCGCCGGGATGCACGAAACCCTTGGGCGTTCCCCAGTTGTGCTGCCAGTACCAGGCGCCGAGTCCGGCGACCCGCGCCAGTTCGATGGTGGGCGCGTTGGCGTAGACGCCGACGTTCTGCTTGCCGAGCACGGTCTGCCAGCCGACCAGGTAGGGCGCGATCATGGTGGCGAATTCCACCGGGGTGGGGTTGTCGTCGATGGAGGCGTAGATCGGGGCGTCGTCGGGGCCGCCCGCGGCCAGGTGCAGTTCCAGACCGCGCTCGGCGTGCTTCTTGCCCGCTTCGAGTCCGCCGCGCCAGTCTGCCGTCGGTCCCTTGCCGAATTGGTAGCAGCTGACGATGCTCAGGCCCTGCTCCCGCAGCGCCTCGACCTCTCCGGCGAGCAGCGGTTTGCCCGCCATCCATTCCGCGCCGGGCCGCCGGTCGGAGACGTAGCGGATGACCCCCGCATGGCCGGCCTCGCGAATGGCCGCGGCCGAGGGCACGCCCGCGGCGTAGTCGAGCAGTGTGCCGTAGCGGGGCGCGGCGGCGGCGGGGGTGGCGGAGGCGGTGACGCCCAGGGCGGCCGCGGCGGCGGAGTAGGCGAACAGGGCGCGCCGGGACATCCGATGAGAACGCATTCGCAGGGCTCCTTCGACGAATTCCCCCGGACCGACATGCAGCGTGCCCGGCGCACCTTCCCCAGGTCGATCTGCGCGCCGGGAGCCTCGAACGTGATCACATTTCACCACATTCACACTGGAACCGCTAGGCCCCAGGAACACCACTGATCCCACTGATCACAGCGCGCGTTCACACCAGGCTGTCGATGCGGGCTGCGACGTCGATGATGCGCCCCTCCCCACGCGCGAGTTCCTGCCGCACCACGGCGAGCACCTGGGCGATCACCTGCTTCTTGATACCGGCCAGCGCGCCCAGCGTCGCGGCCCGCACGCCGTGCGCCTTGAATCGCAAGCGCAGATCTTCCGGTTCGGGCGGAGTCACGTCGATCACCACCCGCAGCGGGTCCGCGGCGCGGGCGGTCAGTTCGAGCGGGATCTCGACGTCGGCGCGGTAGCGGTTGGCCTTGAACACCTCCACGGTGATGTCGAGCCCGACCGGCAGCAGCAGGCCGAATCGGCGCGGCGTCACCGCCTCGCGTTCGCTCAACAGTGGCGTGCCGATCGCGCCGCGCACGGTCACCGTCGCGCGGTCGCGCGGCCCGGTGCGCAGCGGCCCGATCTCGATCGGCCGGCCCGCCATCCGGCCGACCACCTCCTCGATCCGCTGCCGGGTGACCACCCGCTCGAAGAAGCGGTGACCGAATTCGCCGTAGTCGATCCAGTCGAAGCGCTCCCGGCCCCGGTGTTCGGAGCGCGTGCCCGCCACCATCGCCTCGATGTCGAAGACCCGCCCGCGCCGCGCCGCCGGTTCGGCGAGGATGGCGTTGACCCGATTGGCGACCTCGCGCTGCACCAGGCCCGCGATCGGGTCGAGCATCCACTCCCAGGCGGAGTCGACGGCGGAGGCGCGCAGCACGAAGCTCACGTTCTCGGCGGCGATGGGTGGCACGTCTATGACGATGAGCACCGGCTCGGCGGTGCGGGCATGCAAGGTCAGGTCGATCTCCACGATCGCCTCCAACCGCAACGGCTTGCCGCCCAGCAGGATCTTCAGCGCCAGCGTCACCGGGACGGTGACGTGGAAGACGAGATTGCGTTCGTGGCGGGACACCGCGGGCGTGCCGACCTTGCCTTCGGCCAGGAAGCCCGCCATTCCGCCGGGCGCCAGGTTCACCGGCCCGATGCTGACGCCCTGGCCCACCATGCCCGACACGGCGGCGATGATGCGGTCCTCGGTCACCGCGTGGGTGACGAACCGCTCGCCGAACTGCGCGTACTCGATCCAGCCCGGTTCCTGCGGGCCTTCCTCACTCGGCTGCATCAGCTCTCGCCAACCCTCACCTCTCCACGGACATCCGACACGCTACGCGACGGGGATTTCGGGAGAACGGCACGATCGGCGGAACCCTGTCCTGCCGATGAGGGGAGAGCAGGACAGGGTCCCTGTCGACAGCGCTGCCGGGCACTGTCGATTCCATAGTACGGCGAGGTCACCCGCGGACCCGCGCCCGCACCGGCCATTTCAGCTGAACAACAATGATTTTCAGAATCGTCCGTAGCCGACCACATCCCGCACGTCCGCGAGGCGGAAGCGGTGCACCGCCACCCGGTCGAACTCGTTGCCGCCGATGGTCGTCACCTCCCCGTCGGCGGCGGCGAGCACGATGTTGGTGTGCTGGCCGAACTGGCTCGACGGGCCGTAGAGCAGCACGTCGCCGGTGCGCGGCCGGTAGCCGTCGGTGGCGGGGACGAATCGGCCGACGCTCTCGTAGTACTCCTGGAGCGTATACACCCCGGGAATGCGCCACGAGCCGGAGTTCGGGTTGGCCAGCGGGCGGCCGGCTTCGCGCATGGTCCAGCTGACGAAGTCGGCGCACCAGGACTCGCGCACCCCCTCGGCATACGCCGTCCCCGGCCGTGGGTCGGCGAATTCCCGCTCCAGCACGGCGAGCAGCGCGCGCTGATCGGCGTCGAGCACGGTGTGGTCGATCGCGGGGAAGGCGCTCAGCCGTTCGCCCACCACGGCCGGTTCACCGCCCTGCCACCAGCGCACCCCGACCACCGCGAGCCCGGCCACCACCGCCAGCGCCAGCGCGGCCACCAGCCACCGCCCGGCCTTGGTTCCCGAGTGTCGTACCGTCATCCCCCACCTCCACGCCGCCGTCTTCTCCTCTATAGACGCACGGGGCGGCGATCCGGTTCCCGTCATCGGGGCGATCCGGCGAGCACGGGATCGGCCGGAATTAGAGTGGTGTGGGTGAGTGCAACCCGCCGCGCCAACCGAGGTCCGAGCGCCGCCGCGGGCAACCGCGCCGCGCTGATCGCCGCGGCACGAGAAGTCTTCGCCACCAACGGTTTCGACGCACCACTGAGCCTCATCGCCCGCACCGCCGGGGTCGGGCAGGGCGTGCTCTACCGGCACTTCCCCACCAGGGCGGCGCTCGCGCTGGCCGTGTTCGAGGAGAACCTGACCGAGGTCGAGACGCTGGCCGCCGATCCGGGTACCACCGTGGCGGATGTGCTGGCCGTCATCGTCGATCAAGTCACCGCCTCGGCCGCCTTCATCGCGATGCTGGATCCGACCAGCGACGATCCGCGCGTATTGGAGCCCGCCTGTCGCCTGCTGACCCTGCTCGACACCAAGCTCGCCGACCCGGCGCAGCGCGGCGGCATCCGCGCCGGGCTGGGCGCCACCGATCTCGTGCTCGCGGTCGCCATGCTGGCCGCGGTGCTGGCGCGCACCGACGTCGCATCCCGGCAGACCACCGCCGAGCACGCGTGGGCACTGCTGCTGCACGGGCTGCTGGACTGATCGAACCCGTCGGGCCATCCGCCCGAGGTCGAGGCGTCGCTCGTTAACCTCCCGCGCGCCGCGCGCGATCCGGATGCAGGCCCGCGCCGGGCGTTCCCGGCCGGACGAGCATCGACGGAAGGACGCCCCGTGACCACCATTCCCGCACCGCCACTCGACGCCGACCGATTCGCCGAGCGCATGCTCACCGCCGCGCTGGGTGCGGTCGACCTGCTCGCGGTCCACCTCGGCGACCGGATGGGCTGGTATCGCGCGCTCGCCGAGCACGGTCCGGCCGACCCGGCCGAACTCGTGGCCCGCGCGGGCGGCGGACCACGGTATGCCCGGGAGTGGCTGGAGCAGCAGGCCGCCGCGGGCATCCTGACCCACCTGGACGGCCGGTTCGCCCTGCCCGCGGGCGTGGCGGAGGTGCTCACCGACCGGGACAGCCTGAATTACCTGGCGCCGCTGGCGCGGATGTTCGCCGCCGCGGCCGTCCAGCTGCCCGCGCTGCTCGACGCGTACCGCACCGGCGGCGGGGTGAGCTGGGCGGAGTTCGGCACCGACATGCGCGAGGCGCAGTCGGACATGAACCGCCCCTGGTTCCGGCAGCGGCTGGCCGCCGCTTTGGGCGAGGTCACCACGATGACAGACCTGCTGAGCAGGCCGGGCGCGCGCGTCGCCGACGTCGGATTCGGCGGGGGCTGGTCGAGCATCGCCCTCGCCCAAGCCTTCCCGGAGCTGATCGTCGACGGTTTCGACGTCGACGGCCCCTCGGTGCGGATGGCGACCGAGCACGCCGCCGCGGCGGGCGTCGGCGACCGGGTGCGGTTCCACCTCGCCGACGCCGCCACGGCGCTCACGGAACACGCTTACGACGCCGTCTTCGCCTTCGAGTGCCTGCACGACATGCCGCATCCCGTGCGGGTGTTGGAGGGGATGCGCCGGGCGTTGCGCCCGGGTGGGGCGGCGATCGTCATGGACGAGGCCGTCGCCGCCACCTTCGACGCGCCCGCGAGCGACATCGACCGGCTGATGTACGGGTTCAGCCTGCTGATCTGCCTGCCCGACGGCCTCTCGCACCCCGGCTCCGCGGGCACCGGCACGGTGATGCGCTACGACACCCTGCGCCGTTACGCGCGCGAGGCCGGTTTCGCGGAGGTGGAGATCCTGCCGATCGAGGATTTCGGCTTCTGGCGTTTCTACCGCCTGTCGGCGTGAGCGCTACCGGTGAGCACTAGATTTCGAGATCTTCTTCGATCCCCTTGAGCCGGTGCCGGGCCAGCGCCAGGTTGGCCCGGCCGCGATCGAGCGCGAGGTAGAGGAACAGGCCCTTGGATTTGCGCCCGGTCATGGGCCGGATGATGTGGTACTGGCCGGAGAGGGTGATGAGGATGTCCTCGATCTCGTCGCTGAGGCCGAGCTGGTCCATGGTGCGCATCTTCGCGCGCATCACCTCGGTGTTGCCCGCCGCGGCGATCTGCAGGTCCAGCGATTTGGAGCTGCCGAGCATGCCGAGCGCCATGCCGGAGTTGTAGTCGACCACCGCGGCGCCCACGGCCCCGTCGATCACCATCATGTCCTTGAGGGCCAGATCCATATTGGTCACTTCCGTTCCTTTCAATCTGTTTTCGTCGGCTGCTTGTGTCTCGGCCCGTTCGCCAGCACGGCCAGGTGGTCGGCGATGGCGCGGGCCACCGGCCGCGACTCCAGGTGGAGGCGGCCGACGTTCACCGCGGAGTCCGCGAGCACGGTCAGCGACGCCCAGCCCGCGGTGTAGATGACGACGTAGCCACCGGTGCCGTGCACCACGACCTCGTCGAAGCCGCCCCCGTGCGCGGTGGTGGCCAGGCGATACGACAGCGCAAGGTGCGAGGCGGTCAGCGCCGCCATGCCGTCGGGCTCGATGTGGCCCGGCAGATCGTGTGTGATGAGCAACCCGTCACCCGACGCCACCAGGGCGCCGGTCAGCCGTGGGACGCGTTCACGCAGCGCCTTCAGCTCCGCCAGCACCACCGCGTACGGTTCGGGTCCGGACATCGCCACCTTGGTCAACCTTCCCATCCAATCGCCGAGCAGTTTCTTCCGCGCGGTCACGCAAGCTCCTCCAATGCCGCCCGCACGCGGACGAGCACGTTCACATCCACCGGCTCCCATCGGTCCGGGCCGGGAGCGGGTACCGGCTGCCGCACCCGGCGTCGAAGTGGTGGCGGCGGTGCGGATTTCGGTCCGATCGGGCTGTCGGCGGCGGTGTCCGGTGCGGTCCGGGCGCGACGAGAGTCGCCGCCGGGCAGCCGCACGCGCGGTGGGGCATGACGGGCGGCCTCCATCGCCGCCGCGACGGCGTTCCGGACCGTCTCCTCGGCGGCCCGCTCGGCGGCGACCGGGGACAGTGCCGTCGCGCGGGGCGAGCCCGTCCGGACCCGATCGATCGAGTGCCGTCCGGTGGACCGCTCGGTGCCCCGGCCAGGAGGCTGCTCACCGCTGACCTGCCCGCCAGGCCGGAGCTCCGGCCCGGCATCGGCGGATGCCGTTTCCGATCGCGCCCCGGGGGCTTCGAGTAGTCCCGCGGCGGTCAGCTCGCGCACCGCCGCGAGACACCCGTAGGTCGTGCGCCCGAGATCCCGCGCGATGTCGGTGATGCTGCGGCGGGCGTCGGCGGCCGCGAGCACCTCCACCTGTCCCGCGGTGAGCACCACCCGGCGGCGGTGCACCCGGCGCACCGGGACCACCGGCACCCGGTCGACCAGTTCGGCGGGCCACGGCCCCGACTCCGGATCACCGCGCCGGGCACACTCGCGCACCAGTTCGCGCGGCCGCACATGGCAGACCCCGGCCAGCCAGTGCGGGGGCGCGGGCCGGAACTCCGGTTCCGCGGTCGAGGCGAGCAGGAAATAGGCGGCGTCGTAAACCGACAGCAGCGCAAGGGTTTCCAGTTGCGGTCGCGCCAGCACCCGGCTCGGATCGCCCGCCCCCGCCCGCTGCCAGTCCTCCGGAGTGGCGACGCCCGCCGCCACCACCAGCCGGTCCAGCCCGGTGGCGCGACGGCAGTGGGCCGAGGCGATGACCCCGTCGGCGAGGTGGAATTCGCCGTCCCCCGCCCGCAACACGCCGGTGCGTCCCTCCTGTTCCAGTCGGCGCAGCGCGACGGCGAGGTCAGCGCTCATCGTCGCCCTCGACGAATCGGGTGAGAATCGTCGTCAGCTGATAGCGCGCGAGCCCCAGATTCCCGGTAGCCTCGTCACACACCACGTGCACGAAGATTCGCCCGTCGAAATCCCCGTTGACCAGATACAACAGGTGATATCCGCTGCTGCCGCACACGATGATCTCGCACACGTCGTCGCCGCCCGGCCCGCTCGCCAGCGCCGGACAGCCCAGCACCGCCCGCACCACATCCGTTGTGCCCGCGGCGTCTTCGTGCTGATCCACCAGATCGTGCCGACCCGCCGCCGCGATCGCCAGACCGCTCGCACCATCCACCATCGTCACGCTGCGCGCACCGGGAATGTCCATGATGCGTTTCAGGCAGCCGTCAATACCGAGCACCGCGTCACCGCTTGTCATCCGAGGATTTGCCCCCGCTTGTCGCACAAGGGCTTACAGGTGCCAGACGCTACACACGGCGGGCGAAAGTTGCACGGCGAACGCCAGGAAAATCTGAGCGATCACGCGTTTTCCCCGCTCGCGCAACAAACTATACCTAGCGGTATTTAAACCGGGTGGTATTCCATACCTTTCGGTGTTGTTTGCGGGCGGGTTCGCCGAGCACAGATTGAAAGTTTCACAATGCACGATCCAGCGGTGGTCGGCGAGACGTCGGCACATATCACAAGCCGGCAACAACGAATAGGGTACTTATTCCCTACCGCACCACCGGGGAGCACCAGCACTCGCGAACGCCGTCGTCCAGGAGCGAGCCGCCCCTGGTGAGCGGACGATCGGCCGCACTCCGTCGCACAGCACCTCCCCGCACCCGGTCACGGCGCGCCCTCGTAGGCGGGTCGGCCCGACCCAGATCAATACCCGGACACCATTTCCACGCCCCGAGAATTGTGGGCACACAATCGTTTGTCCGGGCTGCCGGGCCGCTGTTCTCAGCCCCCGATCCGCCGCTCACACTCCACGAAATCCACGCCGGATTCCAGGCAGTCGTTCAGCCCACTCTGGACATCCCCACTGGTCGGCGGCTCCCCGCACAGCACGCCACACCGTTGATAATTCGGCACGATCGACCCGTCCGGCCAACGGCATACATCGGTGCAGGAATATCCCCGCTGATTCGGATCGAACGCCATGGGCCGGGGACTGTACGACCAGACGAAGGCATCGGTCTGAAAGACCTGCACGCAATAAACTGTGCGACCGTTCGCCACGTGCCCCACCCCGCCATGATCCCGGCAGTACGCGTTCAACTCGACCAGCGGACCGGGCGGCCCCTGCACCGGCGCCGCAGACCCACTGCCCGGTGACGCCCCGGCCACCCCGAGGGCGGTCGCGGCGAACGCGGTGATCGCGGCACCGCAGATCAGCAGCTGACGAACGATTCGGTATCGGCTTGTCGCCATGGCGACTCCTATCGACTCCGTAGCTGATCGATTGCGCCCGTCCGGCGCAACCGAGGTACCGATCCGGCCCCGACACCGATTCCGCCATTAGAACAGAACCACAACCCCGTAATTCGAAGAACCAAGCAGTGCAGGAAGATCGGGTGCGGCCCCGGCACCGCGGCCGTAGCCTCGAAGCATGGGCGGTGATCTCGGGGAGCGGGTGCGTTCGGTTCGCAAACGGCGCGGATTGACGCAACGGGAACTCGCTGACGCGTCAGGTCTGTCGGTGTCGCTGATCCGCAAACTCGAGCAGGGGGACCGGCCGAACGTGCGGGTGGAGACGGCGCGCAAGCTCGCAGTGGCACTGCGCGTGCGAACCTCGGCCCTGCAGGCCGGGCACACCGACGCCGAGCACGCCGACGCGGAGACCTCGAACCTGTGGGAGCCGGTGCGGCGAGCACTGGTTGTCCCGGTCCGCACCGACGACGCCGACGATCCTCCGACCAGCCGGGGTGTCGAGGCGGCCGTTCGAGCGCTGGCGCCGCTGGTGGATGCCCACCGCTACCGCGACATCGCCCAGGTGCTGCCGGGCCTGCTCGCCGACGCGGAGACGCTCGACGATCACGAGGGCCGAGTCATCCGCGCCCGCCTGCTGAGCCTCGCCGCGTTCCTCTTGGTGGGCAACCGCCAGTTCGACGTCGCGGCGATGACAGTGGATCGCGCGGTGGACGCCGCGCCGGAACGCGGCATCGCGGTCGGCGCGATCAACTCGCTGATCTGGTCGCACCTGCGCCAGGGCAACCTCGCGGCGGCTCGCGACCTGGCGGTCGAGTGGGCCGACGACCTCGAACCCGCCCGATTTTCCACCGCGACGCCGGGCCGGCTGGCGCCGTGGGGCCGGTTCTGGTTGTACGTTGCCAACGTCTGTGTCCGTGACAACTCCCCGGGCGCCACCGCCGACGCGTTGTCGCTGGCTCGTTCGGCAGCCGTGCGGATCGGCCGGGAGATGATCTACGACCGCCTGCCCCATCGAACCTTCGGACCGATCACCGTCGCCCAGGCCACCGCCGAATGCGCCGTCACAGCCCAGCAACCCCGGCAGGTTCTGACGATCGCCGAAGCTCTCCCGACCGCCGTCCCGGCGGCGACCATCGGCAATCGCCTGCGACACCGGTTGGACGTCGCGAACGTCCACACCCAGCTCCGTCATTACGGCGAAGCCGTCGCCGTCCTGCGCGAGGTTCGCGCGATCGCCCCGGAATGGATTGTCCAGCAACGTTATGCCCGCGACATTCTCGGCGCCGTCGTCGAGGGCCGACGAACCCTCACCGCCGACATGCGCGAACTGGCCGACTTCATTCATCTCGAATACTGAATCGCCGCTACAGCAAGGGCGATTCGCGTTCATCTCGCCCTGAGCCCGTCGGCGTTCGCGGATCAAGCGCGCAGGAGTCCGCATAGTCGTAGCCTCGAAACATGGGCCAGGACCTCGGGGAGCGACTGCGATCGGTTCGTAAGCGGCGCGGTCTGACACAACGCGAACTCGCCGACTGCGCGGGATTGTCGGTGTCGCTCATCCGCAAGCTCGAGCAGGGCGAGCGCCCATCGGCACGGCTCGACACGATGCGCAAGCTCGCGGTCGCCCTGGGTGTTCGAACCTCGTTGTTGCAGGCCGGGCAGACCGATACCGAGCACGCCGACCCGAACACATCGAACCTGTGGGAACCCGTGCGGCGCGCGCTCGTCACACCCACCCGTGCCGACGACGTCGATGATCAACCGACCGTCAGCGGTGTGGAGGCGGCCTATCGCGCACTCATGCCGATGGCCGACGCGCACCGCTATCACGACATCGCGGCGGTTCTACCGGGCCTTCTCAACGACGCCGAAACCCTAGACGACCACGAAGGCCGCGCCATTCGTGCGCGCCTGCTGAGCCTGGTCGCCTGGATGCTGGTCCAGAACCGGCAGTTCGAGGTCGCGAGCTTGACGGTGGACCGAGCAGTGGACACCGCGCCGGAGCGCGGAATCGCGGCAGCCGCGGTGAACGTCGGAGTCTGGTCGCTGCTGCGGCAGGGCGATCTGGCGCCAGCTCGCGAGCTGGCGGTGAGATGGGCCGACGACATCGAACCACGCTTCTCGACCGCGACGTCGAGTCAGCTCGCCCTGTGGGGTCGCCTGTGGTTGTACGTCGCGAACGTCGGCGTCCGCGACAACTCGCCGGGCGCCACAGCCGACGCCCTGTCTCTGGCGCGGGCGGCTGCGGCGCGAGTCGGGCGTGAGGTGCTCTACGACCCGAACCCGAACCGGCTCTTCGGTCCGGTGACCGTCGCACAGGCCAGTGCCGAATGCGCGGTCATCGCCGAACAACCTCGCCAGGCGTTGTCGATCGCGGAGGGACTTCCGACTGCGGTTCTCTCGCCGACCGCGGCGGGCCGCCTGCGACACCGCCTGGACATCGCCCTGGCCCACACCCAGCTTCGTCAATACACCGAGGCCGTCGCCATCCTGCGTGAGGTGCGCGCCACCGCCCCGGAATGGCTGGTCCAGCAACGCTACGCCCGCGACATCCTCGGCGCCGTTGTCGAGGGCCGACGAACTCTCACCGCCGACATGCGCGAACTGGCCGACTTCATTCGTCTCGAATACTGAAGCAACACAATCGATTCGCCTGGCGTGACACTTCGGGCACACCGCGCCCGCCAGTGCCATGGCACGCGACGCCCCCGACTGTGATGCTCGGGCTCGGCCTCGCCGCCGGGTCGACACAGGTCTCTCCGGCCTGACTCCTCGGCGGTGGGCGCCAGCCAAACGCACGCGGTCAGGGAGGGGCTCGAGATGCACGCGCTCGGTTGGATCGATCCGTCATCGCCGACATCGGCGTGGGATGCCGCGCAGGTGCGGCGGCTCGCCCGACGGTTGGGATATGCGCTGCACTGGGCCGATCCATCGGTCCAAGCCGCCCGCACGAGCGGGCGGCACGTCCTCGAAGATCACAACTGAACGCCGAGCCAACTGGCGAAGCTCGAAACGCTGTTCTTCTGTCGACGCTGAGCTGCAGCGATTCCGAAAACAGTCTCACGGACGCTCGGGTGCATTCTCGTCTGTTGGGGCGCGACCCGGCGCGCCCGGTTGAGGGCATCCAATGCGAGGTCGGGTTTCCCGGTGAGCAGCCAGGCGCGTGCAACGTCCTGCCAGTGATGGCCGATTCGGGGGCGTGCCACCGCAGCGTCCGGAATCACCAGTGACGCGCCTTCACGGGCAGCTCGTCCGGGATCGCCGGAATCCAGGGCGACTGCCGTGGTGTGGATACCGACATTCACCGGCCCGAAAAGAGTTCCGTACAAGCTGGTTTCGCTACGCATGGGCGCAGCGAGGCGACGCGCTTCGCGCAAGTGTTCCTCGGCCACGTCAGGACGGAAACCCCGGGCGGCAATGACCGCGCCGGTCAGATGGGCGGACCCGCGCAAAGCCCGCTCTCCCGCGCCGTCACCGTGCACACTGTCGAGCGCACGTTCGATCAGATCCAGGCTGACAACGTGCTGGTCCAAGTACATCAACCGTCTAGCGCGCTTGACGAGCGCTTGAGTCCGGTAGAGAGGGTCGTCGCCGCGTTCGGCAGCATGATCGAGGCGGTCGAGGACCGTGGGACCGAAGCCTGCCAGGTTGTATTGCAGCGTCGACCGGTCCACGGCGGCCCACGCCTGCGCGAGCATCGTCCACACCCTGGTGGTGTCCCTGGTTTCCCGCAGCGCTCCGTGCAGTTGGCGGATCAGCTCGGGCAGCCGCGCCAACGCATCCCGGCCCCGGTCCTGCAGATACGCCTGGTCGACCTCGTCGAGTTCCCTTTGCAGTTCGTCGAGCGGCGCGGGCTCGAGTGCGGCCAGGTAGGGCCCCTCCGTGAGGATCGCGCGTAGCTCCGTCACGCCTTCCAGCGGTCCGTCGGTCTCGATCAGATCCCGGTAGGGCTCGCCGGTCAGCCGCTCGGGTTCGACGCGCAGGACCCTTGCAGCGGCGGCCAGAAAGGCGGGGCTCGCAGGTTCCCGGCCTTGCTCGACCGCCTTCACCAAACCGAGCGAATAGTTTGCACGACTTGCGAGTTGGCGCTGTGTGAGGCCGGCGAGCTTTCGCTCCGCCGCGACGCGCTGACCGGCGTGGAGAGCACCCATGCATCCACGATAGGCGGACTGGCCCCGGCTTGGCCCTTCATCGATGAACAGCCCACGAATCTGGGGCGGTACCGCCGCCGGTTCGATTGCGGTTCTCCGGCTGGGATCGGTTACGCCACTGCGAGGGGACGGAGGGGATCAGGTGCACGCGTTGGGATGGATAGATCCGTCATCACCGACACCGGAATGGGATGCGGCCCAGGTGCGGCGGGTTGCTCGTCGATTGGGTTACCCGCTCAGATGGGCCGATCCTTCCTCGGCCCTGGGTCTGGCGGAACAAGTCGAGGCGTCCGGCGCCGATGCCGTGATCCTGCCGTCCTCCGCCCACGTCGACGCGATCACGTTGGACCGCCTGCTGGCCGTGGTCGATGTCGAATGCGCCGCTCCCCGTGTGTCATTCGCTCGATGGACGCTCTTCGGCGGGCTGCACCGGTGACGGGCGCACAACTCGGCCTCGTGTTCGTGATCGCTCTGCCGCTGGCGGTTGTGCTCGCGATGATCTTCTGGCCGTCGGACTACGGGGATTAGCCGAATGCACATCGACGGGTCATCAGGCGGGCGGCGACGGCCTGGTCAGTTCGCCCGGAGTACGCACGGCTACCTCGCGACCCTATGTGCCCGGGGGCAACAACCGCACGGTCTGAACAACGTGCGCGCAGAGCTCACCGCTCGCGTCGCGCACCTCGACGGTCACGACGACCTGCCGGGCGCTCACCCGCATCGGGACCGCCGTGGCGGTGGCGGAATCGGTGATCGGGCGCAGGAAGTGGGTGGTCGAGTCGGCCGTCGCGGGCGCCACGCCGGGGCTGCCGTTCAAGGCCGCGCACACGGCGGCGGTGGCGTCGGCCAGTCCCATCACCGCTCCTCCGTGCAGTCCGCCGCCGGTGGTCGAGAGCGCGGCGGAGTGCGCCAACCGAGCGACCACCCGGTCCGGCGCGATCCGATCGAAGCGCACTCCCAGGGTGCGCACGTATGGCGCGAGTGCGTAGATGTCCTCCGCGGTCACGGTCATGATCGAATCCCTTCTAGATAACCCTCTCTAGAGAGGTGACTCTAGAGCGTGGTGCCCAGTAGTGTCCAGGCATGGCCCGCCTGGTTCACGACACCGACCACATCCTGGACACCGCCGCCCGACTGCTCCGCGACACCGGACCGGCCGGGGTGACCGTCAGCGCGGTGGTCCGGGCGGCCGGGGTGTCGAGCGGTTCGGTCTATCACCGCTTCCCCGACCGCGCGGCCCTGCTCGGCGCGCTGTGGACGCGCACCCTCGCGCGCTATCACGGCGCGGCCTATCCCCTGTTCGACGGCGACCCGGTCGAGGCGGCAACAGCGCTGGCCGAGTACACCGTGCGCTGGTGCGCGGACAACCCACTCGACGCGCACGTCCTGCTCACGGGCGCGGCACGGTTCGGCGCCGACGCGTGGCCCGAGGCCGTGCGGGCGGAACGCGAGGCCGAGAACGAACGATGGAACGCCGCGATCCGCGACCTGATCCGCCGGCTCTGCGACCGGACCGGACGCAGCCGCACCGCCGTACTTCTGGCAGCGGTGGACCTGCCGACCGCCGCGGTCCGCCGCTACCTCGTATCGGGAACGCCCATCCCCGACGACCTGCCCGCCGTCACGGCGCAAACCGTGCGCGGCGCGCTGAGTTGACCCGAGCGACCACGGCGGGCGCACCTCGGGTACGGCGAACTCGACGGGACGATGAGTTCACCCGACCCACCCCGTCTACACCGGGAACGACGAAATCGTGACCCGACCCCGGGCACGCCCCGCACGAACTGGAGGTCACCGCCCCGTGCCGAAGGACAACTCCCGCGCCCGCCTCTGGACCCTGGCACACGCCGAACGCGCCGCGCTGGCCGACGACCTGGCCACCCTCACCGACGACCAGTGGGCGCACCAAACCCTGTGCGGCCGCTGGACCGTCGAGGAAGTCGTCGCCCACCTCACCGCCGCCGCGAGCACCGGCCGCTTCCGCTGGATCGCCAGCGTCCTGTCCGCCCGCTTCGACTTCGACAAACACAACGACCGGCGCCTGACCGAAAACCGCGGTGCCACACCGGCCGAAACCCTCGCGCGCTTCCGGTCGATCGTTCCCAGCACCACCGCCGCCTCCGGGCACACCGCCGCCTGGCTCGGCGAAGTGGTCGTGCACGCCCAGGACATCCGGCAACCACTCGGCCTGACCACCACGCCGTCGATGGAAGCGGCCACCGACGTCGCCCGCTTCTTCGCCACCACGAATTTCACCGTGCCGAGCAAGAAGAGCATCGAGGGGTTGCGGCTGGAGGCCACCGACGGGCCGTTCGCCACGGGAACGGGCCCGCTCGTCACGGGGACCACGGTCGCGTTGGTGATGGTCATGGCGGGGCGGGTCAGCTACTGCGACGACCTCGGCGGGGCGGGTGTGACCACTCTGCGGGATCGTGTTGCCGCAGCGGCAGCGTCAGCGAAAACCGAACGTGCATCGAACCTGTCAGCGCCGCCCTCGGACTGACCGCACTTCACCAACAGCAATGTCAGTAACCCTGATGTTAGTAACGTTGGTGTTAGTAACGTTGGTGTTAGTAAGTCGGCTGACGGCCTTGCGCGGGCCGACACCGGGAGGGTCGAGTCAGCGAGCCCGATACCGCAGATACGCCATGCCGTTGTCGAAAATCCGGTGCTCGACGAGCGTCACGTCGAGATGAACGCCGTCGGGCAGGGCACGCACACCGCCGCCGACCAGTTTCGGCACCACGAAGAACCGGAACTCCTCGACCAGTCCCGCCCGAATGGCCTCGGCGGCGGTCGTCGGCCCGAAGATCTCGACCACCCCCGGCGCGGCGTCGACGATCCGTCGCAGCTCATCCAGGCTCAGGTGGGGCACGAGGCGATCGCGATCGGAACCGAGTTCTCCGCGGGTCAACGTCGTCGACACGGCGACCTTCTCGATCCCCCGCCACCGCCGGGCGAACTCCCGCTCGGCCGCCGGCCGGTCCTCGTCGTCGGGATAGGTCTCCCAGTACTGCATCAGCCCGTAGGTCTTGCGGCCCAGCACCTCGGTCGACACCTCGCCCATCCGATCGACATGGACCGCGAAGACCTCATCGCTCGGACCCGACCAGTTGAAGTCACCGGTCGCGTCGTTGACATAGCCGTCGAGGGAGATGGTTGCGACAAAGATCAGAGTTCCCATGGGACTACTGACGCCCGCCGGCCGGAGAACTCATCGGTGCCGGATCGCCGCGTCGGGAACCTTGCGCACCCGGGCCGTCACCGCGGTGACCGGCTGCCCTTCCCGGTTTTCGATACGCAGCGGCGCGACGGGGCTGCCGTCCCGATCCACCAGGACCGAGCGCGGTTCGTTCGCCACGAAGGCGTGGCGCTCACCCCACTGCCGTAACGCCACGATGGCGGCGAAGAGGTCTTGACCTGCTTCGGTGAGGGCATAGGTGTGCCGCTTGCCGCCGGGCGGCGTGCTGGTGGTGAGAATGCCGTTGTCGACCAATCGGCGCAGTCGATCCGACAGGATGTTCCGGGCGATCCCGAGCCGCTGCTGGAACTCGGTGAAGGTTCCCGCGCCGTCCATGGCGTCGCGCACGATCAGCAGGCTCCACCGATCACCCACGAGATCGATGGTGCGCGCCACGGGGCAGGTGGGATCGGTCCACTCCCGCGCAGTAGGCACCACGGCCATCAGCCCTCCATTGGTTGCAATTCGAAACCATTATGCCCTACCGTCGAATAGTTGCATTTTGCTACCGATTCGAAGGGCACGGTGACCGAAGTGGCGGGAACGCAGCGATTCGTCTTGGCGTTGGTCTGCGCCGTCGCGGTGTCGACGGTCTACGCGGTGCAGCCGGTACTGGCGGCGGTCGGAGCCGACTTGGCGGTCGCGCACGAGACGCTGGGTGTGCTGGCCGCCGCCGGTCAGGTCGGCTACTTCATCGGCCTCGTCCTGCTCACTCCGCTCGGCGACGTGATGAATCGGCGTCGGCTCATCAGCACGCATCTGGTGCTGACCGGCGGGGGCGCCGCGGTCGTCGCCGCCGCCCCGAACAGTGTCGTGGCCGTGGCCGGATTGGCGATCGCGGGGCTGTTCGCGGTCGTTGTCCAGGTGACCGTCGCCTATGCCGCGGCCGTGTCCGCACCGAGCGAGCGAGGGCGCACCATCGGCGCCGTCACCTCCGGTGTGGTGCTCGGCATCCTGGGCGTTCGCGTCCTGGCAGGCGTGCTGGGCGACACGGTCGGCTGGCGCGTCGGCTACGCCCTGCTCGCCCTGTCGTGCGCGGTCCTCGCCTACACCGTCCACGCCACACTCGACCCGGATCACAGAACGCCCGGCCGGCGATACCGGCAGGTGGTCGGCTCGATGGTGCGACTCGCGAGCACCGACCGGCTGTTCCTGAGCCGAGGGCTGATCGCCTTCTTCCTGTTCGCATCCTTCGGCACCCTGTGGAGCGGGCTCGCCCTCCCGCTCGGCGCGGAGCCGTGGAACCTCGGCACCACGCAGATCGGCATGTTCGGCTTGGCCGGTTTGGCCGGAGCGCTCGGCGCGGCCCGCGCCGGCCGATGGGCAGACTCAGGTCACGCGCAGGCGAGCACCGGGTGCGCACTCGCACTGCTCACCGCGTCCTGGGCGCTCACCGCCCGGATCGAAGGAACGCTGTGGCTGCTCGTCCTCGGCGTCATCCTGCTCGACTTCGCCGTCCAAACAGTCCATGTCAGCAGCCAACACCTGCTGACCACCGCCCATCCCGACCGCGCCACCGCCGTCATCGGGGCGTACATGGCGTTCTACTCCCTCGGATCCGCCCTGGGCGCGATCACCACGACCTGGGCATACAGCGCGTGGGGCTGGGCGGCGTCGTGCTGGCTCGGCGCGGGCTATGCGGCGTCGGGGCTGCTCCTGTGGGCAATCGCCCGATTCACCGCACCATCGGACTACACGTTGAAGCGGAACTCGACCGAGTTCCGGCACGGACGAACATCTGGCACACCTGCCTCGCAATCCGATACACTCGTATCGATTAGGAGGTGCCAGTGAGCCGAGGTGTGGGGCGGGACCACGAGACAGTGCGCGGCGCTATCGCTGCCGCAGCGTGCGTACTGGTGGCGGAGGAAGGTGCCGGCGCGTTGACGGTGCGACGAGTTGCTGCCGCTGCTGGGGTCTCGCCCGGCCGGGTTCAGCACTACTTCCCCGACCGCACTGCTCTGATGCTCGCGGCCTTCGACTCGGTACAGCACGCCGTTGCCGCAGAGGTGGCCACGGCCGTCGGGGAAGCCGCCGCGCCGGAACAGGTGTTGACCGCCGTCCTGCGCGCGATGATTCCCACCGACGACACAGCGATGCGACGACTGCGGGTGGTGGCGCAGTTCGAGTCGCTGGCGCTCACGGAGGACATCCTGGCGACGAGGATCCGCGAGGGGCACGCCGAACTTCTCGCCTTCCTCGAACGCCTCCTGGAATCCAGCAGGATCCGCCTCGACTCGAACAACACCGAAGGCACTCTTCAGGGACTCCTTGCTACGGCCGAAGGGCTCAGCGGGCAGGTTCTCCTCGGCCAGTCCTCGCCCGATCGGGCGCTCGCGCTGCTGCAGACATCCATCGACGACATGTTTCGAGGAGTCGCATCGTGACCACGCAATCATCAACGACGCTGAGGCCCCTCCGGTGGGGAGCCGGCCTCATCCGGGGGAGATTCGAGGTGCACCGGAACGGACATCACTACGTCGTCGACTCCGGGTACCTCGATCTCGATGAGCGCATCTCCCTGTACCGCGACGGTCGCCTCGTCGACACAACGCGACGCAAGGCCTCCTTCGCCATCGAAGACGGCGCGCACATCGAGGCAGCTGTCGCAAAGCTCGGGATGAAGTACGTACGCATCCGCGAGGCGAAGGCACGGGAGACCCAGCCGCTGACCCCTGCTGCGGGCACCGCCGAGGCTTGGCGAGCGAACCTCGACCGACAGCACCCCGCAACCAGTCGAGCAGTCGGAATCGTCGCCACCCTCATCGTCGTGGGGGTGCTTCTGCTCGAGCTTCCTCAGCTGATCAACCTCGTCGGTCTGCTGACGTCGTACGTCGGGCTCCCAGTATTCGAGATCCCGGCGATCCGCCTCGCGGGTTGGCAGCACCTCCTCGTCATCATCGCCGGAGGCCTCGCGGCGATCGAACGAGGGCTGAGCATGAGATACAACCCACTCTTGGACGACTGAACCCCCGCTGGTCAACGCGATAGGCAGCCAATCGCCTCACACATTGAAGCGGAACTCCACCACGTGCCCACACGTAAGGCTGTCAGCGCACCGAAAATGGAATCAGTGCAGGTGCTTTGCCCGTCACGGTCAGTCCTCGATCACACAATCTCGGGCGATGCCCGCGGTAGCATTCCCCCATTCGCTCGAGCGAACACGCACTTGATGCGCATCCAGCGCTGCTCGGTCCACGAACTCCTCTATTACCGTCCAGACGAGCGGGTCACTCGACGATTCAACGTCGAACCGCAAACAACCACGTTCAGGCACGTTCCAACCTCTGTCACCGGATCCGCACAGCTGGTTGCCCGGTGATGTCCGTGTGTACGTTCACGCCTCCGCAGATGTTCGCTGGATCAGCGTGATCAACGACTGCGCCAGAGACGACACCTGACTCGCTTCACGATCCCAGTCGACCTGCCCCTCGCCTAGGTACTCTCGAGCGGCAGCAAGAAGCAGATCCGCCCCAGCGGGATCGACGCGCCTCGCCGCAACAGCTGCCGCCTGATCCTTGGCGACTATCGCTCCGGTCTCCACGGTATGAAGCGCACGCGCCAGCGTCAGAAGAACATTGCGCGGCTCGCCATCCAGATCGTCGACGAGCGCCGGCAGTGCAGCCAGTTGCGCGTCCTTCAGGAGCGCGAAGGGCACATCAGTGACCAGAGTGTCCAGCGCCGCCCCGTGCAGCACCCGGTGCGATGCCAAAGCTGTCGCCAGCAGGATCACCACATCCGGATCGCGCTCCGGCTCGGACACATAGCCCTGGACGAAGTCGCCCCTGAGCCACTCCCCGAACTGGAAGTCACGCCACGGCGCAGCGACCAACGGCTTGAGGTCAGCCGTGACCAAGCTCGTCACCTCAAGCGGGCGACGGCTCGCGACTTCCGGGAACGCCTCGGCATGCCCCTTCCACCCCGAGAGCCCGAGCAACGTGGAGATCAACGATGCCCGATCTTGAGGCGTCAACGATCTGCGCGTCACCAGCAGCAGATCTACATCGCTCTCCGGGCCGAGACCCGTCGACGTACTGGAGCCGTAGAGGTACACCCCGACGATCCCGCCGGGGTCGATTGCGAGCACTCTGTCGAGAACAGTCCGGATCAGATCGTCCATATCAGTGAAGGCTACGTGCCAGAATCCGCTCGGCAGCATGGGTCGTTTCGTTCCAGCCGGAAACGCGGCGCTCAGATGTTGAAGTGAAACTCACCCACACGGGAGAACGACTCAGACACCCTTCTGACCAGGGTCATTTATACATTGAACCTGAACTCCACCGAGTTCAGCCCTTGTCAGTTCCACATGCCGAGGCAGGTGCCGCCGGACCACTGCCGATTGCTCCTCCGAGGCGCAGATCAAACGACCCGAGAGGATGACACTCACGCAGCACCCAGTGGAACGATTGCAGCAATCTGTTCCCCAGCGATGTCCTCAGCACGATCCAGCTCGTAGTGACTCTGCAGGTTGAGCCAGAACTCCGCCGAGGTACCGAAGTACTTCGCAAGCCGCAGCGCGGTGTCTGCGGTGACCCCCCGCTTGCCGTGCACGATCTCGTTGATCCGCCGAGGTGGCACTCCGATCGACACGGCGAGTTTGTTCTGCGTGATCCCGAAGCCCTCGATGAAATCCTCCATGAGGACTTCTCCGGGGTGAATCGGCGCGATCTTGTCAGTGGTAGTCAACGATCTCCACCTCCTCCGGTCCGGCGTCCGTCCATCGGAAACAGATCCGCCACTGGTCGTTGATCCTAATGCTGTGCTGCCCCACCCGATCACCCTTGAGTGCTTCGAGTCGGTTGCCAGGCGGGATGCGAAGGTCCTCAAGAGACCCAGCGGATCCCACCTGACGAAGTTTGCGAAGTGCAACCCTATGGATCCTCGGATCGAGTGACCGCACCCGCTCACGACGCCACAGCCGTTCGGTCTCCTTGTCGCCGAACGATCTGATCACGACACCATCGTATAACGGTCCGCGTCATTAACGCTAGACGTTAAATCGGAACTCCACCACGTCGCCGCGGTTAGCGAACGTTCTGGATGGAAGGTCGCCGGATCCGCCCATCCAACCACGCAGACGACGGCTTCGGGCGATCCCGAAGTGCGGGCCCTCACCCGTCGGCGACGAGCCGCAGCACCGGGCGCTGATCAACCTCCCCGAGGAGGTCGCGGACCTGCGGAGGGCTGATCTTGAGCGCTTCGGCCAGCGCGGATACGCCCGCACCGTGGTCAGCAGCGAGTTCGGCCGCCTTCCTCAGCAGCGTCGGCACCTCGCCCGGGTAGGCGCTCGACGGATCGGCCACCGGGTCATCCACCATCGCCAGGCGCTGGTAAGCCCTCCGAGCAGAGGACTCGGTAGTGCGTCCGCGCTCGACCATCCGGCGAACCAATGAGTGCGGCGAGACGCCCCACGTCCGGCCCAGCCGATCGAGCGCAGCGAGGTCGAGCCGTTGCGGGAGCGCCGCGTCCATGGACGCAGCGGGAGTGAGGAACGCCGCGGCGAACTCATCTGCTTCGTTCTCGACTGCAGCGCGGTGCTCGCCGGAGTCGGAGTGCAAGAGTAAGTGCCCGATCTCGTGCGCGATCGAGAACCGGTGCTTGAACACGTTCTCGGTCCGACGCGGTGTCGTGATGACGATCGGACGGTCGACGATGACGACGGAGAAGGCGTCCACTGCGTCGATCTCGGCGAGCGGGCGGACCGCGACGACGATGCCGCGCGACTCGGCTGTGGCGACCAAGTGCTTGACCGGGCCATCCGGCAGACCCCAGTGACGTCGCAGAACCGCGGCGGCCTCGGCAGGCGAGCTGCCCGTGGGGACCTCGGGTAGATCGACCTCGGGGAGCCGGACGTGGCGCTCGAGCGCGAAGGTCAGTTCCCACACCAGCGTCGCCGTGGCCAGCGCCTTCTGCCGATCGCTCACCCGGGCCGAGCGCAGGCTGCGGAAGTGGGCGTTCACCGTGTCGATGCGCGCGAGCGGGCGACCGACACTGAAGAACCCCGGGCGGACGTCCAGCGCCTTAGCCAAACGCTCGACGACGTCCGCACGGGGGGAGTTGACGCCGGCCTCGTACTGCCCGATCGCCGCAGCGGAGACGCCGACTTCGGTGGCGAGCTCCGTCTTGGTCACCGATTTGCGGACCCGGGCCTGGGTCAGGCGCGCCGGCTCGAAGCGACCGTGGGTCTGCCCGGAGCCGGATAGGTCGAACAGGCTCGGCGTTTCATCGCGCATCCGGATCCAAGCCCTCCTGCTTGCGCGGCTCGACGACGGGCTCGATCGGCTCACCGTCGCTGAACGACTCGACGTCGGACGCGTCGGATTCGGTCGCAGGTTCTGCCTGCCAGATGGTCTCCTCACCGCGGTAACTGACCTCGCCTGTCTCTCGGTCGAGCTCGGCAACTGCCCAATCGATCGCCTGCAGCTGCCACGGCGAGGAGTAGACCTTGACGAGCACGACCGGCATCTTGCCGTCCACCGCGCCCATCACTGCCTCCAGGCCAGCCGACTGCTCAGGTTCCGAGCCGGACTGCACGGCGGTCGGCGTCGATGGGCCCATGAAATCGAGGCCGAACAGCGTCGGCTCCGGGAGCGGCGCGTTGAAGCAGGCCATCTTCATCGGGCTCGCCGCGAAGTGCACGGGATCACCCGAAGCGGGAACGCGCCACACGTAAACGATGCAGACGTTGACGACCGGCACCTTGTGGCCGGCCGGAGGAAGCCGGTGCAGGTCGTGGCCTCGGTCTACGAAAGCGTCCTGCACGTCAACGAGCAGGTCCTGCCACAGTGTCGAGTATCCGCGTGTGTTCCGCGTATGCGCGGCCTGGTGAGCGTCGGCGGCGTAGCCGTGCCGGGTCCGCACGACGTCGACGATGATTTCGTTGAGCGTCGCCGCGTATGAGCCGAACGCGTCGGTGGGTGAGTCTGGGATCACTGTGACTTCCTGAATCCGCGTCCGGAGCCGCGGATTCGGAAAGGACATTAACTTCAGTATGCCACACGATTCGCGCACGTACGCTTCAGTAGAAGCTCAGGGCGTGTCACGACTGTGATCGCGCGGGCTCTGCGGGCGAGCCAGCCCCTGTCAGAACGCGGAGTCGCGCGCGTGATCGGACGAGCCGAGGAAGAAGCGGGTCGGCAACGTAGCCGCGGGCGGCCATGTCGTCGAGCGAGGCGATCACGTCGAGCACGGACCGGGGCTCGAACTGTCCGGCTGCCGGTCTGCGGCCGGCGGTCGCCGCCCGGGGAGGGACCGCCCCGCATTCTCTGCCGCTCCGTCGGGGAGGCTGCGCTCGTGAGGACTCCGGGCGGAGTGCGGTCCGGCATCTGGTAATCTCTGTCTGATTGATCAGTCAATGATTGTAGGTGGTATCGGTGCGGCGAGTCGACCCTGAGCGGGTAGCGCGCAAGCGCGAGCAGATCGTCGTCGAGGCCGCCCGGTTGTTCGGAACGCGGGGGTATGAGCGGACGAGCGTGGCGGACATCGCCCGGGCGGCCGGTGTCAGCGCGGCGAGTGTCTTCTACTACTTCACCGACAAGGCGGCGGTGTTCCGGGCGGTCTTCGAACGCGATCTGCCCGTCGTGGAGTCGCTGATCGCGAAGCACGTCCACAGCCGCACACCAGTGCCGGCAATCTTCGAAGTGGTCGACGAGCTGGCCAAGGACGCCGCCGACGCGAGCGCACCGGGAATGGTCGTCGAGCTGCTGCGGCGCGCCGAGCATGATCCTGAGCTGGTTGCGGTGGTCGCGCAGACGGCCGAGGTGGTCACCGGCGGTCTCGCGGCCCTGATCGCACGAGGCATCGCCGACGGCGAGATCGATGCCGAGCTCGACCCGGTCGAGACGGCGAGGTGGCTGCAAGCGATCGTGGACGCGGCCTATCTGAACGCCAGGTCGGGATACTCGCCGCTGCCTGAGCTGCGGCGCACCGTTCTCCGATACCTCGGCGCACATGAACGGCAAGGAGACATCGATGGTTGAGGAGCGCACGACGGTCACGCTCCCGAACGCGTGGATCGTCGGCATCTGCGTCGCCGGTGCCGCAGCCGGGCTCGGCGCGGCTTTCCTGGTCGACCCGGCCGTGAGCGGACTGCTGTCCCTGGTCGGCGATGCCCCCGGTCCGCTGCGTCTGGCCGCCGGCCTGCCGCTGATGTGGGCGATCCCGGTGCTCACACTGGCTGGTCTGGGCGTCGGGATCTGGATCGTCCGCCATTGGCGCACCGACGTGGGCGTCGTCGAGGTGGCCAAGACGGGCGTCACGGTCGAGCGGGAGGGCGTGCGCCGGCTGATCGATCGGGACCGGATCGCCGGAGTGTTCACCGACGGCCGCGACCTCGTCATCACCGATGGTCGGGGCGGCGAGGTGTCGCGCACGCGGACCGATCGAGTGCTGGTGAAGCGGCTGCGGCAGGCGTTCGAGGGATTCGGGTACCCGTGGCAGGGGGAGGTTGATCCTTACGAGCGCGCGTACCGCACGTGGGTCGACGGCAGCGGCGACCTCGACAGCCGGGCGCACGGCCTGCTCCGCGCCCGGGGGCGCGCCCTCGCGGACCGGCGGACCGGTGCCGCCGACGACGCGCTCGACGAGCTGCGGGCGCTGGGCGTCGCCGTCCGCGACCGTGACAACAAGCAGCAGTACCGGGTGATCCCGCCCTCCTGAGGGCGAGACGGGCGGCGAAGGCGGAGGAACGGCGAGTCGGGGACGGACGTCGACCCCGCGCTCTACGCGTCAGCGGATTGAGCCGCACGCCGCGAGGGCGTCGGATCAGACCCGGATCGATCGGCGGCCGCGGCCGGTGTGGAGGCCGGGGCGGGCCGGTGTCGGCGCTCGGTCTGCGCGGGGAGCTGGACGAGGCGATCGGGCCGGTCAAGAGCGGTGCCTGAGCGGTGGACAGCTGCCGGTCTCGCGGGCTTCCCGCTTCCAGGGAGGCAGCTGGCCTGGCGGATGGCTACGTGTTGAGTGGAACGACGTAGGAGTCGACCTCAGCGATCGAGTCGCCACGTAACGTGAAGTTGTCGTTGAAGGCGAAGTGGAAGGGCCCGGCTTCGCGGTGGCGCGCGACGCCCGTGCCGGTCGCCACGACGACGTCGCCGCTCTCGATGGTGCGCTCCAAGGTGAGTCGGGAGCTGCCGTCGAAAGCGGGGTTTTCGATCTCGTCGTCAAACTCGGCCTTGCCGCGGGTGGTGCGCACGCCGTGGATGCGCCAGACGACGTCCTCGGTGAGGCAGTCGAGGATCATCTCGTGATCGCTCTGGCGAAATCCCTTCATGTAGCGGTCGACAGTGCGTACGTGGTCGCTCATCAGCGTCCCTTCCTGGATTCAGCGATTCGTTTGGTCACAACGTCGAGTTGGTCGAGAACTCCGGCCAGGCCCTCGCGTGCGCTGTCGGCCTGCAGCGGGGGCGGTAGCCGCCGTTGGCGGATCCTCACGCTGGTCCCGCCGTCGGTGGAGTCGAGGCGGATCTCGGTTTGGATTCCCGACCGTGGTTCCGTGAGCACCAGTCGCCGGGGCGCGTCGATCGCTTCGTAGACGAACATCAGCTCACTCGCGCCGTCGGCCCCCGACCGTGCGGAGCTCGAAGCGGCCGCCCACGCGGAGGTCGACACTCACCGAGTCCGCCGGAACGGCGGCGTGGCGCCCACCCCAGAAGGCCGCAAGATGCGCCGGGGTCGTGAAGGCCTCCCACACCAGCGCGATATCCGCATCGAGGTGACGCGTCGCGATCAGCTCCGCGCCGTCGAGGCGCGACCAAGACGTCATCGGTCGGTCCTCGTCATCGACGCGATGTGCTCTTCGAGCCGGTCGAGCCGTGAGTGCCATTCGCGCTGCTGCTCGGAAATCCACCCGGCGAGCTCCTGCATGCGCTGCACGTTCAGCCGACAGGGCCTTCGCTGCGCCTCGATGCGCTGCTCGATGAGACCGCAGCGCCGGAGAATCCCGACGTGATGCGACACCGCCTGCGGCGTCATGTCGAACGGCGCTGCCAGTTCGCGTACGGAGGCGTCGCCGCGTGCCAGGCGAGCGACGATCTGGCGGCGCGTGGAATCGCCCAGCGCGGCGAACGCCGCATCGAGATCCTGGTCGGGGAGTGCGCTTCGAGTCACGAGGCCCGCCGTACCTCCAAACAGTCCTTTGCGCAAACAACGGCTTTCCTTAGCGGGTGCCTGCCCGCTCGGCGGGGACTCGTCGCGTCTTTGCGAAGGAGATGGCTGCGAGACGCGCTCGGGGCGGGACTGGAGTGCATGACCGAGCGGTCCGCGCGGCCCGGGGAGGCGTACCGGGCCTGCGCCGAGTGCGGCCGGGACTGCGAGCCCGTCCTTTCGCTGTTCTACGAGTGCCGGAACTCCACGACGTCGCCGTCGGCCATGACGTAGTCCTTACCTTCCATCCGCACCTTGCCCGCGGCCTTGGCGGCCGCCATCGACCCCGCCTCGACCAGGTCGTCGAACGCCACGATCTCGGCCTTGATGAAGCCGCGCTCGAAGTCGGTGTGGATGACGCCTGCGGCCTTCGGGGCGGTGTCGCCCTGGTGGATGGTCCACGCCCGCGCTTCCTTGGGCCCGGCGGTCAGGTAGGTCTGCAGGCCGAGGGTGTGGAAGCCGGCGCGAGCGAGGGCGTGCAGGCCCGGTTCGGTCTGGCCGATGGATTCGAGCAGTTCGGCGGCGGATTCGTCGTCGAGTTCGAGGAGCTCGGCTTCCACCTTGGCGTCGAGGAACACCGCGTCGGCGGGGGCCACGGAGGCCTTCAGCGACTCCTTGCGTGCCTCGTCGGTGAGCACGGACTCGTCGGCGTTGAAGACGTACAGGAACGGCTTGATGGTCAGCAGCGACAGTTCCTTGAGCAGGTCGGTGTCGACCTCGTTCCGGGCGGCGAACAGGGTCTTTCCGCTGTTGAGGATCTCCTGGGCGGCCTTGGCGGCGTCGGCGACGGGCTTGCGGTCCTTCTTGACCTTGGCTTCCTTGTCGAGACGGACGACGGCCTTCTCCAGGGTCTGCAGGTCGGCGAGGATGAGCTCGGTTTCGATGACCTCGATGTCGGCGGCGGGGTCGACGCGGCCGTCGACGTGCACCACGTCGTCGTCGGCGAACACGCGCACCACCTGGCAGATGGCGTCGGCTTCGCGGATGTTGGCGAGGAACTTGTTGCCCAGACCCGCGCCCTCGGAGGCGCCCTTGACGATGCCGGCGATGTCGACGAACGACACGGTGGCGGGCACGATGCGCTCGGAGCCGAAGATCTCGGCCAGCTTCTCCAGCCTCGGGTCCGGCAGCGGGACCACGCCGACGTTGGGTTCGATGGTCGCGAACGGGTAGTTCGCGGCCAGCACGTCGTTCTTGGTCAGCGCGTTGAACAGCGTCGACTTTCCGACGTTGGGCAGGCCGACGATTCCGAGGGTGAGACTCACAGGTCGGAAAGTCTACGCGCCGGGCCGCGGGCGCCGAGCGGCGCCGTCGCTCGTGCCGGTCGGTGGGCGGGCGTAGCGTGAACGCATGGAGCCGACCACCGAGGTGGTGACCGCGCGGCCCGCCCCCGCGCTGGCGGGATTCATCGATCACTACACCGGCTACCGGATGACCGGGTACGCGCCCGGCCTGCACCGGGGGCTGCCGTCGCGGCACCTCACCTTCATCGTCGCCATCGGCCCGACCATCGACGTGGTCGAGCAGACCGACCGCACCCAGAGCCCGGGCGACTACCGCTGCGTGCTCAGCGGACTCCAGGCGAGCGCGGCGGCGATCGCGCACAACGGGCACCAAGAGGGTGTCGGGATCGAGTTGACCCCGCTGGGGTGCCGGGTGCTGTTCGGGCTGCCGGCGGGAGCGCTGTGGAACACGACGCTGGAATGCGCGGAGATCGCGGGACCGGCCGCGGACGAGCTGTGGGAGCGGTTGCAGGGGCCCGCGTCGTGGCGGGAGCGGTTCGCGGTGTGCGACGAGGTGCTGACCAGGCTCGCCTGCCCGGACCGGCTGGTGGTGCCGGAGCTGGCGTGGGCCTGGCGGGCGGTGGTCGACAGCGGCGGCGCGGTGCACGTGGGCGCGTTGGCCGAGCGGATCGGGTGGAGCCGCCAGCACCTCACCCGGCGGTTCGCCACGGAGTTCGGCCTCGGCCCGAAGCTGGCCGCGCGCATCACCCGCTTCGAGCGAGCCAGGCGGATGCTGGAGCGCACGCCGTCGTTCGTGACGATCGCCCAGGTCGCGGCGGCCTGCGGCTACTACGACCAGGCGCACCTGAACCGTGATTTCGCCGAACTGGCCGGGTGCAGCCCGACCACCTGGCTGGCGCAGGAGGTTCCATCCGTCCAAGACGAGAACACCGCGCGCGGATGACCCTGGAGTCATGACCGATTCGACGACCACTCCGGCAGCAACCCGCACCCGCACCGCCGTCTGGCCGTGCCTGACCTTCCGCGATGCCAACGCCATGAGCGCGTTCCTGGTGAACGCCTTCGGCTTCGAGCAGACCGCCGCCTACACCCGCGCCGACGACCCCTCGATCGTCGAGCACGGCGAACTGCGCTGGCCGCTCGGCGGCGGCGTCATGTACGGCTCGGCGGGCAAGGACGACTCCGTCTTCGGACAGCGCACACCGGGCAACGACTCGATCTACCTCGTCTGCGACGACCCCGACGGGCTGTTCGCCCGCGCCACCGCCGCCGGCGCCGAGGTGGTGCTCGGGCTCCGCGACGAGGACTACGGATCGCGCGGCTTCACCGTGCGCGACCCGGAGGGCAACATCTGGAGTTTCGGCACCTACTGGGGCGACTGAGCGCCGGGGCCGGGCACCACCCGGCCCCGCACAACGCTGCGGCGACGATGCCCCCAAACCGCTCAGCGCGCCCGGACCATCCGATACGCTGTCATCTGTTTCATGTCCTGCGTCACCAGGAGTAGCAGATGGCGACAATCGAATATCTGCGGACCGACCCCGACCTGCCCCCGGTGGGCGTGGTCGACCGATCCCCCATGACCCCGGCCAAGAAGGCCGTCCTCGCCGGGATCGCGATACTCGGCGCCGTCGCCTGGTCGATCCTCGCCCTCGCGCGCGGCGAGAACGTCAACGCGGTGTGGATCGTCATCGCGGCGGTGTGTACGTATGTGATCGCCTACCGCCTCTACGCGCGGTTCATCGAATGGAAGATCACCAAGCCGCGCGACGACCTCGCCACCCCGGCCGAAATCCTGGAGAACGGCAAGGATTTCATGCCGATGGACCGCCGGGTCCTCTACGGCCACCACTTCGCGGCCATCGCGGGCGCGGGCCCGCTGGTCGGTCCGGTGCTGGCGGCGCAGATGGGGTATCTGCCGGGCACCATCTGGATCGTGGTCGGCGTATGTCTGGCCGGTGCGGTGCAGGACTACCTGGTGCTGTGGGCTTCGACGAAACGGCGCGGGCGCAGCCTCGGGCAGATGGCGCGCGACGAGCTCGGCGTGGTCGGCGGTGTCGCGGCCATCGCCGCGATCATCGTGATCATGATGATCCTGCTGGCGGTGCTGGCGCTGGTCGTCGTGAACGCGCTCGGCGAGAGCCCATGGGGTGTGTTCTCCATCGCCATGACCATCCCCATCGCCCTGTTCATGGGCATCTACCTGCGGTTCCTGCGGCCGGGCAAGGTGGGCGAGGTGTCGGTGATCGGCATCGCGCTGCTGCTGCTGGCCATCGTCGCCGGTGGCTGGGTGTCGGAAACCGACTGGGGCACCGACTGGTTCACGCTCTCGCGCACCACCATCGCCTGGCTGCTGATCGGCTACGGCTTCCTCGCCTCGGTGCTGCCGGTGTGGCTGCTGCTGGCGCCGCGCGACTACCTGTCGACGTTCATGAAGATCGGCACCATCGGCCTGCTGGCCATCGGCATCCTGGTCACCATGCCGGTGCTGAAGGCGCCCGCGATCTCCGAATTCGCCACCAGTGGTACCGGTCCCGCCTTCGCGGGCAGCCTGTTCCCGTTCCTGTTCATCACCATCGCCTGCGGCGCGCTCTCGGGCTTCCACGCGCTGATCTCCTCCGGCACCACTCCCAAACTGCTGGAGAAGGAATCGCACGCGAAGATGATCGGCTACGGCGGCATGCTGATGGAGTCGTTCGTCGCGGTGATGGCCATCATCACCGCCACCATCATCGACCAGCACCTCTACTTCGGCATGAACGCGCCGCTCGGGCTCACCGGCGGCACCCCCGAGAAGGCGGCCCAATACACCAACTCGCTCGGCCTGTCCGGTCCGCCCGCCACCGCGGAGGCCTTCGCGGGAGCGGCCGCCGACGTCGGTGAGAACACCATCATCTCCCGCACCGGCGGCGCGCCGACCCTGGCCGTCGGCATCTCCGAGGTGTTCCACCGCTTCCTCGGCGGGGAGAGCATGAAGTCGTTCTGGTACCACTTCGCGATCATGTTCGAGGCGCTGTTCATCCTCACCACCATCGACGCGGGCACCCGCGTCGCGCGGTTCATGGTCTCGGACGCGTTGGGCAACTTCGGTGGTCCGCTGCGCAAGTTCAAGGACCCGTCGTGGCGGGTGGGCGCCTGGGTCTGCTCGGTGGTCGTGGTCGCCGCGTGGGGCTCGATCCTGCTGATGGGCGTGAACGATCCGCTGGGCGGCATCAACGCCCTCTACCCGCTGTTCGGCATCGCCAACCAGCTGCTGGCCGCGGTGGCGTTGACCGTCGTGCTGACCATCATCGTGAAGAAGGGCCTGGTGAAATGGGCCTGGATTCCCGGCATCCCGCTGGTGTGGGATCTGCTGGTGACGATGACGGCCTCCTGGCAGAAGATCTTCTCCGCCGACCCGAAGGTCGGCTATTGGAAGCAGCACAGCCTGTGCCAGCAGGCGCAGGAGGCGGGCACACTCTGCCTGACGGCCAAGACGCCGCAGGAGGTGGACGTGGTGGTGCGCAACACCTTCATCCAGGGCACGCTCTCGATCGTGTTCGCGGTGCTGGTGCTGGTGGTGGCCGTCGTCGGCACCATCGTGTGCCTGCGGGCCTGGCGGGCCGGGGAGAGTCCGACCACCGAGTCGCCGGAGGAGCCGTCGAAGATCTTCGCGCCCAGCGGCTTCATCGCCACACCCGCCGAGCGGGAGGTGCAGAAGGAGTGGGACGCGCTGATCGCGGCGGGCAAGGTGCGCGCGCCCGGCGCGGCGCACCAGGCACCCGACAAGACCGAATCGAGGGCGTGATGGGCGCGGGGCAGCGGCTGCGCGACGGGGTGCGCGCGGTGCTCTGGTGGTGTGATTCGGTGGTCGGCGGGCAGGACTACCAGCGCTACGTCGCGCACCTGCGCCGCAGGCACCCGGATCGGCCGGTCCCCAGCGAACGGGAGTACTGGCGCACCCGGCACGCCGAGGCCGAGCGCAATCCGGCCAGCCGCTGCTGCTGAGCGCGTAGGCGTCGAGCGCGGGGGTCGTCGCGTCCGATTTCCGCTAGCACCGCCGTCGGGCAGGTGCGATCGTGGACTGCGTGACGATCACCGCGCTGGATTTCGAACGCTGCTATCGAGCGGTCTCCACCAGGGACTCCCGCTTCGACGGCCAGTTCTTCACGGCGGTGCGCACCACGGGGATCTACTGTCGGCCGTCCTGCCCGGCGATCACCCCCAAGCGCGCCAACGTGACGTTCCTGCCGACCGCCGCGGCCGCGCAGCAGGCGGGCTACCGCGCCTGCCGCCGCTGCCTGCCCGATGCCGCGCCGGGCTCCCCGCTGTGGAACACGCGCGCCGACCTGGCCGCGCGGGCGATGCGGCTGATCGGCGACGGCGTGATCGAACGCGGCGGCGTGCCCGCGCTGGCGGCGGCACTGGGCTACTCCCAGCGGCAGCTGACCCGGGTGCTGACCACCGAACTCGGCGCGGGCCCGCTGGCGTTGGCGCGCGCCCACCGCGCCCACACCGCGCGGCTGCTGATCCAGACCACCGACATGCCGATGTCGGATGTCGCGTTCGCGGCCGGATTCGCAAGCATCCGCCAGTTCAACGACACGGTGCGCGAGGTGTTCGCCGTCAGCCCGACGGTGATGCGCGCCGAGGCCAAGCGGTCCCGGCGCAGCGCACCGGCCACCAACGGCACGCTGACGCTGCGGCTGCCGTTCCGGGAACCCCTGGACCGCGCCTGGCTGGAGTGGTTCCTGAGCGCGCACGCGGCACCCGGCATGGAGTCGTGGGCGGACGGCACCTACACCCGCGCCCTGCGGACACCGCACGGGCACGCGATCGTGCGGCTCGGGTTCCGCGACGACCATGTGCGGGCCCAGCTCGCGCTGCACGACATGCGCGATCTGGCGCCGACGGTGGCGCGGGTGCGGCACCTGCTCGACCTCGATGCCGACCCGATGGGGATCGACGAAGTGCTGGGGGTCGCGCCGGGCATCCGGGTGCCCGGCTGCCTGGAACCGGCGGAGTTGTTGCTGCGCACCATGATCGGGCAGCAGATCTCGGTGGGTGCGGCGGCCACGCACACCGCGCGGCTGGTGGCGGCGCTGGGCGAGCCCGTGGACGGGGCCGCGCTGCGGCTGTTCCCCACCGCCGCCACCCTCGCCGAACACGGCGCCGACGTGCTCACCGGACCCGCCCGCCGGGTGCGGTCGATCGTGCGGGCCGCCGACGCCGTCGCCTCCGGTGAACTGGCGTTGCATCAGGGCCGCACGGCCACCGACCTGCGAGCCGACCTGTTGGCGCTCGACGGCGTGGGCCCCTGGACCGCCGACTACGTCACCATGCGATTGCTCGCCGACCCCGACATCCTGCTCAGCACCGACCTGGTCGTCCGGCAGGGCGCCGACCTGCTCGGCCTCGACCTCGCCGACACCGCCCGCTGGGCGCCGTGGCGGTCCTACCTGTCCATGCACCTGTGGAAGACCGCGCTGGCCGCCCGCGTTCCCGGCCGCCGCGCGGGCTGACCCGAACTCCCGACGAAAGCGAGCCCCTCCCATGTCCATCACCACAGCCGACTACGCCATCACCGACACCCCCATCGGGCCGTTCACCGCACTCGCCGATCGCGACGGCGCCGTCCTGGCCGCGGGCTGGACCGCCGACCCGGCGGAGCTGCGCCTGCTCGTGCATCCGGCGCTGCGCCCCGCCGAGCTGTGCGAACGCGACGACCTCGGCGAGATCACCCGCGCGGTGCTGGCCTACCACGGCGGCGACACCGCCGCGATCGACCCGGTGCCCGTCCGCCAGCGCTCCGGCGAATTCCTCACCCACGCCTGGGACGTCCTGCGCAAGATCCCCGCCGGCGACCCGGTGACCTACACCGAGTTCGCCGCCCTCGCCGGACGCCCCGCCGCCACCCGCGCCGCCGCCAACGCCTGCGCCCGCAACGCCGCCGCCCTGTTCGTCCCGTGCCACCGGGTCCTGCGGATCGGCGGTGCGCTGGGCGGCTTCCGGTGGGGACTGCCCGCCAAGCGGTGGCTGCTCGACCACGAGGCGCGCGGCCGACGGTGAGAACGTTCCCGGCGCGGCGTCAGGCGACCGTCGTCTCCAGCCGCGAACCGTCACGTCCGCGGATGACGTGCAAGCGGCTGGGGATGCGCTGGCGCATCTCGTCCACGTGGCTGACGATGCCGACCACCCGGCCGCCCGCCCGCAGTTCGTCGAGGACGCCCATGACGGCGTCCAGGGTGTCGGCGTCGAGACTGCCGAAACCCTCGTCGATGAACAGGGTGTCCAGCACGACGCCGCCGGATTCGGCGGCGACGGTGTCGGCCAGGCCGAGGGCCAGCGCCAGGGAGGCCATGAAGGTCTCGCCGCCGGACAGGGTCTTGGCCGGGCGGACCGCGCCGGTGTAGTCGTCGCGGATGTCCAGGCCCAACCCGCCGCGGCGGCCACGCGGGCCCGCCTTGTCGGAATGCACGAATTCGTAACGCCCGCCCGACATCCGGCGCAACCGCACCGAGCCGGCGAGCGCGACCTCCTCGAGCCGGGCCGCCAGCACATAGGAGCGCAGCGACATGCGGCGGTTGTTCTCGCCGCGCCCGGCGACCACGTCGGCGAGGCGGTCGAGTTCGTCGTGGGCGCGTTGCAGCGGGGCGAGGCGGTCGACCTCGGTCCACAGCTGGGTGCCGAGTTCCTCGAGCAGTTGCACCCGCCTGCCCGCCTCCGCCTTGGCCGCCACCGCGGCGTTCGAGCGCTGCTGCGCGTGGGTCAGCGCCTGCTCGACCGCGACCAGGTCGCCCGGTTCGGCCGCGGCGGCGGCCTGGATCTCCGGCTCGGCCAAGACCGCTTCGGCAGCGGCGCGGGCGCGGTCGGCGGCAGTCAGTTCGGCCTCGATCTCGTCCTGCCGCGGCCGGGGCCGGGCGGCCGCGTTCACCACGCGAGCGAACGCGGTGAGCCGGGCGACCTCGTCCTCGGGCACCGCATCCGGCACGAACCCCGCCGCGGCGGCGAGGTTTTCGACGCGCTTGGCGACCACGGTGACGTGCTGGCGGGCCGTGGCGACGGCGGCGCGGGCCCGGAGCAACACGGTCGCGGTGTCGATGAGCGCTTCCAGGCGCGTGCGCCGTCGCTCGACATCGGTGTCCGCGCCCGCAGCCCGGCGCAGGCTTTCCGTCGCCCGGGCCAGGCGATCCTCGGTGGCGGCGATCCGGGCGGCCACGGCGCTGCGCCGGGCCTCGGCCGCGCGCAGGTCGTCGTGGCTGCGGGCCTCCTCGCCACGCAACCGGTCCAGCTCCGCCTGGGCGGCCTCGCGCTGCGCCGCCGTGTCGGCCGCATCCTCGTAGCGGGCGGTGGCCGAGCGCAGTGCGGCGGCCAGCTCGACACGGTCGGTGTCGCCGCCCCGGGCGATGAGCGCTTCGATCTCGCGCTCCAATCCCGCGATGCGGGCGCCGATCTCGTCGCGGCGCTGCTCGGCCGCCCGTTCGGCGGCGACGGCGGCGTCCTCAGCCTCTTTCGACACCGCGCGGTCGGCGGGTTCGGCCGGGGCGGGATGCTCATGCGACCCACACACCGCGCAGGGCTGCCCGTCGACCAGCGCGCTCGCCAGCTCGGCGGCCATCCCCGCCAGTCGCCGCTCCCGCACCTCGAGCACCCGCTCGCGCGCGTCGTTGTGCGCGGCACGAGCCGTCTCGAATTCCACGCGGGTCGCGTCCAGCGCGGTGCGGCGCTTGGCCAGCTCCACCGCGGCGCTCGCGGCGGATTGCAGACGTTCGCACTCGGCGGCCAGTGCGGGCAGCGCGGCGGCCGCGTCACCCGCTTCCCGCAACCGGCGGTCCGCGGCGGTGATCGACTCCGGCAGGGCCGCCCGGCGCTCGATCAGTTCCGCGGTCCGACGTGCCAGGTCGTCGTCCTCGGCCCGCAGGTTCGCCAGCTCGGCCCTCGATTCGGCGGCGGTCGTCGCGTCGGCACGAACGGCGTCCAGTGCGCCGATCAGGGTGCTCCACCTGCGCACCGCGGCGTCGAGGTCGGCGTCGTCGCGCAGGTGGGGGTCGGTGATCTCCGAGCCCGCCGCACGTCCCGCCGCTGCGCCCTCCGGCTCCTGAGAGCCGAGAGCCGAAGCCATGCCGGTGGTTTCGGCGACGGGCGCGCCTTCGCGTGATGAACCCCGCGCAACCGCACCATCATCCCAGACCAGCAGGTCGGCGCGGAGGTCGGCGGCCTCGGGGACGGCGAGCGCGGTGGCGAGAGCTCGGGCGGCCGTGCGGGCTTCGTTCTCGCGGTGGCGCGATTCCATGACGGCGGCCCGGGCTTCGTCGATGGCTTCGGTGACCGGCTGGGCGCGGCGGGCGGCCTCGAGTTCCGCTCGGCGGGCGCCGCGCTGATCGGCGGTGGCGTGGTAGCGGGTGAGCTGGTCGTGCGCGGCGGCCATCCGGCGGCGCAGGTCGTCGAGGGTGCGCAGTTCCTCGGCTTCCTTGCGCAGATGGGCGCATTCCTGTTCGCGCGCTGCGGCGTCGGCGGTGGCGGCGGCCAGCTCGTCCCGGGCGGTGGCGAGCAGTTCCTGGGACCAGTCCACGCACTCGAGCACCCCGACCGATTCGGTGACGCTCAACCCCGCCGCGCCGCGGATCTGGGCGATCAGCCGCTCGATGCCCTGCTTGCGCTGTTCGAGATCGGCGGCCGACGCGCGGCGCCGCTCGGCCAGCCACTGTTCGGCCACGCCGAAACGGCGGGTGTCGAACAGCTTTTCCAGCAGCTTCTCGCGGTCCTCGTTCTCCGCGCGCAGGAACCGCGCGAAATCGCCCTGCGGCAGCAGCACCACCTGGAAGAACTGGTCGGCGCTCATGCCGAGCAGCCGCACGATCTCCTCACCGATATCGGGGATGCGGGACAGGTTCTCCCCGCGCCCGTCCAGCCACTCCAACGTCGCCTTCGGCTGCTCGGTGCGCACGCCGCTGCCGCGCAGCTTGGGCCGCTCGAACTCCGGCGAGCGGGTCAGCCGCAGCCGCCGGCCACCCAACGTCGCCTCCAGCACCACCCGCGGCGGCGTCTGCGCGGGCGCGTGGTCGGAATGCAGTCGTTTGCTCTCCCCGCGCGCGCCGGGCACCCGCCCGTACAGCGCGAACGCGATGGCGTCGAGCACGGTGGTCTTGCCCGCGCCGGTCTGGCCGTGCAACAGGAACAGCCCGTCGGCGCCGAGCGCGTCGAAATCGACCACCGTCGGCCGCGCGAACGGGCCGAACGCCGTCATCTCCAGCCGATGCAGCCTCACCCGGCCACCTCACCCACCCCCGACTCCCTCACGCCGACAATTCCTCGGCCGCATCCGATCCGGCGAGCACCGCGGCACCCTCCGGCTCGGTGACACCCGCGGCCAACGCCCGCTCCAGCCACCGCAATTCCGCCGTCGACGGCTCACCCCGCACATCGGTGAGGAAACTGCGCGCGACCTCCGCGTCATCGCGCCCGCGCACCCGCTCCCGATAATGCAGCACCGAATCGGCGTCCGGCCGAACCCATTCCACGTGGACCGCGTGCGGGAACCGGTTCCGCAGCCGGCGCATCGCGTCGATCGGGCGCGCCGTATCGGTCAACGTCGCCGACACGTAATGCGCCACCGCGTCCTCGTGCGCCGGATCGGACAGCAACTCCTCGAGCGTGCCGGTCAACCGGCTCAAACCCCGCACCACCGGCAGATCCCGACGCCGCACCTCGGCCACCCCCGACTCGTCCAGATCAATGATCCACACCGCCTTGCGGTGCGACGCCTCCCCGAACGAATACGGCAGCGGCGAACCCGAATACCGCACCGACGCCGACAACGTCTGCGGCGAATGCAGATGCCCGAGCGCCACGTAATCGACACCGTCGAACGCCGACAACGGCACCGTCTCCACGCCGCCCACCGAAATCGAGCGCTCCGACCCCGTCGCCGCCCCACCGACCACGAACGCGTGCGCGAGTACCACCGACCGCACTCCCGGTCTGCCCGCCAGATCCGCCCGCACCCGATCCATCACCACATCCAGCACCTCGGCGTGCGAGCGTGCCCGCGGCACACCCAACTCCCCGCGCACCACCTCCGGCTCCAGATACGGAATGCCGTAGAAGGCCACCTCACCCGCATCGTCACGCAACACGATCGGCCGGTCCGCCTCCGCCAACCGCGTCCGCAGATACAACCCGCCCGCCGCCGCGAAACTCGCCCCCGCCCCGAGCCGAGCAGGCGAATCATGATTGCCCGACGTCGCCACGATCACCGCACCCGCGGCCCTGATCGCCTCCAAACCCCTGGTGCACACCGCGATCGCGTCCGCACTGGGAATCGAGCGGTCGTAGACGTCACCCGGCACCACCACCACGTCCACCGACTCCTCGGCCACCAGCTCCGCGATCGCCGCCAGCGAGCGCGCCTGATCGACGAGCAGATCGACGCCGTGAAACGTCCGGCCCACATGCCAATCCGAGGTGTGCAGCAGCCGCATGATTCGACACCGTAAGCCCTCCCACCGACAGGGTTCGATTTGCCCTCCTTCGTCGGGCGGGTCGCGGCTGTGTCTTCTTGCCGCTCCTTCGTCGCGGCGGGTCGCGGCCCCCAGGTGTCTCGCGTGGGGGAGCCCGCGGCTTGCTCCTTCGTCGCTTGCGCCGCGGGCTCCCCCACGCGAGACAGCCGCGACCGTTGTGTGTTGTCTCTCGCTTCGCTCGAAACGGAGGTATTCCGTTTAGGTGGGCGGGGGTGGGAGGTGGGTGGGGGCGAGTGCAACCAGGCCCCATCGGCGCTGGATGACCCGGACGGCCCAGAGGCCGGGCGGTGCGACGGCTGGACGGTGCGGAGGCCGGGCGGCCCCAAAGGCTGGCCGGGGCGGAGGCGGGACGACCCGAACGCTGGACAGCCCACAGACTCACCAGAGGCCCAAGCCGGACGACCCGAACGCTGGACAGCCCACAGACCCCGCCGAAGGCCCAGACCGGACAACCCGAACGCTGGACAGCCCCCAAACGCGCCGGACGCCCAGACCGGACGACCCGAACGCGGACGGTGGCGGAGGCCGGGTGATCCGGAGGCCGGGCGGCGTGGAGGGTGGACGGGGCCGAGTCGGACATGGTGGGCTCGGTGCGCTGTGAGCTTGCTTTCGGGGATTGTGGAAGTGCGGTGCCGGGCTCGAGTCGACGGCGACGGGCGACGCGGGCACAGCCCGGCAAGGGCGTGCCGGCCGTGCCCCACCGGCGTGAGGGCAGGACACCATCGCGGTTCGAGCGAAGCGAGAGGCGGCACACAATGGTCGCCGCGACGAAGGAGCGGCAAAACAAGCCCAGCGCGGCAGATCGACGGCACAAAAGCAACACAGTTAGGGTCTTTGTGTGGCTGCTTCCCAACGTGTGCGATCCCGGGTGCCCGCGCTGCAGCGTTCGATCCTGCCGACGGTGCCGGGTGTGCCGGCATGGTCGGCTGTCCTGATCGCGATCGGCTGCACGCTCCTGGGCTTCCTGCTCGACGCGCGCGGCGACGCCGTCGACCTGACTTCCAC
This sequence comes from Nocardia farcinica, assembly GCF_001182745.1. Taxonomy (NCBI): domain Bacteria; kingdom Bacillati; phylum Actinomycetota; class Actinomycetes; order Mycobacteriales; family Nocardiaceae; genus Nocardia; species Nocardia farcinica. Next base: position 1,750,024 of record NZ_LN868939.1, on the reverse strand, counting down.
GTTCGCGGTGCTCTATGTCGTCGGCTGCGTGGCGGCGGTGCTTGCGGTGCGGATGCGGGGGTTGTTCACCACCTTGGTGTTGCCGCCGTTGCTGTTGTTCGTCGCGGTGCCGCTGGCGTATCAGCAGCTCAGCGGGGGTGGGTCGACCGGGCTGAAGGACATCCTGCTCAATCTGGCGATTCCGCTGGTGAACCGCTTCCCGACGATGATGCTGGCCACCGTGCTGGTGCTGTTGATCGGTGGCTACCGGATCGTGAGCTATCGCAGGGAGACCGGTGCCGGACATCGCGACGAGGTGAAGCGGGCGACCAGTTGGGGACGCACGCCGGCCCCGAAGAAGAAGCCTGCCCGGAAGGCGCCCGAGCCGGTGTCGGCGCGGAAGAAGGTCAGGCGACCGCGTCCCGAGGTCGATGAGCCCGAGACGGACAAGTACGAGGCGCCCTTGCTGGGCAGGCGCCCGCCGCGCGATGTCGCGGACGTGCCGCCGCGGGTCAACGGCAGGCCGCCGCGGGAGGGCAGGCCGCCGGTGCGTGGTGCGGCGCGGCCGACGGCGGCGATGTCGCGCGCCGAGGCGGAGGCCGCTCCGCGGGCGCGGGCGCGCGGCTCGGTGCCACCGCATCCCCAGCCGAATGTCCGGTACCGCGATCGCGAGCCGGGACGCCCGCAGCGGCGTAAGCCGGAGAGCCTGTGACGACGACGGCCGCCCCGCGGGATGCGGGGCGGCCGTTCGAGCGGATGGGCAGGGTCAGCGACGCGTGGTGCGCAGTTCCCGCGGCAGGGCGAAGACCAGGGTCTCGTTGGCGGTGGTGACCGGCTGCACGTCGGCGTATCCGTGCTCGGCCAGCATGTCCAGCACGCCGCGCACCAGGATCTCCGGCACCGAGGCGCCCGAGGTGATGCCGATGGTGCGCACGCCCTCCAGCCAGGCCGGATCGACCTCGCGGGCGTAGTCGACCAGGTGGGCGGCCTTGGCGCCCGCGTTGAGCGCGACCTCGACCAGGCGCACCGAGTTCGAGGAGTTGCGCGAGCCGACCACGATCACGAGATCGCATTCGGGGGCCATCGCCTTCACCGCGACCTGGCGGTTCTGGGTGGCGTAGCAGATGTCGTCGCTGGGCGGGTCCTGGAGCGAGGGGAAGCGCTCGCGCAGCCGCTGCACGGTCTCCATCGTCTCGTCGACGCTCAGGGTGGTCTGGGACAGCCAGATCACCTTGTTCTCGTCGCGCACCCGCACGCGGTCCACCGCGTCGGGTCCGTCGACGAGCTGCACGTGCTCGGGCGCCTCACCGGCGGTGCCTTCGACCTCCTCGTGGCCTTCGTGGCCGATCAGCAGGATGTCGTAGTCGTCGCGGGCGAAGCGCTTGGCCTCCTGGTGCACCTTGGTGACCAGCGGACAGGTCGCGTCGATGGTGTGCAGGTTGCGGGCGGCGGCGGCCTCGTGCACCGCGGGTGAGACGCCGTGCGCGGAGAACACGACGACCGCGCCCTCGGGCACCTCGGCGGTGTCGTCGACGAAGACGACGCCGCGCTCGCGCAGGGTCTCCACCACGTGCCGGTTGTGCACGATCTCCTTGCGCACGTAGATCGGCGCGCCGTGCTTCTCCAGCGCCTTCTCCACGGTCTCGACGGCGCGGTCGACGCCCGCGCAGTAGCCGCGTGGCTCGGCGAGCAGCACGCGCTTGGCGGTGTCGGCGTCGACTGTCGCGGTGCCCGCGGAGCGAGCGATTCCGACGTTCAAGGGGATGGCCGAAGACATGCCCACAGCTTACGTGTGCATCCGGTGCCGGGTCGTCCGGCGGCGGTGCGGTCTTTGCAGATCACAGCCCATCGGGCAGGCTAGGAGCATGTTTCGACCACCGTTCCTGGCCCGGGTGGCCGCCGGCGCCGCCGTCTATGCCCTGGAAGAAACCCGTCGGCTACCGACCGCCGCGATGAACTTCCCGATCACCGCGATCAGCCAGATCCTGCAGACCAGCATGCACGTCCAGCAGTTCGTGACCAGCCTCGCTCTCAAGGGTGACGCGGTCTTCGACCGACTGTCCCATACCACGCAGGAACAGCCGGAATGGGCGACCTTCGACGAGGACCTCACCGATCAGCAAACCGGCGGCAATGAGTTCGCCGCCTGGGCCAGCCGTTTCGACCTCTACACCGCCGACGAGCCCGCCAGCGGTAACGGCCATCACAACGGCAGCGATTCCACCGCGCAGCGGGCCGGGTCCGACGAGAAGCCCGCGACCGCCGTCGATACCGCGGACGCGCCGTCGGAATCCGAAGAACCCCAGCTCAGCGTTGTCCCCGAGGCCGAAGTTGTCGAGGCCGAAGCGCCCGAGCCGGAGGCGGCCGAGCCCGAGGTGGACGAGCCGGAGGTGGACGAGCCGGAGGTCGCCAAGCGGTACGACTACGCGACCATGACGCTGGCGCAGCTGCGGGCCCGCCTGCGCATGCTGACGGTGGAAGATCTGCAGGCTCTGCTCGACTACGAGCAGCGGACCCAGGCCAGGGCGGCGTTCGTGACGATGCTCACCAACCGGATCGCCACCGTCCAGGCCCAGTGACACCCGGCCGGGCGCGCCGTGGACCGGCCGTGCGGCGTATCGGTCGGTCCCGGCGCGTATACCTGTGCGCATGACACAGGACGGTTCGGCGCCCGCCAACTCCGCCGAGCACCCGTGGCCGGTGCGCTCGGTGTCGGTCAAGGTGATGCAGTGGATCGATCGCCTGGGCAGCATCTGGGTGGAGGGCCAGATCACCCAGATCAACCTGCGCCCCGGCGCCCGCACCGCGTTCCTGGTGCTGCGCGATCCGTCTGCCGACATGTCGTTGCAGGTCACCTGTGATCCCGAACTCATCCGCCGCAGCCCGGTGCCGTTGCAGGAGGGCAGCCGTGTCGTCGTCTACGGCAAGCTGGTGTTCTTCCCGGCCCGCGGCAGCATCTCGCTGCGGGTGCTGGAGATCCGGCCGGTGGGCGTCGGGGAGCTGCTGGCCCGGATCGAGCGGCTGAAGGCGCTGCTGGCCGCCGAGGGCTTGTTCGACGAGCGGCTCAAACGGCCGATCCCGTTCCTGCCGAAGGTGGTCGGGCTGATCACCGGCCGCGGCGGCGCAGCCGAGCACGATGTGCTCACCGTCGCGAGGAACCGGTGGCCCGCGGTGCGTTTCGAGGTGCGCAACACCGCGGTGCAGGGGCCGACCGCGGTGCCGCAGATCCTGTCCGCGCTGGCCGAACTCGACCGGCATCCCGAGGTCGAGGTGATCGTGCTCGCCCGCGGCGGCGGCAGCGTGGAGGACCTGCTGCCCTTCTCCGACGAGGCGCTGTGCCGGGCCATCGTCGCCGCGACCACCCCGATCGTCAGCGCGATCGGCCACGAACCGGACAACCCGCTGTCGGACTACGTCGCCGACCTGCGCGCGGCCACCCCCACCGACGCGGCGAAGCGCGTGGTGCCCGACGCCGCCGCCGAACTCGCCCTCGTGCGCGAGCTGCGCGCCCGTTCGGCGGCGGCCCTGCGCGGCTGGGTGGACCGGGAGGCAAGGGCGCTGGCGCAACTGCGCTCGCGCCCGGTGCTGGCCGACCCGCTGCGCGAGATCGACCGGCGCGCCACCGAGATCGAACGGCTGCGCGCCGACGCCAGGCGCTGCGTGCGGCATCTGATCCGCACCGAATCCACCGCGACCGCGCACCTGCGGGAAAAGCTCACGGCGGTGGGTCCGGCCGCCACCCTGGCCCGCGGTTACGCTGTGGTGCAACGGGTCACCGGCCCGGAGCGGCACGTGGTGCGCAGCATCGCCGACTCGCCCGCGGGCAGCCAGCTGCGCATCCGCGTCGCCGACGGCGCGGTCGCCGCGGCCGCGCTCGGCACCACCGCCGCGGGCACCCGCACCGCCGACGACACAGGAGGGAACTGACCTTGGCCGACTCGGACAAGGACGAGCTGGCCGAGATCGCCGGCTTCGGCTACGAACGCGCCCGCGACGAACTGGTCAACGTCGTGAAGATGCTCGAACAGGGCGGCATGGATCTGGACGAGTCGCTGGCGCTGTGGGAGCGCGGCGAGGCGCTGGCCAACCGGTGCGAGGAGCATCTGGCCGGGGCGCGTAAACGGGTCGAGGACGCGCTCGCCGGATCCGAATCCGACGAGTCCTGAATCCGACGAGTCCTGAATCCGACGAGTCCTGAATCCGACGAGTCCGAGCCGAGTCCCCCGGTCCCGGCCGGCGGGCGTCAGCGGGCGAGCGGCTGCGCGGCGGTGACCGCCCGCGCGAGCGTGGTGAACGCCGCCTCGTCGCCCGCGCCCGTGATCAGCACCCGCACGTCGCCGAAGTCGGCGATCCAGGCGGTTTCCTCGGTCGGTTCGGCGTAGACGATCCACTTCTGGTCGCCGATCTGCTGGGCTCCGCCGGCGTAGCGGGAGCCGAGCACGAAGCGGGCCAGCGATTCCTCGGTGGCGCTGCTCTGCGTCAAACGCATGTAGGTGCCCTGCTCGGTGATGTAGCCGACCGTGCTGACCGGGCCGCCGCCCTCGCCGGTGATGGTGTCGCGGCTGCCGGAGTTCGACGTCCACGAGTCGGGCACCTCGGGGTTGCGGATCGGGAACGGCAGCGAGCGCGCGTCCGACTGCAGTGCCGCGTCGACGTCGAAGTGGGGAATCTGTCCCTGTGTCGGTCCCTGCGCGGAGAAGCTGCACTGGCTGGCCAGTCCGGCGAAGACCACGGCGATCAGCACGAGCGGGATCAGCGAGAAGAACAGATCCCGGTAGTCGTGCAGGATGCGTGGCTTTTGGTAGGACACGCTCCCAGTATCCACATCCGCGGGCGAGCCCCGGGCACGCACCCCGGCCGCCCGGAGGGGTGCACGGACCGGCGGCCATGTAATGAGACAATTGTCCGGTAACACACAACCCGAGGAGGCACCCCGCTATGACGGCATCTTCGCCAGCACCCAGCCGCCGCGAGGCCCCGGACCGCAACCTTGCGCTCGAGCTCGTCCGCGTCACCGAGGCGGGCGCGATGGCCGCGGGCCGCTGGGTCGGTCGCGGTGACAAGGAGGGTGGCGACGGTGCCGCCGTCGACGCGATGCGGCAGCTGGTCAGCTCGGTGTCCATGCGCGGCATCGTGGTGATCGGCGAGGGCGAGAAGGACGAGGCGCCCATGCTGTACAACGGCGAGGCGGTCGGTGACGGCACCGGGCCCGAGGTCGACTTCGCGGTCGACCCGATCGACGGCACCACGCTGATGTCGAAGGGCTCGCCGGGCGCCATCTCGGTGCTCGCGGTCGCCGAGCGCGGCGCGATGTTCGACCCCTCGGCCGTGTTCTACATGCACAAGATCGCCGTCGGCCCGGAGGCCGCCGATGTGATCGACATCTCCGCCCCCATCGGCGAGAACATCCGCCGGGTGGCGAAGGCGAAGAGCCTGAGCGTCTCCGACGTGACCGTGTGCATCCTGGACCGTCCCCGCCACGCGGAGCTGATCCAGCAGGTCCGCGACGCGGGCGCGCGCATCCGCCTCATCTCCGACGGCGACGTGGCCGGCGCCATCTCCACCGCGCGGCCGGAATCGGGCACCGACATCCTGGTCGGCATCGGCGGCACGCCCGAGGGCATCATCGCCGCGGCCGCGCTGCGCTGTATGGGCGGCGCGCTGCAGGGCATGCTGGCGCCCAAGGACGACGAGGAGCGGCAGAAGGCCATCGACGCCGGGCACGACCTGGACCGCGTGCTCAGCACCGAGGATCTCGTCTCCGGCGACAACGTCTTCTTCTGCGCCACCGGCGTCACCGACGGCGACCTGCTGCGCGGCGTCCGCTACTACGGCGGCGGCGCCTCCACCCAGTCGATCGTGATGCGCTCCAAGTCGGGCACCGTGCGCATGATCGACGCCTACCACCGCCTCACCAAGCTGCGCGAGTACTCCTCGGTGGACTTCCACGGCGACGAGGACGCGGTTCCGCCGCTGCCCTGACCCGTGCGTACACGGCGGCCGCGTCCCGCTCCCCGGGCGCGGCCGCTGTCGTGTGTCGTGGCCCATTCCGGCGTGCGTGGCGGCCCCACGCGTCGGACTCGCGGCATAGGGTCGAAACCATGACCGAGGAGACGCAGTACCGCATCGAACACGACACCATGGGCGAGGTACGGGTCCCGGCGCACGCGTTGTGGCGGGCGCAGACCCAGCGGGCCGTGGAGAACTTCCCGATCAGCGGCCGCGGTCTCGAGCGCGCGCAGATCCGCGCGCTCGGACTGCTCAAGGCCGCCTGCGCGAAGGTGAACAAGGATCTGGGCCTGCTCGATCCCGTCAAGGCCGACGCCATCATCGCCGCGGCCACCGAGATCGCCGAGGGCAAGCACGACGACCAGTTCCCCATCGACGTCTTCCAGACCGGTTCGGGCACCAGCTCCAACATGAACGCCAACGAGGTGATCGCCTCCATCGCCGCCGCCAACGGCGTGCAGGTGCACCCGAACGACGACGTCAACATGTCGCAGTCGTCCAACGACACCTTCCCCACCGCCACCCACGTGGCCGCCACCGAAGGCGTCATCAAGGATCTCGTGCCCGCCCTGGAACACCTGCGGCTGGCGTTGCTGGACAAGGCGACCGAATGGCGCACCGTCGTCAAGTCCGGCCGCACCCATCTGATGGACGCGGTGCCGGTGACCCTCGGCCAGGAATTCGGCGGCTACACCCGCCAGATCGCCGCGGGCATCGACCGCCTGATGGCCACCCTCCCCCGCCTCGGCGAACTCCCCATCGGCGGTACCGCGGTCGGCACCGGCCTCAACGCGCCCGCCGGGTTCGGCGCGAAAGTCGTTGCCGAGCTGGTGAAGTCGACCGACATCGACGCCCTCTCCGAGGCCACCGACCACTTCGAGGCCCAAGCCGCTCGCGACGGTCTGGTCGAACTCTCCGGCGCCCTGCGCACCGTGGCGGTCAGCCTCACCAAGATCGCCAACGACATCCGTTGGATGGGCTCCGGCCCGCTCACCGGCCTGGCCGAACTCCAGCTGCCCGATCTGCAGCCCGGCAGCTCGATCATGCCCGGCAAGGTCAACCCGGTGCTGCCCGAGGCGGTCACCCAGGTCGCCGCCCAGGTGATCGGCAACGACGCCACCGTCGCCTTCTCCGGCGCGAGCGGCGCGTTCGAACTCAACGTCTACATCCCGGTGATGGCCCGCAACGTGCTCGAGTCGATCCGCCTGCTGGCCAACGTCTCCCGCCTGTTCGCCGACAAGTGCATCCGCGGCCTCACCGCCGACGTCGACCGCCTGCGCACCCTCGCCGAATCCTCCCCCTCCATCGTCACCCCCCTCAACTCCGCCATCGGCTACGAGGAGGCCGCCGCGGTGGCGAAGGAGGCGTTGAAGGAGAAGAAGACGATCCGCCAGACCGTCATCGACCGCGGGCTGATCGGCGAGAAGCTGACCGAGGAGGAGCTGGACCGACGGCTGGACGTGCTGTCGATGACGAAGGTGAACGAAGCGGAATAGGGCGCGACGGGTGGAACGACCGGTAACCAGCCGGTCGTCCCGTCCCAGGTCGGCGAGCCGGTTTCAGCCTAGGATGGCTTCATGTCCCGTCCGAGGATCGAGGAACCGGACCTCCCCGAGTACATGACCTGGGAGGAGCTGGAACAGCTCCCGGCCGAGATCGCTGACCAGATCGAATTGTGGGACGGCCGGGTCGTGTGGGTCCGACGCGGCCCGACCGAACACCAGATGTTCACCGTCCGCATGCGCAACGAGATCGAACGTTGTGCGCGCAAGAGCATGTCGGAGCACCCGGAAACCTGCTGGAAGGTCAACGTGGAGACGAATGTCTTCCTCGGCACCAGCGGCAAATCCGACTTCCTGACGCCCGACTTCCTGGTGCACCGGTGCCTGGGTGCACCGTTCCAGGACGTTCGCGCCGCGGACACCCTGCTGGTCGGTGAGGTGTTGTCGCCCGCCGACACGCACACCGATATCGAGGCGAAAAAGGGCCGCTATGCCGGGGCCGGTATTCCCTGGTACTGGGAAGTGGCGATCGCGCGGACCGCGAGCGCGATCGCGACGGTGCGGGCGTATGTCCTCGAGACCGGACACGGCCGGATTCCCGAGGGCGTGCGCCCGCTGCGTCCGGCCAACTACCTGCTGGTCGGCGAATGGGCGGCGGGTGACGCGGCGGGTGTGCGGATCGAATTCCCTTTCCCGATCGACATCCCCTGGTCGGAACTCGAATACTGAACGCCTCTATCGGCAGGCTCCCGGCGTCTGGGGATGAGCCACCAGACGCCGAGGCCGTGCGGAACGCTACCGGGCGAATTTCGCGAATTCGGGCGCTGTGGTGTTGACAGCTGTTCACAACGGATTCCACTGCCCGCGAAAGCATTTGGGTAACGGCCATGAGGCGTAGCGTGGCCGTATGGGGTCTGGAATCGATGGCGCCGCCTTGCGTGCCGCGCGCGAGGCCGCAGGTGTCTCGCTGTCGGTGCTCGCCGTGCGCACCAACTACTCGAAGTCACTGCTCGCATTGCTGGAGACCGGGAAGCGCACCATTCACGCCGACCATGTCCGGGCGTACTCGCGCGCGCTGGGGGTCTCGATCGGCGCACTCGATGTGCCACCGAACGACCCGCTGCGTGCGGCGCACGAATGGCTGGTTCGTGATCAGCCTGCATCCGCGGAGGGGCGGGCCGGGCGGCGGGTGGGGGCCGGGCTCGCCGCGGCGATGGAGCGGCGGGTGGCCCAGCTTCGGCGGTTGGACGACGAGGTCGGGTCGGGCGCGCTGTACCCGCTGGTGGCGGGTGAGTTGTCCAGAGCGAAATCCCTTGTCCGCGAAGCAACCTACGGACCGGAGGTGGGACGGCGTCTCTTCACGGTCGTGGCCGAACTCTGCCAACTCGCCGGATGGGTGGCCTCGGATGCGGGTAGGTACGGCGAGGCGCAGCGGACCTACCTGGAGGGTGTGTCGGCGGCCGGCCGGGCCGGTGCGCGCACCCTCGCCGCCCAACTGCTCTCGTCCCTGAGCTACCAGATCGCCAACGTCGGCGATCCCGCCGACGCGCTGCTTCTGGCGCAGACCGCGGTCGCCGGTGCCGAGGGGGCGACACCGGCGGTGCGTGCGCTGCTGCTCGAACGAGTCGCGTGGGCGGCGGCGCGAGCCCGTGACACGGCCGCCACCCGACGCGCCTTGGACGCCGTGGACGACGCCTTCGATCACCGCGGCACGGAACCGGACCCGGACTGGGTCTACTGGCTGAACCGAGACGAGATCGACGTCATGGCGGGCCGCTGCCACGTCGAGCTCGGCGATCCCGTGCGGGCCGAACCGCTGCTGGCGCGCGTGATCGAGCGGTATCCGGCCCATCACGAGCGGGAGCGGGCGCTCTATCGCACGTGGCTGGCGGAGGCGCTCGCGCGCGCGGGCAGGCTCGCCGACGCGCGCGAGGTGCTCGCCCTGATACCCGGCCAGATCGACTCCGACCGGGTGCGGCGACGGCTCGCAGTGGTGGCCGGGCTGATGACGGGCTGAGGGTCGGCCGTCACTGTGCCCACAGCCGGGCACACGGCAGGGGCGGCAGGTCCGCGCTGACGTGGTCGTCGACCGTCACGATCAGGTCCAGTCGCGTGCGCCTGGCGATCTCGGTGGCCACATCCCTGGCCTGTTCCGCGCACGCCTGGAAGTCGAGGACGAGAGTGCCGAGCACGATCCGGATATGGCGCATCGCCGGGCGCGGCGGCGGAGGTGCCCACGGCTGACCGTCGGGGGGACGGCGTGCGATGACGTCCATGCGAATACCTCCGTCGCGGGCGCCCCCGGCCCCGGCGCGATTTCACCGCACGTCGCCGGAGACGTGCGGCGAGGTCGCCTCAGAACCGGATAACGCAATCGACGGTACGAACCGCGGCGGCGGCGCGGCACCCTCCCGCCCGAATACTGGTACTTCTGACGAAATATGGCCCCCTGCCCAGTGAGATCGGGTCATCACCTCCGCAGCCTTCGGTTCGGGACTGCCGGTGCGCGAAGGGCAGCGGTGGGCGGCCAGGGCGAGCCTCAGATGGAGGACGGCGGCGACGGCCGCCGCATGCATACCGGTGAGAAACGCGGACTCGGCGTCGGCGGCCGCCAGGTCGGTCAGCGCGGGAAGGTGCAGGGTCTCGTCCTGTGGTGGGTCGACTCGGCTGGGACGGCTCTGGTGGACCGAAACCGCAAGACGCCGAACGAGGAGGTGGTGCGCAGGAGAACTTCTCGTCACCCGCCGCTAACCCCGCGTGACGAACCAACACTGAACGAACGCCGAGCTCGCCTTGCCTTCATAGAGTTCGAGATCGTCCGCCATCCGAAAGTCCGTTTCCGCCATCCGACAGCACGTCGGCTCGACAGATGCAGCTGACCACGAACGGGGTAGACGCATGCCGGTATCGTGTCCGACTGGACACCTACGGGAGGGCGTTGAGGTGGCGAGCGGACAACAGGCAGCAGCCCAGCTTCGGCAGGCGGCAGATTCGGGCGAGCTGTCTATGAGCCGAGACGCAGCCCGCGAGATCGCGCAGGTTCATCTGCGATTCACGGTGCGGTGCGATGGCTGGATCTGAGGCCAACCGCACGTGGAAGGGTGCGGCCCAGCTTTCGTATCTCGAGACGGGTACTGCGCAGAGCGGTGCAGCGAAGACCCTCGGTGATATTTCCGACAAAGCACGCAGTGCGTTGATGGACTGCGCGGTCGGTGGATTCGCGTTCTATGCGGGCATCCTTGCGATCACAGGCAACTTCCTCATCGGGCTCCTGAGGGCAATCGCTGAATTGGCTTCGGGTGTCGACGCGGGGGTGAGCATCGCCGACATCGCCGCGACCTCTGGAGTGGGCGCAGCGCAGTTGTGGGCTGCGGTCACTGCCCTGACCGCATTCCTCGGCTTGCAGTACAAGGCATACGGCGATATCAACTCGACCCTGTCGGACAACGGCACCTTCCCTGGGGGGCCTGGCCTGCGTCACAAGCCTCAACCTTCGAGGACGCGTCTGTCGAAGGCGACAACGAGTCCAAGTGGAGGCTGAACTGACGACACCACATAGTCCGAAAAAAGTAGCGGCTATCGACGCGATCGTCCGCATACTGAGCTTGCTCGTGGCCGCAGCTCCCGCTGCGCTTTTAGCGGGGACCTTGATGTTCCTCGTCCGCGTGGGTCCAGTTGAGCAATGGGCGATCGGTCTCGCCATCGGTGTCGCGGCGCTGTGCGCAGTAGGATGTTCCACGCGGCCACCCGTGGGACGGTCGAGACTGGCGGTCAAGGCAGGGTTCTACGCCGTGGCCTATCCAGCGGTCGCCATCGCTGGCATCGCAGCACTTGTGGCAGGCTTGAACGAACAGTCATCCAGCATGGGGCTTTGGCTGCTTCCCCTGTATCCCGGACTGATCTTCAGCCTGCATTCGCTCTACGAGCGCTGTACCACAAATCCCGCCGCGATCGAGGATTGACCCAACCGCGACTTGCGTCGACACATCGCACCACCGGCGACATGCACATGCGCCACCCCACCGTGGGCGTGCTGCACGTCGCTACCAGGTCTGGCTCCAGCCGGACAGCCCCGATCACCGGCTCGAGATGTACGCCCCCGGCGACAGCGCTTCCGCAGACGCCCTGCAGCTCCTCACCCAGGGGGCGACGCGAGAAATTCTGCGCGAGTCAGGTATTCGCCGAAACGGTCGTCTGCGTCGGACTCCTCGGCGGCCGTGCCGCTTTCCACTGAACCCCCTGGGCCGGAACAGCGTGCGAACTCGGCAACCTCGAATGGCGGCTTCGGTCACCGTGATCTTGATCGCGCACGTGGTCGCTTCTCGTGCCGAATTACATGGTGCCGCTGGGTCTCCGCGCACGGATGTGGTTGTGGCGCCGAAACCGTTGGCTGGCACGGGCCCATGTGTGACAGTCGTCTGTCCGGTGACGACCTCCTGAGGTAATCCCCGACGACCAGGGGCGCTGAGAACCGTAGCGCCGGGTTGATTTTCGCCGACCTGCGACCGATTCGGCGCTCCTGTCCGAGTGAGGCAGCAGACGAGTGCCCCGTCGATGAGCGTTACCGGCCTTCAGCGGTTTCGGCGCCGAGGACCGGCGGAACCGTCGCGGGCGGTTCCCCGAGTAGTTCCTTCCCTTGGCGGCTGCGGTGGGCCTCGGTGGCAGGGTGCGGGCGGTGGCGGCGGACCGGTGGGAGGGTGAGGCCGACGTCGCCGGTACGGGTCGGGGCCGCCGGACAGGGCGGGGTGCGGCGGGGCGGGCGGGCGGCGGTGGTGCGTCGTCGGCGCCGAGCGCCGGGGGCAACGCCTTCCTCGGCTTGCCCAGAAGTTCGGCCCCGTGGTCGGCGGTGCGCAGGTAGTCGGGTAGGCGGCGGTCCGGCCGGGACCCGTGCACGGGCGGCGGGAACGAGGTGAGGACGCCGGTGTGGGTCGGGTGGTCGGCGGCAGCAGGGCGGGGCGGGTTGGCGGGCTGACGGGCGTCCTGCCCGGTGGCAGGGTGGGACGGAACGGACATGCCGGGAGGCGATGGCGTATCCGTGGTGCGGGGTGTCGTCGGCGTGACGCCGGAATTCTCGGAGGCGGCTGAACCTGAACCAGCGGGGACGGCGGAACTCGCAGGCACACCGGAACCCACCGGCACACCAGAACCCACCGGTACGGGGGAAGCCGCGGGCGCGGGGGAATTCGCGGGAATGGCGAGGGGCGGTGTCGGCGGGCGTTCCGCCGCCGCAGGGCGTCCCGGACCGCCGGTCGACGGCGATCCGGCGGGTAGACCCGATCCCGTCAGGGGACGGAGTGATCCGCCGTCGCTCGGTGGTACGAGTGCCGATGCCCCGGTTGTCGACGCCGGATTCACTCCCGCGACCGGGATCGCTCCCTGTGGCGGGGTCTGGCCGGGCTGCGGCGCGGGCACGGCTCCGGTCGCCGGTTCGGCTATCGGCAGTGCCGTCGCGGCGGGTGTACCCGCCGTCACGGTCTCGACCGTCGACGTTCCCGCGGTGCGTCCGGCGCTCGGCACGTCGACACCGGGACTGTGGGGCGACCGCCCGTGCATCCCGTCGTGGTGTTGGCCGAGGCCACCGATGGCCGCGACGGCGCCCGGCGAAGTTCCGGGCCAGGCCGCGTCGACGACAGCCGCGCGGTCGTGGGGCCACACGGGAGCGGGCGAGCCGTCGGCGGCCCCACCCGGGTGGGGCGGGGCGTCGATCGCGGTCGCAGGGTTTGTGTCGGTCGGCTCCCCCGCCGGCTCACCGCCACCCGGCATCGGACCGGCGGCCGTCCGATCCGGCCACACCGTGGCGACGCGATCCGCCACCACGTCCGCCGCGGCGACCCGATCCGTCACCTCCCCCGGCAACGCGACCGGATCCGGCACCGCCCCGACCTCGATGCCGCCGTCGATGACCGCCGCCGCGCCCGCTGTGGAAGCGCCAGCTCCCCGCGCCTCGCCGGAGTCGGTCATCGGCAGTTCCGGAAACGACCTCGCGATCTCCGCGTACGCCCGCACATACAACTCCCCCATGTCGATCCGCGCCTGTTCCTCCGCACGCTGACGCTCCCGCGCGTCTGCGCTGTCGCCACCGACCTCGGGTATCGCCGCGCGGAAGCGGGCGGCTGCCTCGGACGCGGCCCGGACCGCCTCCGACTGCGCCCCCACCGCTGTGACCAGTGCGTCGAGCCGGGCGAGATAGTCGTGCACCCACCGGCGCGCGGCCGCCGCGGCGGCGCCCTCCCAGTGATCCGTGAACACCCGGCGCGCGACCCCGGCGAGTCGGTCCGCCGCCGTGGCGACCAGCGCTGCCACCCCGGACCAGGTGTCGGCCGCGTGCGCCACCTCCGCGGGCCGTAGCTGGCCGGCCGCCGTCCTGATCCGAGCGTGGGTGAAACTGTGCGGGTTCTCCGCCCCCGCGAAACCTGCCGTGCCCATCGCGTCCCCCTCGCGTCGCAGTTGATCGATATAGACGCGACATGCCGCCCGACGGTTCCCGCGGATTTTCCGGCGGCGGAACCTGCCGGAACACCGCGTCGGGGGCCTACAGTCGAAGCATGTCCGAAGAAGTCGAACTGCGGCAGGACGCGGTCACCACGGTGCGCGAGTTCTTCGCGGCGATGGAGCTGGGCGCGGTGGGTGAGGCGCTGGAGCTGCTGGATCCGCAGGTGGTGTGGAAGAACACCTCGTTGCCGGATCTGCGGGGGGCGCGGGCGCACGCGGTGTTGCGCGGGCTGAACCGGCCCTGGGTCGGGTTCGCGGCCGAGATGCACCACATCGCCGCCGACGGGGACGTGGTGCTCACCGATCGCACCGACATCCTCCGGTTCGGGCCGGTGCGGATCGCGTTCTGGGTGATGGGCACCTTCGAACTGCGCGACGGCCGAATCGTGCTGTGGCACGACCACTTCAGCTGGGAGAACGTCCTGCGCGGCACGGCCGTGGGCCTGGTCCGCGCGCTGCTGCCGGGACGCTGAGGGGTCGCGCCGGGGGTGCTCGGCGCTGTCGGGTCAGGAGTGCTCGGCCAGGTACTGGATGTAGAAGGGGCGCAGTTGGTCGGCCACCGCGCCGTCACCGGCGTGGATGTAGTCGTCGATCAACGGCAGCACGTATTTGATGTCGGCCTCGCTCTCGCCGACATTGCCCGCGGCGGCCTCGGCGGCGGGGATGCGGGTGAGCAGATCCCACAGGTATTTGACGTCGCCGTGCCGCACGGCCGTCTTGACCGCTCGGTCGTGCAGTTCCTTCGACGACAGCTTCTCGAGGTCCTCGTAACCGGCCATGTCCGCGACTCTAACCGGCGCCGCCGACCGCCGCCGCGAGTTCTTCGGCACAGCCCCGATGAGCTGCGTGTTAACGGGAACTTCACCGACACGCCTACCCGATCGCCGAGCGCGCACCGGGCACCGGCCTGTAGCGTCGGTGGTGCGGACCGCGTCGGTGTGGTTCGTACGGGAGGTCCTGACCGTGACTGAGCTACTCAGTTCGAGGGGGCCGGCACCCGGCCCTCGTGGCCGCGACTGACATCGCGCCATCAGGACGGACCGGTCCAGCGAGATCGTTCGCGCGGGTGCCGGGCGAACGCAAAAGGAGCCCACCGTGACTGCTGCACGCTCCGTTTCCGCCTCCTCGGCGACCTCCCATTCCACCGGCACCGGGAAGACCGCCGCTGTCTCGTCCGACTCCAAGGGGGCCCGCTCCTCGCACTCCCAGGCATCCGCCAAGACCTTCGTCATCGACACCTCGGTCCTGCTCTCCGACCCGTGGGCCTTCACCCGGTTCGGCGAACACCACGTGGTGCTCCCGCTCGTCGTGATCAGCGAGCTCGAAGGCAAACGGCATCACCACGAACTGGGCTGGTTCGCCCGGGAAGCCTTGCGCAACCTGGACGATCTGCGTCTGCTGCACGGTCGCCTCGACCAGCAGGTGCCGATCGGGACCGAGGGCGGAACGTTGCAGGTGGAACTCAATCACACCGATCCGTCGGTCCTTCCGGTCGGCTTCCGCACCGAGACCAACGACTCCCGCATCCTGGCCTGCGCGCTGAACCTGGCCGCGGAGGGACGCCGGGTCGTCATGGTGTCCAAGGACATTCCGCTGCGCGTCAAGGCCGGCGCGGTCGGCCTGCACGCCGACGGGTACCACGCCCAGGACGTGGTGACCTCCGGCTGGTCGGGCATGGTGGAGCTGGATGTGGCGTCGAGCCAGATCGACCAGCTCTACGCCGAGTCCGTCATCGACCTGGACGCGGCCCGGGAACTGCCCTGCCACACCGGGATTCGGCTGCTCGGCGGCAGTTCGAGCGCGCTCGGCCGGGTGACGCCGGACAAGCGGGTGCAGCTGGTGCGCGAACGCGAAGCCTTCGGGTTGCACGGCCGTTCCGCCGAGCAGCGCATCGCGCTCGATCTGCTGTTGGACGAGAGCGTCGGCATCGTGTCCCTCGGCGGCAAGGCGGGCACCGGCAAGTCCGCGCTCGCGCTCACCGCGGGGCTGGAGGCGGTGCTGGAGCGGCGCACCCAGCGCAAGGTGGTCGTCTTCCGGCCGCTCTACGCGGTGGGCGGGCAGGAGCTGGGCTATCTGCCCGGCAGCGAGAGCGAGAAGATGGGCCCGTGGGCGCAGGCGGTGTTCGACACCCTCGACGGCCTGGCCTCCCCCGAGGTGATGGAGGAGGTGCTCAGCCGCGACATGCTGGAAGTGTTGCCGCTGACCCACATCCGCGGCCGCTCGCTGCACGACTCGTTCGTGATCGTCGACGAGGCGCAGTCGCTGGAGCGCAACGTGCTGCTCACGGTGCTGAGCCGGCTGGGGTCGGGCTCGCGGGTGGTGCTCACCCACGACGTCGCCCAGCGCGACAACCTGCGGGTCGGCAGGCACGACGGTGTCGCCGCGGTGATCGAAAAGCTCAAGGGGCACCCGCTTTTCGCGCACATCACGCTCACCCGCAGCGAGCGGTCGCCGATCGCGGCGCTGGTCACGGAAATGCTCGAGGAATACGGGCCGAACGCCTGAAACGGGCAAACTTCCAGAGTGTGTTTCATTCCATATTCGGACGGGTAATATCCGCCGAGTTACCTGTTCGGTACGGATTCGGCGTGTCACAGCGTGATTCGCCGGATCGTTGCCGAGTTTCGGCCTAGGCTACGCGCGGCGTCGGCAGGGACGCCGCGCGTAGCAACACGAGAGGGGATGGAATGCACCACCACGCTCGACGTTCGGCTGGATTCATCGCGGCATTGGCGGCAGGCACGCTCATCGTGGCGGGCTGCACCGACGACAGCGACAACGACAACGCGGCGGCCACCGCCACCACCGGTCCGATGGCGACCATGACCACCACCGCGGGCGCGGACGAGACGACCACCGGGGCCGAGGGTGGCACGACCACCGGCACCGCGGGCGCCACGACCTCCCCGGGCGGCGAGGACTCCGAGGCGGGTGAGCAGACCAGGATGGCCACGCCCGACGGCACCGAGGTCACCGTCTCGGGCGACATCTACGACAAGTACATGGCGGTGGGCGGGCCGAGCAGCCCGCTGGGCGCACCGTTGCAGGCCGAGGAGGCCGGCCCCAACGGCGGGAAGTACCAGGACTTCGTCGGCGGCACCATCTACGAGCCCGCCGAAGGTGAGCCGCACATCGTGTGGGGCGAGATCCGCAAGGCGTGGGAGGCCAACGGCGGCGCGAACGGCGAACTCGGCTACCCCACCTCCGACGAGACCGACATCCCCGGCGGCAAGCAGAGCACCTTCACCGGCGGCACCATCACCTGGGTGAACGGGCAGACCAACGTCACCATACGGTAGTGACCGGTCACGAAACGCCCGGGCGCGCGCTGCGGCGCGGCCCGGGCTTTTCACTGTTTGTCGACCGTCCGCCCCACGGGTTTTCCCGCAGCGGCTAGGTTGTCGGTGTGCAAACACTCTTGACCGATCGCGAGTTGTTGGATTCGCTCGCCGACGAGGTGGAACTGAATCTGCATCGTCATGTCGCCGCCGCCGACGAGTGGCAGCCGCACGACTACGTGCCCTGGGACGACGGACGGAATTTCGCGTTCCTCGGCGGTGAGGACTGGGATCCGGCCCAGTCCTCGCTGGGCGAGGTCACCGCGCTCGCGCTCACGGTGAGCGTGCTGATCGCCGACAACCTACCCTCCTACCATCGCGAACTCGGCAAGTACCTGCGCAAGGGCCCGTGGTGGCGCTGGGTGGGCCGCTGGACCGCCGAGGAGAACCGGCACGAGATACTCATCCGCAACTACCTGATGGTGACCAGGGCGGTGGACCCGGTCGATCTGGAACGTGCCCGGATGGCGCACATGACCGCGGGCTTCCGCCGTCCGCCGCTGCACCTGCTCGACGTGCTGGCCAACGCGGCGTTCGAGGAGAAGGCCTCGGCGGTGCGGCACCACACGATCGCCGCGATGGACGAGAACCCGATGGTCACCGCGATCGCCGAGCGCATCGCCGCCGACGACGAGCTGCAGTCGGTGTTCTTCGCCGAACTGGTCTCGGCGGCCTTCGCACTCGTCCCCGATCAGACCATGCGGGCGGTCGCCGACCGGGTCGCGGCGTTCGAGGTGCCGCGGGTCGACCTGCCCGACGGCCGGTCCAGTGACGCGGTGCTGGCCGAGGCGGGCATCTACGACCGCGCGGCCGAGAACGAGAAGGTGTTCGCGCCGCTGCTGCGCACCTGGAACGTCTTCGGGCGCACGGATCTCGGCGATGCGGGCGAGCAGGCTCGCGCCGAACTCGAGCACCTGCGGGTCCTCGCCTCCTGACGGGCCTTCCACCGACGACGAACGGCCGGGTCACCTCCCTCGGACGAGGGGTGCGGACCCGGCCGTTCGCGTTGTCGAGCTGCCCGAGCGGGGCGGCGGCACTGCCGCGCCTCCGACGGCGGTCGTCGGTGCGTGCTCAGCCGAGCAGGTGCCAATCCTCCAGGCCCTGGTAGAGCGGCACGCGCTGGGCCAGCGCGCGCACCCGACCGCGCAGCGTCTCCGCATCGGAGCCGCCCGCCAGCGCGGTGGCGATGATGTCGGCGACCTCGGTGAACTCGGCGTCGCCGAAGCCGCGGGTGGCCAGGGCGGCGGTGCCGATCCGCAGACCGGAGGTGACCATCGGCGGCCGGGGGTCGAACGGCACGGCGTTGCGGTTGACGGTGATGCCGATCTCGTGCAGCAGGTCCTCGCCCTGCTGACCGTCGAGCTGGGAGTTGCGCAGATCGACCAGCACCAGGTGCACGTCGGTGCCGCCGGTGAGCACGCTGATGCCCTTGTCGGCGACGTCGGCGCCGGTGAGTCGCTCGGCCAGGATCTTCGCGCCCGACAGGGTGCGCTGCTGGCGGTCGCGGAACTCCTCGGTGCCCGCGATCTTGAAGGCCACCGCCTTGGCCGCGATCGCGTGCATGAGCGGACCGCCCTGCTGGCCGGGGAAGACCGCGCTGTTGATCTTCTTGGCGAACTCCTGCTTGGCCAGGATCAGGCCGGAGCGGGGACCGCCGAGGGTCTTGTGCACGGTGGAGGAGACGACATCGGCGTAGGGCACCGGCGAGGGGTGCAGGCCCGCGGCGACGAGACCGGCGAAGTGCGCCATGTCCACCCACAGGTAGGCACCCACCTCGTCGGCGATCGCGCGGAAGGCGGCGAAGTCCTGGTGACGGGGGTAGGCCGACCAGCCCGCGACGATCACCTTCGGCTTGGCGCCGAGCGCGATCGTGCGCACCTCGTCCATGTCGACGCGGTGGTCTTCCTTGCTCACCCCGTAGGAGTGCACCTCGTAGAGCTTGCCGGAGAAGTTCAGCCGCATGCCGTGGGTGAGGTGGCCGCCGTGCGCGAGGTCGAGGCCGAGCAGCCGGTCGCCGGGATCCATCAGCGACATCAGCACCGCCGCGTTGGCCTGCGCGCCGGAATGCGGCTGTACGTTGGCGAATTCGGCGCCGAACAGTTCCTTGGCGCGCTCGCGGGCCAGGTTCTCGACGACGTCGACGTTCTCGCAACCGCCGTAGTAGCGACGCCCCGGGTAACCCTCGGCGTACTTGTTGGTCAGCACGCTGCCCTGGGCCTGCAGCACCGCGCGCGGCACGAAGTTCTCCGAGGCGATCATCTCGAGAGTGTCGCGCTCGCGGGCGAGTTCGCCTGCCATCGCGGCCGCGAGCTCGGGATCGAGCTCACCGAGAGACTGGGTATTGACAGAGGCGGTCGTCTGCGTCACGGCCTCAGTCTATGGGGGCGCCGGTGGCGTGCGGCGCACGGGGTTACCGGCCCGGCCCCGCCGTCTCCGCGGCCAGCAGCACGCGCAGATTCTCCGCCACCTCGTCGAGCGGGCGGATCGACTTGCTCGCCCTGGCCAGCACGATCGCGCCCTCGACCGAGCTGAAGGCGAACCCCGCCAGCGACCGCGCCCGGTCCGCGGGGATGCCGGTGCCGGCCAGCGCGGCGGCGAGCTTGCGGGTCCAGTCGGCGAAGGCGTCGGCGGCGGCGGCCTGCACGCCGGGCTCGGATTCGGCCAGTGCCGCGCCGACCACCGGGCAGCCCGCGGTGAACTCGCTGGACTCCAGCAGCCGCTTGCCCCAGGCCACCAGTGCGGTCACCCAGTCGGCGGGCGTCCCGGTCGCCGTCACCCGCTCCAGGTAGGCGGACAGGCGCCCGGCGGCGACCCGGGTGGACACCTCGACCAGTTCGCTCTTGCCCGCCGGGAAGTGCTGGTAGAGGGAGTTGCGCGAGGTGCCGGTGCGTTCGAGCAGGGCGGCGAGTCCGGCGCCCTGCACGCCCTGCTCGCGTACCAGGGCGATGGTGCCTTCGATCAGTCGGTCGCGCGGTCCCACGGTCATCCGCCGTCCTCCTCCGCCGTGCCGGGCGCTTGCGTGAACCGATCGGTCCATGTTGCAATCATCGCAGATGTGGACCGATCGGTTCACCGAAAGGACGTGACTGCCATGACTTCCTCCGTCGATCTCGCCGGCCTGTCCGGCCTTGACCTGCTGCGCACGGCCATGACCATGCCGGACCGCCCGCCGTTCATCGGCGACCTGCTCGGCATGGAGGTCGACGAGATCGAACACGGCCGCGTGGTCTTCGCGGTGCGGACCCGCCAGGACTTCGCCAACCCGCTCGGCACCACCCACGGCGGGATCTGCGCCACCCTGCTGGACTCGGTGATGGGCTGCGCGGTGCACACCACCCTCGAGGCCGGGGTGGGCTACACGACTCTCGAACTCAAGATCAACTACATCCGGGCGGCCCCGACCGACGGTCGCCGGCTCACCGCCACCGGCACCACCATCCACGTGGGCCGCACCACCGCCACCGCCGAAGGACGGGTCGTCGACGAGGACTGCAGGCTGGTCGCGCACGGCACCACGACCTGCGTCATCTTCCGCTGACCGGTAACACCGGGCCCGCCCGCCACGGTTGACCGGGTGACCGACTCCCCAGCGAGAAGAGGCGACATGCTGCACCCGGTCTCCGTGCCGAACAACCCCGTCGAAGCGCTGCTACGGCAGCTGTCCCTGCTGCTGTGCGGCCTGTCGTCCGGCGAGGGCTGCGTTGTCATCCAGTAGGTCGCCGGACCCCCGACCACGACCTCAGACCGAGGCGCTCAGTTCCCGCCGCACCGCGGCGGGCGTGAGCGGCTCGTCGAGCAGCCTGCGGAACCGCTCGCCGCGTTCGGCCGGGTCGCCCGCGCGGTCGAGCCAGTCGCCGAGCAGTCGGTAGCCCTCGACGTAGGTGCTGATGTATGCCCGCCACAGCGGCGAGGACAGGAAGCGCAGCTGCTGGCGCGCGCGGTCGGGCGTCACCAGGCTCCAGCGCTGCAGGAACTCCGCGACTTCGCGTTCGTCCCGGCGCCGGTCGTGCAGCAGCAGCGCGGCGTCCTGGCGCACCGACAGCAGCTGCGCCGAGGCCTGCGCCAGCCGCTCGGCCCGCTCCCCGTCGAAGCGCAACCCCAGATCCGCGTAGATCTCCTGCGCCCACCGGCCCCAGCCCGGGCCCACGATCGAGCGCAGCGCCAGGTCGGCCAGGCCCTCGGCCATCAGGCACTGCGGGGTGTTGACCAGGAACAGCGTCTGCTCGGCCTGTCCGGCCGCCACCAGCCCGGCCTCCTTGCGGCAGTGCTCGGTGTGATGGCCGGGGTAGGACTCGTGCGCGATCAGATGCGGCAGGTTCGCCATGTGCTGTTTGAGATCGGAGTTGATCGCGACCCGGGAGTGGAAGTTGCCCAGGTAGTAGTTGAAGCCGGACCAGGGCTTGTCCCCCACCACCTCGTAGGTGACGTGCTCGTGGTCGGGCAGCGGGTAGCGCTCGCGCACCTTCTCCCGCAGCGCGCTGGAGAACGCCTCCACGCAGGCCGAAAGCCGTTCCGGGGGAATCTCGTCGGCGCGGCGGTGGGCGGCGATGCGTTCGGCCAGCATGCCGTCCCCGGCCAGCACCTCGTCCATGCGGCGGTGCGCGTCCAGGTAGTCCTCGACGTTGCCGGGGGCGATCTCGACGTCGAAATAGGCGCGCACCTCGTCGACGAATCCGATGTCGTCGCCGGCGAATTTCCGTCCCGAGCATTCCAGCGCGCGCAGATGCGCGTCGAGGAATTCGACCCGCTCGGCGGGCAGGCCGGAATCCGGTAGGGCGGCGCGCAATTCGGCGGCGCGGCGGGCCAGCTCGCGCGGCTGCGGCGCGGGCGCGTTCGCCACCTCGCGGCGCAGCGCGGGGTCACCGGTGTAGGCGTCGACGAAGCCTTCCTCGAGCCGGTCGAAGGCCAGGCCGAGGCGCAGATATTCGGTCACGAGCGGATGCGCATCCATGTCCGCGACCCTACTGCGCGCGGCACCGCCCTGTCCGCCGGTGTACCAGCGGTTACCAACCGGTAGCGGTACCCCCTGTTTCCCGTCCCGATACCCGGGAGGACAATCCGATCATGCGGCGAGAGCTGGTCCGGATGTCACAGTGCCGACCCGGCATGTGTGCGTGTTTGCCGAAACGGAGCGTCGGGTAAGTGGCACGAATGAGCGAGCCGAGCCCCTATGTGGAATTCGATCGCAAGCAGTGGCGAACACTGCGCAAATCGACTCCCCTGGTGCTCACCGAGGAAGAGCTGATCGGCCTGCGCGGTCTCGGCGAACAGATCGACCTCGAGGAGGTCGCCGAGGTCTACCTCCCTCTCGCTCGACTGATCCACCTCCAGGTCGCCGCGCGGCAGCGCCTGTTCGCGGCCACCGCCACCTTCCTCGGGGAGAAACACCCGGATCGGCAGGTGCCCTTCGTGATCGGCGTGGCGGGCAGTGTGGCGGTCGGCAAATCGACCACCGCGCGCGTGCTGCAAGCCCTGCTCGCGCGCTGGGAGCACCATCCGCGTGTGGATTTGGTCACAACGGATGGATTCCTCTATCCCACCGCCGAACTCACCCGCCGCGGCATCATGCACCGCAAAGGATTCCCGGAGAGCTACGACCGCCGCAAACTGCTGCGGTTCGTCACCGAGGTGAAATCCGGCGCCGAGGAGGTGTGCGCACCGGTCTATTCGCACATCTCCTACGACATCGTGCCGGGCAAGCTGCACTGTGTCCGCCAGCCCGACATTCTCATCGTCGAGGGACTCAATGTGCTGCAGACCGGTCCGCGGTTGATGGTCTCGGATCTGTTCGACTTCTCCATCTATGTCGACGCGCGTATCGAAGACATCGAGAAGTGGTATGTGCAACGCTTTCTCGCGCTGCGCAAGACCGCGTTCGCCGATCCCGACGCGCACTTCCACCACTATGCGAGCCTGACCGACGAGCAGGCCACGCTCGCCGCGCAGGAGATCTGGAACTCGACCAACCGGCCGAATCTGGTGGAGAACATCCTGCCGACCCGCCCGCGCGCGACGCTGGTGCTGCGCAAGGACGCCGACCACAGCATCAACCGGTTGCGCCTGCGCAAGCTCTGACCGCCGCCCGGCCGCGGCGCGGAAGGCGCTGCCTCACACGCCGAATCGCCGGTGCCGTGCCGCGTAGTCGCGCAGGGCGCGCAGGAAGTCCACGCGCCGGAACTCCGGCCAGTACACCTCGGTGAACCAGATCTCGGAGTAGGCGCTCTGCCACAGCAGGAAACCCGAGAGCCGCTGCTCGCCGGAGGTGCGGATGACCAGGTCCGGGTCGGGCTGGCCGGAGGTGTACAGGTGCTGGCCGATGGCGTTGACGGTGATCGACTGCACCAGGTCCTCGCCGGTCTCCCCGGCCGCGATCTCCTGGCGCACCAGCGAGCGCACCGCGTCGGCGATCTCCTGGCGCCCGCCGTAGCCGACCGCCACGTTGACGTGCACGCCGCGCCTGCCCTCGGTCTGCTCGGCGGCGGTGCGCATGCGTTTGGCGATCAGTTCGGGGAAGCCGTCGAGCGAGCCGACGATGCGCACGCTCCAGTCGCGCTCGGGCGCGGACAGTTCCTCGACCACGTCGGTGATGACCTCGAAGAGGGTCTCGAGCTCCTCCGGGTCGCGCTGCAGGTTCTCCGTCGAGAGCAGGTAGACGGTGACCATCTCGATGCCCGCCTGCGAGCACCATTCGACCAGTTCGGCGATCTTCAGCGCACCCACCCGGTGCCCGTGGCTGACGTCGGTGAAACCGTTCTCCCGGGCCCAGCGTCGGTTACCGTCGCACATCACCGCCACATGGCGGGGATGTTGTCTGCCGGCCAGCTGCTTGACCAGCCGGGCCTCGTAGATGCGGTACGGCAGGCCACGCACCCGGTTCCGAAACTCCACGGCGACCAACAGTACGCCTCGTCACTGTGAAACCGGCAGCGACTGCGTTACCCCGTGGAGGAGTGGTTACCCGCCCAAACCTACGGTACCGTAGGTTACTCACCGGTCTCCAGGAGGTACGTCCGTGTCCGAAGCAACCGGGGCCGCCGACGCCGCCCTCGAGGCGGCCTCACCGGCCGAGGCGCTCGACGCGCTGGTGAAACCGCGGATGCGCGGGTGGATCCACACCTGGGCACTCGCCGTCGCCGCGGTCGCTGTGGCAGTGCTGGTGGCCACCGCGGCCACCGTCTCCGCCACCGCCGGGTGGTCCACGCTGATCTACGGCGTGACCGTGTGCGGACTGTTCGGCATCAGCGCGGTCTACCACCGCGTCACCTGGCGCACCCCGCGCACCCGGATCCGCATGAAACGCGCCGATCATTCGATGATCTTCCTGTTCATCGCCGGAAGTTACACCCCGTTCGCGCTGCTCGGCCTGCCCGGGCGCACCGGTCAGGTGCTGCTCGCGGTGGTGTGGGCGGGCGCGCTGGCCGGGGTGGCGCTCAAGCTGCTGTGGCCGACCGCGCCGCGCTGGGTGGGGGTGCCGCTGTACCTGCTGCTCGGCTGGGCCATCGTGCCCGTCGCCGGGCAGCTGCACGGCGCCGTCGGCTGGGTGCCGCTGCTCCTGCTGCTCGCCGGCGGCCTGATGTACAGCGGTGGCGCGATCCTCTACGCCACCAAGTGGCCGAACCCGTGGCCGGAGGTGTTCGGCCACCACGAGTTCTTCCACGCCGCGACAGTGCTGGCCGCGCTGTGCCACTACGTGGCGATCTGGCTCGTCGTCCTGGGCTAGCGGGGTGCGCGGCGATTAAGCTGCTGAGTCGTGTCCCCCGTGTCCCGCACGCCGCGTCGACGGCGAACGACCCGAGCAGGTGTGCTCCGGTCGTGATCGCCAAGCTCGTCGTCTGGGCGCTCAAGGCCCGGTGGGGGCTGGCCGCAGTGGTCATCACCGCGAACATGACCGGCCTCGCGGTCATCGTCACGCAGCTGTGGCTCAGCGGCTTCCTCGGCAGGCTCGGCCCCGACTGGCGGCACACCCTGACGATGGTCGCCGTCTACCCGATCATCGGTCTGCTCATCGGCGTCGGCCTGGCCGTCCGCGACCGCAACGTCTACTTCCGCTGGCTCAACGAGGCGCGCAAACCCACCCCGGAGGAGGCTCGCAAGGTCCTGCGGCTGCCGATCGCGATCACGGCCAGGGCACTGGCGCTGTGGATCCCCGGCGTGATCATCGCGACCTCGATGTTCTCCCAGTTCACCCCGCACAACAACACGGCGGTGACGGCGGCGCTGTTCACCCTGGGCGCCTTCGAATCCGCCGCCGTGACCTTCCTCATCGTGGACCGGCTGATCCGCCCGACCATCCCGGTGGTGGCGCGGGTGCTCGGCGCGACCATGCACTGGAGTTCCTCGGTGCTGGTGCGGGTGGTGGTCACCTGGGCGGTCTCCGGGGCCATGCCGCTGGTCATGCTGATCGTGGTGCTGGCCGACCCGGCCGCCGGCGCGCCCGACCGCATCCGCACCGCGATCTACCTCTCCGGTGTCGGCATCGCCGTGGGCGCGCTGGCCACCACCTTCCTGGCGCGCTCGGTCGCCACGCCGATGCGGACGCTGCGGCTCGCGCTCGACCGCATCAGCAAGGGCGAGACCGACGTGCGGGTGCCGGTCGGCAGTGCCAGCGAGGTGGGCCGGTTGGAGCACTCGGTGAACGAGCTGGCCGCCAACCTGCGCGAGCGCGACCGGATGCGCGACGTCTTCGGAAGGCATGTCGGCGCCGAGGTGGCCGAACGCGCGCTGGCGGGCGGGCTGGACCTCACCGGGGACGTGCGGGTGGTCTCCGCGCTGTTCGTGGATGTGACCGGGTCGGTGGCGCTGTCGACGGAGCTGGCGCCGCAGGAGTTCGTCGCCAAGCTCAACCGGCTGCTCTCGATCGTGGTGGCCGCGACCGAGGACAACAACGGCCTGGTCAACAAGTTCGAGGGCGACGCGGCGCTGTGCATCTTCGGCGCGCCGATCGCGCTGCGCGACAACGCCACTCCCGCGCTGCGGGCGGCCCGGCGGATCCGGGACGAGGTGACCGCGATCGGCGAACTCGACATCGGTATCGGCGTGGCCCGCGGGCAGGTGTTCGCCGGTGACGTGGGCACCGACACCCGGCTCGAGTACACCGTGATCGGAGACGCGGTGAACGAGGCGGCGCGCCTGACCGCCGAGGCCAAGCGGGTGCCACGGCGAATCCTGGTCAGCCGCGCGCTGATCGAGGCCGCCGCCCCGCACGAACGGGTGAAGTGGACCGCCTACCGGCACATCCTGCTGCGCGGCATGCCGGTGCCCACCGCGACCTGGACCGACATCGAGACGCCCGCCCGGCCGTCGCCTTGCGAGGACCGGTGGAAGACCACGGGCGACGGCGCGGAGTCGGGTACCGGCCACGGCTCACGGCGCCTGCCGATGAGCGGGATGACCGAGATCCGCGCCGCCACCCCGCAGCACGAGCAGCCCGACGGGCCGCCCTGACGGCGGGCTCCCGCGCCGGCGCCGACGGGCGCACTCAGACGCGGGCGAGAGCCTCCCGCAGCGCCTTCTCGTCGGTCACCGGCAGATCGCAGACCGAGCCCCGGCAGACGTAGGCGGCTGCCGCTCCCGAGACCGGCGCGCGATCGGCCAGCAGCGGCGCCGAACCGCTCTCGCCGGCGAGGATCACCGATCCGCCCGGCGCGGCCCGCCGTGCGGTGCCGAGCAGGGCCTCGGCGGCCGACGACCGCTCGGCGGGCACCGCGACCGCCACCTGGATCGGCCCGCGCACCGCGGCCTCGGCCACCGCCAGCCACTGCCCGGCCGAGCGCGGGGCCCTGGCCAGCACCAGCGCACCGCGGGTGAGGGTCTGTTCGGCCGCCTCCCGGTAACGCACGGCGCGCTCCGGGTCGGCCAGCGCGGCGGCGGTGAGCAACGCCTCGGCCAGCGCGGAGGCACCCGCCGGGGTGGCGCCGTCGATCGGATCGCGCGGGCGGGCCACCAGCGTCTCGGCGTCGTCGGCGGTGTCGAACCAGTTGCCCGGCGCCTCCGGGTCGGCGAAATGGGCGATGGCGCTGTCGAGCAACACCTGGGCCGGTTCGAGCCAATCCGCCTGGCCGGTGGCCTGATACAGCGCCAGCAGGCCGGTGACCAGCCACGCGTAGTCCTCCAGCACACCGGGTGAGGTGCCCGCGGTGCCGCCGAGCGAGGCGCGCCGCACCCGCCCGTCACGGACGTGCTCGGCCAGCAGGAAGCGGGCACAGGCGGCGGCCGCCTCGATCCAGGCGGGCTCGCCCAGCGCCGCGCCCCCTTCGGCCAGCGCGGTGATCGCCATCCCGTTCCAGGCGGTGACCACCTTGTCGTCGCGGGCGGGTTGCGGGCGCCGGTCGCGGGCGGCCCGCAGTACCGCGCGGACGCGCTCGAACCGCTCCGGATCGTCGGGCTCGGCCCGCCGGGTCAGCACCGAGGTGCCCTGCTCGAAAGTGCCCGCCGTCGTCACCCCGAAGACCTCGGCGGCCCACGCGCCGTCCTGCGGGCCGAGTTCGGCGACGAGTTCGGCGGGGGTCCACACGTAGGTGGCGCCCTCGACGCCGGGACCGTCCGGCTCCAGGTGGGTGTCGGCGTCCAACGCGGAGGCGAAGCCGCCGTGCTCGGTGCCCAGATCGTCGAGCAGGAAGCCCGCCGTCTCCCGGGCGACCCGCGCCGCCAGATCGGACCGGTCCGGCACCGTGCGGCGGGCCAGGTGGGCGTAGGCGCGCAGCAGCTGCGCGTTGTCGTAGAGCATCTTCTCGAAGTGCGGCACCAGCCAGCGCTCGTCCACCGAGTACCGGGCGAAGCCGCCGCGCAGCTGGTCGTAGATGCCGCCGCGGGCCATCGCCTCGGCCGTGCGGCTCACCACGCCGTACACGGCCGGGTCGCGGGTGCGTTCCCAGCTGCGCAGCAGGCCCTCGAGCAGCGCCGACGGCGGGAACTTCGGCGCGCCGCCGAACCCGCCGTGCTCGCGGTCCTCCTCTCGCACCACCGCCGCCACCGCGTGATCGAGCAGCTCCGGGGCGATCCGCAGCTCCCCCTCCGGCAGGCCGGAACTCTGCGCCCGCAGCGCCTCGGCCACCTGGGCGGAGGCGCGGTCCACCTCGTCGCGCCGGTTACGCCAGGTGTCGGTGACGGCGGTGAGCAGCTGGGTGAACGACGGCATGCCGCCGCGCGGGGTCTTCGGGTAGTAGGTGCCGCAGTAGAACGGCTCGCCGTCGGGGGTGAGGAAGCAGGTCATCGGCCAGCCGCCCTGCCCGGTCA
Organism: Nocardia farcinica; assembly: GCF_001182745.1. Classification (NCBI taxonomy): domain Bacteria; kingdom Bacillati; phylum Actinomycetota; class Actinomycetes; order Mycobacteriales; family Nocardiaceae; genus Nocardia; species Nocardia farcinica. Next base: position 1,721,469 of record NZ_LN868939.1, on the reverse strand, counting down.
TGGCGACCGTGGCGTTCATGTACACCGCGTCGAGATCGGGCCGTTCCTCCCGGTCGACCTTCACGCACACGAAGTTCTCGTTCATCAGCGCGGCGGTCGCGGGGTCGGCGAACGACTCGTGCGCCATCACATGGCACCAGTGGCAGGAGGCGTAGCCGATCGACAGCAGGATCGGCACGTCGCGTTCCTTGGCGGCGGCCAGTGCGGCGGGCTCCCACTCCCACCAGTGCACCGGGTTGTCCGCGTGCTGGCGCAGATACGGCGACGTCGCGGCGGCCAATCGATTCATGGTTCCAGCCTTCCACACCCGCGCGGAAACGGGTCAGGACACAGAGTGCCCGGCGACCGCCGATCCACGCGGCCGCCGTGCCGGTCCCCCGGGCCGCCTGCTACCGGGTGCGCCGGCCGGTCACCACTTCCGGCCGGTGTAGGCGAGCAGCTTGCGGTGCGCGGGCGCGTCGTCCTCGACCGGCAGCTCCGCACCGAAAGCGCCCAGCGCCCGGTAGGGGTCGATGCCGTGGTAGGCCAGCATCGTCTCCAGCAGGTGCGCGCACATCGCCTCGTCGACGAGGTCCACCCGGTCCACCGCCACCGCGACGTCGAGGCCGTGCACCACGAGTTCGGTGAGGTGCACCAGCGCCGCCGCGGGCGCGGGCGCCGGGCCGATCGGTAGGTGCAGGGTGGCGGTCGGCACGTCGGGGCGGCGCCAGGCCGCGCGATCGATCTCCGCCGCCGCGGCATAGGCGGCCTGCGGGTCCGAACCCAGCCAGCCCTGCGCGGTGCCCGCACCGGAGTCGTTGTCGCTCAGCTTCGCCGCGAAGGTGTGCATACCGCCGACGAGATGGTTCAGCACCGTGCGCACGTCCCAGTCGGCGCACGGTGTCGGTGCGGTGAGCCGGTCGTCGTCCACCGCGGCGACGATCGCGGCGGTGGTGTCCAGAGCGGAATCGATCCGGCCGAGCACAGTGTCCATGGGCGTCCTTCGGTCGTGGGGAGGGCGGCGGCGGTCGAGCGGCGGCGCCGGTCGAGCGGGCCCGCCCGTTCGAGTGGCAGCATCTAACCACGGGCGGGCGACCGGCGACAGGTGCCGCGACGAGCGTGGTGGCGGGTCGAAAAGGCTTGCGGCGCACCGTTGTGCGCCGTCAGCAGGGGAATCAGCCGCGGTCGGGCTTCGGCGAGCGATCGGTGCCGGTGTCGGGTTCGGCGGTGTCCTCCAGGCGCACCGCTCCGGGGTCGGTGCCCTCGTCGGCGGCCTGATCCGGCTCGGGATGCTCGGGTTCGAAGGTGGGCGGCAGATTCTTCAGGTGCCGGTTCATCGACCGCACCAGCAGGAAGGTGCCCACCAGCAGGAGCAGCACGATGGCCAGCCCCAGCGGCGACGCCTTACCGAACTCGGGCCCGGTCGGCGTGCCCGGTGTCTGCGCGAGAAGCTCGAGAATCACCGCTGCGCGTCCTCGATACCGGCGAACAGGTCGGTCTCCGGGATGGAGGTGCGCACCCGGGTCTTGGCCAGCTCGAACTCCTCGGTCGGCCACAGCCGCTGCTGCATCTCCAACGGGATGGCGAAGAACGCGCCGTTGGGATCGATCTGGGTGGCGTGCGCCCGCAGGGCGTCGTCGCGCTGCGGGAAGTACTTGCCGCACTCGATCTGGGTGGTCACCCGGCCCATGATGTCGCCGCGGTCACCCGCCCGTTCCTTGATCCGGTCCAGCCAGCCCTGCAGCGGGAACTGCTGCCCGAGCCGCTCGTACTCCTCGGCGAACACCTCGAGGCGGCGCCTGCTGAAGCCGTGGTCGTAGTAGAGCTTGAGCGGCGTCCACGGCTCACCGGCGTCCGGGAACCGCTCCGGATCGCCCGCGGCCTCGAACGCCGCGACCGACACCTCGTGGCAGCGGATGTGGTCCGGATGCGGGTAGCCGCCGGTCTCGTCGTAGGTGGTCATCACGTGCGGCTTGAACTCGCGCACGACGCGCACCAGCGCCTCGGTGGCCTCCTCCAGCGGGACCAGCGCGAAGCAGCCCTCCGGCAGCGGGGGCAACGGGTCGCCCTCGGGCAGGCCGGAGTCGACGAAGCCGAGCCAGGTGTGGCGCACGCCGAGCGCGCGGGCGGCCGCGGCCATCTCTTCGCGGCGGATCTCGTGGATCCGCTCGAGCACACCCGGGGTGTCCATCGCCGGGTTGAGGATGCTGCCGCGTTCGCCGCCGGTCAACGTCACGACCAGGACCTCGTGGCCCTCGTCGGCGTATCGGGCGGTCGTCGCGGCACCCTTGCTCGATTCGTCGTCCGGGTGGGCGTGCACCGCCATGAGGCGAAGGCCACTCACGTCTCGTTCACCATCGCTCTCGGTCGCGGGTGTCTGGTCTTCGTTACCTATAGTTCCATTCGAGTCTCCGTTGTTCCGACCTACCCCCCGGGAGCGAGCCGTCATGAGCGATCCGGTGCCGACCAGCGTCACCGCGCGTCCCGCCGATCGCTACGGCACCCGCCCGCGCGGCCCGCGCCGGTGGCTGGCCCCCGTCCTGGCATCGGTGGTGCTCGCCGCCGGTCTCGTCGTCGCCTACCTGGGCTTCCAGAAGTACGGCCCGGACGAGATCCAGGCCGAACAGCTCGGCTACACCGTCGTCGACGACTCCACGGTCTCGCTGCGGTTCAAGCTGACGCGCGCGCACCCGGACCGCGCGGTGGTGTGCTTCGTGCGCGCGATGGACCGCGACACCGCCGAGGTGGGCAGGCGCGAGGTGCTCGTCCCCGGCTCCGAGCACGGCACGCTGGAACTCACCACCACCATCCGCACCTCGACCCGGGCCGCGTCGGGCACGGTCTACGGCTGCAGCGAGGACGTTCCGGCCTATCTCCGGGTCGGCTGAACCGGCGCCGCGGACCCGCGAAATCGCCGACCGACCGGGCAAAAATAACTTCCTACCTGCATATTTTCGATTCATGCTAAAATAGCGTGATACACGGTTCCGTGCCTCGGAGCCGTGTTTGCTGCATTGGCGGCCGGCGCAACGCGGTCACGGGTTCACGGGTTCATCCGAGACCGGGCCTGGCGGGGTAGGAAGGACCACCCCCGGGTATTGCTCCAGCCGCCTGCTGGTGCATGTCCACCTTCGGGTGGGTAATGCCCCGGTTATCAGGGAATCCCGGCGCGCCGGGAACAACTACGAGGGAGTGATCGAGATGACCGAGACGAATGTGACCTGGCTGACCCAGGAGTCGCACGACAGGCTCAAGAGCGAACTCGACGCGCTCATCGCCAACCGTCCGGTCATCGCCGCGGAGATCAACGAGCGTCGCGAAGAAGGCGACCTCAAGGAGAACGGCGGATACCACGCCGCGCGCGAGGAGCAGGGCCAGCAGGAAGCCCGCATTCGTCAGCTGCAGGAGCTGCTGAACAACGCCAAGGTCGGCGTCGCGCCGACCAAGTCCGGCGTCGCGCTCCCCGGCTCGGTCGTGAAGGTCTACTACGACGGTGACGAGAACGACACCGAGACGTTCCTCATCGCCACCCGCGAGGAGGGCCTCGGCCACTCGGACCTCGAGACCTATTCGCCCAACTCCCCGCTCGGCGGTGCCCTGATCGATGCGAAGGTCGGCGAGACGCGCGAATACACGCTGCCCAACGGCAACACCATGAAGGTGACCCTGGTCAGCGCGGAGCCCTACCACGGCTGATCCGTCACAGCCCCCGAACCCGGCCCGTACGCAAGCGGCCGCACTCGGTGTCGAGTGCGGCCGCTTCGTCATCTCCGTGGTCCCCTACTTCGCCAGCGCCTGCTCGACGTCGGCGAGCAGATCCGCGGCGTCCTCGATGCCGACCGACAGCCGCACCAGGTCCGCGGGCACTTCGAGCTGGGAGCCCGCGGTGGAGGCGTGCGTCATCGCGCCGGGGTGTTCGATCAGCGACTCGACCCCGCCCAGCGATTCGGCGAGGGTGAAGATCTTCGTCCGCGAGCAGAAGTCCAGTGCCGCGTCCCGGCCGCCGTGCAACCGGACCGAGATCATGCCGCCGAAACGACGCATCTGCTTGTCGGCGACGGCGTGGCCGGGATGCTCCGGCAGGCCCGGGTAGATCACCTTGGATACCGCCGGGTGCTTCGCCAGGAAACCGGCGATGGCCTCGGCGTTGTCGCAGTGCCGCTCCATCCGCACGGCCAGTGTCTTGGTGCCGCGCATGGTGAGGTAGGCGTCGAACGGGCCGGGCACCGCGCCCGCGCCGTTCTGCAGGAAGGCGAAGGCCGCGTCCAGCTCCGGATCGTTGGTGATCAGCGCGCCGCCCACCACGTCGGAGTGCCCGCCCAGGTACTTGGTGGTCGAGTGCACGACCACGTCGGCGCCGAGCACCAGCGGCTGCTGCAGATACGGGGTAGCGAAGGTGTTGTCCACCACCAGCTTCGCGCCCGCGGCGTGCGCGATCTCGGCGAGGGCCGGGATGTCGCCGATGCTCAGCAGCGGATTGGTCGGCGTCTCCACCCACACCAGCTTGGTGTTGGGGCGGATGGCCGCGCGCATGGCGTCGGTGTCGAAGACGTGGGCCGGGGTGTGCTCGATGCCCCACTGGCTGAAGACCTTGTCGATCAGCCGGAAGGTGCCGCCGTAGGCGTCGTCGGGGATGACGATGTGGTCGCCGGGGCGCAGGGTGGCGCGCAGCACGCAGTCGGTGGCGGCCATGCCGGAGGCGAAGGCCCGGCCGTGCGCGCCCGATTCGAGGGCGGCCAGGTTGGCCTCCAGGGCGCTGCGGGTCGGGTTGCCGGTCCGGGCGTACTCGAAGCCGCCGCGCAGGCCGCCGACACCGTCCTGGGCGAACGTCGAGCTCGCGTAGATCGGCACGTTCACCGCGCCGGTCTGGGGATCGGGATCGAATCCGGCGTGCACGGCCCTGGTGGAGAATCCCAGCTCGCTCATGCGACCAGCCTAGAGGGCGGCCATCGGCGCCCGACGGCGGAGGGGCCACTCTAGGCTCGGGGCATGGTGACGGTGGAGGAACTCTTCGCGATCGACAGCCTGCTCGACGACGAGGAACGCGAGATCAGGAAGACCGTGGCGGCGTTCGCCGCGCAGCGGCTGCGCCCGCACGTGGCCGACTGGTTCGAGGCCGGGACCTTCCCGGCGCGCGAAATCGCGCCCGCGCTCGGTGAGCTCGGCCTGCTCGGCATGCACCTCGAGGGTTACGGCTGCCCCGGCCTGTCGGCGACGGCCTACGGGCTGGCCTGCCACGAGCTGGAAGCGGTGGATTCCGGCCTGCGCAGCATGGTCTCGGTGCAGGGCTCGCTGGCCATGTCGGCGATCCACAAGTTCGGCTCGGAGGAGCAGAAGCAGCGGTGGCTGCCGTCGATGGCCGCGGGCGAGGCGCTGGGCTGTTTCGGCCTCACCGAACCCGATTTCGGCTCCAACCCGGGCGGCATGCGCACCAGGGCGGTGCGCGACGGCTCGGACTGGGTGCTGAACGGCTCGAAGATGTGGATCACCAACGGCTCGGTCGCCGATGTGGCGGTGGTCTGGGCCTACGCCGTCGAGGGTGGGGACGCCAAGCCGGTGGTGCGCGGATTCCTGGTGCCCACCGATACACCGGGCTTCACCGCCCGGGAAATGCGCCGCAAGCTGTCGCTGCGCGCCTCGATCACCGCCGAACTGGATCTGGACGAGGTGCGCCTGCCCGCCGACGCGGTGCTGCCCGGGTCGAACGGGCTGGCCGCGCCGCTGGCGTGCCTGAGCGAAGCCCGCTTCGGCATCGTGTTCGGCGCGCTGGGCGCGGCCGCCGACTGCCTGGCCGCCACCATCGATTACGCCCGCTCCCGTGAGGTGTTCGACAAGCCGCTGGCCGCCTACCAGCTCACCCAGGCCAAGATCGCCGACATGGCGCTGGAGTACGGCAAGGGCATGCTGCTCGCGCTGCACCTGGGCCGGGCCAAGGACGCGGGCCGGATCACCGCCGAGCAGATCAGCGCGGGCAAGCTCAACAGCACCAGGACGGCGATCGCCATCGCCCGTGAATGCCGCACCGTCCTGGGGGCCAACGGCATCACCCTCGACTATCCGGTGCTGCGCCATGCCAACAACCTGGAGTCGGTGCTCACCTACGAAGGGACCTCGGAGGTGCACCAGCTGGTGCTCGGCCGCGCCCTGACCGACGCGAATGCCTTTCGCTGACAAACTCTTTCGACATCGGGTGTGCCGGCTAGCCGGAGACCACCGCGAGCGCAATCGGTGAAATATCACAGTTCGATAAATGCGCGCCGATTGCTAGCATGTCCAAGTGTTTCTGCTAGGCCCCGCGTTGCTCGAAGTGTCGGCGCGCCGCATGTTGAACCGCCTGCACCGCTCGCACGGGGCTCCGGCACTGGCCGCCGCGGCGGCGTACCCGGCCGTTTCGGCGGCACTGGATCAGCACGCCGCGGCCGTCCGCGACATCCTCGAATTCGGGGTGGACGACGCCCACCGCGTACCCGTGCCGGTCCTGCTCGCCGGGTACGCCCGCGGCCTGCTCGACCACTGCGGTGCCACCGTCGCCACCGTGCTCTCCGGCGCCACCCCGATGACCGGTGAAGCCCCGGCCGACCCCGCCGCCTGGCTCGACGCGGACTGGCTGCAACTGCGCCTGGCGAGCATCTGCCTGCACGCCCGCCCCGCCGCTCGGTGAGAACCGGGCACTCTGCCCGCGAGTAGCCCGACAGCCGGCCGACGGCCGTGCGCACGGCTCGACAGCCCGACCGCGACCGCACAGCTGGCCGATCGGGTCGCGGGGCTACTCCGCCGGCGCGGCGTCGATCTCGCCGTCGAGGGTCAGCACGACCAGCGGCATGGGCCGGTCGATCTTGGACTGGAAGTCCGCCAGCAGGGGGTTTTCGGCCAGCACCCAGGCCGCGAACTCGTCGTACTCCGCGCCTTCGAGCACCCTGCCGGTCGCCCGGTAGGTCTTGTCCCGGAGCTCGACGGTGACCTGCGGATTCGCCTTGATGTTGTGCCACCAGTCCGGGTACTTGTCCTCGACGAACGAGCTCACGTACATGGTCTCGCCCCGGTACAGCGGCCCCAACGGCGTCGTGTGCCGTTTGCCGCTCTTCGCTCCCGTGGTGGTGAGCAGGATGAGATCCCCACCCGCGTAGGCACCGCCCACCTTGCCGGAGTTCTCCCGGAACTCCTTGATCACATCGTCGTTCCAGCCCGCGATGCCGGCGTCCTCGTCCCACGCCTGGTTCCACGGCGCGTCGGGATCGTCGTAGTCGGTGATGTCGTGCTGACCGGTGGTCGCTTCGGATTCGCTCATGAGTCGAGTCTGCGCGGCATACCGGTCACTTTCCGGCCGCAATCGACAACGTCCGCCGCGAAGTTTCGCGGCGGACGTGGTTTCGATGTCGAGGTGCCCTAGCGGCGATCGCCTTCGTCGCCGTACCGGGTGTAGCCACCGCCCTGCGGATACTCACCGCCCTGGCCGTAGCCCTGCTGGTAACCGCCCTGGGCGCCGCCCTGCGGGTACTCGGTGCCCTGCGGGTAGCCGCCACCCTGGGGGTAGCCGCCGCCCTGCTGCGGGTAGCCGCCCTGCTGCTGCTGGTAGCCGCCGGTCTGCGGGTAACCCGCACCCGACGTGGCCTCCTGCCACTGCTCCTGGTTGCGGGCGGCCTGCTGGTCGACGTACTCCTGCTCGCGCGCGATGTCCTCGCGGCCGCGCTGGTAGGCCTGCGCCTGGCCGCGCATCGCGGGCATGTCCTGCTCGAGGCCGTTGAGCCAGTTCTCCCACCGCTGCTGCATCGGCCGGATGAGACCGCCGCCGACGCCGACGATCAGGATGCCGCCGATGGTGGCGAGCACGGTGACCAGGATCGGGGTGGTGACCGAGGTGGCGACGCCGATCTGGTTCAGCGCGGCGATGATGCCGACGCCCCAGATGAACACCGCGGCCAGCTTGCCCAGCAGCGAGCCGTAGGACAGGCCACCGAGCATGTTGGTGACCATCTCGCGCACGGCATGGGCGATCGCGCCCGCGACCACGATGATGACGATCGCGACCGCGGCCCTCGGCAGCCAGGCGACGATGCCGTTGAGCATGGTGCTGATCGGGTTCGGGCCGAAGACGCCGAAGCCCAGCTGCAGCGCGATCAGCAGGATCGCGTAGTAGGCGAGCTTCGCCAGCAGGTCGGAGGCATCGTATTTGCTCTTGTCGAGCATCGTCTTGACGCCGCCGCGCTCGACCAGCCGGTCGAAACCGACCCGTTCGAGCACTTTGTTCACGATGGTCGCCACGGCTTTCGCGATGATCCAACCCACCAGGAGGATGACCAGGAAGCCGACCAGCTTGGGGACGAACGTCGCCACCGAACTCCACGCGTCCGATAGCCCCTGCTGGAAATCGATAGCCAAACTGGAGGTGTTCACGGCCCTTCCCTTCGCTATCCGGTCCGCGCCAGGGCAGTTTGCCGAGGCGATTCCTACGGCGGGTTGTACCCGACTGATGCTGGGCTAACCCTCGGATTGCGAACAATTAGCCGAAATCAGTAGTAGTATTTCCGCGCGGAATTCACCGTCCGGAATGGAAAGGGCCGTCGAGCCTCAGTGGCCGACGCTGCCGGTGCTGAGGAAACCGAGCAGATCGTGCCGGGTGATGACGCCGACCGGCTTGCCGTCCTCGACCACCATCAGCGCGTCGGTGTCCGACAGCGCCTTGGTCGCCGCCGAGATCGGCTCGCCGGAACCGATCAGCGGGAACGACGGGCTCATGTGCTGGGCCACCGAATCGGTGAGATGCGCGCGGCCCTCGAACACCGCCGAGAGCAGGTCGCGCTCGGTGACGCTGCCCTGCACCTCGCCCGCCATCACCGGCGGCTCGGCACCGACCACCGGCATCTGCGAGACGCCGTATTCGCGCAGGATCTCGATCGCGTCGCGCAACGTCTCCGACGGGTGGGTGTGCACCAGGTCGGGCAGCTCGCCGGACTTACCGCGCAGCACGTCACCCACCAGCGGCTCGGGGCTGCCGTCCAGGCGGGTGCGCAGGAAGCCGTAGGAGCTCATCCACTGGTCGTTGAAGATCTTCGACAGGTAGCCGCGGCCGCCGTCGGGCAGCAGCACGACCACCACGGCGTCCGGATCCCGCCGCGCGACCTCGATCGCGGCCACCACGGCCATGCCGCAGGAGCCGCCGACCAGCAGGCCCTCCTCCCGGGCCAGCCTGCGGGTCATCTCGAAGGAGTCGGCGTCGGAGACGGCGATGATCTCGTCCGGCACGGCCGGGTCGTAGGCGGAGGGCCAGAAGTCCTCGCCGACGCCCTCCACCAGGTAGGGCCTGCCGCTGCCGCCGGAGTAGACCGAGCCCTCCGGGTCGGCGCCGATGACGCGCACCTTCCCGCCGGAGACCTCCTTGAGGTAGCGGCCCGCGCCGGTGATGGTGCCGCCGGTGCCGACGCCCGCGACGAAGTGGGTCACCCGGCCGTCGGTGTCGTGCCAGATCTCCGGGCCGGTGGTCTCGTAGTGGCTCTCCGGGCCGCCCGGGTTGGAGTACTGGTCGGGCTTCCACGCACCGTCGATCTCGCGGACGAGCCGATCGGAGACGCTGTAGTAGCTGTCCGGGTGATCCGGCGGGACCGCGGTCGGGCAGACCACGACCTCGGCGCCGTAGGCGCGCAGCACGTTGCGCTTGTCCTCGGAGACCTTGTCCGGGCAGACGAACACGCACTTGTAGCCGCGCTGCTGCGCCACCAGCGCGAGACCCACGCCGGTGTTGCCGGAGGTCGGCTCGACAATGGTGCCGCCCGGCTTCAGCTGGCCGGACTTCTCCGCGGCGTCGATCATCTTCACCGCGATCCGGTCCTTCGAGCTGCCGCCGGGATTGAGGTACTCGATCTTGGCGGCGACCAGGCCCGCGTTCGGGCCGACGACATTGTTGAGCCGGACCAGGGGCGTGTTGCCGATGAGGTCCACGACGTGATCCGCGATGCGCATAGCCCCATCGTTGCAGAAGGCCCCGCTGTGAGTTCGCGCACGTCGCCTCAGCGGGTCGGCACGACACCCCGCGGCGGCGCGCCGGAGGCCGGGCGCGTGCCGGCGTACCCGTTCTAGGATCGGCAACCATGAGGCAGACCCACAGGGCCCGGATCGCCGCCGTGCTCGCCGGTGCCGCGGCGACCGTGGTGCTCGGATCGGGCGCGCAGGCCGAGGCCGAGACCATTCCGTTCCCCGACGTGCCGACGATGGCGCGCGGCGGGCTGTGCTGGACCAGCGTCCAGACCTGGGCCGACACCGATCCGCGGTGGCCGGGGCGGGCGGTGCTCAACATGCGCGCGACCCCGGTCGGCGGCATCGGGCCCGGCAGGTACCCGTTCGCCCCGCTGTGCGAGGTCCGGGCCACGGCGGCGTGGCGCAATCTCGACACCGGCGCGACGGGCGCCTTCGACAACATCGTCGTCACCGGCATCTACGGCAGCATCCAGTACGCGCTGTTCCAGGACACCGGGCCCGGCCGGGTGGAGGTCACCGTGACCACCGACGCGCCGAGCATCCCGGCGAAGGGGCTGTTCGTCGTTCCCGCCTGACCGGCGTTCGCGGCCCCGCCGCGGCCACCTTCGGCCCGTAAAATCGGGCGGCGTGGGAGCACCTCGGATCAACAGGCGTACCGCCGCGGTGACGGGTGCCGCGACGTTGCTGGCCGGCTCCGGGGCGGGCACCGCCTCCTGGCTGGCGTACCGGATGCTGATGGCGCAGGCGGGTATCGCCCGCGGCGTGATCGGCCGGGACACCTCGAAACCGCCGGAGGCGGACGGCATCTACACCGCGGGGTGCGTCGAGCCCGAGCCGTGGCGCACCGGCGGGCAGTTCGACCTGCACCTGATGATCTTCGGTGACTCGACCGCCGCCGGGGTGGGCTGCCTGACCGCCGAGGGCGTGCCGGGCGTGCGCATCGCCCGCGCCCTGGCCGAGGCCACCGGACAGCGAATCCGGTTGAGCACCAAGGCCATTTCCGGCGCCACCTCCAAGGGCCTGGCCGGCCAGGTGGACGCCATGTTCGTGGCGGGACCGCCGCCGGACGCCGCCGTGGTGTTCATCGGCGCCAACGACATCACCAAGAAGCACTCCATCAGCGCCTCCGCGCGCCGGCTCGGCGCCGCGGTGGCCCGGCTGCACCGGGCGGGCAGCGTGGTGGTGGTCGGCACCTGCCCGGACCTGGGCACCGTGTCGGCGATCCCGCAGCCGCTGCGCACCATCGTGCACAACTGGAGCGCCCGCCTGGCCAAGGCACAGTTCGCCGCCACCACTGCCGCGGGCGGCCATCCGGTGCCGCTGTCGGATCTGGGCCCGGAGTTCCTGCACGCCCCGGACCGGATGTTCTCCGCCGACGGCTTCCACCCCTCGGCCGACGGCTATCAGCTGGCGGCCGCGCGCATCCTGCCCACCCTGCTCATGGCGCTCGAGGGTCGCGGGGTCGACACCGACCACGGACCAGGGCCGACCCTGCGCGGGCTCGCCGCCCGGTTGCGGGCGCTCATCGCGCAGAAATCCGGTGTGCCGGCGGCGTCGCCGAACGGCCGGGCCGACATTCCCTCCGCCGGGCCCGTTCGGTACACATAGTGGAGCCGGTAACAAACTGAGCAGTAAGACCAAAGGAGCCCTCATGCCAGAGGCAGTTATCGTTTCGACCGCACGCTCTCCCATCGGTCGTGCCCGCAAGGGCTCGCTGGTCGACATGCGTCCCGACGATCTGGCCACCCAGATCGTGCGCGCCGCACTGGACAAGGTTCCCGCGCTCGACCCCACCCAGATCGACGACCTGATCCTCGGCTGCGGCTCGCCCGCGGGTGAGCAGGGCTTCAACATCGCCCGCAACGTCGCGGTCATGCTCGGCTACGACACCCTGCCCGGCACCACCGTGCACCGCTACTGTGCCTCGTCCCTGCAGTCGACCAGGATGGCCTTCCACGCCATCAAGGCAGGCGAGGGACACGCCTTCATCTCCGCGGGCGTGGAGACGGTGTCGCGCTACGTGCACGGCTCGGCCGACAGCTGGCCGAACACCCAGAACCCGATCTTCGCCGACGCGCAGGCGCGCACGGCCAAGGCCGCCGAGGGCGGCGCGGGCATCTGGCACGACCCGCGCGAGGACGGCCTGCTGCCCGACGTCTACATCGCGATGGGCCAGACCGCCGAGAACGTCGCCAGCTTCACCGGCATCACCCGCGAGGACCAGGACCGCTGGGGCGTGCGTTCGCAGAACCGCGCGGAGGAGGCCATCAACAACGGCTTCTTCGAGCGCGAGATCACCCCGGTCACGCTGCCCGACGGCACGGTCGTCAGCAAGGACGACGGGCCGCGCGCCGGCGTCACCTACGAGGCCGTCTCCCAGCTCAAGCCGGTCTTCCGGCCGGACGGCACCGTCACCGCGGGCAACTGCTGCCCGCTCAACGACGGTGCGGCAGCGCTGGTGATCATGAGCGACGTGCGCGCCAAGGAGCTGGGCCTGACCCCGCTGGCCCGCATCGTGTCCACCGGCGTGTCCGGCCTGTCGCCGGAGATCATGGGCCTCGGCCCGATCGAGTCGGTCAAGAACGCGCTGGCGCTGGCGAACATGAGCGTCGACGACATCGACCTGTTCGAGATCAACGAGGCCTTCGCGGTGCAGGTGCTCGGCTCGGCCCGCGAGCTGAAGATCGACGAGGACAAGCTCAACGTCTCCGGCGGCGCGATCGCGCTCGGCCACCCGTTCGGCATGACCGGCGCCCGCATCACCGCGACGCTGATCAACAACCTGCAGACCTACGACAAGCAGTTCGGCGTCGAGACGATGTGCGTCGGCGGCGGCCAGGGCATGGCGATGGTGCTCGAGCGCCTGAGCTGAGCGCTCCCCCGGTTACGACGAAGGGCGGCCACCGGAACTCCGGTGGCCGCCCTCTGTCGTCGCGCCCGCGGCGCCGCGGACTAGTCGTTCTGGAAGTAGCTCAGCAGTCGCAGGATCTCGACGTACAGCCACACCAGGGTGACGGTCAGGCCGAGCGCCACGCCCCAGGCCGCCTTCTCCGGCGCCTGCGCGCGGATCAGCTGGTCGGCGGCGTCGAAGTCGAGCAGGAAGCTGAACGCGGCGATGGCGATGCAGACCAGGCTGAACACGATGGCGAGCGCGCCGCCGTCACGCAGGCCGAAGCCGCCGTCGGTGAAGAAGCTCGCGATCAGGTTGCCCAGCATCAGCACCACGACGCCGATGGTGGCGCCGACGATCATGCGGGTGAAGCGCGGCGTCACGCGGATGGCACCGGTCTTGTAGACCACGAGCATGCCGGCGAACACACCGAAGGTGCCCAGCACCGCCTGGGCGATCAGGCCGCTGCCACCGACACCGCCGAAGCTGACATCGGTGAACATGAACGACAGCGCACCGAGGAACAGCCCCTCGGCGACCGCGTAGGACAGCACGATGACCGGGTTGTCCATCTTGTTGGCGAAGGTCGCCACCAGCACCAGCACCAGGCCGACCAGGCCGCCGACGATCACGAACAGCGGGGCGAGGCCGGTGTTGGCCGAGGTGAGCGCGTAGGCGACGATCGCCGAGATCGCCAGCACACCCAGCGTGATGCCGGTCTTGGTGACCACGTCGTCGATGGTCATCGCCCGGGTGGTGGTGGGCGGCGCGGGCTGCTGGTACGGCTGCTGCTGGTACTGGCCGTACTGGTTGGGGTACTGGTGACCGAACTGCTGCCCGAACTGTCCGGCACCCGCCACGCCCGATCCGAAGTTGGCGTAGCCACCGCCCTCTTGCTTCGGGAGGTTCTTGAATATCGGATTGCTGGATGTGCGCACCGTGAGTGCCTTTCTGGAGTCGTTGCGGCTGTCTGATCGAGCTGGCGCTCGAGCTCCAACTTGTTCTGTTCAACGTGCGGCTCCGCCGCCGAGTTCCCACAGGAACCACGAGGCGGACATTTCGGACTCTACCGTTGCCGGACGTCGTGCAGCCCACGCACCGACCGAGTCACCGTGAACTTCCGGTTGCGCCCGACCACGTCGGTCCGGCCGACCATCCGCTCCACCACACCCCGGTAGTCGAGGTGTGAGTTGTACACCGTCCACAATTCCCCACCCGGCCGCAGAACGCGACCCGTCTCCGCGAACATCTTGATCGCGGCCCCGGTGTGCACCGCCGCGCCGACGTGGAAGGGCGGGTTGCACAGCACCAGATCGGCGCTGTTGTCCGGGGCCGAGGACATCGCGTCGTCCCGGACCACCCGCACCCGGTCGGCGACGGCGTTGGCGGCGGCGGTGGCCTCCGCGGAGGCGACCGCGGCGGCGGACTGGTCGGTGCCGACCACGCGCAGGCCCGGCCGTGCCTTCGCCAGCGCGACCGCGAGGATGCCGGTGCCGCAGCCCAGATCGATGGCATCGCGGGCGTCGGGCTTCATGAGCTTGAGATGTTCGAGCAGGAAGCGGGTGCCGATGTCGAGTCGCGGACCGGAGAAGGCCGCGCCGTGCGCGACCACCTCCAGATCGATCTCGTCGAGCCGCTCCCGGACCGGGAACGGCGGCGCCCCCACCGGTTTGGGTCCCGAGGCCAGCAGCGTCCGCGACTTCTGCCTGCCCCGGCTGGCCCTGACCTCGGCGAACGACTCGCCGAGCACGTCGTTCATGGTCTTGGTCAGGTACTTGTCCCGGCCACCGGCGATCACCTGGACGGCGGGGTCGGCGTACCGGGCGATGGCGTCGGCCACCTCGGACAGTCCGGCCAGCGCCCGGGGCAGCCGCAGCAGCACCACGGTCGCGTCGGCGAGCAGTGCCTCGGTGAGCGGCTGGGGCACGTAGCGGTCGGTCAGGCCCACCGCGCGCGCGTTGTTGGCCAGGGCCAGCTCACCGGTGAGCAGGTCCTGGTGCACGCGCACCTTGCGCAGGTCGTGGCGGGCGATCGCGCCGAGCGTGAGCGCGCCGTAGCTGTCGCCGATCACCGCGACACGCCCACTGCCCGCTGCCTCGATGGCGTCGGCGGCCACGTCGAGGATCAGCCGGTCGGCGGCGTCGACGGCATAGAGGTTGACCGCCTCCACGTCCGGATACCGCCGCAGGCGACCGAGTACGTCCTCCACATCGTGCACGGCTCAAGTGTGCTAGATCGTTGCCACGGCGATCACGACCACCCCCGCCGCGGGCGATTAACATCAGCCTCATGCGCAACAGACTGGCAGTGCTGGTGGCGGTGGCGGCGGCGGTACTCGTGGGCTGCGACGACACCGGACCGGCCGCCACGCCCCGCACCACCACGACGACGGTGGCGGGCGCCCTGGCCGAGGCACCCGCGCCCGCACCCGTCGACGCCCAGCCCAAGCGCGGCACCGCCTCGCCG
The DNA here is from genome assembly GCF_001182745.1 of Nocardia farcinica. NCBI lineage: Bacteria > Bacillati > Actinomycetota > Actinomycetes > Mycobacteriales > Nocardiaceae > Nocardia > Nocardia farcinica. Next base: position 1,706,162 of record NZ_LN868939.1, on the reverse strand, counting down.
GACGCGGCGCTCACCGTCGCGGGCATCCGGATCGGCCGTCAGCCCGGCTTCGACCGCATCGTGTTCGACCTCGGCGGCAAGGGCACGCCCGGCTGGACCGTCGAGTACACCGATCGCGCCGTACAGGACGGCAGCGGACGCGAACTCGACATCCCCGGTCGGTCGGTGCTCGAGGTGCGCATCACCGGCTCGGCCTACCCGTTCGACAGCGGCGTCTCCCCCTACGCGGGCCCCGATCCGGCCACCGACCCGGACGTGCCGGGCATCGCCGTCGCCACGCCGTTGGTGTTCGAGGGCGTCACCCAGTCCTTCATCGGTGTCGACGGCGACCGCCCCGCCTTCTCGGTGAGCGCGTTGAGCGGCCCCACCCGGCTGGTCATCGACATCGCCTCCTCCTGAGCGGGGCACGAACCCCGATATCGGTTGATCAACGAAGCCCCTGCCCGGCCTGCCGGTCGGCACGACACCGAGTAACGTCGGAAGGTCCGGCGCCCCACCTGTTTCCTCCCGGCCGGACGGAACGAACGGAAGGGCGAGAAGGACATGCGACGACTCGAACGCACCGGCCTGATCGCGGCGGTCGCGGCCACCGCGAGCGGTCTGCTGCTCATCGGCGCCTGCTCGCAACAGATCGCAGGCCGGGCCCAGGTCGACCAGACCGAGCTGGCCGCCTACGCCTCCGAGGTGGCCGCCTCCTCCGCGGCCGCGTCGTCCTCGCGGGCGGCCGCCGTCGAGCGCGCGGCGGGCGCGGCCTGTGACGCCTTCGCCGCCGCCAACGACACCTCGGTCGACACCTTCAACGCCTACATCGACGCGGGCAACAACAACGCTCCCGACGCCGAACCCAAGGCGGACGCGGCCGTGCGGGCCCTGCGCGACGGCGCCCGCAGCGTCGACCAGAAGCTCACCCGGGACGTGCCCGCCGCGGTCGCCGAGCCGCTGCGCGCCTACCGCGACGACACCAACGCCCTGGCCGACACGCTCGAACGCCGCGCCGACGTGGACACCCTCAACGCCGCGATCGACAAGTTCAACGCCACCAAGGACGGCGCGCGCGACGCCTGCCGCGCCTACTGACCGGGCTCACCAGCTCAGCGCGCGCACCCGCTCGCGCAGATCGAACCGCCGCGCCGCGCCGAGCACCTCGGCCAGGAACGCCCCCGGCTGCGGCAACTCGTAGCCCGGCGGCCACAGCCAACGCCGTTCGTCGCCCGGACCGGTGCCCGATTCGCTGAGCAGCGGCAGTGCGATCTCCTCCGCCCGCGCCGGGATCCGCACCCCCACCTCGCCGAGGATCACCTGCTGGGCGGGCGAGATGCCGGGCACGCCGTCGACGAGGAACACCCAGCGGCCCGCCTTCGGGTCGGCGAACACCGGCCCGGCCAGCTGGGCGGGCTGCAGCAGGTTCTGCACGACACTGCCGACCGGTTCGGGCATGGTCACCACCCCGACGGTGCCGACCTGTAGCACCACCTGACGCCCGGTCAGTGTGACCGGGAACCCGTAGGTCTCCCGGTAGGTCAGAAAACTGTGCCGCGCCGCCATCGTCGCCCCTCGCTCGGATCGATTGGTGATCTGTACCACACTCATCGTGTGCTTCGATCGTGAACGGCGCGGGGTCGCCCGGCAACGGCTCGCCCCATCAATCGGACAATCACCAGTGAACTCGCGCCGAGGCGGGGACATCACACAACGCCGGACCACTGATTGGCGGCGCCGATCACGGGTACGCACCCGGCATGGAGATACTCGTGATCATCGGAATCGCCGTGCTGGTCGGTGCGGTGATCCTGTCTCGCAAAGCCAAGGGGCAGCGGCCGAACGAGCCGGAGACCCCCGGCAACGACGGGGAGTAGCGCGATGTCGATGGATCCCGATCCCGCCCGCACCCCGGACCTCGAACCCGGCGGCGGTGTCCGGCCCGGCGACACTCCACCGGACACCCCGCAGACATCGGGACTGTCCGCACCGGAACCGCGGACGAGCAAGCACTTCCCACCCACCGGTGTCGCCGCGGTCGCGGTGATGGTCCTGCTGGTGGCGGTGTTCGTCGCGGTCGCCGTCGCCCTCATCGTCTCGATGTTCTGACCCACCACCGCGCGTTCCGACCCGCGCGTTCCGCTGGCGCGGGTGGTCGATCCCACAGGAGGCAGCCGCAGGCGCACCGCTAAGATACAACTTGTGTCTAAGACGTATTCATCGGCGGAGCACGCCTACCGCGCGGTCAAGGAGCGCATCCTCAGCGGCGGACTGACCGGCGGAGAGCTGATCAGCGAGGGCGAGATCGCCGCCGAACTCGGTACGTCGCGCACCCCGGTGCGCGAGGCCTTCCTGCGCCTCGAGACCGAGGGCTGGATGAAGCTCTACCCCAAGCGCGGCGCGCTGGTCGTGCCGGTGCCCCCGGACGAGGCCGAGCACGTCGTGCACGCCCGCTACGTGGTGGAAACCGCCGCCGCACGGTCCGTCGCGGCAGCCCGGCCGGGCGGCCTGGCCGACGCGCTGCGGGCGAACATCGAGCGCCAACGCGACCTCGCGCGCGACGGCGATCTCGAGGGCCTGGCACTGGCCGACACCGACTTCCACCGCGGATACGTCGTCGCGGCGGGCAACCCGCTGCTCACCGGCTTCTACGATTCGCTGCGCGAGCGGCAGCGCCGGATGAACAGCCTGGCATTGCGCCGCGGACCGCTCGACAGCGCGCAGATCATCGACCAGCACGCCCGGCTGGCCGAACTCCTCACCGCCGGCGACGTCGACGGGTTCGCCGCCGCCCTGGTCGAGCACCTGTCCGGGGTGCACCAGCTGGAAATGCGGGGTCTGTGATGACCACCGCCGTGCTCACCGAGCCGGTCGCCCGGCCCCAACCGCACACCCGGGCCTGGTGGGGCGTGGCCGCCGCCGTCTTCGCCATCGCCTGGGGCGGCAACGAGTTCACCCCGCTGCTGGTGCTCTACAAGGCCGACGGCTTGAACACCACCGCCGTCGACCTGCTGCTGTTCTACTACGTGCTCGGCATCGTGCCCGCGCTGCTGATCGGCGGCCCGCTCTCGGACCGCTACGGCAGGCGCGCGCTGCTGCTGCCCGCACCGCTGATCGCCGCGCTCGGCTCGCTGTTGCTGGCCTCGGGCGCCGATCTGGTGCCGCTGCTGGCGGCGGGCCGGGTGCTCTCCGGCGTCGCGCTCGGCCTGGCGATGGCGGTCGGCGGCAGCTGGCTCAAGGAACTCTCCCCGCCCGGCACCGGTCCCCGCCGCTCGGCGATGAGCCTGACCGGCGGTTTCGCCCTCGGCGCCGGGGTGGCGGGCGTGCTCGCCCAGTGGGGCCCGCTGCCGCATACGTTGCCCTACCTGATCAACGTCGCCCTGTGCCTGGCGGCGACCGGGTGGCTGATCTCGGCGCCGGAAACCGTGCCGCGGCAGCAGCATCCGGGCCGGCTGCGCGACGACCTGAAGATCCCCGCCGCCGGTCATCACCGCTTCGTGCGCGTCGCGCTGCCCACCGCGCTGTGGCTGTTCGCCTGCGGCGCCACCGCCTACGCCTTGCTGCCGACGCTGATGGCCGCCCGTCTGCCCGGCGCGCCGATCGCGTTCTCGGCCCTGGTCACCGTGGTCACCCTCGGCTGCGGTTTCGCCATCCAGTCCGTCGCGCGCCGCATCGACCGGCCCGGCACGGCGCGGGCCGCCGTGGTGGGCCTGACGCTGGTCACCGGCGGCATGGTGCTGGCCGCGTACGCCGTGGGCGCGCTGACGCTGTGGGCGGCGCTGCTCACCGCTGTCGTGCTGGGCTCGGGTTACGGCATCGCGCTGGTCGCGGGGCTACAGGAGGTCGAGCGCCTGGCCCGGCCGGACGACCTGGCCGGGCTCACCGCCGTCTTCTACTCGGTCAGCTACCTCGGGTTCGGCCTGCCCGCGCTGCTGTCGTTCCTGCACGACGCCACCGGTCTCGGCTATCCGGTGATGTATCTCGGACTGGCCGCGCTGGCCGCCTGCTGCCTGGCCGTGGTGACGCGCAACTACCGCGACCGCACCGCCGCCGTTTCGTAACGTTCCCGGCCTCGCCCCGATGTGCTTGGCAAGTCGATCGAGCCGAGGGGCGGGCGCCTTGAAACCAGCCAAATACGTTGCGACACTGTGGATCACACTTTTGCTGTGCGCGGTAGCCGGTACTTTCGGGGGCACCGCGCAGGCGGCGGAGTGGAAGCACTGCGCGCCGCCGCAGGGCAGGCAGTTCGAGACCGCCACCCCGGAGGAGGTCGGCCTCGACCCGGCTGCCCTGCAGAAGGTGAGCGAGCTGGTGGCCAACCCGACGCGCTTGAACTTCAAGATCTTCCGCAACGGCTGCCTGGTGGTCACCGGCCCGGCCAACGAGCGCACCGGCGCATTGCCGTGGAATCTGTGGAGTGCCACCAAGAGCGTGGTGTCGCTGGTGGCGGGCATCGCCGCCGACGAGGGCAAGCTGGACCTCGACGCCCCGATCGGCGAGTACCTGCCCGCCGGACTCGGCGACGAGGCGCACCGGGCCATCCTGGTGCGCAATCTGCTCACCGAGTCCTCCGGTATCGACGTCGCGATCATCGCCGAAGGCGTCACCGGTGTCACCGGCCTGGACGCCAACGTCGTCGCACAGGCACTGGGCACTCCCATCGAGGCACCGCAGGGCACCAAGTACGGCTACAGCCAGCGCGGGGTCGACCTGCTCGCCTACGTCGTCGCGCAGGCCGTCGGCGAGGACCTGCAGGACTACGCCCAGCGCACCCTGTTCGACCCGCTCGGCATCGACCGCGCCGACTACCACTGGGCCCGCGACCGCAGCGGCAACACCTACGGCCACGCCCACCTGGTTCTCGCCCCCGACGATTTCGCCAAGCTCGGCCTGCTGGTCGCCGACCGGGGCCGCTGGGGTGACCGCCAGGTCGTGTCCGCCGCGTACCTGGCACGCGCGAGCGAGCCCTCACCCGCGATGAAGTGCTGGGGCTTCCTGTTCGTGGTCAACGGCCCCGGCTGCGGTTCGGAGTTCGCCGGGCTGCCGGCCGACGCGGTGAAGATGTCGGGCATGCTGCGCCAGGACAACTACATCGTCCCCAGCCTGGACCTCGTCGTGAGCTGGACCGGCGTCACCGTCCCCGGCAGCGCGGTCAGCTACCCGCACGACGTGCTGCGCGCCATCGGGGCCGCGTTCCGCGACCCGGTGCTGCCCGACCCCGGCCCGTACGTGCCACAGCCGGACGTGAGCCTGTCCGACCCGCGCATGTCCGACCCGACCGCCACCTTCGCCGCACTCGGCCTCGGGCCCTACGCCTACCCCGGCTGTGACCCGGTGGTGTGCCTGGGCAAACCGCTGCCGCCGCCGTTCTCCGACTGGCCGAGCGGCTGCATCATCCTCGGCTGCTTCACCCCGCGCCCGGGCGACTGAGCTTCACAGGTCGAACACCCGCTCGGCCGGGTCGATCCGGCCGAACCGCCCGGAGATCCGCGCGACCAGCCGCCACGGCCGATCCCCGTCGGTCCTGGCCTTGCCGCTGGTCAGGACCGCCCCGGCCAGCCCACGCGCGGGATCGGCCCAGCCGTACTGGGTGGTGAGCCCGCTGCGCCCGAAATGCGCTTCGGTGTGCGCACCGAACTTCGACCGCCGCCCACCGAGCTCGTAGCCCGCGCGGCTCACCCGCCCGGCCACCCCCGGCAGCCACGGCGCGGGCCGCACCGCCGCGCGCACGGTCTCCGGCCGCATCACCCGGACACCGTCCAATTCCCCGCCGCGCGCGAGCATTTCGTAGAAGCGGGACAGTTCGGCGGCCGTGGTGACCAGATTGCCCGAGGGCAGCTCCGCGGTGAGGAAGTCCCGCAGCGCCTGCGCCGACACCGCGCCGTCCATCCGTCCGCCCAGCGCCCGCCGCGCCAGATACACCGACACCTTCGACGCGGGCGGGCCGGTCTTCACGCTCGGCACCACCCGGTCGACGTCCTGCGCCGCCACCCCGAAGTTGTTCCAGCGGAAGCCCAACGGCGTCAACACCCGCTCGGCGAGGTGGTCACGCATCCGCTTGCCCGTCGCCGCGCGCACCAGCGCCCGCTGGATCAGTCCACCGGTGAACGCGTGGTACACCCGGAAACGGCCCGGCGGCCAACTCGGCTTCAGATCGGCCAGCGCCCGCAACGCCAGCTCCTCGTCCACCACCAGCTCCGAGCCCCGATAGGGCGGGGTGACGAACGGGATGCCTGCCGAATGCGAGAGCACATCCGCGATGGTGATCCGCTCCTTGCCGTTCGCGGCGAACCCCGGCAGGTAGTCGGCCACCCGGTCGCCGGGGGCGAAGGCGCCCTGCTCCATGAGCATCGCCATCACCGCCGCTGCCACCCCCTTGGCCGTGGAGAACCCGCAGAACGGCATGTCCGTGGTGATCAGGACTTTCTCGGCGTCGGGCCCGTCCTTCGGCGCGTTCCCCCAGCCGTGCCCGATCGCCCGATTCAGCACCACCCTGCCCTGTCGGCGCAGGCAGATCTGGATGGCGGGCGTGGTGCCCATCCGGTACCAGTCCTGCACCGCGGCCCACACCGCGGCCACGTCGGCGTGGGTGAGCCCGGCATCGGCGGGGTCGTCCTCGGGTCCGAAACAGGTCACCGAGTCGAGATCCGCGGCGACCGAGATCAAGGCGGGAGCATTCACCTGCGCCAGCCTAGCGAGGGCGGATGTGCGCACCGGCGGAGTCGGCTGAGGGTTTCGTGAGCGGGGTTCCGTGAGCGGGGTTCCGTGAGCGGGGTTTCGTGAGCGCACGTTTCCGGAAGCGGGGCCTGCCGTGCGCCGTGATGCTCACAGCACCGGGAACACCCGCCGCTCCCGGACTCGGCGCAGGCGCACCGTTCGCCCCGCCATGCCGCGATCAACCATCAACCGGAAGGACGCCCCGGACGTGTACCTCCTCACCTCGGCCCTGCTGCTCGTCGTGGGCGCGATCCACCTCGCCCCCGGCATCGTCGCCCTGTCTCCGCGCCGCGCCCGCGACCTCTACGGCACCGCCGCCACCGATCCCGACCTCGCACTGCTGCTCCGGCACCGCGCCGTCCTGCTCGCGCTGGTCGGCGCCGGCCTGATGTACGCGGCGTTCACCCCCGCCGTGCGACCGGCGATGATCCTCGCCGGCTTCCTCAGCATGCTGTCCTTCCTCGCCTTCGCCGCCCGCGACCGCGGAACCCTCGGACCCCGCACCCGCCGCGTCGCCCGCATCGACCTCGCGGCGACGGTGCTGCTGCTACTCGCCGGAGGACTCGTCGCCGCGACCTGACACCGACCAATCCTGTTCCGGCGCACGGTTATAGGCATCGATCACCGACTTCGCGGTGGACGGATTCCGCAACACCAACTCCCACGGCCCGGAATTGATCTCGAAGTCCTTCCCGAATCCGACCCACTTCCCCGCCATCCGCCTGCCGGTCAACTCGATCAACAGCTGGATCGCCCCGTGATACCGAGCCCCGCCGTAGTACCCGTCGGAGGCCGTGCGCTCACTCCACGTGCCCGTCGCGACATGGCCGTCGACGGTCAGGTCCATCTCCATCGCCGAGCGTGCCGATCCCGGGAGGCTGCGAACGGTGAGGCGATCGTCGTGCTGCAGGACGACCACATGGTGTGCCGCCGTGAACGTCGCGTCACGCCCGCTCGAGTAGTATTCGTACCGCGAAAGCCACACGCCCGCATAATTTCCGGGCAGGCGCGATCGGGTGGCGCTCGTCGCGCGTTGCTCGGCCGCGACTTCCCCGATCGCCGAATCCACCTCGTGGCTGCCGTCCTGTGCTCCGGACAGGTCACGCCCCGCCATCACCGCACCGAAACCGAGCGTCTCGATCGGCAATCCCATCACCCGCTCCAGGGCTCGCGCGTGCGCCGGACGCGGATGCACGGTGTGCCCCGCCTCCCACCGCTGCACGAGACGCTTTGTGGCACTGGGACACCCCGCCGCGCGCAAAGCCCGGGCCAGGTCGTCCTGGCTCATGAGACGCGCATTCCTAGCCGCTCGCAGCGCGGTGTTCGGCGTGGCACCCATGCGGGCAACAGTAGCCGTTTCGACGCCGAAATGTCGCCCTCAATGCGTGCGAATCGACGCCGGATTCGTCGTCGTGGCAGTCGTTTCGGTAGCAGAGGCTGAAAGCCGACCCGACCGCCTTCGAGGGGAGACAACTTTGTTCGGCAAGCCGCCCGCCATCGCCTACCTGCGCCGCGACATCTCCGGTGTTCGTCAGCAATGGCATGAGAACGCCCTGCGCGGCACCGCGCTGCGCCTCGGCTACAACCTGCGCAAAACCATCGTGCTCGGCCCTGGCTCAGTAAATCCGACGGCGGACCTCGTCGCCGTCGTGCACCGCCTCCGAGTCGAGGCCGTGTTCGTCCCGGGTCTCGAACACTTCGATGCGGTGGTGCCCCGTGAGCTGGTCGCCATCGCCGACGTCATCACCGTCTGCCCCCGCGGACATTCGCCCGCTGGTCGAGCGGCCGCCTGCCCGACAACCTCTGACCAGGGGGCGTCCTCCCACTCGTGTTCCCCTCGACGGGAGAGGTCCGCTGCGGAAAGATCGGTGCATGCCGAGCGATCGCGCCCTCAAACTGCAGAACACCGTTCACCGCGGACTACTGGCCATTTCCGGCGGCCGGATCGGCCGGAGCATGGCCGGCATGCCGACCCTCGAACTCACGACGATCGGCCGCAAGACCGGCCGCAAACACAGCGTCCTGCTCACCGCCCCCATCGTCGACGGCGACACCGTGGTCGTCGTCGCCTCCCGCGGCGGCGACCCCACCCACCCCGCCTGGTTCCTCAACCTGCGTGACAACCCCTCCGTCGAGGTCTCGGTCCAGCAGGGCCCGACGAAGAAGATGACTGCCCACATCGCGACCCCGGAGGAACGCGCCGAACTCTGGCCGAGAGTCGTCGCCGCCGCGAAGTTCTACGAGGGATATCAGCGCAAGACCGCCCGCGAGATCCCCTTGGTGCTCCTGAAGCCGGACACCACAACGCAATAACCTGGGGACGCATTCTTGCGAACAAACGTGCCCCCAAGCGGACCTCTTTCAAACCGTGAAAGATTGAAAGAACCCGCTTTGGTACGCGTAACCGGAACGCTCTCAAACCTGCCGCGCTCTCTATGTCGCCGAGACAATCGGGGACGCCCAGACCCAGGCCGAACAGCAACCAACGGAGTCCGGGAGCTTCCGGTCTGTCAGGACCAAAATCTGGAGGCCAGGAAAGTTGGCCACACCTCGAATCGAACTGCCGGTACAGCTCATTCGGTCAGTCCAACAGGTCGCCACGTCGTATGCGGTCGACTGTGGCATCGGTGCCGAGTTCGTGCCGGGCTTCAGGATGCTGCCAGTAGAAGCGGGTCAGGTGAAGAAACAAGGCAGGATCCATCCCGAGCACCCAGACCGGAACATCCATCGCTTGTTCAAGAAAGCCTTGCTGCCATCGACCGAGCAGACTGCGGCCGGTAGCGACCTGAAATTTCGCACCGATAGCTGGCGTTATTCGCACTGCGTGAGAGTTATTGATCAGATGCGCTGAAATGCCCCCAATAGACTCCCATGAAATCGCCCTCGAGGTATTGCCCGCGACTTGCGATATACCCACGTCGTCAAGGGTGATCCATCCGCGTCGAGGGCCACGTCCCAAAAAGGTGAGGAGCAGCAAGAAAACGGCGACTACTGCCGCAACCAGCGCGATAGCGAAGCCGCCTAGGTTGATAGATTGACGACCTGCGCTATCAGCGTCATCGTTCATCGAGAAGAGAAACGACAACCCACGAAGGCCGAGAAACGCGACGCAGGCAATCAGCCACAGAAATAGAACAATCTTCCATGAAGAAAGGTAGAGTAGACGTAGCCCTCGGTTACCCTTCACTGTTTCGCCCACCACCATTGCTCGTGGAAGACCTTTGCGGCGAACCCATACGCGTGGCATACCGATTGCCACAAAGGTTAGACACATGAATACCCCGGCAATGCCGTAGAGGATGCGAAAGGTGTCCCCGTTCGCAGCGGCCTCGATTGAAAACGGAATGAAAACGATGGACGCTGCACCGAATAACAGCACACCCAATAGTGCTATTGCTTGAGGTTTCTTGGTCTTCCATTCCGCAGGCCAAGGAAGTAGCGGAGCCTCGAACTTCATTTTACTTTCAGGCAATCCTGAGCCTCCGGTCTTTAAGGTTCTCACTTGAAAGGTTGTTCCGCAAAATAAGCTCCTGCCGCTCCTGCGCCGAGCCCACCCGCCGCAGCGCCGACGCCTGCGCAGAAGGCTGACCCGAACGGTGGCAGCACTGGCGCACATGCCCAAGCACCGAACTGAGCACCGACCGCTGCACCAGCCCAACCTCCGGCGATTCCTCCGACCGCGTTGGCAATTGCCTCATCTCCCGGTTTGCCGTGGTGGGCCCAGTCGTCCCAATTCACGTAAGCATTGACACCAACCAGCGCCGGCCAGCCGGCAAGTTTCGCGTCGGATTTCATAATGTTGGCCATGTTGTATTTCGAGGAGGCGTCAGTGGCCGAGTCCATTGCTCCAACGAAGGCCTTCCCTGCGCCGGGCGTCCCGGCGTCCAGCATCTGGGATACTCGGATTTGATTGACTGCGGATTCGCCTGCCGCTCTCGCTGCGGAATTCGCCATTGATTCGCCACCCTGCGTTGCCCACACATTGGTAGCAGTGGCTCCAGTGCCGATCCCAGTGGCTAGAGGATGCGACTGGAATGTTCCCTGGGTAGAATCAACGAGACCATTCCACTGGGTTCCCGACCAAGATTTGACGTTGTCCCAGATAGATTGCTTCGGCGCCTCGGGTGCTGCGGAATTCGGGTCATATTGCAACACTGATCCGTCTTGAAACTTCGTTACTATCCGACCATCGGTCAGTTGCACAGTCTCAGCTGTTCGCCCATCTGGATACGTTGTGGTGATCGTGCCGTTCTGGTTCAGGGCCGACTGCATTCCTGCTGAGTTCGATGTTCCCACGAGGTGGGGCTGACCATCTGATCCCTGAACATACTGCTCGAACGCCCGGAATCCGTCTTGTCGTTGCCACTGACGCTCTACCGCACCGTTCTCCCCGTACATATCGGTCGTTACGCCACCGTTCTGGGGGTAAGAGTCCGATATCTTTGCGCCCCGTGACCCGTCGTCGTTGACGGCATATGTAGTCGATTTGCCGCCGCCGTTCTGTACCGTCTGAAGCCGCCGCTGTTTGCCGTCGGGACCCGTGACTGTGGTATCGATAATTCCCGAGCCGTCGGCGCGTGGCGTGGAAACGGTCGTGGTCGACGGTCCCCCGTTGGTGCTTGCTGTGGTGGTCGTCGAGCCATCCGGCCCTGTTACCGACTGGGCAATTGTCAGGGTGCCGTCCGGATTTGGTGTGATAGTGGTGGTCTTGCCGTCCTTGTCGGTCAAGGTGACGGGGATGCCGTTCTCAAGTTTCACCATGGAAGCGACTGGATCGACGCCGTCGGGTAGCAGTCCCGGCGGCAGTGTCATGCCAGTTGTCTGCCCGGGTACCAGTCCTAGATCACGTACGGCCTTCGTTGGTGCTTGCTGGCTCACCAGCGTGGCCAGCTCGGCCTTGGCGGCCGCGATCTTGGATTGGACACCCTTCGCGACGCGTTGCGCGTGCTGCAATGCACCCAGCATTTCCACCGTGTAGCGTCCCGCTTCGGCCATCACCGCCAGACCGGCAGCCATGACGTCGGCGCGGTCGCCGCCCGCCGCGCTGATCTGCTTGACCTTCTCAGTTGCCGAGACGATGCCGCGGTCGTCGACCTCGAAACCCCAGTCCACGAAGTTCTTCCGCTTCGCTAGCACGAAGTCTCTCGCGTCCCTGAGTTCGGTCTGACCGGAGGTCAGCAGTGCCTTGATGGTGTCGATCTTGCCGGAGATGTGGCTGCCAGTCGTCTGCTCGTTGACCACGCGGGTAGCGGCGGCGGAGGCACCGGCACCGTTCCATGTTTCGGCCAGATCGTCATGCTCGGTCAGCATCGACTGCAACAGGCCGTCGAGCTTCGTGACCAGCCTGCCCAACGCTGACGCGTCCAGACCCAGATCTTCGGGCTTCCATCCGTTGACCTCGGAGATGCGGAGTGCGCGCTCGGTCACTGCAAGCCGCCCATGGCTTGCAGCTGGGTCGCGAAGTCGACATCGGTGATGTCATACTTATCGCCAGCGCCTCGGGCTATCGCCGACATCTCTTTCTGGCGGGACGCGAGGCTGGTCAGTGCACTCTTGATGACGTCCCGGGTGTCGGTGAGGGTCGCACTCAACTCGGTGCCGGGGAACGAGGCGCTGTACCCGAGGGTGACGTCTTCGGCCATCTGCTCGATGTCGCCGGACAACCCATCCAGCCATTTAGCCCACGTCCGTAGCGCATCCGGATCGACTTTGAATGTCATAGGTCCCCCCTGTTGCCTCTTCCGGCAGCGAGATCGGCGCTGCCGATCTCCCTCGAAACTGGCACAGATCGTACAAGAAGGGGTAACTCCAGTCGTGTGACTGCGGCTGGGAGTATGCTGGCGGCCCGAGTGCCAGTTTGAGGTGCACCCCTGCCGGACTCTGGATGCGCTCGCGACTCGCAGGCGAAGAGTGCTAGTTAGTTCAGCAAGGAAACTCGCGGTCAACTTAGAGCCCCTAACGGTTTCGGTTGTTGCAAGGGACTTCGGGCAGTGACGGTAGACCTGTCCAATGCCAAGTGGTTCAAGTCGAGCTACAGCGGCGGCGGCAACGACTGTGTAGAGGTCGCGCACCTGGACGGGGGAATGGTCGGCGTGCGGGACTCCAAGAACACTGCCGGACCGGCCTTGGTCTTCACTCCGAGCGAGTGGGAGGCGTTCCTCCGAGGTGCGAGGGGCGGGGAGTTCGACCGGTCTTAAGCCCAGCAAGATTTCGTTCCGCTGGGGGAAGATGTTGGATACGCTCGCCATCCCCCGCGCGAGGTTGCACGACAGTCGTCATACGTGCGCGACGGTCACGCACCTTCGGGCGTCCCTATTGCGGTCATTGCCGCATGGCTGGGGCACGCCTCGGCGGCGTCGACACAGAACACGTATGCACACAGCCAGGACGAAGCCCTGGTCACAGCGGCGCAGACTTTCAGCCGAGTTGTGACAACTCGTGACAACGTGGCTGTCACGGCCGTTGCGGCAGTGGCCTGAAAACCCCTGTGAGCTGGACTCTTCTGTGCCCCCACTGGGACTCGAACCCAGACTGAACGGATTTTAAGTCCGCTGCCTCTGCCAATTGGGCTATAGGGGCGTTCGGGTCAGACTACCGAGTCGTACGGCTGTACCGGAATCCGGCGGGCGCGGGGCGGGTGGTGCGGGAACGGTCCGCACCACCCGCGCGGGGCGGCGCGTTCACTCCTTGCGGAGGCTGACTTCCTCCTTGCCGAGCAACGAGTTCCGGCGGCTGTAGGCGAAGTAGATGATCAGGCCCAGCGCCATCCAGATGATGAAGCGGATCCAGGTTTCGACGGTGAGGTTGACCATCAGCCACAGGCAGGCGAGGACGGCCAGGATGGGGACGAGCGGGACCAGCGGGACGCGGAAGCCACGGGGCAGGTCGGGGCGGGTGCGGCGCAGGATGATGACGCCGATGGCGACGAGGACGAACGCGAACAGGGTGCCGATGTTCACCATTTCCTCGAGCGCGCCCATGTCGACGAATCCGGCGAGCACGGCGCAGGCGACGCCGACGATGATGGTGAGCCGCACCGGGGTGCCGTGGCGGCCGGTGTGGGCGAGCGGGCGCGGGAGCAGGCCGTCGCGGGACATGGCGAACAGCACGCGGGTCTGGCCGAGGTAGAGCACCATGACCACGGTGGTGAGGCCGGCCAGGGCGCCGACGGCGATGATCTTCTCCGCCCAGGTGACGCCGTGCAGGCCGAAGGCGGTGGCCAGGGTGGCGTTCTCGCCGGAGAGTTCGGTGTAGGAGACCATGCCGGTGAGCACCAGGGAGACGGCGACGTAGAGCACGGTCACCACGGCCAGCGAGCCGAGGATGCCGCGGGGCACGTTGCGCTGCGGGTTCTTGGTCTCCTCGGCGGTGGTGGCGACCACGTCGAAGCCGATGAACGCGAAGAACACCAGGCTGGCGGCGGCGAGCAGGCCGTACCAGCCGAAGGTGCTGTTGCCGGCACCGGTCAGGTAGGAGAACAGCGACTGGTGGATGCCCTCGCCGCCCTGACCTGCCTCCGACGGCGGGATGTAGGGCGAGAGGTTGTCGGTGTCGAAGTAGGCGAGGCCGACGGCGATCACCAGCGCGATCACCGCGAGCTTGATCGCGACCGCGATGGCCGAGACGCGTGAGGAGAGCTTGGTGCCCATCGCCAGCAGCACACACAGCACGGCGATGAGAAGCACCGCGCCCCAGTCGAAGTCGAGCCCGCCGAGGTCGACGATCGGGGTGATGTTCAGTACCTCGCCGAGGTACTGCGACCAGCCCTTGGACACCACCGATACCGCGAGGGCGAATTCCAGGAACAGGTCCCAGCCGATGATCCAGGCGGCCAGCTCGCCGAAGGTGGCGTAGGAGAAGGTGTAGGCGCTGCCCGCGACCGGCACGGTGGAGGCGAACTCGGCGTAGCAGAGCGCGGTGAGACCGCAGGCGATGGCGGCGAAGACGAAGGCCAGCGAGACCGAGGGGCCCGCGACGTTGCCCGCGGTGCGCGCGGTGAGGGTGAAGATGCCGGCGCCGACGACGACCGCGACACCGAAGATCGTCAGATCCCAGGCGGTCAGGTCCTTGCGCAGCTTGGAATCGGGTTCGTCGGTGTCGCGGATCGATTGCTCGACCGACTTGGTGCGTAGCAGGCTGCTACGGCGGCGCGGACTCGAGATCGCCATCTGGTCACTCCTTCTGCTAATGGACGCCGGCCATGTAACGGCTGATCCACGGACCGAGGGCCGCAACGATCAGGCCGATCACAATAGCGACGGCACCGGTGACGCCGAAATAGACCGCCTCGTGCTGCGGATCGTAGAAACGAGCGAGGACACCGGACATAGACGTACCAATACCCACGGAGAAGAAATACAACGCCATCATCTGGGCGCGGAACGCCTCGGGCGCCAGCTGGGTGGTGACGGCCAGTCCGATCGGGGACAGCAGCAGCTCGGAGATCGCGAAACCGGCCAGTACCAGCAGCACGAGCACGGCCGGAACTCCGCCGTCGGAGAACCCGGCCAGCGGCATGAACAGCAGGAACGAGGCGCCCATGCCGATCACCCCGAGCGCGAACTTGCGCGGGGTGGAGGGCGCTCGATTGCCCAGCCGCGTCCACAGCAGCGCGAACAACGGCGAGAGCACGATGATCCACACCGGTTCCACCGAGCCGATCCAGTTGCTGGGCGCGGTCCAGCCGAAGATGCTCCAGTTCATCCGCTCGTCGGAGTAGACGGCCAGCACCGTGAAGATCTGCTGGAACAGGCTCCAGAACACCGCGTTGGCGAGGAACAGCGGCAGGAACGCGCGCACCCGGCTGCGCTCGATCGGGGTGACCTTCGCGCTGGTGAGCATGACCAGGAAGTAGGCGGCCGAGGCGACCACGATGACGCCGGTGGTCACCTCCGGCAGGTTGTCGAGGGTGACCCAGCCGACCGCCCAGGTGAGCGCGACCACCGCGGCCGCGGTCGCCACCGCCGCCAGGATCGGGGCGTAGGCGCGGCGCGGCAGCGGGTTGGGCACGGTCTTGCCCGCGGTGCCGAGGTTGCGCCGGAAGATCACGTACTGGGCCAGGCCGAGGGTCATGCCGACGGCGGCCGCGCCGAAACCGAAATGGAAGCCCCAGTGGGTCTGCAACACGCCGGTGAGCAGCGGGCCGGTGAAGGCGCCGAGGTTGATACCGAGGTAGAAGAGGGTGAAGCCGCCGTCGATGCGGGCGTCGTCGGCGGGATAGAGGGTGCCGAGCAGGGATGAGGCGTTGGCCTTGAGGGCGCCGCTGCCCAGTGCGACCAGCGTCAAGCCGACGCCGACGCCGGTCAGTCCGGGCAGCACGGCCAGCGCGAGATGCCCGGCGACCACCACGACGCCGCCGTAGAACACGGTGCGCTCCATGCCGAGCAGCCGGTCGGCGACCCAGCCGCCGAGCACGGTGGACAGGTAGACCAGACCGCCGTAGGCGCCGACGATGCCGACGCCGGTCTCCTGCGCGAGCCCGAGCCCGCCCTCGGTCACCGAGTAGTAGAGGTAGTACCCGAGGATCGTGAGCATGCCGTAGAAGGAGAACCGTTCCCACAGCTCCACACCGAACAGGTTGGTCAGCCCGATCGGATGGCCGAACAGCGTCCGGCCCGGGATCGGTGGATCGGATTCCACGACGTGCGACATGAGCAGACCTTGACACATTCCGCTACCGCGTGGCGAACAACTCGCCGGATTCGTCGGCCGCCCACCGGCGCGGGTTTCGGTCCGCGCAGGCGGGGAAAGTCGGGGGCGAGAACGGGACGAAGGGACAGGCCATGAGCGACGCGGAGATCATCGTGCCCGCCGACATCGAGCGCGCCTTCGCGGTGCTCAGCGACGGCTGGCTGTATGCCGGGTGGGTGGTCGGCGCCTCCCACATCCGGGACGTGGATCCGGACTGGCCCGCGGTGGGCTCCCGCATCCACCACAGTGTCGGACCGTGGCCGTTCACCGCCAAGGACGTCACCATGGTGCGGGCCGCCGAGCCGCCGCGGCGCCTCGAACTCGAGGCCCGGCTGTGGCCGGTCGGCTCGGCGCACATCATCCTGGAGCTGACCGCGACCGGGCCCGAGACCACCCGCATCGTCATGCGCGAACACGCCATGCGCGGGCCGGGCACGCTGCTGCCGAACTCGCTGCAGCACGCCGCCATCAAACCGCGCAACCAGGAGTCGCTGGCGCGGCTGTGCCATCTGATCGTCGGACGGGCACGCACCCGCGATTGACCGGGGTGAACGCCGACACAACCGGGTAGACCCGCGCCGGCCGGGGTATTCGCCGGTCATGATCGAGATCGGGAAGACGGGGCTGTCCAGGTTGCCGGAACCGCGCGGGGAGCTGTCGGCCGCCGTCGTCGACGCGTTGCGCGGCGAACCGGGCTCGGCCCTACCGCGGGTGGGCGACTCCGTCGATCCCTACGGCGAGGACCTGCACCTGGCCCTGCACACCTGCTACGAGCTGCACTATTACGGCTTCGACGGCGTGCATCCCGGCTGGGAATGGGACCCGGGTCTGCTCGGCTTCCGCGCCGGATTGGAACGGCCCTACCTGGCGGCGCTGCGGGCGGACGTGCCCGGCGGCGCGGACCTCGACGGCGAACTCGAGCAGCTGCTGGTCGAGCCGATCGACGGGGCCGGGGTGAGCCGCTATCTGCGCGACGAGGGCCGGTGGTGGCAGGTGCAGGAGTACTTCGTGCACCGCTCGATCTATCACCACAAGGAAGCCGATCCCTATGTGTGGGCGATCCCGCGGCTGCGGGGGCAGGCCAAGGCCTCGCTGGTCGCGGTGGAGTTCGACGAGTACGGCGGCGGCCACGGCGACCGCGTGCACGCCCGGCTCTACGCCGACCTGATGGCGGGCGCCGGACTCGACGACGGCTACCTGCACTACCTGGAGCACGTGCCGGCGCCGATGCTGGCGATCGTGAACATGATGTCGCTGTTCGGACTGCACCGGCAGCTGCGCGGCGCGCTGGTGGGCCATTTCGCCGACGTGGAGATCACTTCCCCGCCCGGATCGCGGCGGATGGTGGAGGCCTTGGACGCCTTCGACGCCGACCCGGCCTGCGTGCGGTTCTACGCCGAGCACGTCGAAGCCGACGCCGTGCACGAACAGGTGATGCGCCGCGACGTGATCGGCTCGCTGGTCCGCGAGGAACCCGCGCTCACCGAATCGGTGGTCTTCGGCATCCAGGTGACGAACCTGCTCGAAGATCGCTTCGCCACCCAGGTACTCGACAACTGGACGGCAGGCCGCAGTTCGCTCCGCAAGGAACTGCCGGTCCCCGCCTGAGCGGTCAGCGGCCGGAGGCGGTAGCGCGCGTCACCACGCAGGCCGCCCCGCTCAGGCGAAATCCAACACAGCCTGAGCGGTCAGCGGCCGGAGGCGGTAGCGCAGCGTCACCACGCAGGCCGCCCCGCTCAGGCAAATCCAACACAGCCTGAGCGGGTCAGCGGCCGGAGGCGGCAGCGCAGCGTCACCACGCAGGCCGGTTCACTCCGGCGCCGGCCGTACCCGTTTGCGGTGGCTGGTGTCGCACAGCGGATAGGTCTTGCTGCGACGGCACATGCACAGGGCGACCAGGAAGCGGTCGCAGGTGATCACCTCGCCCGCGGGCGAGACCAGTTCGACCGGTCCTTCCACCAGCGCGGGGCCGTCGTCGGTGTAGGTGATGCGCCGCCGCTCCGGTTCCGCGCGGACCACCCGGCGATCCGTCACCGATCCGGTCCCGGCACGGTCGTTTTCGGTGTGTGCGTCAGCGTTCGATGCGGTCGGCACGGATGACCACCAGTTCCTCGTGACGTTGGCCGGGCGCGATCAGCCCGACCGATTCGAGCCAGGCGGCGCGCTCGCGCAGCACCGGCCCGAACGGGATGATGTGGCGGGCGACGGTGGAGGCCTTCAAGCCGTTGTCACGCAGCCGCCGCAGCGACGTCTCCTCGCCGCACAGCTCGGAGTGCACGATCAACGCGACGCCACGCGGGGCGAGTAGCCGCGGCAGGTGGTCACAGAGCCGGTCCAGCACCGCGCGGCCGTCGTGGCCGGCGTCCCAGGCGCGGTCGGCGCCGCGGGCGGGGTGCGGGTCCGCGCACGGCACGTACGGCGGGTTGGCCAGCACCACATCGAAGGTCCGCTCCCCCAGCACGGCCGCGAAATCACCGCGCAGCAGTTCGATGGGGAGCCCGCGCAGGCGGCTGTTCAACCAGGCGGTGGCGACGGCGCGGCGGGACAGGTCGACCGCGGTGACGGACTCGGCGCCCGCCTCGGCGGCGGCGATGGCCAGCGCCCCGGTCCCGGTGCACGAATCGAGGACGCGCGGCCGCTGCGGCAGGGTGGCCGCGGTGGCCGCCTCGGCCAGCAGCCGGGTGTCGGTTTGCGGACGGTAGACGCCCGGGGCTCGGAGGAGTCGCACGAGGCGGGAATACCTCGATCATCTCGACCGAAACGAACGCCGGCGTTCCGGCGGCGGATCAGGCGATGGACAGGGCGATACCGTCGAGGATGTCGTGCTCGCTGACGACCAGTTCGGTGATGCCGGCCCGGCGGGACAGCTCCTCGGCGAGCAGCTCGGTGATCACCGCGCCGCCGCCGATGACGTCCACCCGGCCCGGATGCATGGGCCCCAGCGCGGCGCGTTCGTCGTGGGTCATCGCGATGAGCCGGTCGCAGGCGGCGCGCACCCGGTCCAGCGGCAGCGCGGTGAGGTGGATGCGGGCGGGGTCGTACTCGGGCAGGTCGAGCGCGACCGCGGCCAGCGTGGTCATGGTGCCCGCGACCCCGACCCAGGTGTGCGCGCGGCTGACCGGGACGCGGACGAACGCCTCGGCGAGTCGCTCGGCGGCGAACTGCCTGGCTTCGGCGATCTGCTCTCGGGTGGGCGGGTCGTCGTGCAGGCAACGTTCGGTGATCCGCACGCAGCCGATGTCGGCGGAGAACGCGGCCTCGACGCCGTTCGCGTCACCGAAGACCAGCTCGGTCGAACCGCCGCCGAGATCGACCACGACGAACGGCCCGGCGCTGCCGCTCAGCTCGCCCACCGCGCCGGTGAACGACAGGCGGGCTTCCTCGTCACCGCTGATGACCTCGGCTTCGGCGCCGGGGACCGCCCGGCCCAGTTCGGCGCGCGCCATCGCGAAGAAGTCGGCGCGGTTGGCGGCGTCGCGGGTCGCGGAGGTGGCGACCATGCGGACCCGCGCGACACCCGTCTCGCGCATGATGTCGACGTAGTCGGCCAGCGCCGCCCTGGTGCGTTCGATGGCGTCGGGGTGCAGCGCGCCGGTGGCGTCGACGCCCTGGCCCAGGCGCACGATCCGCATCTCGCGGTGTACGTCGGCCAGCCGTCCGTCGGGTCGCACGTCGGCGATCAGCAACCGGATGGAGTTGGTGCCGCAGTCGACCGCGGCGACCCGATCACTCATGTGCTGCTCCGCCTTTCGGCTCGTAGGTCGGCCAGTCGGCCGGAACGACGGTGCCGCGCAACCCGTGCTCGGCGGCCAGCGCGACGGCCTCGTCACCGAGCGGGTTCACCCCGGGCCCCTTGGCCAGCGAATGCGCGATGAGCACGTGCAGGCATTTCACCCGCTCGGGCATCCCGCCGCCGGTGAAATCGGTGCCGAGCGGTTCGATCGCGTCGCGCTCGGCCAGGTAGCTCTCGTGTGCGGCCCGGTAGGCGGCGGCCAGCTCCGGATCCCGGGCCAGCCGTTCGGTCATCTCCCGCATCACCCCGGCCGACTCCTGCCTGCTCGCCTCGGCGGTCAGGCGCGGGTCGGTGAGGTAGTACAGCGTCGGGAACGGGGTGCCGTCGGGCAGTCGCGGCGCGGTCTTCACCACCGCGGGCACGCCGTCGGGCGTGCGGTAGGCGATGGCGAGCACGCCGCGCGGGGTGCGGCCGAGTTGTTCGGCGACGATCTCGAGATCACGGTCGGTCGGTGCGCTCACCGTGGTCCTTCCGGTGCGGGCTGGGGCGGTGCGGTGGGCGTGGGGACGGCGGACGGCGGGGTGGCCGGTTCGGCGGGCGGCGGCTGGGCGATGGTGCGCCACAGGTCGGTGTACCAGGGATCCGGGGTCCTGGACTGGGTCGGGCCGGACGGGCGTGGTGGTGCCTCGATGCCGGGCACCTGCACGATGTAGGGCGTCTCGCCGGGCATCACCAACCGCAGCCGGTCCTTGGCCTCGGACCGGATG
The DNA here is from genome assembly GCF_001182745.1 of Nocardia farcinica. Lineage (NCBI taxonomy): Bacteria > Bacillati > Actinomycetota > Actinomycetes > Mycobacteriales > Nocardiaceae > Nocardia > Nocardia farcinica. The sequence continues at coordinate 1,685,276 of NZ_LN868939.1, read as the reverse complement.
AACGCCGGGTCCTCCTGCTGGGCACGGCGATCGCGCAGCCGGGCCAGATCGGCCTCGAGCTCGCGACGCTCCTGAGCCAGCTGCGCCGCCTCGGCACGCTGACTGAAGTAGGTGCGCATCGGCACCGACAGGGTGAGCGCGAGCGCGCAGATCACCACCGCGAGGATGACGGCCTTGCCGGTGGACAGGCCGAGCACGGTGCGCTCGGTCTTGTCCTTGGCCTCGCCGCGGCGGACCGCGATCTTGCGGGGTTCGGCGCGCTTCTTGTCCCCGGACTCGACCCGCCTGCGCGGGCGGGCCGCGGCGGGCCGGGCGGCCGCTTCCGCGTCGGCGCCCGCCCGCGGTCGCGACCGGGCCGCGCGCGACGTGCGGCGGTCACCGCGTCCTGCCGGACTGGTACCGCGCGCGCGTCGCTCCGTCATGGATCTCCTCGCCTCACCCTTCGAACACGAGCCTTACCCGTCGAACACGAAGCGCGGGAACGCCACGTCGCCGGCGTACCGCGCGGAATCGCCGAGCGCGTCCTCGATGCGCAGCAGCTGGTTGTACTTGGCGACACGCTCGCTGCGCGCGGGGGCGCCGGTCTTGATCTGGCCGCTGCCCACGGCGACGGCCAGGTCGGCGATGGTGGTGTCCTCGGTCTCGCCCGAGCGGTGCGACATCATCGTCTTGTAGCCGTTGCGGTGCGCGAGCTCGACGGCGTCGAGGGTCTCGGTGAGGGTGCCGATCTGGTTGACCTTCACCAGCAGCGCGTTGGCCGCGCCCTTGGCGATGCCGTCCTCGAGCCGCTCGGGGTTGGTGACGAACAGGTCGTCGCCGACCAGCTGGATCTTGTCGCCGATCTGGTCGGTGAGCGCGACCCAGCCGTCCCAGTCGTCCTCCGAGAGCGGGTCCTCGATGGAGACCAGCGGGTAGGCGCCGAGCAGTTCGCTGTAGAACTGCGCCATCTCCTCGGCCGAGCGGACGGTGCCCTCGAACTTGTAGCCGCTGCCGGAGGTGTAGAACTCGGTGGCCGCGACGTCCAGCGCGAGCGCGACGTCACTGCCCAGCTTCAGGCCGGTCTTGGCGATGGCCTGGGCGATCAGGTCCAGCGCCTCGCGGGTGCCCGCCACGTCGGGGGCGAAGCCGCCCTCGTCACCGAGGCCGGTGGACAGGCCCTTGGACTTCAGCACCGCCTTGAGCGCGTGGTAGACCTCCGCGCCCCAGCGCAGCGACTCCTTGAAGGTGGGCGCGCCGATCGGGGCGACCATGAACTCCTGCACGTCCACCCCGGTGTCGGCGTGCGCCCCGCCGTTGAGGATGTTCATCATCGGCACCGGAAGCACGTGCGCGTTCGGGCCGCCCAGGTAGCGGAACAGCTCGAGGCCCGAGGACTCCGCGGCCGCGCGCGCCACCGCGAGCGAGACGCCGAGCAGGGCGTTGGCGCCGAGGCGGGACTTGTCGGGGGTGCCGTCCAGGTCCAGCAGCACCTGGTCGACGGTGCGCTGCTCGACCGCGTCCAGGCCGATCACCGCGGGCGCGATCTCGTCGAGGACACCCTCGACGGCCTTGAGCACACCCTTGCCGTTGTAGCGGTCGCCCCCGTCGCGCAGTTCGACGGCCTCGTGCTCACCGGTGGAGGCACCCGACGGCACGGCGGCCCGGGTGAGGGTGCCGTCGTCGAGGGCGATCTCGACCTCGACGGTGGGGTTTCCGCGGGAATCCAGGATTTCGCGCGCTCCGACCTGTTCGATGATGGCCACGAAAACGACTCTCCTTCGGCTGCTGGCACGGTGGGTCTGACGGTTGGGCCGTGCGGTGCCGAGCCTAGCGTCCCCGCCGCGTCCGAGGTAACCGGCACTCCGGGCGGCCTGTCACACCCGCCGGCCCACGCTGTAGGCGGCCGCGCGGTGCCGGACGGTGTGGAGATAGCTGGTCGACTGGTTGTAGGTGAGCAGCGCCTGCTGCCAGCCCTCCCGGGAGGTGAGGTCGCCGCCGCTGGCGCACAGGTACCGGGCGGCGGTGAGCGCGGCGTCGTCGATGCTCTGCGGGTCGAGCACCCCGTCGCCGTTGGCGTCGACACCCCAGCGCTGCCAGGTCTCGGGAATGAACTGCAGCGGTCCGACCGCGCGGTCGTGCTCGGGGTCGCCGTCGAGCGCGCCGCCGTCGGTGTCGCGGATGACCGCCACGCCCGGCGAGCCGTCCAGCGCCACGCCGATGATGGGCGGGCGCACCACGCCGTCGGCGTGCAGATCGGACTCGCGGTGGGTGCCGTGCTTGCTCTCCACACTGGCGATGCCCGCCAGCGTGGTCCAGGCGATGCCGCAGCCGGGCCGGGAGCGCGCCATCACCGCGGCCGCGTAGCCGTAGGCCTCGAGTGCGACGGTGGGGATGCCGAGCGTGCCGGACTGTGTTTCGGCCCAGTCGCGCAGTTGCAGGGCGGCGCGGCCGGGCGCGTCCACGTCGATGACGGGCAACGGGGCCCCGGGGCCGGGCGGGATGCCCTCGGGAATGGGTGGCAGGTCCTGTCCGAGACCGCACCCGGCGACGACCAGGGTCACCAGCGCGGCGGCCAGGACGCCGGTTCTCTTCGACAACACCACTCCATCATCCAGACGCCGCCGCGTAACCCGGCTTGACGGCGCCGCGCCGCCGACGCGACCCGCGCCTGCGCCCCCGAAAAGCGCTCTCACCGGCCACGGAAGCTCTAGCCTGTCATGCGATTCGGCTATTTTTCCCCGACTCGCTTAGGTAAGGCTTGCTTAAGTCGGCAGGACCGGATAGCTTCGCAGTTCGATTCGCCCCCACCGCTTTTCGATCCGATGCGAAGAAGGGAATCCCTGGTGAAAAGCGTTCTCCCGGAACGTAAGACGCTTCACCCACTGGACATCGAACACCGTGAACTCCCCGCGGCCGCCGCGCGGGCCGTGCGCGAGCTGGCCGACGAGATATCTACCACACTGGCGCGCCTGCCCGGCCCGGCACGGCACACCACGACCCTGACCGACCCGGCGCTGCTCGAGCTGATCGACGCGCGCGCGGGCGAACTGCCCGACGCGGTACGCCACGCCGTGCGCCCGCCCGAGGGCGACGCGGGCGCCGCGGTGCTGCGCCGCCTACCGCTCACCGACGCGGAATTGGGCCCCACACCGGCGAATTGGCGCGCGGCGGCGCGCAGTGCCGCCGCGGATCCGCACTCGGCGTCGCTGCGTCTCGACCTGGCCGTGCTGCTGCTCGCCCGGTGCGCGGGCGAGCCGTTCGGCTGGGTCGGCCAGCAGGACGGCAGGCTGGTCAACAACATCGTGCCGAGCCCCGGCCACGAATTCGAACAGTCCGGGGCCAGCAGCGCCACGCTGCTCAGCCCGCACACCGAGGACGCGTTCCACCCCGAGCGCGCGAATCTGCTGATGCTCGCGTGCCTGCGCAACGTCGACGCGGTCGGCACCACGGTGTCCTCGATCCGCCGGGTGGACCTCGACCCCGCCGATCGCGCGCTGCTGACCATACCGACGCTGCCGATCCTGCCGGACGTCTCCTACGGCGACGGGCACGAGCGGCACACCGCCGTACCGCTGCCGACCATCTGGGACGCGGCCGAAAACACCGGAGCCGCATCGTTTCCCACGCTGCGCTACGACCCCGCCTACACTCCGCTCGACGACGCCGACCCGGCCTTCCGGCTCGCCTACGCCCGCCTGGGCGCGGAGCTGGAACGGGTCTGCGTCACCGTGGCGCTGGCGCCCGGCGAAATGCTGTTGGTGGACAACGATGTCGCGGTGCACGGTCGGGTACCGTTCACCGCGCGGTACGACGGCACCGATCGCTGGCTCAAGCGGGTGAACATCCGCCTGCCCGAACGACGGCGCCGGGCCGCCGAAGCCGACGAGAATGGGTACGGGCAGCGCACAGTCGCCCCGTTCCGGAAACGGATCGGCCGAGCGGGAGCAGAGCGGGAAACGACACCTGATGAACGAGGACGCCGTGAACACTCGTGACCGGAGCACGCCGCTGCGCGTGCTCAGCCGCAGCGATCTCGCCGACGTGCCGATCACGCCGGGCGAGGTGGTGCGCGCCGTGGAGGACGCGTATCTCGCCTTCGCCGCGGGCGATTCGGACAATCCGCGCAAGCTCAGCGTGGCCAATCCGGACGGCTGGTCGGTCGCCTACGCCATGTTGGGCCGCGACGGCCGGCGCCGGGTGGTCGCCATGAAGACCAGCTACAAGTTCGACCCCGGCCACGACCGCAGCACCAAGCGCTACTACACCACCATCACGCTCTACGACGACACCACCGGCGCACCCATCGCGATGATGGACTGCGCGCGCGTCGGCGCGCTGCGCACCCCGGCGGTGTCGGCGCTGCTGGTGCGCGAGACGATGCGCCGCGGCGCGGAGAGCGTGCTGCTCATCGGCACCGGCACCCAGGGCCGTAACGCGCTGCCGCACCTGCTGGCGGCCAATCCGCAGCTGCGCAAGCTGATGGTCTACGGCACGCACGCCGAGGGGCTGGCGGCCGTGCACCGGCACCTGGCCGAGCACAACCCGCACGCGCTGCTCGAGACCGTCGAGGATCCACGTGCCGCGGCGGCGGGCGCGGACGTGGTGCTGGCGACCGCGGGCCCCGGCACCGAGGTCGCCCTCGAATCCGCCGATCTGGCACCGGGTTCCACCGTCGTCCTGGTCGGCTACGGCCTGGCGCCCTCGACCCTGGTCGAGGCCGACCGCGTGGTGGCCACCAGCGCCGAGCAGATGCGGCTGACCGGCACCGACATGGCCGGGCCGGACGGCACACTGCGCGGCGTGGACGCCGAACTGCCGCACATTCTCACCCGGCGCGCGGTGGGCAGGCGCTCGGACGAGGAGAAGATCTTCGTCTACAACAGCGGTCTGGTGCTCACCGACATCGCCGTCGCCCACGCCCTCGCCGAACGCGCCATCGCCGAGGGCCGCGGCACGGAGGTGCCACTGTGGGATTAGGGCACGGAGGTGCCGCTGTGGGAACAGAGGTGGGCGTGGACCTGCCCGGCGCGGGCGAGATGGTGCTGTTCGAGGTCGACCCGGCCGCGTACGTCCCGCGGGCGGCCGACGATAGCGCCGAGGCGCCCGCGGACGTCGCGCCCGCACCGGCGCTGCCCGACGAGACCGTGCCCCTGCCGATCCCGGGCTGGCCGGAACGGCCGGGCGACGACGCCGCCTCGATCGCGGCCGTGCCCATGCCCGCGCACCTGGGCGACTGGGAGCGGCGGGTGCTGGCGGACCCGGACCTGTTGGCCGACATCGCCTTCGCCGTCGGTACGCCGTTCCATCTGCTCGCCCCGGCGCGGGTGCGGGCCAACATCGCCGCGTTCCAGGTCGCCTTCACCACGGCCGGGGTCGACGGATACGTCTACTACGGCAAGAAGGCGAACAAGGCCGTCTGCATCGCGCGGGCGTGCGCGGAACAGGGCGCGGGCGTGGACGTGGCCAGCGTCGGCGAGCTGACCGCGGCGCTGGCCCAGGGCGTGCGCGGCCCGGAGCTGATGGTCACCGGACCGGCGAAATCCGACGAGTTGCTGTGGCTGGCCACCCGGCACGGCGCGGTGGTCGCCGTCGACGCCGTCGACGAACTCGAGCGGATGGTCGCCGCAGGATTCGACACCCGGGTGCTGCTGCGCGTGCTACCACCGGCATCGGACAGCCGCTTCGGCATGACCGACGAGGAACTGGACCGGGCGCTCACCCTGCTCGCCGGCACCCGGATCCGGTTGGCCGGATTCAGCTTCCACCTCGGCGGGTACGAGGCGAGCGCCCGCGCCGAGCTGGCGGCCGTCCTGGTCGAGCGGTGTGTACGCGCCCGCGCCGAGGGCCACGCCGCCGACACCATCTCCATCGGCGGCGGTTTCGGTGTCGACTACGTCCCGGCGCAGGCGTGGGCGGCGTTCACCGCGGCGGCCGGGCCCGCCTGGTTCCACGCGGGCAAGAGCTTCGACTCCTACTACCCCTACCACTTCCCCGTTCCCGGCGCCGCCATGCTCGCGGAGATCCTGCGTCACGGTGGCCTCGCGGAGTTGCTGCGCGGCAACGGCATCCGGCTCGCGATCGAGCCGGGCCGCGCGCTGCTCGACCGGGCGGGCTGCACCGTGTTCGGCGTGCGCGGCGCCAAGACCCGCCACGCGCACGGGCGGCCGTACCGGCTGCTGACCGTCGACGGCACCAGCCTGAGCCTGTCCGAGCAGTGGTTCGCCAGCGAATACCTACCCGACCCGCTGCTGTGGCCCACCCGCCCCGGTGCGCCCACCCCCACCTGCGTGGGCGCCACCAGTTGCCTGGAGTCGGACATGCTCAGCTGGCGGCGCATCCCCCTGCCGCGCGCCGCCGAACCCGGCGACCTGCTCGTCTACCCGAATACCGCCGGGTACCAGATGGATTCCAACGAATCCGCCTTCCATGAACTACCGATCCCGCCGAAGGTCGTACTGCACGAGACCGACGGCGGCCGACTGCGCTGGGCCCTGGACACCCGCTGACGCGCCGTCACCCCACCATCCACACCACCACGCGGGCCCCGGTACGCGCGCCGGACGGCCGTGCCGCGGCCCGCCCCCGTACCCGAGGAGACCACCCATGCTCGTCACCCGTGTGACGGATCTGATCGGCCGCACGCCACTGTTCGAACTCGCCACCACCGACACCGGCACCCGCCTGCTGCTCAAGCTGGAGCAGTTCAACCCCACCGGCGCCGCCAAGATCCGGATGGCACGCGAAATGGTGCTCGACGCGGAGCGGCGCGGTTTGCTGGAGGTTGGCGGGCATATCATCGAGTCCACGTCCGGCAATACCGGGCTCGGCCTCGCGGTGGTTGCCGCCGAACGTGGGTATCGCTTCACCGCGGTGGTCGATCACCACGCCTGTAAGGACAAACTGCGCGCGATGGCAGCGATGGGTGCGGAACTGGTGTACGTCGCCGACGAGGGTGACGACGGATTGGCGACCTCGGCACGGGAGGACCTGGCCGAGGCGATGGCGGCCGAATGCGGCGGGTACTTCACCGAGCAGCACAACAACGACGCCAACGCGGTCGGCTACTACCCGGTCGCCGAAGAATTGCTGGAAGATGTCGAGCGGGTCGACATCCTGCTGTCGGCGGTGGGCACCGGCGGCTCGCTCTTCGGCACCGCGACCCGGCTGCGCCAGCTCGGCTGCCCGCCGCACGTGATCGGGGTGGAGCCGGTGGGCTCGATCGCCTTCGGCGGCCCGGGCGGCCCGTACTGGCAGTCCGGCACCGGCACGCCGCCCGGCGCCACCATCGGCACCGCCGTCGACTACTCGCTGCTCGACGAGGGCGTGAAGGTGTCCGACACCGATGCCTTCGCCACCGCGCGCGCCGTCGCGGCCGAACTCGGGCTCATGCTCGGCGGCTCCGCGGGCGGCTCGGTGTATGTCGGCCTGGAGCGGCTCGAGCAGTTCCCGCCCGGGTCGACGGTGGTCACCATCGTGTGCGACGGCGGGGAGAAGTACCTCGACACCGTCTTCGACGACGACTGGATGCGCGCGCGTGACCTGCTCGCCCCGGCCGTCGAGGACCGCGTGCGCGAGCACCTGCGCCGGTACGCACCCGCCGCCCGCCGCCCCGCCCTGGCCCACGCGCGATGATCACCCCGCCGTATCGCCCCGCGCACACCGAGGTGCAGCCATGACTCCGTTCGGTCCGGACACGCGCAGGCTGGCCGCGCTGGCCACGCCGATCGCGCTGACCCAGCTGGCCCAGATCGCCGTGTCGACCACCAACATCGCGCTCATGGGCACCCTCGGGGTCGGCGCGGTCGCCGCGGGCGGACTGGCACTGGTGCTGTTCAACCAGATCCGCACGATGTGCGTGGGGCTGGTCACCGGCACCGGCAACCAGGTGGCGGCCGCGGTGAGCGCCGCGGACAAACGAGGTGACTCGCCCGCGGGCGAGGTGCGCGAGATCGTGCGCGCCAGCTTCCTCGTCGCCACCCTGGCCGGACTCCTCGGCGGTGCGGTGCTGATCGGGCTCGGCTGGTCCCTGCAATGGCTGGGCCAGGACGCGAGCGTGCTCGCCGAGGCGCGCCCGTTGCTGGTCGCGCTCGCCCCCGGCCTGCTGCCGTGCCTGTGGTTCCAGGTGCTGCGGCAGTACACCGTCGGCATGCAGCGACCGCAGGCCCTGCTGCTGGTGACGCTGGCATCGATCGCGCTGAACCTGGTGCTCGCGCTGGCCTTCATCCACGGCTGGGCGGGTGTGCCCGCACTGGGGCTCACCGGCGTCGGCGTGGCGACCTCGCTGGTCTTCCTGATCACCTTCGGTGTCTTCTGGGCGATGGTGCGCCACGACGAGCGGCTCGGGGCGATGCTGTCGGTCCGGCCGTGGCCGGTGCGCGGGCGTACGGTCCTCGCCGAGCTGCGTCTCGGCACGCCGATCGCGTTGACCTACGGCTCCGAGGCCGGGATGTTCTCGGTACTCGCGCTGGTCATGGGCAGCCTCGGACCCGCGGCGCTGGCCGCGCACAACGTCGTCTACCAGATCATCTACATCGTGTTCCAGGTCGCGATCGGCCTCTCGCACGGCGCCTCGATCCTGGTCAGCCACGCCGTGGCCCGCGACGAACACGCGCACGCCCGCCACGTCGCATGGCTCGCGCTGCGCTACGCGGGTGTGGTGGCGGCGGTGACGGGTGCGCTGTACGTGCTGGCGCCGCAGCTGGTGCTGCGCCCGTTCCTGGACCCGGCCGACACGGCGACCCTCGACATCGCCCGGGTGCTGCTGCTGATCGGCATCGTCCTGCAGTTCTTCGACGCCGCCCAGAACATCGGTACCGGGCTGCTGCGCGGGCTGGAGGAGACCGGCGCCGGGTTCCGGCTGTCGCTGATCGGGTATTGGCTCGTCGGTCTGCCCACCGCGCTGGTGCTGGCGCTGCCGGTCGGCCTCGGCGCACCGGGCGTGTGGTGGGGGCTGACCGCGGGCCTGGCCGCGACGGCGATCCTCATGGTGCGCCGGTATTTCGTCCTGCTCGACGGCCTGGCCCTCCCGCGGCCGCGGCCGCTGCCGCAGACCGTGGGCACCGCCTGAGCGCGGTGCCCACGGACCCGGCGGACTAGACGTTGACCCCGTAGTCGCGGGCGATGCCGGCCAGGCCCGAGGCGTAGCCCTGGCCGATGGCGCGGAACTTCCACTCGCCGCCGTGCCGGTACAGCTCGCCGAAGATCATCGCGGTCTCGGTGGAGGCGTCCTCGGTCAGGTCGTAGCGGGCCAGCTCGGCGCCGGTCTGCTGATCGACGACCCGGATGAAGGCGTTGCGGATCTGGCCGAAGGACTGCCCGCGCGCGTCGGCGTCGTGGATCGACACGGCGAAGAAGATGTTGGTGATCGTCGGCGGCGTGGCGGCCAGATCGACGTTGACCACCTCGTCGTCACCCTCGCCCTCGCCGGTGAGGTTGTCGCCGGTGTGCTCGATGGTGCCCTCCGGCGAGCGCAGGTTGTTGTAGAAGACGAAGTGCTGGTCGGACAGCACCTTCAGGTTCGGCCCGCACGCCAGCGCGCTGGCGTCGAGGTCGTAGTCCGCACCGGTGGTGGTACGGACGTCCCAGCCGAGTCCGACCGCGACCTTCGTCAGGTTCGGCGCCTGCTTGGACAGCGAGACGTTGCCGCCCTTGGCGAGTGTGACGCTCATGATCCCCTTCCGTTCGGCGCACGGCGGCGCCGCCTCTCTCGTTGTGTGCGGGTCAGTTCGGGTGCTCGGCCCAGTCGCGCAGCGTCGCCACGCGGCCCTTCAACGCGTTCAACTCGGACTCGTCGAGCACGGTGCGCTGGATGCCCTGCGCGACCGCGAACGCGGACTGGCGGTGATCGTCGATCACCGCGACATCGATCTGGACGGCGACGTAGTCCGGCGCCCCCGGCATCTCCTCGGCGATCACCTTCGCGGTGCCGCGCGCGCACAGCGCCACGTCGCCGCCGCCCAGGATCAGCAGCGCCACGTCCGGGCGCTCCCGCAACCGTGCCAGTGAACCGCGGTCGGACTTCAGGCTGATCAGGATGCGGCGATCGCCCGCGCGCACCGGCCACGAGACCGGGATGGCATGGGGCGCAGGGTCGGTCGTGACGAGCACGGCGATGGTCTCCTGCGGCCACTGCGGTAGCACGTCGAGCTCGGGATGATCAGCTGTCAACTTCGTCACCTCGCGGATCTCGTGCGCGGCGGGCTGTGCCGCGCCCCTGCCAGTCTAAGGTGCTGGCGCACATGCCCGCTGGTGCAACGGTGGTCCCCGTCGCCCGCTCCGGCCGCCCGCGCCGCCCTGCTACGCCCCGGTAGGGTCCGATTGACGGAATCTCGCCACGGGGGCATCATTCCTATGCAACGTCCTGTTCACCAGGCGTTCTTCGTTTCGCCGGCCGATGACTGTCCGGCCCTGCGTGCTGTTCCACGGTCGCGCTCGGTCGCCACCTCGGAACCGCGCTCTCCTGTTGACGACGCGTGACGCGTCCGGTGCGTGAGTGAGGTGAGAACGAAATGGTTTACCACTCGTCCCGAGTTCGGCGGATCACGACGTTCCGGCACTACGGCACCGCTCCCCACGTCTGACTCCGCACCGCACCGGGCCGGACCGCACCGCGGTGACGCATCGGCGTCGCCGCGGCGGTCGCCCGACTCCCGGTGCGGTGAGAGCGAGGTGCGGGCGAATTCTCTCGGACAGCGAACGTGTGGAGGCAGACATGGATACCGGCATGGGTGGAATGGATTTCGGCACCGTGGACGCGGTCGCGGGGCAGGTGGCGGGCAACCTCGCCGTCTCCGAGGCGACGATCGCCGACCTGGGTTATCTGCGGGCGCAGCTCGCCGCGGCCGAGGTGCCGTTCCTGCTGGTGCGCGACCGCGACCACCGGCTGGTGCTGGCCGCCGACGCCGCCCATCGCGCGATGGTCCGGCGGGTCACCTCGGCCGCGGCCGCGGCCGGTTTCGTCTGCACGCAGCCGCAGCCCGACGTCGTCCGGCTCGGCCGCGACCGCGACCCGGCCCACCACGTGGAGCTGGAGCTGTGGGAGTACCACGGCGACACGGTCGAATGCCCGCGCCCGAACGCGTTGACCCGCACCGTCTTCGACCTGGCCGACGTGGAGTTCACCGAGGTCCGGCTGTTCGACCGCAGCTGGCCGACGCTGGCGCAGATGTTCGCCCCGCAGCCCACCGACGTCGGCTTCGACATCGACATCGTCTTCTCCTGGGTGGACGGCTCCGACCCCGAGTTCCGCGCCCGCCGGGCCGGGATGATGGCGCAGGTCGTGGTCGGCGAGGGCGACGACGCCGACGCCCGCATCCGCCAGATCGACGAACTGAAGTACGCGCTGCGCTCGGTGCACAAGAACGCGCCGTGGATCCGGCGCATCTTCATCGCCACCGACTCCCCCGCACCCGCCTGGCTGGCCGAGCACCCCAAGGTCACCATCGTGCGCGCGATCGACCACTTCAGCGACACCTCCGGGCTGCCCACCTTCAACTCGCACGCGGTGGAGAGCCAGCTCCAGCACATCGAGGGGCTCAGCGAGCACTTCCTGTACTCCAACGACGACATGTTCTTCGCCCGCCCGGTGCGGCCGTCGATGTTCTTCACCCCGGCCGGCATCAGCCGCTTCATCGAGGCCGACGTGCGGATCGGCCCCGGCCGCAACAACGAGCGCCGCAGCGGCTACGAGAACGCCGCCCGGGTGAACCGGGCACTGCTGGCCGAGCGGTTCGGGCACGTCATCACCCGCCACCTCGAGCACACGCCGGTGCCGCTGCGCCGCAGCGTGCTGCGGGAGATGGAGGAGGAGTTCGCCGCCGACTTCGCCCGCACCAGGACCAGCCGCTTCCGCGCGGCCACCGACATCTCGGTCACCAACTCGCTCTACCACTACTACGCGCTGCTCACCGGCCGCGCGGTCCCGCAGGAAGCCGCGCGGGTGGCCTACGTCGACACCACCAGCCGGGCGGGGCTCGCGGTGCTCGACGACATCGCCGCGCACCGCGACCTCGATTTCTTCTGCCTCAACGACGGCAGCTTCCCGGAGATCTCCGAGTCCGAGCGGGTGCGCGAGGTGTCGCGGTTCCTCGCCGGCTACTTCCCGGACCCGGCGCCCTGGGAACGGGTCAGCGCACCGTCTCGTCGTCCGCTTCCGGAGTCGACTGCCGGCGCCGCATGACGTGCGGGATACGGGCCGCGGGCGGGATCACGATGCCCTCCGCGGCCAGCCGCGCCGCGGCCTCGTCCGGCGTGGCCGGGGAACCGACCGTCGGGCCCGCGTCGATGGGCACCACCGAGTGCACCACGGTGTCCGGGTAGACGTGGACGAAGTTGAACGCCTGCGCACCGTCGCGGCCGCGGATGCCGCCCTCGGCGACGGCCAGATCCTGGGTGTAGCAGCTGGAGGAGGCCACCGACACCGGGATGCCCGCGAAGGTGGCGTAGGTGGAGAAGTGCACGTGCCCGGCCAGGATGGCGCGCACGTCGGTGCCGTCGAGCACGTCGGCCAGCCTGCGCTGGTCGCGTAGCTCCACGGTCACCGCCAGGTCGAGCACGCACGGCACCGGCGGGTGGTGCATGGCCAGGATGCTGCCGAACGGCGCGGGCTCGGCGAGCACCTCGCGCAACCACGCCAGCTGCTCGTCGCTGATCTCGCCGTAGTGGTGGCCGGGCACCGAGGTGTCCAGCACCACCAGCCGCAGCCCGTCGATCATGTGCACCCGGTCGAACGGCTGCCCGGAGGAACGCTCGTCGAGCAGGTGCCTGCGCAGCGTGCCGCGGTCGTCGTGGTTGCCCATCACCCACACCACCGGCGCGCCCAGATCCTCGGCGAACGGCTCCACCAGCGCGCGCAGCTTGTCGTAGGCGCCCGGCTCGCCGCGATCGGCGAGATCCCCGGTGAACACGATCGCCGTCGGCCTGATCCGGCTCGCGGTGGCGTGCTCGAGCAGCTGGCTCAGCCGCCGCTCGGCGTCCACGTCGCCGTACAGATCCCCGTCACCGGCGACGAGGTGGGTATCACTGAAATGGAACAGAACATGATCCGGACGCGGATACTCCGCGACTCTGCTGATCGGCACCGGACCGAACACCCCTCCCGGCAGGACGACCGCCATCGACTTCGGAGTTCGACGCCAGAATATCGAACCCCTATCGACGGAGTTCCCCCGCGCGGGTGACGACACGCTTGCGAGCGGGTGAGGGTTCGGTGTCGGCGCCGGATCGGTTCGGCCCGCACCCGCCCGCCACCTGGCATTGCGGCGCGACCGGGGCGGTTGTAGCCTGGCGGCGTCCGGGCACGGGAGACCCGGACAGGTCGCTGCCGTCGCGCAGCCACACGAGGGGGGATCACCGATGCCATCCAGCCACATCGCCGACACCGCCGCATCGTCGGCACCGTCGGCACCGTCGCCACGGAGACCACATGACCACCGGTGACCGCCCCGCGGCCGCCTTCGCGCCGCCGCCCAAATCCGCTCTGGTCCGCGTCGAGCTCGGCGCCGACCGCCTGCCCACGCGCATCGAACTGAGCCGCAACTGGAAGAACGCCTTCGAGCCGCCCGAGTACGGGCGCTCGATCATGGACGCTTACGAGTACGCGCTGTACGAGTACGCGGCGCATCTTGTCGCCACGAACAGCCGTCCCCGGAAGGTGCGACCCGACCTGCGCGAGGCCGCCCCGCTGCTGCTGCAACAACGCACCTACGAGGACTACAACGCGACCTACGCCCGGATCTACGGCGTCGCCACCTACACGATGCACGGTCCCGACCTGACCGAGTACGACGAGCCGACGCTGACGGTCAGGGCGACCGCGCATCGCCTGCAATCGGTCACGATGGATTTCGCCTGGGCGGCGCGGACGGAGTCGAACGTCATCGCGCAGGACATCCTGGACTGCTGCGACAAGGTGCGGGCCGCCGTGCCGCGTTTCGTCCACGACGTCTACCTGGACCGGGAATCCGACGAGCAGCTGATGGCACGGCTCGTCCGGCACGAACACCATCTGCTGCGAAACGAGATCTGATGGCTGATCTGAAAGTCGAACTGGACCGGCTGCGCAGTGCTTCGCGGTCGTGGAGCACCGAGGTCGCCACCGGCCTGCGCAATGCCGCCACCTCGATCGACGAATTGAAGTACTCGGCGATCCAATTCGGGTTGTTCCTCGGCGCCTGGCAGTCGTATTCGGCCGCCGCGGTATACGTGCAGGACCGGCTGCGAGAGGGTGGCACTGAGGCCGATGAGGTCGCGGCGGCACTGCTGAAAGTGGCCGACACCTACGAGCAGCAACAGGCCGGGCAGAGCCGGGCGACCACCGAGCTGACCGGGGACATGGAGTTCACGATCTGATGGGCGATCCCGTTTCCAAGACCGACCTGGACAAGATCGTCGAAGACTTCAACGCCAAGTCCGACGAATGGCGCAAGAAGCCCGACGAACTCAACGATGCCTTCGACAAGCTCAAGTGGGCCTGGCCGCAGATGTATTGGCTGAAGACCGACGAGCGCGACCGGATCCAGGAGAACCTGAAGAAACTGTTCGACAAGATCGAGGAAGCGGCCGAGGGTATCGCGGCGCCGTTCCTGTTCATCGAATACGCGGCCAAATGGCAGACGGTGGGCAACGCGGTGGGCGCGGTGAACGGCCAGCAGAACAGGCCGGAGATCAGCCTGGAGGGCCACTGGGACGGAGCTGCCTACAAGCGGTTCTCGGCCTCGCGCACGGCGCAGAGCACCGCGATGACGACCACGTCGGACATCGCGCAGAAGATCCACACCGAGCTGCTGAACCTCGCCGCCGAAGGCCGGGCCTTCTACAAGGGCTTCGTGGACCGTTGGACGGTGCTGATCGCCGAAGCGGCGGTGGCCATCGCCGAGATCGCCTCCGTCGTCGAGGCCTTCTGGGGTGTAGACCGCCTGGCCGGTGTGATCACCGCCGCGGTCGACCACGCAACCCAGACGATCACCAGTTTCCTCGAACTGCAGTCGAAGGTGGTGATCGCCTCGAACGAGCTGCGGAACATCATCATGCATCCGCCGGCCTTCCCGCTGGGCGCCGACGGGCAGGATCACTGGCCCAGTTCGGTCTCGACGGACTTCGAATCGCCCGCCGACTGGAAGCTCGACGAGGGATGAGCGCCCGGGTGCGGATCGGGGCGGCGTTGGTCGCCGCCGTGGCGTCGGCCGCGGTGGTGGCGGGGTGCGGTAGCGGGGAGCCCGCGCGGTTCGGTGGGGTGCCGCAGTCCTGTGCGCGGTTGCTCGCACCGGCGGTCGCGGAGATCCGGGCGTTCGCGGGCGCGCTGTACACCGAGGGCGATTTCGAGCAGCCGCAGACCGCGGCGGCGACGGACCCCGACCGTCCGTCTCGGGCCTGCGGGGGCGCCTATCCGCAGCGGCCGGTCGCCGCGCCCGCGCCGGGGGCGGCGCTGAGCCGGATCGTGAGCGTGGTGTTCGCCGTCCAACGCGGTGACGACCCGGTCGCCGGGGCGGCGAAGTACCTCGACGTGGCGGCGGGCAGTGCCGAGGGTGTGCGCGGCCGCGAAGTCGGCGACGAGTCCTATTCCGGGACACCGCCGTTCGCGGAGACCGGCGCCGTGCAGATCGGGTTCCGGGTGAGCAATGCCGTCGTCACCGTGTCGGTGGTGGGCACCGACGCGGCGCTTCGCGAGGGCGGGGCGCCGGAGCCGGTCCCGACTGCCGAGCTGAGCACCGTCGCCACCGGCATCGCGCGGACGCTGGCCGCCGACCTGGACTCGGTGCTACCGGGCTGACCGCCCGCTCAGCTCGGCCAGTACCGCCGCCAGTCGGCCTCGGCCAGCGGCGCCCGCGCCCCGCGCTCGGCTGCGGCGGCGTCCTCGGCCGCGCGAATCCGCGCGGCGAAGGCCAGCGTGTCCTTGCGCAACCGTTCCTCGGCGCTCTCCGGCCCACCGAGGTGGACCACGCGCAGTTCGCCGGGCACCAGGTCGTCGGGCAGCCCCGCGGCGCGGCTGCGCGCGACGACCTTCTCGGCGAGGGCGAGGGCGGGCTGCGCCGGCGCGATCCCGTCGAGGCAGGAGCGGCGGGTCTTCTCCGCGGACTTGCGCTCCTGCCAGGCGCGTTCCTGCGCGGCGATCTTCTCCTCCCGCGTCGCGCCGGGGTCGATGGCGGCTCCGACCAGGTGCGGGCTGCGGTTCACCAGCTTGGCGACCAGCGCGGCGGCGACGTCGTGCACGGTGAATTCGCCCGCGGCCTCGGCGATCCGGGAGTGGAACAGCACCTGCAACAGCAGATCACCCAGTTCCTCCTTGATGGTCTCGGCGTCGCCGTGGCCGATGGCGTCGAGCAGTTCATAGGTTTCCTCGAGCAGGTACGGGCGCAGCGAGTCGTGGGTCTGGGTGACCTCCCAGCCGCCGAAGCTCCACAGCCGGTCCATCACCTCGACGGCGCCCGCGAGCCCCGCGGACACCAGGTCGACGTCGGCGCGTTCGGTGCTCATCGGTGCGCCGTGGCCTCGGTCGCCACCGTCAGGTCCACCGCGCCCTGCGCCTTGCCGTCCAGTGCCAGCAGCAGATCGGCGACGAACTGGAGCAGCTGCACATCGCGCACCCGCTCGGCGCCCACGCTGTCCTCCACCCGCGGCAGCGGCAGCTGGACCACACCGCTGGCCGCCTTGTAGCCGGCGCTCGGGTAGAGCCGCTTGAGGCGCAGCTGCTTGGAGTCGGGCAGGTTCAGCAGCGGGGAGATCTTGAGCGTGGTCCCGGTGACCGCGATCTCGGTGATGCCGTATTCGCGGGCCAGCAGCCGCAGCTTGGCCACCGACACCAGCCTGCCGACCTCCACCGGCAGCGGCCCGTAGCGGTCGACGAGTTCCTCCACCACCGACGCCAGCGCCGAATCATCCTGCGCGGCGGCCAGTTTGCGGTAGGCCTCCAGCCGCAGCCGGTCGCTGGCGACGTAGTCGGGCGGGATGTGCGCGTCGACGGGCAGGTCGATGCGTACCTCCTTGACCTCCTCGGTGGTGATCGGCTTGCCGTCGGCGGCGGCCCGGTAGGCCTCCACCGCCTCGCCGACCAGCCGGACGTAGAGGTCGAACCCGACACCGGCGACATGGCCGGACTGTTCGGCGCCGAGCACGTTGCCCGCGCCGCGGATCTCGAGGTCCTTCATCGCCACGGCCATGCCCGCGCCCAGATCGGAGTTCTGCGCGATGGTGGCCAGCCGGTCGTAGGCGGTCTCGGTGAGCGGCTTCTCCGGCGGGTAGAGGAAGTAGGCGTAGCCGCGCTCCCGCGACCGGCCGACCCGGCCGCGCAGCTGGTGCAGCTGGGACAGGCCGAGGGTGTCGGCGCGCTCCACGATGAGGGTGTTGGCGTTGGAGATGTCCAGGCCGGTCTCGATGATGGTGGTGCAGACCAGCACGTCGTATTCGCGCTGCCAGAAACCCTGCACGGTGCGCTCGAGGGTGTCCTCGTTCATCTGCCCGTGGGCGACCACCACCCGCGCCTCCGGCACCAGATCGCGAATCCGCTTGGCCGCCTTGTCGATCGAGGACACTCGGTTGTGCACGTAGAACACCTGGCCGTCGCGCAGCAGCTCACGGCGGATCGCGGCGGTGACCTGCTTGTCGTTGTAGGCGCCGACGTAGGTGAGCACCGGGTGACGTTCCTCGGGCGGGGTGAGGATGGTCGACATCTCGCGGATACCGGCCAGGCTCATCTCCAGGGTGCGCGGGATCGGCGTCGCCGACATGGTCAGCACGTCGACGTGGGTGCGCAGCGCCTTGATGTGTTCCTTGTGCTCGACGCCAAAGCGCTGCTCCTCGTCCACGATGACCAGGCCGAGGTCCTTCCAGCGCACACCGGTCTGCAGCAGGCGGTGGGTGCCGACGACGATGTCGACGCTGCCGTCGGCCATGCCCTCGAGCACCGCGCGCGATTCGGCCGGGTCGGTGAAGCGGGACAGGCCCTTCACCGTGACCGGGAAACCGGCGACCCGCTCGGTGAAGGTCTGCAGATGCTGCTGGGCCAGCAGCGTGGTCGGCACCAGCACGACCACCTGCTTGCCGTCCTGGACGGCCTTGAACGCCGCGCGCACCGCGATCTCGGTCTTGCCGTAGCCGACGTCGCCGCACACCACGCGGTCCATCGGCACCGGCTTCTCCATGTCCGCCTTCACCTCGGCGATGGCGGTCATCTGGTCGACGGTCTCGGTGAAGGCGAAGGCGTCCTCCATCTCCTTCTGCCACGGAGTGTCCGGGCCGAAGGCGTGGCCGGGGGCGGCCTGGCGGGCGGCGTAGAGCTGCACCAGCTCACCGGCGATCTCGCGAACCGCCTTGCGCGCCTTGCGTTTGGTGTTGGCCCAGTCCGACCCGCCCAGTTTGGACAGGCTCGGCATCTCGCCGCCGACGTAGCGGGAGAGCTGGTCCAGCGACTCCATCGGCACGAACAGCCGGTCGCCCGGCTGGCCGCGCTTGCTCGGCGCGTACTCGATGACCAGGTACTCCCGGCGCGCGCCACCCACGGTGCGCTCGATCATCTCCACGAACCGGCCGATGCCGTGCTGGTCGTGCACCACCATGTCGCCGGCGCTCAGCGCCAGCGGATCGACCTGGTTGCGGCGCTTGGCGGGCAGCCGCTTGCCCTCCCCGGGCGCGGTGACGCGGTTGCCGGTCAGATCCGATTCGGCGACCACCACCAGGGCGGCGTCGGCGAAGACCACGCCGTCGTGCAGGGTGCCGCACAGCACGCCGACCACGCCCGGTGCGGGCTCGGCGCCCGCCGTCAGCGCGGTGGCCGGTACCTCCGCGTCGGCCAGCCGTTCGAGCACGCGCTGCGCGGTGCCGTGTCCGGCGACCACCACCACGGCGCGGCCGCCGGTGGTGACGTGCGCGCGCAGCGACGCGAAGATGGTCGCCACCAGCTCGTCGGAGCCGCGCGCGGTCGGCGCCTGCTGCAGCGGCAGCACCACCTCGGCCGGGTCACCGGAGGCCAGCGGGCTCAGCGTCCACCAGGCCAGCCCGTGCCGGTCGGCGTCCTCGCGGATCTGCGGCAGCGCGCGGTAGGAGGAGGCGGCCAGGTCCAGGCCGTTGCCGCCCAGCGGCGCGTCGGCGCCGAAGGAGGCGGCCGTCCAGGAGGCCTCCAGGAACTCCGCGCCGGTGCGCACCAGGTCGGCGGCACGGGTGCGGATCTTCTCCGGATCGCACAGCAGCACGTGCGTGCCCGCCGCGAGCTGCTCGGTGAGCAGGGTCAGCTCGCCGGGTTGCAGCACCGGCAGCAGCGCCTCCATGCCCTCCACGGGGATGCCCTCGGCGAGCTTGTCCAGCATCTCCACCAGCGCCGCGTCGGCGGCGTTGGCCGCGGCGACCTGGGCGGCGCGCTCGCGCACCGGCGCGGTGAGCAGCAGCTCCCGGCAGGGCGTGGCGACCACGGTGTCGATCTCGATCTCGGGCAGCGAGCGCTGGTCGGCCACCGCGAACGCGCGCACCTGGGTGACCTCGTCACCCCAGAACTCGACGCGCACCGGGTGGTCGGCGGTGGGCGGGAACAGATCGAGGATGCCGCCGCGCACCGCGAACTCGCCGCGCTTGCCGACCATGTCGACCCGGGTGTAGGCGAACTCGACCAGCCGGGTCAGCAGGTCGTCGAAGTCCAGTTCGGCGCCCTCGCGCAGCACGATCGGTTCGATGTCGCCCAGACCCGCCGCCATCGGCTGCATCAGCGACCGCACGGTGGTCACCACCACCCGCAGCGGCACCGGGAAGACCGGATCGTCCGGGTGCGCGAGCCTGCGCAGCACCGCGAGCCTGCGGCCGACGGTGTCGGCGCTCGGCGAGAGCCGCTCGTGCGGCAGCGTCTCCCAGGACGGGAACTGGGCCACCGAATCGCCCAGGATCTCGGTCAGCTCGACGGTCAGGTCGTCGGCCTCGCGCCCGGTGGCCGTCACCACCACGACCGGCCGCTTCCCGGCCACCGTCGCGGCCACGAACGACCGGGCCGCCGCCGGCGCCACCATGTCGACCGTGGTGGTGCCGACCAGGTCGGCGACGGTCCGCAGCGCGGCATCGGCACCGGCCACCGCGGCCAGTCCCGCGAGCGGTGGACGAGAGGAGGACATCGAGGACTCCTGAACTCAGGGCGGGCGCATGGACAGCCAACCGAGTCTAATCACCGCCCCCGGCCCCCTTGCCACCCCGCTCCCCCACCGTCCGCGTCGCACGCGGCGTCTCCGCGCCTGCCCGGCCTGCGGGTCCGCGGCGGCTCAGGGGACGTAGCGCCGCAACCGTCGCGCGGCGAATTCCCGGAAGTACGACAGCTTCTCGGCCGGAACCAGGGCGGGCAGCAGGTAGTGCCAGGCCCGTTCCATCCGGGTGGCCATCTGGTCGATCGATTCGGTGCCGACCGCGACGATGTGCACACCGGCGGTCACCTCGTGCAGCAGCAGCCCGACCACCTCCGGGTCGAGATCGGGCTCGAGGTCGCCCTGGGCGATGGCCCGCTCGGCGAGCAGCCGGTAGGTCTCGCCCCAGGTCTTGGAGATGTTGTCGCCCTGCGCGCCCCGGTAGTCGCCGATCTGGTGGGTGAGCTTGAGCATCGCGCCCACCATCGGGTCGTTCATGGACAGATCGGCCACGACGTAGGTGATGCCGATGCAGGCTTCCAGCGCGGGCACCCGGGGATCGAAGAATCCCTGGCAGGAGCTGATCAGCCGCTCGTTGCCCTGGTCGACGACCGCACGGGCCAGTTCTTCCTTCGAACCGAAGTGAAAGTACAAGGCGCCCTTGGTGACATTGGACTGCGCGATGATCTCGCTGAGGCTCGCGTTCGCGTAACCCAAGCGCAGAAAGACATCGGCAGCGCCCGCCAGGACGGAATCGCGGGTGATCTCCGCGCGCGCTTGCCTAGCCATCAGATCCGCCTGTCATTCCTGAAACCAGCCATCCTGAAGTAGACCGACATCCCGAAGTAGACCGACATACCGCCCGAACAGCACCCAGAGGATGGGTGAACCGTACCACCAGGCGAACGCCCGACGACCAATTCGAGCATCCGTCCGGACCCACATCGCAATTCGCTGGTTATCACCGTCCGGTCAGTCCGCCGCCGCTCCGGTGGGCCATTCGGAACTGAGCCCGGGGTCGGCCTCGAGGTGGCTCAGACCGTTCCAGCACAGGTTCACCAGGTGCGCGGCCACCACTTCCTTCGACGGGACCCGCACGTCGAGCCACCAGGTCGCGGCGGTGGAGACCATGCCGACGAGTGCCTGAGCGTAGAGGGTGGCCAGGCTGGTGTCGAAACCGCGGCGGCCGAAATCACCGGCCAGGATGTGCGCGACCTGGTTGACGGCCTCGTTGAGCAGGCTCGAATAGCGGCTCTCCTCGGCGGTGGCGGTGGCGGCCTGGTCCCGCACCAGGATGCGGAAGCCGTCGGTGCGTTCCTCGATATAGGTGAGCAGCGCCAGCGCCACCTGCTCGAGCCGCACCCGGGACCGGTTCTGGGTGAGCGAGGAGGTGATCATGTCCAGCAGCATCGACATCTCGCGGTCCACGACCACCGCGTAGAGGCCCTCCTTGCCGCCGAAGTGTTCGTACACCACGGGTTTGGACACCTGGGCCCGCTGCGCGATCTCCTCGATGGAGGTCGCGTCGTAGCCCCGCTCGGCGAACAGGGCGCGGCCGATCTCGATGAGTTGCTGACGCCGTTGGGTCCCTGTCATCCGCGGTCGGGACACCCGGTGCGGCTCACCCGAAGACACTCGTCCCCTCTTTTCGCGTCCGGTGGCCGACCGGCGGGCTCGCCGGTCCTGGCTGCCCGTCGACACTACCGCCCCCACCGAGGTGTCCCCGGCCGCCCCGCCGGGTACTCCACGCTCCGTGCGGCGGTTCGACGCGGGGCGGGTTCTCGTGCGAGTATTCATCCCGTGCCGAGGCACAGCGGCGGGTACGCCAGCATCCGCCGGTGTGACGGTCCGCCGTGGTGTAATGGCAGCACCTCTGATTTTGGTTCAGATAGTTCAGGTTCGAGTCCTGGCGGCGGAGCACACCGGCACCGTGACTATCGTTGGCCCCGCACATCGCTGACCAAGCACACGCAAGCACGATGACAGGCAGCCGAGGGAGATCCATGCCACAGCAGACCGCCGTCGTCGTTCTCGCCGCCGGAGCCGGGACGCGAATGCGGTCGAAGACCCCCAAAGTGCTGCATTCGCTTGCCGGTCGGAGCATGCTCGCCCACGCGCTGCATGCCGCGAACGAGATCGACCCGACCCATCTGATCACGGTGGTCGGCCACGACCGGGAACAGGTCGGCGCCGCGGTCGCCGCGGTCGCCGGGGAACTGGGCCGCGAGATCGTCCCCGCCCTGCAGGAACAGCAGCTCGGCACCGGCCACGCCGTGCAGTGCGCGCTGCGGGCGCTGCCCGCCGACTTCGCCGGTGACCTGCTGGTCACCTCGGCCGACGTGCCGCTGCTGGACGGGCACACCCTGGGCGCCCTGCTCGACGAGCACCGCAGCTACCAGGAGCGGTCCGCGGTGACCGTGCTGACCTTCGTTCCCGACGACCCCAACGGCTACGGGCGCATCGTCCGCGACGCCGACGGCCAGGTGGTGGAGATCGTCGAACACGCCGACGCCACCCCGGAGCAGGCCGCCATCACCGAGGTCAACTCGGGTGTCTACGCCTTCGACGCCACCGTCCTGCGCGCCATGATCGGCCGGTTGTCCACCGCCAACGCCCAGCACGAGCTGTACCTGACCGACGTGCTGCGCCTGGCGCGCGAGGCCGGGCATCCGGTGCACGGCGCGCGGCTGCTGGACGCGGCCAAGGTGACCGGCGTCAACGACCGGGTGCAGCTGTCGATCGCGACCCGCACGATGAACCGCTACATCCTCGAGCGCCACATGCGCGCCGGGGTCACCATCATCGACCCGGCCTCCACCTGGGTGGACGCCGGTGTGCGCATCGGCAGGGACGCCGTGCTCCGCCCCGGCGTGCAGTTGCTCGGCAGCACCGTGATCGGTGAGGACGCCGAGATCGGCCCGGACAGCACCCTCACCGACGTGCGGGTCGGCGACGGCGCCAAGGTGGTGCGCACGCACGGCGAGGGCGCCACCATCGGCCCGAACGCCTCCGTCGGGCCGTTCGCCTACCTGCGCCCCGGCACCATCCTCGGTGAGGCGGGCAAGCTCGGCGCGTTCGTCGAGACCAAGAACGCCGACATCGGCGCGCACTCGAAGGTGCCGCACCTGACCTACGTCGGCGACGCCACCATCGGTGAGCACAGCAACATCGGCGCGTCCAGTGTGTTCGTCAACTACGACGGGGTGAAGAAACACCACACCGTGGTCGGTTCGCACGTGCGCACCGGCAGCGACACGATGTTCGTCGCGCCGGTGACCGTGGGTGACGGCGCGTATACGGCAGCGGGTACTGTACTGCGCAGAAACGTTCCGCCCGGTGCGCTCGCGGTGTCGGGTGGGCCGC
The DNA here is from genome assembly GCF_001182745.1 of Nocardia farcinica. Classification (NCBI taxonomy): domain Bacteria; kingdom Bacillati; phylum Actinomycetota; class Actinomycetes; order Mycobacteriales; family Nocardiaceae; genus Nocardia; species Nocardia farcinica. The sequence continues at coordinate 1,661,844 of NZ_LN868939.1, read as the reverse complement.
AGAAGAACATCGAGAACTGGGTGCAGCGGCACCGGCCGGGAACCGCGGCGGCGACCGCGGCGGCGCAGGCCCTCGCGGCCGACGAGAAGTCGAGTCAGGCAACAGAGCAAAAGGATGGCGAACAGTAGTGACCGCATCATGGATCGAGAACCAGAAGAACCTGATGCTCTTCTCCGGACGCGCCCATCCTGAGCTGGCCGAGCAGGTCGCCAAGGAACTCGACGTCCACGTCACCCCGCAGACCGCCCGCGATTTCGCCAACGGTGAGACCTTCGTGCGGTTCGAGGAGTCGGTGCGCGGCTCGGACGCCTTCGTGCTGCAGAGCTTCCCCGCCCCGGTGAACCAGCACCTGATGGAACAGCTCATCATGATCGACGCGCTCAAGCGCGGTTCGGCCAAGCGGATCACCGCGGTGCTGCCGTTCTACCCCTACGGCCGGCAGGACAAGAAGCACCGCGGCCGCGAGCCCATCTCCGCCCGCCTGGTCGCCGACCTGCTCAAGACCGCGGGCGCGGACCGCATCATCACCGTCGACCTGCACACCGACCAGATTCAGGGCTTCTTCGACGGTCCGGTCGATCACATGCACGCGCTGTTCCAGCTCTCCGAGCACGTGCGGTCGAACTACAGCATGGAGAACATCACCGTCGTCTCCCCCGACGCCGGTCGCGTGAAGGTGGCCGAGAAGTGGGCCAACGCCCTCGAGGGCGCGCCGGTGGCGTTCATCCACAAGACCCGCGACCCGCTGGTGCCCAACCAGGTGAAGTCGCACCGTCCGGTCGGTGACGTCGACGGGCGCACCTGCATCCTGATCGACGACATGATCGACACCGGCGGCACCATCGCCGAGGCCGTGCGGGTGCTGCGCGAGGCGGGCGCGGGCGACGTGGTCATCGCCGCCACCCACGGTGTGCTGTCCTCGCCGGCCGCCGAGCGGCTGGCCGCCTGCGGCGCCCGCGAGGTCGTGGTCACCAACACCCTGCCGATCACCGAGGACAAGAAGTTCCCGCAGCTGACGGTGCTGTCCATCGCGCCGCTGCTGGCCCGCACCATCCGCGAGGTCTTCGAGAACGGTTCGGTCACCGGGCTTTTCAACGGCAACGCCTGAGCCGTCGCTCGTTCGGCCGCTCCCAGCGTTCTGGGATGGGCACGCGGCTCGTCCGCGTGGTAGGCATGGGAGAGCCGAATCCATGCGTCCGGAGTTCCCGGCTCGTATCCTCCGCCCGGCGGCTACCCGGGGCCGCGGTTCGGTCCCGCCGCCGCGCCGCCGCCCGGTCCGTTCGGTCGCCCGGGGCCGGGTACCTACCCGTCACCGGTGTACACGCCACCCGGCAGGCTCGGCCCGGCCGGGTACGAGCCGACGCAGACGCAGATCTACTCGATCATCAGCTTCTCGTGCGTCGCGGCCGGGCTGGCGTCGGTGTTCCTGTTCTGTGGTTTCCCGATCCTGGTCATCGGGCCGGTGGGGATCACCCTCGGCGTGCTCGGGCAGCGCCGGGGTGAATCGCTGGGCATGGCCGCCACCATCGCCAACATCGTGGTGTTCGCCTTGCTGTTGGTGTTGCTGATCTTCCTGGCGGGCAGCTTCGGTCTGGCGTTCTGGTCGAGCTGATCCGTCCGCGAATCCCCGGCGCCGGTTCCGCACGCCGCGACGCCGACGCGACGATACTGGGGTTCATGAGCCGTGAACCACTGGACCGGGACATGGGCGACGACGAGCAGGCCGACGAGATCCGGGCCTACCAGCACGGGATCGAGGATCGGCCCGCCGACGAGCGCATCCGCTACCGGGAGAACGACGACGACGGCAGGCTCGGCATCGACGCCGAACTCCGCGAGGAGTGGAGTCCCCGCGCCCAGCGCGCCGAGGACGCCGAGGAGGACGAGCGCCCCGCCGAAGTGCAGGCGGTCGAGATCGTCGACGACTCCGATCTCTGATCCGTCGTCGTCTGCGCCGGGCCCGGGGCGCGGTCCGGCGGTACAGAAGCGTGTGAGGTGGTACCCGCAGCGTTGGTGAGGCCGACACGACCAGGAGGGCGTCGATGACCAATCCGAAGAACCCCGACGATCCGCAGCAGCCGCCGAAGGACAGCGGTTCGACCGGCGGCGCCTCCCCCGCGGGCGGCCCCCACCGGCCGACGACCCGGCGGGCGGCGCGTCCGGCGCCGACACCCCCGCCACGCCCGGGTCGGCCCCGCCGCCCAACCGGCCCAGCTGGGGCGAACCCACCGAGACCACCTCGTATCCGAGCGAGATCCCGCCGTACCCGGGCGGCGGCGCGCACTACCCCGCCGGCGACCCGACCTACGGCACCGCGCCCGGCGCCGGCTATCCGGGCCAGGGTGGCGGGCAGCCCGGTCCGGGCGGGTACCCGCCCCCGCCCGGACCGGACCAGGGCGGCCATCCGGCGTACCCGCCGCAGTACCAGACCTACGGCACCGACGAGCCGGAGCAGCATCAGGGCCCGCAGACCATGTCCATCGTCGGGTTCGTGTGCGCGGCGGTCGCGCTGTTCTTCTGCCCGATCCTGTTCGGCCCGGTCGGCATCGTGCTCGGCGTGATCGGGCACGGCAAGGGGGAACGGTTGGGCAAGTGGGCCGCGATCGCCTCCGCCGTGGCATTGGTCGTCGGTCTCGTCGCCGGGTTGGCGTTCTTCAACACCGACATGATGCCCGACCAGAGCTGACCCGGACCGTCGCCGTAAGGTCGGCGCATGGCTGGATTCGGTGGTTTCCCGCTGGCGGGACTGGATTTCTACGAGGACCTGGAGGCCGACAACTCCAAGGCGTTCTGGACCGCGCACAAACACGTCTACGAGCAGGCGGTGCGCGAGCCGATGACGGCGCTGACCGCCGAACTCGAGGACGATTTCGGCCCGGCGAAGATCTTCCGCCCCTATCGCGACGTCCGCTTCGCCAAGGACAAGTCGCCCTACAAGACCGCCCAGGGCGCGGTGGTCGGAACCGCCCCGGGCGTCGGCTGGTACGTGCAGATCGGGGCGCCGGGCCTGTTCGTCGGCGGCGGCTTCTACAGCGGGTCGGGTGCGCAGGTGGCGCTGCTGCGCCGCGCGATCGACGACGAGGTCCGCGGTGCCGAGCTCGAGTCCGTGCTCGCCGCCGTGACCGACGCCGGCTTCACCGTCGGCGGCGAGGTGCTCAAGACCAAGCCCAAGGGCTACGACGCCGACCATCCGCGGATCGCCCTGCTGCGGCACAAATCGCTGACCTGCTCGCGCGAGTTCGGCGCACCCGACTGGCTGCCCACGCCACGCGCCGCCGACGAGGTGCGCGCGGCCTGGGAAGCCTTGCGACCGCTGGTGGAGTGGCTCACCGCCGTGGTCGGGCCGGCCAACGCGTGAGGGAGTGAGCCGTCTCGTTCACACCCGCGTCGCGAGTACCAGCGCGAACCGCTCGTCGGGGTCGGTCCACACCTGTTCGGCACGGAATCCGGCGGCCGCCAGCTCGGCCGACAGGCCGGGGACGCGGAACTTGGCGGAGATCTCGGTGCGCATCTGCTCGCCGCGGGCGAACGACACCGTGAGCCCGAGGTCGGCGACGGTGACCGTCATGTCGCGGGTCGCCGCCAGCCGCATCTCGATCCACTCGTGCTCGGCGTCCCACAGCGCGACGTGCGCGAAGTCCTCGGGCACGAAGTCGGCGCGCAGCCGGTGGTTGAGCACGTGCAGCACGTTGCGGTTGAACTCGGCGGTGACGCCGGCGGCGTCGTCGTAGGCGGGCACGAGCACGGCCGGGTCGATCACCAGGCCCGCGCCGAGCAGCAGCCGCTCCCCCGGTTCGAGCACGTCGTGGATGCCGGTCAGGAATTCGGCGCGTTCGGCGGGGACGAGATTGCCGATGGTGCCGCCGAGGAAGGCGATCATCCGTCTGCCGCCGCGCGGCAGGTTGTGCAGGGTGTCGGTGAAGTCGCTGACCACCCCGTGCACGGCCAGGCCGGGGAAGTCGGCGGCCACCTCCGCCGCCGCGGCCCGCAGCGCCGCCGAGGACACGTCCTGCGGCACGTAGGTGCGCAGCGGTCCGGCGCCGGTGAGCGCGTGCAGCAGCAGCCGGGTCTTGGCCGCCGAGCCTGCCCCGAGTTCCACCAGGATCTCGGCCTGCGCGAGCCGGGCGATCTCGTCGACGACGCGCTCGAGCAGTGCCCGCTCGGTGCGGGTCGGGTAGTACTCCGGCAGCTCGGTGATCCGTTCGAACAGCTCGCTGCCGCGGGCATCGTAGAACCACTTGGGCGGCAACGATTTCGGCTGTGCGGTGAGGCCGCGTTCGGCGTCGGCGCGCAACGCGGCGGTGAGATCGGCGTCGGTGAGGTGCACTTCCAGGGTCGGTGCGGTCATGCGAGCGGCCTTTCGGTGTGCGCGGCGGGGACGCCGGTGAGTGGTTCGACGGCGAGCCGGCCCGGCTCCGCCCGGACCAGGCAGTGATCGGGGATCGGCTGCCAGCGCGGGTCGTCGTCGTAGGGCTCGGAGGACAGGATCGCGAACTCGTCGGTGACCAGCGCCGACAGCGAGTGGTAGACGGTGGTGGCGAGCAGCCGGGTGCCGTCGCAGAGCAGGAAGTTCAGCCGCGCGGCCGGTTCGTGCCGCAGCACCGCTTCGACCAGCAGCCGCACGGCGGTCTCGGGGTCGTCGCCGTACCCGCCGGATTCGGCGGAGGCGATCAGGTCGGCCAGCAGCACCCACAGCGTGGCGGCGTCGGTCGCCGCCTCGGCGTCGAGCAGGCGAGCCGTCTCGAACAGCCGCGTCGCCCCCGAACGGGTCGCCGCCACGTCCAGGTCGGCGGAGACCGCGCTGAGCACCTGCCGCCAGCGCGGCACCACACCGTTGTGGCTGAATGCCCAGCGGCCGGTGGTGAACGGTGCGCAGGCGCTGCGCTCGATGGGCATACCGACCGTCGCCGACCGCACCGAACCCAGTACGGCCGGGGAGACCAGCTGGCCGAGCACTTCGGTCACCGCCGGGTCGCTCCAGATCGGTTCCCGGTTGCGATAGCGGCTCACGGCCACGCCGTCGGTGGCGGGGCGCCACCACGCCGCGCCGAAACCGTCGGCGTTGATGGTGCCGCCGCCGCGCATCTCCCGCGGCGCCCAGGACTGCTCGCGCAGCGAATGCGTGCCCCGGGTGAGCAGTTCGCCGACGGCGACCGGCGCACCCACGTAGCCGAGATGACGGCACATCAGCGTTCGTCCGCTCGCAGGTCGCGCGCGAGCCGGAATCCGGCGAAGATCTGCCTGCGGATCGGGTGGTCCCAGTTGCGGAAGGTGCCGCGGCAGGCGACCGGGTCGGTGCCGAACGAGCCGCCGCGCAGCACCCGGTAGTCACCACCGAAGAAAACCTCGGAGTACTCGCGGTAGGGGAAGGCGCGGAAGCCGGGGTAGGGATCGAAGCCCGAGGACGTCCACTCCCAGACATCGCCGATCAGCTGGTGCGCGCCGGTGGCGGAGACGCCCGCGGGATAGGCGCCGACCTCGGCGGGCTCGAGGTGACGTTGCCCGAGATTGGCTCTGGTGTCGTCGGGTTCGTCCTCGCCCCACGGGTAGCGGCGCGAGCCGCCGGTCACCGGATCGAACCGCGCCGCCTTCTCCCATTCGGCCTCGGTGGGCAGCCGTTTGCCCGCCCACCTGGCATACGCCTCGGCCTCGAACCAGCACACGTGCACCACCGGCTGCCGCGGCCGCACCGGCGACAACACGCCGAACACCCGGCGCCACCATCGACCGTCACCGTCGCGCTCCCAGAACCGGGGCGCGGTGAGACCGGCCGAGACCCGGTGCGCCCAGCCGCGTTCGGACCACAGCTCGGGCCGTTCGTAGCCGCCGTCCTCGAGGAACGCGAGGTACTGCTCGTTCGTCACCGGCGCGGCGTCGATGGCGAAGGCGGGCACGTGCACCGGGTGCGCGGGCCGTTCGTTGTCCAGCGCCCACGGGTCGGCGGAGGTGCCCATGGTGAATTCGCCGCCGGGCACGATCACCTCGCCGCTCACCCGGACGCGGGCGGGCGGCGGCGCGGCGGCCGACAGCACCGGCTCGCCGGCGCGCAGTTGGTGGGTGGCCAGCATGGTCTCGTCGTGTTGCTGTTCGTGCTGGGCGATCATGCCGAAGGCGAAGCCGTCCTCGACCAGCCTGCTGCCGCGCAGCGCGCTGCGCTCGAGCACGTCCCACACCTTCTCCCGCACCGTGCCGACGTAACCGCGGGCTTCGGCGGGATTCAGCAACGGCAGGGCCGGGCGGTCCTTGCGCGCGTGTTTGAACGCGTCGTAGAGCTCGTCGATGTCGGCGCGCACCGGCTCACGCCCACCCACATCGCGCACCAGCCACAGCTCCTCCTGATTGCCGATGTGCGCGAGATCCCAGACCAGCGGGCTCATCAGCGGCGAGTGCTGGGCGACGAGATCGGCCTCGTCGACGGCCGCGGTGAGGGCGGTGGTGCGGGCTCGGGCGGTGGTGAGCACCTCGGCGATCCGCTCGCGCAGCCGGTCGGTGGCGGAATGGTCGGAGGGGGCGAAGGACTTCGTCACGGTAACGCTCTCCCGGGGAGAAGGGTCGCGAGCGGGCTCGCGGCGGATCGGTCGGCGGGACGGTCGGTCAGGAATGCACGCGCGCGGGTTCCTCGGTGGGGGTGCGCCCGGCCCGGCAGCGGCGCGCGGCGCGGTCGAGCTCGGCGCCCGCCTCGGGCGTGCGGGCATGCGCGGCCGCCAGGTCGAGCAGTTCGGCGGCGACGGTGCGCACGACGCCGTCGGCGAGCCCGCAGCGCGCGGCCTGGGACCACTGGTCGGCCAGCGGCGCGGCCAGCGCGGTCGCCTCGGCGACCACGGCCGGGTGCGCGAGCAGGGCGTCGAAGGTGTGGATCGGCACCGTCCAGTCCTCCCCCGGCTGGGCGTCGAGGTAGCGCACCTCGAGATGCCCGGACGGGCGGACCGGCGGGAACAAGGTGGTCAGGTGGTAGGCGAGATCGGCAGGATCGGGGCGGCGGCCGATCTCGTCGTCCAGCGCGCCCGCCATCCAGTCGGCGAAGGTCGCGCCCGGCGGCGCGGTCCAGTTCTCGCCCGGGTCACCGGCGCAGGTCGTCGTGCCGTCGACCGAGCGCACGCACAACAGCGGCACGTCCAGCGCCCACCGCGCGTAGCCGGTGATCGGGTCCGCCCAGTCCGCGACCGGTGGCCGGGTACGCAGGGTGTCCAGGCGCAGCCAGGTCCGCATCCGCTGGGAGGCCCACCGCCCCGGCGGCGCGCCGCGCAGCGCCGGTGAGCAGGCGAACGCGGCGACCAGTGCGGGGCCCATCGTGTACAGGGCGGTCCAGCGGGCCCGGACCTCGGCGGGGTCGGTCCCGGCGTCCACGCTGACCTGCGTGGCGGCCGTATTGCACATCATCAGCTTGCCGAACGGGCCGATGCCGGCGAAGGACTGCTCCATCGCCCGGTATCGGGGCGAGCGGAGCAGGCGTTTGGCGCGGCGGTCGGCGTCGGCGGCGAGGGCGAGCGGCCGGATCGCGGCGGCGGCCAGCATCTCGCGCAGCACGATCGCGTCTTCGCGCAGGCGGGCGCACAGTTCGGCGGCCTCGGCATACGGCGCGCTGGACAATTCGATCTGACCACCGGGTTCGACGGTGATCCTGCTGCCGCCGGGCAGCGGCAGCGCGGGCGAGTCGGGGGCGATGGACCGCGGGGCGTGCGGTCCGAGGGCGGCGGCTAGGGCGGACAGTTGCGGACGTGGTGCCGCAACGGTGGCGGACGCCGACGGCCCACCCTGCACGGTGAGCCACTCGAGTTCGGCGCCGATCAACGCGGGTGGCCCGAGCTTGAAACACACGCCGCCGACGAAGGCCTCGGCGGCCGCGCGGGAGGACAACGTCGCGGGATCGACCCGGCCGGTGGACCCCTGCTGTTCGAGTGTGACCGCCATGCAAGCCTCCGCTGCCATGAAGCCTCCGCTGCCCGAGGAACTCGACCCAAACCAGCGTAGCGATCGATACCGACAAGAAAACGGCGCGAAGCCGAACTCCGCACCCCGATAAGGTCGTCTGCATGCTGGACGACACACGCGTGCGGGCCGACACCCCCGGGCTGGCCGCCGACCCCGACCTGGTCTTCCTCGACAGCGCCGGCTCCTCGCTCCCGCCGCGGGTGGTGCTGGACACCCAGGTCGCGCACCTGCGCCGGGAAACCGAGATCGGCGGCTACCGCGCCGCCGCCGAACGCCTCGACGACCTGGCCGGGGTGAAGACCGCGATCGGCGAGCTGATCAACGCCGACCCGGATTGCGTGGCGCTCAGCGACAGCGCCAGCCGCGCCTGGGCGGACTTCTTCTACTCGGTGCCGTTGCGTCCCGGCGACCGCGTGCTGATCAGCGGCGCCGACTACGCCAGCAACGCGATCGCCGCGCTGCAGCGAGCCCGCGCCACCGGCGCCGTCGTGGAGCAGATCCCCAGCGACGACACCGGCCAGCTGGACCTGGACGCGCTGGAGCGGATGGTCGACGAGCGGGTCGCGCTGGTCTCACTGCTGCATGTGCCGACCAACGGTGGGCTGGTGAACCCCGCCGCCGAGGCGACGAAGATCGCGCACTCGGCGGGCGCGATGGTGCTGCTGGACGCCTGCCAGTCGGCCGGGCAGCTGCCCCTCGACGTCGCCGAGCTCGGTGTCGACGCGCTCTCGGCGACCGGCCGCAAGTGGTTGCGCGGCCCGCGGGGCACCGGATTCCTCTATGTCCGACCGGAATTGGCGACGACGATGGAACCGCAGCGGCTGGACCTGCACAGCGCCGCCTGGACCGGCCCGCAGGACTACGAACTCGCACCCGACGCCCGCCGCTTCGAATTCTGGGAGTGCGATGTCGCCGCCCGGCTCGGCCTGGGTGCGGCGGTGCGCTACCTGCTCGACCTCGGCCCGGCCGACGTGTACGCCGCGATCGCCGAGCGGGCCGGGCACCTGCGCGAGGCGTTCGCCGCGCTGCCGCGGGTCACGGTGCGCGACAACGGCGTCCGTCGCGGCGGCATCGTCTCCTTCACCGTCGACGGCGTGCCCGCCACCGAGGTGCGCGACCGGCTGGCCGCGCAGAACATCACCGTCACCGTGAGCTTCGCCGGGTCCACGTTGCTGGACATGAGCGCCCGCGGGCTCGACGCCGTGGTGCGCGCCTCACCGCACTGCTTCGTCGGCTTCGACGAGCTGGACCGGTTCGTCCGCGCGGTCGCGGAGCTGTAGATGTCGCAGCGGGAACTGGTCGTGCTCGGCACCGCGAGCCAGGTGCCGACCAGGCAGCGCAATCACAACGGCTACCTGCTGCGCTGGGGACGCGAGGGCGTGCTGTTCGATCCGGGCGAGGGCACCCAGCGGCAGATGGCCTTCGCCGGCGTGGCCGCCACCGACATCACCCGCATCGCCCTGACCCACTTCCACGGCGACCACTGTCTCGGTCTGCCCGGCATCGTGCAGCGCATCAACCTCGACCGCGTCGCACACCCCGTCGACGCCTACTATCCGGCCTCCGGCCAGGAGTACTTCGACCGGCTGTGCTCGGCCAGCTCGTTCTACCGCCGGGTCGACCTGCGCACGCATCCGATCGCCGGGCCCGGCCCGCTGGACGCACCCGACGCCCCGTTCACGATCGAAGCCGTCGCGCTCTCGCACCCCGTCGAAGCGTTCGGGTACCGGTTGACCGAACCCGCCGGGGTGCGCATGCTGCCCGACCGGCTCGCCGCGCTCGGCATCCGCGGATCCCGCATCGGCGAGTTGCAACGCACCGGCAGTCTGCTGGTCGACGGCCGCACGGTGACCGTGGCCGAGGTCAGCGAGCCGCGTCCCGGCCAGAGTTTCGCCTTCGTCATGGACACCCGTCTGTGCCCCGGCGTCGCGGAGCTGGCCGCCGGCGTCGACATGCTCGTCATCGAGGCCACCTTCCTCGACGCCGACGCCCACCTGGCCGAGGAATACGGCCACCTCACCGCGGGCCAGGCCGCCCGCGTCGCCGCCGACGCCGACGTCCGCACCCTCGTGCTGACCCACTTCTCCCAGCGCTACCGCACCCTCGACGACCACCGCGCCGAAGCCGAAAAACACTTCTCGGGCGAGGTGGTGGTCGCCGAAGACCTCCACCGAATCCCCCTCCCCCCACGGCGGTGATGCCATCGACCGGGACTCACCGGCGTGGCGGACCATGGAACGCCGACCTCGCGGTGTCCGGCTCCGCCTGGCCGGGATTCCGACGGAACCAGGCGATCGGGCCGACCAGGGGGAGGAACCAGACGGCGAGGAGCCAGGCGAGGCGGTGCGTCCAGGGGATGCGCGTGCAGCAGATCTCGATGGTGGTGGTGAGTGTCGCGGCGGCCCACACCACACCGACCAGGCAGACGAGGACGAGCGCCACGAGGAAGGCCCAGAACCCCGGCATGCAGTCCATGTCGTCCTGCACGCAATCGCTGAGTCCGGCTCCCGCCCACAGCACCGTCGTCACCGCCGCGATCCTAGCCGGCAACAACCCCGTCACCCCGGGGCTCGGGAGTGGCCGAAGCTCCGCCTCGCGCGCCGCTGGCATCCGGCGCCGCCGACCTCCGGTGCCGCCGGTACGACCAGGTCCGGGCCTGGTTCCCCACAGCCGATCGCCGGTCCCGCGATTGGATCGGGTGGAAAAGGGTTAACGCCGGAGGGTGGGGGCGGGATAGTTGGGCAGGGTTGATTCGCGGCCCCACGGCGTGGAGGAGTCCGACGTTGAGCAGGTTCACCGAGGAGATGTACGCGACCGCCCGGACCTCCGCGCGCGGGCTGGTGACGGGCGAGCCGGACGCGCCGGTGCGGCAGACGTGGGGTGAGATCCATCGGATCGCGCGGTGCATGGCCGGTGCGCTCGCCGAGGCGGGGATCGGGCACGGCGACGCGGTGGGGGTACTGGCCGGGATGCCGGTCGACATCGCGCCGGCCTGTCAGGCGGTGTGGATGCGCGGCGGGTCGATCACGATGCTGCACCAGCCCACCCCGCGGACCGATCTGGTGGTGTGGGCCCGCGACACCGAGACGGTGTTGCGCATGATCGAAGCGCGGGCGGTGGTGCTCGGTGCCCCGTTCGAGGCGGCCGAACCGCTGCTGCGCGAGCGCGGCATCACGGTGGTGCGCATCGACCGCATGCGCGAGGGCGCCGACACCGATCCGCTGCCCACCACCGAGGACGACGTCGCGTTGCAGCAGCTGACCTCGGGCTCGACCGGCTCGCCGAAGGCGGTGCGGATCACGCACGGCAACTTCTACGTCAACGCCTACGCCATGTTCGACCGGGTGAAGTTCCAGCTCGACAGCGATGTGATGATCAGCTGGCTGCCGCTGTTCCACGACATGGGCATGGTCGGATTCCTCAGCGTGCCCATGCAATTCGGCGCCGAGGTGGTGTGCGTGACGCCGTTGGACTTCCTGCGCAGGCCGCTGCTGTGGGCCGAGCTGATCAGCAAGTATCGCGGGACCGTCACGGCCGCACCGAATTTCGCGTACTCGCTGCTGGCGCGGCGGTTGCAGCAGGCCGAGGAAGGCTCGCTGGATCTGAGCAGCGTTCGCTACATGTGGAACGGCGCCGAACCGGTGGATCCGGACACCATGGAGGCACTGGCGGTGGCGGGCAAGCGATTCGGGCTCAGCCCGCTGGCGCTGACGCCGGTCTACGGGATGGCCGAGACGACACTGGCCGTCTCCATCCCCGACCCGGACCGGGGCCAGGTGCTCGATCTGGTCGACGCCGACCTGCTCGAGGCGCTCGGTAAGGCGGTGCCGGTCACCCCGCACGGCCACCACGGCACGATCCGCAGGCTGCCCACGCTCGGCTACCTCGTCGACGAGTTGGAGGGCCGGGTGGTCGACGCCGACCGCCAGCCGTTACCGACCCGCTCGGTCGGGGTGATCGAACTGCGCGGGCCCGCGGTCACCGCCGGGTACGTCACGGTCGACGGGTTCCGGCCCGCCCAGGACGCCGACGGCTGGCTCGACACCGGCGACATCGGCTACTTCACCGAGGAGGGGCTGGTGGTGGTCTGCGGCCGGATCAAGGACGTGATCATCATGGGCGGCCGCAACATCTTCCCCACCGACATCGAGCGCGCCGCCATGCGGGTGTCCGGGGTGCGGCCGGGCAACGCGGTGGCGGTGCGGCTGGACGCCGGACAGAAGCGGGAGAGCTTCGCCGTGGTGGTCGAATCCAACGATCACCAGAACGCCGAGGCGGTGAAGCGGATGGAGCGCGACATCGCGCACGCGGTGTTCGCCGAGGTGGGCGTGCGGCCGCGCACGGTCGCGGTGCTGGGGCCGGGCGCGCTGCCGAAGACCTCCTCGGGCAAATTGCGCCGCGCCGCCACCGCCGCGCACCTGCGATGAATCCGCCGGGCGCGGACCGTCTACTCCGGTGACCGCTGTTGCCTGACCGCTGTTGCCCGGAAGGAGGCCGCCGTGCCCGACACCGAACCGACCGTCCACCTGGATCCGCGTTTCAGCAGCCCGGACGCCACGCCGCCGACCTGGTCGGCCGTGCGCGACGCGCTCGACGCGGCCGCGCTGTTCTGGCTGTCCACGGTGCGCCGGGACGGGCGGCCGCACGTCGTTCCGCTGCCCGCGGTGCTGCACGACGGCGCCCTGCACTTCTGCACCGGCGAGCAGGAACAGAAGGCGGTGAACCTGGCGGCCGACCCGCGCTGCGCGCTGAGTCACGGCAACGGCCGCGACGACGAGGGCCTCGACGTCGTGGTCGAGGGCACCGCCGTCCCCGTCACCGACCGCGCCCGCCTGGAGACGCTGGCACAGCTGTGGAAGACGAAGCTGGACTGGGATTTCGAAGCCACCGACCGCGGCTTCCGCGAGGTCCACGGCAGCGGCGAGGCGGTGGTCTTCGCGCTCACCCCGGTCAAGGTGCTGGCCTTCGCCAAGGGCGAGTCCTACAGCCAGACCGCTTACCGGTTCTGAAAGCCGGTGCGGCTCAGGACAACTCCCGGCTCGGCGACAACTCCCGACTCGGCGCGGTCCCGGGTCGGCGCGGTCCCGGCCCACGCGGTCGGTGGCTCAGTGCAATTGGTTCTGCGCGGCCTCGAGACCGACGCGCAGCAGCAGCTCCACCGCGTCGGCGGCCTGCTCCACGATCACCGGCACCTCCTTGCGCTCGGCGGCCGCGAACGGCTTGAGCACGAAGTCGGCCGGGTACTGCCGACCCGGGGGGCGGCCGATGCCGATGCGGGTGCGCAGGTAGTCCTTGGTGGTGAGCGCGCTGGAGATGGAGCGCAGCCCGTTGTGACCGCCCTCGCCGCCGCCGCGCTTGAGCCGCACGGCACCGAACGGCAGATCCAGTTCGTCGTGCACGACGATGACCTCGGTCGGCGGCACCGAGAAGAACCGGGCCAGCGCCGCGACCGGCCGACCGGACAGGTTCATGTAGGAACGCGGCTTGGCGATGAGCACCTGCCGCCCGTCCAGCCGGGCCTGCAGCAGGTCCGCGCCGGACTTCTTGTGCACGGCAAAACGGTCGCCGACGCGCTCGGCGAGCACGTCGGCGACCAGAAAACCGACATTGTGCCGGGTGCGCTCGTATTCCGAGCCCGGGTTGCCCAGGCCGACCACGAGCGCGGGCCCGGTCGAAGGACCGGTCATCGGCGAGTTATTCGGCGCTCTCGCCCTCGCCCTCGGCCGCTTCCTCACCCGGGGCGGGCTCGGCGGCGGGCGCGGCGATCACGTTGACGACCAGCAGCTCGGGGTCGCTCGCCAGGGTGACACCCTGCGGCAGCGCGATCGAGCCCGCGGTGATCTGGGTGCCGATCTCGGCGTCCTCGACGGAGACCTCGATGGCCTCGGGCAGGTTCAGCGCCTCGGCCTCGATGGAGATGGTGGTGGCTTCCTGGGTGACCAGGGTGCCGGGGGCGGCATCGCCGGTGACGGTGACCGCGACGTCGGCGGTGACCTTCTCGCCACGCTTGACGATCAGCAGGTCGGCGTGCTCGATGTAGCGGCGGATCGGGTGCACGACAACCGACTTGGTGAGCGCCAGCTGCTTCTTGCCCTCGATGTCGAGGTTCAGCACCGCGTTGGTGCCGTGCTCACGCAGGATGGCGGCGAAGGCCTGGGCGTTCAGCGACAGGTGCTGCGGCTCGGACTGGTGGCCGTACAGCACGGCGGGCACGTTGCCCGCGCGGCGGGTGCGGCGCGCGGCGCCCTTGCCGAACTCGGTACGGACGGACGCTTCGAGAAGGTTGGCGTCGGACATGACTGGATCTACTCCTACGGCTCTTCCGGGCTGTCAACGGTGCCCAACAGGGTGGGTGGCGCCCTGTGTGGTGGGGTTGGTCTACTCGTCGGGGCGAAGACCGAACGAGGACGGCCGGAAGCCGCGCCGCGTCGATCACGGTGTCGCATCACACGTCTGTTGCGTCACACGTCTGGAGGACACCCTCGCCGAGACAACCCGAACACCATACCTCGAGGTCAGCACCCGGCTTGAATCGGGTGGTCAGCGCCCTGCGGCCGTCGCGGCCGCCACCCGGCACCGGTCGCGACCGGCCGCGCCGCGTACGCTGGAGCGGTTGCCCGTTCCCCTCGCCGTGCGAAAGGCTCCCCATCGTGACCGCCCCCGAAGACGTCGTCGCGCCCACCCCCCGCGGGCTGCCCGCCGAGGTCGCCCGGCGCCGCACCTTCGCGGTCATCTCCCACCCGGACGCGGGTAAGTCGACGCTCACCGAGGCCCTCGCCCTGCACGCGCGGATGATCTCGGAAGCGGGCGCCATCCACGGTAAGGCGGGGCGCAAGTCGACGGTCTCGGACTGGATGGAGATGGAGAAGGCGCGCGGCATCTCCGTCAGCTCCACCGCGCTGCAGTTCAACTACCGCGCCGCGGGCAGCGACGTCGACAGTGTCATCAACCTGGTCGACACCCCCGGCCACTCCGACTTCTCCGAAGACACCTACCGGGTGCTCACCGCGGTCGACGCCGCGGTCATGCTCATCGACGCCGCCAAGGGCCTCGAGCCGCAGACCCTCAAGCTCTTCCAGGTCTGCCGCCACCGCGGCATCCCGGTCATCACCGTCATCAACAAGTGGGACCGGCCCGGCCGCGCCCCGCTGGAACTGCTCGACGAGATCGAGGAGCGCATCGGCCTCACCCCGACGCCGCTGTTCCTGCCGGTCGGCATCGCGGGCGACTTCCGCGGACTGCTGCGTCGCGGACCCGAGGGCGCGCCGGTCGAATACATCCACTTCACCCGCACCGCGGGCGGCGCCACCATCGCGCCCGAGGACTCGCTGACCCCCGAGCAGGCGCAGGAGCGCGAGGGCGAGGCGTGGACCACCGCGGCCGAGGAGAGCGAGCTGCTCTCGGCCACCGGCCAGGACCACGACCAGGAGCTGTTCCTGGCCGGACAGACCTCCCCGGTCATCTACGCCTCGGCGATGCTGAACTTCGGTGTCCGCCAGCTGCTCGAGACCCTGGTGACCTTCGCGCCGCCGCCCGGCCCGCGCAAGGACGTCGACGGGGTGCCGCGCCAGACCACCGACCCGTTCAGCGCGGTGGTGTTCAAGGTGCAGGCGGGCATGGACACCGCACACCGCGACCGGCTGGCCTTCATGCGCATCGTCTCCGGCGAGTTCGAGCGCGGCATGGTCGTCACGCACGCCCAGACCGGACGTCCCTTCGCCACCAAGTACGCGCTGACGGTGTTCGGCCGCGAGCGCTCCACCGTGGACACCGCCTACCCCGGCGACGTCGTCGGCCTGGTGAACGCCACCGCCCTGGCGCCCGGTCACACGCTCTACGTCGAGAAGAAGGTCGAGTTCCCGCCGATCCCCTCCTTCGCCCCCGAGCACTTCGCGGTGCTGCGCGCCCAGAGCGCGGGCAAGTACAAGCAGTTCCGCAAGGCCATCGACCAGCTCGACTCCGAGGGCGTGGTGCAGGTGCTGCGCAACGACATCCGCGGTGACGCCGCGCCGGTGCTGGCGGCCGTCGGCCCGATGCAGTTCGAGGTGGTCACCGCGCGGATGCTGGCCGAGTTCAACGTCGAGACCACGATGGAACACCTCGGCTACTCGCTGGCCCGCCGCACCGACGCCGCCTCGGCCGACGAGCTGGGCCGCCAGCGCGGGGTCGAGGTGTTCACCCGCAGCGACGGCGCACTGCTCGCACTGTTCAGCGACAAGTGGCGGTTGCAGTACATCGAGAAGGAACACCCGAACCTGACCCTCGAACCACTGGTCGCCGCCGCGGACTGAACCGCGCCTGGTCGCCCGTCAGGCGCTGTCGGGTTCGCGGTAGGCCTGGGCCGCGGCGCCGGGTTCGCGTTCGACGGAGGCGATGCCGTCCTCGCGGGCGATGAGGCCCCAGCGGCTCGACGTCAGACGCAGGCTGGGCAGGTCGCTGAGCGAGAGCACCACCTCGTAGGTGCGTTCGTAGCCGGTGTGGGCGATCCGCCACCGGCCGTCGTCGCAGCGCACGTAGCGGTCGGAGTAGTAGGCCGCGCCGCGCAGCAGCATGTTGTGCTCCGGGATGAGGACGGTGTCGGCCAGGTACCAGGTGCCGGTGGCGGTGTCGCCGTCGACATCGATCTCGGGGTGATCGCAGCGGTGCTCGGTGATGACGTGCGGCCC
Organism: Nocardia farcinica; assembly: GCF_001182745.1. Taxonomy (NCBI): domain Bacteria; kingdom Bacillati; phylum Actinomycetota; class Actinomycetes; order Mycobacteriales; family Nocardiaceae; genus Nocardia; species Nocardia farcinica. The sequence continues at coordinate 1,645,246 of NZ_LN868939.1, read as the reverse complement.
GAGCGTGTTGCGCAGGAAGGCCAGAAATGCCTCCCGGGATTCGAATTGCAGGTATTCGCTATAGGTCGCGGTGGCCTCGGGAACCATCGTGTCGGCGAACTCGTCCCAGGATTTGGTGTCGAGGGTGCGCAGGTAACGGAATTTGAGCCGGTTGATGGCCGTGACATCGTCCATGGCCGGTCCCCCTCGCGCGCGCGACCCCTTCGCCTCCCCTTGATTACCACGGGCGAACAGGTCGGAAACCACGCGAGGATCGAGTGGATCGGCCCGGCCGCGCGCGGCGTCGTCGCGATCCGGGCGCTCCGCCGTGGCGGATTCGGCGCTCGAATCGGCACGCTCCTGCTCGCCGCTGCGCTCCTGCATACCTTTCACGATCCCATCGTGGGAGCGCGGCACCGAGAAATTTTCCAGATCTGTATCAGATCGCTATCACCCGCGGACCGGAAACCGGCCGGAAAATCACTGCCCGAGGGTGAAGCAGGTGTGGCAGAAATCCTCGCCGAACTCGGTCAGCCGGAAACTCTTGCGCACGATCTTGGGTGCGCGGCCCGCCTTCTTCAGCGCCGCCTCGACCACCGGCTGCACCTCGAGCACCATGTACCGGCTCAGCACCACCGGGTCCTCGGAGGTGCGGGTCAGGCCGAGGCGGTTGAGGTTGATGAGGTACGAGCGGGCGCGGTCCGGGTAGCGCACGCCGGCCTGCTCGGGCACCGAGGTCAGATCGCCCTGCACCAGCTCCGAGCCGATGCCGAGCGGGCGGTTGGTGCGCACGTCGACCGAGGGTTGCGGACCGTTGAGCGCCATGAACCGCAGGATGCGCGCCTCGTCGGGGGCTAGTTCGTCGAGGATGCGGTCGTAGGCCGGGTGCACGTCCTCGGTGAAGTAGACGTCGGCCGAGCGGGCCAGCAGGGCGTCGCCGCGCCTGCGCAGTTCCTCGGAGGTGGCCGAGCGCAGGTAGGAGCCCACCGGGATGGCCTGCTGGTTCGGCCCGGTCGGGGTGGGCACGTAGCTGACGATCTCGCGCACCGACCCCTCGGTGACACCGAGCGCGCTGCGGGCGATCGAGCGCAGCGCGTTGCCGGTGCGCTCGGCGATGTCGGCCGAGGACTCACCGTCGAGGGCGGCCTTGGTGAGCTCCTTGGTCACCTCCAGCGACGTGTTGACCGCCCACTGGCTCCCGCGCACGGCCGTGCCCGCGGCCAGCCCGGCGGCGCGGAACACGCCGCGGATCAGCCGGGCCTCGTTGCTGATCTGCCGCTGTTCGACGTCCGAACTGCGTTCGACCGAGCGGGAACCGGCCCGGGCCACGTCCTGTCCGGTCCTGTCGTCTGCCACGTCTACTCCGAAGTATCGCCAAGTGAACGAATCCGCCCACAGATTATTGCCCGACGGCACGGCGTCGCGAACCCCGACCGTTCGCATCCGAACCGGACATTACCCTGTGCAGCGGCCCGTCGATCTCCCGACACCGGGGGACGGCGCACAATGCGGCCGGTTTGCCGGGCTGGTGCTACTTTGATGTCCCGGTGAGGCGGCGGTCACCGGTTTTCGGCAGGAGGGTGTCGTGTTGGAGAGCGTTTTCGGTGTTCACCCGACCATCCTGCTCGAACTTCTGACGATTCCGCTTTTCACTGGCGTCATCGGTTACATCACCAACTGGACCGGTGTGCTGATGTTGTTCCGCCCGCTGTCCTTCCACGGCGTGCACGTGCCCGGCCTGCGCGCGCTGTACCCGTTCCTGCCCAAGCGCATCCAGGTGCTGCCGTTGCTCAGCTACGACGGCAGGTTCGGCTGGCAGGGCATCGTGCCCTCGCGGGCGGACAAGATGGCCAGCATCGCCGTCGACAAAGGGCTGTCCAAACTCGGCAGCGTCGCGGACTTCTATCGCGAGCTCGACCCGGACAAGCTCGCCGAACACCTGGCAACCATCGCCGACGCGCAGATCACCGACATCGTCGAGGAGATCCTGCGGCGCGAGCATCCGCAACTCTGGTACAACCTGCCCAGCCAGGTGCGCGAGATGGTGCACGCGCGGGTGCGCCAGCAACTGCCGGACATCCTGCGCGAACTCACCGACGAACTCGGCAAGAACATCGATCAACTCATCGATGTCAAGCAGATGGTGATCCGGTATTTCCAGGCCCGCCCGCATCTGCTCAACACCCTGTTCCAGGTGCTCGGCGCCAAGGAACTGCGTTTCATGCAGAACTTCGGCTTCTATTTCGGCGCGCCGATGGGTGTGGTGCTGGTGGCGGTGCTGCACCTGACCGGCTGGTCGAGCTGGGTGGTGCTGCCGATCGGCGGGGTGATCATCGGCTGGGTGGTCAACTGGATCGGCATCAACATGATCTTCGCCCCGGCCTACCCGAAGTGGTGGTGCCCGTGGCGGCAGGGCCTGCTGATCAAGCGCCAGCCCGAGATCACCGCCGGCTATGCCGAACTCGTCTCCACCCAGGTGATGACGGTCGCCAACATCGGCGACGAACTGCTCAACGGCCCGCGGTCGGACCGCACCCTGCAGATGCTCGAGGACACCCTGCGCCCGGCCGCCGACCGCGCGCTCGGCCCGGCTCGGCCCGCGGTGAAGTTCATGCTCGGCAGCCGCGAGTACGACTCGCTGCAGCAGACGCTGACCAGCGAGGCGATGTCGATCGCACCGATCGCGTTCGCCGACCCGGACTTCAACGTGCAGCAGGGCAAACAGATCAACGACTACATCGCCAAACAGATGTCGGCGCTGGCTCCCCCGGACTTCGTGGATATGTTGCGATCGGCCATCAAACAGGACGAATGGCTGCTTTTCGTGCATGGCGGCGCATTGGGCCTGCTGGCCGGATACGCTCATATCCTGATTTTCGGAACGGGAGTGGCGACGACATGGCTATGACGGAATCATCCGACGAGGACCATACTCCGTCGAAGGAGCTCGCCCCGTGGCCGCTGGCCGAGGACGCTCCGGCCGGGCGCTCGCGTCGCGCGCCGATCTCCCCGGTCCGCACCGTCCGCGCCGCGGGCGGCGTCGCCAAGGTCGCCCTGACCGCGGCCGGTGAGGTCACCGCGTGGACCGTCGACACCGCGCTCGGCGTCACCGGCACCGTCGTGAAGGGATCGATGGCCGGCCTGCCGCCGCGCGAGGTGCTCGCCGAGGCCGAAGCCGAGGTGCGCGACGCCGTCCGCCGGGCGCTGCGGTTGCCCGCCGCCGCCGACGCCACCGATCCGGCGCTGCCCACCCTGCGCGAACAGGGCGCCGCGCTGCTGCGGCTGTCGGCCAGCCCGACCCAGGAACAATCCGAGACGCACCCGGCCTTCGCGGGCATCCTCGCCGAACTCACCCCCGACGAGGCCCGCGTCCTGCGCCTGCTCTACCGCGACGGGCCGCAGCCCGCGATGGACATCCGCGCCGGGCGGCGCGGCCTGCGCAGCGAACGGCGGGTGGAGGGCGCGAGCGTCATCGGCGAGCACGCCGGGGTGCGCTTCCCCAACCGGGTGCCGCAGTACCTGACCAACCTGCGCAGGCTCGGCCTGATCGAACTGGCCGCGGAACCGGTCGACAACCCGCACCGCTACCAGCTGATCGAAGCGCAGGCCGCGGTGCGGGAACTGTTGAAGCGCTCCGGTTTCGGCACCAAGGTCAGCTACCGCAGCATCGTGCTCACCTCGTTCGGCAGCGACTTCGTGCGCACCTGCCTGCCGGTCGTCGCGCCGGGCGAGCAGGCCGAGACCAGCTAGCCCCGCTCAGGGGGTGTCCTCGGCCAGTTCCAGCCAGCGTTCCTCGGCGGCGTCCTTGTCCGTCAGCACCTGTTTGAGTTCGGCGCCGAGGGTCACCAGCTTGTCCGGATCGGTGGCGGCATCGGCCAGCGCCGCGTGCAACTGCTGCTCGCGCTGGGTGAGCTTGTCGATGGTGCGCTCGAGTTTGGCCAGTTCCTTGCGCGCGGCGCGGTAGGCGGCGGCGTCGGTGGTCGGCGCCTCGCTCGCCGATCTGGTCTGGCTCGCCGGCCGCGCGGCATTCGCGGCCCGCTTGCGCAGGTACTCCTCGATACCGCCGGGCAGGTTGGTGAGCTTGCCGTCGCCGAACAACGCCCAGGTGGAGTCGCAGATGCGCTCGATCAGGTAGCGGTCGTGACTGATGACCACCAGCGTGCCCGCCCAGTTGTCGAGCAGATCCTCCAGCTGCTGCAGGGTGTCGATGTCGAGGTCGTTGGTCGGCTCGTCGAGCAGCAGCACGTTCGGCTCCGACATCAGGATGCGGGTGAGCTGGAGCCTGCGCCGCTCGCCACCGGAGAGGTCGCCGACCGGGGTGCGCTGGCGAGCCGGGCTGAACCCGAGCCGCTCGGCCAGCTGCCCGGCGGAGATCTCCTTGTCGCCCAACATGATCCGCTGCGCGACCTGCTGCACGGCCTCGAGCACCCGCAGGTCGGTGGGCAGGTCGTCGAGTTCCTGGCGCAGCCAGCCGATGCGGACGGTCTGGCCCTGGATGCGCGTGCCCGCGCGCGGCTCGACGTCTCCGGCCAGCGCGCGCAACAGGGTGGTCTTGCCCGAGCCGTTGACGCCGACCAGGCCGACCCGCTCCCCCGGCGCCAGCCGCCAGGTGAGGTCGCGCACCAGCTCGCGCCCGTCGGGCGTGGTGAGGGTGGCGTCCTCGAGTTCGATCACCACCCGGCCCAGCCGTTTGCGGGCGAAGGCGGCCAGGCTGACGCTGTCGCGTGGCGGCGGGACGTCGGCGATCAGCGCCTCGGCCGCCTCCACCCGGTAGCGCGGCTTGGAGGTGCGCGCCTGCGGGCCGCGGCGCAGCCAGGCCAGTTCCTTGCGGGCGAGGTTGCGCCGGCGCGCCTCGGTGGCGTCGGCCTGGCGCGCCCGTTCGGCGCGGGCGAAGATCCAGTCGCCGTAACCGCCCTCGTAGCTCTCCACCTTGCCGCCGACGACCTCCCAGGTGCGGGTGGCGACGGTGTCGAGGAACCAGCGGTCGTGGGTCACCACGACCAGGGCGCTGCGGCGCTCGAGCAGATGCCGGGCCAACCACTGCACCCCCTCGACGTCGAGGTGGTTGGTCGGCTCGTCGAGCACCAGCAGATCCAGGTCGCGCACCAGCGCGGCGGCCAGCGCGACGCGGCGCCGCTCCCCGCCGGAGAGGTTGGTCACCGGGGTGTCGTGGCCGAGATCCTGGATGCCGATGCCCTCGAGCACCGAGCGGATGCGCGCGTCGGCGGCCCACTCGTGCTCGGCCAGTTCGCCACCCGCCGCGTCGTCGGTGAGGCCCGCCAGCACCACCTGGCCGACGGTGGCGCCGTCCGGCAGCACGCCGCGCTGGGTGACCACCGCCATCCGCAGTCCACCCAGCCTGCTCACCCGCCCCGAGTCGGGTTCCTCCAGGCCGGTCAGGACCTCGAGCAGCGTCGTCTTGCCGCCGCCGTTGAGGCCGACCACGCCGATCCGCTCGCCGGCGTGCACGCCGAGCGAGACGTTGTCGAGGAGCGGGGTGATCCCGAAGCTCTTGGAGACCTGTTCGAGATTGATCAGGTTGGACATGGATCCTTCCGACATACCGGTGCCGCGGGCCCGGCAGGGCCCCGAGCCAGGGTACCGAGGCGGGGTCGGGGGCCGGTTCGTCGGACCTGGTCAGCTCTCCGGATCGATGACGCGCGCGCCGGGCACCGGCCCGCTCGCGGTGCGCACGCTGCGGGCCACGCCCGCCCCGGCCAGCTCCGCCGCGACCGCGACGGCGGCGTCCGCGCTCTCGCACAGGAACGCACAGGTGGGTCCGGAGCCGGAGACCAGCCCGGCCAGCGCGCCCGCGGTGACGCCCGCGCGCAGCGTGCGGCGCAGCTCGGGCTTCAACGAGACCGCCGCGGCCTGCAGGTCGTTGCCGAGCAGCGGCGCGAGCTGGGCGGGGTCGCCGGAGGCCAGCGCCTGCATCAGGGCCTGCGGGTCGCCGAGGCGCGGCGGGTCGCCGTGCTCGCGCAGCCGGTCGAGTTCGGCGAACACCGCCGGGGTGGACAGCCCGCCCTTGGCGAAGGCGAGCACCCAGTGAAAGGTGTTGCGCGACAGCACCGGAAGCAATCGCTCGCCCCGGCCGGTGCCCAGCGCGGTGCCGCCGTGCAGGGCGAAGGGCACGTCGCTGCCGAGTTCGGCGGCGAGCGCGGACAATTCGTCACGGCCCAGGCCCATGTCCCACAGCTCGTTGAGGCCGACCAGCGCGGCGGCGGCGTCGGCGCTGCCGCCCGCCATCCCGCCCGCCACCGGGATGCCCTTGTCGATGACGATCTCCACCAGTGGCGCCCGCCCGACCAGGTGGGCCAACCGCACCGCGGCCTTCCACACCAGATTCGTGCGATCGGTGGGCACCTCGGCGGCGCCCTCGCCGTTCACCTTCACCGTGAGCGCCGAGGCGGGCGAGATCCGCAGGTCGTCGCCGAGGGACAGCGCCTGGAACACCGTGGTCAGGTCGTGGTAGCCGTCGGGGCGCAGGTCGCCGACACCGAGGTGCAGGTTCACCTTCGAGGGCGCGCGCACGAGAACCGGACTGGGCACAACTGACAGCACGAGGCCCAAGCCTATCCGCTGGCCCCGACACCCGCCGGGCTCACGAGCGGCCGGGACGGCGGTGTCCGCCGCGTCCCGATGCGCGCCCCGCCTTGCGTACCATACCCCCCAAGGGTATGTTCGTGGTGTCGGCGGACATCGGATCCGCCGCTGTCCCACGAACCGGAGGAGTCGCCACCATGACCACCACCACCTACACCGTCAAGGGCATGACCTGCGGCCACTGCGCGAGTGCGGTCGAGACGGAGATCGGCAAGATCGACGCGGTCACGTCCGTCCAGGTGGACCTGAAGGGCGGCGCCGTGCGCGTGGAGAGCACCGCGCCGCTGGCCGATGCCGATGTCGTCGCCGCCGTGGACGAAGCGGGGTACGAGGTCGTCCTCTGAGGAGGGCCTCCGGGTCGTCCGCGACGGACGACCACACCGGCGGCGGCCGCCGGGTTCGTTCGGCGGACCCGGCGCCGCCGCCGCGACACCGATCGCTCGACGGCCCGGGCGAATACCGTTGTCCCTCTCGGACAACGCGCGGTCAGGCCTGCGCCGCCAGCCGCACATAGGCGGCGGTGTCGAGCGTCTCGCCCCGGGCCGTGGGATCGATCCCCGCGGCCAGCAGCCGCCGTTCGGCCTCGGCGGGACTGCCCGCCCAGCCCGCCAGCGCCGCGCGCAGCGTCTTGCGCCGCTGCGCGAAGGCCGCATCGATGATCTCGAAGACCCGGCGGCGGTGCTGCTCGTCCATCGGCCACGGCGGCTCGGCGTAGCGCTCCACCCGCACCAGTCCCGATTCCACCCGCGGCACCGGCCAGAAAACCTGCGTGCCCACCGCACCGGCCCGCCGCACCGTGCCGAAGAATCCAGCCTTCACGCTGGGCACACCGTAGACCCGGCTGCCCGGCTCGGCAGCCAGCCGGTCGGCCACCTCGGCCTGCACCATCACCAGCGCCGTGCGCAGGCCGGGCAACTCGGCCAGCAGATGCAACAGCACCGGCACGGCCACGTTGTAGGGCAGATTGGCCACCAGCGCCGTCGGGCTCGCGGGCAGGTCGGCTGCCCGCACCCGCAGCGCGTCGTCCCGCACCACCCGCAACCGCCCCGCCAACGCGGGCGCGCGATCGGCCACCGTGCGCGGGAGATGCTCGGCGAGCACCGGATCGATCTCGACGGCCACCACCGAATCGACCACGTCGAGCAGGGCCAGCGTCAGCGAACCGAGGCCGGGACCGACCTCCAGCACCGTGTCGGCGCGGCCGACGCCCGCCGCGGTGACGATGCGGCGCACCGTGTTCGCGTCGTGGACGAAGTTCTGCCCGAGCTGCTTGGTCGGCCGCACGCCGAACCGCTCGGCCAGCGCCCGCACCTCGGCGGGCCCGAGCAACGCGGCATCGCCGCGGGCGGTGACATCGGCTTCGGACACCGGACGAACCTACCAATCCGCCGGACCGCGCGGCCCGGCACGGGCACGGAACGGGGCGCCACCCCCGACGGATGGCGCCCCGCTGCGGCCTCCGTGGTCACGCTCCGCTACCGCCTCCGGCCGCGATCAGCTCAGGCTGTGCTCGATGGGCCCGAGCTGGGCGGCCTCCGTGGTCACGCTCCGCTACCGCCTCCGGCCGCGATCAGCTCAGGCCCAGCCTGCTGGTGCAGGCGGGCCAGGCTCCCCAGCCCTGGCGGGCGCGGGTGACCTCGGCGATGGCGATCTGTTCCTCGCGGGTCGCCAGGTCGGCGCGCGGGGCGTAGCGCAGGCCGCCCTGCCGTTCCCAGGTGCTCTGGTCGAACTGGATGCCGCCGTAGTAGCCGTTGCCGGTGTTGATGGCCCAGTTGCCGTTGGATTCGCACTGCGCCAGCGCGTCCCAGATCGCGCCGTCACGCACCGGAGGCACCTCGGTGCCCGGCTTGGCGCCCTTGCGGACGGTCTTGGGCTGGGCCGGCACCTTCACCACCGACTCGACCGGCGTGCGCTCCACCTCCGCACCGTTGACCTTGGTGATCGAGAAGGTCACGTCGTGCACCCCCGGCACGCCCTCGCTCTCCACCACGGTGCGGCTCATGTTCATCGTCGGATCCTCGATGACGTTCTCCGGCGGATCCAGCGGCAGTGTCTCGGTGAGCTTTTCGACGCGCTTGCGGGTGACCACCACACGCAGGCCGTCAGCGAGCGGGGTGTCCGGGGCGGGTTCGACGGTGTCCTGCTCGACCAGCGGCACACCGGCGACGGAGAGGAATTCCCCGACGGTCGGCGCGGCCAGGCGCACGTCCACCGGAGCGCCCGCGCCGTCGAGCAGCGAGACGGTGCGCGGCGTGGCCACGGTCAGCGCGGCGCCGCTGAGCGGCAGCGGCTTGTCCCGGCCGGGCGAGACGTAGGCGTCGGCGGGCAGCTTCAACTGCTCGAGCGCCTCGCCCGCGGTGAGACCGGTGGTCCAGACCTTGCGCACGGCGCCGTCCACGGTGAGCGCCACCTCGCGCGCCCGGTTCAGCACGATCGTCGCGCCGTCGACCACGGCCGCCCCGAGGCCGGGACGGACCAGATCGCGGTCGGTCACCTCGAAGCCCGCGGCGCGCAGCACACCCGCCACGTTGCGGGACATGGTGGTCTGCACCGTCTGCTGGCCGTCCACCACCACGGTGACCGTCTTGCGGTTCACGATGGCCATGGAGGCGCCCACGATCAGCGTCAGCAGCAACGCCGCCACCGCCGCGTACAGCAGCGGCGAGCGTGACCGGTTGATCTTCGCGATGGGGGACATGGTCACAGAACCATAACGAGGCGGGCACGGCGGAACAACCGCGGGCGCGCGATCAGCGGCGTTCCACATCACGATTCGATATCGACCGCCCTGCTAGAGGACATCGAACGAGGCGAAAAGTGACCTGAGACACACTTACGTTTTCCGACCTGCGGGGTCGGGTAACAACCGCGCGCGCGATCCCCGTCAGATGCCGTACACCCGCCGCGCGTTCGCGGTGGTGATCTTCGCCAGCTCGACCGGATCCTGTCCGCGCAGCTCGGCCAGCGCACGGACGGTGTAGGGCAGGCAGTACGACTCGTTGGGGGCGCCGCGGAACGGGTGCGGGGTCAGGTACGGCGCGTCGGTCTCCACCAGGATCTGACCGTCCGGCACCACCGTGGCCGCCTCCCGCAACTCGTGGGCGTTCTTGAAGCTGACCGTTCCGGAGAAGCTCAGGATGTAGCCCTCGTCCACGCACGACAGCGCCATGTTCGTGTCGGAGGAGAAGCAGTGGAAGATCACCGTCGGCGGCGCGCCCTCGTCCAGCAGCACGGTGAGCAGGTCGTGGTCGGCTTCCCGGTTGTGGATCATCAGCGGCTTGCGCACCCGTTTGGCCAGGTCGATGTGCCAGCGGAAGGCCTCGATCTGGGTCTCGACGTCGGCGCAGCCCTCCAGCTTGCCCGGCCAGTAGTAGTCCAGGCCGGTCTCGCCGACGGCCACCGTGCGCGGGTCGGCCGCCAGCCGCTCCAGTTCCGCCTGCGCGGCGGTGTCCAGCGCATCGGCCCGGGTCGGGTGCAGCGCGACCGCGGCGAACACGCGCGGGTCGGCGTGCGCGGCCCGCACCGCCCACTGCGCGGCGGCGAGGTCGTCGGCGACGGTCACGACCTGCCCGACGCCGACCGAGGCCGCGCGGTCGAGGATCTCCGCCGTCGACGCGGCATCGGTCGCGCCGCAGGCGTCCAGGTGGGTGTGGGCGTCGACCAGCGGCGCGAGCGGCTCGGGTAGGTCCGGCGCGGGACGTCGGGCACTCACGAACGATCACCTCCGCGTGTCATCGCACACGCGCCGGTGGAATGGGACAGCACAGGCACGAGCATTACAGTAGACAGCACCATGAGCGCGGACGCACCAGCCTTCTACGTCACCACGGCCATCGCCTACCCGAACGGCGCGCCGCACATCGGGCATGCCTACGAGTACATCTCGGCGGACGCCATCGCCCGGTTCAAGCGGCTCGACGGCTACGACGTGTTCTTCATGACCGGCACCGACGAGCACGGTCAGAAGATGCAACAGGCCGCCGCAGCCGAGGGCATCCCAGTCCAGGACCTGGCCGCACGCAACTCCGACGTGTTCGAGCGGCTCGACAAGGCCCTCGACGTCTCCTACGACCGCTTCATCCGCACCACCGACGCCGACCATCGGGCGGCCAGCGTGGCGATCTGGGAGCGGATGCTCGCCAACGGCGACATCTACCTGGACAACTACGCGGGCTGGTACTCGGTGCGCGACGAAGCGTTCTACACCGAGGAGGAGACCACGCTGCTCGAGGACGGCAGCCGCATCTCCACCGAGACCAAGACCCCGGTCACCTGGACCGAGGAGTCGAACTTCTTCTTCCGGCTCTCCAAGTACCAGGACCGGCTGCTGGCCCACTACGAGGAGCATCCGGAGTTCATCGCGCCCGCCACCCGGCGCAACGAGATCGTCAGCTACGTCAAGGCGGGGCTGAAGGATCTGTCCATCTCGCGCACCACCTTCGACTGGGGCGTGCCGGTGCCCGGCCACCCCGACCACGTCATGTACGTGTGGGTGGACGCGCTCACCAATTACCTGACGGGCGTGGGCTTCCCGGACACCGATTCCCCGGCGTTCCGCAAGTTCTGGCCCGCCGACGTGCACATCATCGGCAAGGACATCACCCGCTTCCACACGGTGTACTGGCCCGCCTTCCTGATGTCGGCCGGGGTGCCGCTGCCCAAGCGGGTCTTCGTGCACGGCTTCCTGTACAACAAGGGCGAGAAGATGTCGAAGTCGGTCGGCAACGTGGTCGACCCGCTCGAACTCGTCGACGAGTACGGCCTGGACGCGGTGCGCTTCTTCCTGCTGCGGGAGATCTCCTACGGCCAGGACGGCAGCTACAGCCACGACGCGATCGTCGCCCGCATCAACGCCGACCTGGCCAACGAATTCGGCAACCTGGTGCAGCGCAGCCTGACGATGGTGCACAAGAACTGCGACGCCGCGGTGCCGACGCCTGGCGAGTTCACCGCAGAGGACCGGGCGCTGCTCGATCGCGCGGCCGGCCTGCTGGAGCGCTGCCGCGCCGAATTCGACGCCCAGCAGATGCATCTGGCGCTGGAAGCGATCTGGCTGACCCTCGGTGAGACCAACCGGTACTTTTCCGCGCAGCAGCCGTGGGCGTTGCGCAAGTCCGGCACCGAGGCGGATCTGGCCAGGATGGCGACCGTGCTCTATGTGACGCTCGAGGTCGTGCGCATCGTCGCGATCCTGGTGCAGCCGGTGATGCCGGGCTCGGCGGGCCGCATTCTGGACCTGCTCGCCCAGCAGGGCCGCACCTTCGCCGACCTGGCCACCCCGCTCACGCCCGGCACCCCGCTGCCCGCGCCCGAGCCGGTCTTCCCACGCTACGTCGAACCCAAGGAGTGAGTGCCCGCCGCCCGTGGGACGTCATTTCCACCGGGCGAGCAGGCGTTCGGCCTCCTTGGCCAGCGCGGCCTGCAGGAAGGGCCCGAAGCTGATCCTGGCCACGCCCTGCGCGGCCAGCTCGGCCTTGTCGGAGACGTCGGGCAGGCCGATGGCGTTGACCGGCAACGGCAGCTCCGCGGTGAGCCTGCGCATATCGGCGTCGGAGTGCCTGCCGACCGGATAGAGCACGTCGGCGCCCGCCGCGGCGGCCAGCCTCAGCCGCTCGATCGCGCGGTCCACCCGGTCGGCGTCGTCGCCGTCGCCGCGCAGGAACAGGTCGGTGCGCGCGTTGACGACCACGTGCACGCCCGCGGCGTCGGCGAATTCGCGCAGTCCGCGCACGAAGTCGGCGTGTTCCTCGGCGCCGCGCAGCCTGCGGCCCTCGCCGTGCACGGTGTCCTCGATGTTGAGCCCGACCGCGCCCGCCTCCAACAGCCCGTCGATGAGCTGGGCGGGCGCGAGGCCGTAGCCGGATTCGATGTCGACCGAGACCGGCACGTCGGTGGCGGTGGTGACCTGGCGGACCCGGCCGAGCAGTTCGGTGAAGGTCATGCCCTCGCCGTCGGGGCGGCCCAACGAGTCGGCGACCGGGTGGCTGCCCATCGTGAGCGCCGAGAAACCCGCGGCGACAGCGACGTTCGCCGACCACGCGTCCCACACCGTCGGCAACACGACGGGGTCGCCGGGCCGGTGCAGGGCGAGCAGGGTCTTGGCCTTGTTCTCCAGAGTGGTCATGACTCGATCATGGTCGCCGCCCGGGCCCGCCGCACCCTGACACGCGCCCGGATCAGCAGGACGCCTGTTTCGTGGTGCAGTTGAGGTGGGTGTCGAGGACGCGAGCGCCCGGTCCTTGTTCGCCGAGCCGGTCGTGTTCGTTGACCAGCTTGCAGGTGCCCAGCGACAGACAGCCGCAGCCGATGCAGCCGGTGAGGTTGTCCCGCAGGCGGATCAGCTGCTCGATCCGGTCGTCGAGGTCGGCGCGCCACGCGGTGGACACGGTCTCCCAGTCGCGGCGGGTGGGCGTGCGTCCCTCGGGCAGCCGGTCGAGCGCGGCCTTGATCTCGCTGAGCGGAATTCCCACGCGTTGCGAGATGCGGATGAAGGCGACCCGGCGCAACGTCTCGCGGGCGTAGCGGCGTTGGTTGCCACTGGTCCGGCGGCTGGAGATCAGCCCCTCGCGCTCGTAGAAGTGCAGGGCGGACACGGCGACTCCGCTGCGCTCGGACAGTTGGCCCGGGGTCAGTTCCTTGGCACGCCAGTCGGCTGTCGACATCACACTCCTTCGTTCCGGCTGAACCATACTTCAGGTTAGGGTCACCTCGGAGCGTTTCGTACACATGCGCATGTGTGTGTCTTTCCGGCGGCGGGCGATCCGCCGCCGCGATCGTTCCCGGCCACGAATTCCGTGCCCGGCGGGCCCGGGCGAACTACGGTCGGAGCATGGACCACGGCTGGACGAACGCGGGTGGGTACGGCGTCACCTCCGAGGTGGGCGTGCTGCGCACGGTGCTGCTGCACCGGCCGGGTGGCGAACTGCGCAGGCTCACCCCGCGCAACAACGACCAGCTGCTGTTCGACGGCATCCCCTGGGTCGAGCGGGCGCAGCAGGAGCACGACATCTTCGCGGGGCTGCTGCGCGAGCGCGGCGTCGAGGTGCTACTGCTGGCCGATCTGCTGGCCGAGACGCTCGACGTCAGCGGCGCGGCCCGGATCCAGGGCATCTCCGCGGCTGTCGACGCCCGCAGGCTCGGGCACACCCTCGCCGACGAGCTCGCGGCCTTCCTGCGTGGCGTGGCCGCCCGGGAACTGGCCGAGATCCTGATGGCGGGCATGACCTTCGACGAACTGCCGTTCGGCCCGGACGGCACCTCCCTGGTCCGGCGGATGCACCACGGCGGCGACTTCGTCATCGACCCGCTGCCGAACCTGCTGTTCACCCGCGACTCGTCGTTCTGGGTCGGCCCGCGGGTGGCGATCACCTCGCTGGCCCTGCCCGCCCGGATGCGCGAGACCTCGCTCACCGACCTCATCTACGCCTTCCACCCGCGCTTCCTCGGCGTGCGCCGCGCCTACGAGTCGCACACCGCGCCGATCGAGGGCGGCGACGTGCTGCTGCTCGGTCCCGGTGTGGTCGCGGTCGGGGTCGGCGAGCGGACCAGTCCGGCGGGCGCGGAAGCCTTGGCGCGCAGCCTGTTCGACGACGGCCTCGCGCACACCGTGCTGGTGGTGCCGATCGCGCAGAGCCGGGCGACCATGCACCTGGACACCGTGTGCACGATGGTCGACACCGACGCGGTGGTGATGTACCCGGCGCTGCGCGACGAACTGACGGCGTTCACCATCCGCCGCGACGAGGACTACGGCGGGCGCGAGGACCAGGGCGGGGTCACCATGAGCGGACCCGACCCCTTCCTGCCCGCCGCCGCCGAGGCGATGGGCATCGGCAAGCTGCGGGTCATCGACACCGGGCTCGACGTGGTGACCGCCGAGCGCGAGCAGTGGGACGACGGCAACAACACGCTGGCGCTCGCGCCGGGCGTCGTCGTCGCCTACGAGCGCAACGAGATGACCAACGCACGGCTGCGCGATGCCGGCGTCGAGGTGCTCACCATCCCCGGCTCCGAACTCGGCTCCGGCCGCGGCGGCCCGCGCTGCCTGTCCTGCCCCCTGTCCCGCGACACCATCTGAGCTGCCCGTGCTGAGCGTCACCATCGATCCCACATCCGCCGAACCACCCTACGAACAGCTGCGGCTGGCCGTCCTCGCCCGGGTCCGCTCCGGTGAACTCACCGCGGGCACCAAGATCCCGACCGTGCGGGCACTGGCCGCCGAACTCGGGTTGGCGCCCAACACCGTCGCCCGCGCCTACCGGGAACTCGAGGCCGACGGCGTGTTGGAAACCCGCGGCAGGCAGGGCTCGTTCATCGCCTCCTCGGGCGACCCCACCCGCGATGCCGCCGGGCGGGCGGCCGCGGCCTACCTCGCGGCGATCCGCAGGCTCGGCCTCGACGACGAGGACGCGCTGCACTACCTGCGGGCCGCCCTTGGCCGGCCCACCGGGTCGGCACCCGGTGATGAACGCCGCGGCTAGCGCCAGCTGGGCAGCCAGAGCCGGACGTGCCACTCGTCCGGGGTGATCGCCATGGCCGACATGATCGGCCAGAACCACACGAACGCGGCCACCACCAGGCCCAGATACAGGCAGACCGCGAGCAGGCCCAGGCTGTGCCGTTCATCGGGCAGGGCGAAGGCGTGCGGGTCGGCGACGCGGCGCGGAGCCGCGCGGGCGGGGCCGATCACGTCGCCGAGCATCAGCGCCACCGCCATCATCAGGAACGGGGCCAGCGGCACCGCGTAGAAGTAGTACATCTGCCGGTCCAGGGTGAGGAACCAGGGCAACAGCGCGGCGGCGTATCCGGTGAGCACCGCGGCATAGCGCCAGTCACGGCGCACCACGCTGCGCCACAGCGCCCAGGCCAGCACCGGCAGCGCGATCCACCAGATCGCCGGATTGCCGATCAGCATCACGGCCTTCACGCACTGGCCGGGCTCGCACCCGTTGACGTTGTCGGCGTAGTAGTACAGCATCGGGCGCAAGCCCATCGGCCAGGTCCACGGCTTGGACTCCCACGGATGATGGTTGCCCGCCGAATTCGTCAGGCCCTCGTGGAAGTGCAGTGATTCCCCGCTGTAGAACCACAGCGAGCGCAGCGCGTCGGGCAGGAACGACCACCGCCCGTCCGTGCCGATCTGGTTGCCGACGGCGTGCCGGTAGACGCCGGTCTCGCTGGCGAACCAGGCCCAGTAGGTCGCCAGGTACACCCCGAGCGGGACCACCACCAGCGCATACAGCGCCGGACCCACATCACGCAGCGCCGTGCCCCGCCACGGGCTCGGCACCCCGTAGGCCCGCCGCGCGGTCAGGTCGAAACAGACGCTGAGGATACCGAACGCCGCGACGAAATACAGGCCCGACCATTTCGTCCCGCACGCCAGCCCCAGCAGCACGCCCGCACCGAACCGCCACCAGCGCACGCCCAGCCGCGGCCCCCACGCCGTGAGCGCGGCCCGGCCCTCGGCGTCGGCGCGGGCCAGCCGGGCCCGCACGTCGTCGCGGTCGACGATCAGACAGCCGAACGCGGCGGTGACGAACAGCGCCATGAAGATGTCCAGCATCCCGATGCGCGAGGACACGTACAGCAGGCCGTCGGCGATCATCAGGATGCCCGCGATCGCGCCGATCAGCGTCGAGCGGGTCATCCTGCGCACGATCCGGATGACAAGCAGCACCAGCAACGTGCCCGCCAGCGCCGCGGTGAACCGCCACCCCCAGCCGTTGTAGCCGAACAGGAACTCGCCGATGGCGATCATCTGTTTGCCGACCGGCGGATGGACCACCAGCCCGTAGCCGGGGTTGTCCTCCACGCCGCCGCCGGTGAGCATCTGCCAGGCCTGCGGGGCGTAATGCTTCTCGTCGAAGACCGGGGTGCCCGCGTCGGTCGGGTAGTTCAGCGCGCTGAACCTCGTCACCGCCGCGAGTGCGGTGAGTACCAGCGTGACCAGCCAGCCGCGCAACCGGTCGGTCGGGCCGAAATCCGGTGTCGGGCGGAGCGGGGCGGGGCTCGACCAGGTGGCCACGGCCCCGGGTGCGGTCGCGCGGTCGGTCACCTGGGTCACGACCCGATCGTATGCGGTCCGGGTGTCCGCGCGTCGTCCGGCGCTCGGGCGGAGTCACCCGTTCGCGGTACTCGTCGGCCCGATTAGGCTGGCGGTGATCCAGCGACGACGGCGAGACAGGAGCCCGGTGACAGGCGAGTCCGATCCCAGCGGCACGACCACCGGGCGGCTGGTGCTCGCGGCCACCCCGATGGGCGACATCGGTGACGCGTCACAACGGCTACGCGACGCGCTGACCACCGCCGACGTCGTCGCCGCCGAGGACACCCGCCGCACCAGGGCGCTGGCCAAGGCGCTCGGTGTCGAGATCACCGGCCGGGTCGTCAGCTTCTACGACCATGTCGAGAACGCCCGCATCCCCGCGCTGCTCGACGACATCGCGGCGGGCCGCACCGTCCTGCTCGTCACCGACGCCGGCATGCCCTCGGTCAGCGACCCCGGCTATCGGATGGTCGCCGCCTGCGTCGACCGCGACCTCCCGGTCACCTGCCTGCCCGGCCCCTCCGCCGTGACCACCGCGCTCGCGCTGTCCGCGCTCCCGGTCGAACGGTTCTGCTTCGACGGCTTCCCACCCCGCAAATCCGGCGCCCGCCGCGCATGGCTGCGCACCCTGCGCACCGAGCCCCGCGCCTGCGTCTTCTTCGAAGCACCCCATCGCCTCGCCGACTGCCTCGCCGACGCCGTCGAGGTTCTCGGCCCCGACCGCCGCGCCGCCGTCTGCCGCGAACTCACCAAAACCTACGAGGAAGTCGTGCGCGGCACCCTCGCCGACCTGGCCACCTGGGCCGTCGACGGCGCCCGCGGCGAAATCACCGTCGTCCTCGCAGGCGCCACCCCCACCGCCACCGACCCCACCACCCTCGTCCCCGAGGTCGAAGCCCTCGTCGAAGACGGCCTCCGGTTGAAAGACGCCTGCGCCCAGGTGAGTTCCGCCACCGGTGTGTCCCGGCGAGAGCTCTACGACGCGGTCTTGAGCGCCCGCACCGAGGGGTGAGCTTCATCAGACTGGGAACTGCAGTGCGCGCGGAAGCGACCCACAGTCGGCCCGTGAACGCCTGACTACACTGTCATGCGCGGTTCATAGGAAAATTCCCAGGGGGCGGTGTGCTCGAAGCTGATGTCACCCAAATCCGCGAGCTCGCGGCCAAGCTGAAGGAAGCCGGAGACCGCATCGACGGAATCGATGTGCGTACCGCTGCGGACGGTGTGGCAGCCGCCCTCCCGGACGGGCAAGGCGGCGCGGGGTCAGGTATCCCTCCCGCAATCGCCCAAGCAGCAGAGTTCATTGAGGGCGCCTATCTGCGTGCCGCGGAGCGATACCGCCAGGTCGCGACCCTCTGCACGCAGTGTGCCGACAAACTCGAGACCACCGACGAGCAGTTCGCGAATGCACTGGCCGCGTTGGACGTGCACCATGCTTAAGCGGTCACAGGTCGAAGCATGGAACTTCGAGGCCGTACGCGAATGGATCCGTCGGGCGTCCAGTTCCAGACAGGATCTGATGGAGCACGCCGACAGCACGCGCAACTACTTTCGCGACGTCGAATGGCAGGGTTCGGCCTACTCCGCTGCATACGATCGTGTAGCGCAGGACCACGATCAGATTCGCAAGCTGTCCGGAGAAGTAGAGGAACTGGAACAGATCGCTTTCCAGCATATTTCCGATGTGGAGGCGCATCTACGCGTCGTGCAGGGACGCGTAGCCGACGCACAGGCACTTGGCATGGTCGTTGACGACGCGTGGAAAGTGATGGATTACGAAAATGTCGATCCAGACACTCGCAAGGCCCACCAGGATCTGATCAACGCGGCGTTCTGGTCGTTCGAGGATTCCGTCTCCAGAGCAGCGCAGAGGATTGCTGAACAGGCTGTCGAGATCCGCTCCGCGGGCGACCTACTCGGCTCCAGCCTCGATGTCGCCGACGCCGACAGCCAGGCAGCACGGTTCGGCTCGGAGGACGGGAAGGCCCTCGCGGACGCCGTCGCGAAGGGCGATCAAGCAGCTGTCGACCGGATACTCGCCCAAATGCCGCAGCCGATCCTCAGCCAGTACGAGATGGACGCGCTGGCGAATGGCACGGGGATCGATACGCTCCCGGCCAGTACCCAAGACTACTACCGGTCCTTCTTCCAGCAGGCAGGGAAGGAAGGCGTTCTCGGGCTCAACGAGCAGTTGCTCGCGAAGGAGCGAGCCGGTGACCCCCTTGCTGCTGCGCAAAGAACAAACCTCGCCAACAGCATCCTTGCCATCTCGAACGAAAAGGTGTCCAGCCCGAACGGCCCCAACGGCTCATACCAGAACCTGCCTGCCGATCTGCGTGGCATGATCTCCGGGCGTTCCGAAGACTTCATCGGCGCCTACACCGGGCCGCCCGAACTGGCCGAGAATTTCCGCGACCTCAGCGCGTTCGGCGAGCTCCTCGGCCAGTCACATCCCGGAATCGAACCCGGCAAGGAACTCGGCGTCGAACTCGGGCGTCAGGCCGCCGACATGGCGGACTACCTCGACGACGTCGACAAGAACTTCAACGGCAACCTTCCCACCGGTTTCGACGAAGGTGACCGAGAAACCATCGAGTCGGGCGCTGCGTCGTTGCTGGACATCGCCACCCGCAACGACGAGGTCAACTACTCCTTATTGACGGGTAATGACATGCCGGAGGTGCCCGCCGTGGGAGAGGAGTACAAGCCGAGCAGGTTCGATCCGAATGAGTTCCGCAACACGATCTTCCACCATGAATGGTCCGACGACGGTGCTGCCGCATCGAACCTGTTGGAGTGGGTAGCGGACGATTCCGGAAAGCCCGGCGAAGAAGGGCTGCGAGCCAACCAGGTTCTGTCCCAGCTGCCCGACTATTTCGCACCGACAGAGCTCACCGAGGACGGCCAACGGATTCCAAAGTCCGACGGTGACTCCTCGGTGTTCGAAAGCAACGTCCAAGCGTTCAACGCCAACCCCAAGCTGGCGGACGCACTCGCGCACGTGATGGGTACCAACATCCCCTCCTACGAAAGCCCACTCCACGACGAGAGCACGGTGAAACCCGACCCCGATGCACCTTCCGGGCAACGAGCGGTGCTGGAGACAACCGACGCCGACCGACTTCTGTTCCTCGCAAGCCAATCCGAGGCCGGGCGACTTCTTCTCGAGACCAGCCGCCAGGAGTACGAGGCGGATCTGATCGCCCGGGCGCTCGCAGACGAAGGCGGCGACCCGGCTCGCATTCTGGAGACCCAGGGCAACAACCTCGCCCAACTCGACGGCCGCATCACCAACGCGATCACGAACGCGCTCACGTACCAGAACGAGCAGAAACTCGCCGAACACAACAACGCACAACAGGAAACATACGAGAACCGCCAGAAGGCCGGCGAAATCGTGAAGAGTCTGACGCTCGACAACATGGAGATTCCGGGTAAGGGCGGGCCAGGAATGATCGGAAATGCCGTGTTCGACGTCATCAAGGATCAAGGCTATGAAGCGGCGATGAACAAGTGGAATCCGGAACCGACAACCGAGACCATGCCGTACCCGGACCCGCAAAATATCGACCGCGACACCAGACACGCCATTCGTCAACAGATAGTCGACTCATTGTTCCGGCAAGGCCAGCTTCCCGAGTATGGATTCGACAGGTCCGGAAACCGAGTAGATTTCGTAGACCAGGAAGGACTTCCGGTCGACGTCCGAAAGATCACCGCGACATCCGAAGAGGCCTTGAACCACATGCTTCGAGAACGCGGTCTATTCGATTTCGTGGATCGCTATACGCTCCAACACACAACCGAGATCCTGGCCGGGCTCGCCCAGGAGGAAGACGACCTGGAGCGGTTCCTCACCGGGAAGGCCACCACCAAATGAGCATGAAGCAGAGCTGGATGGCGAGTGTCGCAATCATCGGCATGGCGTGCACGATCGCATCATGCGGAGAGAGCGCAGACAACGCCGCAGTCCGGGTCACGACAACCGCACTCATACCGAGCTACTTCGATCCGTGCACCGACATCTCGCCAGAGTTCATCGCCGCCCACAATTTCGAAAGCCCGATGCCTTTCGGCCCAGGCCCGGCGATCGGCCCATCACCCGGCAAGGGCTGCTACTTCGTGCGTCGTGAAGAATATCGGATCGGCATCGCGGTGACGAGCGCAACGCTCGGCACCGCCGCCGGCTGGCAGAAGCTGACATACCAAGAAACCGTCGTGGGCGGCCGACCCGCAGAAATCGCCGGTCCCCAAGACGGCAGAGCACGTGGAGACGACTGGATCGAAAGTTCGAGTTGCGTCCTCCACGTCCAGATCACCGGCGGCATGTTGATCTTCTACTACAAGGACTACGGTTTCGTACCCAACCCCCCACACCCGTGCGACGCCATAACCGCAATCGCCACCGAAGTCCTCGCCATGCTCCCGCCCGGATCATGAGGTAAGGCTGAACCGCTCAGCGCCGGGTCAATGGTCGACCCGTGTGAGGGGGCAGTGATGCGGATCTTGCGGCTCGGCGCTCTTTCACATGAGTATCGCAGCTGATCCGGACCGCCGAGGTGATTCCGTCCCGAGCTGGACGCGGTGAGCCCTTCGGCTGGCCGGAACGCGGGTCAGCGGGCGAGGAGGTTCAGCATGCCGGATACCGCTCGTCCCCAGGTGAATTGTTCGGCGCGGTGGCGGGCGGCGCGGCGGCGGGTGGCCGGGGGCGGGCGAGGATGTCGGTGACGGCGGTGGCGAAGGCGGCGGGGTCGTCGTCGGCGATGGCGCCGCAGTCGGCGGTGACGATGTCGGCGAGGGCCGAGGAGCGGCTGGCGACGACGGGGGTGCCCGCGGCGAGGGCTTCGAGGGCGGCCAGGCCGAAGGTTTCGTGCGGGCCGGGGGCGAGGGAGACGTCGGCGGTGGCGAGCAGGGTGGCGACCCGGTGGCGGTCGGAGATGAAGCCGGTGAAGTGGACGGCGGGCCTGCCGTCGGGCAGGGCGGGCACGCTGCGGGCGCGTTTCTCCAGCGCGTCGCGGCGGGGTCCGTCGCCGGCGACGACCAGGCGGACCGGTGCACCGGCCCGGTTGAGTTCGCCGACGGCCTCGATGCTGCGGTCGACGCGTTTCTCCACCGACAGCCGTCCGCAGTGCACCAGCAGCGGGTGGCCGGGTGCGGCGAGGTCGGCGCGCAGGCGGCCGTCGCGGCGGCGGGGGCTGAACAGGTCGAGGTCGACGCCCAGCGGCACCAGTTCCACGTTGGGCGCGCCGATGCGGCGGAATTCGGCGCGGGCGAATTCGGTGGTGCACACGACGATGTCGTAATCGGCGGCGGTGTGGCGGTTGGCGATGTCGGCGCAGCGGCGGGCCAGCGGGCCGGGCAGTACCTGGCCGAGCAGCCGGTCGAGGCGTTCATGGGAGATCATCACGCCGGCCACGTCGCGGCGGCGGGCCCAGCGGCCGAAGCCGCGCAGGGTGAGCCGGTCGGAGACCTCGAGCACGTCGGGGCGCAGGCCGGTGAGCACGTCGGCGACGCGGCGCGGGTCGGCGGCGCGGTAGCCGCCGGTCCACGGGATGGGCAGGGCGGGCAGGGTGATCCGCACGGCGCCGCCGGGCAACACCTCTTCGCGCCTGCGCGGTCCCGGCACGATCAGCACCACCTCGTGCCCGGCGGCGACGTACCCGGCGCCCAGGTGGTGCAGCGCGGTTCGCAACCCACCCGAGCGGGGGCCGTAGAAATTGGCCAGCTGCACGATGCGCACTCCGCCGATGGTGGCGGGCACCGGAACCCAGCCGGGCAACGCGCGGTGAACAGTCGGGAAAGAACGCGGGAAGCGGCGGTCAGCGCTTGGCGACGCCGCGGACCGCGCGCGGCAGGTCGAGGTCGAGCGGGATGCGCCCGGTCACCAGATGCGCCTCCACTTCGTCGGCGGGCATGGGGCGGGCGATGAGGAACCCTTGGGCCCGATAGCAACCCAGGCCGACCAGGGTGCGGGCCGCGACCGCGGTCTCCACGCCCTCGCCGACCACACCGAGACCGAACGAGCCGGCCAGGCCGATGATGGACTTCACGATGGCCAGGTCGTCGGTGCTGGCGCCGAGTCGCTGCACGAATCCGCGGTCGATCTTCACCGCGTCGACCGGCAGCGCCTTGAGGTGGGAGAGCGAGCTGTAGCCGGTGCCGAAGTCGTCGATGGCGATCTGAACCCCCATCCGCTTGAGTCCGCGCAGGGTGACCTGGGTGCGCGCGAGATCCTGCACGACGACGTGTTCGGTGATCTCCAGGCAGACCGAGCTGCCGTCGATGCCGAACAACCGCAGGATGTCCTCGATCCGCTCGACGAAATCCAGGCTCACCAGCTGCACCGGTGAGACGTTGATCCGCATCACGGTGTTGGCGGCCAGCCCACGCCTGCGCCATTCCGCGAACTGGGCGCAGGCGGTGCGGATCACCCAGCGGCCCAGTTCCCCGGCCAGGTTGGTGGCCTCGGCGACGGTGACGAACGCGGCGGGCGGCAGCATGCCCCGGGTGGGGTGCATCCAGCGCACCAGCGCCTCGAGCGCCACGATCCGGCCGGTGCGCAGATCCACCTCGGGCTGGTAGTGCAGCAGCAGGGAGCCGTCGGACACCGCGCCGCGCAGGTTCAGCTCCACGTCGTCCTGGAGTTCGAACTGGGCCCGCATCGCGTCGGTGAACACCGCGACGCCGTTGCCGCCGCCGGATTTGGCCGACAGCAGCGCGTGGTCGGCGCGGCGCAGCACGTCGGCCACCGTCGTCTGCCCCGGAATGCCCACGGCGACACCGACACTCGCGCCGCGGCTGACCGATTCCCCGCCGACGGTCACGCGCCGCCCGATCAACTGCTGCAACCGGGTGGCCTCGAGTTCGGCCGCGACGGCGTCCATCGGCTTGGCGGGCACGATGACGAATTCGTCGCCGCCGAGCCGGGCGATCATGTCGTTGGGGTCCAGGTTCTCGCGCAGCCGGGAGGACAGCGTGCGGATGAAGTTGTCGCCCGCGGTGTGACCGAGGAAGTCGTTGAGGGCCTTGAGCCGGTCCAGGTCGAGGAAGAACGCGGCCACCGGGCCGGGGCTGCCGGGCCGCAGCCGGTCCTCCATGTATTCGAGCAGGGCCCGGCGGTTGGCCAGGCCGGTGAGGTCGTCGTGCAGCGCGATGTAGCGCAACCGTTCCTCGGCCACCACCCTGGCCTGCACCTGGGCGAACAGCGCGGCGATGGCCTTGAGCACGTTGAGTTCGCGGGTGCTCCAGCTGCGGTCGCCCTCCTTGATGAAGCCGAGCACGCCGGTGGACTCCCCGCGCGAGACCAGCGGCACGCAGGCCATCGCCACCTTCGGAATTCCCGAGGATTTACGGATGGTCTCCTGGTAGTCGGCCGAATCGTGGCCGGGCCGGACGATGATCGGCTCGGTGGCGTGCTCGAGTTCCCGGAAGACCGAGTCGGCGTCGGCGAAGCGGACCACGCGCAGCGGATCGGGGTCGGGGACGTCGGCGCGGTGCGGCCATTCGGCGACCAGCACGGTGGTGCGGTTCTCCCGGTTGGTGTGGCGCAGGTAGCTGAAGTCGACGTCGAAATGCTCGACCAGCTTGGCCAGCACCCGTTCGCTCGACGCCACCATGGTGGTGGCGTCGACGCCCATCAACTCGGAGGCGACTTGCGTCACCAGTGAGTCGAGCGTTCGCCGAGGCACCTTGTCTCCGATCGTGCTAGCTGCCCTGGCCCGCACCCGGCGCTGGTAACCGCCTGCTGCGGACCGTGGCTGCTGCCGCGTAGCTCAGACGAAGCACCAACGCCATGATCTCATGCCCTGGCACTCCCAGCAGGTCCAGGAAACGGCCCTGAAGTGACGTTAGTGTATCCGCGAAATCCTCTGAAATCGCGGTCAGCTCCTCGGCGCGGTGTGCGTAGAGGAACACCGGCGACACCGGTTGCACGGCCAGCCCTCGTCGTCCGGCCTCCAGCCACACCCGTTGCAGGGCCGCGCCTGCCCGGGCGTAGTCGCTCAGCGAGGCCGCGTCGCGGCCGCCCTCGCAGGGCAGGGTGACCGCGACCAGCGCCGAACTCGACAGCACCCGGTCCCTGGTCAGTTCGCCGAGCGCGCGGCCGCCGGACCATTCGCGCAGTCGGTCCATCACATCGGACCGGGCCGCGATGCGGAGTTTGGCGTGCTCGTCGGGTGCCAGTTCCATGCTGCGCAGGTCGATGCCGTCGCGCAGATCCTCGCCGGGGCCGCGCAGTTCCTCGAACATCTCCTGGTGCAGGCGCGGGGTGAGGAAGCGGGCCCGATCGGAGCCGCCGAGCAATTCGGCGGCCTCGGCCAGCGCCGCGCGATCGGTCAGGGTGTGCAGCCGCCCGCCCGCCGCGCGCGCGGCGGCCGCCAGGGCGGCGAGCACGCCGTCACGGATGGGCGCGCCGGTGCCGAGCCTGCGGTTGGTCGCCCTGGTGAGCGCGGCGGGATAGTCCCGCGCCAACAGCTGGTCGCTGCCCGCGCCGAAGCGCAGGACCGCCGTGAGCGGGGCGCTCTCGTCCTCGATCAGGCGGTGCTCGCCGAGCAGGCCGTGCGCGGCGGCGGCCGCCCTGGCGTTGTGCAGGGCGGCGCCGATCGCGACCGCGCTGCCGCGGTAGCCGATGTCCATGGCCGAGGAGCGTCCCGGATCCAGCGCGATGCGCAGCTCTTCGTCGGTCAGGTGCAGCGTCCACGGCTGCACGTTGCCGCCCGAGGGCGCGCGCTGCGCGGTGCCCGCCACCTTGGCGCGCGGCGGGCCGGGCGGGAGCAGGCCGGGTTCGGGTCCGTCGTCCCACACCAGATCCTCGACCGGGGCGGGTTCGGCGAGCCCGTCGAGCGCGCGCTCGAGGTCGACCCGGGTGCGGCCGGAGGACAGTTTGAGGCCGAGCCCGATCCGGCGCACCGCGGTGGCCGCGATCGCCGCGCCGAGTTGCACGTCACCGCCGAGCTGCGGCCAGGTGGTCACGGTCTCGTCGATCTCGGCGAGGCTGGCCGCCATCCGGGCGGACAGCTCGCCGGGGTCGAGGATCCGCATGACGTGCGGCGCTTTCTCTTTCGTGGTCAGACCGCGCAGGTCGGCGGCGGTGGTGGCGCCGAGCAGTCCATGGAAGGGTGGGCGATCGGGTTCCAGGTCGTAGCGTTCGACGTCGAACAGGCCGCGGTCGCTGGTGTCCATGAGCAGCGGCAGTCGGTGTCGGCGCGCGCCCTCACGCACGGCGAATTTCACGTCGAGGGAATCGCACTCCTCGAGCACCAGGGTGAGCCCGTGCAGGAATTCGTCGACGCTGCCGTCCTCGACACCGCAGGTCATGACCTCGACGGGCAGGTAGGGGTCGAGTTCGGCGATGCGGCGCGCGGTGACCACCGCCTTGTTCACGCCGATGTCGAACAGGGTGCCCGGCACCCGGTTGAGGTTGGACAGTTCGATGTCGTCGAAATCGGCCAGCCGCAGCAGCCCGCAGGAGCCCTCCAGTGCGAGCGTGTGCGCGATGGCGTGTCCGACGCTCTGGCCGACGATGCCGACCTTCATCCGGCCGAGGGCGGCCTGTTCGGCGCGGGTGAGCTTGTTGCGGTTGCGGTCGAGCCGGACCGCGCGGAAGGTGCGCGGGCCGGGCAGGCCGACCAGCACCCGCCGCCAGGGGTAGTAGACCCAGCGGTCCGATTCGGGCCCCTCCGGTGGATCGCACACCTTCGCCAGCTCCGCCCGCAGCGGGTCGCGCAGGTCGAGGATGCGGATCGACCGGGTGGTGCGCAGGCGGGCCAGCGCGGCGGCGTCGTCGTCGGCGTGCTCGTCGAGGATCAGTGGCCGGTGCTCGGCGCCTTGGTCGGCCTCGTCGGTCATCGCGCCGCCCCGCCCTTCGTCGCGAGCACCGGCCGCGGCACACCCCACGCGCGCAGCGCGGCGCGCTCGATCATGGTGAGCGCGCTCTGCGACCGGGTCGCGTGCAGGCGGTAGGCGGTGGTATCCCACCAGAGCGGGACGGTGCGGTAGCGCTCGTCCGGGTACGGCACCGGGGCGATCTCGCCGGCGACGCGGCCGCCGCTGGAGCGATACAGCGCGATGCTGTGTTCGGCCGTGGTCGCGAAACCCCACCGCGCGCCGAGCAACCAGGCGGAGTGCACGACGCAGCGGGCCACCGCCGCACCCAGATGCGGCCGGTGCGCGGCCTCGCGGGACACCCAGACGGCCTTGGCCTCGACCACGCCCTCACCGATGCGGTCGCCGATCATGGTGCGCAGCGCGGCTTCTCCCGGTCTGCCGGTCCAGGCGCCGAGGCCGTGCGCCTCGGCGGCGCTGCGGTAGGGGCCCTGCGCGCGCAGTCCCGCGACGATCGCGCCCTCGGGATCGACCGCGGCGAAGAACAGCGACGTGGATCGCCCGTCGGTTACCCGGTCGTATTCGAGTGCCGATTCCACGCCGTACTGCCGATACACCTGCAATGCTCCGCCGAGGTAGCGCCGCCACAGATCCGGATGGGCATCCGGAGTAGTCACATGGAAGACGTAACCGGATTGCATGTCGCGAAACCGCAACACCTCGGTCTCACGTGCGCCCCCGGCGCCGACTGCGACCGTCTCGACAGTCATGGTGTTCCTACTCCGTTGTCACCGCTGACCGTGCCCGACCCGGGCTCGGCCGTACCCACTCTCCCCCGTCGCCGACATCGGGAGAGTTGCCAACGGCAGTATCCGTCATCTCACAGGAATTCACCAGGAATCTGGTTACTTCGGCGGAAACTCTTCGCACGACCCGACAAATCTGCAGGTCATGCCGATGAAATCGGCTGGACATGACAGAACCTGAAGACCAGTCGGTTCATCGACAGTTAACGCTTAGCTAATCAGACGAGGATGGAGATGTAGAGTTCCACCTGGTCGCGGCCCCGCCACACCTCGATCTCCTCCCGGTAGGCCCGGGTGATCTCGGCGGACGCGGTGGCGTCGTCGACCTGGGCCCACACATCCTCCACCGGATCGTGATAGTCGCCGTTGGGCGCGAACCGCGCGTACACCCCCTTGGGTACCCGCACGAGCAGATCACCCACCGGGACCAGGCCGGGCTCGGCGTACTCGAAGCACACCATCGCGTTGTAGTTGCCCGCGGGATCGGGCACGTACACGGTGTACATCAGCTCCTCGCCCGCGTCCCGGTCACGCAGCCGGTCCTTGAGGAACTCGATCAGATCGCTGTTGCTGACCTTGAAGCTCGGCCGCACCCGCGGTACCACCAGCCCGCCGTAGATCGCCTCGCCGCGGACCGCGATCGTGTAGGTCATCGTGGATCGACCGCCAGGTACAGCTCGATCTTGTAGGCGTGCGGATAGCACTCGAAATCTCCGGTGTAGGTGCGCTTGATCTGCTTGTGTTCCTCGGCGTAGGCGATCTGCGTCCACAGGTCGGTCATCACCTGCGGGAAGTTCCCCACCGAGGAGAACCGCGCGTAGCTGCCGCGCGGCAGGCGCGCCACCAGATGACCCCGGGTGACCTCGTCGAACGACCGGCACTGATAGCCGACGATCTGGGTGTTGTAGGTGCCGAGCTCACCGGTGTAGTCGGTGTAGGCGCTGGCCAGCGGCCCGCCGAGCTCCTGGTGCAGCACCGCCGCCCAGGCCGCCTCGAGGTCGTGGTCACGCAGTTCCCCGAGCGCGCGTTTCGGACTGCGGACGGGCAAACCGGCGACCCATGTTTCGTCCCGCTCGACGATTTCAAACTGCATGGAAAAACTCTCTCGAGGTGCATCCGCGAGCGCACCCGCATCCGGTCGGCTGGAACCGCCATGCTACCAACTCGATCATGATGCGTCCGGGCACATGTCCGCACCCTTGTCCCCGGCCACGGCCGCGCTGAACTGGACGAATGTCCTGAAATGCGGCCCGCGCGGCGCGGCCCGGCGATCGTCTCGTCCGCTGCGGTGTCCCCTTGTCCGCGCGCGGCCTCCCGTCCCTCCCGCCCGCGCTGGCGAACGCTCGGCTATCGATGCGGGAACCCGGCGGGCAACACCGGAGTCATCATCGAGCGATCCGGATCAGGCAGGTGGCGAAGCGCGGCAACCCTTTCGGCAGCCGCACGCAGTACAACTCGACGAGCTGCCAGCCGCGGCGCACCGTCAGCAGCCGGACCCGGATCCGCACCTCGTCGCGCCGGTGCTCGCTCAGATCACGCAGCGCCTCCAGATACCGGGCCAGATCGTCCGGGTGCACCAGATGCGTGGTCGCCAGGGAGAATTCCCGTCCGTCCGGCGCCGGATCGAGCTCACGCGAGGCCGGGTGGTGACGCCAGGCGATACCGGCCGGCGGCGGGGTGAGCCATTCGATGATCTGCAGGCTCTGCAGGTCGATCAGCGCGGTCGCCCCGTCGAGCAGGGCGGCGGCCGCGTCGTGATGATAGGTCGGCGGCACCAGGCCGGGCGCGCGCGCCGATTCGATCTGCAACAGCACCGCCCGCAGTGCGCTCGTGCCGTGCGGACGTAAGAACCCGAACACGCGCGTCGTCCGATCGTCGGGCGTGCGGACCTGCATCGACCCCTGCCAGAACACCCCCGGCCGCGGGTCGAGCGCCGCGCTCATCAGCCGGTCGCGGCCCTCGCATTCGATGATCCTGGACAGGAACCAGGCGCCGTGCAGCAGTGGATGCCCGGGTGGCAGCACCGGCCCGCCCGCACCGCTGCTGCGCACCGTCCACTGCGGCCCGTCCCAGACGAAGACGTCCACCGCGGGCGGCTCCGGCGGCGTCACCCGGGCAGCCGCGGCCCACAGCTGCACCGCGAGCGGCGCCCCGTCCGGGCCCGGCACCGGAATGGCGAGCACGCGGTGGTCCTCACCGCGCACCGGAACCTCGCGGCCGATGGGGCGGGCCGCTTCGATCGCCCGCCCGACCACCGAAACGGCCACCGCGGCGAGTGAATTCGGCCGGATCGCCCGGGTCAGCGAGCGCGTGCGCGCCGGCCCGTCCTCGGGCACGTGCCGGATCCCCTTGTCCGGCTCGGCGGTGTCGACCACGAACCACATGTGCGTCCCCCCTCGGCGCGTCGATGCACCGCCGCGCTCCGCCGACGACGGGACCCGGTCCCACCCCGCCCCCGCCGGCCCGGCGCGTCCGGTGCTGCTTCCCGGGTGAGCCTAGCGCCGCCGGTGAACACGCGCGTACCCGAGGCAGCTCGCATCCGCGTGGCGATCCCGCTATCGGCCGCTGACCGGGCGATCTCCGCGCGAGTCGACGCGGCGAGTCCATTCGGCGAACTCATCGTTACCGACCATAGTGGAGGGTGATGGATACCGAGAGCACGTCTACACCGAGACCCGACGCGCGCCTGATCGGCATCGGCGTCGCCGCCGTGGCCGCCGTCCTGATCTGGGCGGCGGTCGACCAGACCGGCTTCGGCCGGGCCTCCGACACCGCGCTGCAGTGGGTGCTGGACAACTTCGAATGGCTGTTCGTCATCGCCGCCGACCTGTTCCTGGTGCTGTGTGTGGTGATCGCGGTGAAGTTCGGCCGCATCCGGCTCGGCGCGGACGACGAGGAACCCGAGTTCGGCAATCTGGCCTGGATCGCGATGATGTTCAGCGCGGGCATGGGCATCGGCCTGATGTTCTTCGGCGTCGGGGAACCGTTGCAGCACTTCGTCTCCCCGCCGCCGTCGATGGACGTCGCGGCCAAGAGCACGGCCGCGGCCAATGTGGCCATGCAGTTCTCGCTGTTCCACTGGACGCTGACGCCGTGGGCGATCTATGGCATCGTCGGGCTGGCCCTGGCCTACGCGACCTTCCGCAAACGCCGCGGCAACCGGCTGTCCTCGGCGTTCGTGCCGCTCATCGGCGAACGGCGGGCCCGCGGCTGGATCGGGCAGGCGGTCGACCTGCTCGCGGTGTTCGCGACCGTCTTCGGCACCGCCACCAGCCTCGGGCTCGGCGCGCTGCAGGTCGCCAAGGGCCTCAACCTCACCCTCGGCACACCCGACACGGTGACCGTCCAGCTGATCATCATCATCGCCCTCGGCGCGGCGTTCGTGACCTCGGCGTTCTCCGGTCTGCACCGCGGCGTCAAGTGGCTGTCCACCATCAACGTCGGGCTGGCGGCACTGCTGATGCTGTTCGTGTTCGTGCTCGGGCCCACCGTCTACATCCTCGACACCATCCCGCCCGCGGTCGGGAACTACCTGGCGAACCTGCTGCAATTGGCGACCAGGACCAGCGCCAACGCCGACCCGGAGTGGATGGGCGCCTGGACCGTCTTCTACTGGGCGTGGTGGCTGTCCTGGGCGCCGTTCGTCGGCACCTTCCTCGCCCGCATCTCGCGCGGGCGCACGATCCGGGAGTTCCTGGTCGGGGTGCTGCTGGTGCCCAGCGGCGTGACCGTGGTGTGGTTCTGCGTGATGGGCGGCACCGCGATCCGGCTGACCACCACCGGGGTGGCCGACCTCGGCGCGATCGCCGCCGACGCGGAAGCCTCGCTGTTCGGCATGCTCGAGGCGCTGCCGCTGGGCACCATCACCTCCTGGGTGTCGATGATCCTGGTGATGACCTACTTCGTGACCAGCGCCGATTCCGCCTCGCTGGTGATGGGCTCGCTGACCAGCCGCGGGTCGCTGCATCCGCCGTCGTGGCTGGTGGTGCTGTGGGGCACGTTGATGTCGGCGGTCGCGGCCGTGCTGCTGCTCGAAGGCGGACTGGCCTCGCTGCAGGCGGCCACGATCCTGGTGGCGCTACCGTTCGTGCTGGTGATGCTCGCCCTGTGCTGGGCGCTGTGGCGGGAACTGAGCAAGGACCCCGGCGCGGGCCTGATCAGCAGGCCGCCGCTGCACGGCCTCCGGGACGCCGTGCGCGCGATGGTCGGCGAGGCGATCGAGGAGCGCCAGCCGGGCAGGCTGTCGCTGCGCAAGGCCCGGCGCGCGGAGACACCGCGCTGATCCGGCCGACGTCACCGCGCTGTTCCGGCCGACGTCACCGCGTCACGGGGTCCGTCACCACCAGCCGAGGATCGGGCCGAGCCTGCGGCCCAGTTCCGGCGCCATCGACCGCGAGTAGCTGGCGGTGAGGTGGTGCTCGTCGTGGTAGATGAGGATGTTGCCCTCCACGACCGGGCAGATGTCGACCTCGCAGACGGCGTCGGAGAGGTCGAGCGGGAAGACGTTCGGAAACGACGTCGCCGGTTCCTCGGCCGGGTTGACCGGGTCGAGCGCGTCGGCCCGGCGCATGCCGCAGCTGTAGCGGTCGCCGTTCTGGGCCAGGCAGTCGATGGCGCGGTAGCGCACCCCGTCGCGGCGCAGCCACGGGGTGTCACGCATGGCCAGCACGTTGAGGCCGTGTTCGGACAGCCGCGTCCACACCGCCAGGTAGTCGGCGGGGGTCTCGTCGCCGGTCTTGTCGCGCGGACGGGTGCCGGTGGTGAACACCCACTCCGGCCGGTCCACGCCGAGCCGGTCGATCACCTCGGCCGACCAGTCCCGGCAGTCCGGGATGGCCTGCCCCTTGTACGACACCTCCTCGGCGACGGTCAGCGGGCAGCCCATCTTGAGGTAGACCGCGATCCGGAAGCCGTGCTCGCGTCCGAGCAGGTCGAGCGCGGGCACCCAGTGCTCGGCGTGGGAACTGCCCACCACCGCGATGGTCCGCTCGGCGGCGGTGTCGCCGTAGTCGCAGGTGATCACCTCGCGGGTGTCCCAATCGGCGATGCAGCCGTCGTGGGTGGGGTAGGCGGCGTCGGCCGGGGCCTCGAACACGGTGGGCCGCATGTCCGCGCGGGGTGTGTGCGCGCCGCCGACCAGCGCTTCGGCACCGGGATAGCGGATCGGATCGAGTTCGGAGACCGGGCGCGGCGGCAGCAGACCGGCCACCACCTGCGCGGTGACGGCGAGCGCGAGCAGGCTCACGCCGAGCGCCAGCACCACGTGACGCCCGGTCTGCGCGCGCGGCGGCCGGGCCGGGGCGGGGGCGCGCAGCGGCTGCTCGACGTAGCGGTGGGTCAGGTAGGCCAGCACCAGCGAGCCGGCCAGCACCACCAGACCGCCCTCCACGCCGATGGTGGGGGTGCCGCGCTCGGCGAGCAGGAAGATCAGCAACGGCCAGTGCCACAGATACAGCGCGTAGGCCAGTTCACCGAGCCGCACCATCGGCGCGGCGGCCAGCAGCCGGTTCGGCAACGGCAGCGCCCCGGTCGCGAGGTTCTGCCCGGCCAGGATCAACGCCAGCGTCGCGCCGACCGGGATCAGCGCGGCGGGGCCGGGGAAGCGCGCGGCGCCGTCGACGATCCAGCCGCA
Organism: Nocardia farcinica; assembly: GCF_001182745.1. Classification (NCBI taxonomy): domain Bacteria; kingdom Bacillati; phylum Actinomycetota; class Actinomycetes; order Mycobacteriales; family Nocardiaceae; genus Nocardia; species Nocardia farcinica. The sequence goes on along the minus strand of NZ_LN868939.1, from coordinate 1,612,356 downwards.
CGCCAGCACCAGTGTCGCCCCGGCGAGCGCCAGCAGCACCCGCAGCACCCGGGGCAGCGACAGCGCGGGCAACGCGACCGCGATCAGCGCGCCCGCCAGCAGCTCCCAGGCGCGCGCGAAGCTGTCGTAGTAGTTCCAGCCCTGGTGCAGTCCCACCCCGCGCGCCGCGTACCCGAACGAGGCCGCCGCCAGCACGGCCAGCACCAGCGCGACCGCGGGGCGCAGCGCCGCCGGCCTGCCCACCGTCCGGCACACCCACACCAGCGCGGCGATGCCGAGCAACGTCGCCACATAGAACTGGCCCTGCAACGACATCGACCACAGGTGCTGCAGCGGGCTCACCGACGGATCGGCCGCGAGGTAATCCGACCAGGACAGCGCCAGGTGCCAGTTCTGGTAGTACAGCAGCGAGGCCAGCGTCTGGGACGCCAGATCCGTCCACTGGGTGTAGGGCCTGGTCAGCACGCCGACCACGGCGACGGTGACCAGGACGACCACCAGCGCGGGCAGCAGGCGCCTGCCCAGCCGGGCCGCCGTCGCTCGCAGCGCGACCCCCTCCCCCGTCTCGGCCCGCCGCAGCAGTGACCCGGTGAAGAAGAAGCCGGCGAGCACCAGGAACACGTCGACGCCGCCGGACACCCGGCCCATCCAGATGTGGAAGATCACCACCAGCGCGATGGCGATACCGCGCAACCCGTCCAGGTCGCTGCGATAGGTGCTGGTGCGCGCCGTGGTGCCGGACGCGGTGCGCCCGCGAACCGCCGGCGACTCCTCCGGCGTCCTCACGCCGCCGCCGCGCCCCGCCGCGCGGGGACGCCCCGGCGCGCGACGACGGTGTCTCCGGGGCAGACGAGCGGTGAACGTGACATGACAACCCTCTTATCACGTCGCGCCGACGCCGGTCCAACTACGATCGAACTCGGCTCGATCTCGTTCATCCGCTCGGCGCTCTCGCTACGAATCGGTTCCACAGGTCCTCCTTTCCTGGAATGAGGTAGCCCATGGGCACATCCAGCAAGCCCGCAGCTCCGTATCGCTCGTTCATCCTCCGCCCGGCCACCGTCCTGCTGGGCGGAGCCGTGTGCGCGGCCGTCGTCGGGACCGGTCCCGCCCTGGCCGACCCGGCCCCGCCGCCGATCCAGGTGCCGGTCATCCACGCCGTCGGGCAGGTGCCCGGCGCGCCGCCGGGCGGGCTCGCCGAGCTGGTCGACGCGGCACTCGGCCTGCTGGCGCCCCCGCCCCTCGCACCACCCCCGCCCGGCGTGCCCGCGCCCCTCGCGGCCCTGCCTGCCCCGGCGGCCGAGCCGATGCCCGCGCTGCCGATGCCCGCGCTCGGGGCCGGGCCGGTCGAGGCCGTCGCCCCACCCGAAGTCTTCGGGGCAGCCACGCCTGCCCCGGCGGCGGCCCCCGTTCCGGCCGACACCGACCCCGGCCTCGTTCCCGTCGCCGACAGCGCGGCGCCGCAGACCGATCGGGTCCGGATCGGCCGGGTCGAGCTCGATCGTCCCGGCGCTCTCCCGCCCGAACAGGCCGCCCAGATCAACGCGGGTGCGGCCGGATTGGAAGACGGATTGTCGGATGTGCTCGACAGCACCGGCTTCGAGCCGCGACGCTCGGATCAGATCGCCGCACACGTGATCGGCGACGCGGCGATCGGCGCGGCGATCGGTGGCATCGCGATCGCGCCGGTGGCGGCCGGTGTGGGCGCGCTCGTCGGCGGCGGCATCGGCTTCCTGTTCGGTATCCCGTTCCTGCCGACCGGTCTGGTCGTCGGGCCGGTGGTGGGGGCGACGCTGGTCTACTCCATGATCACCGTGCCCGCCATCGTGACCGGCGCCGTCATCGGGGCGGGTGTCGGTGCGGTCGAGGGCGCGAACGCGCCGCTGCCGCCGGAGCCGCCGGCGAGCTGACCCGCTCGCCTCATCCACGGGTTGCCTCGCTCCGAATCAGATCCGATAGGTCGTCCTCCCTTCGGAATGAGGTAGCCCATGGGCAAACATCGCACGCCCACCGCTCCACACCGTTCGTTCGTCCTGCGTCCCGCCACCGTCCTGCTCGGCGGGGCGATGTGTGTGGCGGTGGTCGGGACCACGCCGGCACTGGCCGACGACCAGCCGTTCACCGCGCCGATCGCGCAGTTGCCCGTCGGCCCGGTCGACGGCGGCGCGCCACTGCGCGCGATCCCGTTCGCCGCGGCCAATTTCGGCGCGCCGGTGGCCGGACCGCAGGCCGCCGCCGCACCGGTCGCCGACCCGGTCGCTCCGGCGGTCGTGCCCGCGGCGACCGCGATCGACGAGCCGGTGCCGCCCGCGCCCGCCGCGCCGCCGGTCGCGAACGACATCACGATCGGCAGTGTCTCGATCACGCGCCCGGACTTCGTCCCGGCGGAGACCGCCGCCCAGATCAACCAGGGCTCGGCGGACGTGGAGAACGGGCTGTCGACCATGCTCGACAGCACCGGCATGGATCCGGCCCGCTCGGACGTGATCGCCGAACGGGTGATCGGTGACGCGGCGATCGGCGCGGTCGTCGCCAACACGGTGGCCTCGCCCATCTCCAGCGCCGGCGCGATGGTCGGCGCCGCGGCCGGGTTCATCGCGGGCATTCCGTTCCTGCCCGCCGGCCTGGTCGTGATGCCGGTGATCGGCGCGGTGCTCGGCTACGCGTTCGTCGCCGCACCCGCGGTCGCGGTGGGTGCGCTGATCGGCGCGGGCGTCGGCGCGATCGAGGGCTCGCTGGTCCCGGTGGAGTCCGCTCCCGCCGCGCAGTAGGCCGCCGCCCGGGCGGTCAGCGGTCGGAGACGGCCCGGTGGGCGAGCAGGAACGAGCCCATCGCCGCGGCCACCGCACGCGGCTGGTCGAGCATCGACAGGACATACGCGTCATCGATCTCGACCAGCCGCGCGTCGGGGATCAATTCGGCCAGCCCGCGGCCGTGCTCGCGCGGCATCACTTTCCCCGCGGACGACCACAGGATCAACGCGGGCCCGGAAAAGCGCCGGAGCGCTTCGGTGTTCGCGATCAGCTCACGCTGGTGGAACCCGCTGCGCGCGTAGGCGAGCAGGTCGCGCCGGATGCCCGGATCGCGCAGCCCCGGCTCGGTCCACCCGTGCACCAGTTCGTCGGACACCCCGCCGCGCGCCATCCACCCGAACAACAGCGGTGAGCGCCGCAACCACGGAATCCGCAACTGCCGCAACGCCAACGGCACGCCGCCCGGCACGCGCGTGGCGATCACGGCCATCCGGCCCGGCAGTCCGGGCGGAAAGTTGCCGAAGGCTTCGCAGGGCAGTGCGATGAGGCCACCGACCCGTTCGTCGAGGCCGTACGCGGTGAGGAACAGCGCACCGCCCCAATCGCTGTGCACCAGGGTCACGTCGCGCAGGTCGAGGGCGGCCAGGAAGTCCGCGACCAGGCGGTTGAGTCCGTGCAGGCTCAGGTCGGCGCCGGGGCGCAGCGGTTCGGGATGCGCGCCGAGCGGCAGGTCGAGCAGGACGTAGCGGAATCCGGTGGGCAGCAGGTCGAGCACCTCGTCCCACACGGTGTGGTTCATGAGCAGGCCGTGCAGCAGGACGACGGGCGGCCCGTCCCCCCGCTCCACATAGTGCAGCCTGCCCGCGGCGAGTTCGACGGTCGGCATCCCGAGCCTCCATTCGAGCGATCGCTCTAGAGTATTTGCTCTAGTCTGGAACCGTGGCCGAGCAGATGTCAACCGGGAAGATGCCGAGCAGCACGCGGGAACGCCTGGTCACCGCGATGACCGAGCAATTGCGCGTGCGGGGGTACCACGGCACCAGCGTCAAACAGATCACCGTCGCCGCCGCCGCGCCGATGGGCTCGCTCTACCACCACTTCCCCGAGGGCAAGCCCCAGCTGGCCGCCGCCGCCCTGCGCGAGTCCGGCGCGGCCTACCTGCAGCTGATCCCACTGCTGATGGACGAGCACGCCGACCTGCGCGACGCCGTCCCGGCCGCGTTCGCCGCCGCGGCCGACCAGATCGAGCAGACCGGCTGGATCAACATGTGCCCGGTCGGCACCGTGGCCGGCGAGATCGCCGACAGCGAGCCCGGCCTGCGTGCGGTGACGGCCGAGGTGATCGGCTCCTGGGTCGCCGAGGGGGCCGCGTACTTCCAGCGCCGCGGGCTGCCGGAGGCGCACGCCCGGGAACTGATCCTGGCGATCCTGGCCGCGCTGGAAGGCGCGTTCATCCTGTGCCGGGCGTTGCGCAGCACCGAGCCGCTGCGGGCGGCGGGCGCGACCCTGGCCACCCGGGTGGCCGAGATGACGGCCGGGAACCGACGGAGATGACCGAGCCCGGTGACCCCGCCCGTCGGCGGAGTCACCGGCATCGCGACGCGGCGGGTGTCAGCCGGGCACGGTGACCGGATCCACCACCCGGCCGAAATCCAGCTTCACCAGCCGGTCGGCGCGATCGAAGTACCGGTCGTCGTGGGTGATGACGATGACCGTCTTCCCGCGCCGCTTGAGCCCGTCAAGGATCTCCCGGTAGAACACCTCGCGGAACTTCGGTTCCTGATCGGCCGCCCACTCGTCGAACACGTAGATCGGCCGGTCCTCCAGCAGTGCCGTCAGCAGCGCGAGCCGCTTGCGCTGACCCTGCGACAGCGCCACGGTCGAGAGCCTCCCGTCCCGCACCGTCACCTTGTCGTCGAGCCGCAACTCGCGCAGGTACCGCCGCACCTCGTCGTCGACACCAGGGCCGTCGAACCCGAGGTACTCCTCGAAGAGGTGGAAGTCGGTGAACACCGCCGAGGTGTTCTGCCGGAACCACTCGATGTTCTGGTGGTCGATCGGTTCGCCGTTGAGCCGCACCGTGCCCGCGCGCGGCACATACAGTCCGGTGATCAGCTTGGCCAGCGTGGATTTGCCGCTGCCGTTGCCGCCGACCACGAAGGTGATCTGCCCCGGCTCGAACACCAGATCCACCGGGCCGAGCCGGAAGCCGGACTCGTCCTCGGCGCCGGGCGGCGGCGGTCCGAGCGGTACCGGTCTGCCGTCGGCGCCCGCGTGGCTGACCGTGCGATGACCGTTCACGTCGGGCGGACCCTGCGGCGGCAGCCCGCCGGCGCCGGGCGGCGGCAGCGGCGGCCTGCCGCCGGGATGCTGTCCGGGCGGGCCCGGCGGGAACTGCGGCGGCGCGTCCTGCCGGTAGCTGTACTCCACCCCGGCGAGCTCGAGCCGGGCCGACTCGACGGCGGGACGCTGCGCGTAGGGCAGCTGCTCCTCGTCGTGCATGGTCTCCAGCGACAGGTTCATCGCGCGGATCTTGGCCAGCGCCACGTCGCCGCGCAGCAGGTCCGGGATGCGGTGCATGAAGTTCTGCATCGGCATCGCCAGGAACGTGGTCACCAGGACGTAGCCGATCATCACCTCGCGCGGCAGGTCCATCGCGGCGGCCACCGCGAACAGGATCAGCGCCATCGTCGCCAGTTGCAGCAGCTGGCCGAGCCCCTGGGCCACCGAGAACTTCGAGCCGGCGTCGACGTTCTGCGTGCGCAGGTCGCGGGCGGCGCCGAGCAGATGCCGGTCCATGAAGTCGCGGCGCCTGCCGCGGTGCAGCTTGAGTTCCTTGATCCCCAGGGTGACCGACTGGAACGAACGCAGCAGCGCGTCCTCGTTCTCCCTGGCGTCACGGTAGATGCGCCGCACCCGGCCGAGGAACAGCTCGACGCAGGCGACCCCGAGCAGCGTGCCCGCGATGGTGATCGCGAAGATCGGTCCGGAGACCATCGCGAGGTAGACGAAGCAGCCGATGATGGTCGCCACGTCGATGCAGATCGCCGGAATCGCCGTCACCGCCTGGGAGAGCGCCCGCACGTCCTCGGTGAGGGTGGCCACCAGGCGGTGCGTGCCGAGCCGTTCCAGATGCTCGAGCGGCGCGGCCACCACGCTCGAACTCAGATCGGCCCGCAGCCGGTAGATGGCGTCCTGCGCCAACCGGATCAGCAGCACCTGCGACAGCAGGCCGCTGACCAGCACCACCAGCCCGGTGAGCGCGAACTGCGCCAGGGTGACCCGCGGATGCGGCGCGGGCGAGACCACCCCGTTGATCAGGGTGACCAGATAGGTGTTGGCCGCACCGCACACCAGGCCCGCGGCGACGACCGCGGCGATGCGCGCCCAGGAAATCGATACGAGAAATCGGAGGAGTTGCATGACGGCCTCAGCGACGGATGATGTCGAAGATCAGGCCCTCGAGCGTGACCCCGGGCGCGAAGGAGAACGCCACACCCGTCGAGATGGGTTCGGCGGTCGCGGACTGCGCGATCATCTGCTCCAACACGAAGATCAGCGAGACCGAGAGCATGTTGCCGTGCCGGGCCAGCACGTCCCAGCTCGGCGCCGCCTGCTCGGACGAAAGCCCCAGCGAGCGCACCGATTCCTCGATGATCTTCGGTCCGCCCGGGTGGATCGCCCACAGATCGATGTCGCTCTTGCGCAGACCGTTGCGCGCCAGCACTTCCCGCACCACCGGGTCGACCCCGCGGTAGATGTACCGCGGCAGGTTCTCCGACAACTCGCAGGTGATGCCGTTGTGGTTGACCCCGAGCACGATGCCGTCCTCGGCGGCGTCGAACAGGTGGCTGAAGCTGTCGCGCACCACGACCCGGCCCGGCGCCAGCGGCTGCCTGGCCTGGCTCGCGCCGAGCACCACCGCGCCGCATCCGTCGCCGAAGAGGCTGTGGATGATCACGTCGTTGACATCGTCGGCGAAGACGGCGTTCACCGAGCTCAACTCGAGGCACACGACCAGCGCCTTCTTGTCCGGATGTGCGCGCACGTAGTCGACGCCGGTGCGAATGCCGTTCAGGGCGGCCGCGCACCCCATGAAGTTCACGACCACCCGCCCCACGGTCGGCGCGAGTCCGAGCTCCCGCAGCACCGCGACATCCACGCCGGGAGCGATGAAACCGGTGCTGGTGACGAACACCAGCAGCCCGATGTCGGCGGCCGCCGCGCCGGAGTCGGCGAGCGCGCGGCCCGCGACGTCCACCGCCAGCGGTGCGGCGTGCCGGTAGAAGAGGTTCATCCGCTCCCGCAGCGTGCCGGGCTGTCTGCTGAAGGACCGGAATTCGGGCGCGGTCGGGTCGACCGCCATCCGCCGGGTCGTGATCCGGGTCTTCTCGTAGACCCGGGCGATGCGGGCGCGCTGGGCCGGATCCGTGAACAGGGCGGCGACCCGTTCGGCCGCCTCGGCCTGGTCCACGATCTGCGCGGGTGAGCCGGTCGCGATGCCCTCGACCACGCCGATGGTGACCGGCGGCGCCGGCGGCATCGGGGTGTGTGCGTGGCCGAGGTCGGGATGGATGCGCTGACGGGGCTCGGTGGCGGGACGGGCGCCGCCCTCGTCGACGGTGATGGACATGGTGGTTGTTTCCCTTCGAGGAATGGCGGTCGGCGGCGCTGCCTCCGGACGGTGCGTCGGTGAGCGGTGATGGAATCGGTTCAGACGGTGCCGATCCCGGTGAAGCCCTGGACGGTGTAGGTCGCGCAGGTCTTCAGCGCCGTCGGTGAGAAGTGCTCGCGTACGAAGCCCCAGTTCTTCTCCTCGGCCTCCCGGGAGGGAGCCAACAGGTAGGTGCTTATCTGCTTCGGGAAGCGATCGGTGAAAAAGCTCTTGGCGGGCAGCCATTCGACGCCGAACTTCGCCGCCTCCTCGCGGAGGATGTCCTCGGTGGCGATGTTGGCGAATCCGCTGCGCTGATACGGCAATACGTGATGCACCCGGTGCGAGCTCAGGCCCGCGGCCAGGAAGCAGTCGACGTAGCGGTTGCCGATCACGGTGAGGTCGTAGGCCTGCTCGATCTGGTTGATCGCCCAGTCCTCGGTGTCGGACTTCGGCAGCTCGTCGGTCTCCACCTCGAAGTCGTGGCTGGCCACCACCAGGAAGGTGCTGATCCACAGGGTGATCACGAATTGCAGTGCCCAGGCCCAGAAGTCGCCCGCGAGGGTGAACACGATCAGTTCGCCCAGCAGCAGCGCACGCATACCGAACGAGCCGATGAAGTGCGGCAGCGCGCCGCGCATGCTGCCGTACATCTCCTTCACCCCCACCTTGCGGGTGAGCCGGACGACGTCGAGCAGCCGGATGGTCATGCCGGTGACGGTGTGCCCGAACTTGTGCAGCGTGTGCACCGGGATCCGGTACAGCCGCGGCACCTGCATCATCATCGTGAAGACGTTCTTCTTGATGTCGACTTCACTCTGGGTGTGCGGGTGATGCAGCAGCGCGTGCCCGTCGGCGGTCACGAAAGCCAGTGCGACATAGTTGATGTCGAAGGCGTTCGTGTAGATCTTGTTCATGCCCTTCTGGGCGCGATGGATCGCGTAGTGCCCGAATCCGGCGAGCGAGCTGCGCAGCAGCACCATCGCCAGCACGAACACCGGCAGCGGCAGCCACGCCGGTTCGGCCAACCGCACGCCCTGCACCGCGAAGTAGGCGATCGCGAGCACCACGACCACGGCGTCGAAGATCCGGTCCATCCGCTTCATGCGGGCGGCCACCTCGGGATCCTTCAACCGTGCCTTGACCTTGTGCAGCAGGTCGTCCTTGTTGTCGAAGCGGTACTTCGGGGTGTCGCGCCAGCTGTCGAAACCCTCCTTGAACAGGAAGTCGGGCGCGTTGTTCTTGGGATGGATGTCCTCGGGCAGTGCCTCGCGGTTCAGCGAATACCGTTCGAGCATGCGCTCGATGCGCTCGGGATCCTTGTGGTAGGAGCCGATGATCGAGGTGATGTCACGATTCTTGGTGCGGCCGATGAAGAACTCGCCGCCGGGATGCTTGGCGATCCAGTCGCTCAGGTCGTAGGCTCTGCCGTTGTACACCCACACGTTCGAGACAGGCGGTCTGCCGGGAGGTCCAGGGGGCCGACGGAAGTCCCGCTCCTCGACCTCCGGGCGGTCACTTGTCGTCATCTCATTCCTCCGAGTCTGAACGGCGTCTGTCGAGTGCCGATCAGGGTTACCGGCGCTGTCGTCGAATCCGAATGGTTCCGGTGGCGCCTTGGACTTCACTGAACAATCTCTTAAGCGGCGGGCCGGGTCGGCCGTCCGCGGGTCCGCGGCGGGCAGGGGCCACCGGGCGCGGCCGGGACGGGCCGCGGCGGCGGGGCGCCGACGCACGCGAATTGCGTTGGGGTGATGTGTTCTCCGCGCGAAGATGCGCGTCAGACGACGCCGGTCCGGCAGCGCGAAGGGCGTGTCCCCCCTCGCGCTCCCGGACCGGTCGACGCGGTGCCTGCGGTCGCCGTCAGCCCTGCGGCTTGACGACGTTGACCGGCTCCGCCCACTTCGACAGGGTCACCTCGACGGTGCCCTGATCCTTGGTGACCAGTGCGCGCACCAGGTTCGGGCCGTCACCCGGCGAGGCCGCCTGCGACGGCAGCACCGAGGCCGAGGTCGACGGCGGCGGCACGTCGGCGATCCACAGCGTGATCGGCAGCGTGCCCGCGTTCTCCCCGACGCGCGGGACGATCGGGTCGATCACCGAGGCGTCGATGGTGCCGGTGACCTTGACGACGTTGGTGCCCTCGATGGTCTCCCGGCCTTCGGCCTTCGGGTTCTGCACCTGGGCGATCACGTTCGCCAGGCCCTTGTCCTTGTCCAGGATCACGCCCGGGTCGTAGACCTTCTCGGCCGGGCCGACCGGCGCGTAGTTGGTGCTGTTGACCGCGGTGTAGAGCGTCTTGTCGACCACGATGAACTTCGTGTCGACGAACGGCGCGTCCGGCGCGGTCCTGACCTTGGCCTCCCCCATGGCCTGGCCTGCACCCTGCGGCTGGTTGGTCACGTCCGCCGACACGGTCTCCACCGGCAGGTTCGGGATGTTGTTCACATCCAGATCCAGGTGGACCGACTGCAGCGTCTGCGTCGTGCGCGCGGATTCCTGCACGATCTGCGCGGCATCGGGCAGCGGCCCGGTGGCCGGCGCGGACGCGGTGTCGGCGCCGTCGTCCGAGGACGAGCACCCCGCCACCAGCGCGGTGATCAGGGTCGCCGCCAGCAGCGCCGGAGCAGCCCCGGCCAGCCGCGGACGGCGCGGTCGAATACGGTGCAAGGCACGGCCTTGCCTGGTCAGGTCGATCACGAGATGTACCCCCGGATTGTTTCCGTGGCGCCGGAGTACGACGCCGTTGTACAGGGCAGCGGCGCTGCCCCGCACAGAGTATGCAGCACACCCGGCCGATCGCGCGCGATCGGCGAGAACTCGGGCGCTCGGGGGGAGGTTAGGGGGAAGATCGGACCGGGCGGCAGCACGGTCATTCGGGTAGCGTCGACAGCTTCCGTGTCAGGTCGACAAGAAACTCCGCAATCTTGCGGGTGCGCTCGCCATCGAGGACCAAGATGCCGTCTGTGGTCCGCACCCCGGCCTGCGGAACCCTTACCTGGGCATTCCAATCCCCGACCCGCGTCGCGAAGCGCGCGGACATCACAGGGTCGTCCGGGTACCTCTGGATCCAGACCGAATGACCGAATTCGGTGGTCTCCACGAAACCCTCGGCACCTTCGGTTGGGTCCGGGTCGTTCGGCACCCTGCGTGCCTGCCAACCCGCAGTCTTGTCCTCGCCCAGCAGCACAACGCACACTCCCCCCGACGAGACGTCGGCCTCCGGCCCCCTCGACGAACTCCACGACACATCAACGACGCGCAATTCATCGCGAAAGAAGCTGACGAGAGTCTCGCAGAGTTGCACCTGTGTCATCGAAGGAGCACCCGCGGAAGTGGCGGTCACCCCGGGCGCCGAGGGTGTTGACTGGGTTACGGAGCAGCCCGTTCCGAAGACGAGCACGCCGGCCACACCGACCGTCAGGAACCACTTCCTCACTGCGCGACCACCACCGGCGCAGGCCCCAACTCCCAATCCGACTTGTCACCGTCGTGGCCAGTCGCATCGCCGATAGCGTTCTTGATCCCTTCGAGCCCTGGACCGTAGGAGCCCTTCACGCCAGCAGGCCACCTATTACCAGGAAGGCCACTTTGATAGCCCTCATTCGGGGCTGCTGCAGGGGTAGGTGACACCTGATGTGGCTTGCCTTCGGGTGGGCTGGAAGGATGTCGCTGTGCCCAAGCCTTATCCCCGCGAGTTCCGTGACGATGTCGTCCGGGTGGCTCGCAACCGTGATGACGGGGTGACGTTGGAGCAGGTCGCCGCGGATTTCGGGATCCACCCGATGACGCTGTCGAAATGGATGCGGCAAACCGATGTCGACGATGGTGTGAAACCGGGCATGACCTCAAGCGAGGCGGCGGAGCTTCGGGAAGCCAGGCGCCGGATTCGGCTGCTGGAGCAGGAGAACGAGGTTCTCAAACGAGCCGCCGCCTATTTTGCGCAGGCGAATCTGCCGGGAAAATGACCTACCCGCTCGTCCGTGAGCTGGCCGACGACGGGATTCCCGTCGCGGTGACGTGCCGGGTGTTGGGGCTGGCCCGCCAGCCCTACTACCGGTGGCTCGCCGAACCGGTTACGACTGCCGAACTCGACGAGGCGTATCGAGCGAACGCGCTGTTCGATGCTCACCGTGACGATCCGGAGTTCGGGTACCGGTTTCTCGCTGACGAGGCTCGGGCCGCGGGCGAGCCGATGGCCGATCGCACCGCGTGGCGGATCTGCTCGGCACGAGGTTGGTGGAGCGTGTTCGGCAAGAAGCGCGGCGGGAAGGGCAGACCGGGCCCGCCGGTGCACGAGGACCTGGTCCGCCGCAACTTCACCGCCGATGCCCCGAACCAGCTGTGGCTATCGGACATTTCCGAACATTGGACCGGTGAGGGCAAGCTCTACATCTGCGCAGTGAAGGACGTGTTCTCCAACCGGATCGTCGGGTATTCCATCGACTCCCGCATGAAGTCGGTGCTTGCGGTCCGGGCACTCAACAATGCTGTCGCCCGGCGCGGCGACGTTGCCGGATGTGTGCTTCACAGCGACCGCGGGTCGCAATTTCGAAGCCGGAAGTTCGTGCACGCCTTGACTCGTCACGGCATGACAGGGTCGATGGGCAGGGTAGGCGCGGCCGGTGACAACGCCGCGATGGAAAGCTTCTTCGCGCTCTTGCAGCGCAACGTCCTGGACCGCCGATCCTGGTCCACGCGTGAGGAGTTGCGCATCGCGATCGTCACCTGGATCGAACGCACCTACCACCGGCGGCGCCGGCAGACCGGCCTCGGGCGTTTGACGCCCGTCGAATACGAAGTAATCATGACCCCACCGGCCAGTCAGGCCGCGTGACCGAACCTGTCACCGAATCCTGCATCAGTCCCACCTGGGCGCGCCGTGCCTTCCTCGTCGCTTTGTGCCTCTCGGTTGACCCTGGAGACAAAAGCCTGCTGGGTTTCGAGCGGTCCTTGTAGATCGAATCTTAGGCCGTGCGATGCATAGAGGTACCGGTTCCGCCAGCCTCTCCGCGAAGCGGACGGCTCAATGAAGTAGGACAGCGTGATGCGCAGACGGACATCGGCGTCGCCGAGCTGCTCAAGAACGTCGGTAGGCCAGGGAAGGGTGTGGAGACGGAAACACCGCATGCGGTAATCGCCACCGGCAAATGGCCGAAACTGGTCCTGAGTAACGAGGGTGACGGCCTGCTGAGAGGAATTCAGGACGGCGCCTTCAGCCGGGACGCCCCACCCGTATCGACGCAGCAACTGAAGGCGGGCAGCCTTGGATGGATCTGCTTTCACCTCCGCATCCATCGCGGGGGTCCATTCCGCCGAGTGCGTCATGAGGCCCCGGATGGTCTCGGGCCAGTAGTCCGGGTATCGGTCCATTGCCAAGGCGGCCACCCTAGCCGCCTGAGCAGTTGCGGCGCTGGTGGCGTTGGCCGATGTCAGTGCAAGGTCGTTGCGGGTGCCAGTGGTGCGTAGCGAGACGACCGCGTGTTTTGTCTCGAAGCTCTGGACGCCGTCCGTGAGGACGTTGCCACCTTCGAAACAGATATCGGGCTAAATTGGCCACTTGCGTTGGTTAATCATGACCGAGGTGCGGCTATGCGGTGACAATTCACCCGCGCCAGCTAGCGGGGTCCACCCGTTGTACTGCGGGTCCTGAGGAGTTTCAACCATGTTGGTGTAGGCACCGACCGTCAGTGCGTTCCACGCCTGGGCCGGGTCTTCAATGGCGGAGGTGTCGGATTCCGTGCGGTAATCAGCGGTGTAGCGGTCCACGTTGCCTGCCGCGACGATTATGAGGCGACCAGAATCTGGGTCCGGCGCCGAAAGCAGCTGAAATTGATCGCCAGAGCGGATGGAATCGGTGCCAGCAGCGAGAGCGTCGACGGCAGCAGACCACAGGGTCGGCTCACCGGGGTTGTCCGGCGTCGCGCTCAGGGTCAGGCAGTAGACGCGACGCCGCGGATTGGTGATCTCCGGCAGGGTCACCGCCTCGACGGTGGCACTACCGTAATCAAGAGGATCGATGTCTGACTCGCCATATTCGGGGGTCATCCGGACTGATTCGAGGCGGTGCCTCAGCTCGACAAAGCCGTTGGTCACAAGGTGCGGATCCAGGTTGCCGAACAGCGCAAGTCCGGCCATTGAGGTGCCGTGGCCACTGGGGTGCACATCGTTGGCGTTGCTACCAATGATCGAGTGGTGGTCTTCAGGGGCAAGCGAATCACGCAGCAGCACGTGCTCGCGGAACACGCCGGTATCGAGGTGGCAGACCGCAGGCGCTTCCAGGCTCGCCGGCCGGAGGCGGCTGGCGAGGTCGGTAACGAATTCGTCCTGGCCATCGGCGGGCAGATCTTCGACGGTGTCGACGAATTCCGGCCGGCGGATCTCGGCCACAGGCACGTTGGTGAAGGGCAGGACCTCCAGCTGCTGCCAGGTTGTTTCGATCCAGAAAACGAGGCGATCACGTAGCCGGATCGAGCGACGCAAGGCTCGGATTTCGAAGGTGGTGAGGAACTGCCTCAAAGCGCCCTCGCCTTCGGTGGTGGCGTCCAACCAGATCTCCCACCAACACATTCCGCGCTGCGGGGGCTCACCTTCGGAAGTCCACAAGTCGGCGAGAACAGCGTGGCGAATTCGGGAAATATTGGCGACCAGCGCCTGGTTCTTGGGGTTACCACTCGCGGTTTCTTTGTCCAGATAGTCCTCGAAAAGCTTCAAAAATGCTGATCGGTAGGCATCGGAGACCCAAACGGTGGCGCGTTCAGGCTCGGTCTCGGTTGCGCCGCGTACAGACAGCAATAGCCATCGCGGTTTCCTCGGAGTTTTGGTGTGCTGGCTGAAGCTATTGAGGGAGTCGAGCCTAAGTGGACAAGTTGAGTCGGCTCCTTCGAGAACGATGATCGTGCCCAGCGCACGCAGCTCGTTGGCTCCTAGTTCGACAACCTCTCGCTTCCGGTCAAGTTCAGTGAAGGCATCATCGAGCTCGCCCCGAAGTGCGTGGCCATGGGTGCGCCGGTCCACCTGACGGATCTTGGCACCACCACCAGCAGAACGGTGAAAATCTTGGGTTGCAGCATGCTCGGGAACATAGAGGTGATCGAGCTGCCGCTGGCCTTCATCCAAGACTTGCCGTTCGACGAACGGCTAACGCCGTGACGACGTCTTGGCGATCGACTTTAGCCTCACCCCGCATGAGGGCTGCCTTAGCCGCCGCCTCCGCTGCTTTAACGAGGTCGGCGTGACTGAGCCCGTCGGTGAGTTCACCAAGTTTCGCCAAACTCGTCCCGGCGGCCAGCGAACCTAGCCGTGCACGGATCACGGTCTGGGCCTGTCTCGAATCGGGTAGGGAATACATGAGCACGGCATCGAAACGACGGAACAGCGCTTTGTCGAGGATCGTTCGGTGATTGGTCGCAGCGATCACTATCGATTCGGCGCTAGCTTCTTCCAGAAAGACGAGGAAGGAGTTGAGGATACGTCGTGCCTCACCGACGTCGTTGCCGGAGCGGTCGGCGCCAAGAGCATCGAACTCGTCGAAAAGATACACAGCCCGCCGCTGAGCGACGGCGTCGAACACCGTTCGAAGTTTGCTGGCAGTCTCGCCCATGAATTTACTCATCAGGCCATCAAGGCGGACTGTGAACATCGGCAGGGATAATTCGGTGGCCACTACAGACGCCGTCATCGTCTTTCCGGTCCCGGGTGGACCTTCCAGCAGCAGCCGGTGGGCGGGCGCAAAGCCATGAGCGAGCAGATTCTCGCGCTGGCGCTGCTCGGCAATCACTTGTTTAATCGCAGCGGCCAGTTCTGGTTGCACCACCAGTTCACGCAGCTCCACATGAGGATTTGATGCTTCAACCAGCCCGGCGAGGTCACCGCGAGGCTGGATTAGCTTCGTGACATTGCCCACAGGGCCATTGCCGCGAGAAGCATCAACGGCCTTCTTGATGTCGTCAGCAAGGACATGATGCCCCCGCCTAGCCTCCCGTGCGGCGATCTGCAGCGCAACCGAGTAGAACGAGGAGTCGTCTCCTGAGGCATGACTTCGAACCAGGGCGGTTATGTGCTCCCCCAACCCAGCCACACCCGCCTCCTTCACTCGTCGATCGCGCTGCCTCATGATTATCCACAGCCCCGGTCGCCTAGGATGCTGTTCTGCGTCGTTGCCTATCCTAACCTCCGCAGCTTCGTCGTATCCGCTGCTGGCCGCGGATCGGAGCGGACAGGTGGCGCAGCGCGGGCTAAGGTGGTGCCGTTACGTACGGCGAGATGAGTGCGCCCCAGTGGCCGCACCGGGCGGTGCCCCTAAGCCATCTGACCCACGCGCTGGGCGATACCGTGACGAGCCTGGCGGTGACGCTCGTCGTCGACGGTGATTGCACTGCCCGTTGTGCTGCGCAGACTAAGCCGAGCAGAGGTTTCGAGTTGGCGGCCCGTACCTGAGGTCCGTTGCGTCCGGCAGCGGCGCTGACAACAAGAACATCGGAGCTCTCATGGGATCGCCGCTCAATTCCGCTGCAGACTCGTCTCACTCCGCACCACCATGGCGCCAAACTGGATACACGTTGCAACACCGCATGCCTGTTCCAGGTCTCGTTGGCGCTACTGTGCTCGTAGTGGTACGGGACGCCATCATTGACTGCGACGTTGTCCCAGCCAGCGTCGAGGTGTACTTGGCGGATTGCTGCTGCATTGAGCATTCACGGCCTGCGCCGGTCCAGCAATCTGTAACATGTCCCACTTCTTGCGAAAACCGTACAAGGAGGGGTGCGGAGACAATGGTGAGTTTCTTTGTCAGAGAAGGTGATCAGATCGTCGCCGAGCGACTGGCGGTGAGTCCATGGGCACCGAATCGGTTGAGCGGAAAAGGCGTGTGTGGCTTGCTCGCTCGCGATCTGGAGCCACACTGCCCTGAGGGATTCGTCCCTGCTCGGCTGACTGTCGACCTGTACAGTCCGGTCGAGAACGCGGCATTCGACATTTGCAGCGCAATTGTCAACGCCTCCCTCTCGCAGAACGGCCAGGTGAGGTTCCCCCGTTTTCTCGGAGGGCTCTGACTGTGGTCCGATAGGGCCGGAAGGAGTCATTCGTGGCAGCACCGAAGAAGTACCCGGACGAGCTGAAGGCGCGGGCTGTGCGGCTGTATCGGGAGTCGGACCCGAAGCCGACGATCCGGAAGCTGGCCGCCCAGCTCGGGGTGCATCACGAGGCGTTGCGGCTGTGGACCGCCAGGCTGAGGCCGATGCCGGCGAACGCGACGATCGGCCGACGACCGACATGCTGGCTGAGAACCGGGCCCTGAAGAAGCGGGTCGCGGAGCTGCAGCGGGTGAACGCCGTATTGTGCGATGCGAGTGCGTATTTCGCCTCCGAGCTCGGCCAGACCCGGCGGTGATCATGCGGTTCGTCAGCGAACATCCGCAGCACCCGGTCGAGCTCGTATTGCGGGTTCTGGGCATCGCGTCATCGACGTATTACGGCTGGTTGCAGCAGGCGCAGGAGCCGTCTGCGCGGCGGCTGGCCGACCAGGAGTTGCTGGCTGAGATCGTCGATATCCATACCAGTTCGGTCGGGACCTACGGGTCACCTCGGATCCATGCGATGCTGCGCCGGCGGGGGATCTCGATCGGCCGCAAACGAGTCGAGCGGCTGATGCGGGGTGCCGGGTTGCAGGGCGCGTTCCTGCGTAAGAAGTGGCGCCTGGGGTCAACTCGGCAGGATCCGCGTGCCACCCCGGCCCCGAATCTTGTCAACCGTGACTTCACCGCCCGTGAGCCGGACCGGCTATGGGTCGCCGACGCCACCCGCATCGTGTGTGGTGAGGGTGTGTTCTGGCTGGCCGCCGTCCGGGACGCGTTCTCGAACCGGATCGTAGGCTGGAAGTGTTCGGACCGGTGCGACACCGAACTGGTACTCGGTGCTCTCGAATACGCGGTGTGGACCCGCGATGTCCGTGACGGGCAGCTGGTCCATCATTCCGACCGTGGCTCGACCTACACGGCGATCCGGTTCGCGAACCGGTTGGCCGACAACGGGATCGCGCAGTCGATGGGGTCGGTCGGTGACAGTTACGACAACGCTCTCATGGAGAACTTCTTCTCTACCCTGAAGACCGAGCTGGTGTATCGGAACAGTTCGCGGACAAGGGAAGACGCCGAGAACGCCCTGTTCGCCTACATCGACGGCTGGTACAACACGCAGCGGATCCAGAAGAAGCTCGGCTGGCGATCACCCGATGAGTACGAAGCCAATTACCATGACCGGGTTCCAGCCGGAACCAGATAATCCGCTCTCCGCCCTAGCGGGGGAACCTCAATCTGCCGTCCGCCGGCCGTTCACCGGAGGCGGTGAGCTGGACTCAGCTGTCCGACTGCTCCCCTGCCTGCTGGCCGCGGCGTCCGCGTGACGACGTGCGCCATCGGTCTCGGCCTCCGTCACATCCGGCTCGTCTTGAGCTGGCGGTGGCGGTGGCGAGGCGATGAACAGATTGTCGATCGCCGCCTGCCGGGCGCATGCCTCTTCCTCGATGGCTGCGCGAGCGGCGTTGGCCCGTGCCATCAGGTCCGGGTCCTGTTTGGCGGCCTCGATATAGGCATCGACGGCCTTGAAGCACTCCTGCTTCAAGTTGCTGCCACGCAGCTCGGCAATCCAGGTGAGCTGAGCGTGCCGGGCGGTGTCGATACGGATAGCAAGGGTGATTTCTTTGCCACCATCGGGTGTGGACATCGCTCCTCCTCGGTGCGAGCGGCCGGTGAGCGCTGGTGCGCTTACGGGTACGGCCGCAGGACACCGACGAGCTGCCGTCCGCGGGCGACCGACTACTGGGGGATGGCAGCGGTCGCTCCGGCGGAGGCATCGGTGGTTCCGAAGAACCGTCCCTAGTTAATGACGCCCGCATGCCGGGCTCAATCGCCCGATCGGGCGGCGCGTCGGGCGCGGCGATGCCCGAAACGACACACCCGAACACTGGCTGTGCCCTGTAGATGGCACCGGCCATGGCACCAGGTTTCCTGTTGTGGAACGCACCACACGTGCCCGCCACCTGCGCCCGGAACGGGGCTGACGGGCCGACACGCGCCTCAATGGCCGCCCCAGCCCAACCCGGGGCCGGTCGGGTGACACAGGGCGAAATCCGCGCCGTAGTGCGGATCTGCGCTCTCCGTCCTACATCGTGAACGCCGCCTGGTCGCTGGTGCGCACCTCTGCTTCACTGATTCGGTGCCCTCAGCCAGCGCCACCACCCGAATCCGCACGCTCGACGGTCTCCATCTCGCAGCTACCCTCGTCACTCCCGGACAGCCAACGGCGCGTGCCGTCCTGCTGGTACACGGCGGGGGCGTCACCCGCGAGGAGGGCGGCTTCTTCACCCGCCTGGCTGCGGGCTTGGCCGACGTCGGCATCGCCTCGCTTCGCTTCGATCTTCGTGGTCATGGCGAGAGCGAGGGCAGACAGGAGGAGCTGACGCTCTCCACGATCCTGAACGACATCCGTGTCAGCCTTGCGCATCTCCGCGAAGACACCGGCGTTGACGAGTTGTGCCTCCTGGGTGCGAGCTTCGGCGGTGGCATCTGCGCCTACTACGCCGCCAAGCGCCCGGACGAACTGGCGCAGCTGGTGCTGCTCAATCCGCAGTTCGACTACAAGAAGCGAACCATCGATACCCGGCCGTACTGGACGGACGACGTCATCAACGACGAGGCTGCCCGTGAGCTGAACGAGACCGGCGCCATTCAGTTCACACCGACGCTCAAGCACGGGCGCCCACTCCTGAACGAAGTGTTCTGGCTGAAGCCGCACGAGGTACTCGGCGAGATCAAGACGCCAACCCTCATCGTCCACGGCAACGCCGACACCTTGGTGCCGATCGACGGCTCACGCGCCGCAGTCGCTCAGTTCACCGCACCTGTCGAACTTGTAGAGATAGACGGTTCGCAGCACGGCTTCGCCGTCCACGACGATCCGCAGTATCTCGACCCCAAGAGCCAGGAGTACCAAGCCGAGGTCATCAGCATCGTGGCGCAGTGGCTACGGCATTAGGACGTCGTTGAGCATCCGGACACTCGGCCGGTTGCGCCACGGGTCGAGTGCCCGTACAACTTCGACCACCACGTTCATGGTGCGCTCGGATCTGGTTTCCCTGGCGACGGTGACCGCCGTGGCGGCAACGGTCGCCGCTTCATCGGGTTCACCGCCGAGCGCCAGCGCCTTGGCCTGCCGAGCCCCGAACAAGCCGCTGTCGCGCCTGGAGAGGGTGCCGCCCGCCAGCACATCACCGAACAGCTGCACGGCCTGGTGCGGCTTGCCTGCTTCGGTATAGCAACAGGCCGAACGGACGAGCAGCGTGCCTTGATTGAAGTAGACCCCGAGCCCGTCCCCACCGGCATCCTCGGCAGCGGATAACAACTGCTGAGCGTGACCGAGATTCTGTTCGACCGCGGCCAGCGGTTCGCCGGTCATGGCGAGACCAAGCGCTTCCTGCTGTATCACCTCCGCCTGAGCACGAGGCGGGAGCTGCCACGGTCCGGTGCTGGCGGCCTGCGCCAGGGACAGCACAGTGCCCGCGTCCTGCGTGTCATAGGCCATTTGGGACTTCTTGAGCAGGACGTAGCCCTGGAGCGGCAAGCTGCCCGCTGCCTGCGCCCATTCCATTGCGCGGTCGTAGAGGAACGTCGCGGTCAGCGGATCGTGCAGGTCGCGATAGAGCCAGCCTGCAAATTCGGCGCCATCGGCTCCGACCTCCAGCAGCTGACGCCGGATCTCGGGCTTGGCATCGCGGCTATGCCGGCGAATGACCCCGAGGACACCGAGAACCAGCGGGAGCGCCGCCGCAGGGCCAAGCGTGCCATCGTCCGCCTTGCATCGGATGAGCTGCTGGCGGAAAAAGTCCACTACCGAGCCGTCGAAGTAGCGATGCGCGTTGTCCAGCGCCGCGCCGACACGCTGAAGCTCGTCGGCATTTCCGACCGGAGCAGCATCGGCTCCATCCGATGCCAACCAACGAGCCAGTACCAGGGCATTCTCACCTGCTCCGCGCGAGATAGATGGCTCCGCTGCGGTCACACCACCAACCGGCGACGGCATTTTGAACCACAGCAACTCCGCCGGGATGTCGAGGATCTGTGCCCACCGCACCAACTTCGAGAGTTGTTCAGGGGCCGGGCCTTTCTCGATGCGGCTGAGCTGTGCTTGGGTCAGTTCGAGCCAATTGGCGACAAGCTCCTGCGGTAGTGGTCGGCCGTGGTACGGATGCGTCCGATAGGCGAAGATCACGCGGCCCATGTGCCAGGTCGCGAGGGCATCGCGGATCTGGTCGGTCTGCCAGAAATCACCGGGAACGCTCGGGGGCTGTTGCCGCTCACCGCGAGATGCGGATTCGCAAGGGGCGCAGAGAGGTTCGGGGTTGTAGCGATTCAACCTGGAACCGCATCGGGCGCAGTAGCGCTGCTCCTGGGATGCCCGTTTCATGGTTTGTTTCCCCTGGGTTCTCTTGGGCGTTGATACGCCGTTTGCCCTGGTCGCGTGACCGTACCTGGGCTTCGCATTGGCCGCTATACGTTTCATACATAGCGCGTATACCCCCGCGTCGTGGCCGTTTTTGCGCAGTCGGCTGACCCTTACCCAGTCACCCAAAGGTCCACTAGGGAAAGGGGGTAGCCGTGGCATTGTCCCTCGTCGTTCCGATTTTCGGGCCACCCGCCGCTGGCAAAACAACCCTGACACTGCGTCTCGGATCGGCACCACGGCGCCGGGTGTTCCGGCTGCGCGAGCACGTCTCCAAGGAGGTGCTGGCCGCGACGGCGACCAGCAGCGAACAACTCGGCTGGATCGATGAGTTCACCGTGGCCGAGGCGCTGCGCTCCTACTTCAACGCTGCCCATGATGACCCCGATGTCCATACCGTCCTGCTCGACAACTTTCCGGGATCGGCCAACCAGGTCGACCAGCTCCTGACCACGCTGTGGATGCTCACCCCGACGCCACATATCGAAGCCATCGAAGTGGTCACGGACGTAAGGACGCTCAAGCAGCGGGCCAGAAACCGCAAGGTCTGCCACCGCTGCGAGCGTGACCCGATCTCCGATCCGCGGTTGCCGGCGATTCCGAGCAACGACGACCCGTGGCAGTGCGCCCACTGCGGTGGTCTCCTGCATCCCCGGCGTGGTGATTCCCCCCGGCTGCTCAAAGCCCGGATGCAGCGCTACCACCACACGGCAGCCGGAATCCGGGCGGGCTTTACCGATGCCGGGATCACCGTCACCCGGCTCGACACCACCAACACGATCGACGGAGCAGCCGAACTGCTTGCCCCGCTTCTTATCTCACGGAGCAGATACTATGACGACTGTCCCCTTGCCAACGCCCGGCCTCCGAGGTGATGGCTACGGCCACGCCCGCATGCCGCGTCGGATCGACCTCCCCGCGCCGGAGCGCATCGACCGTGTGGCCTACGGCCGATTCCGTAACGTCTACCTCTACGTTACCGAAGCCTGCCAACTGCGTTGTGAGCACTGCTACATGGGCGAGCGGCTGGAGCGTGCGCTCAAGATGCCGCTGCCGAAGATCGCCGAGACGCTGACCACCTGGCGCAAGTTGGGCGGCAGCAAGCTCACTCTCCTCGGCGGCGAGCCGACGTTGCATCCGTACTACTGCGAAGCCGTGCGGCTCAGTCGCCAGCTCGGCTACGAGCATGTCATCACCACGACAAATGCCCAGAAGCCCGCGCTCAAGAAGTTCCGGCAACTGGGGCCGGACGACTTCGCGTATGTGCAGGTCAGCTTGGACGGCGGCAGCCGGGAGACGCACGATGCCGTGCGCGGCACTGGCACGTTCGATGACGCGATGGAGACCACGCGCGAACTGGCCGAGCGCGGTTTCGACACCCGGATCATCTGCACGGTGAACAAGGCCAATGAACGGGATGTGTTGCAGCTGCTCGATATTGCGGACGTGCTGGGTGCCAGCCTGGTGAAGTTCCACGTCTTCTCGACCATCGGCACCGGCCACGGCAACCCCGAGATGGCGATGACGCCGCCAGAATGGGTGACGTTCTGCGATCGGCTCAATCAGGTTGCGCCGGAATACAAAACGCGGGTCTGGTACCAACCGACCTACGCTCGGCGCGACCAGATGGAGCGCTACGCGGCCGAGGGCTACCAAGGGTGCATCGGCCGAACGTTGGACCGGATCTCGATCTTCCCGGATGGCCGCTGCTACGTCTGCTCGTACCTGTTCGACACCGACCTGTACTTCGCTCAGATGGTCGACGGACACGTCCAGCTCAACCACAACACCAACGAGTTCGACCTGTTCACCAGCGCCTTGGCCGAAAGCGCTTGCGGCGGCTGCAAAGCCAGCGCCTGCATGGGCGGCTGCCCGGCCGAGGAGCTGGTGATGGGTAAAGCCTCCTGCGAGGCATACGACGACATCGTGCCGGTCTGCCGCCTCTGGAAGTCCAGCGCCAAGCCCGAAGAGTGAGGAACCCGATGGACGACATGGACCGGATCGCCGAGAATCTGTTCTGGATCGACTGGAACGACATCGACGACGTCGAACTCAACTGCCGCGAAGCCTTGAATGAAGTCGCTGCCGAACCCCGGATCGTGCGCACGAGACTAGAGCAGCTGCCCGACCGGCCGGAACTGCTCGCCCTGTGCGAGCACTACGACATCCTCGACAAGATCGTGCTGCACACCGATGACGATCACGGCGTGCGCATCCGGCTGCACGTCTTCCTGCCCGGCTACTTCGATCGGCCGCACAACCACCGCTGGTCCTACGCCAGCCGCATCCTGCGCGGACAGTACCGCCATTATCTGTTCGGCAATGCCGAGGTAGACGAGCACATCGAGTGCATGAAACTGCCGGTGTTGCAAGCGCGGGAGGAGCCGGTGGGCACGACCTACGCCTTGCACCACACGATGGTTCACGCCGTCGTGGCCGAGCCGTTCACGGTGTCGCTGGTGATCCGTGGCCCGGCGGTCAAGGACAAGTTCCTGGTGATGGACCGCAAGACGGACGAGGCGTGGTGGCAGTACGGCGCGACGCAGGAATCGGCGGAAGATGCGCTCCGCAAGCGGATGACGCCCGCCAGGTTGCAAGAGCTCATCGGCCGCCTGGACGAGTGGCAGTTGTTCTAGCTGGCGACGGACTCCGAGCCCGCCGAGGCGATAACTGCCCGCAACTCGTCCAAGCTCGGCAGCGGGGCACTCTGGTGTCGTGCGCACCGGAGTGCCCCGCTAGCCGATCCAAGCAGCATTCCACGGTGCATCGGCCATCCTGACCGCAGGCCGTAGAGCAGCCCCGCCGAGAAAGCGGCCCCTGCACAGTGGGTGTGTCGAACTGCTACTGGGAAGCTGGGCGCGGACACCGTTTCCGATCTGCTGACGGCAACCGCGCCGAATACTCCGGCCGTCACGACCACCCAGGCCGCGCCGGTCTGGACCAACAACGATCTCGCCACCTCCGGCGCCGCGGCGTGGGCGGCATCATCGACGTTGGTTTGGATCACCAGCTGCGAGCACCCACGGATGGCGGAAGCCACTGC
Source organism: Nocardia farcinica (assembly GCF_001182745.1). Classification (NCBI taxonomy): domain Bacteria; kingdom Bacillati; phylum Actinomycetota; class Actinomycetes; order Mycobacteriales; family Nocardiaceae; genus Nocardia; species Nocardia farcinica. The sequence goes on along the minus strand of NZ_LN868939.1, from coordinate 1,588,410 downwards.
CTGCGAGAGTTCGGAGCCGCCCAGGTTGAGCAGCATCGGCACCTCGGCGGCGCGGCCGGCCTCGATCACCCGAAGCACTGCCCGCTCTATGAGCTGGTAGCAGTCCAGGTAGAGAAACGATGCACTGGCGATCGGCGACAAGTCGGCGCGCTCCAGACTGCCAACCACACCCGGCAGATGCGCGAACCAGGTCCGGGTGTGATCGTCGTCGGCTGCCACGACGATCCGTGGCGTGACGACCTCCGAACGGATCGCAAAGGTTCGCTCGACGCCGCGCTCCTCCAGCCATCGGCGAACGTGCTGGCCTCGTTCGCCGTCGCCGATGTCATTGGCGACGAGCAATGAGGGCGCTCCCAGAGATGCAAGCGCCGCCGCTGTCATCGGTCCGTCGGCTGCTACCGACAACTCAACACTTCGAATTTCCGCACCGTGGTTCGCTGACGGAAATCGGGGCACATTCCACAACTCCGCCAGCGCCAAGTAGCTGATGCACACCACCGGGCCGGACTGGAGCGTCATAGCTCTACCAGCCGTAGACCGAAAACGGCGTGCCCTCGGCGATGTGCTTCATCGCGACCCGGCAGTAGTCGATCATGCGATCGGGCGGAGTGTCGAGCGCGAACCAGTCGAGCGCGCTGCACTTGTCGGGTTCACAGTTCTCGGGCTCGCCCTGCCAATCGGTAACGGTGAAGAAGATCGCCATCCGGCCACCGGACGACGAGTTGTGCATGAAGTGGCTGAATTGCACATCCTCCGGCCTGATCGTCACGCCGATCTCCTCGGCGGCCTCGCGGACCAGCGCGGTGACGACAGATTCGCCAGCTTCCAGGTGGCCGGCGGGCAGGTGCCATGCGCCGTCCTCGAACCCGGTGTTGGAGCGCTGCCCGTAGAGCACGGTGTCACCGCGGCGCAGGACCAAGTGAACGTCGCCAGTTACCTTGTACCGCTGCGGCTTTGCGTCCTGAATCGTTTCGGTTGCTGCACTACTCATAACTGCTTCCCTTTCGTTAGTTGCTGCCTTGATGCCGCGATCCGGCGGCTGAAGCTCGTGAAGCGCCCCGAGCCTAATGCGCGGCCAGCTTGCCGAATATGCGCCGGACGCATACCCGCAGGGCTGCCACCGGTATAGAACCGTTCGGCCCCCCGGACCAGGCTCGACCTGGGGGCCGCCCTGTAGCGGCCCGGTCGCCAACGGGAGGAGCCGGGAAATGACGGAAGACCTGCGGCACATCCACATTGAGTCCGGCGCACTGCGGCTGGACTATCAGGCCAGCGCCGAGCAGGCCCGGAATGTGGCCGATGAACTGGCGCGGTGTTGTCCGGCGCTCACGGTGACCGTCGATGGCAACGTGCGAGCAGATCTACCGCCGCTGCCCTGCGCGACGCTCTGGGATTGATGCCTGATGGCAACGCCAGAACCTCTCAACCACAAAACGTTTGTTCAAGCGGACGGCATGCTGGCCGAGTTCATGTGCCAGGTGCAGCTACTCGATCTCACCGTGGAACGCGCCAGAGAGCTGCTGTACATCCACCGCCATCACCATCCGGACGAGTGCATCGTGCATCTAGAGGCGGCATGCCTGCTGTTGATTGAAGACGGTGACTGAGCGATGTCGCCCCTCGTCCTGATTGTGTGGGCAGCGTCGACGCTCTTGACGGCAGTGCTGTCGTTCCGAGTTGGCCACTGGTGGAGGACTACCGAGCTACATGGTCGGCATGCGCTCGGCGCGATGGTCGCAGCTGATGAACGACCAATGAACGAGCAGCCATTCGCATACATCGACGACGAAACTCCCGATCTCCATGAGTTGAGCGACGCCACGGAGGAAATTCCTCTGTTCGACGGTGGAGTGCATCGAGACAGGGGCCGGTACGGCGATCGTTGGCACTGAATCGCCTATTAGGAATATAAACAAATGGCATCTCGATCGAAGCTCAGAACCTGCTCGAGCTGGCCGAGGACGGCGCGATGTCGAAAGCACGGATCAAGACGCGCCTGACCGAGATCCAACGCACGCGGGAGAAGCTGGCGACCGAGCTGGGTCAGGTGGCCGAGAATCTGAATGCTGGTGTGGAGTACATCACCGATTGCTTGGACGGTGGAGTCCACGGTGAGCTGCGGTGGTCTGGACGTTGAGCGCTACCACCATTGCCCAGCAGTGCACGCACCAACGCCGGTTGTAGCTCGTGCCCGGTGATCTCCTCGTTGAACACATAGATCCGCTTGAAGATCGCCTGGTTCAGTCTGCGCCGGACCTTGTCGCTGGCCCCCGTATACATCCCATGCGGATCACGCAGCAGTTTCGAGTTGCACGCCGTACAAGCCGTAGTTGCAGCCGTACAGCGGGGAGAAGAACCAGGCAAAGCCGCGATGCCGGCGCGAAGTGTGCTGAGCGGCATCTGTCAGAAACAGAACTCGCCACCCGAAGAGGTGGCGAGTCGCTGAAGTTGGTTGAAGCCCTGACCTGCGGATTTTCTTCAGGGCAGGGTTTCAATACGGACCATATGGTGGAGCTAAGGGGAATCGAACCCCTGACCTTCTCGATGCGAACGAGACGCGCTACCAACTGCGCTATAGCCCCGTGCGGTTCCGGGGAACCGCGCTGTGACACTGTATCAGGCGGGCGGCCCGGATACCGAATCGCCCGCCTGAGCTGGGGTTATTCGCCGACTGCCCGGCGCATGTCGGTGCCGGTGCGGTGGCGCAGGGCGCGCGCGGCGGCGGGGTCGAAGGCCTCCAGGTGTTCGAAGAGGGGGTCTTCGTCGTCGACGTCGAGCAGGCTGGAGCGGCGGCGGAGGGCGCGGGCGGTGGCTCGGTCCATGCCGCCGCGGGCGGTGGCGTGCTCGTCCTCGTCGTCCTCGTGGTCGTCGGCCTGCTCGGGCACCGGCTCGCCGCGGCGGCGGGCCAGCCGGGCGGCGCGGCGCCTGCGGATCTCCTCTTCCATGCGCACCTGCTTGCGCAGGTAGGCCAGGTAGGTGGCCAGCACGACGACCGAGAGGCCACACGCCCACCAGAACAGCGGCGTGAGGATCAAGGCGAGCGCGCCGGACATGATCGCGGTGAGCAACAGGGCCAGCACCGCGCGCTGCCGGAAGGTGTAGCGGGCGGCGCGGGCGATCGCGTCGGCTTCGGGGTCGTAGCCGCCGCGTCCCCGCCGGGTCGGCACGAAGTCCGGCTCGTCCTCGTCGGCGGAATCCTCGGCGTGGTCGAACCCGGCTCGATCTTCGCCTGCCTGATCGAACTGGGCGTCGTACTCGGCCGCCGGTTCGGGCGCGCGGACCGGCACGGCCGACCTGGCGGGTGGAATCCGGGCGGTGACGCGTTCGCGGCGCGGGCGCGGTTCGTCCTCGTGTCCGGGGGCTGCGTGGTCGTCGGCGGTGGCGTCCTCGGCGGTGTCGTCCTCGTCGGAGGCCGCCCGAACGTCCTCACCGGACGACTCGGCGCGGGTCCGGCCGTGCCCGGGCTCATCGGCGGCCGGTTCGTCGTCGGAATCGACCGGGACGCGGGCTTTCTCGCCGTCCTGCGTCTTTTCCGCGATATCCGTTTCGGCGGAATCATCGGCGTCCGCGTCGATTTCGCCGTCCCGCTCGCCGCGGGCGCGGCGCAGCGCATCGTCGTCCGGCGAATCTGGTTCGCGCGGTGCGGAATCGGCGATGTCGGAGTCGGACGGCGTACCGCCGTGTCCGGCTTCGTCGGACGTGCCGGTCACGGCGTCGTCGGTATCGGTGATTTTCTCGTCGGCCGGTGTGCTCATCCGGTCCTCCGCATCATCGCTGTGGAAACGCTTTCTCCGCGCTCGGTTCGGTCGATAGCGCAGGCGCCGTTTGGAACCGCCGCGGTGCAATACCCGGGTCGCGAGCGCGGCGTCGGTCGTCTGCCGGATCCTCGGATGCCGGTCGGCGAGAATCGGGAACAGGACGAAGACCCAGAGCACGACCAGGCCGATCCACAAGATCGAATTCGGCATCAGGTCATCACCTCCGTCCCCACCTGTCCGTCCTTTCGGCCCGTGTGCGGGCTGATCTGTTCACGATGCCGTCGCGGGCGGACGGCACACCTCCGACGTCGGTAGGTTAATTCGGCGACGCGCCCGAGTCGGGCAGGCGCGCCGTGCACACAGGCCACACCTGTCACAATGCCACCAATCATCCGCCGGTGTTCACTCCGCGTCTTCGATTCAGGCTTCCGGTTCGGGGTTCGGGACTCGAGCGGTCGGTGTTCGGTGCTGGATTCAGGGCAGGATCACCCGGCCGGCGCGGGCCATCCGCTCGATGACCGGCGTCGCGAGCTCCTCGACGGTGATGCCGACCAGCAGATGATCGCGCCAGGCGCCGTCCACGTCGAGATAGCGCCGCAGCAGTCCTTCCTCGCGGAAGCCGACGTTGCGCAGCACGGCCTGGCTGGCCAGGTTCTCCGGCCGCACGGTGGCCTCCACCCGGTGCAGTCCCACCGGTCCGAAACAATGGTCGAGCCCCAACGCGAGCGCGGCCGTCGCGACGCCCTGCCCGCTGAGGTCCTTGGCCACCCAGTAGCCGATCCACGCCGAGCGCAGCGCGCCGCGCACGATGTTGCCGACCGTCAGCTGTCCGGCGAACGCGCCGTCGACCTCGATGGCGAACGGGATCATGGCCCCGCGCCGTGCCTCGGCCTTCAGGCTCGACCACAGCGATGGCCAGTTCGACGCGTGGTTACGCGCCTCCCAGGTGCCGCGCCCGGTCGGTTCCCAGGGCTCGAGGTGCTCGCGGTCGCGCAACCGGATGCGGCTCCAGGCAGCCGCGTCGCGCAACCGCACCGGCCGCAGGGTGATCTGGCCGGCCGCGACGCGCACCGGGCCGAGTCGGGCGGGCCATCCGGGGTGCTGCGTCGCCCGGAACACGTTCATGCTCTCCACGGTTCAGCCGCGTTGGGAGAGAAACGCGACCTGAACTTCGTCGCCGGTCCTGATCTCGGTGTCGTCCGGATCGACGATGATCAGACTGTTCGCCTCGGCCAGGGTGGCCAGCAGGTGCGAGGAGCCCGCCGCGCCGCCGAGCGGCTGCACCAGGTATTCACCGGTCGACTCGTCGCGCATCAACTGCGCGCGCAGATAGCCCTTGCGACCGGCCATCGAGCTGATCGGGGTGATCGTCCTGGCCCGGATGACGCGGCGCATGGGGTGCCTGCGGCCGAGCGCGATGCGGATGAGCGGGCGCACCATCACCTCGAAGACCACCAGCGCGCCCACCGGGTTGGCGGGCAGCAGGAAGGTCGGCACCTCGTCGCGGCCGAGCCGCCCGAAGCCCTGCACCGACCCGGGATGCATGGCGACCCGCGCGATCTCGAGTTCCCCCAGGCCCTCGAGCGCCTCGCGGACCTGTTCGGAGGCCCAGCCGCCGACCGCGCCCGCGATCACCACGACCTCCGAGCGCACCAGCTGGCCCTCGACCACGTCGCGCAGCCGGCGCGGATCGGTGCTGACGATGCCGACCCGGTTCACGTCGGCGCCCGCATCCCTGGCCGCGGCGGCCAGCGCATAGGAGTTGACGTCGTAGACCTGGCCGGGGCCGGGGGTGCGGTCGATGTCGATGAGCTCGCCGCCGACGGCGATCACCGACAGCCGCGGGCGCGGATGCACCAGCACCTTGTCCTGGCCGACGGCGGCCAGCAGACCCACCTGGGCCGGGCCGATGATCGTGCCTGCCCGCACCGCCACGTCACCGGGCTGCACGTCGTCGCCGATGCGGCGCACGTAGTCGCCCGAACGCACCGGCTCGAACACCTTGATCCTGGCCCGGCCGCCGTCGGTGAAATCCAGCGGCAGCACCGCGTCGGCGAGGGTGGGCAGCGGGGCGCCGGTGTCCACCCGCACGGTCTGGCGCGGTTGCAGCCGGATCGGCTGGCGCGAGCCCGCCACGACCTCCCCCACCACCGGCAGGGTGAGGTCGACGAGTTCGCCGTCCTCGTCGCGGATGTCGGACCCCGCGGCCGCGACATCGACACTGCGCACCGCGTAACCGTCGATCGCGGCCTGGTCGAAACCGGGCAGCGGGCGCTCGGTGACCACGTCCTCGGCGCACAGCAGGCCCTGGGCCTCGGAGATCGCGACGCGGACCGGCCGTGGTGCGACCGCCGCCGCGGTCACCTTGATCTGCTGATCCTCAACCGAGCGCATCCAGCCCTTCCTGATCCTCTCCGCTACCTGTCCGCGATCACCTGTCCCGGACGGGCCGCGTTCGCCTGCACCATTGGTACCCGACGGTGCACGGCTGGCGAAAACGGCGCACGACTCCTACTCGTAGGTCGTCAGCTGCGGATCCCAGTCCGAACTCAGGCGATGCTGCAGCCACTCCCGCAGGGCGGGGCCGTATTCCTCCCGTTCCAACGCGAAATCGACCGCAGCTCGAAGATAGCCGCCGGGGTTGCCCAAATCGTGGCGCGACCCACGGTGGACGACCACATGGACCGGATGTCCTTCCTCGATCAGCAGCGCGATGGCGTCGGTGAGCTGCAACTCGCCGCCCGCGCCCGGCTCGATCCGGCGCAGCGCGTCGAAGATCGCCCGGTCGAGCAGGTAGCGGCCGGCCGCGGCGTAGGTGGAGGGGGCGTCGGCGAGGGCGGGCTTCTCCACCATGCCCTTGACCCGCAGCACGTTCGGGTTGGCGGCGTCGGGCACCGGTGCGACATCGAACACACCGTAAGAACTCACCTGGTCCTTGGGCACGTCGATGGCGCACAGCACGGTGCCGCCGCGTTTGCGGCGCACCCGGCTCATCACGTCCAGGACGCCGCAGGGCAGCACCAGGTCGTCGGGCAGCAGCACGGCGACGGCGTCCTCGTCGTCGTCGAGCGCCTGCTCGGCCTGGGCCACCGCGTGCCCGAGGCCGAGCGGCTCCTCCTGCACGACGGAGGTGACGTCCAGCAGGGCGGGCGCCTTGCGCACCTTCTCCAGGAGCTGGAACTTCCCACGCTCGGCCAGCGTGCTCTCCAGCACCAGATCCTCGACGAAATGCGCGACGACGCCGTCCTTGCCGGGCGAGGTCACGATCACCAGTCGCTGCGCGCCGGAATCGGCGGCTTCGGTGGCGACGAGCTCGATGCCGGGGGTGTCGACCACCGGCAGCAATTCCTTGGGCACCGTCTTCGTCGCGGGCAGGAACCGGGTTCCCAGGCCCGCTGCCGGCACCACCGCCGTGCGGAAGCACGACACGACCCCGTCGGACTGTCCGGCCTTTGCTGTCATACGCATACCCTATCCATCCATCACACCGCCCGAACTCCGTCGCGCACGGCTCGGCTGCGGGTGAGCTTATGGTGATCCCCATGGAGATGCCCGGTGAGCGCGATAAACATGCATGGCGCCGGGAAATTCTGGCGCGCCGGTCGGCGCTGTCCGCCGCCGAACACGCCGCCGCGGCCGCGGCGCTCGCGCGAGGCGTGCGTGCGCTGGCGGTCGGCGAATGGGTGTGCGCGTATGTGCCGGTGCGCGGAGAACCGGGTTCCACGGCGTTGCTGGAGGAGTTGCGGGCCGCGGGCGCGCGAATTCTGCTGCCGGTCACCGGGGCGCCCGGGGCGCTGGACTGGGCCGAATACACCGGGGTGGCCGGGCTGCGTGCGGCGCGCTTCGGATTGCTGGAACCGGCGGGGCCGGTGCTCGGGGCCGAGGTCGTCGCCCGGGCCGAGGTGATCCTGGTGCCCGCGCTGGCGGTGGACCGGCGCGGGGTGCGGCTCGGCCGCGGCGCGGGCTACTACGACCGGACGCTGGGCTCGGCCCGCCCGGGCGCGCGGCTGGTGGCCGTGGTGCGGGACGAGGAGTTCGTGGACCGGCTGCCGGAGGAGGCGCACGACCTGCGGGTGGGCTGGGTGCTCACCCCCGGCGGTGGCCTGCGCGCGCTGGACGGGAGCGAGGAATGACACACCGACTGGCGACGTTGGCACTGTCGGCGGTAGAGTGCTAGATCGACGAACCCTGCGGAGGATCCTGTGCCAACTTACTCGTACGCGTGCACCCAGTGTGACAACCGCTTCGACATCGTTCAGTCGTTCTCCGACGATGCGCTGACCGTGTGTGAGAAGTGCTCCGGCAAGCTGCGCAAGCTGTTCAACTCGGTCGGCATCGTGTTCAAGGGCAGCGGTTTCTACCGCACCGACAGCCGCGGCGGATCCTCGACCGCGAGCGAGCCCGCGAAGTCCGACAGCGGGTCGTCGAGCTCCGAGTCGAGCTCGTCGTCGAGCAGCGCTTCCTCGTCGACCTCGACCAGCGCCGCCGTCGCCGGCTGACGCGTTCTCCCCAGCCGCCGAGTTGTCCCCACCCGGCGGTTCGCCCGGCGCACGCAGCCCGTTCGCGGCGATAGCGTGCCCGCATGGATCGATTGTTCGCCGACCTCGGGCGCGGCGGTGGGCTGCGTTTCGCGTTGTCCAACCGGCCGTCCTGGGTGGATGCCACCCTCGCCCGCCGCATCCTCGCCGGTGCCCTGGTCGCGGTGGCCGTCGTGCTGCAGCTGCGCGGTGATCCCGGCGCGGCCCGGATTCCCGTGGTCGTGGCGGCCCGCGAGCTACCGCCGGGCACCGTGCTGGCGGCCGCCGACCTGACCGTCGCACCGCACGAAGCGGGCAGCCTCCCCGCGGGCGCGGTCCGCGACCCCGCCGTCCTGACCGGCGCGACCCTCACCGCCGCGATGCACCCCGGCGAGGTGTTCACCGACCTGCGCGTGGTCGGCCCGCGCCTGGCCGAGGTGGCGGCGAGCACGCCGGATGCCAGGATCGTGCCGATCCGATTGGCCGACACCGCCGTTGCCGAGATCCTGCGCGCGGGCGACCGGGTGGATGTCATCGGCGGCGAGACCGACGACGACAGCGGCACCCGGCCCGTGCGGACGCTGGCCGCCGATGCGGCGGTGGTGCTGGTCTCCGAGCCCACCGAGCGCGGCCGCGCCGAGCGGGTCGTCCTGGTCGCCATGGACGCCGAGCGCGCGGTGGCCGTCGCGGCAGCCTCGCTGCACACCGCGCTCACGGTGGTATTTCATTGATTGTTCGCGCGGCGGCAGGGAATTCGCCGGGCAATAGCTGAGCATCTGAACTAGCATCCCGGGATACGGCGACCCGATTCGCCGGGCGCGACCGTCAGCTCCATCCCGAAGAGGAGATATCGGCATGCTCAAGGGTTTCAAGGATTTTCTGTTCCGTGGAAATGTCGTCGACCTGGCGGTCGCGGTGGTCATCGGCACCGCGTTCGTGGCGATCGTCACGGCGTTCACCAATGGAATCATCAATCCGCTGCTCGCGGTATTCGGCGGAGAAGACGAACTCGGCTTGGGTTTCCGGCTGGTTGCCGACAAGCCCGCGACATTCATCGCGATCGGTCCGGTGATCACCGCCGCGATCAACTTCGTGATCGTCGCCGCCGTCCTGTATTTCGTGCTGGTGCTGCCCGCGACGCAGATGAAGAAGCGCTTCGGCGGCGAGGTCGAGGAACCCTTGAGCGATACCGAACTGCTCGTCCAGATCCGCGATCTGCTCGCCGCCGGGCAGGAGAGCGCGGGCGGCCGTCACGAATTCTGAAGCCGCGCCGAGCGGTTCCGGGCTTCCCATGACGAACGGGCCCGTCACCGAGGGTGACGGGCCCGTTCCATGTGTCCTACCGGATCAGCCGAGGCTGAACGGCTGGCCCCACAGGGTCACCACCGACATCACGTTGTCGGTTTCGACCTTGACCTTCACGAAGGACCGCGCCTGGGCGTAGCCCGCGCAGCCCGACAGGCCGATGGTCGAATCGGCCCAGGTGACCGAGCCGCTGTTGCCCTTGAACTTGTTGTTGGTGGCGTGATCCTCGTTGCCGTAGTCGTCCGGGACCTCACGGTCGAGGATGTAGAACGACGCGGCCTGGCCGGGGCCGAGCGACAACGAGCCGCCGGACTCGGCGCCCACGCCACCGGTCACGGTGTCACCGCTCCAGTCGGCCGAGCCTTCCACGCCGCCCTCGACGCCGCCGCCGCTGATGTTGACCTGGCAGCCCACCACGTAACCGGGGTAGATCTTGCCGCCGACATCCTCGCCGCCGCCGCTGATCTCGACCTGCGCGCTACCGGACACCCACGCGTTGCGGTGCACCGGGGTGGAGCCCATCGACGGGCTGATGGTCGCCGACTCGCCCACCAGACGCACGGTCACCACCGTGCCGTCGGACAGGGTCTTGGTGATCTCGCCGCCGGGCAGCGGAACGAAGGTGTCGGCGTTGGCGGCGCCGGTGGAGAACAGGCCCATGGCAACCGCGGTGGCGGCACCAACGCCCGCCACCCGCGCCAGGTTCTTACGGTTGATCATGTGTTTCATACCCTTCGAGGGTTGAATCGCTCACGCGATTGGAGGTTCGTGAAGTTCGTGGAAGGTCAGCCGATGCTGAACGGCATGCCGTAGAGCGTGGTCTTCGAGTAGTGGTCGCCGATGATCTCGACCACGGTGTAGGACCGCGCCTGGGCGTAGCCCGCGCAACCCTGGATCTCGATCTCCACGTCCTGGTACTCGACGGAGTACACGCCGGGCTTCAGGATGTCCTTGTAATCGATCTGGACGAACTTCACCTCGCCGGGACCCAGGTCCAGGCCGATCGAACCACCGATCGAACCGCCGTTGAGGTCGATACCGCCGGCCAAGCCCGCGGAGATGGCGTCGTCACCGATGCTGACCTGGCAACCGACGATGTAGCCGGTGTTCAGCTGGGACGCGCCGTGGGTCGACGAGTTGTTGGAGCCGGGGTTGCCGGTGGGCCCGTTGTTCGGACCGACCTCGCCTTCCGGGGTCACCGTGACATCGGCCGACGCGTTTCCGGAGACCCAGACGACGCGGCCGGCGCCGTTGGCCGCCATCGACGGCGACACGATGGCGTGCTCACCGGTGCGGGTGACAGTGACGCCCGGTCCCACCTTCTGGCCGTCCGGCAACGGCACGAAGGTGTCGGCGTTGGCAGCACCGGTCGAAAGCAGGCCCATGGCCACGGCCGCGGCCGCGCCGACGCCCGCGGCGCGGACGCCGTGGCGCAGGCCCTTGGTGCGGTTCTCGCTCATACTTCCCCTCATCAGGTTCAAACAGTCGACCTCGACCATCGAGGTGGACGGTGGTCCTCTCAGGCCCAGCCCAGTGTGTCGCCCATTTGTTGCCGGTGCGTAACCGGTTGTTATTTCGGCGCTACGTCGGGCCGGGTCGAGGGGGACCCGAGCCAGCGCTCACCGCCGCAGACCACTGCGATGGCCCGCGGTTGAACGGCCGGTGAGCGGGATGGCTCGAGCCGAACATTAAACGTTGGGTTACGGTGCGGCAACGTCAATCGAACAAGTGGGTGCCTGTGATCTGACTCACAAGAAGCAACATGCCGATATCGCTTGACGTGCATAAATGCAGCACAAAGTCGTTCACTGACTCATGAAGGGCAGTGCGAGACTTGTCACGTGACCGGCAGACGGCTCCGCGGGAGGGGTCGATGACCAAGATCACAGCGGGGTGGGCCGCCCGGTGCGGGACGAACGAAGTCGAGTTCAGGAGTGATGCGGCGGCACCTGCGAACGCCACCAGTCGTCGCCGCGGTCGCGATCGGCCGGGTCGTCGTCGCGCTCGTCGCCCGTGGTGTCGGGCAGGGTCTCGCCGAAGATCCGCGCCAGGCGCGCGGCGTCCCTCGCCCGGCGCTCCGCCGGGCGAGGGGTATCGGAATCGCCGGGCTGCGGAGTCACTCCGCCAAACCGGACAGCTCGCCGATCACCTTGCTGGCGAGCGGCGAGAGGGTGGCCATGCCGTCCCGGATGGCAGCACGGGTACCGGGCAGGTTCACCACCAGGGTCGAGCCGGACACGCCGGCCAGGCCACGGGAGAGCCCGGCGTCGAGCGAACCGGCGACGCGGCCGGAGGAGCGCAGCGCCTCGGAGATGCCGGGCAGTTCGCGGTCGAGCACCTGTGCCGTCGCCTCGGGGGTCACATCGCGCGGCGACATCCCGGTGCCGCCGACCGAGATCACCAGATCGACGCCGCCGATCACCGCCGTGTTGAGCGCGTTGCGGATCTCCACCTCGTCGGCCTGCACGGTCACCGACGCGTCGACCAGGAAGCCCGCCTCGGTGAGCAGTTCGGTGACCAGCGGGCCGAGCGAGTCCACACCACCGTGGGCGGTCCGGTCGTCCACGACCACCACCAGGGCGCGCCCCGCGACAGGAGCATCGATATCCATAGTGCTCACCGTAGCGCCTGCGTCGAGCAAGTCGGCGGCAGCGCTGGACAATTCCGGGTCGAGGCCGTCGACCGAGATCAGCCGCACCCGGTCGAGCCGGGTCGGGCGCATCATCGGCCACCGTCCCCGGGCGCGCCGGTGAGGGTGACCTCGACCGTCTTCGGATTGTTGCCGTTCTCGTCGGTATAGGTGACCTTCACCTTGTCTCCTGGTTGATGGGATCGGACGGCGGCGATGAGTGCCTCGCCGGAATCGATGACGCGGTCGTCGAGTTTGGTGATGATCGCGCCGGCCGGGATGCCCGCCGCCGCGGCGGGCCCGCCCGGCGTGGCTTCCAGCACCAGCGCGGCGGTGTCCTGCGGGCGCAGCTTGATACCGATCTGCGCGTAGGTGGCCTGGCCGGTCTTGATCAACTCGTCGGCCACCCGGCGGGCCTGATCGACCGGGATCGCGAAGCCCAGGCCGATCGAACCGCTCTGCTGGCCGCCGAGTTCGCCCGCGCCGAGGGTGGCGATGGCGGTGTTGATGCCGATCAGTTTGCCCTCGTAGTCCACCAGCGCGCCACCGGAATTGCCGGGATTGATGGCGGCGTCGGTCTGGATGGCGTCGATCACCGGCTGCGGAGCGTTCGGATTCTGGGTGCCCTCACCGCTGGTGGAGACCGGGCGATTGAGCGCGGAGACGATACCGGTGGTCACCGTGCCCGCCAGGCCGAGCGGCGAGCCGATGGCGATGACCGGCTGGCCGACCTGCAGGCTCGCCGAGGTACCCAGCTCGATCGGGGTGAGATCGGTGCGGCCCTGCGCCTTGATCACCGCCAGGTCCGAGACCGGGTCGGCGCCCACGACGGTGGCGGGCGCGGTGGAGCCATCGGAGAAGTGGACTTCCATGCGGGCGCCGGTGCCGCCGCCGGAGGCCACGTGGTTGTTGGTGAGGATCAGTCCGTCCGAGGACAGCACCACCCCGGAGCCCTCCCCCTCGGCGCGATTGCTGGCGACCTTGATCATCACCACGCTCGGCAACACCTTCTGCGCGACCGCCTGGGTCGACCCGGCCGGGGCGTTGGAGACGTTGCTGACGCTGGGTTTCGGCGCGTCGAGCGCGTTGGTGACCGGGGCCCTGCCGTCGTCGGAACGGGTGACCACCGCGCCCACCGCGCCGCCGACGCCGCCGCTGACCAGGGCCAGGGCCACCGCGGCGGCGACCAGGCCGGTCCGCGCCGGGCGCGCGGGTGCCTGCGGTGGCGGAGTGGCGGCAGGCATGCCCGGATGCGGTCCGGAGAACGGCTGGGTCGGGTAGTGCCCGTGCGGATGCTGCGGGTTCGCGTGCTGCGGCGCGGCCTGGAAATCCTCGGTCATGACTACTCGTTTCTCCTCACGTCCACCGTCGAGCCTGGCCGGGTCGGCTTAGAGCGGACTGAGACCGTGCTTTCAGTTTTCCGAGAGGTGAGTGCCCGGCGGATCACAAGTCAATCCCGGCCGTCATTCCCGCTGGTCCAGGCCAGGACCGGGGGCACCCGTCTCACCGGGTAACACGATACGAATGCAGGCGCCGCCGCGGTCGGAGGTGTCGATGGTGATGGTGCCGCCGTGTTTGGTCACCACCTGCTTGACGATCGCCAGGCCGAGCCCCGATCCCGGCATCGACCGGGAGGCGGTGGTGCGGTAGAAGCGCTCGAACACCAACTCGCGCTCCTCGGGCGGGATACCGGGACCGGCGTCGTCCACGGTGAGCTCGAGCAGCCCGCGGCCGGTCTCGCGCATGCGCACCCCGACCTGCTCCCCCGCCGGGCTCCACTTCGCGGCGTTGTCGAGCACGTTGAGGATCGCGCGTTCGAGCGCGGCGTCGTGGCCGTAGACGAACCAGGGCCGCAGTTCCGCCACGAATTCCACATCGGCGCGACGGCGCCGGGCGCGCTCCAGCGCGCGTTCGGCCACCTCACCGAGGTCGACCCGGTCGTAGACCGTCTCCGGCGCATCCTCGCGCGCCAGGTCGACCAGGTCACCGACCAGGGTGGACAGTTCCTCGATCTGGGCGACCACGTCTGCGCGCAGTTCGGCCATGTCCTGCTCGGGCAGTTGCGGCGCGCCGGGGCGGCTGGAGGCGATGAGCAGTTCCATGTTGGTACGCAACGAGGTCAGCGGGGTGCGCAGTTCGTGTCCCGCGTCGGCGACGAGCCTGCGCTGGCGGTCGCGGGATTCGGCGAGCGCCCGCAGCATGGTGTTGAAACTCTCGGTCAACCGCGCCAATTCGTCGTCACCGGTCACCGGGATCGGGGTGAGGTCGTCGGTGCGCGCGATGCGTTCGGTGGCGGCGGTGAGCCGGGCGATCGGACGCAGGCCGGTGCGGCCCACCGCGGTGCCCGCCGCGGCCGCGAGGACCACGCCGCAGCCGCCCACCACGAACAACAGCCAGGCCAGCCGGTCGAGCACCTCCCTGGTCGGTTCGAGCCGCTGCGAGATGACCAGCGTGGCGCCGGAGTTGGTGTGCACGGCCAGCACCCGTTGACTGCTCACCGTGCGCAGCGAGGAGGCGAGCTGGCCGTCGGCGACCGCGAGTTCCTGTTCGCCCACCGGCGGAATGGTCTGCTGCGGGGGCATGTAGGACTTGTGGTCGGCGAAGATCAGCGCCACGCCGACATCGTTGGAGTACAGCCCGGCCAGGATGATCGATTGGAAACCCAGGCTGTCGAAATTGTTGTCGATCATGGTGGCGGCGCGGGCGCGCAGCTGCTCGTCGACATCGGCGTAGAGCGCCCTGGCCACCATCGCGTAGGCGGCGATCGAGGTGACCGCCACCGCGATCGCCACCACCGAGGCGGCCAGCAGGGTGACCCGCCAGCGCAGCGACACCGAACTGGTCAGGGGCATCGGCGGACGCATCGGCGGCGGTTCGACCGGCCGGCCGACCGGGGCGACGGCGGGCCGCCGGGGCGCGCTTCGTGCCATCGCGCGCCTACGGCGGGGTCTCGCGCAGCACGTACCCGACGCCGCGCACGGTGTGGATCAGCCGCGGCTCGCCCTCGGCCTCGGTCTTACGTCGCAGGTAGCCGATGTAGACCTCGAGCGCGTTACCCGAGGTGGGGAAGTCGTAGCCCCACACCTCCTCGAGAATGCGGCTACGGGTCAGCACCCGGCGCGGGTTGGCCATCAGCATCTCGAGCAGGGAGAACTCGGTGCGGGTCAGGCTGATCGCGCGGTCGCCGCGGGAGACCTCGCGGGTGACCGGGTCCAGCGACAGGTCGGCGAAGCGCAACGTCTCGGAGGTGTCACCCGGGTCGGGCGCGCGACGGCGCAACAGGGCACGCAGCCGGGCCAGCAATTCTTCCAGCGCGAATGGCTTGGGCAGATAATCGTCGGCGCCCGCGTCGAGCCCGGCAACCCTTTCGGAAACCGAATCCCGCGCCGTCAAAACCAGAATCGGAAGATCGTCACCGGTACTGCGCAAACGCCGGCAAACCTCCAGCCCGTCCAGACGCGGCATCATGACATCCAGCACGAGCGCGTCCGGCCGCTGCGCGGTGGCTTTCTCCAGTGCGTCGACCCCGTCCACGGCGAGGTCCACGGTGTAGCCGTTGAAGGTCAACGACCGGCGCAGCGATTCCCGGACGGCGCGATCGTCGTCGACTACCAGAATGCGCATGCGACCAGTTTGACCGCATCGACTGAGAGGCGACTGAGAGGCCGCGCGCGACACGCCGCGAAGTCCCCGCTACCGGCGACACGCCGAGCCACGCGGGGTGACCAGCGTCTTTCCCGGCACCCGGAAGACGGGTGTGCACGAGCTTCCGCCGTTTCGCCACGAAACCCGTTCGCGGCGGCCATATTAGAATAATCGGGCCGCATGCCCCAGATTGCCGTTACACAGCCAGCACGGTATGTTCCCTGCGGTAAAAACAAGACCTCGAGTTGGTTCTCAGCGGGTTGGTTCCCTGACTTATGTTGAACAGCCACTAACCATCCCGGGGAACCCGCGCGGAGTGGAGGCGACGGAAGCGGATGGATGCAGCACCGCGTTCCCGGCAATTCAGCCTGTCGAACTGGCCCGTCACCCGCAAGGTCGGGATCGTGCTCCTGCTCCCTGTGGTGCTGGCGTCGACGTTCGCGGTGCTGCGGATCAACGACGAGTTACGCACGATCGCCGATCTCGACGCGGCCACCGACCAGGCCAGGATCATCCGGCCGATGCTCGAATTCGCGTCGGCGACCGAGCAACTCGCGGTGGTGACGGCGACGGTCTGGGAGAACGACGAGGGCGCGGTCGACCGGGCGGGTACCCGGTTCGATCAGGCCGCCGTCGATCTGCAGACGGTGCTGCGGTCCGGCGGCGCGCCCGAGGACGTCATCAACGAACTGGACGAAGCGGTCACCACCGGCCGCACCATGCGCAACAGCCTGCGCAGCAGTTCGCCGGTGAGCATCGGACAGCAGGCCGACCAGGTGGCCGCCCACATCGGTAACGCCATCGCGCGCTCGACCTCGCTGGAGGAGATCAGCATCCAGCGCTACTTCCTGCAGCTCGGCGTGACCACCAACGCGCGCAGGCTGCTGACTCAGCAGTACCTGCTGATCGGTTCACCGGGCGCCGAACGCAACCCGGCCGTCCGCCCGACGGTGCTCACCACCGCCGGTGGTGAGCTGGTGCTGCTCAGCCAGTACGCGCAGTTGCAGCCCGCCTCGGCGCTCAACGCCAACATCCTCATCGACGCGGTCAACGTGCGCCTCGGCGCCTTCGCCCAGAACATCGAGAATCCGGCGAGCAGCCAGCCGGTCATCGATTCGCTGCGGACCAGTGTCAAGGCCTACGACGAGAGCACGCTGAGCCTGGTCGACGCGATCGACAACAGGCTGGCCGACCGGACCGCCGACGTGCGCGGCGTGGTGCTGCGCGACATCGCGATCGTGGTGACCACCCTGCTCGCGGGTCTGGCCCTCGCGCTGGCGGTGGCCCGCTCGCTGGTGCTGCCGATCCGCCGCCTGCGGCACGGCGCTCTGCAGGTCGCGCACGTCGACCTGCCCAACGAGCTCGAGGTGGTGCGCTCCGGCGGCGCCACCCCGGAGCCGACCCGGGTCGACGTGCACACCACCGAGGAGATCGGCCAGCTGGCCCGCGCCGTCGACGACATCCACGGCGCCGCGTTGCACCTGGCGGCCGAGCAGGCCCGCCTGCGCCTGCAGATCGGCAGCATGTTCGAGACGCTGTCGCGACGCAGCCAGTCGCTGGTCGAGCAGCAGCTCTCGCTCATCGAGGAGCTCGAGCACGACGAGGACGACTCGCAGCGCCTGCAGAGCCTGTTCCGGCTGGACCACCTGGCCACCCGCATGCGCCGTAACGGCGACAACCTGCTGGTGCTGGCCGGTACCGCACTGCGCCGCGGCCACCTGCCGCCGGTGCCGCTGTCGGACATGCTGTGGAGCGCGGTCTCGCAGGTCGAGGACTACCAGCGGGTGGAGATCGGCGCAGCGCCCGACGGCGTGGTGCCCGGCGAGCCCGCCGTCGACATCGAGCACCTGCTCGCCGAGCTCATCGACAACGCGCTGCGCTACTCGCCGCCGACCACCTCGGTCGCGGTCTCGGTGGCGCGCTCCGTCGACGGCGGCTACCTGATCGAGATCATCGACCGCGGCCTCGGCATGTCGGCCGAGGACCTGCAGACGGTCAACAGCCACCTCGCCTCCGGCGGTGAGGTCACCGTCGAAACGGCCCGCCGGATGGGTCTGTTCGTCGTCGGCCGCCTGGCCAAGCGGCACAACATCACCGTCAACCTGCGCCGCACCTCGGCCATGACCCAGCAACCCGGCATCACCGCGAGCGTGCACCTGCCCGGTTCGCTGGTGACCGCGGTGCCGCCCAACGACAAGCATCCGCAGGAGCTGCTCGCGCCGCCGCCGCTGCCCGAGCCGTCCTACGACGCTCCGAGCCAGCCGACGCCGCCGCGCATCCTGGTGCCGGTGCCGAGCCCGGCGCTGCCCGAGCACACCTCCTCCTTCGAATTGAGCGGCTCGGGACTGCCGCAGCGCCGTCCGGCCATCCGGGTCGCGCCCGCGCCCGAGCGCGAGGCGGGCAGGCCGGGTACCGAGGCGCCCGAACCCGCGCCGGGCAGGCCGCTCGATCCGCCCGCGCACACCGGATCGTTCCCGGCCGAGCCGACCAAGGTCGACGTGTGGGCCGAGGCCGAGCCGGACGCCTACGAGGCCGCGGGCTACGAGCCGGCCGAACCCGCCCAGCCCGCGCAGACCACGATGACCGGGCTGCGGCCGGTCAACGCCGAATCGCCGACGCCGATCTATCAGCGCATGGTCTCGGAGTGGCTGGTGGAGCCGGCCTCCTCCGGGTCCGAGGGCGAGGGCGGCGGCTGGTCGTCCCCCGGCGACATCGGGTGGGCCGCCGCGGCCGAGGCCAGCAAGCCCCAGGTCTCCGGCCGCACCAACGGTGGCCTGCCGATCCGCCGTCCCGGCGCGCAACTCGTGCCCGGCGGCCTTGCTCCGACCAACGAATCGAACGCGCGCGATCCTGAAGAGATCCGCAATAGTTTGACAAGGCATCTCAGCGGGGTCCGCAGTGGGCGGGCCGACGCCCAGTACAACGACGGAGGGCTCGAGTGACCGAGAAACCAAGCACCACAACGGACGAGAACCTGAACTGGCTGGTCACCCGCTTCACCAGGGACGTGCCCGGGGTCACCCACGCGGTGTTGGTTTCCGCCGACGGTTTGCTCCAGGCGACCAGTCCGCATCTGCCGCCCGACCGCGCCGAGCAGCTGGCCGCCGTGACCGCGGGTCTGGCCAGCCTCTCCACCGGCGCGGCGCAACTGTTCAACGGCGGCAAGGTGATGCAGTCCATCGTGGACATGCAGCGCGGGTACCTGCTCGTGATGACCGTCGGCAACGGCTCGCACCTGGCGGTGCTGGCCAACAAGACCCACGACATCGGGCGCATCGGCTACGAGATGGCGCTGCTGGTGGACCGGGTCGGCTCGGTGGTCCAGGCGACCGCGCGCAGCGCGGTCTGAGCGTGGCATGTCGACTCCATCCGGCGGGGGGCCGGGCACGCCACCTACCCGAGTTCGCCCGTATGCGCTGACCTCGGGACGGACCGAACCCGCGGTCGACCTTCCCCTGGAGGCGGTCATCGAGACCATCTCCTACACTGCCCATCTCGAATGGCCGGTCGGCGATATCCGTACCGATATCGTCCGATTGGGCACCGCACGCCTTTCGGTCGCCGAGATCACGGCCAAACTGCAGCGTCCGCTCGGTCTGGTGCGCGTCGTGATCGGTGATCTCGTCGTCGCTGGAACGCTGCGTGTGCATTGGACCCTGAGTGACCAGGCGAGCTATGACGAGCGCCTGTCCCTGATGGAGAGGACTTTGCGTGGACTCCGCGCCCTATAACACCAAGCCGTACGGCGGCTCGGCGCCGATGGACAACCGCACCGCCTCGACCAAGATCGTTGTCGCCGGTGGTTTCGGCGCGGGCAAGACCACCTTCGTCGGCGCGGTCTCGGAGATCGTGCCGCTGCGGACCGAAGCCATGGTGACGGGCTTCTCCGACGGCATCGACGACCTCGCCGCGACGCCCGGCAAGGAGACCACCACGGTCGCCATGGATTTCGGCCGCATCATGCTGCCGGGCAACCTGACGCTGTACCTGTTCGGCACGCCGGGGCAGCGCCGGTTCTGGTTCATGTGGGACGACCTGATCCGCGGCGCGATCGGCGCGGTGGTGCTGGTGGACACCCGCCGCATCGAGGACAGCTTCGCCGCCGTCGACTTCTTCGAGGCGCGCGGGCTGCCGTTCCTCATCGCGGTCAACCGTTTTCCCGATTCGCCGCGGTTCCCGGTGGCGGAACTGCGCGAGGCGCTGTCGGTGCGGCCGATCGTCCCCATCGTCGACATCGACGCGCGCAACGCGACCGAGGTGCGTCAGTCGCTGGCCGCGGTCACCGAATACGCGATCCAGCGGCTGGCCGCCGAACAGCGGGAACAGCCCGTCGGACAGGTGTGAGGGTGCTGCCGCGGTGAGCTACTTCTCCATGGGGTACTGGGTGCTCGGCCTCGCGGCCGTGGTCTCGATGGTCGGCGCCCTGGTCGGGCTGGTCTGCGTCCGCCAGTCGACGGAGTCGGTGACCGCGAAGTTCCGCCTGGTGTGGCTCGCCGCCGCCGCGGTCTCGATCGGCGGGATCGGGACGTGGCTGGCGATCTTCGTGTCGATGCTCGGCGTCGCGCCCGGCGACGGCGGGCAGATCCGGTACGAGGTCGCGCGCCTGGTCGTGGCGGGGGTGATCGCGGTGTCGTCGACGTTGGCGGCGCTGCTCGTGCTCGGCGGCCGTCCGCTGGTGCCGCGCCTGGCCGGCGCGGGACTGATCATGGGTGTCGGCATGAGCGCGATGTTGTTCGTCGCGATGGCAGGCATCCACGTCCAGGGTGTGGTGCGCACGGCGTGGTGGTCGATCACGGTGGCCGCCGTGCTCGCGATCGGCACCGCCACCGCGACGCTGTGGTTCCTGCTGCAGCGCAGGCCCGTCAGTGTGCTGGTCGCCGCCGCGGTGTTGTACGCGGTCGGCATGCTCGGCATGCACTACGTGCGGCTGGCCGGGGTGAGCGTCGAGCTCGAGCCCGGTTCGGTGCCGCCACCCGGTGAGGATCTGTTCGCCTTCCTGGTGCCGATGTTCGTCCTGGGGATGCTCTCGCTGGCCGTGCCGATCACGGCGGTGCTGGTGACCCCCGACCGGCGGGCCCAGCCCGCGGCCGCCCCGGCGACCCGGGCCGTGCCGTCCGGCGCGTCCGTGCCGTCGGGCCCCGGCATGCCGTCCGGACCGGGCGGGCACGATCGCGCGTTCGACGCGGGCGAGACGATGGTGATCGGCGCGCCGCGGTTCTGAACCGTCGCGCCGGGTGAGGGAAGGACCGGACGTGACGCCGGAACAGGATGCGATGCTGCGCGATGTCCTCACGCAGCTCCGCGGGCCGAGCCTGGCGGGCTGGCCGCAGTTGGGCACCGACGCCGAGGGCAGGGCGCGCACCCTGGTGGACGGGTTGGCCGTGGCGCTGCGCCGGGTGGACGAGCTGGCGACCGAGACCGCTCGGTTGCGCGCGGAGGTGCACGATCTGCGTACCGAGATCAGCGAATTGGAGGCCACGTCGGCGGAATTGACCGCGCAGTTGCGCGGGCAGGCGCAGCGGCGGCTGCCGTGGCCGCTGTCGCTGATCGAGGAGTCGGTGGAGTCGATCGCCGCCCGCCTGGAAGCGCTGCTGCCGGAGGCGGATCGACGCGAGCCGGGGCGCGGGACCGCACGCTCGAGTCGCGGCCCGGAAGATGCGGGGTGAGGCGGGGTTTCGCGGCGATGGGCCGCTGGCGGATCGCCGGCACGCGCCCGGCGGCGGATGCTTGGCGATGAGCGGGTTCTCCCGGAACCGGGAGAACCCGCCCTCGATGGATGAGGGTACCTCGGATCGGCCCGGAAATCACTAGTTTTTCGGCCCGAAAAACCCACCCGCAGCACGGGTTTCGCCGGTCAGCTAGCGACCGGCAAGCGGTCGGGCCGTAGTTCTTCCATGTGATCTGCCTCACGACAATTGCCAGTGGTTTGCCACGCCGTTCACCCTGCCCGGCACGGGCAACCGGGTTATCGTCGGCTGGCCGGATGCGCTCGGTTTTCTCCGGCACCGCAGCAGTCAGGTTCGTTCCCTAAGGAGTTCGCATGGCCGTCAACGTGGTGCTCGACAAGGCTCTCGACAAGGCGTACGAGAACAAGCCGCTCGCGGAGATCCTGTCCGCGCCGCCCTCGGCGCTGGCCGGCTTCACCGAGGCGCACGACAAGGTGTTCGCCGAACTGAAGATCAAGACCATCGCCGACCTGGGCAACAACAAGTACTTCCGGCTCGCCGCCGCGCTGACCGATCTGGCCAAGCTCGAGGGCTGAACCGACGAGTGGGGTGGGCCCGGCGGACCCACCCCACTCCCCCTCATTCGTCGCCGGCCGCCATTCGTCGCCGGCCGCCATTCGTCGCCGGCTGCTCAGAGCCGCTCGGGATCGATCAGACCCCGCCGGATCGCCGCGACCAGCCGCCGCGGCACCTTGCGCGGCACGCCCGCGACGGTCACCTCGACCAGGTCCGGCGCCTTCGCCTTCCACTGGCTGCGCCTGCTGCGCGTGTTCGACCTCGACATCCGCCGCTTCGGAACCGCCATCTCAGCCCTCCTGTCCGCCGCGCACCCGGCGCCCGTACTTGCGGTTGAACTTCTCCACCCGACCCTGGGTGTCCAGCAGGCGCTGGGCGCCGGTCCAGAACGGATGCGAGTCCGCGGTCAC
The DNA here is from genome assembly GCF_001182745.1 of Nocardia farcinica. Lineage (NCBI taxonomy): Bacteria > Bacillati > Actinomycetota > Actinomycetes > Mycobacteriales > Nocardiaceae > Nocardia > Nocardia farcinica. The sequence continues at coordinate 1,565,904 of NZ_LN868939.1, read as the reverse complement.
GTCCACCACCAGCAGGGGGTAGGTGTTGCCGTCGGTCCACTCCACAGTGCGCTCGCTCGTCGCGGTCGATCTGGTGAGGAAGCGCTTGCCGGTGCTCGAGTCCTCGAACACCACGGGGTGGTAGTCGGGGTGGATACCCGCCTTCATTGTCCTTCTCCTGTCCGGCCTTTCGGCCACGCGATGTCCTCGATCGGTTCCCCCGGGTCGGCGCACGGTTCCTCGTGCCACTCGCCGAACGGGTCCTCCCAGCGGGCGACCCGCTCGGGTGCCCGGTCCACCAGGCGCAGTTCGTCGTCCTCGACCAGGGCCCAGTGCAGTGCGCGGCGGATCTCGGCGGGGTCGGCCTCGTGGGCCAGGATCACCAGCGAGATGTGCCGGTCGCCGAACCGCTCGTCCCAGCCGAGCGCGGCCAGCGCGCGGCGGGTCGGGTCGGCCCGCTCATAGTCCTCGGCGCTCATCGCAGCCAGCCAGGGACCGGCACCGCCGACCCGCAGGCCGCCACCGGCCGACTCCAGCCACACCACCTCGTCGGGTTGGGTGGCCAGCCACAACCTGCCGCGGGCGGTCACCACGCCCTCGAGCAGCACGTCGAGGGCGTCGTGCAGCCGGGCCGGGTGGAACGGCCTGCTCGCGGCGAACTCCACCAGCGTCACGCCGTGCTCGGTGAGCAGCGAGGGCTGCCCGCGCAGCAGCGGTGCGTGCGCGTCGAAGACCCGGCCGCGCCGCGAGTGCGCGGGGATCCGCGTGAGCAGCGCCTCGATCTCGGCGGCGGTGATCGCGTCGGGCGAGTCGACCCACGTCACCGGCGCCTCGGGAACCAGCCGGGCGAGCACGGCGGTGAGCCGGTCGTGCTCGATCGGATCGGGTGCCGGGCCGAGCGCGACGAGGGCGTCGGCGAAGTCGACCTGTCCGACCGCGACCTGGGCGACGGTCCGGTCGTCGTCGGCGGTGGCCAGGCCGCGCTCGGCGAGGGTGTCCTCACCGGTCGCGTCGGCGAGCCAGGACGCGGCGTCGACGCAGGTGAGCACCGCCTCGACGCGGACGTCGCGGGCCGCAGGCCCGTCCACCCGGCCGACCACCCCGGTGACGACGACATCCTCGATGGCCTGGCAGACCGCCTCGGCCTCGAAGGCCGGATCCAGTTCGAGCACGATCCGGTGCACCGACTCGCGGGCGGCCAGCGTGCACAGCAGCGGGAGCAGGTCGGCGCGCAGGGTGCAGGACACACAGCCGTGCGCCAACTCGAGCACCGTCTCGGTGGTGGCGAGGACGGTGCGCAGGGTGCGGCGCACGACGCCCTCGCGCAGGTCTTCGAGGTGATGCCGGACGACGACGGTGCCCTCGGCATGTGCCAGCGCCGCGGCCGCCCGGTCGACCGCGGCGCTCGCGCGGCCGGGCAGGCCGGCCACGAGCAGGACCGGCGTCCGCCGGTCGGGCCGGGGCGGGAGTGGAGCGGGATCAGGCAGCACCACCGGAACCCCTTTCGATAACGATTGTCATTTGCTCGGGCATAACGGTACAGTCTCCGGCGTTCATTGTCGAAAACGATTGTCATCAACAGGAGGAGGCCGGGGCCATGTCCGCCCACTGCCAGGTCACCGGGCGCAAGCCCGGCTTCGGCAAGTCCGTCTCGCACTCCCACGTGCGGACCAACCGCCGCTGGGATCCCAACATCCAGCGCAAGACCTACTACCTGCCCAGCGAAGGCCGGCGCATCACGCTGACGGTCTCCGCGAAGGGCATCAAGACCATCGACCGGGACGGGATCGAGGCCGTGGTGGCGCGGCTGCGGGCCCGCGGCGAGAAGATCTAGGAGGAGCGCCCCATGGCGTCGAAATCCACCGAACTGCGCCCCATCGTCAAGCTGAGGTCGACGGCGGGCACCGGGTACACCTACGTCACCCGCAAGAACCGGCGCAACGATCCGGACCGGATGGTGCTGCGCAAGTACGACCCGGTCGTGCGCAAGCACGTCGACTTCCGCGAGGAGCGCTGAGTGGCAAAGAAATCCAAGGTCGCCCGGAACGAGCAGCGCAAGCAGATCGTGGCCCGCTACGCCGCGCGCCGGGCCGAACTCAAGGAACTGATCCGCAAGCCGAGCACGCCCGAGGCGGACCGGGCCGCCGCCCAGGCGGCACTGCAGCGACTGCCGCGCGATGCCAGTCCGGTACGATTGCGCAATCGGGACGCCGCGGACGGACGTCCGCGCGGTCACCTCCGGAAGTTCGGCCTCTCCCGTGTGCGTGTGCGCGAGATGGCCCACCGCGGAGAACTTCCCGGTGTGCACAAATCGAGCTGGTAAGACCACCGATACCGCAAGAAGGAACCCCTGATATGGCAGTCAAGCGAGCACCGTCGAAGAAGGTCCGCGCCGAGCAGGCCCGCCGCCCGAAGAAGAACCCGCTCATCGCCGCGGGGATCGAGACGGTGGACTACAAGGACGTCAACCTGCTGCGCACCTTCATCTCCGATCGCGGCAAGATCCGCAGCAGGCGCGTCACCGGCCTGACCCCGCAGCAGCAGCGACAGGTCGCCGTCGCGGTGAAGAACGCCCGCGAGATGGCACTGCTGCCGTTCACCAGCCGCTGACCGACGGCGGGCACGCTTCCCGAGGGCGGGTTCCTGGTCCACCGACCAGGAACCCGCCCTCGTCGCGTTCGACGCCCCCAACCCGCGCGCCCAGACCCGGAAAACAGGGGCTGACCGGCTATTTCTCGGCGAGCACTCCGCCTTCCCGTACCGAGTTGTTCGCCATCCACCGGACCCGAAAGCCCAGGTCCGAGGTTGCCGGTTCAAGTGAACAATCGCGTACGCAATTTTGCGACTGACGAGTAGGTTCGGTTATGTCAATACCGCATCAAAAAACGTGACCTTCATCACTCACCGCTGTTATGCTGGCGTTATAGCCGTGTGATCTCATCCCGGTTTTGGAGGACGGTGATAAGTTGATTCACACGTGATTCACTTCATAAATCTCAGGGGGGTGAGCAATATGACGGCAACGAGCAGCGAGACCGCTACGCGAGCCGGGATGCTCATGATCGGATCATATAGGCCACACCGGGTCATTTCCAATTCCGATCTCGCTCCCCACCTGGGTGTCGACGACGAGTGGATTCGCACCCGCACCGGAATCACCGAACGGCGTTTCGCCGGCCCGGAGGAAACGGTCGTGACGATGGCGGTGCGCGCCGCCGACAGCGCGCTCACCGCCGCCGGCGTGGCCGCCACCGAGGTGGACGTGCTCATGCTCGCCACCTCGACCCATCTGAACCAGACACCAGCGGCCGCCCCGATCGTCGCCGCCGAGCTCGGGTGCTCGGGTCCGGCCGCCTTCGACATCTCCGCGGGCTGCTCTGGCCTGGCCCACGGCGTCGGCCAGGCCGCCGCGCTGATCAACGCGGGCCAGGCCGACACGGTACTGGTGATCGGTTCGGAAAAGCTCAGTCATGTCGTGGATCCCCACGAGCGCGCGGTCGCGCCGATCTTCGGCGACGGTGCGGGCGCGGTGCTCATCGGGCGCACCGAGTCGGGCCACATCCGCAAGACCGTCTGGGGCAGCGACGGTCGACAGGCCCGGTTGATCCGCCAGGAACCGACCTGGGAACAGCAACGCGCGGCACCGGCCGACACCCCCACCCCCATGCTGCGCATGGAGGGCACCGAGGTGTTCCGCTGGGCCACCGCCGCCGTGCCACAGATCGTCGAGGAGATCGCCGCCGCGGGCGGTGTCGGTCTCGACGAGATCGAGGTGTTCATTCCGCACCAGGCCAATCTGCGCATCATCGACGGTGTCGTGCGCAAATTGGGCTGGCGCGACGATTCGGTGGTGGTGGCCGACGATGTGCGGCGCGCCGGAAACACGTCCGCCGCGGCACTGCCGCTGGCGATCGACGACCTGATCTCCTCGGGTCGAGCCAAGCCGGGACAACTCGCTCTGCAGGTTTCCTTCGGAGCGGGTCTGTCGTACGCGGGACAGGTATTCGAATTGCCCCGCGTCGCCTGAAGCCGGATTCTGTCGCTGTTCGAAGGTTGTACTCATGAGCGTTTCTTTCTCCAGTTACGACGAACCCCTCGGGCCCCGGGCCACCCGGTATTTCGGAGAGGGTTATCGAAAAGTAGGCCCGGAATTGGCGGACCTGCGTCTCGGCAATTCCGCTCGCCCCGGCGCAAAACACACGGCAATGGCTCGGCTCGAATATCCGGCGGCCTGGTCGACCAAAAAACACCGGGAACTCGTGCCGCACGTCAGCAGCGTCGACACCGTCATGCTGGCCACCGCACTGTGCGACGCCGCGGTGACCCGCGCCCGCGGGCTGCGGCCGGAGGAGGCGGCGCGGATGTGGGTCAGCCACGGCACCGTGCGTGCCGGCGCCGCCCCACACGAGGACCTCGACCACATCCCGGTGCAGGCCGAGATCACCGCGGTCACCGAGGAGGCGAGCGAGGCCGAGACCACCTTCAAGTTCACCGTCGGCAATCTCGCGGGCACCCTGACCCTGGTGCATCCGCTCGGCACCGGTTCGGCCGAACCGGGCGAGCAGATCGACCACCTCGACAGCCTCGCCGACCTCTACGGCCCGGCGCCGCACTACTACCTGACGGGTGTCAAGGACCACACCCTGACGGCCACGGACCTGATCGTCGACGACGACGCCACCCGGATCACCAGCAGGCAGACCGTGCGTCCCGGCGCCGAGGGCGGCTACGTCGGCGCCGAGTCGGCCTACTGGAACTCGGTCTCCCCGATCGACGCGATCGTCGGCGCGGCCCAGCTCTCGCAGATCCTGCTCTACCGGATGGACTCGCTGGATCGCACCAACAGCGACACCCTCTGGATGCGCAAGCTGGAGTTCTTCTGCGAGCCACCGCACCGGTCCAGCGCGACCGACTTCGACGGCACGGTGGAGATCCGGCGCACCTCCACGATCGATCGCGGCGGGCAGCGGTGGCGCAGCGCGGACCTGCTGATCAAGGAGTTCCAGGGCGTGACCGGGTCGTGCCTGCTGGCCCATCGGCTCCCCGACTGATGGCGGCCGTGGACGACCTACCGCCGGTCCGGCTCGCCGTCACCGGCGCGCCGGGCACCGGCCGTCGCACCGTGTGCACCGCCCTCGCCCTCGCCACCGGCCTCGACTGCGCCACCGTCTCCGCCGAGCTGACCGCGCCCCGGAGCGGACGGCGGCTCGGCGACACCGTCGAGGCCACCGTGCGCGGCTTCGAACAGCGGGTGGACACCGAGACCAGGATGCCCGGCGGCTTCGTCTCCGACGGCTCGGTGCTGCACGAGTGGGCGATGGCCGAAGCGCTGCGGCAGACCAGGCGGCTGCGGCATTGGGTGCTCAATCCCCGTGATCTGCCGTACCGTATCTTCGAACAGCGCTTCCTGCTCGCGCATCACCGCATCGTCATCCGACGCGCGAACGACACCTACGACGGTGTCGTTCATCTGCGTCTGCCCGACGACGCGGGCGCCGGCGACGACGGTGCCCTGCGCGCGGTCGTCGATCGGTTGCTGCTGGCGACGCTGCACGAATCGGCACTGCCGTATCTGGTGATCGGCGGCTCGATCGAGCAGATCGTCGCGCAGGTGGCCGGGATGTACCAACTGCCGCAACGCATTCCGGTCGGCGATGCGGTGTCCGCAGCGTTGCGGGCCGCCTGAGCAGTCGCCACCGGGCCGAACTCCGAAGGGAATGTCCATGGCAACCGTAGGTGCCGAGACCGCGACCCGACGGTCCGCCGGCGCGATATGGACCCTGGTGGTCGTCGCGCTGGCCACCTTCATGCTCATGCTCGACCTCACGGTCGTCAACGTCGCACTGCCCGACATCCGCGCCGCCTTCGGTTCGTCGTTCTCGGCGTTGCAGTGGATCCTGGACGCCTACGCACTCGGCCTGGCCGCGGTGCTGCTCGCGGCGGGTTCGCTGGCCGACCGGCTCGGCCGCAAGCGGGTTTTCGACGCCGGCCTGGTGATCTTCGTGCTGTCGTCGCTGGCGTGCGGGCTGGCGCCCAACGATCTGGTGCTGATCGTGGCCCGGTTCGTGCAGGGCCTGGGCGGGGCCATCCTGTTCGCGGTCGGGCCCGCGCTGCTCGGACACGAATTCCGTGGCAAGGACCGGGGAATGGCGTTCGGCGTGTTCGGCGGCGTCACCGGGCTGGCCATCGCGTTCGGTCCGCTGATCGGCGGCGGGCTCACCGAGACCGCGGGCTGGCGCTGGATCTTCCTCATCAACGTGCCCGTCACGATCGCCGCGCTGGTGATCGGCTATCTGAAGGTGCGCGAATCCCGCAGCGACACACCGCCTCCGGTGGACTGGCCGGGCATGATCACCTTCTCGGCCGGCCTGTTCTTCCTCGTGCTCGGTTTCATGCGCGGCGAACAGGACGGCTGGACCAGCCTCACCATCATCGGCTGCTTCGCGCTGGCCGTCGTGCTGCTCGCGGTCTTCACCCGGTTGCAGATCACCCGGCCGGGCCGGGCGATGTTCGACCTGTCGCTGTTCGGCAGCCGCACCTTCAACGGCCTGTCGGCGGTGACGGCATTGTGCGCGCTCACCGTGATGCCCGCCCTGTTCCTGCTCATCTCCTATGTGCAGAACATGCTGGGTTATTCGGCGTTCGCCAGCGGCCTGCGGTTCCTGCCGTTGACCCTGCTGCTGTTCGTGGCGGCGGCGGTGGCGGGCAGTCTGGTGACCAAGCTCCCGCCCGCCGTGCTGGTGGGTGTGTCGCAGTTGCTCATCGCGGGCGGTCTGCTCGCCGTGGTGCTGGTGGACGTGGATTCGGCGTGGACGGCGCTGATTCCGGCGATGATCCTGATCGGTCTGGGCATGGGTGTGTTCAACCCGCCCCGCGCGGCGTTCTCGATCGCGGTCACCACTCCCGACAAGTCCGGCATGGCTTCCGGCATCAACGAGACCTTCCAGCAGGCCGGTGTGGCGATCGGCATCGCCGCCGTCGGCGCGTTCTTCCAGAACCGGGTGGCCGGTGCGTTCACCGAGACCGACACCGCGCGGCGGGTTTTCGGCGAGCAGGTGGACACCGCCGGTGATGCCGTCGCCGCCGCGGGCCCCTCGGCGGTGCTGGATGGCCTGCCCGCCTCGGTGAGCGGCGCCGTGCGCGCCGCGGCCGAAACCGCCTTCGTCGACGGCCTGCGCACCGCGATGGTGCTGGCCGCCGTGCTCGCCGCGGTCTCGGGCGTCATCGCCTTCTGCACGATGCGCCGTTCGGATCTCGACCCGGCGGCACTCGAGAACCCCGGCGTCCCGGCCGACGCCGCCTCCGCCGACGTGCCCACCACGCCGATGCCGGTGCGGATGGCCAAGCATCCCGGTGCGGTGGCCGCCGCCCAGCGCGCGGCGCAGATCATCGCCGAGGCGAAGGCCGAGGCGCAACGGGTGATCGGCATCGACAACGCGGGCGACACGGGCCGCACGGCCACGGACGCCAGGACCGCGGGGAAGCCCGACCTCGGGAAGGGCACCCGACGCACCGGCGCCGCCGACCGCGCCGGCACGGCCGGCCGCACCACCGCCGCGTCCCGGACCCGGACCACCGACGTGGACGGCGCCGCCGAACCGCGGGCGCGGCGGGGACGGGCGAGCTCCGGGAACGGTGCCGGTAATGGCGCCGAGCTGCGGCCGGGCGCACGGAAGTCCGCCTCCCCCGGCGAACCGGCCGGCCGTTCGTCGGCATCGGCATCGGCATCGGCATCGGCGGAGCGCACCCGGTCCGGTGGCCCGCGCAGCGGCAACGCCGGACAGCCGAACCGCACCACCGGCACGGATACCGAGCACACCCGCCAGACGACCCGACGTACCCGGGAATCGGCGCGGACGACCGGCAGCAGGACGACCGCGGGTGACGCGACCCGCGCGGCCGAATCGGCCACCGCCAACGAGCCCAGCACGCCGACCCGGTCGACCAACGGCACCCGGACCGCGCGGTCGAGCAGCAATCCCGCGCGGACCACACCAGCGGGCGACCCCACGACACGGCGGACCAACGCCACCGATGCCCAGCGCACGGCCGGCACGGGTAGCGAGCGTGTGGCCGACTCGACTCCCACCGGGTCCGGCAGCACCCCCGCCGAGTCGGCCGCCGAGACGGCGGGGACCGGCCCGGCCGGTGCAACCGCTGAGTCGGATTTCACGGCGGACGGCAACGGTGGCGTGGGCCAGCGGTCGCGTTCGACCGGTGGGAACGGCGCCACCGGTGGGCGGCATGCCCGCACCAGCGGCACCACGGACCGGCCACGCGCCACGGTCGGCGGCCCGTCGGCCGCCGATCGGAAGTCGGCACGCATGACGGGCGACCGCGGTGCCCGGGAGCCGCAGAAGACCGCCGCGCCCGAGAACCGCGGCAACTCGGGCCGTTTCGCGCCGAGTGCCGCGCGCACCGAGTCCGCGACAGAGCAGCCACGCGCCGAGGCCGACAGCGCACCGGTCGCCGGGCGCGCGGCGCAGACGGCCGCCGCCACCGGAACTCCGGCGCCGCGAACAACCGCACCACGCACCTCCGGTGGTGCCGGGCGGCACGCGCGCGCCACCCGCACCCGCACCACCGCCGGGAAGCAGTCGGGCAAGGACGGTGACAACACCGCCGACCTAGGAACGTCGCCGGACGACAACCAGACCCCGGCCGGGACGACCGCCGAAGCACGGAACCAGACCGCGCCCGGCCAGACCGCGCCCAGCCAGACCGCGGCCAATCAGGCAGCGCCCGACCAGCCAGCGCCCGGCCAGCCGGCGCCCAACCAGCCAGCACCCGGCCAGGCAGCACCCGGCCAGGTTGAGAGTGCGTCCGCCACGCCGAAGGACGCCTCCCACGCCGCATCGACAGCGCCGTCGACGCCCGCCTCCGCACCGGGCACCTCCTCGGTCACCCCCGCGGACGCCACCGCCGAGTCGCCCGCCGTCGCGACAACGGCACCGACGACCGACACGAAGCACACCCGGACCAGGCGCACCACCCGGGGCAGTTCGACCACCGCCGCGAAGGCAGCCGCGTCGACGGAGCAGGTCCCCGCGAATCCCGCGGACTCCGCGACACCCGCCGAAACGACCGCGCCGGCCCCGCAACCCGCACCCGAGCAACCCGCGGCACCCGCGAAATCGTCGGCGTCGACGAAATCCTCGCCGTCCGCCGCGAAATCGACCCCTACCAAATCGGCCCCTACCAAATCGGCCGCCACCAAATCGACCCCAACAAAATCGGGCGCGGCCAAATCCACCACCCCCAAGGCGACCGCCGCGAAATCCACTGCCCGGAAACGGCCCGCCGCGAAATCGACCGGTGCCGATTCGGCGACCGGCACGAAATCGTCCACCGCACAGAAATCGACGCGATCGACGCGGGCTCGGTCGGACGACACCGGGAGTGCGCCGGAGAACTGAATTCTGCGGCGCGGGCACAGAGCAAGGATCGGAGCACCCATGTATCTCGTCGGCGGCCGTCGATGCGACACCATCAAACTCGCGATATCGGGCACTTACGGCGTCGGCAAGAGCACCACGACCGAAACGCTCTCGATCGCGACCGGCATTCCCCGCACCCACGCGCTGACGTCGCGTGAGCTGCTCATCGATCTCGCGCCGGGAAAGACGGTGATGGAGCTCAACTCGATCGAGCTGCTGCAACTCGGAACTCGCCGGTTCGAGGAGCGGGTCGCCAACGAGTCGTGCGACGGTTCGTTCATCTCCGACGGATCGGTGGTGCACGAGTGGGTCTACGGCACCGCGCGGATGGCGGTGGGGATCAATCCGGGCGCCGGGTTCCTGCTGCGCTCGATCAAGACACTGGCCGGGGTGGGCCGCAAGGCGCCGCTGCTCGAGTACACCGACATCATCGGCGACATCGTCAAGGAACGCGCGCGCAGGCTCTACGACGCGTATGTGCATCTGCCGGTGGAGTTTCCGATGAAGACCGACGGGCACCGGCCGGTGTCCGAGCCGTTCCGCAAGCTGTCCGACGACACCCTGCTCGAGGTGGTCGCCGATCTCGGCCTGCCCTACGAGGTGGTCGGCGGCACGGTGCACGAGCGGGTCACCCGCATCATCGAGCTGTTCGATCTGCCGACCGTGATGTCGGTGGAGGATGCCATCGCCGAAGGCGAACGACGGGTGGCCGCCGCGACGGCGGTGCTGGAACAGGACGACCGGTTCAAGGCGGCGCAGCGGCAGAAATCGCTGTGGCGCAAGATCTCCTACGCCATGCGGTACTGAGGGTGGACAGCGGCAGGGCCTCCGGGAAATCCCCGGAGGCCCTGCCGGTTTCACGCTGTCGCGCGGCCGCGGATCACGGAATGGTCAGCACCTGACCGGGGTTGATCGCGTCCGGGTTCGGGATGCCGCTGGCGTCGGCGATCTCCTGGTAGCGGTTGCCGTCGCCGTAGAAGCGCTCGGCGATCGCCCACAGGGTGTCGCCCGGCTCCACGGTGTAGGTGCGCGGCTGCGGCGCCGGCGGCGGCGGGGGCACGTCCTCGACCGGCGCGGCGGCGGGCGCCTGCTCGGCCTGCTGTTCCGGGGCGGGCAGCGGGTTGTCGGTGTTGGTGCCCGACGCCCACAGCGCGGCGCCGTCGGTACCGTACAGCACGACGTTGCGGTCGGCCTGCACGACCAGGCGATCGGCGCTCTTGCCGTTGGTCTCGGTGGACCACGCGGCGTCGGCACCCTTGTAGAGCACGAAGTTGCCGTCGTGCTGCAGGACGGCCTTGTCGACGCCCTGATCGTGGGTCTGGGTGGCCCACACGACGTTTCCGCCGGGCTCGGACAGCACGAGGTTGCCGTCCGGCTGCAGGGTCAGGGTGTAGGCACCTCCGGTCAGGGACTGACCGAGTCCGAGTTCTTCGCCTACGCGCAGCGTGTCGCCCACGTTGTTCCTTTCGAAGATTTTCTGTGCACAGCATCCGACTTGCGATGCGAGCCGAAAGCCCATGGCCCGCACCGAACGCAGAATCTACAGTCCGCGCCCGCCACCGGGAGGCATTACGCGCAGGGTTCGCGGAATGTTCACTGTGGGGGCCGTCACGCGCCGGGACTAGGGTTGAGGCATGTATCGCAGGTCGAGCCGCCGCCTTGCCGTTGTCGTCGCCGTCGCGCTCATCGGCCCGCTCGCCGCGAGTTGCGGCGAGGAGAACGACACCGCACCCCAGAACACCGCGACCAGCGCCGTGACGAGCACCGCGCAGACACCCACCGAGGCGCCCGACGCGCCGCCGGGAACGACCTTCACCCCGGACCCGACGATCGTCGACGCCCACCCGATCCCGTTCACCTCCTGGACGCGGCTGGCCCCGGATCGGCTGGCCGTGCATTTCCAGACCGGCACGCCGGAGTGCTACGGCATCGACGTCACCACCACCGAGACCGACAGCGCCGTGACCATCGAACTGCGCTCGGGCCGGCTCGCCGAGGCCGCCGATCGGATGTGCGTGATGATCGCGGTCTTCGGCACGGTGGAGGTGCAGCTGGACGCGCCGCTGGGCGCACGGCAGGTGCTCAGCGCGGTCTGATCGGCGGCACCATCCCGGGAGACGACGAGAGGCGGGCCCGTACGCCGGACCCGCCTCTCGTCGCGAGGGACTCAGTGCGCGAAGTGCCGCGACCCCGTCAGGTAGAGCGTCACGCCCGCCTCGCGGGCGAGATCGATCGTCTCCTGGTCCCGCACCGAACCGCCGGGCTGCACGATGGCGCGCACACCGGCCTGGATCAGCTGCTGGGGACCGTCCGGGAACGGGAAGAAGGCATCCGAGGCGGCCACCGAGCCCTTGGCCCGGTCACCGGCGCGGCGCACCGCCAGCTGCACCGCGTCCACCCGGTTCACCTGGCCCATGCCCACGCCCACCGACGCGCCGTCGCTGGCCAGCAGGATCGCGTTGGACTTCACCGCGCGGCACGCCCGCCACGCGAACGCCAGATCGGCGAGGGTCTGCTCGTCGGCGGCCGTACCGGCCACCAGCGTCCAGTTGGCCGGATCGTCGCCCTCGGCGTCGAGGATGTCGCGCTGTTGCAGCAGCGCGCCGCCGCTGATCGGGCGCAGCTCCACACCGGCGCGCTGCGGCGGCTCGGCGATCAGGATGCGCACGTTCTTCTTGCGCTGCAGCACCTCCACCGCGCCGTCGGCGTAGGACGGGGCGACGATCACCTCGGTGAAGATGTCGGCGACCTGCTCGGCCATCTCCACGGTGACCTCGCGATTGGCCGCGATGACGCCGCCGAACGCGCTCACCGGATCGCAGGCGTGCGCCTTGCGGTGCGCCTCGGCGATGTCCGCGCCGATCGCGATACCGCAGGGGTTGGCGTGCTTGATGATCGCGACGGCCGGGGCCTCGTGGTCGTAGGCGGCACGCCAGGCGGCGTCGGCATCGGTGTAGTTGTTGTACGACATCTCCTTGCCGTGCAACTGCTGCGCCTGCGCCAGCCCCGGGCTGCCGTCGTTGCTGGTGTACAGCGCCGCCGACTGGTGCGGGTTCTCGCCGTAGCGCAGTACCGCCGCGCGCTCCCAGCTGCCGCCGATCCAGGCCGGGTACGGGGTGCTCGGCGGCTGGTCGGCCACACTCGGGGCGAGCACACCGGTCAGCCAGCTCGCCACCGCCACGTCGTAGCCGGCGGTGTGCTGGAAAGCCTTGGCCGCCAACGCGGTCCGCTGCGCCAGCGTGAACCCGCCGGCGCGCACCGCGGCCAGCACGTCGTCGTAGTCGCCCGCGTCCACGACGACGGCGACCGACGGGTGGTTCTTCGCCGCGGCGCGCACCATCGACGGGCCACCGATATCGATCTGCTCCACGCACTCGTCCGGGCTCGCGCCACTGGCCACCGTCTGGGTGAACGGGTAGAGGTTCACCACCACCAGTTGGAACGCCTTGACGCCGAGCTCGGTGAGCTGGTCGAGATGCTCGGGCTTGCGGGTGTCGGCGAGGATGCCCGCGTGCACCCGCGGGTGCAGTGTCTTGACCCGGCCGTCGAGGGTCTCCGGGAAGCCGGTCAGCTCCTCGACCTTGGTCACCGGAATGCCCGCGTCGGCGATCCGGCCCGCGGTGGAGCCGGTCGAGACCAGTTCCACACCCGCGGCGTGCAGACCGGTCGCGAGCTCGACGAGCCCGGTCTTGTCGTAGACGCTCACCAGCGCCCTGCGAATCGGCTTACGTTCACTCACCGGAGCACCCGCTCATCTGGAATTACTGCCTTTCGTCCGTCGGAGACAATGCCTCGCGTGGCGACGGCGGCCACGACCTCGGTCAGCAGCCGTCGCTCGACAACCTTGATGCGCTCGTGCAGGGTGGCCTCGTCGTCGTCGGGCAGTACCGGCACGGGTTCCTGCGCCAGGATCGGGCCGGTGTCGACACCCGAATCGACCAGATGCACCGTCGAGCCGGTGACCCGCACCCCGTAGGCGAGCGCGTCGCGCACGCCGTGCGCGCCGGGAAAGGACGGCAGCAGCGCGGGATGGGTGTTGATGATTCGTCCGCCGAAGCGGTCCATGAACGCGGGGCCGAGAATCTTCATGAAACCGGCCGACACCACCAGGTCGGGGCGATACGCGGCGACGGCTTCGGTGAGCGCGGTGTCCCAGGCGCCGCGATCGGGGAAGTCCTTCAGCGCCACCCGGAAATGCGGGACGCCCGCGGCCTCGGCGTGCTCGGTGGCCGCGCACACCCGGTCCACGCCGACGGCGACGATCTCGGCCGGGTAGCCGGGCGCGCTCGCCGCGTCGAGCAGGGCGCGCAGCAGCGACCCGGTGCCCGAGGCGAGCACGACGACGGTGGCCGGTGCGTTCGACGGGGGCGATACCGTCGGCACCCACTGGGCGTGCGAGGACGTCAGCGCTCTACTCCTGCGTGTCGATCGGACGGCGGGGACATCACCGCCGGTGATCAGCCTAGCGGTGCCCGCTTCGCCCGAGCGGAGCGCCCTGCGCGCACACGATCCGTTCCCGCCGCGAGGTGCGGCGGCACTCAGCGGTCGGTCTCGGATTCCACCACTTCGGCGTCCACGATGTCGGCGTCGTGGACGCGGCGCGGTCCGGCGAGCGCGGCGGGCTCGTCGACGAGTTCGCCCTCGAGGGTCTCGGAATCGTCGGCGGCGAACCGGTCCCGGCGATCGCGGTCGTCGTGGTGGCCGTCCTCGCTGGAGTCGTCGTCCGCCGCACGGGCATCGTCGTCGTACTGATCGTCGTCCGCGTAGTACTCGCCGTCGTCGTGGTCGTCGTAGTGCTCGTCCTCGTAGTGCTCGTCCTCGTAGTGCTCGTCGTCGTCGCGGTCGTCGCCGTAGTAGTCGTGCTCGTCGTCGTAATAGTCGTCGTGCTCGTCCGCGTGGCCGTGGTGGTCACCGCCGGCGGTCGCGGTCCGGCCGGGGAACAACCGCGCGGCGGTCAACCCGATCCACCCGGTCACCGCGAGCCAGCCGAAACCGGCCGCCGCCAGGATCGGCAGGTCCAGCCCGACGTGCCCGAAACCACCCAGCTCGCCACCGGCCAGGACGGCCGCGACGAGCAGCAGCACGGTGGTCACCGCCGCCGAGGTGAGCGTGGCCCAGGGTGCGCGGATCTCGTCCCGGGTCAGCCGGGCCAGATCGAGGCCGCCCAGGACACCGACCGCGGCGGGTACCACCAGCAACAGCGCCCACCACCCGGCGGCCGGGCCCATCGGCATCGCCGCCAGCACCGGCACCGCCGGGACCGGACCGCCGACCACGGAGAACAGGCCGACCGAGGCCGTGCCGAACTCGGCGGTGGCGCCGAGCAACACGCCGAGGGCGCCGATCACGACGTTGGGCAGGTAGAGCACCGACAGCACGGTCAGCCCCAGCACACCCCATCCGTCGCCCGCACCGCCGTAGATGTCGCCGATGGTCGAGTAATGCGCGAACAACGAGATCACGGTGACCGCGGCGGCGCAGGCCAGCAGCCGCACCAGCGAGCGCCCGGCGCCCCGGATGCCGGACACCGCCCACGGCGGCAACCGCAGGGTGTCGACCACCCGCGGCAGTTCTCGGCTCGCGATCCCCGCGCCCGCGGCCAGCAGGTGCAGTCCGAGCACCCAGGCGAACGCGGCCAGCGTGTTCGGGGGCCGCACCGGCAGCACGCCGGAGGCGTCGGTGACCACGGCCAGGCAGACCGCGGTCACCAGCAACGGGCCGCCCAGCGCCGCGCCGAGCAGCCAGGCCAGGTCGGTGCGGGTGCCGTTGGGCACCGCGGCCCTGGCACATTCGCGGGCGGCGGCCCAGAGCAACACCGCGGTCGGCAGCAGCGGCAACAGACCGAGCGTCGTCTTGCCGACCTCCAGCGGAACCTGGTGCATGCCGAGCCAGCTCGCCGCGATCGCGGCCGACGTGCCGGTCATCGCGCCACCGGAGGTCAGCAGGGTCGACACGACGAGCACGGTGACCACCAGCAGCGCCAGCGCCGCGGGCCGCGCCGCGACGAACAGCAGCACCCTGGCCCGCTCGGGCGTCAGCGACAGGAAACCCGGCTCCTCGGTGGCAGGCCCGCTACGCACGGCGGGCTCCGGCTCCGCAGGCGATTCCCCGGTCCAGCGGACGAGCGAGTTTCTGGGGGAGCTCATGGAGATTCAGCGTGACAGCCTTCGCGACGGGATCGGGGCAGGCGCGCCGCGAGCACCCGCCCTGGTTCGGGCCGGGTGCTCGCGGAGGAAGAACGAACTACTTGTTGTCGTCGTTGGGCCGGAACGCCTGGGTGGCGTCGGCGGCCGGGTCGGCGCTCTTCTCACCACCGAACGGCTGCCCCTGCTGCTGCCCCGCCTGCTGGCCGGGCTGCGCCGGCTGCTGCTGGGCCTGGCCGTACCCCTGCTGGCCGTACTGCTGACCGGCCTGGCCACCGAAGTGCTGGGTGGCACTCTCGTCCGGACGGGGCTGCGCGCCGCTCGCGTAGGGCGAAGACTGTTGCGGCGCACCATAACCCGGCTGCTGACCGTAGGACTGGCCGGGCTGCTGACCGTACCCCGGCTGCTGGCCGTAGGGCGACTGGCCCGGCTGGCTCTGGCCGTAGGGCTGCTGGGGCTGCTGGTACTGGGGGCCGGTGCCGTAGCCCGGCTGCTGGCCGTAGGACGGCTGCTGGCTCTGGCCGTACGGCGACTGCTGGCCGTAACCGGGCTGCTGGCCGTACGAGGGGGCACCGTAACCGCCCTGCTGGCCGTAGCCACCCTGCTGCGGAGCCTGCGGTGCCGCCGGTTTCGGCGCAGGCGGCTTGAGGATGCCCGCGGCGAACAGCACCGCGGCGACCGCGAGCGCGGTCTGCACCAGCGCCAGGAACAGCACCACCCAGAAGCCGAACGCGGCGCCCGCGCCCTCGGGCAGCGAGAAGGACTGGAACAGCAGCGCGAGGAAGCCCGCCGCCGACGCCGCCGCGGCCGCGCCCTTCCAGTCCTGGCCGGGCAGGATCGACAGCGCCGCCAGCAGACCGCCGAGCAGCAGCATCGCCAGCAGGCCGGCCAGGCCGAGCGTGGCGAACGCGTTGATCGAATCGCCGGTCACCCGCGCACCGGTCATCGGGTTGGTGGCTTCCGGCTCCACGAACGGCAGGAAGCCGAGCAGGAAGTTGATCACGCCGAGCGCGGCGACGCCGACCACCAGGAAGAACGGCAACCCCTTCGCCGCGGGAGCCGCCGCGGAACCGGTCGCGCTCGCGCCGGTGCCGCCACCGGTCGACTGGCCGGAACCGGATGGTGCGGAGGGCGTCGCGGGTGTGTTGTACCCGGAGCCCCCGGTCGGGTATGACATGTCGTCGTCTCCTAGGTCGAGTCGTTAACTTCGGCTGGATTGCTTCTGACGCTACTGCACGCGCCCGCCCCGGTCATCCTCGACCGAACAGCGCCGTTCGGGCGCGATCGGCGCCGCCGCCCCGCCGAAGACGAAGGCCGCCTTCCGTATCGATCGGAAGGCGGCCTTCGGCACGTGCTGGTCGGATCAGGCGGTGATGGACGCCTTCTCCAGGATCTCGCGCGCGAGCGCGGCGGTCTCGGACGGCGTCTTGCCGACCTTGACGCCCGCGGCCTCGAGCGCGTCCTTCTTGGCCTGGGCGGTGCCCGAGGAGCCCGACACGATGGCGCCCGCGTGGCCCATGGTCTTGCCCTCCGGAGCGGTGAAGCCCGCGACGTAGCCGACCACCGGCTTGGTGACGTTGGCCTTGATGTAGGCCGCGGCCCGCTCCTCGGCGTCGCCGCCGATCTCGCCGATCATGACGATGAGCTTGGTCTCGGGGTCCTTCTCGAACGCCTCGATGGCGTCGATGTGGGTGGTGCCGATGACCGGGTCGCCGCCGATGCCGATGGAGGTCGAGAAGCCGAAATCGCGCAGCTCGTACATCATCTGGTAGGTCAGCGTGCCCGACTTGGACACCAGGCCGATCGGGCCCTTGCCGGTGATGTTGGCCGGGGTGATGCCGACCAGCGACTCGCCGGGGGTGATGATGCCCGGGCAGTTGGGGCCGATGATCCGGGTCTTGTTGCCCTTCTCGACGTTGTAGGCCCACGCGTAGGCGGTGTCCTGCACGGGGATGCCCTCGGTGATGACCACCAGCAGCGGGATCTCCGCGTCGATGGCCTCGATGATGGCGTCCTTGGCGAACTTCGGCGGCACGAACGCGATGGAGACGTCGGCGCCGGTCTCCTTGATCGCCTCGGCGACGGTGCCGAAGACCGGCAGCTCGACGGCGTTGCCGTCCTTGTCGGTGTGCGAGACGGTGGTGCCCGCCTTGCGCGCGTTGACGCCGCCGACGATCTTGGTGCCCGCCTTGAGCATCAGCGCGGTGTGCTTGGTGCCTTCACCGCCGGTGATGCCCTGGACGATGACCTTGGAGTCCTTGTTCAGGAAGATTGACATGTCGTGTGGTCCCTTGCTCGGCCGTCGTTAGCGGGCGGCTGCCAGTTCGGCGGCCTTGTCGGCGCCTTCGTCCATTGTCTGCGCCAGCGTCACCAGCGGGTGCGCGGCCTCGACGAGGATCTTGCGGCCCTCGTCGACCTTGTTGCCGTCCAGCCGCACGACCAGCGGCTTGTTCGCCTCGTCGCCCAGGATCTCGAGCGCCTTGACGATGCCGTTGGCGACCGCGTCACACGCGGTGATGCCACCGAACACGTTCACGAACACGCTCTTGACCTGCGCGTCGTTGAGGATGACGTCGAGCCCGGCCGCCATCACCTCGGCCGAGGCGCCGCCACCGATGTCGAGGAAGTTGGCCGGCTTCACGCCGCCGTGGTTCTCACCGGCGTAGGCGACCACGTCCAGGGTCGACATGACCAGGCCGGCGCCGTTGCCGATGATGCCGACCTCGCCGTCGAGCTTGACGTAGTTGAGGTCGTTCTCCTTGGCCTTGAGCTCGAGCGGGTCGGTGGCGTCGACGTCCGCGAACTCGTCGTGCTCGGGGTGCCGGAAGCCGGCGTTCTCGTCCAGGGTGACCTTGCCGTCGAGGGCGAGGATCTCGTCCTGGGGGGTGCGCACCAGCGGGTTGACCTCCACCAGGGTCGCGTCCTCGGCGACGAAGACCTCCCACAGCTTCTCGATGGTCACGGCCGCGGCGTCGAGCACCTCGGCGGGCAGGTGGCCCTGCTCGGCGATCGAGCGGGCGAAGGCCAGATCGACGCCCTTGACGGCGTCGACGGGCACCTTGGCCAGGCGCTCGGGCTTGGTCGCGGCGACCTCCTCGATCTCCATGCCGCCCTCGACCGAGCACATGGCCAGGTAGGTGCGGTTGGCGCGGTCGAGCAGGAAGGAGATGTAGTACTCCTCGGCGATGTCCTTCGCCTCGGCGACCAGGATCTTCTTGGTGATGTGTCCCTTGATGTCCAGGCCGAGGATGTTCTGCGCGTGGGTGAACGCGTCCTCCGGCGTCGCGGCGTACTTCACGCCACCGGCCTTACCGCGGCCACCGACCTTGACCTGGGACTTGATCATCACCGGCTTGCCGATTTCCGCCGCGATCGCGCGGGCGTCCTCGGCCGTGTCCGTGACGCGGCCCTCGGACGAAGGCACTCCGTGCTTAACGAAGAGCTCCTTCGCCTGATATTCGAAGAGATCCATGTACTCACCGTCTCGTCTGCGTTGCTATGACAACGTCTTTGTTGGCGGCCCGACGTCGGAAGCGGGTCGGGTCGGACTCTAACCAGTCACATGGAGGGCCAATCGGCCACGTTCATCCTAAGTGGCGCAGGTCACGCGCAGACGGGCGGGATCGATAAAACCGCTGGCCAACACTACTGGCGAGTAGGTTCCGCTCGGCAGGGCGGCTCCGCCGGAAGGCGGTGCGCGACCACCGTAACCGCGGGGAACCCATTCTCACTTCGATGCCCGATTCACGGTGAACTATTCCGCAACGTTACCGTGATGAATCTCACATGTTTGGACAGAAGGGGCGCACCGCTTGCGGGCGACGCAATCGCTTCGTTACCGTCATGCGGTCGATGTCACAACTAGGTCACGACTCCCCTGTTCCAGAGGATGAGGAGGACGGCAAGCCTTGATGCAGCACAATGCTCCGCAACTGGTGAGCCGTTCGATCGCGACGCCCCCGACATCGTTCACCTGCCGTGTCGTCGGCACCGTGACCAACTCCCGCTTCACGATGTGGCACCGCCGATGAATCACCGCTCCACCCTCGCGCCCGGTCATCGTCCGCGCACCGGTCATCGTTATCGCGACGACGATCAGCCCTTCGCTCCCGCCACGGAGTCCTACGCAGAGCCGTCCTACGCTGAGTCGTCCTATGCGGAGTCGTCCTACGCGGAGTCCGGGTACCGCTTCGCCGCTCCCGCCGCGGCCGCCACCGCCGCCGGATTCGGCGCGCAGGTCGAGCCCGAGCCGCACGCCGCCTGGCACGACGGGTCCGCCTGGACCGCCCGCGACGAGCAGGCCGCGTGGAACCAGGGCGACTGGCACCAGGGTGAGCAGCCCGCGTGGAGCCAGGACGACCGGGCCGCATGGCATCAGCAGGAGTGGGATCAGCAGTCCGCCTGGACCGAGCAGGATTCGTGGAGCAGGCAGGACTCGTGGAACCAGCAGGCGTCCTGGTCCGACGGCGGCGCCTGGGGCGGCGAGCAGACCCGGTCTGCCGCCGACGCGACGATCGCCGACGCGACCGCCGCTACCGAGTCCGACCCGAGCCAGTGGCAGGGCGCCTGCGACAACAACGCCTGGGCACAACAGCCGGCGCAGTGGACGCCCGGCAGCGAGGAACCCTGGACCGGGAACGACTGGTCCGGCGAGCCGGCCGACGAGTGGACCGCCGACCGTGACCAGCGGTGGACGGCCGACGACGAGGCCGACGCGTCCTGGGACGAGCCCGAGAGCCCGGCGGCCCCCGCCGTCATCCCCGCCCGCGCGGGCAGCCGCCGCGGCGGTGCGCACCGCATGCCCGCGCCGCCCACCGCGCTCAAGGGCCGCGCCGCCGTCGTCGCGGTCGCCGCGGGCGCGGTCGTCGCCGCGGGCCAGGCCGCGATGGCCTCGCCGCAGCAGCCTTCGCAGACCATCGACTACGAGGCCGCGGGCCAGATCCACGAGATCGCCGCGCAGTCCATGAGCCTCGAGGACCCCACCGCCTCGCCCGATTCGCCGCAGGTGCTCAACGTCTCCTCGCCCGCGAACATCGGCCAGTTCGGCGACATGCTCGAAAAGGGCCGCAAGTACGCCGAGGAACTGGCCGCCGCCGAGGCCGCCAAGCTGCGCCCGCTCTTCGCCAAGTTCGCCGCGGGCAACTTCACCTCCGGCTTCGGCGCCCGCTGGGGCGTCCAGCATCTCGGCATCGATGTCGCCGCGCCCATCGGCACCCCGATCTACGCCGTCGCCGACGGCACCGTGATCGAAGCGGGCCCCGCCTCCGGGTTCGGCATGTGGGTCCGGCTGCTGCACGACGACGGCACGGTCACCGTCTACGGCCACATCGACACCGCCACCGTGTCCGCGGGCGAGCGGGTGCTGGCCGGTGACCAGATCGCCACCGTCGGCAACCGCGGCTTCTCCACCGGTCCGCACGTGCACTTCGAGGTGTGGCTCAACGGCAGCGACAAGGTCGATCCCGTGCCGTGGCTGGCCACTCGCGGCATCAGCCTCGGCCCGCAGCGCGACTGACCACCCCGCCCCGGGGTGACCGACGGCACGCTTCCCGGCGCTCCCGCCCGGCAGTAGCGTCGCCTCATGGCTCGTACAACGACGTACACCCAGTTCCTCGCCGCCCCACCGGAAGCCGTCTGGGCGGTGGTCGGTGACCCGGGCCGCTGGCCGCACTGGCATCCGGGGATCACCTCGGTGGTGCTGCACGGCCCGGCGGAACCGGGCACGACCGGTGACTGCGCGCCGAGTGGGCGGATGCTCGGCCCGCTGCACCGCAGGACCGCCGAGCCGTTCACGATCACCGAACTCACCCCGGGCCGCGCGATCACCATCGACCAGCCGGATCCCCTTGGCCGCGTGCGGATCTCGTGGCGGCTGCGGCCGTCCGGCGCGGGCACGGAGCTGACCCAGGAACTCACCTGCACCGGCCCCTTCGCCGCCCCCGCCCGGGCCGTACTCGGCCGGGTTCTGGAGGGCGACCTGCGGGTGAGTTTCGCCCGGCTGGCCCGGCTCGTCGGGATCGAGCCCGGCCCCGACGCCTTGACGGTCGTGATCGCCGGCGGCACCGGTTCCCTGGGTCGGCACCTGGCCGCCGACCTCACCTGCCGCGCCGTGCGCGTGGTCGTGCTCACTCGCACGCCCGACCCCCGGCTGCCGTTCGAGCAGCAGCGCTGGGACGGTGAGACCGTCGGCGAATGGGCTGCGGCGCTGGACAATCCGGGCCCGACCGCGGTTGTCAACCTCGCCGGCCAGCTCGTCGACTGCCGTCCCACCCCGGCCAACATCGCGGTGCTGCGCGACAGCAGGGTGCGGCCCACCCGCGCGCTGGTCGAGGCCGCCGCGTCGCTGGATCGTCCGCTCGCGCACTGGGTGCAGGCGAGCACGACGGCGATCTGGTCGGACGCGGGCGAGACCCGCTGCACGGAGAGCACGCCGCTGCCGATCGGGCTGCCGCAGATGACCGGGGTGGCGCGGCCCTGGGAGAACGCCCTCACCGGCGCGAACACCCGCCACCACGTCGTGCTGCGCACGTCCGTCGTGCTCGACCCGCAGGCGCCCGCGCTGCGCATGCTGTGCCGGTTGACCTCGGCGGGCCTGGGCGGACGGATCGGCTCGGGCGAGCAGTGGTTCAGCTGGATCCATCTCGCGGACTGGCTCGCCGTCGTCCGTGCCGCACTGGGACTCGACCCCGACGTCACGCTGCCGAGCGGGATCGTGGTGGCGGCCACCGATTTCCCGGTGCGCAACCGCGACCTCATGGCGGCGTTGCGGCGGCACCTGCGCCGCCCGCCCGCGCCGCCGACGCCCGCCGCGGTGCTGCGCCTGGGCGCGCTCGTGCTGCGCACCGATCCGGCACTGGGACTGACCGGCAGGCACGCCACCTCGACGGTGCTGCGGGAGGCGGGTTACCGCTTCCACTACCCGTGCCTGGACGATGCCCTGCGCGACCTGCTGCCGCAGCGGACACGCGCCTGCTGATCGCCCGTGCCCCGGCTACGGCGTCGCGGCGATCGCCAGACCGATCAGCGTGACCACCTTGGCCACCTCGAGCGCGATGTAGTAGTAGTGCGCCGTCGAGCGCGGCAGCTCCTCCCCCGCCAGCACCCGATCCGACCGTCGCGACAGCGGTGGGCGGACCACCAGGATCTGCACCGCCAGCACCGCCACCGCGACACCCAGCCACACCCACACCGCCGTGGCGGGGCCCAGCACCAGGCAGGCGAGCACGAGCAGCACCGCCAGCACCGCTTCGACGGTGTTCAGCGCCTTGAACACGATCCGCCCGATGCCGAGCCCCAGCGGGACGGTGATGCCGGGGGCGCGGAACTTCAGGGGCGCCTCGAGGAACGAGATGGCGACCACCATGCCGAGCCAGAGCATCGGAAGGAACCACACCAGGTGCTGTGCGAGGCTATCCACGGCCCCGACGCTACCCAGCCCGTCAGAGCTTGACCAGGGTCCGGCTGTACTGCGGGATGAGCCGGATCTTGCCCGCCGTGCCGAAATCGATCGTGACGGTGGCCAGCGGCCCGAACCCGTCGGCGGCGACCACCCGGCCCAGCCCGTACTTGTCGTCGCTGACCCGGTCGCCCACGGCGAGCACCAGATTGGTGTTGTTGCGGCTCGCCCCGCCCGGCGCCGGCCGGCGCGGACCGCGGTCGCGCACCCCGGGACGCGGCTCGGACCAGCCGTCACCGCGGGTCCAGTCCCGCTCCAGCCCCTCGTCGCCGCCACGCTTACGGATGCCGCGGGTGGCGGGCGAAGGCTCCAGCCTGCGCCACTCGATCAGGTGGTCGGGAATCTCCTGCAGGAACCGCGATTCCGGGTTCGACACCGGCTGGCCCCAGCCGGAGCGGACCACCGCCCGGGTCAGATACAGCCGCTGCCTGGCCCGGGTGATGCCGACGTAGGCGAGCCTGCGTTCCTCGGCCAGCTCGGTGGGATCGCCCAGCGCGCGCATGTGCGGGAACTGCCCGTCCTCCCAGCCGGTCACGAAGACCACCGGGAACTCCAGGCCCTTGGCGGTGTGCAGGGTCATCATGGTGACCACCCCGGCGCCCTCGTCGGGGATCTGGTCGGTGTCGGCGACCAGCGAGACCCGCTCGAGGAAGGCCGCCAGCGAGCCGGGATCGGGTTCGCCCTCGGCCTGTTCGGGCAGGATGCCCTCCTCGCGGGCGGCGACCGCGTTGTTGTAGGCCTCGGAGCTGAATTCCCGTGCCACGCTGACCAGTTCGTTCAGGTTGTCGAGCCGGGCGCCGTCCTGCGGATCGTCGGAGGCTTCCAGTTCGGCGCGGTAGCCGGTGCGGTCGAGCACCGCTTCCACCACGTTGCCGACATCGGGGAAGTCGGCGTCGGCCTGTTCACCGGCGGCCCGGATCTCTTCGAGCAGGTCGAGGAACCCGGCGATGGCCCGCTGGGCACGGGTGTTGAGCAGTGCCACCTTGCCCTCGGCGGCGTCGCGCAGCGCGGCGGCGAAGCCGATGCCGCGCTGTTCGGCGTGCACCGCGACGCAGGCTTCGGCCCGGTCACCGATCCCGCGGCGGGGGGTGTTGAGAATGCGGCGCAGGCTGACCGCGTCGTCGGGGTTCTCCAGCACCCGCAGGTAGGCCACGATGTCGCGGACCTCCTTGCGCTCGTAGAAGCGCACGCCGCCGACCACCTTGTACGGCAGCCCCATGCGGATGAAGATCTCCTCCAGCGCACGGGAGTTGTTGTTGGTGCGATAGAACACCGCGACGTCGCCGTAGTTCGCCTCGCCCTGGTCGACCAGGCGATCGATCTCCCTGGCGACGAAGGAGGCCTCGTCGTGCTCGTTGTCGGCGACGTAGCCGACGATCAGGTCGCCCTCGCCCGAATCGGTCCACAGCCGCTTCTCGCGCCTGCCCTCGTTGCGGGCGATCACCGCGTTGGCGGCGGACAGGATGTTCTGGGTGGAGCGGTAGTTCTGCTCGAGCAGAATGGTCTCCGCGTCGGGGAAATCGCGCTCGAATTCCTCGATGTTGCGGATGGTCGCCCCGCGGAAGGCGTAGATCGACTGGTCGGCGTCGCCCACCACGCACAGTTCGCTCGGCGGCACCGCGTCCTCGGTGTCGTCCGCCGCGCTGTGATGTCCGACGAGTTCGCGCACCAGCACGTACTGCGCGTGGTTGGTGTCCTGGTACTCGTCGACCAGCACGTGCCGGAACCGGCGGCGGTAGTACTCGGCGACCTGCGGGTGGTTCTGCAACAGGGCGACGGTCTCGCCGATCAGGTCGTCGAAATCCAGCGCGTTCGCCGCGCGCAGCCTGCGCTGGTATTCGGTGTAGACGCGGGCCACCAGGCCGGGCAACTCGGATTCGTCGGACTCGGCGTCGGCGCTCGCCTGCTCCGGGCCGATCAGCTCGTTCTTGAGATTGGAGATGGCCGTGGCCAGCAACCGCGCGGAGTATTTCTTGGTGTCGATATCCAGATCGCGGCTGATCATGGTCAGCAATCGCCGCGAATCGTCGGCGTCGTAGATGGAGAAATTGGAATTCAGGCCGGGCAGCAGCGCCGCCTGCATGCGCAGGATCCGCACGCAACTGGAATGGAAGGTCGACACCCACATGGTGGCCGCGCGCGGGCCGACCAGCCCCGTGACGCGCTCCCGCATCTCCGCGGCGGCCTTGTTGGTGAAGGTGATCGCCAGGATCTGGCCGGGCGAGACGTCCCGTGCGGCGAGCAGGTAGGCGATGCGCCGGGTGAGCACCGCGGTCTTGCCCGAGCCCGCGCCCGCGACGATCAACAGCGGCGAGCCCGCGTGGACCACCGCGGCCCGCTGCTGCGGGTTGAGGCCGTCGAGCAGGCGCTCGACCTGTTCGGCCCGCTGCCGATCGCGGTCGGCGCGGCGTCGGGCCTGGTCGTCGGCGCGCTGCTGTGCTTGCTCGGCCAGCGAACGGCCGGCCGGCGTCGTCTGGGGAGCCGTCGTCTGGGGAACCACCGTCATGTCCATTGCCCATCCACGCTACCGGCGCCCACCGACAGGGGCGAAGCCCCCGCCATCACATGTTTTGCATCGCTCAGGACCCGTGGCAGACTGGCCACATGATCAGTCTCGCCGCGACGCATCCGAGTCGGCTACCCGCCGGATATCGTGTTCGCGGAACCTGTAGCTGAGATCGCACTTCTGGGGGGACTATGGAAGGCCCACCAGGTCTGTTTCACGGTGAAAGAACCGGACGGTAACGCGCGGCGCGCACCCACCGATCCACGTTCTGACACGAGGAGATGAATATGAGCAGCACCCCTGCCACGACCACCGGGTCCGACGCGGCACTGCCGCAGACCGAGGCGGAGATCGACAAGCTCCGTAAGGAGATCGACCAGCTCGACGCCGAAATCCTCGCCGCCATCAAGCGACGCACCGAGATCTCCCGGCTGATCGGCCGCACCCGGATGGCCTCCGGCGGCCCGCGCCTGGTCCACAGCCGCGAGATGAAGGTGCTGGAGCGCTTCAGCGAGCTGGGCCAGGAGGGCCACACCCTCGCCATGCTGCTGCTGCGTCTCGGGCGGGGCAGGCTGGGCCGCTAGTCCGACCGAGGGGGGACGAACGCCGCGCAGTGCCGGCAACCGGACTGCGCGACGTTCCGCGCGGGGGGACCGCTGCTCATCGCCAGATCACCGCTCACGGGCGGGGTAGCCGCTCACAGGGCGATGTACTTCGTCGACAGGTACTCCTCGATGCCTTCGAAGCCGCCCTCCCTGCCGAAGCCGGATTCCTTGACGCCGCCGAAGGGCGCGGCCGGGTCGGAGATGACTCCTCGGTTGATGCCGACCATGCCCGATTCCAGCCCCTCGGCCACCCGCAGCGCGCGGTCCAGGTCACGGGTGTAGATGTAGCTGACCAGGCCGAATCGGGTGTCGTTGGCGGCGGCCAGGCCCTGTTCCTCGGTGTCGAAGGTGACCACGGGCGCGACCGGACCGAAGACCTCCTCGTTCAGAATCCGTGCCCGGTCCGGGACGTCGCTGAGCACGGTCGCCGGGTAGAACCAGCCGGGGCCGCCCGGCGCCTCGCCGCCGAGGCGCACCCGGGCGCCCGCCGACACCGCGTCGTCCACCAGCTCGGTGACGGTGGCCAGCTGGTCGGCGTTGACGAGCGGCCCCAGCGTGGTCTCCGGGTCGGTGCCCGGCCCGAGCCGCACCGAACTGCGCATCGCCTCCACCAGCTTGTCGGTGAACTCCTCGGCCACCCCGCGCTGCACGTGGAAGCGGTTGGCGGCGGTGCACGCCTCGCCGCCGTTGCGCAGTTTCGCCAGCATCGCGCCCTGTACGGCGGCGTCGACGTCGGCGTCGTCGAACACCACGAACGGGGCGTTGCCGCCGAGTTCCATCGACGTGCGCAGCAGCTTGTTCGCCGACTGCTCGACCAGCTTCTTGCCGACCTCGGTGGAGCCGGTGAAGGTGAGCTTGCGCAGCCGGGGATCGTCGAGCAGCGGCTTGGTGACCGCGCTCGAATGCTTGGTCGTGATCACCGAGAGCACGCCGTCGGGCAGGCCCGCCTCGCTGCACAGCCTGGCCAGCAACAGCATGGTCAGCGGCGTCTCGGAAGCGGGTTTGACGATCATCGTGCAGCCCGCGGCCAGCGCGGGGCCGATCTTGCGCGTGCCCATCGCCAGCGGGAAGTTCCACGGGGTGATCGCCAGGCACGGGCCGACCGGCTGCTTGTGCACGATGATCCGGCCGGTCCCCGACGGCGCGTGCTGGTAGCGGCCGTGCACGCGCACGGCCTCCTCGCTGAACCAGCGGAAGAACTCCGCGCCGTAGCGCACCTCGTTGCGGCTCTCCCCCAGCGCCTTGCCCATCTCCAGGGTCATCAGCAGGGCGAAGTCCTCGGCGCGGGCGGTGATCGCGTCGAACACCGCGCGCAGGATCTCCCCGCGGGTGCGCGCGGGCGTGGCGGCCCATTCGTCCTGCACGGCCACCGCCGCGTCGAGGGCGCGCACCGCGTCCTCGGGGGTCGCGTCGGCGACGTGGGTGAGCACCTCACCGGTGGCCGGATCGTGCACGGGGAAGGTGGCGCCACCGGTGGCATCGACGGGCCCGCCGATCCACAGTTGCGTCGGGACGGATTCGAGTAGTTCGGGTACGGACACCATGTCGCCAGCGTAGACAGCAGCGGCGGCCGCGGCAGGCAGGTCGGCGAGCTGCGTTGCCCGTGCACGCCGCCGCGCCGGTGAGTACCCTCGCGGACGTGAGCAGCGACATCACCGCATCGGCGGCATGGCGGAAACTGCACGATCATCACGGCGCCCTCGCCCAGCGGCACCTGAGAGAGATCTTCGCCGAGGACCCGGAGCGCGGACGTGAGCTGACCCTCCAGGTCGCCGACCTGCACATCGACTACAGCAAACATCGCGCGACCCGCGAAACCCTGCAACTGCTGGTCGAATTGGCGCGCGAGGCCGGAGTGGAGGCCCACCGCGACGCGATGTTCGCGGGCGAGCACATCAACACCTCCGAGGACCGTGCCGTCGGCCATGTCGCGCTCCGGCTGCCTGCCGGCCGGACCATGACCATCGACGGCGCCGACGCGGGCGCCCAGGTCCACGAAGTCCTGCGCCGGATGGGCGAATTCACCGACGCGCTGCGCTCGGGGCAGTGGCGGGGCGCGACCGGCGAACGCATCGAGACCGTGGTCAACATCGGCATCGGCGGCTCCGACCTCGGCCCGGTGATGGTGCACCAGGCGCTGCGCCACTACGCCGACGCCGGGATCACCGCCCGGTTCGTCTCCAACGTCGACCCGGCCGACCTGGTCGCCGAGCTCGCCGGCCTGAATCCGGCGACCACGCTGTTCATCGTCGCCTCCAAGACCTTCTCCACCCTCGAGACCCTCACCAACGCCACCGCCGCCCGCCGCTGGCTGGTCGCCGCGCTCGGCGAGGACGCGGTCGCCAAACATTTCGTGGCGGTGTCCACCAACGCCGAGCGGGTGTCGGCCTTCGGCATCGACACCGCCAACATGTTCGGCTTCTGGGACTGGGTCGGCGGCCGCTACTCGGTGGATTCGGCGATCGGCCTGTCGGTGATGGCCACCATCGGCAAGGAGCGCTTCGCGGAGTTCCTGGCCGGAATGCACGCCGTGGACACGCATTTCGCGACCGCGCCGCTCGAGGCCAACGCCCCGGTGCTGCTCGGCCTGCTCGGCATCTGGTACGCGAACTTCTTCGGCGCGGAATCACGTGCGGTACTGCCGTATTCCAACGATCTCGCGCGCTTCCCGGCCTATCTGCAACAGTTGACGATGGAGTCCAACGGCAAGTCGGTGCGCGCCGACGGCACCCCCGTCACCACCGCCACCGGCGAGATCTTCTGGGGCGAGCCGGGCACCAACGGCCAGCACGCCTTCTACCAGCTGCTGCACCAGGGCACCCGGCTGATCCCCGCCGACTTCATCGGCTTCGCCCGCCCCACCGACGACCTGCCGACCGCCGACGGCACCGGCAGCATGCACGACGTGCTGATGAGCAACCTGTTCGCCCAGACCAAGGTGCTCGCCTTCGGCAAAACGGCCGAGGAGATCGCCGCCGAGGGCACCGCACCGAACCTGGTGCCGCACAAGGTGATGCCCGGCAACCGCCCGAGCACCACCATCCTCGCCCCGCAACTGACCCCCGCGGTGGTCGGCCAGCTGATCGCGCTCTACGAACACCAGGTCTTCGTGGAGGGCGTCATCTGGGGCATCGACAGTTTCGACCAGTGGGGTGTGGAACTCGGCAAACAGCAGGCGCTGGCGCTGGCGCCGCTGCTCACCGCCGCCGAGGACCCCGCCCCGCAGGACGACTCCTCCACCGACGCACTGATCCGCTGGTACCGGGCCCACCGCTGACCGTCATTCGCGCGGCCGGTCGGCATCGAGCCTGCGCATGATCGTCGTGGTCATCACCGCGAGCAGCGTGCCGATGACCACGAGGTCGAACACGATCTGCACCATCACCGCGACCCGCGCGGCCTGCCCGACCGCGTGGATGTCGCCGAAGCCGACCGTGCCGAGGGTGACGATCGTGTAGTAGAGCGCGTCGGTGCGCGTCTCCAGTCCCGCGAACTGTCCCGGATCGTGCACCTCGAGCCGGTAGTAGAACAGCGCGAAGAACACGATCACCACCATGAGCACCAGCAGGATGCCGTCGACCTGCCGCCCCGGCCCCTCCGGCGCGGCGAGGTAGCGCCGCAGCTGGCGTGCCGCCAGCCAGACCGTCCCGCCGAGCCCGGCCAGGAACGCGACCAGCCCGAACACCCGGGTGAGCACCGGGGTGTCGGTGCCCCAATCCAGCGGCAGGCCGTAGTACAGCAGCAGCGCACAGAGCAGGGCCGCGCCGTTGTGCAGCACGCGGGCGCGGGTGCGGGTCGAGGTCATTCGTTCATGATCTGCCTTTCCGGCACCGATCGGTGGTGTACGCGCCGGTTCCGCCGGTCAGGCGCGGACGTAGCGGCCGTCGCGTTCCCGGAGCACCAGATCGGCGCGCCGCCGGGTCCCGGCGACGAGACGGGCGTTGCGCAGGTCGCTGTCGGTCACCTTGCGGTGCGCGGCCGCGGGCGAGCGCCCGCCGTCGAGGTGGCGCCGGATCAGCCGGGGGGTGAGGACGCTCGGGTCGGCGTCGAGATACCAGCAGGCGTCGAGGAGGTTGCGGACCTCGTGCCAGGCGCCGAGCGCGGGATCGTCCACGAGGAGGTAGTTGCCCTCGGTGACGGCGATGCGTTCGGTCGTGAACACGACGCCCGCGGGAGTGGGCTCGTCGAGGGCACGGTCGAAGGTCGGCCATGTGACTTCGTGGCCGAGCGAGGTGTCCCGCAGGCGCTCCAGGTTCGCCACGTAGCCTTCGCTGTCGAAGGTGTCCGGTTCGCCCTTGTTCGGCAGCCTGCCCATTTCCCGCAGGCGGACGTTGGGGAGGTGGTAGCCGTCCATGGGGGCTTCGGCGGCGATGTTCGCACCGGCCAGCTCGTTCAGCTCGTGGCACAGGGCTTTCGCGAGAGTCGATTTCCCCGCGCCGGGTGGGCCGGCGATGCCGAGCAGGTAGCGGCGGTCGAGCCGCTGCGCTCGGGCCGACACATCGCGTGCCAGCGCAGCCGGTGAGATCTCGTCGTCGCCCACGGCGTCAGCGTATCGAGAGATTCGGGCTTCTGTTGCCCTCGAGATTTCGACCCGGGGGCAGGCTCCGCGGACCAGCTCGCACCGCGACGGTGCGGAAACACCCGTGCGCCTGCCTGCACGCTCCCTGCCGTCTCGCGAGTCCGCGGAAACCACAGCGGGATGAAGGCCAGCCCGAGCACAGGGCGACCACGGCGGTGTGAACACCGCACGTTATATGTTGACTGTGCTGTCGACATAGGGAGGGGACATGCACATCACGGCGACCGTCGCCCGCACCGTAATTGCCGTTGCCACGCTTCTCGGTCTGGTCACCGGCTGCGGAACAGTCGACCTCGGCGGCACCCGACCGGGCACCCCCACCCCGGCAGAGCCTGAGATGGACAACCTGCTCGACCCCTGCACCGACATCCCCGACGAATGGCTCATCGAGCTCGGACTCGACCCGTCCACGGAACGCAACATCGTCAACCCGGACAAGGTCTCGTCGTGGCGGATCTGCGGGTGGGAACCGTCGGTCTTCAGCTACCGCATGGACCTGCTGTCGACCAGCCACACCATCGAGGACACTCGCAAGAATCCCAATGTCGAGATCATTCGCGAGATAACCATCGGGGGTCGGCAGGGACTCGTGAACACGAACAAGATCGAAGGTGGTGACGTCTGCTACGTCAGCCTGCCTGCCGAACAAGGAATGTTCGAGATTGCGGTCGGATGGTTCGACAGCAGGCCCATTCGAGAATCGTGCGATCTGGCGATCGAACACGCGATCACACTCGAACCACACCTACCGAAATAACCGAGTCTTACGGGGGACGACATGGCGGACACCGAATCACATTTGCAGCAGTGGCGAACTCTCAAAGAACAGGGCATCAACGGCGAGTTCAGGCTCGACACCGAGATCGGCCAAGCCTTACACGACCGTTGCGAGGCACTCCGGCAACAACTGTTGTACATCAGGCGCGATGCCCAGCAGCTGGACCGTCTCTCCGGCTACGGCGGGCTCCCTTCCGCCAACGAACTGCGAGTGAAGTTCGAGCAGAAGGCGACCGGCGGCGCACCCCACGATCCCAACGACAACGCCCTCGCCCGCATCGACCAGCACATCGAGATCGTCACCACCATGCGCGACGCCTACCTGGCCGCGATCGGTCAACTCCAGGCAGTAGACGAGGAGTCCAGCCGCACGCTGACCGCCCAGGGCGACGAAATCAACTGATCGTCACCACATCCCCGAACTCACGCCAGTTCCCCCTCGTGCCAGCGGCCCGACACCGACCCCACAGGTAGCCGGCGACATCAGCCCCTCACTCCACGAACGCGCGCTCGATGATCGATTCGGTGTCGACCCCGGTCGGCAATGTCCCGAACGCGATTCCCCAGTCATCCCCCAATCGGGTGGCGCAGAAGGCGTCGGCCACCGCGCGGTGTCCGTGCCGCACCAGCTGGGCGCCTTGCAGGACCAGGGCCATGAGTTCGACCACGCGCCGGGCCCGGTATTCGATGTCGGACAGGTCGGCGAGTTCCTTGCCGACGCGGTCGATGGCGTCGTCGAGGCGGGGGTTGTCGCCGCGGGACTTGTTCACCTCGTCGAAGTAGGCCGCGACGGTGTCGGGTTGACGTGCCGCGCCGAGGAACGGGTACGGCCCGCACCGGTGAGT
The DNA here is from genome assembly GCF_001182745.1 of Nocardia farcinica. Lineage (NCBI taxonomy): Bacteria > Bacillati > Actinomycetota > Actinomycetes > Mycobacteriales > Nocardiaceae > Nocardia > Nocardia farcinica. Next base: position 1,533,577 of record NZ_LN868939.1, on the reverse strand, counting down.
ACGGTCGGGATGCCGCTCAGGTGCCGACGGCGCGCTGCGGCACGCCAGCGTACTCGCTGAGCGGCCGGATGAGCGCGTTGGCCGCACCTTGTTCGATGACGTGAGCGGTCCAGCCAGTGATGCGGCTCATCACGAAAATCGGGGTGAACACCTCGATATCGAAGCCGAGCAGGAAATACGCGGGGCCGGTCGGGAAATCGAGGTTCGGCTTGATGCCGGTGGCCTCGATCATGGTGTGCTCGAGGATCTCGTACATCTGGACCCACTTGCCACCGCCGGTGGCCGCGGCTATATCCAGCAACGCGTTCTTCATTGTCGGCACGCGGGAGTCACCGTTCTTGTAGACCCGGTGCCCGAAGCCCATCACCTTTTCCTTGTTCGCCAGCTTGTTTCGTAACCACTGCTCGGCCCGCGCGGGATCGCCGATCTCGAGCATGTCACGCATGACCGCCTCGTTGGCACCACCGTGCAACGGACCCTTCAACGCGCCGATGGCCGCGGTGACCGCACTGTAGATATCGGCCAGGGTCGAGGTCACGACCCGAGCGGCGAAGGTGGAAGCGTTGAAACCATGCTCGGCGTAGAGGATCAGCGAAACCTCGAATGCCTTCACAAGCTCCGGCGCTGGAACTCTCCCGAAGCACATGTTCAGGAAATTCTCGGCGAACCCGAGATGGGAGTGTGGCTCGATGGGGTCCAGGCCACGGCGGCGACGGTGATCGGCAGCCACAATCGTGGGTAGCACGGCCAGCATCTGTAGCGACTTGGCCAGGTTGGCCTTGGAGGAATTGTCTTCCTCGGCAGGGTCCTCGGCGCCGAGATAGCTGATCGCGGTGCGCACGACATCCATCGGATGGCAGTTGTCGGGCAGCTTCGCGATCAACGACAGCAACGAACGATTAGCCCGTCGTGCCGCCCGTTCCCGTTGGGTGAATAGGGCCAGTTGGGAATCTGTGGGCAGCTCGCCGTGCCAGAGCAGGTAGGCGACCTGTTCGAAGGAGCAGATCGCCGCCAGGTCCTGTACGGGATAGCCGCGGTAGGTCAGCGAGTTCGTCTCGGGGACCACCTGGGAGATCGAGGTGGTGTCGACGACGACGCCGGCGAGGCCTTTGTAGATGGTGGGCACAGCGATGTCGGTCATCACTGATTCCTTCCGAGGGTGAAATTGAAGATGGCGGAATCGAATTCGTTGTAGCGCTCGTACTGCAGCAGCTCGTAGAGCCGGCTGCGATGTTGCATCCGATCCAGCAGACCGGACTGGGTGCCCTGCTCGAAGATCTCCCGCAGGCCGGCCTCGGCGGCGAATATCGCCAACCGCAGCGTCGATACCGGGTAGATCACGGCGTTGTAGCCGATCTTCTCCAGCGTGGCGGCCGGAATCAGCTCGGACTTGCCGAACTCGGTCATGTTCGCCAGCAGCGGGATGTCCACCGCGGCGCGGAACTTCTCGAAGTCGGCCGGGGTGTGCAGGGCTTCGGTGAAGATCAGATCCGCTCCCGCCGCGACGTAGGCCTGTGCCCGCTCGATCGCCGCGTCGATGCCTTCGATGCCCGCGGCATCGGTGCGAGCGCAGATGACGAAGCTCGGATCGCGGCGAGCCGCGACCGCTGCCCGCAGGCGCCGCACCATTTCCTCGACGGGGACTACGGTCTTGCCGTCGAGATGCCCACACCTCTTCGGGTTGACCTGGTCCTCGAAGTGGGCTCCGGCGATGCCTGCGTCCTCGAGGAAGGTGACGGTGCGTGCGGCGCTCATCGGTTCGCCGAAGCCGGTGTCGGCGTCGATGAGCACCGGTAGATCGGTGACGCGGGCGATCTGGCGGCCGCGCTCGGTGACCTCGCTGAGCGTGGTGAGCCCGATATCGGGCAGGGCGAGGTCGGCGGAGACCACCGCGCCGGAGACGTAGACGCCTTCGAAGCCGATCTCCTGGATCAGCCTGGCCACCAACGGGCTGAACGCGCCCGGGATGCGCTGGATCCGGTCTGATGCCAGGCCCGCCCGGAATGCAAGACGCTTGTCGGAGACCGAGGTCGACGCTGCCAGCAGGCCGGTCATCAGAACAGCCCCTTCGGCAGCTTCGGCGCGCGGGCCAAGACCTCTTCGGAGACCGTGAAGTTCAGCTGACCCAGCTCCTCGGCCGTCAGCTCCGGGGTTCGCTGGGCGACGTCGAGGAACCGATCCTGCTCGGCCTGCTCGATTACGCCTTCGGCTAGGGTGCGGAACTTCGCGATATACTGCTCCCGCGTGAACGGACGGGCGCCCAACGGATGCGCATCGGCGACAGCCAGCTCGTCGACGATCACTTCGCCGCTCTTCAAGGTGATTTCGGCCCGGGCGCCGAAGGCTTTCTCGTTCGGGTCGGTCGAGTGGTAGCGACGAGTCCACTCCGGATCCTCGGCAGTGGAGATCTTGCGCCACAGCTCGATCGTGTCGGGCCGCTGTGCGCGCTCGGGAGCGTAGGAGCGCTCGTGGTGCCAGGTTCCGTCCTGCAGGGCAACCGCAAAAATATACATGAGCGAGTGATCGAGGGTTTCGCGCGAGGCCTGGGGATCGAACTTCTGCGGATCGTTCGAGCCGGTGCCGATCACGTGATGCGTGTGGTGGCTGGTGTGCAGCACGACGGTCGCGATCTGATCCAGATCACCGACTCGCTCGCGCAGGCGGAACGCCAGGTCGATCGGCGCTTGGCTCTGGTACTCGGCCGAGTGCTCCTTGGTGTAGGTGTCGAGGATGCCGCGCTTGGCCTCGCCCGGCGCCGGCAACGGCACCGAGTACTCGGCATTCGGGCCGCCGAGCAGCCACGCGATGACACCGTCTTCGCCCTCCCAGATCGGCGAGGGGGCGCCCTCACCGCGCATCGCGCGATCGACCGCCTCGACGGCCATCTTTCCGGCGAAGGCAGGCGCGTAGGCCTTCCAGCTCGAGATTTCACCCTTGCGGGACTGGCGTGTAGCGGTCGTGGTGTGCAGAGCCTGTCCGATCGCCTGGTAGATGGTCTCGGCGTCGAGACCGAGCAGAGTGCCGATACCTGCGGCGGCCGAGGGGCCGAGGTGGGCGACGTGGTCGATCTTGTGCTCATGCAGGCAGATCGCACGTACCAGGTCGACCTGGATCTCGTAGCCGGTGGCCAGGCCACGGATCAGGTCCGCGCCATTGCGACCGGAGTGTTGGGCGACGGCGAGAATCGAAGCGATGTTGTCGCCCGGGTGTGAGTACTCCGCGGCCAGGAAGGTGTCGTGGAAGTCGAGTTCGCGGACCGCGACTCCGTTGGCCCAGGCGGCCCATTCCGGGGAGAACCGGCCCGGCACGCCGAATACGGTCGCGCCCGGGCGGTAGGTGTGGGCCAAGGCTTGGGCGCGAGCGTTGGCGACCGGTCGGCGGGTGATCGAGGCCGCGGCGACCGAGGCGTTGTCGATGATGCGGTTGACAATCATCTCCTCGGTGTCGGCCGGAACCTCCACGGCATCGGTGGCTACCTCGGCGATCCGCCACGCCAAGTGCTCCTCACGAGGGAAGTCCTCGGCAGAGCGGTGGGTACGGACAAGATGGTGCTTCACAGCGCTGGCCTCCCGGACGTCAAATATTCACCGATACCGTTCGCACGTTACACAGTTCGATTTGCGGGCAAAATGCCTCGCAGATGCCGAAATATGTGGAAGATCGCCGGCAAATCTGTGAAAGTTGCGAATGGTGCGCGTGATAGATTCGGGTCATGCAGAAGATGTTCGCGGGCGCGCGGCTGCGCGCACTGCGCGACCAGCGCGGGCTGTCGCAGACCGCGCTGGCAAAACTGCTCGGGCTATCGGTGAGCTATGTCAATCAGCTCGAGAACGATCAGCGTCCGCTGACCGTCCAGGTGCTGCTCAAACTCAATGCCGCCTTCGATCTGGACATGGGCTTCTTCGCTACCGACACCGACGCACGACTGCTGGCCGATCTCCATGAGGTGTTCATCGAGGATCCCGATGCCGCGGGCATCAGCAATGCCGAACTCGAGGATCTCACCACGCGGGTCCCGGCCGCCGCGCATCTGCTGGTGAACTTGCATCGCAGACTGCGCAGCGCGACGCAGCAGCTCGAGCAGATCTCCGCTGGTCTCGAGGCTCCAGCCGCGAGTGCCACGGCGGTGACTCCGTACGAGGACGTGCGCGACTTCTTCTACGACCATCGCAACCACATACCCGAGCTCGACTCCGCCGCGGAATCGATGTTTCAGGACAATCGGCTCAGCATCGGCGGGTTGGACCTGCAGCTGACCCGCCTGTTGCACGAGCGCCACGGCATCACCGTCACGATTCGCTCCGACGATCCGACCGATCCCGGCCCCAAGCGTGTCTACGATCCCGCAGCGCGCCACATCGCGCTCGCACGACGACTCTCAGCCGGTCAGCGCGCATTCCAGCTCGCGACCCAGCTGGCGTTCCTGACGCACAACCACACCATCGACGCGATCACCGCCATGTCGAATCTGCCCACCGCATCACGCGACCTGTTGCGCATCGGCCTGGCCAACTATTTCGCCGGAGCGCTCATCCTGCCCTACAACAGGTTCCGTAATGCCGCCGAAGATCTGCGCTACGACATCGAGTTGCTGTCATCGATGTTCGAGGTCGGTTTCGAGACCGTTTGTCACCGCCTGTCGACATTGCAGCGGACCGGACAGCGCGGTGTGCCGTTCTTCTTCGTGCGTATCGACCGGGCCGGCAACATCTCCAAACGCCAGTCCGCCACCGCGTTCCACTTCTCCCGGGTCGGCGGCAGCTGCCCGCTGTGGGTCGTCCACGACGCCTTCGCAACCCCGGGGCGAATCCGCACCCAGATCGCCCAGATGCCCGACGGCCGCAAGTACCTGTGGCTGGCCCGCACCACCGACGAGAACACTCCCGGATTCCTCGCCGCCAAGCGCAATTTCGCGATCGGACTCGGCTGCGACCTCGCCTACGCCGAGAAACTGGTGTACTCCCAAGGACTCCCGCTCCACGATGACCCCACCGCGGTCCCGATCGGCGCGGGCTGCAAGGTGTGCGAACGCCCGAACTGCGCACAACGAGCCTTCCCACAGCTCGGGCGGGCCATCCGCGTCGACGACAACCTCGCTGCGAACATCCCTTACGCCCCCGCCGACTCACCCACTGAAACCCGGCGCTGACCGTCCACCCCGATCGCCTGCGCGCGGTGGCGCGCTCGCGAGCGGGTTCGCCGACCACCAGCCGCGACGCGCCCGGCACAGCGGGCGAATCCTCGGTCTTGCGGGCATCGGCTGGGGACCCTCGCTGCCACCGCAGATGCCCGCGCCCCCGATCGCCACCCCGTCCGCTCGATCCAGCCTTACCCGCCCCCGGCTCCCCACCGGTCCGCCGAGGAGCAGAACCGGCTGATCGGTGCAGCGATCGGCGGGCCGACTACCGGTAGGCCTCAGCACGCGGTCGGGCTGGACTAGAATGGTGACCGCAGCTGGTTCACGTTCACCGTGCAGAGTCGGAGCCCCGAACTCCAGTGATCGTGTCGAAGCCGGCCCGGGACACCGGACCGGTGAGAGGGAACCCGGTGGGAATCCGGGACTGTCCCGCAGCGGTGAGTGGGAACGACCGCCGTCATGGAGCACTGGGCGCCTGCCTGGGAAGCGACGGCCACTAGGTCGGCCGAATCAGGCCGGTGCCCATGAGTCCGAAGACCTGCCCGCTGTGCCGGACACGCCGTGCCCGGCGGCCTCCGCCTCGAGGATTGGGCGCATGGACCGATATTCCACCGCCCCGCCAGGAGACCCTGGAAACGGGCGCGCGAGCTTGCCTCGCACGTACCTCACGGTCGGATTTCGGCGCTGCGCACGACAGGCGATGGCCATCCGCATCTACACCGGAGACGATCAACGTGGCTGTTTCGCCCACCCCCTTCACCGCCACGGTTCTCGGACTGCCCCGCGTCGGGCCGAACCGGGAACTCAAGCGCGCCATCGAGGCCTACTGGGCCGGCAAGGCCGACGCCGAGCACCTGCACACCGTCGCGCGTGAACTGCGCGATACCCACCTGGGCCTGCTCGCCGCCGCGGGGCTGGATTCCATCCCGGTCGGCACCTTTTCCTACTACGACCAGGTCCTCGACACCGCGGTCCTGCTCGGTGCGCTGCCTCCGCGCGTCGCCGAAATCATCGATCCACTCGATCGCTACTTCGCCGCGGCCCGCGGCACCGACACGATCGCCCCGCTCGAGATGACGAAATGGTTCGATACCAACTACCACTACATCGTTCCCGAGATCGACGCCCGAACGCAGTTCTCACTGAACCCGGCGAAGCTGTTCTCCGAACTCGCCGAAGCCGATGAACTCGGCATCCCGGCCCGGCCCGTCGTCATCGGGCCACTGACCTTCCTGAAACTGTCCAAGCACGCCGAAGGCGGCGCGTTGGACCGCCTCGCCGAGCTTCTCCCGCTCTACCGCGAGCTGCTGTCGCGGCTCGCGGCGGCGGGTGTCACCTGGGTCCAGATCGACGAGCCGATCCTGGTCACCGATCTCACCGACGCCGAACTGGCCGCCGTGCGCGCCACCTACACCGAACTCGCCTCGGGCACCGACCGGCCCGCGATCCTGATCGCCACCTATTTCGGGCACACCGACGCGGCACTCGCCGAGATCGCGGCGACGCCGGTCGACGCGGTCGCGCTCGACTTCACCGCGGGCACCACCGTCGAGGCGGTGGCCTCGGTCCCGGCCTTGACCCACAAGCTGCTGGTGGCCGGCGTGGTCGATGGCCGCAACGTCTGGCGCACCGACCTCGACGCCACTCTGAGCACCCTGGGCTCGCTGCTCGGCAGCGCAGCCTCGGTCGCGGTATCGACCTCCTGCTCGCTGCTGCACGTTCCCTACTCACTGACCCCGGAAACCGCGCTCGACGACCGGCTGCGTTCGTGGCTCGCCTTCGGCGCCGAAAAGGTCGACGAAGTCCGGCTGCTGGCCACCGCTTTGACCCAGGGCACCGACGTCGTCGCCGACGAACTGCGCGCCGCCCGCGACGCCGCCGAGTCCCGCCGCACAGATCCGCGCCTGCACAACGCCACCGTCCGGGCACGTCTGGCGGCACTGGCACCCACCGACCTCGAACGCGCACCGGCCGACGAACGTCGCGCCAAGCAGCGTGCTCACCTCGACCTGCCGCTGCTGCCCACCACCACCATCGGCTCCTTCCCGCAGACCTCGACGATCCGCCTGGCTCGCGCCGCACTGCGCAAGAGCGAGATCGACCACGCCGAGTACGTAGCCCGTATGCGGAGGGAGATCGACGAGGTGATCGCGCTGCAGGAACGTCTGGGCCTGGACGTGCTCGTCCACGGCGAACCCGAGCGCAACGACATGGTCCAGTACTTCGCAGAGCTGCTCGACGGCTTCGCCACGACCGACAACGGGTGGGTGCAATCCTACGGAACGCGCTGCGTGCGCCCGCCGATCCTCTTCGGTGATGTCACCCGCCCGACCCCGATGACGACCGACTGGATCGGCTACGCGCAGTCACGCACCAGCAAGCCGGTCAAGGGCATGCTCACCGGCCCGGTCACCATCCTCGCGTGGTCTTTCGTCCGCGACGACCAGCCCCTGGGCGAATCCGCTCGCCAGGTCGCCCTCGCCATCCGCGACGAAGTCACCGACCTCGAAGCAGGCGGCGCCCGCATCATTCAGGTCGACGAACCCGCGCTGCGCGAACTGCTTCCACTGCGCGCGGCCGAGCGACCGGCCTATCTGGCGTGGTCGGTCGATTCGTTCCGCCTGGCGACCGCCGGCGTCGCCGACACCACGCAGATCCACACTCACCTGTGCTACTCCGAGTTCGGTGAAGTCATCGGCGCGATCGCCGCGCTCGATGCTGACGTCACCTCCATCGAAGCGGCTCGCTCTCACATGGAAGTCCTCGACGATCTCAACGCCGCCGGTTTCGATCTCGGCGTAGGACCTGGCGTCTACGACATCCACTCGCCGCGCGTGCCTTCGATCGAGGAGATCGTCGCGTCGCTACAGTCAGCGCTGAAAGCGGTTCCGGCCGAACGGTTGTGGGTCAATCCCGACTGCGGCTTGAAGACCCGTGGCCCGGTTGAGGTGGAAGCCTCGCTACGCAACCTCGTCGCCGCGGCGGCAGCCCTGCGTTGATCCGATCGTAGCTGTTCGGGTGCCGGCACTCGGATCCACCGGAGTCGGCATCGAACAGCTGCGCAACCGCTGGCCAGGGGCCAGCGGCGGGCGCGCTGCAACCGCACCGCCCGCCGCTACGCCGCGGCGAACTCCCCCACCGCAATGCCCGAGGTGAAAGCAATCCACTCGGCATCGGTGAAATGCAGCGATACCCCGCCGAGCGACACCACCACACCGCGCGCACCCCGCACGATCACCGGCAGCCCAGGCTCCGGCGCGACGCCCGGATCGACCGCATAGGCGAGAAACGCACCCCACCGCATCGCCGAAATCTCGATGACCGGCTGCCGCGCCGGATCGTTCCCCGGATCCCGCAGATACTTGCTGTCGCGGATGAGCACCGCATCCCCGGAAAACCGAACCTCCACGCAGTTGGCGGCTTCCTTCGAGAAGCTGGACTTGAACCACGTGCTGGTCGTGCCGGTACTCATGCCAACGATGTTAGCGTACGTACCGCTTGGTCGATCAGGTCGAGAGACCGCCCCTGGTCCGGCATGGCCGCAAAGACGTTGTTGTAGACATAGTTGAGATTGCGGGCTTGAACCGGGTCTTCGACGAGTGCTCCGAACAGCGCGTTTTCGAACCACGCCACGGTAGGGAGCCAGCAGCTCTCGAAATCCAGCAGGTAGACGTTGCCGCTCAGCGCCGCACATTCCGGGGCACCCAGCGGGATGACCCGGACGTCGACGGTGTCCGGATGCGCTTCGATCAAAGACTTGATGTGCCGAAGCTGGGCGATCTGCACTTTCGGCCCCCACGGATGCTGAAGTAGGACCGCTTCGGTGAGCATCGCCGTGAAGTGAACAGCGTCGGGGCCGTCCAACCGTTTCTGGCGGCGCATTCGCGCTTCCACGTACTTGTCGGCCTCCACCGCCGACCGCACACCATACGGCGACGTCATCAGAGCTCGCATGTAGTCGGGAGCCTGCAGCATCGCAGGCACGATGACGCCTTCGTGAACTCGAATCCGCTGAGCGCCGTGTTCGAGACCGTAGAGACGCAGCAGTTCGTCGCCGAAGAGTGCCGCGTACTTATTCCACCAGCCGGGTTCCTTTGCCTCGGCGCGCAGAGCAAGCAGTTCCGCTCGCTGATCCGCCGGAAAGTCCAGGTGCTCGATCAGCTTGTGCATCTTCTCTTCACTGAGGACGCTGCGGCCGGTCACGACGTGCGACCAGTACGCGGGCGTGAACCCGATGGCCTTGCACAGGGCCGGGACCTTGATGCTCAGCTCGTCGAGCCGCTGCTTGAAGCGGACAGCGAGTTCCCAACGAGCAACAGTCGGGGATGACGGAGCCATGCCGATCCTCTTTCGCGAGTACAGACAAGCGGGCGCAACAGTACCAGCACAGCCAGCTCGGCGATTAACGACAACTTATAACGTTGTCTAGTATACGATACTGACAAGCGGTACCGCCGGCTCGCCCACATCGTTCATTCGAAGGGGGAACGAGAACCATGTCTGTGCAGGTGGTCAACAGCTCGCGGATTCTCAGCGATCGTTGCGAGCATCAAGCGAGAGCGGTTGGTGGAGGTCGGTGGGTGGTGTCGTTCCTACCGGGCCGCACCCTTACGCTCGAGCAGGCCGTCTCCGCAGTCCAGCTCGCCGAATTCACCTGGAGTGCAGCAGAACTCGCACATGCGCTCGGTTTGACGGCGCGCGAGGCCGTGCACTTCGCCCTGACCGAACCCGGATGGCCGGCATGCTTCTTCCGTGACGGCGAGGGGCGTGCACGGTGAGCCGGCCTGATCCCCGCGCTGATCCGCTCCCGCCCAAGGAACTCGTCCTCGAGGCGTGCAGTGGCCGCCTCGGCAGCGAGCATCCGGTGCTGCGGATGGCGCTCGAGCTGGCACGTCTCCACGCCACGGCGGAGCGGGCAGTCGATGCCAGGGACCTACTCCACCGTCGAATGGCATTGATCCGTGGGATCGACCGCTGGCTGGCCTGCCAACTCCCACCCGCCCGCGGCGGCGCGCACCTGCACACCGAATCGGTCGGCACCGTGATCGATCGCCTCGCCCGCTACAGCTCGTCGGCGCGCAGTGCGCTGGTGTTCGACGATGCACCGGTCGAACGTCACTACGCCTGGCGCCGGTTGGCGGAACTGGCCGTCGGCTATGCGGATCTCTCCCACGAGGTCAGCACCGGCGTGCGCCGGGTCCCCGACCTCGGCAACCTTCGCCTGATCGGATCCGACCAGACCTGAACCGACCACCCACGAGTGACACGGCCATCGACCATCGACTCCATCGCCGGAGGCTGCAACGTGCTCAACGACCTGCCGCGGCGCGAGCCCGGACAATCCCGCATCCCCCCGCCGAAACATCCCGTGACGACTCCCCCCGCCCCCGACCTGGTCGTGCTGACCCGTTTCGCCACGGCACTGCGGCAATGGCGCGACGACCCGGGCCGGGGCAGGGCGGAATGAGCGACCACCCGCGCGCCGCTCGGCTGCGCTTCCTGATGGCCCGTGCCCGCCGCGGCGGATACCAACTCATCGCCTATCCGGCGGGTGGCGGGTGGGCGCTGGTCGACATCTACGATGGCGAGCGCCTGTTCGAGTGCGCTTCGCTCAGCGACGTCGAACGGTTTCTGCGCGAATAGGCCCGGAGACCCGTACCGCAACCGGTGAACGGACCAAGAACGGAGCAAGCTGATGAGGCACCGCGATGAGTTCGGGCGCGTCGGCCTGCATTACGCCGCCCGGGACGGTGACCTCACGCTCATCACCCAGCTCCTGCAGGCCGGCGAGGATGTCGACGTGCGGGATGGGGAGGGTTGGACACCACTGCATTTCGCCGCCCAGGAAGCGGATCCCGCCGCGATCGCACTCCTGCTCGACGCCGGCGCCGACGTGGATGCCGTGACCGCGAACGGCATGCCCGCGATATACTGGGCTGCCACGGCGGCGAGCGGCGATCCGATCGCCTCGATACGAGTGCTCCGCGCTGCGGCGGCCGACCCGACCGCTGAGACCATCCAGTCCTATTTCGGTTTGCGCAGCGCGCTGCACTACATCCGCGATTTCACGAATCGCCCCGAGATCGCCGCCGAATTCGCTGATCTGGCGTGAACGACACCATCCGGCCGACACTTGCCACATGCCGGCCGTAGCGCAGGCCACCGGTTGCGGCGTTGGCTCGAGGACGAGTCACTCCACGAACGCGCGCTCGATGATCGATTCGGTGTCGACCCCGGTCGGCAATGTCCCGAACGCGATTCCCCAGTCATCCCCCAATCGGGTGGCGCAGAAGGCGTCGGCCACCGCGCGGTGTCCGTGCCGCACCAGCTGGGCGCCTTGCAGGACCAGGGCCATGAGTTCGACCACGCGCCGGGCCCGGTATTCGATGTCGGACAGGTCGGCGAGTTCCTTGCCGACGCGGTCGATGGCGTCGTCGAGGCGGGGGTTGTCACCGCGGGACTTGTTCACCTCGTCGAAGTAGGCCGCGACGGTGTCGGGTTGGCGACCCATGGCGCGCAGGGCGTCGAGGGCGGCGACGTTGCCGGAGCCTTCCCAGATCGACATCAGCGGGGACTCGCGGTAGAGCCGGGGCATGCCGGATTCTTCGGCGTAGCCGTTGCCGCCGAGGCATTCGAGGGCTTCGGCGGTGAGCATGGGGGCGCGCTTGCACACCCAGTACTTGGTGACGGCGAGGGCGATGCGGCGCAGGTTCGCTTCGGCGGGGTCGTGGGCGGCGCGATCGGTGGCGCCGGCCAGCCGTATCATGACGGTGGTGGCGGCGTCGGATTCGATCACCAGGTCGGCGAGGACGTTGCGCATGGCGGGCTGGTCGATCAGCTTGGCGCCGAACGCTTCCCGGTGCCGGGCGTGGTGCACGGCGTGGACGGTCGCCTGGCGCATGTTGGTGGCCGAACCGATGACGCAGTCCAGGCGGGTCATGTTGACCATTTCGATGATGGTCTTCACGCCGTGGCCTTCGGGGCCGACGAGCCAGCCGGTGGCGTTCTCGTATTCGATCTCCGACGAGGCGTTGGACTTGTTGCCGAGCTTGTCCTTGAGGCGCTGGATGCGGATGGGGTTGCGGGTGCCGTCGGGCAGCACGCGCGGCAGCAGGAAGCAGGACAGGCCGCCGGGGGCTTGCGCCAGGGTGAGGAACATGTCCGACATCGGCGCGGAGGTGAACCACTTGTGGCCGACGATGCGGTAGGTGCCGTCGGGCTGCGGTGTCGCGGTGGTGGTGTTGGCGCGCACGTCGGAGCCGCCCTGCTTCTCCGTCATCGACATGCCCGCGATGAGTCCGGCCTTGCCGGTGGGCTCGCGCAGGCCGAAATCGTAGACGCGGGAGCCGAGCAGCGGCTCGTACTTGGCGGCCAGCTCGGGGTTGTGGCGCAGGGCGGGCACGGCGGCGTAGGTCATCGAGATGGGACACATGTGACCGGCGTCGGCGGCGCCCCAGGTGTAGAACTTGGCGGCGCGGGCGACGTGCGCGCCGGGGCGTTCGTCGAGCCAGGGGGCGGCGTGCAGGCCGTGGCCGACGGCGACCGTCATGAGTTCGTGCCAGTACGGGTGGAATTCGACTTCGTCGATGCGATGGCCGTAGCGGTCGTGGGTGTGCAGGACCGGCGGGTACTCGTTGGCGAGCCTGCCCCAGTCCTGCGCGCGCTCACCGCCGGCGAGCGCGCCGAGCTCGCGCACCTCGGCCTCGGCCCAGCCCGCGCCCTCGCGGTGCAGGCCCTCGAGCAGCGCGGGATTGCGCGACACGTCGAAGGGCACGATGTTCGGGACCTGGTTGAAGACCTCATGAGTCTGCATCGGACACTCCTGTTTCCGGCGCGGTCATGGCCGCGCGAGCCCGCTCCGGCACACCGAGTGCGCGCCGGGCGAAGGTGACGAGTTGGGGCACGACGGATTCGCTGTGCGGGGCGTCGGCCAGCGGGCCGACGAGCACCTCACCGATCGCGCCGACCAGGGCGGCGGCGGTGGTGCGGGCGTCCTGGCCGGGAAGCTCGCCGGCGGCGACGCCGTCGGACACGGCGGCGGCGAACGCGTCGGCGAAGGCGCGGCGGAAGCGCAGGCGCTCGGCGTCGACCACCGCGTCGACCGGTTCGGCCAGCAGCACGTAGGCCAGTTTCGGGTTCTTCAGGGCGCGGCAGGCGAAGGTCTCCACCGCGGCGACCACCCGCTCGACGGCGCCGCCCTCGGCCGCGGCGGCGGCGACCGCGTCCACCTCGCGGGCGACCACGGCCCGGAACACGGCGGTGACCAGCTCGGCCTTGCCGGCGAAGTGCTTGTAGACGGTGCCGGTGGCCACGCCGGCATTGGCCGCGACCGCCGCCATCGACAGTCCCGCGAAGCCCGCCTCCGACAGCACCCTGGTCGCGGCCTGCACGATCTGGCCGGCCTGGGCGTCGAGCCTGGCCTGCACGGCGGGGGTTCTGCGATACGGCACACAAGAAGTGAATCAGAGCTTCACTTCTTCACGCAAGGGGTCGTGCGGGACGGGTCCGCGCGGTTATCGTCGACGGGATGAGCCGGAGCGAGGACGTCGAACGGGGTGCCATGAGCGTGCGGGTGGAGAAGAACGGGCCGGTCACCACGGTGATCCTGGATCGCCCGCAGGCGCGCAACGCCGTGGACGGGCCGACCGCCGCCGCGCTGGCCGCGGCCTTCCGCGAGTTCGACGCCGACCCCGAGGCCGCCGCGGCGGTGCTGTGGGGCGCGGGCGGAACGTTCTGCGCGGGGGCGGATCTCAAATCGCTCGGGACGGAACGATCCAATCGGGCCGAGGAGGACGGGGACGGGCCGATGGGGCCGACCCGGATGGTGTTGAGCAAGCCGGTGATCGCGGCGATCTCCGGCTATGCCGTGGCGGGCGGGCTGGAGCTGGCGCTCTGGTGCGATCTGCGGGTGGCCGAGGAGGACAGCACGCTCGGGGTGTTCTGCCGCCGCTGGGGTGTGCCGCTGATCGACGGCGGCACCGTGCGGCTGCCCCGGCTGATCGGCGCGAGCCGCGCGATGGATCTGGTGCTCACCGGTCGCGCCGTCGACGCCGCGGAAGCACTGGCGATGGGCCTGGTCAATCGGGTGGTGCCGGCCGGGCAGGCGCGCACGGCCGCCGAGCAGCTGGCCGCCGAGCTGGCCGCGCTACCGCAGACCTGCCTGCGCTCGGATCGGATGTCGTTGCTGGAACAGCAGGGCATGGACGAACAGGACGCGCTACGCAACGAGTTCCGGCACGGGCTGCGAGCCCTGGCCGACGGTGCACTGGAGGGGGCACAGCGCTTCGCCGCGGGCGCGGGCAGGCACGGCGCGCGGGCGTGAGGTCCGCGCGGCTCGGCGTCGTCGACGAGATCTTCCTGCGAACCCATCGCGGGATGGGCACTCCCATTGCGCTGCAAGGACTCTGGCGCACCGCCGACCCGGTGGACCCCGTCCTGCTGGAGCGGGTGCACGCGGCGCTGGCCGTGGGCGAGCTGGGGCGGCGCGTGGTCCGTCCGCGGGTGCCGGGGGCCCGCCGGGGTTGGCGCCGAAATGTGCGCGCCCATCCGCTCGTGCTGGAACCGCGTCCCGTCGCGGACCTGCTCGGATGGGCCGACGGGCAGGGGTTCGACCTGGACCCGGAGTTCGGGCCGGGTTGGCGGTTGGCGGCCGCGCCGCTGCCCGACGGCGGCACCGTCGTGGCGTTGACGTGCTCGCACGCGTTGGCGGACGCGCGGGGGCTGGTGATCGCGGTGGACCGGGCGCTGGCGCGGGCACACGTCCCGGCGGACGGGAACGACCTGGGCGCGGCGCCCGCGACCCCGAGCAGCAGCCGCGCGGACACCGCCGACGCGGCGGCGGAGTGGGCCGACGCGCTGCATCAGTGGACGACGGTCATCGGCGGGACGGCCCGCGCGGCACTGTCGGCGCTGCGACCGGGCCGGCGGGGCGCACCGGGCGGCGACCGGCATCGGGGCGGCGCACCGCAGCGGTGCCGGCCGGACACGGGAAACGTGGTGGCACACCCGGTGCACAGCGTGGTCGCCGCCGTCGACGCCGCGACGTGGGACCGGGTGGCCGCGGAAACAGGCGGGACGGCCAACAGCCTGTTCATCCACCTCGTCGCCCAGGTGCTCTTGGCCTCCGGCTTTCCCCGCGACGAGCTGACGGCGAGCCTGCCCGTGGACACGCGCGACGAGCCACGCGTCACCAACGATCTGGCGATGACCTCGATCGTCGTGCGTCGCTCCGATACCCCGGCATCCGTGCGGGCGAAGGCGCGCGCCGCCTACGAGCGCCGAATGACGGCACCGGCCGGCCTGCCGGAGGAGATCCTCCAGGTGGTGCCGGACCGGGTCGCGCACGCGATGGCGCGCGGCGCCGGTGAACGCGACATCCTGTGCTCCAACATCGGCGACCTGCCCGACTCGCTGCTGACGCTCGGCGAAAGCCGGTGCACCGGTGTGGCGGCGCGCGCCATCCACCCCGGGCTGGACGCGCGCACCCGGCCGCGCACCCGCCTGTCCGGTTACCTGTGCCGGATCGGCGGCGACTACACGCTGTGTCTGGTCGCCCTCGACCCACCGGGGATCGACTCCCCGGCGGCCCTGCGCGACGCGGCGGTGCGGGTCGGCGCGGAACTCCGCCTACCGCTGCGCTTCTGGTGAGCCACCGGGCCGGCCCGCTCACCCCACCGCCACCGCCCCGCGTCCGAGCACGGACGGTGGCACCGGCACCCCCGCCGCCAGATCCGCGCTCGGTACCGGTGCGTCGAACACCTGCCGCATCGGCAGCACCCCGGCCCACACGCCACCCGCGGCGATGTCGTCCGCGTCGTCGCGTGGATCGCCGGTGCGCACCTTCACCGACGCCTCGGTGAGATCCACGGCCAGGACGAGGGTGGCGGCCATCTCCTTGCGGCTCGGCGGACGTACCCGGTCCCAGGAGCCGGGCGCGGTGTGCTCGACGATGCGGCGCAACGCGTCCAGGCGCGCCGCGTGGTCGGTCACCTCGACGGCGCGGCCACGGATCACCGCCGAGCGGTAGTTGGCCGAGAAGTGCATGGCCGAACGGGCGTAGACGACACCGTCGACGTGGGTGACGGCGACCGACACCTCGGCGTCGCGGGCGGCGCGCAGGTTGCCCGCGCCGGTCGAGCCGTGCAGGTAGAGGAAGGCGCCGTCGTGGCCGTAGACGGTCGGTAGCACCAGCGGACTGCCGTCGAGCACGACGCCAAGGTGGCAGACGAACCCGGCGTCGAGCACCGCGTCGAGAGCGGCGCGGTCGGTACGGGCGCGCTCCTTCAGCCGGGTGGGTGTGCTGCGCGGGGTGGGTGAGAGCGGCGGGCGGGCGGTGGCGTCCATGCACCCAGCATGGGCGAGCGAGTGGCATGATCGAAGGGCCAATTCCGCATTACTTCGACAGGCCAATCGAGGGAACGTGCTCGACGAGTTGCCGATCGTCCTCGACCGCGAGAGCCCGCGGCCGCTGGCCGTGCAGGTGGCCGACGCCCTGCGCGCCGCCGCCACCGGCGGCCTGCTGCGCGCGGGCGACCGGCTGCCGTCCACCAGGGCGCTGGCCCAGCGGCTCGCGATCAGCCGCAGCGTGACCGCCGCGGCCTACGAGCAGTTGCACGCGGAGGGCTGGATCGACGGGCGCCGCGGCTCGGGCACCTATCTGACCACGGCCCCGGCCGCCGCACCGGCGCGTCGCGACGGCTCGACCACCGGCACGCGACCGGGCCGCCGCTACGACTTCGCACCCGGCGCGCCCTGCGTCGACGCACTCGACCGGGCGGCGTGGCGGCGCGCATGGCGGGCGGCGGCGGACCATCCGCCCCTCGTGCGCAAGGACCGCGCGGGCGACCCGGCCTACCGGGCGGCGGTGGCCGACCATCTGCTGCGGCACCGCGGGCTGGTGGCGGGCGCGGACACCGTGGTGCTGGCCACCGCGGGCACCAGCGCGGCGGTCGGCGAACTCGCGGCGGCGCTGCTGCGGCCCGGTGACGCCGTCGCCGTGGAGAACCCCGGCTATCAGCGGGCGATCGGCGCGTTCCGCGCGGCGGGGGTTCGGGTGTGCCCGGTGCCGGTGGACGACCACGGTCTGCGGGTGGACCGGATTCCGGCGGGGGTGCGCGTGGTGTATTGCACGCCGGCCCACCAGTTTCCGCTCGGCGCGCGGATGCCCGCGGCGCGGCGGGTGCAGCTGATCGAACATGCCCGGCGCACCGGCGCGCTGGTCGTCGAGGACGACTACGACGGCGAGCTCCGCTACGACACCGCACCGCTGCCGCTGCTCGCCGCGCTCGCGCCGGACGTGGTGGTGCATCTGGGCACCACGAGCAAGATCCTGTCCCCGACGCTGGGCGTGGGCTGGCTGGTCGCCGCGCCGGCCGTCGCCGCCGCGGTGCTCGCGCACCGGGAGCGTACGGGCACCTCGCCGAGCCCGGCGGGGCAGGCGATGCTGGCCGAGTTCGCCCGGCACGGCGACCTCGCCCGGCATCTGCGCCGCCTGCGCCGTACCGTCGCGCCGCGCCGCGAGCTCGTGGTCACCGCGCTGCGCGAGCGCGGGCTCACCGTCGTCGGCGACGACGCGGGCTCGCACGTGGTGGTGCCGCTGCCCGACGCGGCCGCCGAACGCGCCGCCGTGCGCGCGGGCGCGGCCGCCGGCCTGGGTTTCGACCCGCTCGGGCAGCACCATCTCGACGGCGAGCACCAGCCCGACGGCGGCGAGCGCACCTACGGCATCCCGCTCGGCTACACCGCGCTGGCCTGGGCCGACCTGGTCACGGCCGTGCCGATGGCGGCGAAATGCCTGGCCGACGCCGCCGCCGAGGGCCCTGCCGGGAGGCCGACACCGCCGTAGCATGGTCTGCATGACCGAACAGGACATCCTGGCACGCATCAAGCAACTGGTCGACGACGAGCACACGTTGCGCGCGAAGGCGACCGCGGGCGAGGTGGACCCGGTGACCGAACGCAAGCGACTGGCCGAGCTGGAAGTGATGCTCGACCAGTGCTGGGATCTGCTGCGTCAGCGGCGCGCCCGGATCGATGCGGGCGAATCGCCGGATGACGCGCAGGTCAATTCGCCCCGCCAGGTCGAGGGCTATCTGCAGTGACCGCACCGGCTCCCGCCGCCGAGTACGACGTCATCGTGATCGGCGGTGGGCCCGCCGGGGAGAACGCCGCCGCCTACGCCATCGCGGGCAGTGACCGCACCGCCGCGATCGTGGAACGCGAGCTCGTCGGCGGCGAATGCTCCTACTGGGCGTGTATGCCCAGCAAGGCCCTGCTGCGGCCCGGCCATGTGCTGGCCGCCGCCCGGGCGCTGCCCGGCGTGCGGGCCGAGGGCCTCGACGTCGCGGCCGTGCTGCGCCGCCGCGACGCGATCGTGCACGACCACGACGACTCCGGCCAGGTGGACTGGGCGCGCCAGAACCGGATCGAGGTGATCCGCGGCGCCGGGCGGCTGGCAGGCGAACGGCTCGTCGAGGTCGACGGCCGCCGCTACCGGGCCCGGCACGCGGTGGTGTTGGCGACCGGCACGAAAGCCAATGTCCCGGATACGCCGGGCCTGCGCGATGCGCTGCCGTGGACCTCGCGCGACGCCACCAACCTGCACGAGGTGCCCGGCCGGGTGGCGATCATCGGCGGCGGCGTGGTCGCCTGCGAGGCGGCGACCTGGCTGCGCGCCCTCGGCGCCGAGGTGACGCTGCTGGTGCGGGGCAAGGCGCTGCTCACCGGAACCGAGCCGTTCGCGGGCGAGCGGGTGGCCGAGGCGTTGGGCGCGGCGGGGGTCACGGTGCGGTTCGGCACCGAACCCGAACGGGTGGCGCGCGAACACCCCCGCGACACGGGCGAGGGACACGTGCACGGCGGCCCGGTCACCCTGCACCTGCGCGGCGGCGAGACGCTGGCCGTGGACGAGGTCGTCGTCGCCGCGGGCCGCGGCCCCGCCACCGCGGGCCTCGGGCTCGACCGGGTGGGGCTGCCGGAGGGATACGTCGAGGTCGACGACCAGCTCACCGCGACCGGCGTCGCCGGGAACTGGCTCTACGCCGTCGGGGACGTCAACCATCGCGCCGCCCTCACGCACATGGGCAAATACCAGGCCAGGATCTGCGGTGACGTGATCGCCGCGCGTGCCGAAGGCCGTCCGCTCACCGGCGCCCGCTACACCGCCTCCGCCGACCACGGGCAGGTGACGCAGGTGGTGTTCACCGACCCCGAGGTCGCCGCGGTCGGGCTCACCGAGGCGGCGGCGCGCGAGCAGGGGCTGACCGTGCGGGCCGTGGAACTCGACATCGCGGTGGCCGGGTCGGCGCTGGCGCGGGACGACTACCGCGGGCGCGCCAAACTGGTAGTCGACGCCGAGGCCGGGGTTCCGGTCGGCGCGACCTTCGTCGGACCCGGCGTCGGTGAACTGCTGCACGCGGCGACCGTCGCGGTGGTGGGGCGGGTGCCGATGGAGACGCTGTGGCACGCGGTGCCGGCATATCCGACGGTCAGCGAGATCTGGTTGCGTCTGTCGGAGGCCTACCGAGGCTAGTTACGATCGACCGATGGTGGCAACGATCGACATCACGACCGCCGACGGGGTCGTCCGCGGTCGCCGCGGACGCCGGGTGCTGCGCTGGCGGGCCCTGCCCTACGCGGCGCCACCGGTGGGCGAGCTGCGCTTCCGCGCCCCGCAACCGGTGCAGCCCTGGTCGGGCGTGCGGGACGCGACCGAGTTCGCCTCGGCGTCGTTCCAGCATCGCGGCGGTGCCCGTATCGGCGCGCGCACCTATCAGCCGACCAGCGAGGATTCGCTGACACTGAATGTCATCGTGCCCGCGACCCCGGCGATCACCCCGCGTCCGGTGATGGTGTTCATCCACGGCGGCGGCTACGTGATGGGCACCTCCGCGCTCGGCCTGTACTCCGGCGCGCGACTGGCGCTGCGCGGCGACGTGGTGGTCGTGACGCTGAACTACCGGCTCGGCGCCTTCGGCTACGTCGACTTCAGCGAATTCGCCACGCCCGCAAGGCCGTTCGACAACAACCTCGGCCTGCGCGACCAGGTGGCGGCCCTGGAGTGGGTGCGGCGCAACATCGCCGCGTTCGGCGGCGACCCGGACAACGTCACCATCTTCGGCGAATCCGCCGGTGCGCACGCCGTGCTCGCACTGTTGGCCACCCCCGCCGCGCACGGTCTCTTCCATCGCGGCATCGCCCAGAGCCCGCCCGCGGACTGGGGCCTGAGCGCCGCGGACGCCGCCGAATTCGCCCGCCGCCTGGTCGAGCGCCTCGGCATCGACCCCGCCGATGCGGCACGTGCCCTCACCGACCTGCCCGCCAACGACATCCGCCGCGCCGCCGACCGCGCGATGGCCGCCGCCGGACGCCAGCGTCCCGGCTTCTTCCCCATCTGCCCGGTCGCCGACGGCGACTACCTGCCGCAGGCGCCCGTCGACGCCATCGCGGCGGGCACTGCCGCGGCCGTGCCGCTGATCATCGGCACCTGCCGCGACGAAGGCCAGCTCTTCGCCCGCTTCGCCGACTACCTGCCCACCAATCCCGACCGGCTGCACCGCATCCTGTCCGCCGAGGGCGACGAGGTCGAAAAGCGGGTCGTGGCGGCCTATCCCGGCTACCCGGGGGCGCGGGCCGCGGTGCGGATGGGTGGCGACTACGTGTTCTGGCGTCCCTCGGTGGAGGTGATGGAGGGCCACAGCAGGCACGCCCCCACCTACGCCTACCGCTACGACTACGCCCCCCGGGCACTGCAACTCGCCGGGATCGGGGCCACCCACGCCACCGACCTCATCCCGGTCTTCGGCGCCGCCGACACCCCGCTCGGGCGCGCGCTCACCGCCGCGGGCGGTGCCCGGGGCCTGGCCGCCGTGACCCGGCAGTTCCAGGACAACTGGCTGGCCTTCGCCCGCACCGGCACGCCACTGCCGTCCTGGCCGGAGTACACCGAGGAGAACCGGCTCACCCTGATCATCGACTGCCCCACCCGGGTGATCGGCGATCCGGACCGCGAGCGACGACTGGCGTGGTCGGGCGTCAGGGTGCCGACCCTGACCTGATCGGCGCCCGCCTGCTCACCCGCTCAGGCCACGCACGGTCCAGCGGCCGCTGAGTTCGACTCAACCGCCCAGCGCACGCAACCCGCTCACTTGAGCAGCCGCGACATGCGCCGGTCGGCGAGCACCTTCCCGCCGGTCTGGCAGGTGGGGCAGTACTGGAACGATCGTTCGGCGTAGGAGACCTCGCGCACGGTGTCCCCGCACACCGGGCAGGGCTGGCCGGTGCGGGCGTGCACCCGCATGCCCGAGCGTTTCTCGCCCTTGAGCCGGGCCGCGTCCTGCCCCACCGAGCGCTGCACCGCGTCGGTGAGCACGGCGCGCATCGCCGCGTAGAGTTCGGCGATCTTCTCGGCGGGCAGG
Source organism: Nocardia farcinica (assembly GCF_001182745.1). NCBI lineage: Bacteria > Bacillati > Actinomycetota > Actinomycetes > Mycobacteriales > Nocardiaceae > Nocardia > Nocardia farcinica. Next base: position 1,512,025 of record NZ_LN868939.1, on the reverse strand, counting down.
GTCTTGGTGTTGGCGAACGGCGAGATCTTGGCGGTGTGCAGGATCTCGTCGGAGTAGGCGTTGCCGATGCCCGCGAGCAGCGCCTGATCCACCAGCGCGGTCTTGAGCCGCTGCGAGGTGCCGTGCAGGAGTTCGGCGAACTGGGGTTCGCTCACCTCGAGCGCGTCGGGCCCGAGCCGGGCGATACCGGGGACCAGCTTGGGATCGTCGACCACGTAGACGGCCAGACGCTTCTTGGTGCCCGCCTCGGTGAGGTCGAACGCGGGTGTGGCGCCCTCGGGGGTGAAGAAGTGCACCCGCAGCGCCAGCGGGCTCTTGCCACCGGGCTTGGGTGGATTCGGATTGGGTTCGTCGATCCAGCGCAGCCAGCCGCCGCGGGACAGATGCGTGATCAGCCACAGCCCCGAACAGTCCATGCCGAGGAACTTGCCCCAGCGTGCCGCGCCGCTGACGTCGCGGCCGGACAGCGCGGTGACCGGCGGGTCGAAGGTCTTCACCGCGCTCAGCGCGGCCACATCGACTCGCCCCACCACCGCGCCGACGGCGTGTTCGCGCAGGAACTGGGCCAGCGCCTCCACTTCGGGTAGCTCGGGCACATCGCCAGGCTACCCGGCCGCACCGACATTCCCCGGGGTACGACGCAGCAGGTAGATGTCCATGATCCAGCCCTTGCGGTCCCGCAGCCGCGCCCGGACCGCGGCGATGCGCTCCCCCACCTCGCGCAGCGGCCCCGCGATCAACGTCTCGTCCGGCATGCCGAGATAGGCGCCCCACCAGATGTGCACGTCCGGCTCGGCGACGGTGGTGAACGAGCACTCCCCGTCGAGCATCACCAGCGTCGAGCCCGGCCCGAGACCTTCCTCGCGCAGCTTGCGGCCGGTGGTGATGTGCACCGGCTCGCCGATGTCGTGCAGCACGATGCGATGCCGGGCCGCCAGCGCCTGCGCGCTGGTGATGCCGGGGATCACCTCGTAGTCGAAGCGCATCGCGCCGCGCGCGAGCACCCGCTCGACCATGCGCAGGGTGCTGTCGTAGAGGGACGGGTCGCCCCAGACCAGGATGCCGCCCACCCCGCCGGTTTCCGCGAACGCCTGTTCCAGCAGCAGCGAGCGCCGCTCGTGCCAGTCCTCGACCACCCCGCGATAGTCGTCCGGTGTGCGATCGCGCGGCGGATCCGGGATCGGCACCACCCGGTAGGGCCGGTCCACGTGCGCGTGCAGGATCGCGGTCCGCAGCTCGGCCAGCTCGCGCTTCTGCTCGCCCTTGCCGATCACGAAGAACACCTCGACCTGCCGCATGGCCGCGACGGCCTGCATCGTCACCTGGCCGGGGTCGCCGGCGCCGATGCCGATCACGTAGAGCTTGCGCATTCGCCCGAGCATGCCAGGATCACCGGCGGGCGCCGGGCGCGGCCCGACTAAGCTGCCAGGCGTGGCGACGGACAGGCAATATGAGGACCTCCTGCGGCTCGTGCTCGACACCGGCACGGCCAAGGGCGACCGCACCGGCACCGGAACCCGCAGCATCTTCGGGCACCAGCTGCGCTACGACCTGTCCGCGGGATTCCCGCTGATCACCACCAAGAAAGTGCACCTGAAGTCGATCGTCTACGAGCTGCTGTGGTTCCTGCGCGGCGACTCCAACGTGGGCTGGCTGCGCGAGCACGGGGTGACCATCTGGGACGAATGGGCCGACCCGCGGGGCGAGCTGGGCCCGGTGTACGGCGTGCAGTGGCGGTCGTGGCCCACCCCGGACGGCACCCACATCGACCAGATCTCCCAGGTGTTGCAGACCCTGCGCACCGACCCGGACTCGCGGCGGATGATCGTCTCGGCGTGGAATGTGGCCGAACTCGACCGGATGGCGCTGGCGCCCTGCCACGCGTTCTTCCAGTTCTACGTGGCCGACGGCAAGCTGTCCTGCCAGCTCTACCAGCGCAGCGCGGACCTGTTCCTGGGGGTGCCGTTCAACATCGCCAGTTACGCGCTGCTCACCCACATGGTGGCCCAGCAGACCGAGCTCGAGCCCGGTGAGTTCATCTGGACCGGCGGTGACTGCCACATCTACGACAACCACGTCGAGCAGGTCACCGAGCAGCTCGGCCGCGAGCCCTATCCGTTCCCGCGGCTCGAATTGCGCCCGGCGCCCAGCTTGTTCGACTACCGCTTCGAGGACGTCACGGTGACCGACTACCGGCATCACCCGGCGATCAAAGCTCCGGTGGCGGTGTGAACACGATCGTCTCCACCCGCACCATCGGCTTGATCTGGGCGCAGACCACCGACGGCGTCATCGGTTTCGAGAACACCATCCCGTGGCGGGTGCCCGAGGACATGGCGAATTTCCGCACCGTCACCTGGGGGCACCCGGTGATCATGGGCCGCCGCACCTGGGATTCGCTGCCGCCGAAATTCCGGCCGCTGGCCGGGCGCCGCAACGTCGTGGTCACCCGGCAGCCGGACTGGTCGGCGCCGGGCGCCGAGCGCGCGGGCTCGCTCACCGAGGCGCTGGCGCTCACCGAGCCGGAGTCGGTGTGGATCGCGGGCGGTGCGCAGATCTACGAGACCGCAATGGATTTCGCGACCGAGCTGCTGGTCACCGAGGTGCAGGTCAGCGTGCAGGGCGACGCGCACGCCCCGGTGATCGGGGCCCAGTGGCGATTGGCCGAGGCCGGTCCCAAGCGCACCTCGACCACGGGCCTGAAATTCCGCATCAACCGTTACGTCCGCCGCACCCGCAGCTGACCGGCGGCCGACACGCGTGCGGCCACCGCGGCGGGCAAACGCCGCCCGCGGCCCGGGCAAGTCGGGCATACTCCAGGTGTATGCGGCGGCGGGAAGAGATCCTGTCTCAGCCCGACCGGTTCCGCCCGCCCGCCGCGCCGGTGGCACCAGCCCGGCCGCCGGCGAGATGTGGACGCGAAAGGCAGTCTCATGGACAAGAAATCGCTGACCGCGGTCGCCCGCCAGCAACTGAAACTGGCCGCCACCGCCTCGAGCGGACGCAGTTCGCAGACCATCTACGGCGGACACGCCCAGTCGCTGCGCCAGACCGTGGTGGCCCTCACCGAAGGCCAGAGCCTGGCCGAGCACGACAACCTCGGCGACGCCACGATCTATGTGCTCAGCGGGACGTTGGTGCTGATCAGCGGCGCGAACGAGTGGAAGGGCTCGGCCGGTGACCTGATCGTGGTGCCCAAGGCCAGGCACAGCGTGAAGGCGACCGAGGACGTGGTCTTCCTGCTGACCGTCGCCAAGTAGCCTCTAGGCTGTTGCTCATGGGTGAGCCGCAGCCGATTCTCGAACCGCTCACGCCCGCCGCGATCTTCCTCGTCGCGACCATCGACGAGGGCGGCGAGGCGATCGTGCGCGACCTGCTCGAGGATCTGCCCGGCCTGCGCCGCTCGGTCGGCTTCCGTATCCCCGGTGCGAACCTGAGCTGCGTGACCTCGATCGGCTCGCAGGCGTGGGACCGGCTGTTCACCGGGCCGCGACCGGCCGAACTGCACGTGCTGCGCGAGTTCGTCGGCGCCAAGCACCGCGCCCCCTCCACGCCCGGCGACCTGCTGTTCCACATCCGCGCCGAGGTGCACGACGCCTGCTTCGAGCTGGCGATGGCGATCGGCGACCGGCTGGCCGGCGCGGCGACCATCGTCGACGAGACGGTCGGCTTCCGGTACTTCGAACAGCGCGACCTGCTCGGCTTCGTGGACGGCACGGAGAATCCCGAGGGCGCGGCCGCCGCGGCGGCGACGCTGGTGGGCCAGGAGGACCCGGACTTCGCGGGCGGCAGCTACGTCGTGGTGCAGAAGTACCTGCATCCCCTCGACGAGTGGCGGGCGCTGTCGGTGGAGGAGCAGGAACGCATCATCGGGCGCACCAAGCTCGACGACTTCGAACTGCCCGACGACGTGAAGCCGGCCGACTCGCACGTCGCAGTGAACACCGTGGTCGACCCCGACGGCACCGAACGCCAGATCACCCGCGCCAACATGCCCTTCGGCAGCGTCCGCGAGGGCCGATTCGGGACCTACTACATCGCCTACGCCGCCACTCCCACCGTCACCGAGACCATGCTCTCGCGCATGTTCGAGGGCACCGAGGAGGCGGCCTACGACCGCATCCTGGATTTCTCGGTCGCCGTCACCGGCACCCTGTTCTTCGCCCCGCCGCTGGACTTCTTCGACGACCTGCCCGATCCGCCCACGGCCGCCGCGGCCGTCGACGACGACGCGGAGGCCGCCGCCGCGGTGGCATCGGAACTGCGCGTCCTCGGCGACGGCTCACTCGGTATCGGCACATTGAAAAGGAGCACGCTGTGAACAACCTCCATCGCGAACTGGCGCCGATCACCTCCGAGGCATGGGCGGCGATCGAGGAGGAGGCCGGGCGTACGTTCAAGCGGCACATCGCGGGCCGCCGCGTGGTCGATGTCGCCGGGCCGCACGGAGTGGACTTCTCGGCGGTCGGGCTGGGCCGGACCACCGGCATCGCGGCGCCCGACGAGGGCGTCCAGGCGCGGCAGCGGGTGGTGGCGCCACTGGTGGAACTGCGCGTGCCGTTCACCCTCTCCCGCGAGGAACTCGACAACGTCGAACGCGGCGCGAAGGACACCGATCTGGACGCGGTGAAGGAGGCCGCGCGCCGCATCGCCTTCGCCGAGGACCGGGCGATCTTCGAGGGCTACCCCGCCGCGGGCATCACCGGCATCCGCGCCGCCGGGTCCAACGCGCCCATCACCGTCCCCGACGACGCGCGGCTGGTGCCCGAGGCCATCACCCAGGCGCTCACCGCGCTGCGGCTGGCCGGTGTGGACGGCCCGTACTCGGTGCTGCTCAGCGCCGAGCTCTACACCGAGGTCAGCGAGACCTCCGACCACGGCTACCCGATCCGCACCCACATCGAGCGCCTGATCCCGGACGGGGAGATCATCTGGGCTCCCGCCATCGACGGCGCGTTCGTGCTCACCACCCGTGGCGGCGACTACGAGCTCACCCTCGGCCAGGACGTCTCCATCGGCTACCTCTCGCACGACGCCGACACCGTGCGGCTGTACTTCCAGCAGACCATGCAGTTCCTCGTCCACACCGCGGAGGCCGCCGTCGCCCTGCGCCGGTGACGCGCTCCCCAGGAGAAACGCCGTGCTCGCCGGCAGCGGGTGGGCGGTGAGCAGGAGGTACGGATGACGGTGCGGGCCGGGGTGGTGCCGACCCCGCGGGCGGCGGTGTACGCGGGCGCCGGGCTGGCCGTGCTGGTGGCGGTGACGCTCGGCGTGGTGGCCGTGTTCGGCTGGAACCGGGTGTTCACCGGGCTGCTGGTCGGGATCGTCGCCGGGGTGGCGGTGCTGGTGGCGCTGTTCCGGCGGGACGCGGTGGTACTCACCGACCAGGCCATCGAGCTGCGCACCCCGCTGACGCACGAGACCGTGGGCTGGGACCGGGTGCGCGCGGCGCGGTTCGCGCTCGACGAGCGGGCGCGGTGGTCGCTGGCGCTGGATCTGGCGGGCGGGGACGAACGGCACGGCGAGCTGGTATTGCTGTCGATACCCCCGGTGGTGCGCCCGGTGTCCGGCGCCTACGACATGCGCAAGCGCGAGCAGGTGCACGAGATCCGGGAGTTCCTGCGGCGCAAACGCGTTCCGGTGACGGTGCTGCCGGAGATCGCGGGTGCGCTCAGCGAGTTCTGGAAGATCGCGCCGCCGACACGCTGACGCCCGCGTCCGTCGCCGGCCTGCGGCGCGTCGCGCACGGTCTCGGTGTTCCGGCGTGACGGGCCGGAGCCTCTCGTATACGTTGACTGCTGTGTCGATGATGAAGGGCGCCAACGTGGCGGTGCCGATGTCCGCGGTCCGCATCGAGCTGGGGTGGCAGTCGGGTCCGGGTGTGCCGGATGCCGACGCGTCCGCACTGTTGCTGGTCGGCGGCAAGGTCCGTTCCGACAACGATTTCGTGTTCTACAACCAGCCCGCGCATCCCTCCGGCGCGGTCCGCCACGAGGGCAAGCGGCAGGGCCCGACGGTGCTCGACGTGCTGTCGGTGAACCTGGCCGGTGTGGAACCCCAGGTCGAGACGATCGTGATCGCCGCGTCGGCCGATGGCGGCACCTTCGGCCAGTTCCAGGGACTGCACGTGCGGGTGCTGGACGCGGCGAACGGTGCCGAGGTGGCCCGGTTCGACAGCACCGGCGCGAGCACCGAGACCGCCTTCGTACTCGGCGAGCTGTACCGCAGGCAGGGCGCGTGGAAGTTCCGCGCCGTCGGCCAGGGCTACGACTCCGGATTGGCCGGTCTGGCCACCGATTTCGGTATCTCCGTCGACGATGCCCCCGCCGCCGCACCTCAGCAGCAATTCACCCCACCGCCACCGCCGCAGCAGCAATTCACCCCACCACCACCGCCGCAGCAATTCACGCCACCACCGCCCCCGCAGCAATTCACGCCACCACCACCCCCGCAGCAGCAATTCACCCCGCCACCACCCCCGCAGCAGCAATTCACCCCACCGCCCACGCAGCAGTTCCCGCAGGGCCAGCAGCCGTACCCGCCACAGCACCAGGGTTACCCGGCCCCGCCGCAATACGGGCAGCCGCCGACCGGTGGCTTCCCCCCGCCGCCGGTACAACCGCCCGTCCAGCAGCCGCCCGCGCAGCCCGCGACCGGTGGCGCGCCGGTGAACCTCGGCAAGATCTCGCTGACCAAGGAATCCCCGTCGGTCTCGCTCACCAAGCAGGGCGCGACCGGTGGCACCATGCGGATCAACCTCAACTGGACCAGCCAGAACCAGCAGCGCACCGGTCTGTTCGGCAGGCGCCGCGGCGGCGGTCTCGATCTGGACCTGAGCTGCTTCTTCGAACTCGCCGACGGCCGGATCGGCTCGGTGCGCGCGCTCGATCGCTCCTTCGGCGCCCTCGACCGCCCGCCGTTCATCCGGCTGGACCAGGACGACCGCACCGGATCCAGCGCGACCGGTGAGAACCTCGACATCAACCTGGACTACACCGCCCAGTTCCGCCGGATCCTGGTGTTCACCTCGATCTACGAGGGCGCCAACGATTTCCGCGGCGTGCACGCCACCGCCACGCTGTATCCGTTGAACTGCCCACCGATCGAGATGACCCTCGACGGCTGCACCGACGACTCCCGGGATGCCGTGCTCGCGCACATCGAGAACATCAACGGCGAGTTGGTGGTTCGCCGCGAAGGCACCTTCATCCGCCCGCCCGCAGGGCGTCCGGGTGCGGGCATCATCGAGATCGCGCGGCTCTACAACTGGGATTTCGGCTTCAAGGCCGGTCGCGGGAAGGACTGACCGGCCACCGCTGTCCCGTCGTCGATCTCACCAGCCGAAAAGTTCGGCGAGATCGATGGATTCGTCGTCCCAGCGCTGCTCGATCCGCATCCGTTCGGATTCGGGCAGCTCGGGCGACCACCCGCAGCGGCGCCAGAAGTTCTCCCGGTGTTCGTCGGTCATCCGCATCGGCTCGCTCACGGTGATTCCTCCTGCTCGGCACCGTATTCCGGGCCGATTGTGCCGGGCGGGCCGAGCCGACACGCCATGGAGAACGCCGCCGTACACACAGCGTTCCGGAGGCCGTCAGTCCGGCCGCAATCCGCGCAGCACGATCTGCGCGCCGCCGCGGAACTCCTCGTCCGGTGCGATCCGCAGTGCCGTCCGGGCGGTCGCGGTGAGGTGCGGGTAGTCCGCCTCCGGGAGTTCGGCGATCACGGCGGTCCCGCGCCCGCGCACCGAGGCGTAGTGCTCGTTCTGCAGGAAGCCGAGCAGGAACGCCACCAGGGTGCGCTGGGCGATCACCCGCTCGGCGCCGTCGAAGCCCGCCTCGGTGAGCACCCCGAGCATCGCCTCCATCCAGCGCAGGCTGGTCGGCGAGGACTGCCGGTGCGCCAGCAGCAGCGGCACCGTCTCCGGGTGCGCGGCGACGGCCGCCCGTAACCGGTCGAGCAGCAGGATCACCCGTTCCCGCCATGGCGTGTCCGCGGGCACGCGCACGTCGACGGACTCGAACAGGCTGTCCACGATCAACCGTTCGAGCCCCTCGCGATCGGGCACGTAGCGGTACAGCGCCATCGTCGCCATGCCGAGTTCCTTGGCGACGGCGCGCATGGTGAGCGCCGACAAACCGTCGCGATCGATCACCGCGAGGGCGGCGCGCACGAGATCGGCGCCGGTCAGGGAGCGAGGACGGGGCACGGATTGACAGCGTACAAGATACGCGCATACTGGTCGTAAGCGTACGAAGTACACCTACGAGGAGTCGCCATGTCCCTGCTCGGCACCGTGCCCGGGCGCACGCTGGACACCGTCACCGGTGATCAGGTGCCCGTCCCCGATCCGACCCGCCTGATCCACCTGCAGTTCCGCCGCTTCGCGGGCTGCCCCGTATGCCACCTGCACCTGCGCTCGTTCGTCACCCGTGCCGAAGAGGTCGCGGCCGCGGGTGTCCGCGAAGTGGTCGTGTTCCATTCGGCAGCCGCGGAACTGCGCAAATACACCGATGATCTCCCGTTCGCGGTCGTCGCGGACCCCGGCCGCGCGCTCTACCGCGAATTCGGTGTCGAGACCGCGCCGCGCGCCGTCCTCGACCCGCGCGCCTGGCCCACCATCCTGCGGGCCGTCGCCCACGCCGCCCTCGCCACCCTGCGCGGCCGCCCCGCTCCCCCGCTGCGCCCGGACGGCGGCAGCCTCGGCCTGCCCGCCGACTTCCTCATCGCCCCCCGACGGCCGCGTCCTGGCATCCCACCACGGCGTCCACGCCGACGACCAATGGTCGGTCGACGAACTCCTGGCCCGGGTCCCCGCGCCCGAACCGACACCCTGAGCCGCTCACGACCGCCGTGCCGTCACCACACCGCAACGAAAAGAGGCCCCCATGATGACCGTCGAATTGTTCCTGTCCCCCACGGTTCCCGCCACCGTCGATGCCGAGTTGGCCGAGCGGCTACTGCGGACACTCACCACCGAAGACGGTGCACCCGAACAGGTGCTGGGCAAGGCGCGCGAACTCACGCACGTGGTCGTGCACCGTCCGGCCGCGTGGGCCACGGGCGGTCCCGGCGACCGGCCGCGCTATCTGGCCCGGGTGACCGCGCCGGGCGCGTGGGTCAACAGCCCCGAGTTCGGCGCGCACATCGTCGCCGCACTCACCCGCACGATCGCCGGCACCGAACCCGACGCGGCGCGGCTGACCCGGGAGCCGCACTGTGTCGTCCAGATCGTCGGCCTGCGTGAGCACGCACTGGGTGTGCTGGGTGCGCCGGTGACGAGCGGTGAGATCGTGCGCATGATGACGCGGGAGTTCCGGGATTCCGGGGTCACCGTCGAGGCGCCCGAGGGGTATGCGGTCGACCCGGTCTGCGGGATGACGGTGGAGATCGCCTCGGCGCGGATCCGGCTGACCCACGACGGCGTCGAGCACTACTTCTGTGCGCCCGGCTGCCGGAAGGTCTTCGCCGAGGACCTCGCCCCCGCCGACTGAACCGGCCGGGAAAGACCGTGGGCCGCTGTCGAATCCGACAGCGGCCCACGACCGTGCTACTCCGCGGTGATCACCCGGACACCGTCGTCGGCGGCCTCCGTGGCCTCGCCCGGTGCGACGAACCAGTGCGTGACCTCGCCCTCGGCCAGGTCGTCGGCGACCGAGCCGGTCGGCAGCACCGAGAGCGCGCCCGCGACCGAGGTCGCGAGGAACTCGGCGAGTGCCGCCCGTCCGGCGGCGGCGGTGGTGAAGGTCGTCGACTCGTAGTCGATGTCCTCGCTGCGCCGGAGGCGGTCACCCAGATCGAGCGCCTCCTCCTGGTTCAGCGTGACGGGCGCGCCGTCGACCAGCTCCACGAACGCCGGATGCTCCGCACCGAGCGGGCGGACCCGGTCGGCGTAGGACACCGGGTGGCCGGGCGCGGCGGCGATCTCGTCGCGCACCTGCTGCTCGCCCGACACCACCCACCGGATCGCGTCGCCGGACCGCGGCTCGGCGGTGATGCCGTAGCTCGCGCCCGCGGCGGCGAGCTGTCCGGCGTCGAGGCCGGCGGCGAACAGGCAGGCCGCACCGGCCTTCTGCACCGCCCAGACCGCCACCACCGAGTCCACCGAACGCGGCAGCGCCACCGCGACCACGTCGCCCGGTCCGACCCCTCGCCCGATCAGCACCCGGGCGAGCTGCGAGGACCGCCGGTCCAGCACGTGGTAGGCGATCTCCTGGTCGCCGTCCAACAGCGCGGGCGCCTCCGGATCGGCTTCGACCACCTCGGCGAGCACCTTGGCGACCGTGCGGGCACCGAGCCGGTTGGGCTCCGGCGCGTGCCCGGCCAGGCCGTGATCGCCCAGCAGGGCGGCGCGTTCGGACTCGTCGAGGATGTCGATCTCGCCCACCGCCGCGACCGGGTCGCCGAGCAGCGCGTCGAGCACCCGCAGCAGGCGCCGGGCCAGCGTGCGGACCTCGTCCTCGGTGAACCTGCTGGTCAGGTACTCCAGGGTGATCTCGAGGCTGCTCTCCAGCAGTACCTGCAGCGTCAGCGGGTAGTGCGTGGAGTTGCTGACGCCGACACCGGTCACCGACATGCCGTCGATCGAGCTGGCCTCGGCGATCGCGGCTCGGTCGACCGGGTACGACTCGAACACGTACAGGGTGTCGAACTGCGAACCGGGGCCGGCCACCCGCTGGATGTCGGGCAGGCCCACGTAGTGGTGATCGAGCAGATCCGCCTGTTCCCGCTGCATCCGGCGCAGCTGGTCGCCGATGGTGGCGTGCTCGTCGATGCGCATGCGCACCGGCAGGGTGTTGATGAACAGGCCCACCATCGTCTCCACGCCGGGCAGCTCGGCCGGGCGACCCGAGACGGTGGTGCCGAACACCACGTCCGAGCGGCCGACCAGCCTGCCGACCAGGATGCCCCACGCCGCCGACACCAGCGTGTTGACCGTGATGCCCAGCTCCGCGCAGTGCTTGGTGAGCTGACGCGTCCGCTCGGCGTCGAGTTCCACGACCACCTTGCCGGTCTGGTACTCCTCGGTCGCCCTGGCCTGCGGCGCGAGCTCGGTCGGCTCGGTCAGGCCCTCGAACGCCTCGGCCCAGGTCCGCAGGGACGCCTGCGGATCCCGTTCGGCCAGCCATTCGAGGAAGGTGCGGTAGGAGGCCACCGGCGGCAGCGCGGACACGTCACCGTGCACCGCGTACAGCACCAGCAGATCCTGCATGAGCAGCGGCATCGACCAGCCGTCCAACAGCACGTGGTGCGTGGTGATGGACAGGTGCCACTCGTCCGCGCCGGTGCGGTACAGGGTGTAGCGCACCAGCGGCGGGGTGGCCATGTCGAACCGATCGGCCTGATCGGCGGCCAGCTGCTTGCGCAGCTCGTCCAGGCGGCGGTCCTCCGGCACGTCGCGCAGGTCGACCTCGCGCCACGGCACCTCGACCCGGTCCAGCACCACCTGCACGGCCTGGCCGTCGGAGTCGGCGACGAAGGCGGTGCGCAGGTTCGGGTACCGGTCCAGGATCGCCTGCGCCGAGGCGTGCAGGCGCTCGGCGTCCACGCTGCCGCTGAGGTCGACCACGGCCTGCATGGTGTAGACGTCCACCGTGGCCGTGCTCATCAGCGCGTGGAAAAGCAGACCCGACTGCAGCGGCGTCAGCGGCCACACCTCGGTCATGCCCGGGTAGGTCCGCTCCCACAGCTCGATGTCGGTCTGGCCGACGCGCACCAGCGGCATGTCGGACGGGGTGTGCCCGCCCGCGTCCGGCCGCCCGGCGTGCTCGGCCAGCGCGCCCAGCGCCGCGGCCCACAGCTCGGTCAGCTCGCGCACCCGATCGGCGTCGAGCACGCCGGCCGGGAAGGCGAACGTCGCGGCCAACCGCGGCCCGTGCGCGGATTCCAGTACCACGGCGTCGATGTCGAGGACGCCCGCGGCGGGCAGCTCACCCGCGCGCACCTCGGCGACCTCGGCGTGCACCGGCCCGTGGAAGTGGAAGCCGACCTGGCCGACCTCGGGCAGGCCGAGCAGCCCGTGCCCGATGCCGTGGTCCGGCACCGACAGCAGCTGCTCCTTGACCGCCTTGACCAGCGCGCCGAGGGCGGGGCCACCGGCGAACGCGTCGTCGAGGTCGATGCCGGACAGCTCGATCCGCGCCGGGAAGGCGGTGTCGATCCAGCCGACCGTGCGGGCCAGCGTGGCACCCAGCGCGGCACCCGCAGCGCGGCCGTCGGCGTCCAGGCGCAGCAGTGCCGCCGTGCCCTCGCCGCGCCAGCGCACCAGCGCCAGCGCCAGCGCGGCGACGAGTGCGTCGCGGGCCGAGCCGCGGTAGAGCGCGGGCACCGTGTCCAGCACCGCGGTACCGATCTCGGCCGGCGTCTCGACCCGGATCCGCTCGACCGTGGCGGCCGTGTCGATCGCGGGATCGAAGGCCCTGGCCCCGAGCAGCGGGTCCGGGGTGGCCGCGACCTCCTGCCAGAACGGCAGCTCGGCCGCGCGGTCCAGCTCGGCCGCACGGTGCGCCCAGCGCCGCAGGGTGGTGCCGGTCTCGGGCAGCTCCAGCGGCGCGTCCACGCCGAGGCGTTCGACCGCCTCGGTGAGCTCGGCGCCGAGGATCCGCCACGACGGCCCGTCGACCACGAAACGGTGTGCCACGACGAGCAGTTCGTCGGTGCGGTCGTCCTCGAAGGTGAACAGCACGAACTGCGTCATCACGCCGGCAGCCGGATCGAGACGATCCACCGCGGCGGCCTGCTCGGCCGCGCGCAGCCGGGCGAGGTCGGCACCGCGCGCGACGCGCACCTCCCGTACCAGCGGCTCCACCTCGATGCGCGCCGGCGCCTCGAACACCGGGCCGCCGTCGGTCTCGCGCACACGGGTGCGCAGTGCGTCGTGGCGGTCCAGGATCACCGCGAGCGCGTCGAGCAGCGTCCACCAGTCCAGCGCCTGCGGCATGGCCAGCACCGTCGCCTGCGCCAGGCCGCGGTAGCGGTCCTGCGCCAGCAGCGCGGCCATCGGCGGCGCCACCGGGATCTCGCCGACGCCGCCGCCGGGCAGCTCGCGCAGCTCGGTGTCGGCGGCACCGCTGAGGGTGGCCACCGCGGCCAGCGCCGCCACGCTGCGCTGGTCGAACACGTCGCGGACGCTGAACGCCACACCGGCGGCCTTGGCCCGCGCGACCAGCTGGATGGACAGGATGCTGTTGCCGCCGAGAGCGAAGAAGTCGTCGTCGGCACCGATCCTGGTGTCCCCCGCGCCGTCGACGCCGAGGACGTCGGCGAACACCTCGGCCACGATCCGCTCGGCCGGGGTCACCGGCGCACGGTAGGCGGCCTGCTCGAAGCTCGGCTCCGGCAGCGCGTTGCGGTCCAGCTTGCCGTTCGCGTTGAGCGGCAGGGCGTCCAGCACCACGAAGGCGCCGGGCACCATGTAGGACGGCAGTTCGGCGGTCAGCGCCGACTGCAGCGCCCGGGTGTCGAGGTCGGCGTCGTGCGCCGCGGGCACCACGTAGGCGACCAGGCGATCGCCCAGGTTCGGATCGGTGTGCGCGAGCACCGCGGCCGCCGACACCGAATCCTGGCGCAGCAGCGCCGCTTCGATCTCGCCGAGCTCGATGCGGAAGCCGCGGATCTTCACCTGGAAGTCGGTGCGGCCCCGGTACTCCAGCTCGCCGTCGGCGGTCCACGCCACCAGGTCACCGGTGCGGTACATGCGTGTGCCCGCGACACCGAACGGGTCGGCGACGAAGCGGTCGGCGGTCAGGTCCGGCCGCGCGAAGTACCCGCGGGCCAGCTGCGCGCCCGCCAGGTACAGCTCACCCGCGACGCCCACCGGCACCGGCCGCAGCCGCGAATCCAGCACGTACACCTGGCTGTTCCACTCCGGCGCACCGATGGACACCGAGACCGTGTCGTCGTCGTCCACCCGGTGGCTGGTGATCGACACCGCCGCCTCGGTCGGGCCGTACAGGTTGTACAGCTCGGCGGTGTTGTTCCTGCGGAACCGCTGCGCGGTGGCCGCAGGCAGCGCCTCACCGATGGCCAGGATGCGCCGCAGTGTGTCGGGCATCCGGTCACCGGCGTCGGTGAGCAGCGCGTCGAGCATCGAGGGCACCACGTGCAGGGTGGTCACCCCGGTCTCGCCCATCAGCGCGTTCAGGTAGGCCGGGTCGCGGTGACCGTCGGCGGTCGCCACGATCAGGCGGCCACCGCTGACCGCCGCCGACCAGAACTCCCACACCGACAGGTCGAAGGTGGCCGCCGTCTTGAGCAGCACCACGTTGTCGGTACCGAGCCCGAATTCGGCCGTCTTCCAGAACAACTGGTTGGCGATGGCGCCGTGCGGCACCGCCACGCCCTTCGGCACACCGGTGGAACCGGAGGTGAAGATGACGTAGGCGGTGTTGGCCGCGGCCAGCGGGCGCACCCGCTCGGCCGCCGCGATCGGCGTCGCCGCGTAGCCGGACAGGTCCAGCTCGTCGAGAATCACCGTCGGCGCCGCATCGGTGGTGAAACCGTCGCGGGCGGTGGTGAGGACGCAGACCGGCGCCGCCGTGTCCAGGATGTAGCCGACGCGCTCGGCCGGCTGATCCGGGTCCACCGGCACGTACGCCGCGCCCGCCTTGGCGACCGCGTACATCGCGATCACCAGGTCGGCGGAGCGACGGATCGCCAGCGCCACCCGGTCCTCGGTGCCCACGCCCTGACCGATCAGGTGCCGCGCCAGGCGGTTGACCCGCGCGTCCAGCTCGGCGTAGGTCAGCGTGACCCGCTCGCCCGCCACCACGTCGGCCACCAGGGCCACCGTGTCCGGGTCGACCGTCGCCACCGCGGCGTCCAGCAGCGACACCAGCGTCGCCGTGCGGTCGACCTCGTGCGCGGTGTCGTTCCAGGTGCGCAGGATCTGCTCGGCCTCGTCGGCGCCGAGCAGGTCGATGTCACCCACCGGCACCGACTGGTCGGCGACCACGGTGTCGAGCACCCGCAGGAACCGGTCCACGAAACCGCGCACCGTCGACTCGTCGAACAGGTCGGTGGCGTAACCGAATTCGGCCACGATCTCGGCCGGGGTGCCGTCCTCGGCGTACCGGTCGAACACGGTGACGTGCAGGTCGGTCTTGGCCAGCTGGGCGCCGAAGTCGACCGCACTCACCGAGAGACCGGGCAGCTCGAACGCCGTCTCGGCCAGGTTCTGGAACGACAGGCCCATCTGGAACAGCGGGTTGCGCGCGGTCGAGCGCACCGGGTTGAGCACCTCGACCAGCCGCTCGAACGGCACGTCCGCGTGGGCGAACGCCTGCAGGTCGCGCTCGCGCACCTCGGCGAGCAGATCGGTGAACGCGTCGCCGGGGCGCACCTGGGTGCGGAAGACCAGCGTGTTGACGAACATGCCGATCATGTCGTCGAGTTCGCGCTCGCCGCGCCCGGCGATCGGGGTGCCGACGGCGATGTCGTCGGTGCCCGACAGCCGCGCCAGCAGCACCGCCAACGCCGCGTGCACGACCATGAACAGCGAGGCGTTGTTGGCGCGGGCCACCTCGTGCAGCCGGGCGTGCAGCGCCGGGTCGATCTCGAACCGCACCGCGCTGCCGCGGAAGGACTGCACCGGCGGACGTGGCCGGTCGGCGGGCAGCTCGAGCTGGTCGGGCAGCCCGGCCAGCGCCGACTTCCAGTAGGCCACCTGCTGGGCGGCCACCGAC
This sequence comes from Nocardia farcinica, assembly GCF_001182745.1. Classification (NCBI taxonomy): domain Bacteria; kingdom Bacillati; phylum Actinomycetota; class Actinomycetes; order Mycobacteriales; family Nocardiaceae; genus Nocardia; species Nocardia farcinica. The sequence continues at coordinate 1,496,345 of NZ_LN868939.1, read as the reverse complement.
TCCGGATCGTCCTCGGTGCCGAGCACCTCGCGCTGCCACAGCGCGTAGTCGGCGTACTGCACCGGCAGCGGCGCCCACTGCGGCGCCTCACCGGCGGCCCGCGCCATGTACGCGGTCATCAGGTCGCGCGCCAGCGGACCCATGGACGCGCCGTCGGCCGAGACGTGGTGGGCGACGAAGGCGATCACGTGCTGCTCGGGGGCGGTCGGGTGCTGCGCGGGCGCAGCGGAGTCCGCGATCCGGAACAGCGCCACCTTCAACGGCACCTCGGCGGTGACGTCGAACGTGGTGAGCACGAAGTCGATCACCGTGGCGATCAGCTCCGACTCGGTGATCTCCACCGGCCGCAGCGACGGGGTGGCCTGCCCGGCGGGCAGCACCACCTGCACCGGCTCGCCGTCCACGGTCGGGTACACGGTGCGCAGCACCTCGTGGCGGGCGAAGATGTCGGCCACGGCGCGTTCGAGCGCGGACACGTCCAGCGCGCCGGTGAGCCGCACCGCGAACGGCACGTTGTCCACGGCCGAGGCGCTCGGATCGAACTGGTTGAGGAACCAGTACCGGGCCTGGGCGGGCGAGAGCGGGATCCGCTCCGGGCGCGGACCCGCGACCAGCGCGGGCCGGGCCCGGCCGGTGCCGGTCTTGCGCTCGGCGCGCGCCGCCAGCGCCTCCACTGTGGACGCCTCGAACAGATCGCGCACCGCCAACTGGGTGTCGAGCGCCTTGCCGAGACGCGCGGTGACCTGGGTGGCCACCAGCGAGTTGCCGCCGAGGGCGAAGAAGTCGTCGTCGGCGCCGACCCGTTCCAGGCCGAGCACGTCGGCGAACACGCCCGCGACGATCTCCTCGATCGGCGTGGCCGGCGCGCGGAACTCCTTGCTGCTGAACACCGGTTCGGGCAGCGCCTTGCGATCCAGCTTGCCGGAGGCGTTGAGCGGGAAGGCGTCGAGCACGACGATCGCGGCCGGGACCATGTAGGCGGGCAGGGTCTGCGACACCGCGGCCAGCAGCGCGTTCTGCTCGGCCACCTGGCCCGGGCGCGGCACCACGTAGGCCACCAGCTGGTCGCCCAGCGAGGACGGCACCACCAGCGCGACGGCCTGGCTGATCGCGGGCTCCGCCAGCAGCGCGGTCTCGATCTCGCCCAGCTCGATGCGCTGGCCGCGGAACTTCACCTGGAAGTCGGTGCGGCCGATGTACTCGAGCCGGTGCGGCAGGTCACCGGACGCGGCCCGCCAGACCACCAGGTCACCGGTGCGGTACATCCGCTGCCCCGCCACGAACGGGTTCGCCACGAAGCGGTCCGCGCTGAGGTCGGGGCGCGCCACGTAGCCGCGCGCCAGCTGCTCACCGGCCAGGTACAGCTCGCCGGCGACGCCGTCGGGCACCGGCCGCAGCCGCGAATCCAGCACGTACACACCGACGTTCCACTGCGGCAGGCCGATCGGCACGGTGCGCTCGTCGCGCCCGCGCGCGGGCCAATAGGTCACCGACACCGCGGCCTCGGTGGGGCCGTACAGGTTGTGCAGCACCGCGTCCGACACCTGGTACCAGGCGTTGACGGTCTCCGGCGGCAGCGCCTCACCGATGACGAACACGTCGCGCAGCGTCGGCACCGAGCCGGTCGCCAGGTTCGCGGCGAAGACGCTGAGCATCGACGGCACGAAGTCGGTGACCGTGACGCCGTGGCGGGCGATCATGTCGGCCACGTAGGCCGGGTCGCGGTGGCCGTCGTGGGTGGCGACCACCAGTTTCGCGCCCGCCCGCAGCGGCATGAAGTAACCCCACAGCGAAACGTCGAACGTCGTCGCCGTCTTCTGCAGATACACATCCCCCGGACCCATCGGATACTCCGACAGCATCCACTCGATCTGATTGTCGATCGCCCCGTGCGAGACCGCCACACCCTTCGGACGACCCGTCGAACCCGACGTGAAGATCACATACGCCGGATTGTCCCGACGCACCGGACGCACCAACTCCGCCGCCTCCACCGGCGCGGCCGAGTAGCCCGCCAGATCGACGGTGTCGAGCAGCACCAGATCGGTACCCGCGGGCACCGGCACCGCATCCGCCGTGGTGGACAGCACGCAGGCCGGCTGCGCGGTGTCGAGGATGTGCGCGATGCGCTCGGCCGGATGATCCGGATCCAACGGCACATACGCGCCACCGGCGGTGACGATCGCGTACATACCCACGACCAGGTCCAGCGACCGCCGCACGGCCAGACCGACCAGCGACTCCGCGCCGACACCGCGCGCGATGAGCAGCCGGGCCAGCCGGTTGACCCGCTCGTCGAACTCGCGGTAGGTCAACTCGGCGCCCTCGTAGGACAGCGCCACCGCGTCGGCGTGCGCGGCCACCGCGCGACGGTAGCCGTCCAGCAGCAGCGCGGGTGCCAGCGGGTGCGCGGTGTCGTTGCGGCCCGCGACCAGCTCGCGCCGCTCGGCGGCGTCGAGCAGTTCCAGATCGCCCACGGCGGTGTCCGGCGCGGCGATCACCGCGTCGAGCAGCCGCAGGAAGCGCTGCGCGAAGCCCTCGGCCGTGGCGCGGTCGAACAGGTCGGCGGCGTAGGTCAGCACACCGGCGACACCGATCGGCGCGCCCTGCTCGTCGTACTGATCGGTGAGGATCAGGTGCAGGTCGAACTGCGACATCCTGGTGTCGAAGTCGACGCCCGAGACGGTCAGGCCGGGCAGCTCCAGCGCGGTCTGGGTCTGGTTCTGGAACGACAGACCCACCTGGAACAGCGGGTGCCGCGCCGTCGACCGGGCCGGATTGAGCACCTCGACCAGCCGCTCGAACGGCACGTCCGCGTGCGCGAACGCCTGGATGTCGATCTCGCGCTGGCGGGCCAGCAGCACATCGAACGGCTCACCCGGTGCGACCCGGCTGCGGAACACCAGCGTGTTGATGAACGTGCCGATCAGGTCGTTCAGCGCCGCCTCGCCGCGGCCCGCGATCGGGGTGCCGATCGCGATGTCGTCGGCGCCGGACAGGCGCGACAGCAGCACCGCGAGCGCGGTGTGCACGACCATGAACAGCGTGGCGCTCTCGGCCTGGCCCACCGCGATCAGCTTGCGGTGGGTCTCGGCGTCGATGCGCACCGGCACCGCGCCGCCGCGGAACGACTGCGTCGCCGGACGCGGGCGGTCGGCGGGCAGGTCGAGCTGTTCGGGCAGGTCGGCCAGCGCGGTCTTCCAGTAGGCGAGCTGTCCGGCCATCAGCGAGGTCGGATCGTCCTCGCTGCCCAGCAGCTCGCGCTGCCAGATGCTGTAGTCGGCGTACTGCACCGGCAGCGGCGACCAGTTCGGCGCCTCGCCCATGCTGCGCGCGACGTAGGCGGTCATCAGATCACGCACCAGCGGCGCGAACGACGAACCGTCACCGGCGATGTGGTGCACGACCATCGCGATCACGTACTCGGGCACCTCGCCCGCGTCGGTGATCTCGAACAAGGTCACCCGCACCGGCACCTGATCGGTGACGTCGAACGGCTGCCCGACCAGTTCCACCACGGCGTTCTCGATCTCGGCCGCGGCGATCGCGCGGGTCGCCAGCGGCACCTGCGCCTGCGCGGGCGACAGGATCAGCTGCACCGGGTCGCCGTCGACCGCCGGGTAGACGGTGCGCAGCACCTCGTGCCTGCCGATCAGGTCGGCGATGGCGGTGCGCAACGCGGTCACGTCCAGCTCGCCGGTCAAGCGCACGGCCATCGGCACGTTGTACGCCGCGGACTGGGTGTCGAACCGGTTGAGGAACCACATCCGCTGCTGGGCCAGCGACAGCGGGATGCGCTCGGGCCGCGGGCGGGCGGTCAGTGCCAGCCTGCCGGTCCCGGCCTGCTGCTCCACCCGCACCGCCAGCGCGGCCACGGTCGGCGCCTCGAACAGCAACCGGACCGGGACGCGGGTGTTGAGCGCCGCGCCCAGCCGCGAGGCGACCTGCGTCGCCAGCAGCGAGTTGCCGCCCCAGGCGAAGAAATCGTCGTCCAGGCCGATCCGCGCACCGCCCGCACTCTGGTCGAGGCCGAGCACCTCGGCGAAGGTGGTGGCCACGATCTGCTCGATCGGGGTGGTCGGTGCCCGGAACACCGCCTTCTCGAAGGTGGGTTCGGGCAGCGCCTTGCGGTCGAGCTTGCCGTTGACGTTCAGCGGCAGCTCGTCGAGCTGCATGAACACCGACGGCACCATGTAGGACGGGATCTCGGCCGACAGCGCGGTCTGCAGCGCGAAGGTGTCGATCTCGCCCGGGGTCGCGGGCACCACGTAGGCGACCAGGCGGTCGCCCAGGTTCGGATCGGTGTGCGCGAGCACCGCGGCCGCGGCCACGGCATCCTGCTTCAGCAGCGCGGACTCGATCTCGCCGAGCTCGATGCGGAAGCCGCGGATCTTCACCTGGAAGTCGGTGCGGCCCCGGTAGTCGAGTTCGCCGTCGGCGGTCCAGGCCACCAGGTCACCGGTGCGGTACATCCGCTCGCCCACCGCGAACGGGTTGGCGACGAAGCGGTCGGCGGTGAGGTCGGGGCGGCTGAAGTACCCGCGCGCCAGCTGCGCGCCGGCCAGGTACAGCTCGCCGGACACTCCCACCGGCACCGGGCGCAGTCGCGAATCCAGCACGTACACCTGGCTGTTCCACTGCGGCACACCGATGGACACCGCCACGGTGTCGTCGTCGTCCACCTCGTGGGTGGTGATCGAGACCGCGGCCTCGGTCGGGCCGTAGAGGTTGAACAGCCCGGCGCGGTTGGCCGCGCGGAACCGCTGCGCGGTGGCCGCGGGCAGTGCCTCACCGATGGCCAGGATGCGCCGCAGCGACTCGGGCATCCGGTCGCCGGACTCGATCAGCAGCGCGTCCAGCATCGAGGGCACCACGTACAGCGTGGTCACCCCGGTGTCGCGCATCAGCGCGTTCAGGTAGGCCGGGTCGCGGTGACCGTCGGCGGTCGCCACGACCAGGCGGCCACCGGTCAGCACCGCCGACCAGAACTCCCACACCGAGACGTCGAAGGTGGCAGCCGTCTTGAGCAGCACCACGTCGTCGGCGCCGAGCGCGAATTCCTCGGCGATGTAGCACAACTGGTTGGCCACGGCGCCGTGCGGCACCGCCACGCCCTTCGGCCTGCCGGTCGAACCGGAGGTGAAGATGACGTAGGCGGTGGTGGCGGGCAGCAGCACACCGTTGCGATCGGCGTCGGTGATCGGCGCCGCCGACACCGCGCCCAGGTCGAGCGCGTCGACGGCGACGATCTCGCCCACCTCGGTCTCGAACGCGTCGGCCGTGGTGGTGAGCACCACGGCGGGCGCGGCGGTCTCGAGGATGTAGCCGACCCGCTCGGCGGGCTGGTCGGGGTCGATCGGCACGTAGGCCGCACCGGCCCGCGACACCGCGTACATCGACACGACCAGATCCAGCGAGCGGCGCATGGCCAGCGCCACCCGGTCCTCGGTGCGCACGCCGCGCGCGATCAGGTGCCGCGCCAGGCGGTTCACCCGCGCGTCCAGTTCGGCGAAGGTCAGCTCGACCCGGCCCTGCGCGGTATCGACGACCACGGCCACCGCGGCCGGATCGGCGGCGGCGAGCGCCGCGTCGAACAGCGACACCAGGGTCGCGGCCGGATCGACCGGGTGCGCGGTGTCGTTCCAGGACCGCAGGATCCGCTCGGCCTCCTCGGGCGCCAGCAGGTCGATCTCACCGACCGGCACGTCCATGTCGGCCACGACCGTCTCGAGCACGCGCACGAAGCGGTCGGCGAAGCCCTGCACCGTGGCCTCGTCGAACAGGTCGGTGGCGTAGCTGAAATCGGTGACGATCTCCGCCGGCGTGCCGTCCTCGTCGTAGAGGTCGTACAGCGTGACGGTCAGGTCGGTCTTGGCCAGCTGCGCGCCGACGTCGACCGCGCTCACCTGCAGGCCCGGCAGGGCCAGCGTGGTCTCGGCCAGGTTCTGGAAGGACAGGCCCACCTGGAACAGCGGGTTGCGCGCGGTCGAACGCACCGGGTTGAGCACCTCGACCAGCCGCTCGAACGGCACGTCGGCGTTGGCGAAGGCCTCCAGGTCGCGCTCGCGCACCTCGGCGAGCAGGTCGGCGAACCGGTCGCCGGGCTCCACCTGGGTGCGGAACACCAGCGTGTTGACGAACATGCCGATCAGATCGTCGAGCTCGCGCTCACCGCGCCCGGCGATCGGGGTGCCGACCGCGATGTCGTCGGTGCCCGACAGCCGGGCCAGCAGCACCGCGAGGGCGGTGTGCACGACCATGAACAGCGAGGCGTTGTTCGCGCGCGCCAGCTCGTGCAGGCGGGCGTGCAGTTCCGGCGTGATGTCGAAACGCACGGCCTTGCCGTGGAACGACTGCGCGGGCGGGCGCGGCCGGTCCGAGGGCAGGTCGAGTTGATCGGGCAACCCGGCCAGCGCCGACTTCCAGTACGCCACCTGGCGCGCGGCCACCGAGTCGGGATCGTCCTCGGAGCCGAGCACCTCGCGCTGCCACAGCGCGTAGTCGGCGTACTGCACCGGCAGCGGCGTCCACTGCGGCGCCTCACCGGCCACGCGGGCCACGTAGGCCGCCATCAGGTCGCGCGCCAGCGGACCCATCGAGGAGCCGTCGGCCGCGACGTGGTGCACCACGAAGGCCACCACGTGCTCGTCGGGCCGGATGCGGAACAGCGTGACCGCCAACGGCACCTCGGTGGTGACGTCGAAGGTGGTCATCGAGAACGCGATGACCCGCTGCACCAGCTCGGACTCGTCGATGTCGACCGGCTCCAGCCGGGGGCGCACCACCGGCAGGATCACCTGGTGCGGGCCCTCGGGCGAGCTCGGGTAGGTGGTGCGCAGCACCTCGTGCCGGGCGAACACGTCACCGATGGCCTGCTCGAGCGCCGCCACGTCCAGCGCGCCGGACAGCCGCACCGCGAGCGGGATGTTGTCCACCGCGGAGGTGGCGGTGTCGAACTGGTTGAGGAACCAGTACCGCTGCTGCGCGGGCGAGAGCGGGATGCGCTCGGGCCGGGCGCCACCGGTCAGTTCCGGCCGGGTCCGGCCGCTGCCCGCGATGGACTCGGCGCGCGCGGCCAGCGCCGCGACGGTGGAGGCGTCGAACAGGTCGCGCACCGCCAGCTGGGTGTCGAGCGCCTTGCCCAGCCGGGCGATCACCTGGGTGGCCAGCAGCGAGTTGCCGCCGAGGGCGAAGAAGTCGTCGTCCAGGCCGACCCGGGCCACGCCGAGCACGTCGCCGAAGGTGCCCGCCACGATCTCCTCGACCGGGGTCGACGGTGCGCGGAACACCTTGGCCTCGAACACCGGCGCGGGCAGCGCCTTGCGGTCCAGCTTGCCGGAGGCGTTGAGCGGGAACGCGTCGAGCACCACGAAGGCCGAGGGCACCATGTAGCCCGGCAGCGCGCCGGCGAGCTCGCCGCGCACGGCCTCGGTGTCGATCGAGCGGCCCGCCGCCGCGATGACATAGGCGACCAGCTGGTCGCCCAGCCGCTCGTCCGAGCGCACCACGACCACCGCCTGCGCGATGGAATCCAGTGCGGTGAGCGCGGATTCGATCTCGCCGAGCTCGATCCGCAGACCCCGCAGCTTCACCTGGAAGTCGGTGCGGCCCAGGTACTCCAGCTCACCCTCGGCCGTCCACGCCACCAGGTCACCGGTGCGGTACATCCGCTGCCCGTCGCCGAACGGATCGGCCACGAACCGATCCGCGGTCAGATCCGGCCGCGCCACATACCCGCGGGCCAGCTGGACGCCCGCCAGATACAGCTCACCCGCGACACCCACCGGCACCGGGTGCAGGCGCGAATCCAGCACGTGCACCCGGGTGTTGAACACCGGCGCACCGATCGGCACCGACACCGTGTCGGCGTCGACGACCTCGTGATAGGTCACGTCGACCGCGGCTTCGGTCGGCCCGTACAGGTTGTGCAGGCGGGCGCCGGTCAGCTCGCGCAACCGCTGCGCGGTGACCGCAGGCAGTGCCTCACCGGAGGCGAAGACGTTGCGCAGGCTGGTGCATTCGGCCGCGCGGTCCTCGGCGACGAACACCGACATCATCGACGGCACGAAGTGCGCGGTGGTGATGCGCTGCCCGGTGATCAGCTCGACCAGGTACGCCGGGTCGCGGTGGCCGTCGGGCTTGGCGATCACCAGGCGCGCGCCGACCTGCAAGGGCCAGAAGAACTCCCACACCGACACGTCGAAGGTCGCGGGGGTCTTCTGCAGCACCACGTCGGTGCGGTCCAGGCCGTACTCCGACTGCATCCACACCAGGCGGTTGACGATCGCCGCGTGGGTGACCGCCACGCCCTTCGGCCTGCCGGTGGAGCCGGAGGTGAAGATGACGTAGGCGGTGTTGGACGGCCGCAACGGTGCGCGGCGGTCGGCGTCGGTGAGCGGGGTGTCGGCGTAGCCGTCCAGATCGAGGCGGTCGATCTCGACGGTGGGCACCGTGCCCGCGTCGAACTCGTCACCGGAGGTGGTGAGCACGCACACCGGCGCGGCCACGTCCAGCACGTAGGCGATGCGCTCGGCCGGGTGGTCCGGATCCAGCGGCACGTAGGCGCCACCGGCGGCGCTCACGGCGTACATGCCGATCACCAGCTCCAGCGAGCGGCGCATGCCGAGCGCCACCATCGACTCCGGGCCGACGCCCAGCTCGACCAGGTGGCGGGCCAGCGTATGCACCCGGGCGGCGAACTCGCCGTAGGACAGACTCGTCCCCTCGAAGGTGAGCGCGACCGTCTCCGGGGTGCGCGCGGCCTGCGCCTCGAACATCGAGACCAGGGTGGCCTCGGTGTCGACCGGGCGGTCCGTGGCGTTCCAGCGGGCCAGCCGGGCGTGCTCGGCCGGGTCGAGCAGTTCCACGTCGCCGACCGCCACGCGGGCGTCGGCGGCCACCGCGGACAGCATCCGCACCAGCCGCTCGGCGAACGAGGCGACCGTCGGCGCGTCGAACATGTCGGCGGCATAGGCGATCTCGGCCGTGGTGCCGTCGGCGCCGGTGTGGAAGTTCAGGTGCAGATCGAACTTCGCGGTCACCACGTCCAGCGGCAGGCCGGAGACCTCGAGGCCGGGCAGCTCGAAGGTGGTCTCGCCGGTGTTCTGGAACGACAGCATCACCTGGAACAGCGGATGCCGGGCCTGCGAGCGGGCCGGGTTGAGCAGTTCCACCAGCCGCTCGAACGGCAGGTCGGCGTGGCCGAAGGCGGCCAGGTCGGTCTCGCGGATCCGGGTCAGCAGGTCGGTGAACGACTCGGCGGGATCGACCGCACTGCGCAGCACCAGCGTGTTGACGAACATGCCGATGGCGTCGTCTCGAGGGCGGCCTCGCCGCGGCCGGCGACGACGGTGCCCACGGCGATGTCGTCGCTGCCGGACAGGCGCGCCAGCAGCGCGGCGAACGCCGCGTGCACGACCATGAACAGGCTCGCGCCGTGCGCGCGGCCCAGCTCGTCCAGCTCGGCGACCAGCGCGTCGTCCAAGCCGAACTCGTAGACGCCGCCCCGGTTGGACGCGACCGCGGGCCGCTTGCGGTCCGCGGGCAGATCCAGCTGATCGGGCAGGCCCGCCAGCTGACGCGACCAGTAGGCCACCTGCTCGGAGATCAACGACTCCGGGTCGTCCTCGGAGCCGAGCACGTCGCGCTGCCAGATCGCGTAGTCGGCGTACTGCACCGGCAGCGGCGCCCAACCCGGCGCCTCACCGCGCGAACGCGCGGCGTAGGCGACCATCACGTCCCTGGCCAGCGGGCCGACCGACCAGCCGTCGCCGGACACGTGATGCACCACGAAGACCAGCACGTGGGTCGGCGGCTGCGAGCCGTCCATCGATCCGGCCACCCGGAACAGCGCGGCGCGCACCGGCACCGACTGGGTGACGTCGAAGCCGGTGAGCACCAGCTCGCGCACCCGCTCGGTGAGTTCGGCCTCCTCGACCACGATCGGGTGCAGATCCAGGGTGTGGCTGCCCGCGGGCAGGATCACCTGCACGCCCTGGCCGTCGGCGGTCTCCGGGTAGACGGTGCGCAGCACCTCGTGCCGGTCGATCACGTCGGCCACGGCCTGGCGCAACGCCTCGATGTCCAGCTCGCCGACCATGCGCACGGCCAACGGGATGTTGTTCACCGCGGTGGCGCTGTCGAAGCGGTTGAGGAACCACATGCGCTGCTGGGCCAGCGAGAGCGGAATCCGCTCCGGCCGCGGGCCCGCCACCAGCGCCCGGCGCCTGCCGGTGCCGACCTGGTCGGCGGTGCGGGCGGCCAGCGCGGCCACCGTCGGCGCCTCGAACAGTTCACGTACCGCGAGACCGGCGTCGACCGCCTCGTTGATGCGGGCCACCACCCGGGTCGCCAGCAGCGAGTTGCCGCCGAGGGCGAAGAAGTCGTCGTCGAGACCGACCTCGTCGACGCCGAGCAGTTCGGCGAACACCCGGGCCACGGCCTGCTCGATCGGGGTGCTCGGGGCACGGAAGGTCGCCGTGGAGACGAACTCCGGCTCCGGCAGCGCCCGCCGGTCGAGCTTGCCGTTCGGGGTCAGCGGCAGCGTGTCGAGTACGACGATCGCGTCCGGGACCATGTACGCGGTCAGGAACCGCGCCACCTGCTCGCGCACCGCGACCGGGTCGACCGCGGCGCCGGTGTCGGGCACGACGTAGCCGACCAGCCGGTCACCGGCGTGCTCGTCGGCGCGCACCATGACCACGGCCTGGCGCACGCCGTCGCACTGCTCGAGCGCGGCCTCGATCTCGCCGAGCTCGATGCGGAAGCCGCGCAGCTGCACCTGCTGGTCGCTGCGGCCCGCGTACTCGAGGTTCGCCGCGCCGCCGAAGCCGACCCAGCGGCCGACGTCGCCGGAACGGTACATGCGGGAACCGGGGGCGCCGAACGGGTTGGCGACGAACCGGGACGCGGTGAGGCCGGGGCGGCCGAGGTAGCCGCGGGCCAGCTGCTCGCCGGTCACGTAGATCTCGCCCGCGACGCCGACCGGCGCGGGCGCCAGCCGCTCGTCGAGCACGTAGGCCGACAGGCCGGGCAGGGCGCGCCCGATCACGCTGGCCGGGTTGTCCACGACCTGCTCGTCCAGCGACAGGAACGACACGTGCACCGTGGTCTCGGTGATGCCGTACATGTTCACCAGGCGCGGCGCGTCGGCCGGATGGCGCTCGTACCAACGGCGCAGCTGGCGCAGATCCAGCGCCTCACCACCGAAGACGATGTAGCGCAACGCGAACTCGCCGGCGTCGGCGGCCGCGCTCGCGGCGCGGTCGGCCTCGACCAGCTGGTAGAACGCCGACGGGGTCTGGTTGAGCACCGTCACCCGCTCGCGCACCAGCAGCTCGCGGAACAGTTCCGGCGAGCGCGAGGTGAGGTAGTCGACCACCACCACCGAGCCGCCGTAGGCCAGCGCGCACCACAGCTCCCACACCGAGAAGTCGAAGGCGTAGGAGTGGAACAGCGTCCACACGTCGGATTCGTCGAATCCGAACAGCGGCTGGGTGTTGGCGAACAGCTGCACCGCGTCGCGGTGGGTCACGCCGACGCCCTTGGGCACACCGGTGGAGCCGGAGGTGTAGATGACGTAGGCGAGGTTGTCCGGGCGCAGCGGCGCACGCCGGTCGGCGTCGGTCACCGGGGCGTCCGAGCCGGCCGTCGCGGCCTGCTCGAGCAGCACGACCGGAACGTCGACCGCAGGCACGGCGTCGGCGTCGGCCTCGGTGGTCAGCACGCAGACCGGTGCCGCGTCGGTGAGCATGAACTCGAGCCGCTGCACCGGGTAGGTGGTGTCCACCGGCACGTAGGCGGCGCCGGTCAGCAGCACCGCATACAGCGCGACCGGCAGGTGCTCGGTGCGCGAAACCGCCACGGCGACTCGGGATTCCGGCCCGACACCACGGTCGATCAGGGTGTGGGCGATGCGGTTCGCGCGGCGCTGCATCTCGCCGAAGGACAGGGTGGTGTCGCCGAAGCGGATCGCGTCGGCGTCGGGCCTGCGCGCGGCCTGCGCCGCGATCAGGTCCACCATGGTGACCTCGGGCACCTCGACGCCCGGGGTGTTCCAGGCGCGCAGCACCAGATCGCGCTCGCCCGGGGCGAGCAGGTCGATGTCGCCGACGACCGCGCTCGCGTTCGCGGTGACCGCGGCCATGATCCGCTGCAACCGGTCGGCGAACTCGCGGATCGTCGACTCGTCGAACAGGTCGGTGGCGTAACTGAATTCGGCGGCCATGCCCGCGGCCGCGCCGTCGGCGCCGACCTTCTCCTCCAGCGTCAGCTGTAGGTCGAACTTGGCCAGCGGCACCGCCATGTCGACGGGCGAGACGGTCAGGCCGGGCAGTTCCAGTTCGGCCGGGCCGGTGTTCTGGAAGGTCAGCGCGACCTGGAACAGCGGGTGCCGTCCCGGCGAGCGGACCGGGTCGAGCACCTCGACGAGCCGCTCGAACGGCACGTCGGCGTGCCCGAAGGCGTCCACGTCCACGCGGCGCACGGTGCGCAGCAGGTCGTCGAAGGCCGCGCCCGGATCGATCTCGGTGCGCAGCACCAGCGTGTTGACGAACATGCCGATCAGGTCGTCGAGCGCGCGTTCACCACGGCCCGCGATGGGGGTGCCGATGGCGATGTCGCGGGTGCCCGACAGCCGGGCCAGCAGCACCGCCAGCGCGGCGTGCACGACCATGAACAGCGTCGAGTTGTGCTCGGCGGCCAGGCCGCGCAGCCCCGCGTGCACCTCGGGGTCGACGGTGAAGCCGACGGTGGCGCCGCGGTTGGAGGCGACGGCCGGACGCGGCCGGTCGGTCGGCAGGTCCAGCTGCTCGACCAGGCCGCCGAGTTCGCGCTGCCAGAACGCGATCTGGCGGGCGATCAGCGACTCCGGGTCGTCCTCGGCGCCGAGCACGTCGCGCTGCCACAGCGCGTAGTCGGCGTACTGGATCTCCAGCGGCCGCCACGCGGGCTCGTCGCCCTCGACGCGGGCGCTGTAGGCGATCATCACGTCGCGGGTCAGCGGGCCCATCGAGAACCCGTCGGCCGAGATGTGGTGCACCACCAGCGCGAGCACGTGCTCGGTGGGGCTGATCTCGAACAGCCTGGCCCGGAACGGCACCTCGGCGGTGACGTCGAAGGCGGTCAGCACCAGGTCGGCGATCCGCTCGGGCAGCTCGGCCTCGGTGATCTCGATCGGCGCGAGGTCGGGGATCACCTGCGCGGTCGGCACCACCTGCTGGTAGCCGACACCGCCGATCTCCGGGTAGTAGGTGCGCAGCGATTCGTGCCTGGCGAGCACGTCGGCGACGGCGACCTGCAGCGCCTGCCGGTCCAGCAGACCGGACAGCCGCACCGCGGCGGGGATGTTGTCCGCGGCCGCGGCGAGGTTGTGCTCGCCGCCGCCGGTGCCGATGTTGAAGCGGTTGAGGAACCACATGCGCTGCTGCGCCAGCGAGAGCGGCACCCGCTCGGGCCTGCGCTGCGGCACCAGGGCGGCCCGCGCACCGGCGCCCGCGCCGGTCTCGGCGCGGGCGGCCAGCGCAGCGACCGTGGACGCCTCGAACAGCTCGCGCACGCCGAGTTCGGTCTCCAGCGCCGCCGACAGCCGCGCGGCGACCTGGGTGGCGCTGAGCGAGTTGCCACCCAGGGCGAAGAAGTCGTCGTCGAGGCCGACCCGTTCGACGCCGAGCACATCGGCGAAGGTGCGGGCCACGATCTCCTCGACGGGGGTGGTCGGGGCGCGGAACACCGCGGCCTCGAACACCGGCGCGGGCAGCGCCTTGCGGTCCAGCTTGCCGGAGGCGTTGAGCGGGAAGGCGTCCAACGCCATCACCAGGGCCGGGACCATGTAGGCGGGCAGCTGCCTGCCCAGGTCCTCGCGCACCAGGTCGCTGTCGACCTGCGCGCCCGGGGCGGGCACGACGTAGGCCACCAGCTGGTCACCGGTGCGCTGGTCGCCGCGGACCACGACGACCGCCTGCGCGATCTCCTCCAGCGCGGTGAGCGCGGATTCGATCTCGCCGAGCTCGATCCGCAGACCCCGCAGCTTCACCTGGAAGTCGGTGCGGCCCAGGTACTCCAGCTCACCCTCGGCCGTCCACGCCACCAGGTCACCGGTGCGGTACATCCGCTGCCCGTCGCCGAACGGATCGGCCACGAACCGATCCGCGGTCAGATCCGGCCGCGCCACATACCCGCGCGCCAGCTGAGCACCCGCCAGATACAGCTCACCCGCGACACCCACCGGGGCGGGCCGCAGCCGGGCGTCGAGCACGTAGACCTGCGTGTTGAACACCGGTGCGCCGATCGGCACCGTCTCGGTGTCGGCGTCGGTGACGCGGTGGTAGGTGACGTCGACCGCGGCCTCGGTGGGGCCGTACAGGTTGTGCAGTTCGGCCCCGGTCAGCTCGCGCAGCCGGTGCGCGGGCTTGGGCGGCAGCGCCTCACCGGAGGCGAACACCATCCGCAGCGCGTCGCAGCGGGCCGCCGCGGCGTCGGCGACGAACACCGCCAGCATCGACGGCACGAAGTGGGTGACGGTGACCCGCTCGGCCGAGATGACCTCGGCCAGATAGGCCGGATCGCGGTGCCCGTCCGGCTTGGCGACCACCAGGCGCGCGCCGATCTGCAAGGGCCAGAAGAACTCCCACACCGACACGTCGAAGGTCGCCGGGGTCTTCTGCAACACCGCGTCGGCGGCGGTCAGGCCGTACTCGGCCTGCATCCACACCAGGCGGTTGACGATCGCGGCATGGCTGACCGCGACACCCTTCGGGCGGCCGGTCGAACCGGAGGTGAAGATCACGTAGGCGGTGTTCTCCGGCCGTAGCGGCATCCGCCGTTCGGCGTCGGTGACCGGTGCCTCGGACAGCCCGTCCAGGTCGAGCAGGTCGATGCGCACCTGCGCGGTGTCGATCGGCAGATCGTCGCCGGAGGTGAGCACACAGACCGGATCGGCCGTGGCGAGGATGTACTCGGTGCGCTCGGCCGGGTGATCGGGGTCGAGCGGCACGTACGCGCCACCGGCCACCGACACCGCGTACATGCCGACCACCAGGTCGATCGAGCGGCGCATGCCCAGTGCCACATACGATTCCGGGCCGACGCCGCGCTGGATCAGCCAGCGCGCCAGCCGGTGCACGCGAGCGGCGAACTCGGCGTAGGACAGACCTGTCCCCTCGAACGTGAGCGCGGGCGCGTCCGGGGTCCGCGCGACCTGCGCCTCGAACATCGAGACCAGCGTCAGCGCGGAGGTGCCGGCGAGCTCGCCGAGCAGCGCGGCGGGCTCGATCGGGTGCGCGGTGGCGTTCCAGCCGGAGACCACCAGGTCGCGTTCGGTCGCGTCGAGCAGGTCGATGTCACCCACCGCGACGGCCGGGTCGGCGGTGATGGTGGTGAGCACCCGCACCAGCCGGTCGGCGATGCGGCGCACGGTCGGCTCGTCGAACAGGTCGCGCAGGTAGCCCGCGCGGATCCGCAGGCGCGAATCCAGTTGCGCGATCAGCGTCAGCGGGTAGTGGGTGGCGTCGGCGGCCTCGATGCCCGCCACGGCCATACCGTCGATGTCGGCGGCCTGGGCCTGGATGCCCTCGGCGTCGACCGGGTAGGACTCGAACACCACGAGGGTGTCGAACAGCGCGCCCACCCCGGCGGCGGACTGGATGTCGGCCAGGCCCACGTAGTGGTGGTCGAGCAGGTCGGCCTGCTCGCCCTGCACCCGCGTGAGCAGCTCGCGCGCCGACTCGGCGGCGTCGAACCGGACCCGCACGGGCACGGTGTTGATGAACAGGCCCACCATCGACTCGACGCCGGCCAGCTGCGCGGGACGGCCCGACACGGTGGTGCCGAACAGCACGTCCTCGCTGCCCGCCATGCGGCCGACCAGGATGCCCCAGGCCACCTGGAGCACCGTGTTCGGCGTGACGCCCAGCGAGCTCGCCAGCTCGGTGAGCCGCGCGGTGGCGGCCTCGTCCAGGTCGAACAGGTACTCCCCGGACAGGGCGGTGATCTCGCGACCGGCGTCGGCCCTGGCCAGCAGGGTCGGCTCGGTGACCCCGCGCAGCGCATCCCGCCAGGCGGCCAGCGACGCGGCGGTGTCCTGCTGGGCCGCCCACTCCAGGAAGTGGCGGTAGCTGCGCACCGCGGGCAGCGCCGCGGCGTCGGCGTGGGTGGCGTAGAGCATGAGCAGGTCGCGCATCAGCAGCGGCATCGACCAGCCGTCGAGCAGGATGTGGTGGTTGGACACCACGAACTCCCAGCGCTGCTCGCCGACCCGGATCAGGGTGAAGCGGATCAGCGGCGGGGCGGCCAGGTCGAACCGGTGCATCCGGTCGGCCTCGATCAGGTCCTCCGCCGCGCCGGTGTCGCGGCGATCGTGCTCGGACCAGTTCACCCGGACCCCGTCCAGCACCACCTGCACGGCGTTGCCGTCGTGGTCGGTGAGGAACGCGGTGCGCAGGTTCTCGTAGCGGTCCAGCACCGCCTGGGCGGCCGCGCGCAGGCGCGCCGGGTCGACGTGCCCGGTCAGCGTCAGCACCGCCTGGGCGGTGTAGACGTCCACCGAGCCCGCGGCCAGGCGGGCGTGGAAGAGCAGGCCCGACTGCAGCGCCGAGAGCGGCCACACGTCGGTGAGCGTCGGGAAGCGCCGTTCCCAGTCCTCGATGTCGCGCTGGGTGGCGCGCACCAGGGCGAAGTCGGACGGGGTGTGCCCGCCCGCCTCGGCCGAATTCGCGTGCCGGGCCACCGCTTCCAGCGCGGTGGTCCACAGCTGCGCGAACTCGCGCACCTCGGCCTCGCTCAGCAGCGTGGCCGGGTAGCCGATGTTGGCGGTGAGCTTGTCGCCCACCACGATCGCGTTGACGTCCAGCGGCGCCATCGCGGGCATGTCGGCGTCGTAGGCGCCGCCGAGCGCGCCCAGTTCCGGCGCGGGGGTCCAGCCGAAGCCGCGCAGTGCCTCGGGCACGTCGCCCTCGGACACCCGGCCCAGGTAGTTGAAGCTGATCTGGCCGGGCAGCTGCGCGGGCAGCTCACCCGCGGTCCTGGCGTTGAGGTAGCGCAGCAGGCCGTACCCGATGCCCTTGTCGGGCACCGAGAGCAGCTGCTCCTTGACCGCCTTGACGGCCTTGCCGACCGCGGGCCCGCCGGCCAGCGCGGCGTCGAGGTCGACACCGGACAGGTCGAAGCGGACCGGGAAGATCGCGGTGAACCAGCCGACCGTGCGCGAGAGGTCGGCACCGGGCACCACGTCCTCCTCGCGGCCGTGGCCCTCGAGGCGGATCAGCAGCGAGTCCTGGTGCGCGGCGCCGGTGCGGCGGGCCCGCCACTGCGCGGTCGCCAGCGCCAGCGCGGTGAGCAGACCGTCGTTGACGCCGCCGTGGAACAGCGCCGGGACCGTGGTGAGCAGGGCCTTGGTGACCTCGGGCGACACCTCGACGGCGACCTTCTCGATCGCGCCGGAGACGTCCACCGCCGGGTCCATCGGACGCTCGGTGAGCAACGGGTCGGTGGCGCCCGCGACGGTGCGCCAGTAGTCCAGTTCGGCGACCCGCTCGGGGCGCTCGGCCTCGGTGGCCAGCGCGTGCGCCCAGGCCCGCATCGAGGTGGCCGGGGCGACCAGCTCGGGCTGCTGTCCGGCCGAGAGTTGGCCCCAGGCGGTGACGAAGTCCGGCACCAGGATGCGCCAGGACACGCCGTCGACCACCAGGTGGTGGGCGAGCACGAGCAGCCTGCCCATCCGCTGCGGGGTCGCCGGGTCCAGCCACACGAACCGGATCACCGTGCCCGCGGCCGGATCGAGCCGGTCGAGCGCGGAATCCAATGCCGCCGAGGCGATCTCGACCAGCCGGTCGTCGTCGGCGTCGGCCGGGATCTCGACCCGCTCGACGAGTGCGTCGACGTCGACGGTGCCCGGCGCGGCGGTCTCGACCACCCAGTCGGTGCCGTCGTGGTACAGCCGTGCCCGCAGCATGTCGTGGCGGTCGATCACCGCGCCGACGGTGCCCACGATGCCCGCGCGGTCGATGCCGGCGGGCAGTTCCAGCGCGACGGTCTGGTTGAACCGCCCGAACGAACCGGGCCGCTCGGCCATGAACCGCACCACCGGGGTGAGCGGCATCGGGCCGACACCACCGCCCGGCGGCTCGGCCAGCGCCGAGACCGCGGGCGCGGCGGCGTCGCCGGTCTCGGCGACCGCGGCCAGCCCGGCGACGGTCTTCTGCTCGAACACGTGCCGCGGGGTGAACACCACGCCGCGCGCCTTCGCCCGCGAGACCAGCTGGATGGAGACGATGCTGTCGCCGCCGAGGGCGAAGAACGAGTCGTCGACACCGACCCGCTCGACGCCGAGCACCTCGGCGAACACCTCGGCGATGGTCTGCTCGAGCGGCGTGCGCGGCGCGCGGAACACGACCTCGGTCGCGAACACCGGCTCCGGCAGCGCCTTGCGGTCCAGCTTGCCCACCGGGGTCAGCGGCACCCGGTCGATCACCATGATCGACGAGGGCACCATGTAGGCGGGCAGGCGCTGCTCGACGTGGCCGGTCAGCGTCGGCACGTCGATCGAATGACCCGGCGCGGCGACCACATACGACACCAGCACGGTCGCGCCTGCGGCGTTGTCGTGGCCGACGGTGACCGCGAAGTCGACCGACTCGTGCGAGGCCAGCGCGGCGTCGATCTCGCCCAGCTCGATACGGAAGCCACGGACCTTCACCTGGAAGTCGGAGCGGCCCACGTATTCCACTTCGCCGGTGCGGGTCCAGCGGACCACGTCACCGGTGCGGTACATGCGCTCACCCGGCACGTACGGGTTGGCGACGAACCGGTCGGCGGTCAGGCCGGGGCGGGCGTGGTAGCCGCGCGCCAGCTGGATGCCCGACAGGTACAGCTCACCCGCGACACCCACCGGCACCGGCCGCAGCCGGTTGTCCAGGATCAACGAGCGCATGCCGCGGATCGGGCCACCGATGGTGACCAGCTCGCCCGGCACCAGCGCGTCGCTGATGTTGGTCATGATGGTGGTCTCGGTGGGGCCGTACCCGTTGTGGAAGGCCCGGATCCGGCCGGTGTCGCCCAGCGGCACCGCCCATTTCGCGACCAGTTCCGGCGGGCAGGCCTCACCGCCGGCCACCAGCACCCGCAGGGTGTCCAGGCCGGTCGGGTCGAAGGTGGCCAGCGCGGCCGGGGTGATGAAGGCGTGCGTGACCCGCTCGCGGCGGATCAGCTCGGACAGTTCCTCACCGCCGTAGACGCCCGGCGGCACCACGACCAGCGCACCGCCCGCGCCGAGCGCGAGCAGCAGTTCGAGGATCGAGGCGTCGAAGCTCGGCGACGCGAAATGCAGTGCGCGGGTGTCGGAGTCGATGTCGTAGCGCTGCACCTGCTCGGCCCGGAAGTTCGCCAGGCCCGCGTGGGTCACCACGACACCCTTGGGCACACCGGTGGAACCGGAGGTGTAGATGACATAGGCGGGCTGCTCGGGCCGGGTCGGGCGGACCCGCTCGGCCTCGGTGATCGGGCCGCCGTCGAAGGCGTCCAGATCCAGCTCCTCCAGCACCAGCCAGCGCGTCGAATCCGGCAGGCCGTCGAGCACGGCGGCCACGGTCAGGCCGACCGGCGAGCCGGAGTCGGTGACCATGTGCGCGATGCGCTCGGCCGGGTAGTTGGGGTCGACCGGCACGAACGCCGCACCGGTCTTGGCGACCGCCCAGGCCGCGAACACCGAATCCGCCGAACGCGGCACGCCCACCGCGACCAGGTCCTCGGCGCCGATGCCCTCGGCGATGAGCAGCCGGGCCAGCCGGTTGGAGCGCTCGTCCAGCTCGGCGTAGGACAGACTCGTCCCCTCGAACACCACCGCGGGCGCCTGCGGGTCGCGCGCGGCGGCCTCGGCCAGCAGCTCGGGCAGGGTGCGCGGCGGCACCGCGGGGGCGCCCGTGCGCGCGACCAGATCGGCCTGTTCGGCAGGCTCGAGCACGTCGATCGCGCCGACCGGCAGGGCCGGGTCGGCCGCGATCGCGGCCAGCACCCGCTGCCAGCGCCGCACGATCTCGGCGGCGGTGGCGGCGTCGAACAGCTCGGTGGCGTAGGTCAGCGCCAGCGTCATACCCGCGGCCGCGTTCTCCGACAAGGTGAACTGCAGGTCGAAACGGGCGACGTTCTCCTCGAGATCGAGCGCCTGCACCGACAGCCCGGGCAGTTCCAGGGTGGTGCGGTCGAGGTTCTGGAAGGCCAGCATCACCTGGAACAGCGGGTTGCGCGCCTGCGAACGCTCCGGCGCGAGCAGCTCCACGAGCCGTTCGAACGGCACGTCGGCGTTGCCGTAGGCGTCCAGGTCGGTGCGGCGGACCCGGTCGAGCAGCGCGGTGAACGGCTCGGCCTCGTCGATGCCGGTGCGCAGCACCAGCGTGTTGACGAACATGCCGACCAGCTCGTCGAGCGCGGCCTCACCGCGTCCGGCGATCGGGGTGCCGACGGTGATGTCGTCGGAGCCGGACAGCCGGGCCAGCAGCACGGCCAGCGCGCCGTGCATGACCATGAACAGCGACGCGCCGTGCCGGCGCGCGACGTCGTCGAGCGCCCGGATCAGCTCGGCGGGCAGTTCGGCCGACAGCGTGGCGCCGCGGTGCGAGGCCACCGCCGGGCGCGGCCGGTCGGTGGGCAGGGTCAGCTCGTCGGGCACCCCGGCGAGCGCGCGCTGCCAGTACGCCACCTGGCGCGCCAGCAGCGATTCCGGATCGTCCTCGGCGCCGAGGACCTCGCGCTGCCACAGCGCGAAGTCGGCGTACTGCACCGGCAGCGGCGCCCAGCCGGGCACCGCCCCCTGGGTGCGGGCGCCGTAGGCGGTCATCACGTCGCGGGTCAGCGGACCCATCGAGAAGCCGTCGGCGGCGATGTGGTGCACCACCACCACGAGCACGTGCTCGTCGGCGCCGGACACCGCGTAGAGGCGGGTGCGCAACGGCACCTCCTCGGCCACGTCGAAGCCGGTGCCGACGAACTCGGTCACCGTCTCGAGCAACTCGTCGGCGGCGACGGCCACCGGACGCAGGTCGATCTCGATCTGCTCGGCCGGAACCACCACCTGCACGGGCGTGCCGCCGTGCTCGGGGTAGCGGGTGCGCAGCGATTCGTGCCTGCGCACCACGTCGGCCAGCGCCAGCCGCAGCGCGGGCACGTCCAGCGCGCCGGTCAGCCGGATGGCGATCGGCAGGTTGTAGGCCGCCGAGGAGGTGTCGTACTTGTTCAGGAACCACATGCGCTGCTGCGCGTAGGACAGCGGCACCAGCTCGCCCGCAGCGCGCGGACGCGCGGCCAGGCGCGCGACCGCCGGCCCGCCGGTGTGCGATTCCACCCGCGCGGCGAGCGCTTCCACGGTGGAGGCCTCGAACAGGGTGCGCACCGGGACCGTGGTGCCCAGCGCCGCGCCGATGCGGGCGGCGACCCGGGTGGCGATCAGCGAGTTGCCGCCCAGTTCGAAGAAGTCGTCGTCGACGCCGACCCGCGGCACGTCGAGCACCTCGGCGAAGACGGCGGCGACCGCCTCCTGCACCGGGGTGACCGGTGCGCGGAATGCCTTGGCCTGCACCGCGGGCGCGGGCAGGGCACGGCGGTCCAGCTTGCCGTTGACGGTCAGCGGGATCCACTCCAGCCGCACCAGCGCCGAGGGCACCATGTAGGACGGCAGCTGCTCGGCCGCGCCGGAGCGCACCGCGTCCAGGTCCGGGGTGACCCCGGGCTCGGCCACGACATAGGCGACGATCCGCTGGTCGCCCGGCTGGTCCTCGCGCACGATCACCGCGGCCTGCGCGATGCCCGGCTGCGCCAGCACGGCGGCCTCGATCTCGCCCAGCTCGATGCGGAAACCGCGCACCTTCACCTGGTCGTCGGCGCGGCCCAGGTACTCGAGCTCGCCGAAGCGGTTCCAGCGCGCCAGGTCACCGGAGCGGTAGAGCCGCTCCCCCGCCTCGCCCAGCGGGTTCGCCACGAACCGGGCGGCGGTCAGGTCGGGGCGGCCCAGGTAGCCGCGCGCCAGCTGCGGGCCGGCCACATATATCTCACCGGCGACGCCCACCGGCACCGGCCGCAGCCGGTTGTCCAGCACGTACACCCGCAGGCCCGCGATCGCGCGGCCCACGATGCTGCCCGACGCGGACGCGATCGTCGCCGCGTCCAGCGCCCGGTAGGACACGTGCACCGTGGTCTCGGTGATGCCGTACATGTTCACCAGCACCGGCGAGGCATCACCGTGCCGGGCGACCCAGTCCGACAGGCGGCGCAGCTCCAGCGCCTCACCGCCGAACACCACATAGCGCAGCGACAGCGGCGCGGCGCCGGGCGCGGCGGTGCGGTCGGCCTCGGCCAGCTGGTAGAACGCCGACGGCGTCTGGTTGAGCACCGTCACCCGTTCGGCGCGCAACAGCTCGAGGAACTGCTCGGGCGAGCGCGAGGTGTAGTAGTCCACCACCACGACCGTGCCGCCGAACGACAGCGGACCCCACAGCTCCCACACCGAGAAGTCGAAGGCGTAGGAGTGGAACAGCGTCCACACGTCCTGCGGCCCGAACCCGAAGTCGCGGTCGGTGTTCGCCAGCAGCCGCACCACGTTGCGGTGCGCGACGGCGACGCCCTTCGGACGGCCGGTCGACCCGGAGGTGTAGATGACGTAGGCGACGTTGTCCGGCGAGAGCGGCGCGAGCCGGTCCGCGTCGGTGATCGGCGCGTCGTCGGCATCCGCCATGTCGCCGGTCTCGACCCCGAAGCCGTCGACGGTGATCACCGGCAGCCCGGCCGGGATCTCGGCCTCGACGGTGGAGTCCAGCACGACGCCCGCCGGGCGCGCGTCGGCGAGCACGTAGGCGATGCGCTCGGCCGGGTAGGCCGGATCGATCGGCACGTAACCCGCACCGGTCTTCACGACCGCCAGCAGCGCGACCACCAGGTCCAGCGAGCGCGGCAGCAACACCGCGACCAGCTTCTCCGGGCCGGCGCCGTCCTCGATCAGCCTGCGCGCCAACACGTTCGCGCGCCGGTCCAGCTCGGCGTAGGTCAGCGCGTCGGCGCCGAACTTCGCCGCGACCTGCTCCGGATGCGCGGCGGCCATCTCGTCGAACAGCGACACCAGGGTGGCGTCGGCGAACCGCGCGGCGCCGCCGTCGGCGCCCGCGGACACCCAGCGCTGCGCGACGTCGAGCCGCTCGGGCTCGCCGAGCAGGTCGATGTCGCCCACCACGACGGCGGGGTCCTCGGCGACGCTGCGCAGGATGCGCACCAGCCGGTCGGCGAAGGCGGCCACCGTCTCGGGATCGAACAGTTCGGTGGCGTAGTTCCACGACATCGCCAGCGCGCCGCCCGCGGCCTCGCCGACGGTCAGCTGCACGTCGAACTTCGCCGTCCCCGCGTCGAAATCGACGATGTCGAGGTCGAGGCCGGACAGCGAGACGGTGCCCGCCTCGGTGGCCGAGGCCGCCTCGAAGGTCAGGCCGACCTGGAACAGCGGGTGGTGGGCCTGCGAGCGGGCCGGGCTGAGCACGTCGACCAGCCGCTCGAACGGTACGTCGGCGTGCGCGAACGCGGCCAGGTCGGTACGGCGCACCTGCTCGAGCAGGTCGCTGAACTTCGCGCCGAGGTCGATCTCGTTGCGCAGCACCAGGGTGTTGACGAACATGCCGACCAGGTCGTCGAGCGCGCGTTCGCCGCGGCCCGCGATCGGGGTGCCGATCGCGATGTCGGTGCTGTTGGACAGGCGCGCGGCCCAGGTCGCCAGGGCGGCGTGCACGACCATGAACAGGGTGACCCCGTGCGCGCGGGCGACGTCCTCCAGCGCGCGGTGCAGCTGCGCGTCCACGGTGAAGTGGTGCAGCGCACCGGCATTGGAGGCCACCTCGGGGCGCGGCCGGTCGGCGGGCAGCTCGATCTGATCGGGCAGATCGCGCAGCTGCTCGGTCCAGTAGGCGATCTGGGCGGCAGCCACCGATTCCGGGTCGTCCTCGGCGCCGAGCACGCCGCGCTGCCACAGCGTGTAGTCGGCGTACTGCACCTCGAGCGGTGCCCAGTTCGGCGCCTCGCCACCGACACGCTCGGTGTAGGCGACGACGATGTCGCGCAGCAGCGGCCGCAGCGAGAAGCCGTCGGCGCTGATGTGGTGCATGACCAGCACCAGCAGGTTGCTGCGCTCGTCGAGGGTGAGCAGGGTGGCGCGGAACGGGATCTCCGCGGTCACGTCGAACCACGTGCTCGCCAGCTCCACCACGCGCCGCGGCGCCTCGGACGCGGGCACCCATTCGGTGACCAGGTCCACGGGCGCTTCGTCGGCGGGCAGCACGCGCTGGTAGCCCTCGCCGTCGACCTCGGGGTAGACGGTGCGCAGGGTCTCGTGGCGGGCGACCACGTCGCGGATCGCGGCCTGCAGAGCGGCGGCGTCGAGCGCGCCGGTCAACCGGACCGCGACCGGGATGTTGTTGACCCCGGTGCGGTTGTCGAACCGGTTGAGGAACCACATCCGCTGCTGGGCGGGCGAGAGCGGCACCAGCTGCGCGGTCTGCCCGTCGGGCAGCGGCACCGGCGCGGGTCGCTCCTGGGCGGTCAGCGGTGCGCGACCGCCCTGTCCGGTGGCCGACTCCACCTTCGCGGCCAGCGCGGCCACGGTGGACGCCTCGAACAGGGTGCGCAGCGGGATCTGGGTGTCCAGCGCGGCGCCGAGGCGGGCGGCGAGCTGGGTGGCGACCAGCGAGTTGCCGCCCAGGGCGAAGAAATCGTCGTCCAGGCCGACGCGGTCGATGCCGAGCACGTCACCGAAGGCGCTGGCGACGATCTGCTGCACCGGGGTGACCGGCGCCTGGAAGGTCTTGGCCTCGAAGGTGGGCTCGGGCAGCGCCTTGCGGTCCAGCTTGCCGGAGGCGTTGAGCGGGAACGCGTCGAGCACCACGAAGGCCGCGGGCACCATGTAGGCGGGCAGCTGCGTCGACAGCGCCGCCTTCACCGCGTCCACGTCGATGGTGTAGTTCGGCTCGGCGATCAGGTAGGCGACCAGCTGATCGCCGGTGCGCTCGTCGTGGCGGACCACGACCACCGACTGGGAGACGGCGGGCAGCGCGGTGAGCGCGCCCTCGATCTCGCCGAGTTCGATGCGCAGGCCGCGCAGCTTCACCTGGAAGTCGGTGCGGCCCAGGTACTCCAGCTCGCCGTCGGCCGTCCAGGCCACCAGGTCACCGGTGCGGTACATGCGCACGCCGTACCCGAACGGGTCGGCGACGAAGCGCTCGGTGGTCAGATCCGGGCGGGTGACGTAGCCGTAGGCCAGCTGCGCGCCGGCCAGGTACAGCTCGCCGGGCACGCCGACCGGCACCGGCCGCAGGCGCGAATCCAGCACGTACACCTGGGTGTTGAACACCGGGGCGCCGATCGGCACGGTCACCGTGTCGGCGTCGGTGACCTCGTGGAAGGTCACCTCGACGCCGGCCTCGGTCGGCCCGTACAGGTTGTGCAGGCGGGCACCGGTCAGCTCGCGCAGCCGCTGCGCGGTGACCGCGGGCAGGCCCTCACCGGAGGCGAAGACGTTGCGCAGGCCGGTGCATTCGGCGGCGCGGGGCTCCACCACGAACAGCGACATCATCGAGGGCACGAAGTGCGCGGTGGTGATGTGCTCGTCGATGATCAGCTGCGCCAGGTAGGCCGGGTCGCGGTGGCCGTCGGGCTTGGCGATCACCAGGCGCGCGCCGACCTGCAAGGGCCAGAAGAACTCCCACACCGACACGTCGAAGGTGGCGGGAGTCTTCTGCAGCACGACGTCGTCGGCAGCCAGCCCGTACTGGGCGTGGCCCCAGACCAGGCGGTTGACAATCGCCGCGTGGCTCACCGCAACGCCCTTGGGGCGGCCGGTGGAACCCGAGGTGAAGATGACGTAGGCGGTGTTGCCGGTGCGCAGCGGCCGGTGCCGGTCGGCGTCGGTGAGCGGCGCGTCGGAGTAGCCGGACAGGTCGAGCCGGTCGATGCGGACCTGCCGCGACAGCGTGACGTCGAGGTCGGACCCGGAGGTCAGCACGCAGACCGGTCCCGCGGTCTCGAGGATGTGCTCGATGCGTTCGGCCGGGTTGTCCGGATCGATGGGCACGTAGGCGCCACCGGCGGCGCTGATCGCGTACATGCCGACCAGCAGATCCAGCGAGCGCCGGATTCCCAGTGCGACATACGATTCCGGGCCGACGCCGTTGTCCTTGAGCCAGCGCGCCAGCCGGTGCACCCGGCTCGCGAACTCGGCATAGGTCAGACTGGTCCCCTCGAAGGTGAGCGCGACCGCGTCGGGGGTGCGGGCGACCTGGGCCTCGAACAGCGCGACCAGGGTCGCCGCGGAGTCGCCCACCGGCGAGGTGAGCGCGGCGTCGACGGCGAATTCGGTGTCGTTCCAGCGCCGCAGCACCAGTTCACGTTCGGCGGTGTCGAGCAGTTCGATGTCGCCGACGGCGGCGGTGGGGGCGGCGGCGACGCCGTGCAGCACCCGCAGGAAGCGGGCGGCGAAGGCGTCGGCGTAGCCGGCGTCGAACAGGTCGGTGGCGTAGACCAGTTCGGCGTCCATCTCGGCCTCGGCGCCGGGGATCTCGCTCAGCGTCAGCTGCAGGTCGAACTTCGCCGTCGGCGGGTCGATGCCCAGTTCCTCGACGGTCAGGCCGGGCAGTTCCAGCGAGGTGCGGCCGAGGTTCTGGAACGACAGCATCACCTGGAACAGCGGGTGCCGCGCCTGGGACCGGGCCGGGTTGAGCACCTCCACCAGCCGCTCGAACGGCACGTCGGCGTGCGCGAAGGCGGCCAGGTCGCGCTCGCGGACCTGCGCGAGCAGGTCGGTGAACGGGGTGGCGGTGTCCACCTGGGTGCGCAGCACCAGGGTGTTGACGAACATGCCGACCAGGTCGTCGAGCGCCTGCTCGCCACGACCCGCGACCGGGATGCCGATGGCGATGTCGTCGGCGCCGGACAGCCGCGACAGCAGCGTCGCGAAGGCGCCGTGCACGACCATGAACAGGGTGGTGCCGTTGGCGTGCGCGACGCGGTTGAGCCTGTCGATCAGCTCGCCGGGCACGCGGAAGCGGTGGGTGCCCGCCCGGTAGGAGGCCACGTTCGGGCGCGGCTTGTGCACCAGGCGCAGTTCGTCGGGCAGGTCGGCCAGCGCGGTGCGCCAGTAGTCGAGCTGCTGGGCGATGAGCGAGGTCGGGTCCTCCTCGTCGCCGAGCGTCTCGCGCTGCCACAGCGCGAAGTCGATGTACTGCACGTCCAGCGGCGACCAGCCCGGCTCGGTGTTGCCGGTGCGCGCCACGTAGGCGGTCATCAGGTCGCGCACCAGCGGCCGCATGGAGAAGCCGTCGGCGGCGATGTGGTGCACCACGAGCGCGAGCACGTAGTCGCGTTCGCCGAGTTCGTAGATGCGCAGGCGCACCGGCGGTTCGGCGGTGACGTCGAAGCCCGCGTTCACGAAGTCGTAGAGCCGGCCGAGCAGGTCCTGCTCGGCGGTCTCGACCACGTCGACCTCCGGAATCGCCCGGGCGGCGGGCAGCACCCGCTGGTAGGCGACGCCCTCGTGTGAGGGGTACACGGTGCGCAGGGTCTCGTGGCGAGCGACCACGTCGGCGACGGCGCCGCGCAGCGCGGCCACGTCGAGCAGACCGCGCAGCCGCACCGCGGCCGGGATGTTGTAGGTGCTCGCCGCTCCGCCCGCGTCGGGCCCGGTGTCGAAGCGGTTGAGGAACCACATGCGCTGCTGGGCCAGCGACAGCGGCGGATGCTCGGGCCTGCCGACGGCCGTGAGTGCCTGGCGCACACCGGTTCCGGCGTGCGATTCGACCCGCGCGGCGAGGGCGCCGACGGTCGGCGCCTCGAACAGCGTGCGCACACCGACCTCGGTGTCGAGCGCCTTGCTGAGCCGGGCGGCGACCTGGGTGGCGACCAGCGAGTTGCCGCCGAGGGCGAAGAAGTCGTCGTCCACGCCGAGGCGTTCCACGCCGAGCAGGTCGGCGAAGATGTCGGCGACGATCTCCTCGATGGGGGTCGAGGGCGCGCGGAAGGTCTTGGCCTCGAAGACGGGGGCGGGGAGGGCCTTGCGGTCCAACTTGCCCGACGCATTCGTCGGGAACGCATCCAACACCACAATCGCCGCAGGCACCATGTACCCCGGCAACACCGCCGACAACCCAGCCCGCACCGCAGCCACATCCACCGACGCATCCGACCCCGCCACCACATAACCCACCAGCTGATCACCGGCATGCGGATCCGAACGCACCACCACCACCGACTGAGCAACACCCGGCTGCGCCAACAACGCCGCCTCGATCTCACCCAACTCGATCCGCAGACCACGCAACTTCACCTGGAAGTCCGTACGCCCCAAATACTCCAACTCACCGGACTTCGTCCACGCCACCAGATCACCGGTGCGATACAACCGCGAACCCACACCACCGAACGGATTCGCCACAAACCGATCCGCCGTCAAATCCGGCCGACCCAAATACCCCAACGCCAGCTGATCACCAGCCAGATACAACTCACCCGCAACACCCGGCGCCACCGGATGCAACCGCGCATCCAACACGAACACCCGCGTGTTCCACACCGGACGACCGATCGGCACCGACACCACATCCGCAGCCGTCACCTCGTGATAAGTGACATCCACCGCAGCCTCGGTCGGACCATACAAATTATGCAACCGCGCACCGGTCAACTCACACAACCGCCGCGCCGTCGCCGCAGGCAACGCCTCACCCGACGCGAACACCTGCCGCAACCGCGGCGCGGGCAGCGGCGAATCACCGTTGTCGTTGCCGAGGGTGGAGACGAACACCGCCAGCATCGACGGCACGAAATGCGCGGTGGTGATGCCCTGTTCGGCGATGATCTGAGCCAGGTACACCGGATCGCGATGGCCGTCCGGCTTCGCGACCACCAACCGGGCGCCGGTCTGCAACGGCCAGAAGAACTCCCACACCGACACGTCGAAGGTCGCCGGGGTCTTCTGCAACACCGCGTCCTCGGCACCGATCGGGTACTGCGCCTGCATCCACAGCAGCCGGTTCACGATCGCGGCATGACCGACCGCCACACCCTTCGGTCGGCCCGTCGAACCGGAGGTGAAGATCACGTAGGCGGTGTTGCCGGGGCGCAGCGGCGCCGGCCGCTCGGCATCGGTGATCGGCGCGCCGCTGGTCGCGGCGTCGGCGGGCAGATCCTCCACGAACAGCGTCGGCACCGCGTCCGCGACCACGTCGGCGAAGTTGTCGCGGCGGGTGGTCAGCACCAGCGCGGGCCGGGCGGTGTCGAGGATGTGGTTGATGCGGTCGGCGGGCTGATCCGGGTCGAGCGGCACGTACGCGCCACCGGCCTGCAGCACCGCGTACATCGCCACGACCAGCTCGGTCGAACGACGGATGCCCAACGCCACCAACGATTCCGGGCCGACACCCGCGGCCATCAGGTCGCGGGCCACCCGGGCGGACCGCTCGCGCAGCTCGCGGTAGGTCAGCTGCTCGTCGGCGTAGACCAGCGCGACCGCGTCGGGGGTCGCCTCGACCTGGGCGTAGAACAGCGACACCAGCGTTGCCGCGGGCACCTCGTGCGCGGTGTCGTTCCAGTCGACGAGCACCCGGGCGTGCTCCTCTGGCGCGAGCAGATCGATGTCGCCGATCGGCACGTCCGGGTCGGCCACCACGGCCGCCAGCACCCGGTCCAGGCGGCGCGCGAACGCCGCGACCGTTGGCTCCTCGAAAAGATCGAGGGCATAGGAGAACTCGGCCGACATGCCCGCGGGCTCGCCGCGCTCGTCCTGCGCCTCCTGCAGGGTCAGCTGCAGGTCGAACTTGGCCAGCCCGGCGTCGTAATCGATGCCGCTGACCGACAGGCCGGGCAGCTGCAGGGTGGCCTGCTTGGTGTTCTGGAACGCCAGCATCACCTGGAACAGCGGATGCCTGGCCTGCGAACGAGCCGGGTTGAGCACCTCGACCAGCCGCTCGAACGGCACGTCGGCGTGCGCGAACGCCTGCAGGTCGGTCTCGCGGGCCTGGTTCAGCAGGTCGGCGAAGCTCGCCGAGCCCGACACCTCGGTGCGCAGCACCAGGGTGTTGACGAACATGCCGATCAGGTCGTCGAGGGCGGCCTCACCGCGGCCGGCGACCGGGGTGCCGATGGCGATGTCCGAGGTGCCGCTCGCGCGGGCCAGCAGCACCGCCAGCGCGCTGTGCATGACCATGAACAGCGAGGCGTTGTAGCGCCTGCCCAGCTCGACCAGCGCGCGCTGGGTCTCCTCGGAGATCACGAACGGGTAGGTGCCGCCCCGGTAGGAGGCGGCCGCCGGACGCGGATGGTCGGCGGGCAGGACCAGTTCGTCGGGCAGATCCGCCAGTTGGCGGGTCCAGTACCGGATCTGGCTCGAGATCAGCGACTGCGGGTCGTCCTCGGAGCCGAGCACCTCGCGCTGCCACAGCGCGTAATCGGCGTACTGCACCGGGAGTTCGGTCCAGGCCGGCGCCTCCCAGGAGGTGCGCGCGGCGTAGGCCAGCATCACGTCGCGGGCCAGCGGCACCATCGACCAGCCGTCGGCGGAGATGTGGTGCACGACCATGCCGAGCACGTACTCCGACTCGCTGATCTCGAACAGGCGCGCGTGCAGCGGCACTTCGCTGGTGACGTCGAAGGCCACCGACGCCAGGTCGACCAGGTGGTCGATCAGCGTCTCCTCGGTCACCCGGTAGGGGGTGAGGTCGGGCACGATCTGGGCGGCGTCGAGCACCACCTGCACCGGGCCGTGTTCGGTCTCGGGGAAGACCGTGCGCAGCGACTCGTGCCGGTCGATGACGTCGATGACGGCGACCTGTAGCGCGGCGATGTCCAGATCGCCGGACAGTCGCATGGCGACCGGGATGTTGTAGGCGACGTTGGAGCCGTCGAAGCGGTTGAGGAACCACATGCGCTGCTGCGACAGCGACAGCGGCACCTGCTCGGGCCGGTCCTTGGCGACCAGCGCCTTGCGGGCGCCGTCACCGGCCTGCGACTCCACCCGCGCGGCCAGCGCCGCCACGGTGCTGGCCTCGAACAGCATCCGCACCGGGACGCGGGTGTCCAGCGCGATGCCGAGGCGGGAGGCGACCTGGGTGGCGATCAGCGAGTTGCCGCCCAGATCGAAGAAGTCGTCGTCCACGCCGACCCGCGGCAGGCCGAGCACCTCGCCGAAGATCTGAGCGACGATCTCCTCGATCGGGGTGGTGGGAGCGCGGAATTCGCGCACCTCGAACACCGGCGCGGGCAGCGCCTTGCGGTCCAGCTTGCCCGAGGCGTTGAGCGGGAACTCCGGCAGCGCCACCACGACCGAGGGCACCATGTAGGCGGGCAGCCTGCGCCGCAGCGCGGTCTTGACCTCCTCGGTGTCGATCTCGCCCGCGCCCACCACGTAGGCGACGAGCTGATCGCCTGCGACGGTGTCGATCACCAGCACCACGGCCTGGTTGATCGCGGGCTGCTCGAGCAGCGCCGCCTCGATCTCGCCGAGCTCGATGCGCTGGCCGCGGAACTTCACCTGGAAGTCGGTGCGGCCGATGTACTCGAGCACCCCGAACTCGCTGTGCGCGTTGCGGTTCCAGCGCACCAGGTCACCGGTTCGGTAGAGCCGCTCGCCGGGCGCGCCGAACGGGTCGGCGACGAACCGCTCGGCGGTCAGGTCGGGCCTGCCGTGGTAGCCGCGCGCGATCTGCGCGCCGCCCAGATACAGCTCACCCGCGACACCGGCGGGCACCGGGCGCAGCGCCTCGTCGAGGACGTAGGCGCGCGCGTTCCACACCGGGCGGCCGATCGGCACCGCGCCGCCGCCGTTGTCGATCACCCGCCACGAGGTGGCGTTGACGGTGAACTCGGTGGGGCCGTACAGGTTGACCACCGTGGCCGGGCTGAGCCTGCGGAACAGCGCCACCGTGGAGGAGGTCAATGCCTCGCCGCCGACGAAGATCGCGCGCAGCGAGCTGCATTCGGCCGCGGGCGCGGTGGAGGCGAACACCGACAGCAGCGACGGCACGAACGAGGTCATGGTGACCTGGTGCCGCCAGATCACCTCGGACTGGTAGAGCGGGTCGCGGTGACCGTCGGGCGCCGCCACGATCACCTGGGCGCCCACGATCAGCGTGGCGAACAGCTCCCACACCGAGGCGTCGAAGGTGAACGGCGTCTTGTGCAGCACCACGTCGGTCTCGTCGAGACCGCTCTCGGCGATCTTCCACGCCATCTGGTTGACCATCGCGGCATGGGTGACCGCCACGCCCTTCGGACGGCCGGTGGAGCCGGAGGTGTAGAGCACGTAGGCGGTGTTCTCCGGGCGCACCACGCCGCGCCGTTCGGCCGGGTCGATCGGGCCGTCGGGGTAACCGTCCAGGTCGAGGGTGTCGACGTGCAGCACCGGGCAGTCGCCGCCGGTCACGTCGTCGCCGGAGGTGGTCAGCAGCACCACCGGGCGCGAGCTGGCCAGCACGTACTCGGTGCGCTCGGCCGGGTGATCGGGATCGATCGGCACGTAGCCGCCGCCCGCGGCCACCGCCGCGTACACCGCGACCAGCATGTCCAACGAACGCCGGATGCCGACCGCGACCAGGGTGTCGGGGCCGACGCCCTCCTCGATCAGCTTGCGCGCCAGCCGATTCACTCGCGCGGCGAACTCGCCGTAGGTCAGCGCGGCCGCCGGGCCGTACTCGCCCTCGGAGCGTTCGCCCGGATCGAAGAGCAGCGCGGTGGCATGGGCGCGCCTGCGCGCGGTCGCGTCGAACAGCTCGATCACCGTGGTGACCGGCGGCACCTCGTGCGCGGTGCGGTTCCAGCCGGTCAGCACCGTCTCGCGCTCGGCGGCATCGAGGATCTCGATGTCGCGGACCGCCGTGCTCGCCTCGCGCGTGACCGCGCGCAGCACCCGCAGGAATCGGTGGTTGAACTCCTCGACCGTGGCCCGGTCGAACAAATCGGTCGCGTAGGACAGCACCGCCGAGATGCCCGCGGGCGCACCGGTGCTCGCGCGCTGCTCGGTCAGCGTCCACAGCAGGTCGAACTTGGCGATGGGCACCTCGACCTCGGCGGCGCTCACCGTCAGGCCGGGCAGCTCCAGGGTGCCGTGCGCCATCTCCTGGAACGACAGCATCACCTGGAACAGCGGGTGCCGCGCCTGCGAGCGGGTCGGGTTGAGCACCTCGACCAACCGCTCGAACGGCACGTCGGCGTGCGCGAACGCCTGCAGATCGGTTTCCCGTGTGCGAGCGAGGAATTCGGTGAACGGCTGGCCGCCGTCGACGTCCGAGCGCAACACCAGGGTGTTGACGAACATGCCGATCAGGTCGTCGAGCGCCTGCTCGCCGCGGCCCGCGATCGGGGTGCCGATGGCGACGTCGGTGGTACCCGACAGCCTGCCCATCAGCACCGCCAGCGCGGCGTGCACGACCATGAACAGGCTCACGCCCTGGGCGCGGGCCAGCTGCGCCAGCTCCGCGTGCAGTTCGGCGTCGATCTCGAAATGCGTGGTGGCGCCGCGGAAGCTCTGCACCGGCGGACGCGGGCGGTCGGTGGGCAGCTCGAGCTGATCGGGCAGCCCGGCCAGCTGCCGCCGCCAGTAGGCGATCTGGCGCGCGGCCATCGACTCCGGATCGGACTCCGAGCCAAGCAGCTCCCGCTGCCAGATGCTGTAGTCCTGGTACTGCACCGGCAGCGGCGCCCACTGCGGCGCCTCGCCCGCGGCGCGGGCCAGGTAGGCGGCCGCGACGTCACGCGAGAGCGGGCCGAAGGAGAAGCCGTCGGCGGCGATGTGGTGCACCACGAAGGCGACCGCGTGATCGGGGGTGCCGTTGGTGGACCCGCCGGTCACCCGGAAGATCCGCACCCGGATCGGCAGCTCGCGCGCCACGTCGAACCCGGTGGCGGCGAATTCGGCCAGGGTGGCGGGCAATTCGCTCTCGTCGATCGACTGCACGGCGATCGCCAGGTTGATCTCGTCGTCCGGGATCACCTGCTGGTAGCCGCCGTCCCCGGACTCGGGGAAGATCGTGCGCAGCGACTCCTGGCGCGCCATCACGTCGTTGAGCGCGGCCTTCAACGCCGCGATGTCGACGTTGCCGCGCAACCGGACCACGAACGGCAGGTTGTAGGTCGGCGCGGTCGGGTCGAACTGGTTGATGAACCACATCCGCTGTTGCGCGAGCGACAACGGCACCCGGTCCGGCAGTTCCTGGGCGACCAGCGGCGGGCGACCGCCCTCGGCCGGCGCGGCGTGCTCGGCGCGCGCGGCGATACCGGCCACGGTGGGCGTCTCGAACAGTGCGCGCACCCCGATCTGGGTGCCGAACGCGGCGCCGATGCGGGCCACCACCTGGGTGGCGACCAGCGAGTTGCCGCCCAGGTCGAAGAAGTTGTCGTCGATGCCGACCCGGTCCTGGCTGAGCACGTCGGCGAAGATGTTCGCCACGATCTGCTCGGCCTGGGTGCGCGGGGCGCGGTAGCCGGCATCGGCGGCGAACACCGGTTCCGGCAGCGCCTTGCGGTCGAGCTTGCCGGAGGTGTTGAGCGGGAACGCGTCCAGCACCATCACCGAGGCGGGCACCATGTAGCTGGGCAGGTGCTCGGCGGCGAAGCGGGTCAGCTCCAGCGGGTCGATGCTCTGGCCGGGGGCGGGCACCACGTACGCGACCAGCTGCTGGCCGGTGGCGGTGTCCACGACGAGCACCGCGGACTGGCTCACCGCCGGATGGGCCAGCGTGACGGTCTCGATCTCGCCGAGCTCGATCCGCTGACCGCGGAACTTCACCTGGAAGTCGGTGCGGCCGATGTACTCCAGCGTGCCCGCGGCGTTCCAGCGCACCAGGTCGCCGGTGCGGTACATGCGCGAGCCCGCCGGACCGAACGGGTTGGCGACGAAACGGTCCGAGGTGAGGTCGGGCCTGCCGCGGTAGCCGCGGGCCAGCTGCCGACCGCCCAGGTACAGCTCGCCGGGAGCGCCGATCGCGGCCGGGCGCAGCCGCGAATCCAGCACGTACACCTCGACGTTCCACTCCGGGATGCCGATCGGCACGGTGACGGTGTCGGCCGCGGTGGCCTCCCAGTACGTCACCGAGACGGCGGCCTCGGTGGGGCCGTAGAGGTTGTGCAGGCCCGCGCCGTCGGCGGTGAGCGCGCGGAACTGCGCGGCCGTCTCCGGCGGCAGCGCCTCACCGATGACGAACACCGCGCGCAGGCTCTGCACCTGCGCCGGGGTGGCGTGCGCGACGAACACCGTCAGCATCGACGGCACGAAGTCGGTGACGGTCACGCGGTGGCGGGCGATCATGTCGGCGACGTAGAGCGGATCGCGGTGCCCGTCGGGCGCGGCGATCACCAGTTTCGCGCCCACCATCAACGGCAGGAAGTAGCCCCACAGCGAGACGTCGAAGGTGGTCGCGGTCTTCTGCAGGTACACGTCGTCCGCGGTCAGCCGGTACTCGTCGAGCATCCACAGCTGCTGGTTGACGATCGCGTGATGGGTCACGGCCACGCCCTTGGGGCGGCCGGTGGAGCCCGAGGTGTAGATGACGTAGGCGGTGTTCTCCGGGCGCAGCGGGGCGCGCCGGTCGGCGTCGGTCAGCGGCTGCGGCGAGTACGCCGACACGTCCAGGGTGTCGATCTCGACGCGGCGCACCGACTCCGGTAGCTCGAGCTCGTCACCGGAAACGGTCAGCACACACACCGGGTCGGCCGAGGACAGGATGTAGGCGGTGCGCTCGGCCGGATGGTCCGGGTCGATCGGCACATACGCGCCGCCCGCCTTCAGCACCGCGTGCATGCCGATCACCAGCTCGAGCGAGCGGCGCATGCCGAGGGCCACCAGCGATTCCGGGCCGACGCCGTCGGCGATCAGGAACCGGGCCAGGCGGTTGACGCGCTCGTCGAACTCGGCGTAGGTCAGCGTCGCGCCCTCGAAGTCCAGCGCGATGCGGTCGGGCGTGCGCGGAATCTGCGCGTCCAGCAGGGCGACCAGCGTGGTGTCCGGCACGTCCTGGGCGGAGTCGTTCCACTCCACCAGGGTCCGCTCGCGCTCGGCGGCGGTGACCACCGGCAGCTCCCACACCTTCGCCGCGGCGTCGGCGGCCAGGAAGCGGTCGAAGAACTCCAGGAAACGGCCGTGATGGGCGGCGGCCTCCTCGGCGCTGTAGAGGTTCGGGTTGGTCTCGAAGTCGATGTGCGAACGGCTGCCCGCCACCGACTGGTAGAAGTTGACGCCCAGGTCCTCGATGCTGCCGGTGGACAGCACGTGCAGCTGGCCGACCATCGGGCCGAG
Organism: Nocardia farcinica; assembly: GCF_001182745.1. NCBI lineage: Bacteria > Bacillati > Actinomycetota > Actinomycetes > Mycobacteriales > Nocardiaceae > Nocardia > Nocardia farcinica. The sequence goes on along the minus strand of NZ_LN868939.1, from coordinate 1,460,050 downwards.
GGTCATCTCGCTGTGGAACAGCATGATGTTGACCCACGGGCCGAAGAACTCGGTGGTCACCACACCGTCACCGGCGGCGTCGCGGCGGATGTCCTCGTGCCGGTACCGCTGGTGGCGCAGCGCGCCCGAGACCTCGACCTGCACGGACTTGAGCAGCTCGGCCACGGTGGTGTCGTGGGCGACGCGCAGACGCAGCGGCACGATGTTGGACACCGCGCCGCCGGAGCGGCGCATGGCCGCGGTGGTGCGCGCCGTCACCGGCAGGCTCAGGATCACGTCCTCGGCGCCGGTCATCTGCGCCAGGTAGGTGGCGAACGCCGCGATGAGCAGGCCCGCCGGGGAATTGTCGTGGCGGGCGACGGCCTCGGTCAGCAGGGCGTCCTGCTCGGGGCTCAATGCCGCGCTGGTGACCCCGTTGACCGGCGCGGGCGGAGCGGAGCGCCCGGCCAGGCTGGAGCCTTCCTCCAGGCCCGCGACGCGCTCGGCCCAGTGCTGCTTGTCGGATTCGAAGCGGGAGCTGTCGCGGTAGGCGATCTCCGACTCGTAGAGGGTCTTCAGGTCGGTCGCCTTGGCCGGGCTCGGCTCGGTGCCGGTGACCTCGGCGGTGTAGAGCTCGGCGATCCGGTTCATGAAGGTCATCGCGCCGAAGCCGTCGAGCGCGATGTGATGCGCGCGCGAGTACCAGAACCAGCGCGAGTCCGCCAGGCGCAGCGCGGCCGCGCGGATCAGCCGGTCGGCGACGATGTCGAGCGGGCGGCTGTACTCCGCGCGCATCCACTCGGCCGCGGCCGCCTCGGGGTCCTCGGCGTCGCGCAGGTCCACGTACTCGAGGGTCGCGTCGAGGGTGAAGTCGACCGTCTGGAACGGCTCACCGTCGCGCTCGACGATCTTCAGGAAGCCGGAGCCCATCTCCCGGGCAGCGGCGGCGCTGGCACGCTCGAGCGCGTCGACATCCAGGTCACCCCGGAGGTCGACGTACTGGGCGATGTTGATCGGCACCTGCGGATCGACGTGCTGGGCATACCAGATACCCAGCTGCGCGGGCGACAGTGGGAAGTACTCGCCACCAGCTTCGCCGTTCCCGCCGATATCCAGCCGGTCCAACCGTAACCTCGCTTCCGGAACACCACGCAAGCGCTCCCCGACGACACCCGGACGCCGACGCGCACGACTGAGATCGTGGCGCCTGCGTCCCGGTTTCAGTTCTCGAACAAATCAGGCAAAAAAGTTCACTGGCACTATCTGTCTGTGGCCGCCGCTGTTACATCGGCCCGACTGTGCTCGCTACCCACCGACCGGCCGAGCCGGGACGTTCGTTGCTGATCACCGGACCAATCTACCGTCGCCGCAGGCACCCGACCAACCAAGATCCATAGTTCCAGTGCATCACACCAGGCAGAACGGGGCGGCACCCTTCCGGCAAACCCCTGTCACCCATCTCACATCCTGGACACCGCAGGTCATCGGCCCGGCCCAGATCAGGGGGTGAGATGTCGCTCACGGGCCGGGTCGTACAGGTGTGAGGTGGTACAGGCGACGGCCGGGGTGAGGGCCCGCCCGACCAGGATCACCGCCGCCTGCCGCAGCCCCGCCGCCTCCACCCGGTCGGCGATGTCGGCGAGAGTGCCGCGCAGCACCAGTTCCTCGGGCTGACTGGCCCGGTAAACCACCGCGACCGGACAGTCGGCGCCGTAATGCGCGGCCAGCTCGGCGGCCAGCTCCCTGGTCCGCGTGATCGCCAGATGCAGCACGAGGGTGGCGCCGGTGCGCGCGAACTCCCCCAGCGCCTCGGACTCGGGCATCGCCGTCGACCGGCGCTGCGTACGGGTCAGCACCACCGACTGCACCACTTCGGGAACGGTCAGCTCGGTCCCCAGCAACGCCGCCGCCGCCGCGTAGGCGGGCACACCGGGCGTGACATCCCACGGCACACCGTGCGCGTCCAGCCGCCGGGTCTGCTCGGTCAGCGCCGAGTACACCGACGGATCACCCGAACACAACCGAGCCACATCCTTGCCCGCGCCATGCGCCCGCACCAGATGCGCGGTGATCTGGTCCAGATCCAGATGCTGGGTGTCGATCAACTCGGTCTCCGGCGCACAGTGCGCCAACACCGCCGGATCGAGATAGGTCCCCGCGTAGAGACAGACAGGACTCGCGCGCAGCAGATTCACCGCACGCACGGTCAGCAGGTCCGCCGCGCCCGGCCCGGCCCCGATGAAATGCACGGTCATGAGGGCGAGTGTAGGGATCCCCGGATGGGCGGTCCGGGCTGCGGTGGTCATGGGTCGTCGCCGGACCAGGCACGTAGGGCGTGGTCGGTCTCTCACGCGACCCTTGGGAAGATCGCCGGCAACTGAAATGGGATCCCGCAGGATCGGCGACGTACGATGGCGGCGGCCTGCCCGTCTTGTCCTTCAGCGAGGTACAGCGGTGGAAAGTGAATGAAAAACGGGGTTGGGGGCTGAGAACTCGCAGGTCAGGAAGTGTGCTCCCCGCGCACGCGGGGATGAGCCCAGGCGGTGCTCGAAGGTCGTGAAAACATTGCTGTGCTCCCCGCGCACGCGGGGATGAGCCCGGCGGCGCCGCGGGCACCCGCACCCCCTCGACGTGCTCCCCGCGCACGCGGGGATGAGCCCAGGTCGCACACGCTGTTCACGAACACCCTGCGGTGCTCCCCGCGCACGCGGGGATGAGCCCTCGCCGCCGTCGGGGTCAGGGACCTCGTAGGTGTGCTCCCCGCGCACGCGGGGATGAGCCCCAGCTCAGAAAGCCGTCGAGCAGCGTGCCGGTGTGCTCCCCGCGCACGCGGGGATGAGCCCAGTCCTCGAGGCGGCCCGACCACCGTGCCCCGGTGCTCCCCGCGCACGCGGGGATGAGCCCGGCGTCACGGGGAATGTCCTGGTCAGGTCAGCGTGCTCCCCGCGCACGCGGGGATGAGCCCCACAAATCGCGCACGCGAGGCACATTGTCGAAGTGCTCCCCGCGCAAGCGGGGATGAGCCCCCTTGAGGCCGGAGTTCCCGCTCCAGCCTCAAGTGCTCCCCGCGCACGCGGGGATGAGCCCGGCTGCTCGATTCCCCGTTTCGGCACGCCGCAGTGCTCCCCGCGCACGCGGGGACGAGCCCCGGATTGCGGCTTTGTCGTCTCCTTCGAGCAGTGCCTCCCGCGCGGGAGGGATGAGCCCGAAGGCTCGACGCGTTGTCCCGCCAGCGGGGTGCCCCCCGCATGCAGGGAATGTAGCGGTTGACGCCGGTAACCCGGAGGCCGGTTTCCTCTTCGACCTCGTCGACTTTGCCGCTGGGCAGTTCCCAGATGCCGCCCATGAAGTCGTTGCCGGGTCGGCGCAGCAGCAGGATGCGGCCGTCGTGTTCCACGATCGCGCCGACGACGAGTTGCTGGACGCCGTCGCATTCGGCTCGGGCGGTGAGGTCTTCGAGGCGGGTCGGCATCAGGTTCATCCATTTCGCCCGGAAGGAGCAGCCGACGGTTGGCGTGCGTGTCGGACTGCGTCGGTGTACAGCTCGGTGGTCAATTCCTCTGGGGTGACGCCGAGTTCTGTGAGGATCGCGCGCAGTTCTGCGAAGGCTTGGGGCAGGTCGGGTTCTTCGGCTTGGGTTTCGAGCTCGAGGTAGGTGCCGTCGATTTCCGGGACCTGGGCGATGGTGGCGAGCATGCGCCTGCCGGCGGCGGTGAACTGGAAGTTTTCGCAGCGTTTGGTGAAGGACAGGTTGGGTTGGTAGCCGAGTCGGGTGATGATGTCGTGCATGCCGTCGCGGTCGGTGACGAGGGTTTCGAACTCGGGTTTGGATCCGGTCGCTTCGTCGACTGCGGGGTCTTTGAAGGTGAGGACATGGTGGCGGTTGCCGCAGCGGTCTTCGATGGTGCGGAGCCGGAGTTCGCGACCGGTGCGGTCGAGGTCGCCGGTGGAGGTGTCGTAGTAGGTGTCCTGGTAGGACACAGTATCGGGGGTGGCTCGCTCGTGTAGGGCGGCGCGGACTTGGTCCGGGGCGGTCAGGCGGGCTTTGTATTCGGCCTCGATCACGGTGCTGCCTTTCTGTCGCTGGTCAGACGACGCGGTGCGCGGCGGTGACGGTCTGTTCCACGGTTCGGCGGAAGGCGTGGTGCAGGACCCCGCTGGGATTGGGTTCGATCCGTTGGGTGGGGCAGGCGTGGGCTTCGCGGTGGTCGGTGAACGCGGAGACGAACATGGTTCCGTGTGGTCCGTCGACGCTGATGATCCGCCATACCGGCACGTGGTCGTAGAGGTAGATCTGGACCCGACGTCCAGCATCGACGAGCTCCCGCAGTCGTGAAAGGGCCAGGCGGATGCCGGCGGCGAACGACTCGGCTGATTCGCCGATCTCCTGTGCACGGTAGGCGGCGGCAGCCGAGTCAGGGTCGAGCAGAAGGACGCGTAGCTGTGCGTCGGCCGGGATGACCTCGCGCAGGAGTGAGTCCTTCAACCCCAGGATGCCGAGCCCGCGCACTGCCATGACATCAACAGTGTCAGCGTCGTGGACCGCAGTGCGGATATCTGCGGCAGCATCGGCTTGGGATGGGTAGGTGTGCGTGATCTCGGTGGGATCGGCCGAGATCACCGGGGCGCTCCGGGGTGCGAGTCCCAGGGCGACGCGGGCCGGGTCCGGCATACCCAGGCCGTCGGCCAGTCGCTGGTACGAACTGAGGCTGGTGACTTGCCGGCGCCGGTTGATCAGTTCGTTGATTCGGCCTTGGGAGATGGCGAGGGCAGTGGCCAGTCGTTGCTGGCTGGCGCCGGTGTGCTGTTGCACCAGACGGAGGATGCCGGCGACATCACGCTCGGCGAGAAGACATCGGACTTCTGCACGGTCCCACACCTCGGCAGGCACGACGACCGGCGTGAACGCGGATCCCTGCACGGCTGCCCCCATCCCGAACACCCACCTGGGTTCTATCGCGCCGCGAGATTATCAGGCTGGCCGGTGATATCCCCGCCGTGTGATCGAAAATCCTTGCGCGCCTTGTCTTACTGGATACATCGTCCACCGTCTCGAAAGGCGTCGCGCATGCTCGAACCGACCTCGCTCCTGCCCCTGCCCGGAAGTGAACCAGCCGGCACGGACGCTCGCGCCGGCGGCGCCGGAAACGACGACGGATACATCCGGCCGGAGCACCCCCAGCCGGGTTCGGCGAGGGACGCCACCGGGACGGATGTTCTCGAGCTGCTGCATCGTGCGCTGGATCTTGGTCTGGCGTTCAAGGTTGGTGATGATATCTACGGCAAACGTATGCCGCCGACCGAGATTCGTGACCTGCTGCTGACCGAGCTCCCGGAAGTACCGATGAGGTATGAGGAGGTCTATCGGCAGTTCCGTGACCAGGTGCTGCCACTGTGCAAGAACGAGGCATCGCCGCGGTTTCTGGGTTTCGGCGACACCGGCGATGACCCGGCCGCCCTCATGGGCGGTGTCCTGTCACTGCTGACCCAGCAGAACATGATCAACCAATCGTTCGACTCGCCCAGCGCCACCTTCATCGAGATCACTGTCCTGCGGTGGCTACGCGACCTTCTCGGATTCACGAATCCGCCGGTGTCCAAGGTGATCTCGGTGTGGGATGTAGGTGGTGTGATCGGTCCCGGCGGGACGATGAGCAACACGATCGCGATGATGCTGGCACGCGAGACTGCGGCTCCCGGCACCATGAGTTCGGGTGTCACCGATCCGGAGAGGCTCTCGGTGGTCGTCCCCGAAGGAATCGGGCACTACAGTGTCAAGGCCGCGCTGACATGGATCGGCTGCGGCGCCCGTATCATCGCAGTCCCGACCATCGGATTCCGCTACGACCTCGCGGCCCTCGAACGCACGCTGAGTGAGCGTCTCGGACAGGTGATGGCGGTCGTCGCTTACGCCGGCGACAGCCGCACGCAGACTGTGGATGATCTCCGTGCCGTGCATGGTCTTGTGCGCTCGATCGATCCCCGAATCTGGCTGCACGCCGATGCCTGCTGGGGATTGCTCGCCGCGTTCAGCCCGCGGTTGCGGCCACTCCTGGACGGTATCGCGGAATTCGACAGCGTCACTGTGGATCCCCACAAGATCATGGCTGTGCCCTACGGGCTGAGCGCGCTGCTGGTCCGCGATGCGGGGGCGTTGCGGGCGGTGTCCACCTATTCGGATCTGATCATGCAGGAGGATTTTGCATTCGGCCAGGTCACCCCGTTTCTCGGGACCAAGGACTGGAGTTCGCTGAAACTGTGGATGATGATGCTCGGCCGTGGCCGCTCCGGTTTGGCTGCTCTCGCCGCTGAGCGGGTCGCGGCCGCTCGTTGTTTTGCCGCGCTTGTCGATGCGCATCCCCGGCTCGTCCGGCTCAACGATCCCGATCTGGCGGCCGTCGTGTTCGTCTACCTTCCCGGCGGAGTCGACAAGTCCTTTCCGCTGTCCGAGGCCGACACTGCCGCCGTCAACGCGTTCAACCTCGCCATCCATCAGCGGATGCTCGATGAAGGCCGGTGGCACCTGCATCAGTTCACCCTGCCCGACGATCTCGGTCGGCTGCGCCCTGGTGCAATCCTGCGCCCGCTGCGGCTCATGGCCAACAATCCCCACCTGACCACCGAGCACATGCGCGACGTGGTGCTCTACCTCGACCACCTCGCCACCGACCTGGACGGTGCCGTATGAGGACCACCGATCTGTTCCGCTCGGTCTATGAGACCGAGGGCGTCTACGACCGCCTGCTGCTGCGCCACTACTTCGGCGGGATCGAGGACACCGAACTCGTACGGCGCCGGATGACCGACCTGTTCGGCACTCCCGACCCAGCACTGCGGATCGCTGAGTTCGGGTGCGGCACCGGCCGGATCACGCACATGCTCACTCCCTACGCCCGTGAGCTCGTCCTGGCCGACTACAGCCCGGCAATGATCACCGCAGTCTCCCAGGGCTTTCCGCACGCGCGGACACTGTGCGCCGATACCCGGGATGCCGTCGCAGCCCTCCTCGTCGAGGGCCGGCAGGCGAGTTTCGATGTGGTGGCGGCGTTCTGGTCGTTGAGTTATCCACTCGGCGAGTTCTTCGAAACCCTGTCCGCGTCCGGTATCGTGCCGAACCCGGAACCAGGTTCCGCACGGGAACAGGCGATCTCCTTCATACACCAGATGATCGACCTTCTCGCCCCGAACGGACACTTGACCGTGCTGTTGTTCGACGCCGAAAGCCCGGAACAACGACTCGTCACCCACGGCTGGGAACGAGTCGCGCCCTTCCCGGAAGGTGGCCGCTCCTACACCCGCAATCTCCTGATCGATGCTCTCCGGCAGTCGGAAGAGGCCGGTCGAGGAACGCTGAACCACACCCGGATTGGCGGAGTCGCCTTGGCAGCGGATCAGGCGGCCTCTCGTGACTGGTTCTTCGGAGTACACTTCAAACACCACCCCCAGCTCACGAACGATCCGGACCTGGCCCGGATCGTCGACGACTTCATCGACCGGCATACCTTGCCCGACGGCGCTGTCGCACTTCCCAGCGGCGTCCACCTGGTCGACTTCCACCGGGCAGACCATCCCCGCGCGTCCCTGCCCCAGGTACTGCCATGACCGGCGAGTTGTTCGCTGAGGCGGCGGCCATCACGGCGGAATTCGCTCCAGACGGCTACGGACTCGCCTACGGCTCGCATGCCAGCGGGCTCGCCGGTCCGAACTCGGACCTCGATCTCGTCCTGATCGGCCGGCACCGGCCGGAGAGTGAACGGATGAGTACATTGATCAGCCGGGTGGTCTCGTTGCACCATGCGTTCGGGCTCGACCTCGACACCGAGGTGGACTATCGGACGAAGCTCTTCGCAACCCACGAGGATGTGAATGCCGCGGTGGAGTTGCGGTGCTTCGACCAGGTCGACGGTCGATTCGCCCCCTCACCGGTGATCGTCGAACCGTGGTGGCTGAACTCGACCGAATTCGGCCGGCGACTGCTGCTCAACGCACTCACCAGCGAGCACATCTTCCTCGGCGGCGACGTACAGCGCTACCGGTTCGATCGGCAACGGGCCGAGCACGGCATCGCCCGGCTCGCCGTCTCGATGATCGTCAACCCCTCGCTTACGATCGCGGATGCGGTTGAGGCGTTGTCCCGAAGTTCCGTCGGTGCCTGCGGCAAAGATTTTCTCGGATATACATCCAGCTCCTATCTTCATTCGGCAGTTGCAGCAGGAGTTTCGGCGCTCGTCAGAGCAGGCGACCTCGAGGTACTTCCTGGTCTCCGTGTTCGGGCGACGGCCCGATCCCACCGCACGACCCCTCACGTATGCACGGGCCCCTGAGATACTCGGTGCCTACTGTCGTTCAGGAAAGGAATCCCAGGTGAGTTCTGCCGGTGTTATGCCGCTGCTCGGATCTGTCGCTGCCGTTGTGGCGGAGGCGATCGGCCGAGTCCGACCCGACCTGGCAGGAGCCGATCCGGTGGTGCGACGCTCTGACCGCGCCGACTTCCAGTCCAACGCCGCGCTGCCTTTGGCCAAGAAAACCGGGACAAAGCCCGTCGACCTGGCCGAATCACTGGTACGGCAGCTCGACGCCGACGGCTTCGAGGTGATCGAATCTGTGACGGTATCGGGACCGGGTTTCCTCAATATCACTGTCTCCGATGCCGCGATCTGGTCACAGGTCGCGACCCGGCTGGCCGATGAGCGGCTCGGTGTCCCCGCCGCCGAGGCCGGGCGGCGGGTGGTGATCGACTATTCGGGGCCGAACGTGGCCAAGGAGATGCACGTCGGGCATCTGCGCACCACGATCATCGGGGACAGCCTCGCCCGCATCCTGGACTTTCTGGGTGCGGACGTGGTCCGTGCGAATCATTTGGGGGACTGGGGAACCCAGTTCGGGATGCTCATCCAATTTATCGACGAGCACCCCGAAACACCATGGCATCAAGCCGAACTCGGCCGCGACCGTGGGATCAGTGCGGTTTCGGCGTTGGATTCGCTGTACAAGGCCGCGCGGGCCCAGTTCGACGCCGATCCGGACTTCGCAGACCGCGCCCGGCGGCGCGTGGTCGCACTGCAATCGGGTGACGAGACCACGGTGGCACGGTGGCGGGAGATCGTGGCCGAGTCGGAGAAAGCGTTCGCCGCGATCTATGACCGGCTGGGTGTGCTGCTCGGGCCAGAAGACTATGCAGGGGAGTCGTTTTACAACCCGATGCTGGCCGACACTGTCACCGAGCTTCTCGACAAGGGCGTTGCCGTGGACAGTGACGGCGCAATCGTGGTGGCCTCGGAAGAAGTGACCGGTCCCGACGGCGCCCCGGCGGTGTTGATGGTTCGCAAGAGCGACGGCGGTTACGGCTACGACAGCACCGACCTGGCCACCATCCGCTACCGCATCATGAACCTGCACGCCGACCGACTGCTCTATGTCACCGACTCGCGCCAGGCCCTGCACTTCCGGCTGGTATTCGAAGCCGCGCGACGGGCCGGCTGGCTCACCGACGCCGTCACCGTCGACCATGTCCCGTACGGCACCGTCCTCGGCCCCGACGGCCGACCATTCAAGACCCGCGCCGGCGGCACCGTCCGCCTGATGGACCTTCTCGACGATGCCGTCACCGCCGCCCGCAGTGTGGTCACCGAGAAGAACCCCGACCTGCCCGCGGTCGAGCTCGACCGTATTGCCGAGCAGGCCGGGATCGGTGCGGTGAAGTACGCGGATCTGTCCACGAGCCGGATCAAGGATTACACCTTCGACCCAGCCCGTATGACCGCACTCAACGGCAACACCGGCGTCTACCTGCAATACGCTCATGCCCGAACCCGGTCGATCCTGCGCAAAGCGGAAGACTTCAACAGTATTTCGGTGGACTCGGGCATATCCCTCGAGCCGGCCGAACGAGACCTCACGCTCACCCTGGATGGGTATGGAACGGTGCTCACCGAAGTCGCCGCAACCTTGGAACCGCATCGCCTGGCCGGTCACCTCTACGATCTCGCCCGAGCCTTCACGGCCTTCTACGACACCTGCCCCGTCCTCACCGCCCCCGACCAGGTCCGCGACAATCGCCTGGCCCTCACCCAGCTCACCGCCCGAACCCTCGCCCACGGCCTGGGACTCCTGGGAATCGCCGCACCGGAACGACTCTGAACAGGGGCGTGGTAGCCCGAACTCCGCCGACGAGGTCCTGTTGTTCATGCGGGACGACAAGCCCCGAGATTCCCGGCCCGGGAATGTGGGCATTGCTGGGCGGCTCGCGACCCCGGCGAAAGGCAACTTGAATGGGAGTTCCACGGGACCGGCGACGTACGATGGCGGCGGCCTGCCCATTCTGTCCCTCAGCGAGGTACATCGATTGAAAGTGAATGAAAACCGGGATTCGGGGCCGAGAACCCGCAGGTCAAGAAGTGTGCTCCCCGCGCACGCGGGGATGAGCCCCGGGCCAACCCCGCCCGCGAGCACAGCATGAGGTGCTCCCCGCGCACGCGGGGATGAGCCCCCGGCGCCGGACCCCACCGCGACCGCCAGCCCGTGCTCCCCGCGCACGCGGGGATGAGCCCGGGTTGACACTGGTCCGCAACGAGACCGGTAAGTGCTCCCCGCGCACGCGGGGATGAGCCCCGCATCGTGACCTGAGCCTTCTTCGGCTTGACGTGCTCCCCGCGCACGCGGGGATGAGCCCGCCGCAACTTCCTCGCTCTGGGTGTGGCCGCCGTGCTCCCCGCGCATGTGGGGATGAGCCCTGGCTCTCGTGTCCTGCGTCGACGGCTACGAGATGCCCCCGCGAACGCGGAAATGGCTGGGGCGCCGCTTTCCGCGGTCGTGAAGGCGCTGCCATCGCCCTCCCGCGCGGAGGTCGACCCCTTTGACGGCGGCTGTTCCAATTTCGGAGCAGGAGGGTCAGCTCACCCCCACCAGCGCCGCCAACGCCATTTCGCGTAGGGCCGGTCGGACGCGCTCCGCGTCGGAGGCGGTGGCGCTGTGCGGGGTCGAGTTCATCAGGCCGAACACCGCGTGGGCCCGTACGCGGGCTTCGCCTTCGGACAGCTGTGGGTGGACCCGCTGTAGCGCGTCCACCCACAGTTCGACGTATTGCCGCTGGGTGCGGCGGACGCGGCGGCGGGCGTCGTCGGGCATCTGGTCCAGGTCGCGGTCCTGGATGCGGATGAGTTCGGGCTCGCCGAGGGCGAAGTCGAGGTGGAAGTCGACGAGTCCGGCGATGACCGATCGCGGGTCTCCGCCGGCGTGGTCGGCGAGCACGGCCCGGCCGCCGTCGAGGAGGCGTTCACTGACGCCGACCAGGAGTTCCACCAGCAGCGCTTCCTTGCTGGGGAAGTGCCGGTAGACCGCGGGGCCGCTGATGCCGACGGCCGCGCCGAGGTCGTCGAGCCGGACGCCGAGGAAGCCGCGGTCGGCGATGAGGCGGGCGCCGGCCTCGAGCAGCCTGCGGCGCCGCTCGGCTTTCAACTGCTCGCGGCGGGTGCCTTCGGACGCCTCGGTGCCGACCACGCGCACACCCCTCTCCCACACGCCCCTGACCCGGGCCTGGACAACTCAGTTAATCAAGATTAACCTGAATCTCAGTTATCGGCGACTAACTGGATCGGCCGGATCGGCCGCTCCACCTCCATTCGAGAAGCGAGGCGGGATGACGATCACCCAGGACGTCGGCAACCGCGCGGCGCATCAGGCGCTCACCGCGGAACTGCGCGAACGCCTGGCCGCCGCGGCGCTCGGCGGGCCGGAGAAGGCCCGCGAGCGGCACGTGGCGCGCGGCAAACTGCTGCCACGGCAGCGCGTGGACCAACTGCTCGACCCCGGCAGCCCGTTCCTGGAGCTGTCGCCGCTGGCGGCCACCGGGATGTACGGCGACGAGTGCCCGGGGGCGGGCATCATCACCGGCATCGGACGGGTGTCCGGGCGCGAATGCGTGATCGTGGCCAACGACGCGACGGTCAAGGGCGGCACCTACTACCCGATGACGGTCAAGAAGCATCTGCGCGCGCAGGAAGTGGCGTTGCAGAACAACCTGCCGTGCATCTACCTGGTCGATTCGGGCGGCGCGTTCCTGCCGCGCCAGGACGAGGTGTTCCCCGACCGCGAGCACTTCGGCCGCATCTTCTACAACCAGGCCACCATGAGCGCGGCGGGCATCGCGCAGATCGCCGCCGTGCTCGGCTCGTGCACGGCAGGCGGCGCGTACGTGCCCGCGATGAGCGACGAGGCGGTGATCGTGCGCAACCAGGGCACGATCTTCCTCGGCGGTCCGCCGCTGGTGAAGGCGGCGACCGGCGAGGTGGTCACGGCCGAGGAACTCGGTGGCGGCGAACTGCATTCGCGCACCTCCGGTGTCACCGACCACCTGGCCGAGGACGACCAGGACGCGCTGCGCATCGTGCGCCGCATCGTGGCCACCCTGGGCCCGCGCCCGCAGGCCCCTTGGGAGGTGCTGCCCACGATCGAGCCCGCCGCGCCCACCGAGGAGCTCTACGACGTGGTGCCGGTGGACCTGCGCACGCCCTACGACGTGCGCGAGGTGATCGAGCGCCTGGTCGACGGCGCACCGGGCGGCGAGTCCGGTTTCCACGAGTTCAAGGCCGAGTACGGCAAGACGCTGGTCACCGGGTTCGCGCGCATCCACGGCCATCCGGTGGGCATCGTCGCCAACAACGGCGTGCTGTTCGCCGAATCCGCCATGAAGGGCGCGCATTTCATCGAGCTGTGCGACAAGCGCAGCATCCCGCTGCTGTTCCTGCAGAACATCACCGGCTTCATGGTCGGGCGTGACTACGAGGCGGGCGGCATCGCCAAGCACGGCGCCAAGATGGTGACCGCGGTGGCGTGCGCGCGGGTGCCGAAGCTGACGGTGGTGATCGGCGGCTCCTACGGCGCGGGCAACTACTCCATGTGCGGGCGCGCGTATTCGCCGCGCTTCCTGTGGATGTGGCCGAACGCGCGGATCTCGGTGATGGGCGGCGAGCAGGCCGCCTCGGTGCTGGCGACCGTGCGCGGCGACCAGCTCGACAGCAGCGGCAACCCGTGGTCGGCCGAGGACGAGGAGAAGTTCAAGGCCCCGATCCGCGAACAGTACGAGCACCAGGGCAACCCCTACTACTCCACCGCACGACTGTGGGACGACGGCGTCATCGACCCCGCCGACACCAGAACGGTGCTCGGCCTCGCACTCTCGGTGTGCGGGCAGGCGCCGCTGGAACCGGTCTCCTACGGCGTCTTCCGGATGTGAGCGCGATGATGATGAACAACTCCCACCCCATCGGCTTCGACACCGTGCTGGTCGCCAATCGCGGCGAGATCGCGGTGCGGGTCATCCGCACGCTGCGCGCGCTCGGCGTGCGCTCGGTCGCCGTCTACAGCGACGCCGACGCCGGTGCGCGGCACGTGCGCGAGGCCGACGTCGCGGTGCGGCTCGGACCCGCCCCCGCCCGCGAGAGCTACCTCGACATCGACAAGGTGGTCGACGCCGCGGTGCGCACCGGGGCACAGGCCGTGCATCCGGGCTACGGATTCCTCTCCGAGAACGCCGCCTTCGCGACCGCGCTGGACAAGGCGGGCATCGTCTTCCTCGGCCCGCCCGCGCGGGCGATCGAGATCATGGGTGACAAGATCGCGGCGAAGAACACCGTCTCGGCCTTCGGCGTGCCGGTGGTGCCCGGCATCGCCGAGCCCGGCCTCAGCGACGACGACCTGATCGCCGCGGCCGCCGAGGTCGGCTATCCCGTGCTGGTGAAGCCCTCCGCGGGCGGCGGCGGCAAGGGCATGCGCCGCGTCGACGACCCCGCCGACCTGCCCGCCGCCCTGGTGAGCGCCCGGCGCGAGGCGGGGGCGGCCTTTGGCGACGACACGCTGTTCCTGGAGCGTTTCGTCACCAATCCGCGCCACATCGAGGTGCAGGTGCTGGCCGACCGGCACGGCAACGTCCTGCACCTGGGCGAACGCGAGTGCAGCCTGCAGCGCAGGCACCAGAAGGTGATCGAGGAGGCGCCCTCGCCGCTGCTGGACGCCGAGACCCGCGCGCGCATCGGCGCGGCGGCCTGCGACACCGCGCGCAGCGTCGACTACGTGGGCGCGGGCACGGTGGAGTTCATCGTCTCGGCCGACCGGCCCGACGAGTTCTTCTTCATGGAGATGAACACCCGCCTCCAGGTGGAGCATCCGGTGACCGAGATGGTGACCGGGGTGGACCTGGTGGAGTGCCAGGTGCGGATCGCGGCCGGGCAGCAGCTGGGCGTGGACCAGGGGCAGATCCGGCTCACCGGGCACGCCGTGGAGGCCCGGGTGTACGCCGAGGACCCGGGGCGCGGCTTCCTGCCCACCGGCGGCACCGTGCTCGATCTGCGCGAGCCGGAAGGGCCGGGGGTGCGGGTGGATTCGGGCCTGCGGGTGGGCACAGTGGTCGGCAGCGACTACGACCCGATGCTGTCGAAGGTGATCGCGCACGGCCCGGACCGCGCGTCCGCGCTGGCGAGCCTGGATCGCGCACTCGCCGACACGGTGCTGCTCGGTGTCACGAGCAACATCGAGTTCCTGCGGTTCCTGCTCGCCGACGACGACGTGGCCGCCGGCAGGCTCGACACCGGTCTGCTCGACCGCCGCGTCGGTGACTTCAGCCCGGCGCCCGCCACCGACGAGGCGTTCGTCGCGGCCGCGGCCTACCACTGGCTGGGCCTGTTCCCGCAGGAGCAGGGTGGTCCGCGTGGTGACGCCGCGCTGTCGTCGGCCCGGGATCTGTGGGCGGTGCCGACCGGCTGGCGGGTCGGCGAACACGCGCCGATCCCGATCCGGCTGGCCGCCGACGACCGGACCGAGCACGTCTACCTGACCGGCCTGCCGGGGGACGGGCGGGTGCGGGTCGGCGACGGCGAGAACCGCGCGGTGCGTGCCGAATTCACGGCGACCGCGCCGGGCCGCGGCCTGCTGGCCCTCACCCTCGACGGGGTGCGGCAGACCTACCGGGTGGCCGAGCACGCCGACGCGCTGTGGGTGGCCGGACCGGGCTGGGTCACCATGCTGCGCGCGGTGGCCGAGGCGAGCGTGCGCGGCGGTGACGAGCACGTGGGCGACGCCGAGATCCGCAGCCCCATGCCGGGCGCGGTGATCGCCGTCCCGGCCGCCACCGGCAGCGTGGTCGCCGCGGGCGCGCCGGTGGTGGTGGTCGAGGCCATGAAGATGGAGCACACCCTCACCGCCCCGGTCGCGGGCACCGTCGAGATCCTGGTCGAACCGGGCACCCAGGTGCGGTTGGACCAGCCGCTGGCCCGCATCACCGCCGCCGACGCGGCCGAACCCGAAACCGACAGAGCAGAAGGACTTTCCGCATGACCGACTTCCTGTCCACCGGCACACTGCCCGAGGACTACCGCGATCTGGCCCTGACGGTGCGGGACTTCGCCCAGCAGGTCGTCGCGCCGGTCGCCGCCGAACACGATGCCGCGCACACCTTCCCGTACGAGGTGGTGGCGGGCATGGCCGACATGGGCCTGTTCGGCCTGCCGTTCCCGGAGGAGTACGGCGGCATGGGCGGTGACTACTTCGCGCTGTGCCTGGCGCTCGAGGAGCTGGGCAAGGTCGACCAGAGCGTGGCGATCACGCTGGAGGCGGGCGTCTCGCTCGGCGCGATGCCGGTCTACCGCTTCGGCAACGACAAGCAGAAGCAGGAGTGGCTGCCGCAGCTGACCAGCGGCCGCGCGCTGGCCGCCTTCGGCCTCACCGAGCCGGACGCGGGTAGCGACGCGAGCGGCACCAGGACCACCGCGGTCGCCGACGGCGAGGACTGGGTCATCAACGGCCGCAAGCAGTTCATCACCAACTCCGGCACCGACATCACCAAGCTCGTGACGGTGACCGCGGTGACCGGCAGCCAGGACGGCCGCAAGGAGATCTCCACCATCCTGGTGCCCACCGACACCCCCGGCTTCGTCGCCGAGCCCGCCTACAACAAGGTCGGCTGGAACGCCTCCGACACCCACCCGCTCTCTTTCACCGACGTGCGGGTGCCGCAGGAGAACCTGCTCGGCGAGCGCGGCCGCGGCTATGCCAACTTCCTGCGCATCCTCGACGAGGGCCGCATCGCCATCGCGGCGCTCTCGGTGGGCGCGGCGCAGGGCTGCGTGGACGAGAGCGTGCGCTACGCCAAGGAGCGGCTGGCCTTCGGCAAACCGATCGGCAGCTACCAGGCCGTCGCGTTCAAGATCGCCCGCATGGAGGCGCGCGCGCACGCGGCCCGGGCCGCCTACTACGACGCCGCCGCGCTGATGCTGGCGGGCAAGCCGTTCAAGAAGCAGGCCTCCATCGCCAAGCTGGTCGCCAGCGAGGCGGCGATGGACAACGCGCGCGATGCCACCCAGATCTTCGGCGGCAACGGCTTCATGAACGAATACGCTGTGGCCAGGCACTATCGCGACAGCAAGATCCTGGAAATCGGTGAGGGCACGACGGAGGTGCAGCTGATGCTGATCGGACGGGAGCTGGGCCTGTGAGCACCGAGCACACCGGTAGCGAACCGCGCAGGATCGTGCAGCGCGGGCTGTGGTTCGAGGAGTTCGAGACCGACGTGGTCTATGAGCACCGGCCGGGCCGCACCATCACCGAAGCCGACAACGTGCTGTTCACCACGCTGACGATGAACACCCAGGCGCTGCACCTGGACGCCGCGTTCAGCGACGCGCTGCCGCCGTTCAACAAGCGGCTGGTGAACTCGATGTTCACGCTGTCCACGCTGGTGGGGCTCTCGGTCGCGCAGCTGACCCAGGGCACCATCGTGGCCAACCTGGGCTTCTCCGACATCGCCTTCCCCAAGCCGCTGTTCCACGGCGACACGATCTACGCCGAGACGGTGGTGACCGACAAGCGGGAGTCCAAGTCGCGGCCCGGCGAGGGCATCGTCACCTTCGCCCACACCGCCCGCAATCAGCACGGCGAGGTGGTCGCCACGGCCACCCGCAAGACCCTGGTCCGGCTGCGGCCGGCGGCGTCGTGACCGCGGCGACGAGCTGGCAGCCGCCCGGCCCGGCCTGGCTGTTCTGCCCGGCCGACCGGCCCGAGCGCTACGCCAAGGCCGCCGCCGCGGCCGACGTCGTGATCCTCGACCTCGAGGACGGGGTGGCACCGGCGGACAAGGCGGCGGCCCGCACCGCGCTGGTGTCGACACCGCTGGACCCCGAGCGCACCGTGGTGCGGGTGAACGCGGTGGGCACCGACGAGCACGCACTCGATCTGCTGGCGCTGGCGGACACCCGCTACCGGCGGGTGATGCTGCCCAAGACCGAATCGGCCGAACAGCTCTCCGGGCTGGCCGACTACGAGGTGATCGCGCTGATCGAATCGCCGCTGGGTGCGCTGGCCGTGGGCCGGGCAGTGCTGGCGCGCAACGCGATCGGCGTGATGTGGGGTGCGGAGGATCTGGTCGCCGGACTGGGTGGCACGGGAAGCAGGCACGCCGACGGCTCCTACCGGGACGTCGCGCGGCACGTGCGCTCGACGTCGCTGCTGGCGGCCAAGGCCTACGGCAAGCTCGCGCTCGACTCGGTCTACCTCGACATCGCCGACCTGGACGGCCTGCGCGCCGAGGCCGAGGACGCGGTGGCGGTCGGTTTCGACGTGAAGGTCGCCATCCACCCGAGCCAGGTGCCGGTGATCCGGGCCGCGTACGCGCCGGCGCCGGCGGAGATCGACTGGGCGCGGCGGGTACTGGCGGCGGTGCCGGACAATCGGGGTGTGTTCGCCTTCGAGGGCAGGATGGTCGACGGTCCGGTGCTGCGGCACGCCGAACAGATCCTGCGCCGCGCGGGCCAGGACTGAACAGCACCAGGGAGGAGATTCGCGGTGCAACCACAGTGGGTGCCCACCGAGCAGGACGTCGCCGAGGCCAGGATCACCGATTTCGCCCGGTTCGCCGCCGCGCGCAGCGGCTCGGCGGCACCGGACTACCGGGCGCTGTGGCAGTGGTCGGTGCGGGATCTGCCCGGTTTCTGGCGGGCGGTCTGGGACTATTTCGAACTCGGTGAGGTCGCCGGTGACGTGCTGGCGACGGCCGACATGCCGGGCGCGCAGTGGTTTCCCGGTACCCGGGTGAACTATGTCGATCAGGTGGTGCGGCAGGCGCGCACCGACCGGCCCGCCATCCTGGCCGCGAGCGAGGGCGCGCCGGTGCGCGAGGTGTCGTGGGCCGAATTGATCGACAGCACCGCGGCGTTCGCCCGCACCCTGCGGTCGCTGGGGGTCCGGCCCGGCGACCGGGTGGTCGGCTACCTGCCCAACATTCCCGAGGCGGTGATCGCCTTCCTCGCCACCGCGAGCATCGGGGCGGTGTGGAGCGCGTGCGGGCAGGACTACTCCCCCAAGGCGGCGCTGGACCGGCTCGGCCAGCTGGAGCCGACCGTGCTGGTGACCGCCGACGGTTACCGCTTCGGCGGCAAGGCGCACGACAAGAGCGCCGACATCGCGGCGCTGCGCGCGGGCCTGCCGACACTGCGGGCCACGGTGGTGGTGGAGCGCCTGGGCGCGGCGGTGCCGGACGCCACCAGCTGGGCCGACGCCGTCGCCGACACCGACAACGCGGCCCCGCTCATCCAGACCGAGCCGGTCGACTTCGACCATCCGCTGTGGATCGTGTTCTCCTCCGGCACCACCGGGTTGCCCAAGGGCATCGTGCACGGGCACGGCGGCGTGCTGCTCGAGCATCTCAAGGCGGTCGCGCTGCAATCGGACATCGGTCCCGCGGACACCTTCTTCTGGTACACCAGCCCCAGCTGGATGATGTGGAACTTCCAGGTGGCCGGGCTGCTCACCGGGTCGACCATCGTCACCTACGACGGCAGCCCCACCCATCCCGGCCCGGACGGGCTGTGGCGGCTGGCCGCCGAGCTGGGCGTGACCGTGCTCGGCACCAGCCCCGGCTACGTGCTGGCCTGCATCAAGGCGGGCGCGGTGCCGCGCACCGAGCACGACCTGTCGGCGCTGCGGCTGGTCGGTATCACCGGGTCGGCGCTGCCGCCGTCCTCGGCGCTGTGGCTGCGCGACAACGTCGGCGAGCACGTGCCGGTGGCCTCGATCAGCGGCGGCACCGACGTGGTGTCGGCGTTCCTCGGGTGGGCCCGCACGGTGCCGGTGTGGCCGGGTGAGCTGTCGGTGCCCTACCTCGGTGTGGCGCTGGACGCCTACGACGAGTCGGGGCGGCCGGTGCGCGGCGAGGTCGGCGAGCTGGTGGTCACCGCGCCGATGCCGTCGATGCCGGTGTCCTTCTGGCGCGACGAGGACGGCAAGCGCTACCACGACGCCTACTTCGACATGTTCCCCGGCGTGTGGCGGCACGGTGACTGGATCACCATCACCGACCACGGCAGCGTCATCGTGCACGGCCGCTCCGACTCCACGCTGAACCGGCACGGCATCCGGATGGGCAGCGCCGACATCTACCAGGCGGTGGAGGGCCTGCCCGAGATCGCCGAGGCGCTGGTGATCGGGGTGGAACAATCCGACGGCGGCTACTGGATGCCGCTGTTCGTGCTGCTCGCCCCGGGCGCGGAGCTGACCGACGACCTCGTGGCCCGCATCCGCGAGACCATCCGCACCGAGGTCTCCCCGCGGCACGTGCCCGACGAGATCCTGCTCGCGCCCGGCATTCCGCACACCCGCACCGGCAAGAAGCTCGAGGTGCCGATCAAGAAGCTGTTGCAGGGCGCCGAGCCGGGCGCGGTGGTGGAGCGCAGCGCGGTCGACAATCCGGACCTGCTGGACTGGTACGCCGCGGTCCGCCCGGCCGCGCGCTGAGCGGGCTCAGGCCCGGCCGCGCGCTGAGCGGACTCAGCCGATCCGGGCCCGCACCCGGCGCAGCGCGCCCCGCCACAGGGCCAGCTGGGCGCCGGTGACCGTGCGCACCAGCTCGCCCGCCGTCAACGCGCGCATCAACTTCGCCTGATCGGCCAAGGACGCCCGTCGCACCGCCGAGGACGCCTTGCTCGGATGGCCCGCGTCCACCGGCGGCCGCGGGTCGTATTCGATGTCGAGCTGCACGGTGCGGGCCCGGTCGGCGCCGTGGATCTCGGCGACCAGCCACAGCGCCATGTCGATGCCCGCCGAGACGCCCGCGGCGGTGACGATCCGCGCGTCCGCGCGCACCACCCGCTCCTGTTTGCGCGGCTGGGCGCCGAGCAGGCCGAGCGCGGACTGGGCGGCCCAGTGGGTGGTGGCTGGTTTGCCGTCGAGCAGTCCGGCGGCGGCGAGCACCAGGGCGCCGGTGCACACCGAGGTGGTCCATTCGGCGGTGCGGTGCGCCGCGCGCAGCCAGTCCAGCACCGCCGTGTCCGCGGCGACGGCGGTGGCCGCGGGCCCGCCGGGCACGACGACGATCTGCGGGGCGGGAGTCTCGGCGAAGGTGTGGGTGACGCCGAGCGCGAGCACGCCGCTGTCGGTGACCACCGGGCCGACCTCGTGGCCGACGAAGCGGATCTCGGTGTCGGGCGCGAAGCGCAGCACCTCGTAGGGCCCGATGGCATCCAACGCGGTCATCCCCGGATACAGCACGATCGCCACCTGTCGGGCGGGCACGGCGCACCCCCTTCGTCGAACCGGTGGACAGACCGTAGCACCGGCCCGGAGCACACGGGGGTGGCACAGGCCCGACCTGGACAAATCCGCCGGATGTCCGGGTCGTTACGATGAAGGGCATGAGTGTCGACAACCGCCGCACGGCGCGAAACGTGGTCGACGGCGACTCGGCACCCCGTGAGATCCGGCGCAGGCCGAAGAACCGCCGCGCCCAGATCGCCGCCGCCTCGGCCGCCGCGTTCGGCGCCCTGGGCTACCACGGTGTCAGCATGGAGGACATCGCCTCGGGTCTTGGCATCAGCTCCGCGGCGCTGTATCGGCACTATCCCAGCAAGTACGCGCTGTTCCGCGAGGAGCTGCTGCGCGTCGGCCAGGCGCTCACCGAATCGGTCCGGCTCCCCGAGGAAGCCGCCGACCAGGACCCCGAGCACCGCCTGCGCCATCTGCTGGAGGCCCTGATCGGCGCGGCCATCGACAACCGGCCCACCCTGACGCTGGTGCGCTGGGAGGTGCGCTACCTCGACGAGCAGGATCAGCAGACCCTCGCCGACCAGCAACACACCGTGCTCGAGGCGATCGGCGCCGAACTGCGCGCGCTGCGACCGGAACTGACCGCCGACGACACGCGCGTGTTGCGGGCGGCCATCCTCAGCGTGGTCACCAGCATCGCCGACCACCACGCCGCGATGCCTGCCAAGGCGCTGGTGCGGTTGCTCTCCTCGGCCTGCCTGGCGTTGGCGCACGCCGACCTGCCGCCGGCCTCGGCCGAGTCGGAGGAGGCGCCGCCGGTGGAGATCCCCGACTCGTTCAAGCACGAGCTGTTGCTGCGCAAGGCCGTCGAGCTGTTCCACGACCGCGGCTACCCGAACGTCAGCGTGGAGGAGATCGCCGGTGCGGCGGGGCTTTCGGCGGCCTCGGCGGTCTACCGCTTCTATCGCGGCAAGAGCGACCTGCTCGCGGCCGCCTTCCGCCGCGCCGCCGACCGGGTCTCCGCGGCGATCGGTCCCGCGGTGGCCGCGGCGCCGAATCCCGAAGCGGCGATGAGCATTCTGATCGAACGGTTCGTGGCCGGATCGTTCGCCGAGCGCGAGCTCACCTTCGTCTACTACACCGAGTTCCAGCACGTGCCCGCCGAGGAACGCACTGTGCTGCGTAACATCCAGCGGCTCAACGTGGAGGAGTGGAGCAAGCTCGTGCGCGACGTGCGGACCGAACTGTCCCCCGCCGAAGCGCGTTTCCTGGTGCACGCGGCCTTCGCGCTCGTCGTCGACCTGGGCCGGGCATTCGGCAGCGACCCCGTCGCCGGGCAGCAGCGGGTGCGCACGGCGATGGAGATCGTGCTGTTCGGCCGTCCCGTCACCGCCCGGTGAACCGGTCCGCCGGAATCCGCTGGATGTTAACGGGTATTCCCACCCTGGTCCTTATCATCGGCCACATGAGCAGCAGCGTTACCGGCTTTTTGTGACCTTTCGTTCAGTTCGCGTCGGGGCGCAGGAACAGGCCGTTCCCAAGCATCTGTTTGGGATAACATGCCGGAATGGACGCGCACAAACGCCGCACCACACGCGGCTCGGCAGGCGGCGATCCCGTCACCGGGCGAGTGGTCCGCAAACGTCCGCGGGATCGGCGTGCGCAGATCGCGGCCGCGTCCGCGGAGGCCTTCGGAGCGCTCGGCTACCACGGGGTGAGCATGGAGGACATCGCCTCCCGCCTCGACATCAGTTCCACCGCGCTCTACCGCCACTACCCCAGCAAATACGCGCTGTTCCGGGAGGAGGCGCTGCGCTTGAGCGCGCTGTGCGAGCAGGCCGTCCACCTGCCCGAGCACCTTCTCGACGCGCCCGCGCAGCAACGGCTCGCGCACATTCTCGACGCGCTGGTCGACCGGTCCATCACCGATCGCCGCGGAGCGTCGTTGCTGCGCTGGCAGTCCCGCTACCTGCGGCCCGAGGACTACCGGGTGCTCATCGGGCAACTCGGCGACGTCTACGCGATGCTGCGCTCCCTGCTGGCCGACAGCCGGCCCGAGCTGTCCCGGGCGGACCGGGCGGTACTGGCGACCTCGGTGCTCAGTGTGATCGGCAGCATCTCCGATCACCACGTGTCGATTCCGGTGCGCGCCTTGGCGAAGTTGCTGCGTTCGGCTTCGGATGCCGTGCTCGCCTGTGAGCTGCCGCCGATCGGCGAGCGCACCGCGGCGCACACCCCCTCGGAAGTGCCGTTGACCTTCAAACACGAACTGCTGCTGAAACGTTCGATCGAGCTGTTCCACGAGCGCGGCTACCCGAACGTGAGCGTGGAGGACATCGCCAATGCCGCGGGGTTACCGGCGTCCTCGGCGGTCTACCGGTTCTACCGCAGCAAGGGCGACATCCTGGCCGCGGCGTTCCGGCGGGCGGCCGATCGGGTCTCGGCGGCCATCGGTCCCGCGATCGCCGGCGCCGACGGCCCCGAGCAGGCCCTGGTGACGTTGATCGAGCTGTATGTCGCGGGCTCGTTCGCCGAGCGGGAGCTGACCTTCGTCTACTACGCCGAGATCAGCAACGTGCCGCCGGAGGACCGGACGGTGCTGCGGAACATCCAGCGGCTCAACGTGGAGGAGTGGGCCAAGCTGGTGGTCGGGGTGCGCCCGGAGCTCTCCCCCGCCGAGGCGCGCGTGCTGGTGCATGCCGCGCTCGCGCAGGTCGTCGACATCGGCCAGTGGCTGGGGCCGGACAACCCGATCTGCTCGCAGGCCCGGGTGATCCACCTGATGCAGGTCATCCTGTTCGGCCGCCCGGCCTCCGCCTGAGCGCGGTCGGCAGGGGCGGCGGCCGCGCCGGGTCACTCCGTGGACCGGGTGCGGCGGCGCGGCGTCACTGCTGGGGGACCGAGGCCAGCGGCGAGTTGACGTGGTTGACCAGCCAGCGGCCGTCGGTCTTCTCCATCCGCATGATCATCGACAGCTGCCCCGGCGAAGGTTTGCCCTGGGTGCCGACGCTGGTGATGGTCTGGCCGATGACGACGATCGCTTCGGCGGAGGTCTCGTCGCCGGTCTTGATCGCGCACTGCACGTCGTCGGCCTTGGACACCACCTCGCCCTGGGTGAGCACCTCGCGCAGTTCCCTGCTGGTGTCGTCGAACTGCTTGCGCCAGTCGCCGGTCGCGCCGTCGAGCACCTTGGCGAAATAGGCGTCGAGGTTCTTCGCGTCGTAGTCGGCCAGCACCGGCGCGTAGGCGCAGGCGGCCTGCCTGGCCTCCTCGTGCGCGGCCAGCAGGCCCTCGTGCTCGCTGTTCTGGCTGGAGAACCAGCCCGCCGCGCCGACCGACGCGCCGACCAGCACCGCGACCGCCGCACCGGCGGTGACGGTGCGGGCACGGCCTGCGGGCCAGCGCAGCTTCGCCGCGAATCCCGATGCGACGGCGGCTTTTCCGGGATCATCGGCGGAATCTCGGGCCGCCGCCGGCTCCGTCTTGTCGAGCGTGACCGCCTTGTCGTCGGTCGCGTCCTTGCCCGCCGAGGTCGCGGCCGAGCCGGTCGTCGCGCCCGCCCCCTCGGCCGGTTCCGCGGCGTCGCGGTCCGGCTCGGGAGTGGCGGCCTTGTCGACGTCGTTGTCACTCATGGCAGTTCGGTTCCTTGTCTCCGGCGTGGCGCGGGCCTACCGGTGTGTGGGGGCGGGCTGGGACATCTCGTCGCCGGTCACGCCGGGGGGCGGGCCGGAGCCGTTGTCGGGCACGTTCGGCCGCGGCGCGTTGGCCGAGCCGCGGATCTGCAACGCCGGATCGTCGGTTACGCAGTAGTTGTAGAGCCGCACCCTGCTGTCGGTGGCGGCGACCACCGGGATCTTCGGGACGGTGGGGTAATCGCAGGTCGGGCGGGGCCACGGGTCGACGAGGGTGTGGTAGGCGCCGTCGTGCGCGGGCACGCCGATGGCGGCCGAGCCGGCCCGCAGTGCCGGGAACAGCGCCTCGATGGCGGGCTGGCGCAGCTTCGCCGCGCGGGTGATGGCCACGAAATTGGTGGTCAGGTTGGTGATCGGGTCCTCGGTGTCGGCGATGAAGCCGCCGACGGTGGCCAGCTGGCCGGGCGCGAGGTCGAGGAAACGGCGCAGTTCCTGGTCGGCGGCGGTGAGCTGCTCGAACAGCGCGCCCGCGCCGGTGGTCAAGGTGGTCAGGTCGGGCTGCGCGTGCGAGGTGGTGTCGGCGATGATCTCGAGGTTCTCGATCAGTTGCCTGGTCTGTGGCAGCAGCTCGTCCAGTCCGGCCATCGCGCGGCTGATGCCGGAGATCATGTTGCGCAACCGGTCCGGGCCGCCGGCCAGCGCCTTGTCCAGTTCGTCGATGATGACGTTCAACCGGGCCGGGTTCATGCCGCCGATCAGGCCGCTCATGTTGTCGAGCACCGAGGGCACGGTCACCGGCGTCGTGGTGCGGGCCACCTCCACCACGTCGCCGTCGCGCAGGTAGGGGCCGCTGTCGGCGTCCGGGCGGAAGTCGAGGTACTGCTCGCCCGCGGCGGACAGGCGCCCGACCGCCACGGTGCCGCCGACCGGGATCTTGGCCCAGGACTGGATCTCGGCCTCGGCGACGATGCCGACCTCGGCCACCCGGACCTCGGCCACCCGGCCCACCCGGCTGCCGCGGAAGGTGACGTCGTTGTTCGCCAGCAGTCCGCCGGAGTTCCTCAGTTCCACGGTCACCGTGTAGGTGTCGGGCAGCGGGTTGATGCGCAGCACGGCCAGCCCGAGGTAGGCCGACCCGGCCAGCAGTACCGCGACCAGGCCCAGGTTGGCGATCGCCACCCGGCGGCGCACCAGGTAGTTCCACAGCGGGATGTTCATCGGCCGCCCTCCTGTCGCGGCGGGCTGGTGAGCCTGCCGATCACCTTCTCGATGACCTGCGCGAGACTGCCGATGAACAGCGGCACGTCGTTCAGTTCGGGCGGACGGCTACCGGACGGGTCGGTGAGCGCGCCGATGCTCAGGTACGACACGGTGGCCGCCACCGACAGCGCCTCACCCTCGAACGACGCCGCGATCGATGGATAGAGCTGCTCGTAGCGTTGCAGCATCTGGCCCAGGTCGTCGCCCATGGCGGTGAATCCGCCCATCAGCTTCTGGATGCTGTCGAACAGGCTCACGAAATCGCCGCCGGTGGTCTCGGTGAAGTCGCCGAGCGCGGCCATCGTCACCGACACCTTGCCGATCAACGCGGAGATGTCGCGGTTGTTCTCCGCGACCAGGCCGAGCAGCGCCGGGAACGTGTCGGCGGCTTCGCCGAGTTCGGCTTTGCGCGCGGCCATTTCACCGGTGAGCACAGTGAGCCCGTGCAACACGCTGTCGATGTCGGCGGTGCGCTGGTTCAGCGCCGTGATCGCGGCGCCGAGCTCGTTGAGCAGGTGCGCCAGTTGCGGTGCGCGCCCGGCGAACATCGAGTTCATCTCGGAGGTGATCTTGGCGGCCTGGTTGAGGCCGCCGCCGTTGAGCAGCATGGAGATCGAGACCATCAGCTGCTCCACGGACGCGCCCGCCGAGGTCAGATCGGTGCCGATGGTGTCGCCGGGCTGGAGCACGGGCGCGTTCGGGTCGTGCTCGGGCAGGGTCATCGCCACGAAGATGTCGCCGAGCGGCGTGGCTTGGCGCAGTTCGGCGGTGGTGCCGCGCGGCAGCCGGATGTCCTCGCGGATCTCGAGTTCCACGTCGGCGAGGAAGTTGGTGGTGCTGATCTCCTCGACCACACCGATGTCGGTGCCGCCGATCTTCACATGGGCCCGCTCCGGCAGGTTGAGCGCGTCGTCGAAGACGACGTGGATGGTGTAGCCCGGTCCGCCGATGCCCGGTTTCGGCAGCGGCACGTTGTCCACGGTCACCGCGCACCCGGTGGTGCCGGCCAGCACAGCCAGGCTCAGCGCCGCGGCGGCGATGCGCGCGGCCCTCATTTGGTGAGCCCCAGCAGCGCGGCGGTGAGGCCGAAGTCCGGCCCCATGTCCATGATCCTGCCGGTGCGGCACCCGTCCAAGCGCATCTGCACGCGCTCGCAGAACAGGGCGAGCGCCTCGCCGTCGAGCACCGCCTTGTCCAGCAGGCCGTGCAACCGGATCGCCCGGTGCTCGAAACTGGTGGCGTTGGCCAGATTTTCGAAGAACAGCGGGGTCACGTCCACGATCTCGGTGAGCTGGCGGGCATTGGCGCGCATCTGCTCGGTGATGGCGACGAAGCGGGTCAGCGCGCCGGCCAGCTGGTCCTGGTTCTGGCCGACCACGGCGGAGGTGTTGGCGACGAAGTCGTTGAGCTGGGTCAGCACCGCGTGCAGACCGGGGGCCTGCTCCCCCATCAGCTGCACCAGTTCGGTGAGCCTGCCGCTGAAATCGCGCACGGTCTGATCGTTGGCGGCGATGACCTGGGTGATCTCGTTGAGCTTGATGATGGTGTTGGAGATCTGGTCCTTGTTGGCGAAGGTCACCTCGAACGCGCCGGCCAGTTCGTCGAGCGTCTCGCGCAGCCGGTCACCGTTGCCGTCGAGCAGCGGGAACAGCACCCGGCTGGCCATCGGGCCCTCCTGGTTGTCCCCCTTCAACGCGGCGCCGAGCTGGTCGAAGTTCTCCAGGATGCGGTCCAGCTCGACCGGCACGCGGGTACGGGCCAGCGGAATGTGGTCGCCGTCGGCCAGCGTCGGGCCGTCGCCGGTGTAGGCGGGGGCCAGTTCGACGTGCCGGTTGGTGATCAGCTGCGGCGACACCAGCGCCGCCATCGCGTCGGCGGGCACCTGAACGTCTTTGTCCAGCGACATCGTCACCTGGACGTAGCTGCCCTTGGGGGTGACGGTGTCCACCCGCCCGACGGGCACGCCGAGCACCGCGACCTCGTTGCCCGCGTACAGCCCGGCGACGTTCTCGAAATCGGCGCTGATGCGCAGCTTTTCGCCGAGGTATTCCTCCGGCAGGCCGGCGATGCTGTCGGGCAGCAGGGAACATCCCGACGCGACGGCGGCGGTCAGGCACAGCGTCACGAGTTTCGCCGCGAGCCCGAGTCGGTGGATCAGTCTCTTCATCAGTTGCACCCCGGAATCGCTTGCGCGAAGCACAGCCAGTTGTCGGGTAGGACCCACGGCGCCCACACCTCGCCGTAGGGGCCGTTGCCGAGCGCGTTGTTGAACTGCCGCACGGCCACGGGCATGACCTCGTAGAGCCGGTCGAGGTTCTCCTTGTTCTTCTGCAGGCCCTCGGTCATCGTGTTCAGGTCGTGGATGAGCGGTCCCAGCTGGCCGTTGTTCTCGATGCCCATTTCCTGCAGCAGCGCCGAGAGCGCGGCGACGTTGTCGAGCAGCTGCTTCAGCAGCTGCTGCCGTTGCGCCACGGCGTTGCCGATCGCCTCGCCGCGGGTGAGCAGCAGCAGCACGGAGTTCTGGTTGTCGGCCACCAGCGCCGAGACCTCGTCCATGCTCTTCAGCAGCTTGTCGACCTCGTCGCGGCGATCGTTGATGACCTCGGCGAGCGCGCCGATGCTGTCCAGCGCGGCCACGGTGAGCTGCGGCGAGTCACCCATCTGGGCGTCGAGCACGTCCAGGGCCTGGCGCAGCTTCTCCGGGTCGATGCGCTCGATGCGCTCGAAGGAGGACTTGTACTGGGTGTCCTGGATGACCTTGCCCAGGTTGTAGGGCACCGAGGTGTTCTCCAGCGGGATGGTGTCGCCGGGCAGGCCGTTGCCGTCACCGGGGACCAGCTCGACATGCAACCTACCGAGGATGGTGGACATCTTGATGGCCGCCCGCGCGTTGGCGCCCAGGCGCAGATCGCGGCGCACCCGCAGGTCGACCACGACCTTGTCGCCGGCCAGGCGCACCGCGCGTACCGCGCCGACCTCGATACCGGCCACGTCCACGGTGGCACCCGGACGCAACCCGGCGGCCTGGGCGAATTCGGCATGGATGGTCTTGTCCGACACCCTCGCCTGTTTGACGATGCTGGAGCCGACGAGCAGCAGCACCACCGTTGCGGCCGCGGCGAGGCCGAGCCAGAGGAAGCGGTTGGCCCCGAACCGGGGCAGGGGCAGTCGCGCCATCAGCGGCACACCTCCGAATGCGAGTTGCCGCCGACCTGGGAGAACAGGCCCGGGGGCAGGACGACACCCCACAGCGAGACGTCCAGGCTGCAGAAGTAGGCGTTGCCGTAGGCGCCGTAGCTGGTGAAGCGGGCCAGCGAGGTCAGCAGCCCGGGCACCTCGACCGCGGCGCGGTCCAGTGCGGCGCCGTTGAGCAGCAGCAGTGCCACACCGGTGGTCGCCTCGTTCTGCGCCCGCGCCATGTCCGGCTTGACCTGCTGGAGCAGGCCGACCAGCGAATCGGTGGAGGTCGCGACCTGATCGACCGAGGACTTCAGCAGCTCACCCTCGGCGTAGAGGGCCTCGACCAGCGCCTTGGACTGGGTGATGAGGGTTTCCAGTTCGGTGCTGCGATTGGCCAGGCCGGAGATCACCGAACTCAGGTTGGCGATCACCTGCCCGAGGATCTCGTCGCGCTGACCGAAGGTGGCCGCCAGGTCGGCGGCCTGCATGATCAGCGTCGACAGCGACACGTTGTCGCCCTGCAACGCCTGGACCAACGTCTCCGACAGCGAGTTCACCTGGTCGGGTTGCAGCACCGAGAACAGCGGCTCGAACCCCGACAACAACGCCGACACGTCGAAGGACGGCTCGGTGCGCTCGACCGGGATGTGCCCGCCGGGTGCGAGCGGCTCCCCCTCCCCCTCGCCGGGCACCAGCGCGATGTAGCGCTGGCCGATCAGGTTCTGGTAGCGCACCAGGGCTTTCGTGGTGGTGGTCAGCCGTTGCTTGTGCTCGATGCGGAAGTCGATGCGGGCCAGGTACCCCTCGTCGAAGTCGATCTTGTCGACCCGGCCCACCCGGACGCCCGCCATGCGGACGTCGTCACCGACACGAACCCCCATCACGTCGGTGAATGTCGCCGAGTAGGAATGGGTGTCCCCGGGCACCGAGCGTTGCAGGGTGGACCAGATCGTGTAGGTCAGCACGATCGCCAGGACGGCGAAGAGGCTGAACCCGGCCAGCGCCTTTCCGGATTTCACGCTCACGCACCCCCTTCCGCGGGGACCTCTTCGTACATCGTCACCTCGCCGCCGGCCAACACCGGTGTCAGCAGCAGCAGCTGCGCGGCCGTCGGCCGGCCGCCGACCACCGCCGCCACCCCGGCGTAGCCGCGGCCCGAGGCGATCGGGCGCATCGTGCTCGCGGGCTCGGTGGTGCCGGGATCGCCTGCGGGAACGGTGATTCCGGGGATCGCGGGCAGGCCGGGAATGGCCGGCAGACCCGGGATGGTGGGAATCGCCGACGGTGCGGTGGTGGTGCCCGGCGCCCCCGGCACGCCGGGCACCACCACCGTCGGAGCCGGGCCCGCCGCGTCCAGCCAGCGCGGCATCAGCTGCGGCGGGTATTCCTGCGCGGGCGCCTCGGTGGGCACCGTCGGACCGCCGCACCGCGGACCGGCCAGCTCGCCGTAGCGCGGGCAGTCCTCGGCGGTGTACTGCTGGAACGGGGTGAAGCTGACGTCCATCTTCCAGACCATCTGCTTCTTCGGCCCCCAGGTGAACACCTCGGCCATCTTCGCGAGCGTGTCGTTGAGGTTGCGCGCGGTGTAGGGGATGGCATCGGGATCCTCGGCCAGGCCGCCGAACAGCTGGTCCAGGCCGGGCACCAGTTCCTTGGCGGCGTTCGGATTCCGCGCGAACAGGCTGTTGACCGAGTCGATGGTGCTGGAAGCGTTGGCCAGCAGCGCCACCAGATTGGCCCGGCGCTCGGTCAATGTCCGTGCGGCCGTGACCGATTCGGCGAGCACGCCGACCAGCTCCGGCGCCGACCGGCTCAGCGCTGTGGTGGCGGCCCCCAGATCGCCGAGCAGTTCCCCGATGCCGGGGATCGCCCTGACCTCGGTGACCCACCGGTCCAGCCGCTCCACCGTCGATCCCGGCACGCGGGCGGCCGGATCGAGGGCGGCGGCCAGGGTGGCCAGTACCCGGCCCAGCTTCTCGGGCTGGATGTTCTCCAGCACGTCGCGCAGGGTGGTGAGGGTGGTTTGCAACTGCGTCGTCTCGGCGCTGGTGTCCTCCGGGATGGTCGCGCCCGCGGTGAGCGTGGCACCCGCGGAGCCGTTGTCCACCAGCTCGATCGCGGTCACACCGAAGATGTTGTTGGGGATCACGCGCGCGGTGACATTGGCCGGGATGGTCGGCGCGACCTCGGGCTTCAGGTGGATCCGGGCGAGCTGGCGTTCGCCCTTGGCAACCACCTCGACGTCGTCGACCATGCCCACGACCATGCCGCGGAACTTCACGTCGGCCCGGGTGGGCAGGCCGTCGCCGGTGCTGGTCAGCTCGGCGGTGACCGGCACCTCGTCCTCGAAGTAGCCGTTGTAGCGCAGCATGAGCAGGCCGAGCACCAGCAGGGTGGCCAGGATCATCGCGAGCCCGGCCAGGGAGAGTTGGCGCGCGGTCGGGCCGCGGCCACTGGGATCGAGAAGCATCGTTTCCCCCTATCCCGAGATCCGGAAGCCGGGGTCGATGCCCCAGATGGCCAGTGTCAGGAACAGATTCGCGAAGACCATCACGACGATCACCATCTTGATCGCGCGCCCGGCGGCCACCCCGACCCCTTCGGGCCCGCCGGTGGCGACATAGCCGTGGTAGCACTGGATGAAGGTCGCCAGCAGCACGAAGATCACGACCTTGAGCAGCGAGAAGAACACGTCCGTGCCGATGAGGAACTGGAAGAAGTAGTGGTCGTAGGTGCCCGCCGAGGTGCCCCCCAGGAACAGCACCGACAGCTTCGTCGCCAGGTACGCCGTCGCCAGGCCGATGGTGTAGAGCGGGACGATCGTCAGTGTCGCGGCGATCATCCGCGTGCTGACCAGGTACGGCAGCGGCCGGATCGCGATCGACTCCAGCGCGTCGATCTCCTCCGAGATCCGCATCGAGCCCAGCTGCGCGGTGAACCGGCAGCTTGCCTGGATGGCGAAGGCCAGCGTGGCCAGGATCGGCGCGAGTTCACGGGTGGTCGCGAACCCGGAGATGGCGCCGGTGAGCGGGCCCATCGTGAGCAGGTTGAGCGCGTTGAACGACTCCATGCCCACGGTGATGCCGCCGAAGGCGCACAGGATGACCACGACGCCGATGGTGCCGCCGCCCACCACCAGCGAGCCGTTGCCCCAGCCCACGTCGGCGGTGAGCCGCAACACCTCCTTGCGGTAGTGCCTCAGCACGAACGGGACGGCACCCAGTGCCTGGAAGAACGTGATGGCCTGGTGCCCGAGCCGCTGGTTGGCCTGGTAGGGCACGGCGACCGCGGCGCCGACGACCCGCACGGGCCGCAGGGCGGGCGGCGTGTATTTCGATCCCACCTCAGATCACCTTCGTGGGGAACAGCGTGTTGTACAGCTGGGTGAGAATGATGTTGGTGGCGAACAACATCAGCGCCGAGGTGACCACCGCGGAGTTCACCGCGTTGGCCACCCCGCCCGGGCCGCCCTTGGCGTGCAGGCCGATGTCGCAGGCGATGATCGCGGTGAGCGCACCGAAGATCGCCGCCTTGACCAGCGCCACGATCAGGTCGCTCGCCACCGCGAAGGACGCGAAGGAGCCGATGAACGACCCGGGCGTGCCGGACTGGGCGTAGACGTTGAACATGTAGGCCGTCGCGAAGCCGACGAAGACGATGAACCCGCACAGCAGCATGCTCACCAGCACCGCCGCCACCAGGCGCGGCGCGACCAGCCTGCGCACCGGGTTCACCCCCATCACCATCATGGCGTCGATCTCCTCACGGATGGTGCGCGAGCCGAGATCGGCGCAGATGGCCGAACCGACCGCGCCGGCGATCATCAGCGAGGTGACCAGGGGCGCGCCCTGGCGGATGATGCCGAGGCCGGCGACCGCGCCGATGAACGTCGTCGCGCCGACCTGGTTGACCAGCGCGCCGACCTGGATGGACACCACCACCGCGATCGGAATGGCGACGAACACCGTCGGCGCCGCCGAGACGTTCGACATGAACGCGCACTGCCGGATGAACTCGTGGTAAGGGAACCGCCGCGCGGCCAGCGCGCGGAACAGTTCGATCACCGCGTCCCGGCCGAGCGTGACCTGGCGACCGAGGGTCTCCAGCGACTGCTGGGGGTGGCGTCGCCACAGACCCTTCAGATCGTCGACGGCGCGTTCGAGATCGGTTCGCGCCGTAGGGCTTTCCGTGATTGTCACGCTGCCCGAGTCCTTTCTGGGCGTTCTTCGCTCGCTCGCCTGCCGATAGCGGCTCTCCCCGGCGAGGGCGCGGAGCGTGTGAAGTGTTACACAGTCTGGCTGCGCACCACAAGTTCTATGTGAATAGATATTCTGTCTTGCATTGGCGTTGATCCCCATGCGGCGGCATCGCCGATCACACCGCATAAGAGGCGCTGATCAGCGGATATCGTCCAAATCGTGGGTGAATGCCGGACGCGACTCCGGAACCAACGAGTGATTCAAGTTCATCATCGTTTCACACTGTGCCGCGCACCGACCCGCGCCGGTTCACGCTGGATTGCTCAGATACTGCTGCAAGGCGAACATGCCGAGACCGAGCGCGGCCACCCCCGCCGCCGCGGTGCCGAGCACGGCCAGCCAGAGCGCCAGGCGCAGTACCGGATTGACCTTCATCCGCCCGCCCAGGATCTTCACGCCGATGACCAGGATGTCGATGAGCCAGACCAGCGCCATCATGTCATGCACACATTCGCGAAGGTGAGCACCGGCCAGAACACGATCGATCCGAGGAACGACACGATCACATCGACCCCGTGCATGTCCCGCAGATGCGAGGTGTGCGTCAACGTCCAGACGACCCCCACCAGACCGTAGGGGATGCCGAGGATGATCAGGGTGCCGAGGAACTCGGATACCTTCATCTCGTAGCTGAATATTCGATCCAGCCTCTTGAGCATGTACGTCGCTTCCTTTCTGCCGGCGACCGCGCGCGGCCCGGTGTGGCGCGGCTCCGGCGTGGTGGCGCCGGGCCCGCACCGGTGGCACCCGGTCCGGTATCCGCCGGTATGTTACGCACGATTCATCGGTTTACGGAAGCACTGGGGACAAATCCGTCGCGGCCGGTACGCCACCGACCGACCAGCGCGGATCGATCGGCCGAGTTCCGCGCCCGGACGGGATAAGTTATTGATTATTCTCGTTCTGAACTCGAGGACCAACGGCCTGTTGCCTGGCAGAATCAGCGGTAACATAATGACCAGGGGCCGACGCCGACCGTCGGCGCCGGTCCGGAGGAAGGACGCTCATGACCGCAGTCGCTGCGCCGGATCACCGGCACGGATCCACGCCCCTGACCACGGAGCAGACGCGCATCCACATCCCCACCGCGCACCGGCCGTTCACCAAGCGCCCCCTGAAACTGCGTGACGCACTGGACTTCTGGTCGTTCGCGGGCGCCGCGGCCAATGTCGCGATGCAGATGTCGCACCCCGGGGTCGGTTACGGCGTGGCCGAGAGCAAGGTGGACTCGGGCGCGCTGATGAAGCACCCGTGGAAGCGGGCCCGCACCACCACCACCTATCTCGCGGTGGCCATCCTCGGCACCGACGAGGAACGCCGGGCCTACCGCGAGGCGGTGGACGCCGTGCACCGGCACGTGCGCTCCGAGCCCGGCGCGAAGGTCAAGTACAACGCCTTCGACCGCCACCTCCAGTTGTGGGTCGCGGCCTGTCTCTACATCGGCTTCGAGGACACCTACCAGCTGCTGTCGGGCAAGATGAGCGACGAGCAGGCCGAGGCCTTCTACGCCTCGTCCTCGACGCTGGGCACCACGCTGCAGGTCACCGAGGACATGTGGCCGGCCACCCGCGCCGAGTTCGACGCCTACTGGAACAAGGCGTGCGAGCAGGCCGTGCTCGACGACCACGTGCGCGCCTACATCGACGATCTGCTGAACCTGCGGATGATCCACTGGTCCCTGCGGCTACCGTTCCGCAACCTGCTGAAGTTCCTCACCACCGGCTTCCTCGCGCCCTACTTCCGCGAACAGATGGGGTTGGAATGGACCGCCGCCGACCAGCGGCGATTCGAGCATCTGTTCCTGTTCGTCGGCTTCGTCAACCGGTTCATCCCGCGCTTCGTCCGACACGGCGGCAGCCATCTGCTGATGGCCGATCTGAAACGCCGCAAAAGGCGGGGCAAGAACTTAGTCTGAGGCAATGCCCGATACGCCTGCCCGGGGCGGCCGCCATGGTGACGCTCCGCTGCCGCCTGCGGCCGCTGACCCGGCTCAGGCGGGGCGCATCGTCGATATGGAACGCACGATCGCCGCGCCGATCGACGAGGTGTTCGACTGGATGACCGACGCGACGAACTATCCGCGGGTGCCCGCCGTGCGTCGCGTCACCCTCGTCCGCCCCGGCGACACCCACGGGCACGGGGCGGGCGCCATCCGCATCGTCAACACCCCGCTGCTGCGGATGACCGAGGAGATCGTCGAGTACCGGCGTCCGACGCTGATGCGCTACCGCATCACCCGCTCGGCACCGCCGCTGCGGCACGACGAGGGCTACATGGCCTTCCGCGAAGTTCCCGGCGGCACCCGCGTCCGGTGGTACTCCCGGTTCGAAGTCGACAGCCCGTTCGCCCGGGGCCCGCTCACCCTGCTGATGGTCCCGCTCATCGCCGCCGGCTTCCGGCTGGCTCTGGACACCTGCGCCAAGGAAGTCCGCAGCACCAAGAAGGTCTAGCCGCCGCGGTTTACGGCGTGCGAGCACCAATTGCGGTCGCCTCCGGCGGATTTCGAGTGCGCCGGCACGTTCGACCGGCATTCGGTCGACACCGCAGTCCTCCGGCGTTCCTATACAGATCGGATAGAAATATCGCGCATCTGCTGACCTATATGCGCAGCTGTTACAGCGAAATCTGTCCTTGTTGCAGACCTGCCGTCGTTCCGGTTTCCTCACTCGCGTTCAGCGACCAGGGCGGAGCCGGAGTGGGCGACGCGTCGAGCAGGAGGCAAGCGGATGACCGAGACGATCACCGTGACCGAGGTGAGTGGTGTCGAGACGGCAACGGCGGGTGCGGCCCTCGTGGACGGCCTGCTCGACCACGGCGTGGACACCGTCTTCGGCATCCCCGGGGTGCAGACCTACGAACTGTTCGAAGCACTCGGGCGGGCCGGCGATCGAATCGAGTTGATCAGCGCACGACACGAGCAGGCGTGCGCGTACATGGCGATGGGATATGCCCAGTCCACCGGCCGGCTGGGCGTCTGCTCCGTGGTGCCCGGGCCGGGCATTCTCAACGCGGCGGCGGGTCTGCTGACCGCGCGCGGCACCAACTCGCCGGTGCTCTGCCTCACCGGGGAGATCCCCACCGACTTCATGGGCAAGGGCTTCGGGCACCTGCACGAGATGCCCGACCAATTGACGACGCTGCGCAGCTTCGTCAAGTCCGCGGACAACGTGCTGCATCCGTCCGAGGCCAAACAGGTTCTGGCGCGGGCGATCCGCGCTGCCCGTGAGGGGCGGCCCGGACCGGCGGTGGTGGCGACCCCCTGGAACGTGCTGACCCAGTCGGCGCCGGTCGCCCCGGCCGTCCCCCTCGACATCGTGCAGCCCGCGGTCGATCCGTCCGCGGTCGCCGCGGCGGCCGAGCTGATCGCCACCGCACGCCACCCGATGATCCTGGTGGGTGGTGGCGCTCGCGGTGCGGTCGCCGAGATCAACGCGCTCGCCACCCTGTTGCAGGCGCCGGTCGTCGCCCATCGCAGCGGCAAGGGCATCGTGGACGAGGCCGCACCGCTCGGCTTCACCTGCGCCGAAGGCTTCGCCCGCTGGCTCGACTGCGATCTCGTGCTCACCATCGGCACCCGCGCCGAACTCCTCTGGTTCCGCTGGCCGAAGAAGCCCGCGGCGGTGCCGAGCATCAACATCGATATCGATCCGACCGGTCACACGCGCCTGCAACCGACCGTCGCGATCACCGCCGACGCCGCCGCCGCGACCGCGGCACTGCTCGACGCCCTGGTAGCCGCCGGTGTCCACCGCCCCGATCGCACCACCGAGTTCACCGAACTGAAGGCCGCGATCCGCGCCGAGATCGATGCGTACCTGCAACCCCATCGCGACTACCTGGCCGCGATCCGCCGCGCGCTGCCGCGCGACGGTTTCTTCGTCGAGGAGGTCTCCCAGATCGGCTTCGCCTCGTACTTCTCGTTTCCGGTGTCCGCGCCGCGGCAGTTCGTCACCTGCGGGTATCAGGGCAACCTCGGCTACGGCTTCCCCACCGCGCTCGGGGTGAAGGCCGCGCACCGGGATCGCGCGGTGGTCGCGGTGTCCGGCGACGGCGGATTCCAGTTCGGCATCCAGGAACTCGCGACCGCCGTTCAGCACCGGCTCGGGGTCGCCGTCGTGGTGTTCGACAATGCCGCCTTCGGCAACGTCAAGGCGGACCAGGAGCGCATCTACGGCCGCGCCGTCGGCTCGGAGCTGCGGAATCCGGATTTCGTCGCGGTCGCGCGGGCCTATGAGGCGCACGGCTGCCGGGTGGACGCACCCGAGGATCTGGAGCGGGCCGTCGCCGCGGCGGTCGATCGCGACCTGCCGTCGGTGATCGTCGTCCCCATGCCGCTGGAGCCCGGTGTGGCGCCCTGGCGCTATCTCATGCCCGATCTGCCGCCGGGCAGCTACGCCCCGTAGGCGGGCGCGCCCGCCGGCATCCGCTCAGGTCGGGGGCATGGGGAGCGGGATGGTGACGCCGAAGGGCAGTTCGATGCTCGGGGTGTGCGGGGCCGCTGGGGGCGGGGCGGGGGCTTCGGCCTCGGGCGTGGTGAGCTCCAGGGGCGCGGCGGGGCCGTAGGTCTGCTCGGGGAGGTCGGCGGGGACGGACGGTTCGGGCTCGGGGTCCGGGACGAGGGGTTCGCCCGGCCCCGCGCAGAGCAGACCGCAGGAGACGGCGCCGATACCGGGGAGGGTGATCAGCGTGGGTTGCTCGCGGCGCGGGATTTCGGTGGGTGCCATCGGTTCCAAGGTGAGCGGGCGGTCGCCGGTCGGGGACTGGGCGAGGATGCCGGGGCCGTCGACGGCGCGGGGCGCGCCGGGGGTACTCGACGGCGGAACGCGATCGGGAGCGACGGTGACCGGGGTGGGGGCGCCGCCGGTGCGGTAGGCCGCCGACCAGCTCAACACGTCGGCGGCATAGGAGGCGGAATTGTTGTAGCGCAGCACCGCGCGCAGTTCCTGCTGCGGATCACGCAGGTTAAGGCCCCCGGAGCACAGGTATTTGCCCGCGGCCAGCGAGGCGTCGAACACGTTGTGCGGGTCGGCGACGCCGTCGCCGTTGCCGTCGGCGGAGTACAGCGACCAGGTGCTGGGCAGGAACTGCATGGGGCCGACGGCCCGGACGTAGCCGCCGTCGGCGGCCTCGATGATCTCGTTGCCGGGCAGGGTGCCGTCCAGCGCGGGACCGAAGATCGGCGAGACGGTGGTGCCCGCGGCGTCGGCGCGACCACCGCTCGCGTGCGCGGATTCGATGCGGCCGATGCCGGCGAGCAGGTGCCAGCTCAGTCCGCAGCCGGGCATCGAGGAGGCCAGGGCCAGTTCGGCATTGCGGTAGGCGGCCAGCACGATCTCCGGAATGCCCAGGACCCCACCGCTTCTGGGTAGCGCGATCGCGCGCAGCGGCACCGTGTCCGCGACCGCGGCGTCGGCGGGTGGGGTGATGCTGCGCAGCGCGCGCGGCGTGTCCGACGCGACGGTCAACAGGCCGACGGTGCGGTCGGCGGCGGGCACGAACTCGGCGGGCGGCTCCACCGGTTCGGCGGGCGCCTGCGCACCCTGCGCGGTGGAGCCCGCCATGAGGAGTCCGGCGGTGAGCAGTGCCGAGGCAGTGAGTGGAGCAGATGTACGCATGACCCCCGACCAATCCCGTCCCGCACGGAACCGGGCCCGATTCGAGGGGCACCGTTCGGGACGACGTCGTCCGATGCGCCACGACGTGCCCCGATGACATCGCCGCACCGCAGATGACTGTGAGAACAGTCATTAACATACAGGATATTCCCGCAAGTAGAGAAGCATCGATTCGCGGAATGGCTACTCACTTATAGGCAGGCGGGGCCGGTGTGAGCCGCTCCGGGCACCTCGGACCGGAAACGCCGCCGCCGCGCCGGTGGGACACACGGCGCGGCGGCGGGGGCCTGCGGGGTCGCTGGGCGGGTCAGCGTTCGGTGGTGGCGGCGATGAGCGAGTTGGGGCGCATGTCGAGCCAGTGGCGCTCGACGTAGTCCAGGCACGCGGTGCGGGTGCCCGGCCCGTGGGCGATGGTCCAGCCGGTGGGCACGGCCGCGAACACCGGCCAGAGCGAGTGTTCGCCCTCCTCGTTGGTCAGCACGTAGAACTGGGCGGTGTCGTCGTCGAACGGGTTGGTCATGGCATCACCTTCCGTGGGTGTGGTTGTCGATCATGCGCGGTCGGAGTCGGCCCAGACCGTGGTCAACACGTGGCCGATGCGGGCGAGGGCGGTGTCGGAGGTCATCCGCCAGTGCGTGGCGGCGACGGCGTGGTTGTGCACGGTGCCGTCGACGGCCTCGGCCCAGCCCGCCGCGCCGCCCGCACCGGTGGGGTCGTCGTGGGCGGCGGTGAAATACAGCAGCGTGCCCTTGTAGCGGCGCGGCCGGTAGCGGGCGATGAGGTCGAGCGAGCGCGCACCCTCGGCCAGCAGCCGGCTCAGCCGCTCGGCGCCGAAGGAGGCGAACGGCTCGGGCAGGTCGGCGATCAGCTCGGCGAGCCGAGCCGAATCCAGTTGCGCCGGATCGAATTCGGCGTCCAGGACGGCCGCGTGGTCGCCGAGCAACCCGCCGAGCAGGTCGGCCACCGGCACGGTCGAGACCGCGACGGGTTCGACCAGGCGCGGGCTGTCCATCATCGCCAGCGTGGCGACCCGCTGTCCCTCGTCCTGCAGCTGCACCGCGACGGCGTGCGCGAGCACGCCGCCGAGCGACCAGCCCAGCAGGTGATGCGGGCCCTCCGGCTGCACCGCGCGGATCTCGCGAACGTAGCGGCGCGCCCACTCCTCGATCGAATCCGGCAGCGGCGCCGCCGAATTCAGCACCGGAGACTGCAGGCCGTAGAGATCGCGGTCGGGCTCGAGGTGCGCGGCCAGCCCGGCGAACGACCATGCCACACCACCGGCGGGATGCACACAGAACAGCGGTGGCCTGCTGCCGCCACGGCGCAGCGGCAGCAGCACGTCGAAGGCGGCGTCGGCCTCGACCCGGCCCCGGCCGGCACGCGCCCGGTCGAGCTGATCGACGATTCCGGCGGGGGTGGGTGCGGCGAACAGCCAGATCACCGGCACGGGTTCGGCCAGCCGTGCGGCCAACCGGGTGGCGAGCCGGGTCGCCAGCAGCGAATTGCCGCCGCGTTCGAAGAAGTTGTCGTCCAGGCCGACCCGTTCCACGCCGAGCGCCTCGGCGAAGGCGGCGCACACCGCGGTCTCCAGCTCGGTCTCCGGCGCGCGATACTCGCGTGCGCGCAGGTCCGGCCGCGGCAGGGCGGCGCGGTCGAGTTTGCCGTTGGCGGTCAGCGGCAGCGCGTCGAGCCGCACCAGCGCCGCGGGCACCATGTAGCCGGGCAACGTCCCGGCCAGCGCGGCACGCAGGTCCTCGGTGTCGACCGGCGTGCGGGTGGTGACGTAGCCGACCAGCATCGCCTCGGCACCGCCCGCGCCGTGCGCACCGCCTGCGCCGTGCGCGAGGACGACGGCCTCGGCCACGGCCGGATGGGCGCGCAGCGCGTGCTCGATCTCGGCGAGTTCGATGCGATACCCGCGCACCTTGACCTGGAAGTCGCGGCGCTGCACGAAGACCAGCTGGCCCTCAACGGTCCAGCGCACCAGGTCGCCGGTGCGGTAGAGCCGCTCCCCCGGCGCACCGAACGGGTCGGCGACGAACCGTTCGGCGGTGAGGTCGGGCCTGCGATGGTAGCCGCGGGCCAGCTGCGCACCACCCAGATACAGCTCGCCGACCACGCCGGTGGGCACCGGGTGCAGCCGGTCGTCGAGGACGTAGACCCGGGTACCCGCCTCGGGGGCGCCGATGGGAGCGATCGCCCCGTGCTCGTCGGCGCCGGTGCGGTAGCGGGTCACCGAGACGGTCGCCTCGGTCGGGCCGTACAGGTTGTCCAGCCTCGCCTGGGTCGATTCGCCGGTGCGCCGGACGGTGTCGGTGGGCAGCGCCTCGCCGATCACCAGCAGCCTGCGCAGCGCCGCGGGCAGACCGCGCTCCCCGGCCACCTCGGTGAGCATCGCCAACTGGGCGGGCACCAGTGTCACGGTGGTGACGGCGGCGTAGGTGAGCAGGTCGAGCAGGCCCTGCGGGTCACGGTGCGCACCTTCGGGGGCGAGCACCAGTCGCGCTCCGGTGCGCGGCGCCCACCAGAACTCCCACACCGACAGGTCGAAGGCGGCCGAAGTGTGCAGCAGCACGGCGTCGTCGGCGCCGAGCCCGTACTCGGACTGCATCCACTCCAGCTGATGGGTCACCGCCGCCTGCGGCACCACCACGCCCTTGGGCGCACCGGTGGAACCGGAGGTGAAGATGACGTAGGCGGTGTCCGCCGGGTGCACCGGGCGCACCAGTTCGTAGGGGCGCACCGGGTGCGCGGGCACGTCGGTGCCGATTGCGGCGATGTCGAGCACGATCTCGAGCCCGGACACCCGCTCGGGCAGCATCGGCGCGCGCGTGGACACCAGCACCAGCTCCGGGTCGGCGGCCGCCAGCACGGCGGTGGTGCGTTCGAGCGGATGAGCGGGGTCCAGCGGCACGTACCCGGCCCCCGCGGTGAGCACCGCGTACATGGCGACCAGCAGCTCGGTGCTGCGCGGAATCGCCAGTGCCACGAGGGATTCCGGCCCGACACCGCGACCGATCAGCACCCGGGCCAGCCGGTTGACGGCCGCCGCGAACTCGCCGTAGGTGAGGCTGCGGTCGCCCTCGACCACGGC
Source organism: Nocardia farcinica (assembly GCF_001182745.1). Lineage (NCBI taxonomy): Bacteria > Bacillati > Actinomycetota > Actinomycetes > Mycobacteriales > Nocardiaceae > Nocardia > Nocardia farcinica. Next base: position 1,418,505 of record NZ_LN868939.1, on the reverse strand, counting down.
GATGTGCTGCGGCGTGCGCGCGGCCTGGGCATGGAATCCGGCGGCCAGGGCGCCCGTGGCACAGGTGCGGTCCGGCTGGTTCCAGGTGCGCAGCACCCGCTCGGTCTCGGCGGCGTCGAGCAACGGCAGGTCACCCACCGGGAGATCCGGCGCGGCGCAGACCGCGGCCAGCAGGCGTTGCAACCGTCCGGCGAATCCGGCGACGGTGGCCTCGTCGAACAGGGCCGTCGCGTAGGTCAGCGCGGCCGCCAGCCCGCGCGGCGTGCCGTCGGTGTCGGAGCGGTCGTTCACCACCAGGTGCAGGTCGAATTGCGACACCTCGGTGTCGACCTCGACCGGGCTCGCGGTGATCCCGTCCAGTTCCAGGTCGGCGTCGGCCTGGTTGTGGAAGGAGAAGCCCACCTGGAACAGCGGATGCCGCGCGGTGGACCGCTCCGGGTTGACCACCTCGACCAACCGCTCGAACGGCACGTCGGCGTGCGCGAAGGCGGCCAGGTCGGCGGCCCGCACCCGGTCGAGCAGCGCGGTGAACGACGCGCCCGGCTCGACCTCGGTGCGCAGCACCAGCGTGTTGACGAACATGCCGACCACGTCGTCCAGTTCGGCGGCGCCGCGCCCGGCGACCGGGGTGCCCACCGCGATGTCGGTGGTGCCCGACAACCGGGCCAGCAGCACCGCGAACGCCGCGTGCACCACCATGAACGGGGTCGCGCCGTGCGCGCGGGCCAGCTCGACCAGGCGGGTGTGGGTGGCGGCGTCCACGGTGAAGTCGACGTGCCTGCCCCGGGTGGAGGCCACCGCGGGACGCGGCCGGTCGGTGGGCAGCGGCAGTTCGGCGGGCAGCCCGGCCAGGGTGTCGAGCCAGAACCGCAGCTGCCGGGCGATCAGCGAATCCGGATCGTCCTCCGCGCCGAGGACGTCGCGCTGCCAGATCGCGTAGTCGGCGTACTGCACCGGCAGCGGCGCCCAGTCCGGTGCCAGGCCGCGCTTGCGCGCGGCGTAGGCGACCATCACGTCGCGGGCCAGTGGCACCAGCGAGGACCCGTCGGCGGCGATGTGGTGCATCACGACGACGAGCACGTGCTCGCGCGCGGGAACCGCGCCCGCGTCCGGGTCGGCGTCGGCGACCGGCCGGAACAGCGTGGCCCGCACCGGCGGCGCTGCCGTCACGTCGAAACCCGCGCTCACGAAATCCACGACGGCCGTGCGCAGGTCGTCGAGGGCGACCGGAATCGCGGTGAGCGAGGGCGCGTCCGCGCGCCGCACCGGCAGCACCACCTGCACCGGAACGCCGTCCTGCTCGGGGTAGACGGTGCGCAGCACCTCGTGCCTGGCCACCACGTCGGCCACCGCGGCGCCGAGCGCGGCCACGTCCAGCTCACCGGTCAACCGCACCGCCAGCGGGATGTTGTACGCGGTGGACTGGTGGTCGAAGCGGTTGAGGAACCACATGCGCTGCTGCGCGAGCGACAGCGGCACCGGGCCGTCGTGCTCGCGCGCGACCAGGCGCGGGCCGTGTGCCGACCCCGCGCCGGCCAGCGCGTCCGCCAGGGCCGCGACGGTGGCGTGTTCGAACACGGTCCGCACGCCGACGGTGACCGACAGCGCCGCACCCAGGCGGGCGGCGAGCTGTGTCGCGGTCAGCGAGTTGCCGCCGCGGGCGAAGAAGTCGTCGTCGAGGCCGACCCGGTCGGCGGGCAAGCCCAGCACCTCGGCGAACACCGCGGCCACCGCTCGCTGCGCCGACGTCTCGGGCGCGCGGAAGGTCGCGGCACGGAAGTGCGGCGCGGGCAGAGCCGCCCGGTCGAGCTTGCCCACCGGGGTGAGCGGCAGGTGGTCGAGCACCGTCACCGCGGCGGGCACCATGTAGGGCGGCAGCGCGCGGGCGGCGTGCGCGAGCAGAGCCGCGGTGTCCACGATTTCGCCCTGCGCCGCAACGACATACGACACCAGCGCGACGTCCTCCTCGGCCACGGCGTGTCCGACGGTGACGGCGGCGCGCACGCTCGGATGGGCGGCCAGCACCGTATCGATCTCGCCGAGTTCGATGCGCAGGCCGCGCACCTTCACCTGATGGTCGCCGCGGCCCAGGTACCGCAGCGCACCGTCGGCGGTCCAGCACGCCAGGTCACCGGTGCGGTAGAGCCTGCCGGCGGCGGGACCGTGCGGGTCGGCGACGAAACGCCCGGCGGTCAGCCCGGGACGGGCGTGGTAGCCGCGGGCCAGGCCGTGCCCGCGCAGGTACAGCTCCCCCGGCACCCCGGCGGGCACCGGCCGCAACCGGGCGTCCAGCACCACCGCGGACATGCCGGCCAGCGGCACACCGAGTTCGACGGGCCGGTCCGGCCGCAGCGGCGGGGAGACCGTGGCGACGATGGTGGTCTCGGTGGGCCCGTAGCCGTTGAACACCGCACGCCCATCACGCGCCCAGGCGGCCACGGTCTCGGTACCGAACGCCTCGCCACCGATGATCAGATGGGTGAAGTCCGGTAGCCGGGCCGGGTCGAGGGTGCGCAGCACCGAGGGCGTGATGAACGCGTGGCTGACCCGCTCCCGCGCCATCAGCTCGGTCAGTTCGGCACCGGCGAAGACCTCCGGCGGCGCGATCACGAGGGTGCCCGCCGCCACCACGGCCAGCAGCAGCTCCAGCATCGACGCGTCGAAACTCGGTGAGGCGACGCCGAGCACGCGGGTGCGCGCGGTGACGTCGTAGCGGTCGCGCTGGGTGTAGGCGACCCCGGCGATGCCGTTGTGGGTGACCAGCGCGCCCTTGGGCAGGCCGGTGGAGCCGGAGGTGTAGATCATCCACGCGGCGTCGTCGGTGCGCACCGGGCGCACCAGTTCGCCGGGTGACACCGGCGCGGCGCTGGTGTGCCGCAGCCGCGCCGCGGTGGTGGCGGCATCGAGCACCAGCCATTCGGTGTCGCCGGGCAGTCCGGCGCGGGCGCGTTCGACCGTGAGCCCGAGCGCGGCGCCGGAATCGGTGAGCATGTGGGCGATGCGCTCGGCCGGGTAGGTGGGGTCGACCGGGACGAAGGCGGCGCCGGTCTTGGCGACCGCCCACAGCGCGAGCTGGTACTCCGCCGAGCGGGGGATGGCGAGGGCGACGATGTCCTCCGCGCCGATGCCCTGCCCGATCAGCATGCGCGCCAGCCGCGAGGACTGCTCGTCCAGCGCGCGGTAGGTGAGCTGACGGTCGCCGCAGACGACGGCGATGCCGTCGGGATTCGCCGCCGCGGCGGTGACCAGCATCGCCGCGAGCGTGTCCGGCCGCACCGGCGGCCCGGAGCGGCCGAGCAGGGCCGCGCGCTCGCCGGGGGCGAGCAGTTCGGCATCGCCGATCGGCCGGTCGGGCGCGGCGGTGAGGGCGCCGAGCAGTCTGCCGAAGCGGCGCAGCAGCGCGGCGGCGGTGGCGGCGTCGAACAGGTCGGTGGCGTATTCGAGTTCGAGAGCCAGGTGCCCGTCGGCGTCCGGGGTGTCGGCCACGCCGAACTGTAGATCGAACCGCGCGACGGTTTCGGTGAACTCCACCGGCGCGAGTTCCAGGCCGGGCACGGCGACGGTGTCGGTGCCGAGGTTCTGGTAGTTGAGCACGACCGTGAACAGCGGGTGCCTGGCCGGGTCGGCGGGCACGCCGAGGTCGTCGACGACGCGCTCGAACGGCACGGTGGCGTGCGAGAACGCCTGCAGAGCGGTGGTTTTCGACTCCTCGATCAACGCGTCGAAGCTGCGGCCGGGTTCGGGTCGGCTGCGCAGTGTCAGGGTGTTGACGAACATGCCGACCAGGTCGTCCAGCGCGGCGGCGCCGCGCCCGGCGACCGGGGTGCCCACCGCGACGTCGGTCGCGCCGGACAACCGGGCCAGCAGCACCGCCAAGGCGGCGTGCACCACCATGAACGGGGTCGCCTCGTGCCGCTGCGCCAGGGCGCGGATGCGGGCGGCGACCGGTGCCCCGAGCCGGGCCCGTACCGTCGCGCCGCGCTTGGAGGCCACCGCGGGGCGGGGGCGATCGGTGGGCAGCGCCAGGTCGTCGGGCAGCCCGCGCAACTGCTCGCGCCAGTAGGCGAGTTCGCGGTCGGCGGCCGCGTCGGCCGCCGCCGACTGCCACAGTGCGTAGTCGGCGTACTGGGCGTGCAGTGGCGGCCAGGCGGGTTCGGTGCGCAGCGCCCGCGACATGTAGGCGACCAGCAGATCGCGCAGCAGCGGGCGCATCGAGAACCCGTCCGCGGCGAGGTGATGCAGCACCGCCACCAGGACGCGGCTGGTCGCGCTCTCCCGCAACAGTACGGCGCGCACCGGTACCTCGGCGGTGACGTCGAAGCCGCCGGCGAGGATTTCGGCGATCCGCGCGTCCACCTGTGCGGGGTCGACGGCTTCGATCGCCAGCCGGACAGGGGCGTCCTCGGCGGGGAGCACCACCTGGTGTCCGACACCGTCGGCGTCGGCCGGGTAGACCGTGCGCAGCGCCTCGTGCCGGGCGACCACGTCGGCGAAGGCGGCGGTGAGCCAGTTCTCGTCGAGTTCGCCGGTGATCCGCAGGGCGACGGGGATGTTGTGCGCGGGCGACTCCGGATCGAGGCGGTTGAGGAACCACATGCCGCGCTGCACCGGCGCCAGTGGCAGCACCGGCGGCCGGGGGCCGGCGACCAGCGGCACGACCGCCTCGGCGTCCGCGCCGGCGGTGAGCGCCGCGGCGAGGCCGCGCACGGTCGGCTCCTCGAACAGCAGCCGTACCGGGATGCGCCTGCCCAGCCGCTCCCCCAGCCGGGCGAGCACGCGGGTGGCGCTGAGGGAGTTGCCGCCGAGGTCGAAGAAGCTGTCGTCGACGCCGGGCCGGTCGACGCCGAGCACGCTCGCGAAGGCCGCGGCGACCAGCCGTTCGGCCGGGGTCACGGGGGCGCGGTAGGCGGCGCCGTCGAACACCGGTTCCGGCAGCGCGGCCCGGTCGAGCTTGCCGGAGACGTTGAGCGGGAACTCGTCGAGGGCCAGCAGCGCGCCGGGCACCATGTAGGCGGGCAGTGCCTCGTGCGCGGCCGCGCGGGCCCGCGCCAGCACCGCGTCGTGGTCGTCGGCGGCCTCCGGCGCGACGAGCAGGTAGCCGACCAGGTGCTCGCCGAGCACCCGCGCGGCGGCCCCCGCCACCCCGGGCACGGCCGCCAGCACGGCCTCGATCTCCCCGAGCTCGATGCGCTGGCCGCGGAACTTCACCTGGAAGTCGGTGCGGCCCAGGTAGACCAGTTCGGCGGTGTCGCCGCGGGTTTCCCAGCGCACCAGGTCACCGGTGCGGTACATGCGCTCCCCGGCCGTGCCGAACGGGTTGGCCACGAACCGGTCGGCGGTGAGCGCGGGCCTGCCGTGATAGCCACGGGCCAGCTGCACGCCCGCCAGGTACAGCTCCCCCGCCACGCCGGGCAGGGTCGGCCGCAGCCGCGAATCCAGCACGTAGACCCGGCTGTTCCACTCCGGGTTGCCGATCGGCGCGACGGCGCGGCCGGTCTCGCCGGTGACCTCGCGGTGGGTGATGCTGACCGCGGCCTCGGTCGGACCGTACAGATTGTGCACGGCGGCGGAACTGATCGCGGTGAACGCGCGCACGGTCTCCCCCGGCAGCGCCTCGCCGATGACGAACACCATCCGCAGCGCCGCCAGCGCGGCCGCCCGCCCCGACTCGGCCACGTGCCCGGCGAACACGGCGAGCATGGTCGGCACGAAGTCGGTGACGGTCACGCCGTAGGCGCCCATCACCTCGGCGAGATAGCCGGGGTCGCGGTGCCCGTCGGGGGAGGCGAGCACGACCGTCGCGCCCACCCGCAGCGGCAGGAAGTAGCCCCACAGCGAGACGTCGAAGGTGGTGGCCGTCTTCTGCAGATACACATCGCCGGAGTCGAGCCGGTAGCGCGACTGCATCCAGGTGATCTGGTTGACGATGGCGGCGTGGGACACGCTCACGCCCTTGGGTTTTCCGGTGGACCCGGAGGTGAACAGCACATAGGCCGGGTTGTCCGGGTGCAGTGGGCCGCGGCGTTCCTCGGCGGCGACGGGGTCGTCGGCGTAGCCGTCGAGCGCGACGGTGTCCACCGCCACCACCGGGCCGTCGTAGTCGAGCGTCACATCGGCGGTGACCAGCAGCGCGGCGGGTGCGGCGGTGTCCAGGACGTGCGCGATGCGCAGCGGTGGATGGTCCGGATCGATCGGGACGTAGGCGCCACCGGCCTTGAGTACCGCGTACATCGCGACCACCAGGTCGGTGGAGCGCCGGATGGCCAGTGCCACCAGCGATTCCGGTCCGACGCCGAGGCCGATGAGGTGGCGGGCCAGCTGGTTGCCGCGCCGGTCGAGTTCGCCGTAGCTGAGCACGGCGGCGGCGGAGCCGTCGTCGGGGACGTGGATCACGGCCGGGTCGTCGGGGGTGGCGGCGGCCTGGAGCTCGAACTCGTCGAGCAGCAGTTCGGCCAGCGGCGTGGTGTGGGCGGAATCGTTCCATTCGGTGACCACCCGGTGCAGCTCGCCGGGGCCGAACAGGTCGATGTCACCGACCGGGACGTGCTGGTCGGCCACCACCGCGCCGAGCAGGCGCAGGAACCGGTCGGCGACACCGCGCACGGTGGATTCGTCGAACAGGTCGGTGGCGTAGGTGAACCGCAGCGTCTCCCCGGCGACGGTCACTTGCAGGTCGAAACGCGAGACCTCGTGCTCCACCGGATGTTCGGTGACGACGACGCCGGGCAGCTCGAGCTGGACGGGAGCGAGGTTCTGGAAGAACAGCGCCACCTGGAACAGCGGGTGCCTGGACTCCGAGCGCGGCGGGTCGAGCACCTCGACCAGCCGCTCGAACGGCACATCGGCGTGGGCGAAGGCGTCCAGGTCGCGCTCGCGGACCCGGCGCAACACGGCGTCGAAGGTGTCGGCGCCGGGCACGGCGGTGCGCAGGACCAGGGTGTTGACGAACATGCCGACCAGGTCGTCGAGGCCGCGAGCACCGCGTCCGGCGATGGGGGCGCCGACGGCGATGTCGGCGGTGCCGGAGAGCCGGGCGAGCAGCACCGCCAGCGCGGCGTGCACCACCATGAACGGGGTGGCCTCGTAGCGGGCGGCGACGGCGTCGACCCCCGCGCGCAGCTCGTCGGGCAGCGGCACGCACACGCTCGCCGCCCGGTGCGAGGCGACGGCCGGGCGCGGCCGGTCGGCGGGCAGGTCGAGCTGGGCGGGCAGGCCGCGCAGCGTCTCCTGCCAGTAGCCGAGCTGGACGGCGGCCGGCGAGTCCGGGTCGTCCTCGGCGCCGAGCAGTTCCCGCTGCCACAGCGCGTAATCGGCGTAGTGCACGCGCAGTTCCGGCCAGTCCGGGCCGGTTCCGGTCAGCTGCGCGGTGTAGGCGGCGGCCAGGTCGCGGGCCAGCGGACCCATCGAGAAGCCGTCGGCGGCGATGTGGTGGACCACCAGTGCCAGCAGGTGCTCGCGCGCGCCGAGCCGGGCCAGGCCGATGCGCAGCGGCACCTCGGCGGTGACGTCGAACGGTGTCGCGACGAACTCGGTGAGCGCGGCGGCCGGGTCGGCGCCGTCGAGGTCGATGATCTCGGGCACCCGGCCGGGCGGGAGGATCTGCTGGTGGCCGATACCGTCGCGGTCCGGATAGCGGGTGCGCAGCGTCTCGTGCCGGTCGACGACCGCCGCGACGGCCGCGGTGAGGGCCGCGCGGTCCAGCTCGCCGGTGAAGCGGATGGCCACCGGGATGTTGTGGACGGTCTCGGTGGGATCGAACCGGTTGAGGAACCACATCCGCTGCTGGGCGGGCGAGAGCGGCACATGCTCGGGACGGGGGCGCGGCGCCAGGGCGGGTTTGCGCGGTGTCGCGGCGAATGCGGCGGCGCGCGCGGCGAATCCGGCGACCGTGGGCGCGTCGAAGAGCAGGCGCACCGGAAGGTCGGCGGCCAAATCGGCGCCGAGGCGGGCGACGGCGCGGGTGGCGCTGAGCGAGTTGCCGCCCGACGCGAAGAAGTCGTCGTCCGCGCCGATGTCCGCGCGGCCGAGCACGTCGGCGAAGACGGCCGCCACCAGGCGTTCGGTCTCGGTCTCGGGGGCGCGGTAGCGGGCGGACTCGAACACCGGGTCGGGCAGTGCGGCCCGGTCGAGTTTGCCGGAGGAGTTGACCGGCAGCTCGTCGAGCACGACGAACGCGGCGGGCACCATGTAGGCGGGCAGCCGGGCCGCCAGCGCCGCGCGGACCGCGTCGAGGTCGGGGTCCGTGGCGACGAGGTAGCCGACGAGGGTGTCTTCGCCGCCCGCGGTACCGCGGACCAGGACCGCTGCCTGCTCGATGCCGGGCAGTGCGGTGAGCGCGGTCTCGATCTCGCCGAGTTCGATGCGCAGGCCGCGCAGCTTCACCTGGAAGTCGGTGCGGCCCAGGTATTCCAGTTCCCCGTCGCGGTTCCAGCGCACCAGGTCGCCGGTGCGGTACATGCGATCGCCCGGCTCGCCGAACGGGTCGGCCACGAAACGTTCGGCGGTCAGGTCGGGCCGGGCGACGTAGCCGAGCGCCAGTTGGGCCCCGGCGAGGTAGAGCTCGCCGGGCACGCCCACCGGTACCGGGCGCAGCCGGGCGTCCAGCACCAGCAGGCGGGTGTTGAACACCGGCCTACCGATAGGCACAGCACCGGTGTCGGCGTCGGTGACCTCGTGGAAGGTGACGTCGACGGCGGCTTCGGTCGGCCCGTACAGGTTGTGCACCCGGGCGCCGAGGACGCGGCGGGCGCGCTGGGCGATCGGGGCGGGCAGCGCCTCGCCGGAGGCGAACACCCGCCGCAGGCCCGTGCGGTCGGCGGCGGGCTCGGCGAGGAACACCGCCAGCATCGAGGGCACGAAATGCACGGTGGTGACGCGCTCGTCGACGATCAGCCGCGCCAGGTAGGCCGGGTCGCGGTGGCCGTCGGGCCTGGCGACCACCAGGCGCGCGCCGACCTGCAAGGGCCAGAAGAACTCCCACACCGACACGTCGAAGGTGGCGGGGGTCTTCTGCAGCACGACGTCGTCGGGACGCAGGCCGTAGCGGTCCTGCATCCACACCAACCGGTTGACGATGGCGGCGTGCGCGACCGCCACACCCTTCGGGCGGCCGGTGGAGCCGGAGGTGAACAGGACGTAGGCCGGGTGGCCGGGCCGCAGCGGGGCGCGGCGTTCGGCGTCCCGGATCGGGCCGTCGGCGAACCGGCTCAGCTCCAGCCGGTCGACACGCACCTGCGGCGCGGTGCCGACGGGCAGGTCCGCACCCGCGGTGAGCACGCAGACCGGGCGGGCCGTGCGCAGCACGTACGCGACGCGCTCGGCCGGATGCTCCGGATCGATCGGCACGTAGGCGCCACCGGCCAGGGTGACCGCGTACATGCCGACCACCAGGTCCACCGAGCGCCGCATGCCCAGCGCCACCGCGCTGCCCGGCGCGACACCCTGGGTGACCAGCCACCGCGCCAATCGCCGCGCGCGGGCGGCGAACTCGGCGTAGGACAGACTCGTCCCCTCGAAGGTCAGCGCGATCGCGTCGGGGGTGCGGCGCACCTGCCGCTCGAACAGCGAGGCCAGGGTGTCGTCGGGGGCGGCGACCGGGTGGGCGGTGTCGTTCCAGTGCCGCAGCACCAGTGCGCGTTCGCCGGTGGCGAGGAGGTCGAGGTCGCCGACCGGGCGGGCCGGGTCGGCCACCGCCGCCGACAGCAGCCGGATCAGGCGCTCGGCGAAGGACGCGACGGTCGCCTCGTCGAACAGGTCGGTGGCGTACCGCAGCACCGCGCGCACGGCGGTGCCCGCCTCGGTGCCGAGTTCGGCCAGTTCCAGGGCGAGATCGAACTGGGCGATGCCGCTGTCGAGCGGGTACGGCGCCACCTCGAGACCGGGCAGCCGCAGCACGGTGTCGTCGCGGTGCTCGTAGGTGAGCAGCGCCTGCACGATCGGGGCGTGCGCCTGCGAGCGCACCGGGTTCAGGTCCTCGACGAGCCGCTCGAACGGCAGGTCGGCATTGGCGAAGGCGCGCACGTCGATCTCGCGCACCCGGTGCAGCAGTTCGGCGAAGCTCTGCCCCGCGGGTACCGGTGTGCGCAGCACGACCGTGTTGACGAACATGCCGACCAGGTCGTCGAGTGCCGCCTCGGCCCGGCCGGCGACCGGGGTGCCGATCGCCACGTCCGCGGTGCCCGCCAGCCGGGCCAGCAGGACCGCGTAGGCAGCGTGCACCACCATGAACGGCGAGACGCCGTGGCGGCGGGCGGTGTCGGCGATCGCGGCGGTGAGCTCGGTGGAGAGCGCGAACTCGACGGTCGCGCCGCGGCCGGAGGCCACCGGGGGCCGCGGGCGGTCGGCGGGAAGCTCGAGCACCGGGGCGAGTCCGGCGAGTTCGGCGCGCCAGTGCGCGGATTGGCGGGCCAGCACCGAGGCGGGATCGTCGGGGTCACCGAGTGTTTCGCGCTGCCAGAGCGCGAAGTCGGCGTACTGCACCGGCAGCGGTGCCCAGCCCGGCGCGGCGCCGGCCGCGCGGGCGGCGTAGGCGGTCATCAGGTCGCGGGCCAGCGGCGCGGTCGAGACGCCGTCGGCGGCGATGTGATGGACCACGACGGCGAGCACGTGCTCGTCCGCGGCGAGCCGGAACAGCCTGGCGCGCACTGGGAGTTCGGTGCGCAGGTCGAACCCGTCGGCCAGGAAGCCGAGTACGGCGGTGGCCGGATCGCCCTCGACGCGGACCGGATCGAGGTCCGGCGCCGGGCCCGGTGCCCGCACGACCTGGTGCGGGCCCTCGGCATCGGCCGGGAACACGGTGCGCAGGGATTCGTGGCGCGCCGTCACGTCGGCGAGGGCCGTGCCCAGCGCGGGCACGTCGAGCGCGCCGGTGAGCCGGATGGTGAGCGGGATGTTGTACACCGGCGACTCGGGGTCGAGCCGGTTCAGCAGCCAGATACGGGTCTGCGCCGCCGACAACGGGATCCGCTGCGGACGCGGCCGGGCGGCCAGCGGGGGCCGCGACGGCGCGCCCGCCGCCGCGCGCACCCGCTCGGCCAGCTGCGCCACCGTGGGCGCTTCGAAGACCTCCCGCACCGTCAGGTCCACGCCGAGCGCGCTGCCCGCGCGGGCGACCAGGCGCATGGCCAGCAGCGAGTTGCCGCCCAGGGCGAAGAAGTCGTCGTCGGCGCCGACCCGCACACCGCCGCCGAGCAGATCGGCGATCAGGGTGGCCAGCACCGTCTCGGCGCCCTCGCGGGGCGCCCGATACGCGGTCGTGGCGGCGGTGAACTCCGGCCGCGGCAGCGCCGCGCGGTCCAGTTTGCCCACCGTGGTCAGCGGCATCTCCGCCAGCACGACCAGGTGCGCGGGCACCATGTACCCGGGCAGCCGGTCACGCAGGACGTCCAACACCGCCGCCGCCGACAGATCGTCACCGCTGACGTACCCGACCAGCGCGTCGCGCCCGGCCGAGTCGGCGACCACCCGCACCGCGGCGTTCGCGACGCCGGGCACCGCGGCCAGCGCCGCCTCGATCTCGCCGAGCTCGATCCGCTGGCCGCGCAGCTTCACCTGGAAGTCGTTGCGGCCCAGGTAGATCAGATCTCCGTCGCGGTTCCAGCGCACCAGGTCGCCGGTGCGGTACATCAGGCTGCCCGGCACGCCGAACGGGTCGGCGACGAACCGTTCGGCGGTCGGTCCCGGCCGGCGGTGGTAGCCGCGGGCGAGCTGGTCACCGGCCAGGTACAGCTCGCCCGGCACCCCGATCGGCACCGGCCGCAACCGCGTGTCGAGCACGTAGACCCTGGTGTTCCAGCACGGCCGCCCGATCGCCACGTCGCGGCCCTGCGCCACGTCGGCGTCGGTGAACTCGTGGTAGACCGCCGAGATCGCGGCCTCGGTGGGGCCGTAGGCGTTGTGTACCGCGCCGTCGAACACTGCGCGCAGGGCGGTGAGCAGGTCGGGGGTCAGCGCCTCGCCGCCGCAGTGCAGGTGCCGGAACGACGCGAGCGCGTCGCCCATGCCCTCGGCGATCAGCGCGGCCAGCACCGACGGCACGTATTCGGCGATGGTGATGCGGTGCTCGCGCAGCAGGTCGGCGAAGGCGGCCAGGTCCAGGTGCGCGCCGGGCGCGGCGATCACCAGCGGCGCGCCGACGGCGACCGGCAGGAAGCACTCCCAGACCGAGACGTCGAAGGTCAGCGGCGCGCGCTGCAGGATGCGGTCCGCGCCGGTCACCTGGTAGCGGTGCTCCAGCCAGCGCAGCTGGTTCATGATGGCGCGGTGGGTCACCGCCACGCCCTTGGGCCGCCCGGTGGAGCCGGAGGTGAACAGCACGTAGGCGGTGTTGTCCGGGCGCAGGGCGGCGGTGCGGTCGGCGTCGGTGACCGGCCGGGCCGGTGCGTCGGCGAGGTCGAGGTCGGCCATCCGCAGGACGGGGACCCCGAGCGGTGGCAGGTCCGCGCCCGCCGGTACGAGCACCAGGGCCGGCTGCGCGGATTCGACGATGTGGGCCAGTCGGTCGGCCGGGTGCGCGGGGTCCAGCGGCAGGTAGGCGCCGCCCGCGCGCACGATCGCGTACATCGCGACCAGCATGTCCAGGCCCCGGTGCGCGACCAGGCCGACGACGCGCTCGGGCCCCACTCCCGCGCCGATGAGGTAATGCGCCAACCGGTTCACCCGCTCGGCGAGTTCGGTGTAGGTGCGGGTGTCGGCGCCGACGGTGACCGCGTGACCGTGTGGATCGGCGGCCACCCGGGTGGTGAGCAGGTCGTCGAGGGTTTCGGCGGGCAGCCGGTGTGCGGTGGCGTTGCGGTCGGCCAGCAGCATGCCGCGTTCGGCCACCGACATCAGTTCGACATCGCCGACGACGGTCCTGGCGTCGCGCACCATCGCCCGCAGCACGCGTTCGAAACCGGCCAGGAAACCGGTCACGGTCGGCTCGTCGAACAGGTCGAGCGCGTAGTGCAGGTACACGTCGATGCCGGCCGGTGCGCCCTCGGCGTCGTAGCGGTCGGTGAGCGTCCAGTCCAGATCCACCTGGATGGGCGCCGGGCCGACCTCGAGTGCGGTGATCTCGAGGCGGTGCAGCCGCACCTGCGGCGCGGCCTGGTTCTGTAGCGTCAACGCCACCTGGTACAGCGGCGAATGCGCTTGCGAGCGCACCGGATTGAGCGCGTCGACGAGCTGTTCGAAGGGGACGAGGGCGTGGTCGAAGGCGGCCAGGTCGGTGTCGCGCACGGTGTCGATCAGCTCGGCGAGCGGGGCGTCGGGGCGGACCCGGGTGCGCAGCACGAGAGTGTTGACGAACATGCCGACCAGCTCGTCGAGCGCGGCGTCGCCGCGCCCGGCCACCGGGGCGCCGAGCACCACGTCGTCGGTGACGGCGAGCCTGCTCAGCAACGCGGCCAGGGCGGCGTGCAGCACCATGAAAGGTGTCGCCCGGTGCGCGGCGGCGAGTTCCACGATGCCGCGGTGCAGGGCGGCGTCGAGGTGCCCGGTGACCGCGCCGCCCCGGCCGGTGGCGACCGCGGGGCGCGGCCGGTCGACGGGCAGGGTGAGCACGTCCGGCAGTCCGGCCAGCTGCTCGGTCCAGTACCGCAGCTGGCCGGCGAGCACCGAGCCGGGCTCGTCGGGGGCGCCGAGGGCGCGACGCTGCCAGCAGGCGTAGTCGGCGTACTGCACCGGCAGCGGCGCCCAGGCGGGGGCGACGCCCGCGCAGCGCGCCACGTAGGCGGCGGCCAGGTCGCGGGTCAGCGGGGCGAAGGACCAGCCGTCGGCGGCGATGTGGTGCACGACGAACAGCAGCACGTGTTCGGGACCGGGCGCGTCGCGCACCTCGAGCAGCTTCACCCGCACCGGCACCTCGGCGGTGACGTCGAAGGGCGTGCTCGCGGCGGCGGCGACGAGTTCGGGCAGTTCCGCGGCGCGCACGGGCCGGGCGACCAGGTCGACCAGGCGGGTGCCCGCGGGCAACACAACCTGGTGGGCCGCGCCGTCCTGTTCGGGGTAGAGGGTGCGCAGCGTCTCGTGGCGGGCGATCACGTCGGCGATGGCGGCATCCAGCGCGGGCACGTTCAGCGCACCGGACAGGCGCAGCGCGAACGGGATCTGGTAGCCGCCGCCACGGTTGTCGAACCGGTTGAGGAACCACATGCGCTGCTGGGCGATGGACAGCGGGACCGGGTCCAGCCGCGCGCCGCCGGTCAGCGGCGGCAGGTCGGGCGCGGCGGATTCCGCCGGTGCACCGACGACGCGGGCGAGTTCGGCGACGGTGGGGGCGTCGAACACCGCGCGCACCGGCACCGGCACACCGCGGGCGGCGGTGAGGCGGGCCGCGAGCTGGGTGGCGATCAGCGAGTTGCCGCCGAGGGCGAAGAAATCGTCGCCCGCGCCGACCGCGGGGTGGCCGAGCAGGTCGGCGAAGATCCGGGCGACGAGGGTTTCGGCGGCTCCGGTGGGCGGGCGGAAATCCGTGGCGACGGGTGCGGGGGCGGGCAGGGCGGCGCGGTCCAGTTTGCCGGAGGCGTTGAGCGGCAAGGCATCCAGCGCGACGTAGACACCGGGCACCATGTACCCGGGCAGGCGCCGGGCCAGTTCCGCGCGCAGCCCCTCGGCCGGGACCGGTTCGGCGCCCACCACATAGGCCACCAATCGCGGGCCGGTGCCGTGATCGTCGCGCACCAGCACCGCGGCCTGCTCGACGCCGGGCACCGCAAGCAGGGCGGTCTCGATCTCGCCGAGTTCGATGCGCAGGCCGCGCAGCTTCACCTGGAAGTCGGTGCGGCCCAGGTATTCCAGTTCCCCGTCGCGGTTCCAGCGCACCAGGTCGCCGGTGCGGTACATGCGATCGCCCGGCTCGCCGAACGGGTCGGCCACGAACCGGTCTCCGGTGAGGTCGGCGCGGCCGAGGTAGCCGCGCGCCAGCTGCGCCCCGGCCAGGTACAGCTCGCCGGGCACCCCGACGGGCACCGGCCGCAGGCGGGCGTCGAGCACGTAGACCCGGGTGTTCCACACCGGCCTGCCCATCGGCACGGTGTCGGTGTCGGCGTCGGTGACCTCGTGGCAGGTCACCTCGACGGCGGCTTCGGTGGGACCGTACAGGTTGTGCACGCGGGCGCCGGTGAGTTCGCGGGCCCGCTGCGCGGTGGCGGCGGGCAGCGCTTCGCCCGAGCACAGCAGGTGCCGCAGCCGGGTGTCGCCCGATGCCGCCTCGGCCAGGAACACCGCGAGCATCGACGGCACGAAATGCGCGACGGTGACGCCCTCGGCGCGGATCACCTCGGCCAGGTAGCGCGGATCTCGGTGGCCGTCCGGGGTGGCCAGCACCAGGCGGGCGCCGACCTGGAGCGGCCAGAAGAACTCCGGCACCGAGACGTCGAAGGTCACCGGGGTCTTCTGCAACAGCACGTCGTCGGGCCGCAACGCGATGTAGGCCTCCTGCATCCAGCGCAGCCGGTTGACGACGGCGGCGTGCGCGACGGCCACGCCCTTGGGTCGCCCGGTGGAGCCGGAGGTGAACAGGACGTAGGCGGTGTGCGCGGCCCGCAGCGGTGCGCGGCGCTCGGCGTCGCGGACCGGGGTGGTGGGGTAGCGCTCCAGGTCCAGCCGGTCGATGCGGATCTGCGCGACCGGCAGATCCAGGTCGGTACCCGCGGTGAGCACGGCGACCGGGATGGCGGTGTCGAGGATGTGGCGGGTCCGCTCGGCCGGGTGGTCGGGGTCCAGCGGCAGGTAGCCGCCGCCGGCCACGGTGACCGCATACATGCCGACCACCAGGTCGATCGACCGGCGCATGCCCAGTGCCACCAGGGC
This sequence comes from Nocardia farcinica, assembly GCF_001182745.1. Lineage (NCBI taxonomy): Bacteria > Bacillati > Actinomycetota > Actinomycetes > Mycobacteriales > Nocardiaceae > Nocardia > Nocardia farcinica. Next base: position 1,402,713 of record NZ_LN868939.1, on the reverse strand, counting down.
GTCCGGGCCGACGCCCTGGCCGATGAGCCAGCGGGCGAGCCGGTTCACCCGGGCCGCGAACTCGGCGTAGGTGAGCGTCACGCCGTCGGCGGTGAGAGCGGGCCGGTCCGGGGTGCGGGCCGCCTGGCGGGCGAACAGGTCGGCGAGGGTGCCGTCCTGGGCCAGGGCGTGCGCGGTGTCGTTCCAGCGGTGCAGGACCAGGGCCCGTTCCTCGGCGTCGAGCAGCTCGACCGCGCCGACGGCGGTGTCGGGTGCGGTGGCCGCGGCGCCGAGCACGCGGGTGAACCGGGCGGCGAGCGCGGCGGCGGTGGCGGGGTCGAACAGGTCGGTGGCGTAGCGCAGGCTGCCGGACAGGCCGCCGCCGGGCTGCTCGGTGAGCACCAGGTGCAGATCGAACTTGGCGCCGTCGTCGGGCACCGGCAGTGTCTCGACCCGCACACCGGGCAGTGCGAACTCCGCGGTGGGCTGGTCGGCCGCGCCGAAGCTCAGCATCACCTGGAACAGCGGGTGCGCACCGCCCGAGCGGTCGGTCACCAGGGCGTCGACGAGCTGTTCGAAAGGCAGTTCGGGGTGGGCGAAGGCGGCCAGGTCGACCTCGCGCACCTGCGCGACCACCTCGGCGAGCGTGGCGTCGAGCCGGATGGGCGTGCGCAGCACCAGCGTGTTGACGAACATGCCGACCAGCGCGTCGAGGGCGCGATCGCCCCGGCCGCCGACCGGGGTGCCGACCACGATGTCGTCGGTGCCGGACAGCCGGGCCAGGGTGGCGGCGAAGGCGGCGTGCACCACCATGAACAGGGTGGCGCCACTGCGGGCGGCCAGTGCGCGCAGTCCCTCGGTGGCCGCGGCATCGAGGGCGAGGTCGACGGCGGCGCCGCGCAGGGTCGGGTGCGCGGGGCGGGGGCGGTCGGTGGGCAGCGGCAGCTGCGCGGGCGCGCCGTCGAGGGTGGCGCGCCAGAAGTCGAGCTGGTCGGCGGCGAGGTCGCCGGGGCGGTCGGGGGAACCGAGCAGTTCGTGCTGCCACAGGCTGTAATCGGCGTACTGCACCGGCAGTTCCGCCCAGTCCGGGGCGGCACCGGCGTGCCTGGCCCGGTAGGCGCGCATCAGGTCGGCGACCAGCGGGGCCGCCGACAGGGCGTCGGCGGCGATGTGGTGCACCACGAACACCAGCACGTATTCCGCGTGCTCCGTGGGATTTTCGCGTTCGATGCCGAGCAGGGCGATCCGGGCGGGCAGTTCGGTGGTGACGTCGAAGCCGGCGCGCACCAGCGACGCGACGGCATCGTCGAGCTCGTCCGGGGTCACCGGGATCAGGTCCAGCGCGGGTCCGACCTCGGCGGCGGGCAGCACCGCCTGACAGGGGCCGCGCTCGTCCTGCGGGAAGACGGTGCGCAGGCTCTCGTGCCTGCCGAGCACGTCGCCCACCGCGTGTTCGAGCGCGGGGATGTCGAGCTCACCGGTGAGCCGCAGCACCACCGGCAGGTTGTAGACGCTGTCGGCGCCGTCCTGGGTCTCCACCCGGTTGAGGAACCACAGCCGCTGCTGGGCCGGGGACAACGGGATCCGGTCCGGCCGGGCGCGGCGGGCCAGTACGGGCCGGTCGGCCGCCGTCCCGGCGAGCGGGCGGATCGCGTCGGCGAAGGCCGCCACCGTCGGCGCCTCGAACAGGGTCCGCACCGGCACCCGGGCGTCCAGTGCCGTCCCCACCCGCGCCGTCACCTGGGTGGCGTCGAGCGAACTGCCGCCGAGGGCGAAGAAGTCGTCGTCGAGTCCGGCGCGCTCGGCGCCGAGCACCTCGGCGAACACCTCGGCCACCAGCCGCTGCACCCGATCGACGGGAGCGCGGAAGACGCCCGCGCGCAACACCGGTGCGGGCAGCGCCCGCCGATCCAGCTTCCCGCTGGTGTTGAGCGGGAACTCGGCCAGCTCCACCAGGGCGGTCGGCACCATGTAGGCGGGCAGGCGGCGGGTCAGCGCGGCGCGCAGCCGGTCGGTGTCCACCTCCGCGCCGGGTGCGGCGACCACGTAGCCGACCAGGTGCTCGCCCGGCTCGCCGGACCCCTGCTCGCGCGACCACAGCGCCGCCGCGGCCTGCCCCACCTCCGGTTCGGCCAGCAGCGCGGTCTCGATCTCGGCGAGCTCGATGCGCTGACCGCGGAACTTCACCTGGAAATCGACGCGCCCCAGGTAGATCAGCTCGCCGTCCGGGCTCCACCGCACCAGATCGCCGGTGCGGTACATGCGTTCGCCGCCGCGGCCGAACGGGTTGGCGACGAACCGGTCGGCGGTGAGGTCGACGCGGCCGTGGTAGCCGCGGGCGAGCTGATCGCCGGCCAGGTACAGCTCACCGGGTACACCGATCGGCGCCGGATGCAGTCGCGCGTCCAGCACATAGACCTGCGAGTTCCACTCCGGTTCCCCGATGGGCACCAGCGGGCCGTCGGCCGCGGTGACCTCCCGGTAGGTGATGGAGACCGCGGCCTCGGTCGGGCCGTACAGGTTGTGCAGCCCGGCATCGCAGACGGCGTGGAAGGCGGCCACCGTCTCCGGCGGCAGCGCCTCGCCGATGACGAAGACCTCACGCAGCGAGTCGAGCTCACCGCGCCGGGCGTGCGCGGCGAACACCGCGAGCATCGAGGGCACGAAGTCGGTGAGCGTGACCTGGTCGGCGGCGATCGTCTCGGCCAGGTAGCGCGGATCGCGGTGTCCGTCGGGCGCGGCCAGCCGCAGGGTGGCGCCCGCGCGCAGCGGCAGGAAGTAGCCCCACAGCGAGACGTCGAAGGTGGCGGCGGTCTTCTGCAGATATACATCGCCGGGCCGCACGCGGTACTCGGCGTGCATCCAGGCCAGCTGGTTGACGATGGCCCGGTGGCTCACCGACACGCCCTTGGGCTTGCCGGTGGAGCCGGAGGTGAAGATCACGTAGGCGGGGTTGTCCCGGTGCAGCGGGGCGCGTTCGTGGTCGGCGATCCGGGTCGGCGCGTACCCGGACAGGTCGAGTTCGTCGACCCGGTGCACCGGCACGCCGGCGGGCAGCGCGGCCGGGGCGACACCGGCCGCCGCGGTGGTCAGCACGACCCGCGGCGCGGCCGTGGCGAGGATATGTCCCACCCGCTCGGCCGGATGCGCCGGATCCACCGGCACGTACGCACCGCCAGCGCGCAGCACCGCGTACATCGCCACCACCAGCTCGACGCCGCGCGGCATGGCCAGCACCACCAGCGATTCGGGGCCGACACCGGCCGCGATGAGCAGCCGCGCCAGCCGGTTGGCGCGCGCGGACAGTTCGGCGTAGGTGAGGGTTTCGCCGTCGTCGGCGCGCACCGCGATCACGTCGGGGGTGCGGCGGACCTGGATGTCGAAGCCGTCGTGCAGGAATCGTTCGGCCACCTTGTGACCGCTGGCGTTCCAGCTGTCCACCACGTAGTCGCGTTCACCCGCGTCGAGCACGTCGATGTCGCCGAGCACGCGTTCGGGGTCGGCGAGTGCCGCGCGCAACAGCCGGTCGAACTTGGCGGCGAACTCGGCCACCGTCGCCGCGTCGAACAGGTCGGAGGCGTAGGTGAATTCGGCGCGGTAGCCGCCCGCGTCGTCCAACGGCTCGGACAGGGTCAGTTGCAGGTCGAATTTGGCGAAGCCGGGATCGAAGTCGAGTTGTTCGACGCGCAGGCCCGGCAGCGCGAGCGCGACCGGGCCGATGTTCTGCATGAACAACGCCACCTGGAACAGCGGATGCCTGCCCCGGGAGCGGGCCGGGTTGAGGGCCTCCACGAGTTGTTCGAAGGGGATGTCACGGTGGGCGAAGGCGCGCAGGTCCCGGTCGCGGGCGTGCGCGACCAGCTCGGCGAAGGTGGCGGCCGGGCGCACCTCGGTGCGCAGCACCAGGGTGTTGACGAACATGCCAACCACGTCGTCGAGCAGCGCCTCGCCCCGCCCGGCCACCGGCGTGCCCACGGCGATGTCGGCGGTGCCGGACAGCCGCGCCAGCAGCGCCGCCAGCGCGGCGTGCACCACCATGAACGGCGTCGCGCCGTAGCGCGCCGCGACCCGGTCGATGTCGGCCCGCAGGCCCGCGTCGAGGGCGAAGGCGTGCGAGGCACCCCGGTAGGTGGACACCGCGGGCCGGGGCCGGTCGGTGGGCAGATCCAACTGGGCGGGCAGCTCGACGAGTTCGGCGCGCCAGAAGTCCAGTTGGCGGGCCAGCGCGGACTCCGGGTCCTGCGCATCGCCGAGCACGCGCTGCTGCCACAGCGCGTAGTCGGCGTACTGCACCGGCAACGGCGCCCAGTCCGGTGCGTGCCCGTCGCGCCGGGCGGCGTAGGCGGTGACCAGGTCGCGCACCAGCACACCCATCGAGACGCCGTCGGCGGCGATGTGATGGACGACGAACACCAGCGTGTGGTCCTCGGGTCCGCAGCGCAGCAGCCGGACCCGCATCGGGATCTCCTCGGCCACATCGAATCCCTGGATGGCGATGGCCTGCACGGTTTCGACGAGTTCGGACTCGGCGACGGCACCGGGCACCAACGCGGGCACCGGGTGCACGGGGCGGATCACCTGCACCGGGCCGGTCTCGGTCTGCGGGTAGACGGTGCGCAGGATCTCGTGCCTGGCCACCAGGTCCGACATGGCCGCGGCGAGCGCGGCCGCGTCGAGCGGGCCGCGCAGGCGCAGCGCGACGGGGATGTTGTCCACCGCGCCCGCGGCCGGGTCGCGGCCGGAGTCGGTGCCGAGCCGGTTGAGGAACCACATGCGCCGCTGGGCCGGCGAGAGCGGAATGTGCTCCGGGCGCGCCTGCGCGGTGAGCGGCGGGCGCGCCTCGGCGGTGCCCGACAAGGCGGCCAGGGCCGCGACCGTCGGACGGTCGAAGAAGTCGCGCACGTCGATGGTGACGCCGAGAGCGGCCGCCACCCGGGCGATGGCGCGGGTGGCCAGCAGGGAGTTGCCGCCGAGGGCGAAGAAGTTGTCGTCGGCGCCGACCCGGTCCACCCCGAGCAGTTCGGCGAACACCGCCGCGACCGCGCGTTCGGCCGCCGTCACCGGTTCCCGGTATTCCCCTGCGGCCGCGCCGAAGTCGGGCTCGGGCAGCGCGGCGCGATCGAGCTTGCCGTTGGCGTTCACCGGCAGCTCGTCGAGCACCTGCACCAGTGCGGGCACCATGTACTCGGGCAGGTGCTCGCGTGCCACCGCGAGCACCGCGGCGGGATCGACGGGGCCGCCCGCGGGCACCACATAACCGACGAGGTGATCGCCGCCCGCGTGCTGCCGCACGACCACCGCGGCCTGGGCGACCTGCTGCGAGCGCAGCAGCGCCGCCTCCACCTCGCCGAGTTCGATGCGCAGCCCGCGCAGCTTGACCTGGAAGTCGATGCGGCCCAGGTACTCCAGTTCCAGCGGTCCGCCGTCGGCGCCCCCGCCCCAGCGCACCAGGTCGCCGGTGCGGTACATGCGCTCCCCCGGCGCGCCGTGCGGGTTGGCCACGAACCGTTCCGCGGTCAGGCCGGGCCGCGCGACGTACCCGCGGGCGAGTTGCACGCCCGCCAGGTACAGCTCGCCCACCACGCCGGTGGGCACCGGGCGCAGGCTCTCGTCCAGGACCAGCAGTTCGTTGTCGTCGGCGACGGTGCCGATCGGCACCGTGACGGTGTCGGCGGCGGTGACCTCGTGCGCGGTCACGTCGACGGTGGCCTCGGTGGGGCCGTAGGTGTTCTGCAGCGTCGCGCCGCTGACGTCGCGCAGAGCGGCCGCCGTGGCCGCGGGCAGCGCCTCACCGGAGGCGACGACCATGCGCAGCGCGTCGAGCGTGACGCCGCTGCTCGCCAGTTCGGCGACGAACATCGCCAGCATGGAGGGCACGAAATGCGCGATGGTGACGCCTCGTTCGGCCAGGAAGCGCACCAGGTAGGCGGGATCGCGGTGGCCGTCGGGACGCGCGATGGCCAGCCGGGCACCGACCTGGAGCGGCCAGAAGAACTCCCACACCGACACGTCGAAGGTGAACGGGGTCTTCTGGATCACCACGTCGTCGGGCCGCATCGGGTGCAGTCGCTGGCGCCAGCGCAGGTTCGCCATCACCGAGCGGTGCGAGACCGCCACGCCCTTGGGCCGTCCGGTGGACCCGGAGGTGAAGATGACGTAGGCGACGGTGTCGGGGTGCGGGCCGGGCAACGGCGCGAGCTCGGGCTCGGCCGCGGGTGGGGCCGCCTCGAACTCGTCGATGCGCAGCACCCGCGCATCGCCCAGTCCGGCGGGTTCGTCGGCGGTGGTGGTGAGCACCAGCACCGGGGCAGCGGTGTCGAGCACGTAGGCGATCCGCTCGGCCGGGTGCTCGGGGTCGATCGGCACGTAACCGCCACCCGCCTTGTGGATGGCGTACATGCCGACCATCAGTTCGATCGATCGCCGCGCCGCCAGGCCGACCAGGGTCTCCGGGCCGACGCCGCATCGCACCAGGTGCCGGGCCAGTGCCTCGGCGCGGGCGTCGAATTCGGCGTAGGTGAGGGTGATGTCCTCGAACTCGAGCGCGATCGCGTCGGGAGTGCGCCGCACCTGCTCGGCGAACTCGGTCACCAGCGTCTCCACTGGAGCGAAGGAGACCGGCAGCAGCGGGTCGGCGGCGACCAGGGCGTCGTCGAGCAGCTGCTCGAGGACCTCGCCGAGCGCGCCCTCGCCCGCCTCCACCAGGCTGGGCAGCAGGCCGGAGACCACCACCGAGATCAACGCGTCCTGGCTGAGCGCGCCGCCCATCGCGGCGCCGAGGGTGCCGACCTCGGCGGCCAGGGCGGCGTAGCCGATCACGGTGTCGCCGGTGCGCAGGGCCACCCGGTCGGGTTCCAGATCGGCGACGGTCTCGATCAGTCGCGGCAGATCCGCGAGACCGTAGGCGCGGCGTAGTGCGGCATGGCGTGCGGTGGCGGGGCGGTTGCCGAGTCCACGGGAGGTGAGCGATTCTGCTTGGGACATCAGCTGTTCCTTTCGGAGACCACGGTCCGGGTCTCGGCGAGGAGGGTGTGCAGCGCGGCGGCGAGACCGGTGCCGCCGAGCGCGGTGAGGATGCCGGGGACCAACCCGGCGAGAGCGACGTTGATGAGCGCTTCGGGTGAGGCGGCGGCGCCCATCGCCGTGGCGACGCCGGCCAGCTTGTCCTGGAGTTGGGCGTAGGTGACCCGATGCTCGCCGTGCGCGAACGCGACGGCCGTCGGCGCGAGCTGCGCCGCGGTGGCGATCAGTGCCGGGAGGTCCGCCAGGGTGGCGGGGGTGGTGTTCCGCTCGGCGTCGGTGCGGATGTCGATGGCGCGCACGGCGATCGACGGGTCGGCGGCGACGGCGGCCAGCACCAGCAGCAGCCGGTCGGCGTAGCCACGCACGGTGTCGGCGTCGAGGATGTCCAGGGCGTAGCCCAGGCGCAGGGTCAGCCCGGCGCGACCGCCCTCGGCGTCGAACCGCTCGATACCGATGACCTGGAGATCGAACTTCGCCTCCGCGGGCGCCGGATCGATCACCTCGACGGCCAGTCCGGGCAGTTCGACGGTGCCCGGTGGCATGTTCTGGAAGGTGAACATCACCTGGAACAGCGGGGTGTAGGCGCTGGACCTGGTGCGGCCGAGCGCGTCCACCACCTGCTCGAACGGCACGTCGGCGTGCGAGAGCGCGCCGAGCATGCGCCTGCTCGCCTGCGCGAGCAGGTCGGCGAACCCGGCCTTGGCCTCGATCTCGGTGCGCAGCACCACCGTGTTGACGAACATGCCGACCAGGTCGTCGAGTTCGCGTTCGCCGCGCCCGGCCACCGGCACGCCCACGCAGATGTCGGTGCCGCCGGAGAGCTTGGCCAGCAGCACGGCCAGCGCGCTGTGCAGCACGGTGAACAGGGTGGTGCCGTGGGTGCGCGCCACCCGGTCGAGTGCGCCGGTCAGTTCGGCGTCGACCGTCACGTCCACGCTCGCCCCGCGCATGTCGCGATGCGGGGGCCGGGGACGATCGGTGGGCAGTGCCAGCAACTCCGGCGCGCTCGCCAGCTCGCCCCGCCAGTACGCCAGCTGGGCAGCCGCCGCGCTGTCGGGGGCATCCGGTGCGCCGAGCAGGTCGTGCTGCCACACGCTGTAGTCGGCGTAGGTGATCGCCAGTGGTGCCCAGCCCGGTGCGCGCCCGGCCGCGCGCTCGGCGTAGGCGCGCATCAGGTCGCGGGTGAGCGGGAGGACCGAGTAGCCGTCGGCGCTGATGTGGTGCACCACCACGACGAGGACGTGCTCGGTGCTGGTGGACGGCGGCCCGTCGTGCCCTCCGCCGTGCTCGTCGGCGCAGGCGAACAGGGCGATGCGCGCGGGCGGCGCGGCCGCGACGTCGAATCCGCGCGAGACGAATTCCGCCAGCCGCGCGGGCAATTCGTCGGCGCGCACCGGGACGGGCGTGAGGTCCGGCGCGAGCGCCGCGACCGGCAGGACTTCCTGGACCGGTCCCTCGGGGCCGTCCGGGTAGCGGGTGCGCAGGGTCGCGTGCCGGTCCAGGACGTCACGCACGGCCGCGGTGAGGGCGGCGTGGTCGAGGTCGCCGGTGAGGCGCAGCGCGGCCGGGATGTTGTAGGCCGCCGAATCCGGGGCCAGCCGGTTGACCACCCACATGCGCTGCTGGGCGGGCGCCAGCGGCACCGGCGCGGTGCCGGTGCGGCGCACCAGCGGCGGCCTGGCCGCGCCGTCGAGCGCGTCGAGGCGGCGGGCCAGCGCCTCGACCGTCGGCGCCTCGAAGACCGCGGCGACCGGCACCCGCACACCCCGCGCGGCGCCGAGCCGGGCCGCGAGTTTCGTGGCCAGCAGCGAGTTCCCGCCGAGGTCGAAGAAGTCGGACTCGGCGCCGACCCGCTCGGGGGGAATCCCCACCACCTCGGCGAAGGTCGCCGCCACCAACCGCTGCACCGGTCCCCGCGGTTCCCGGAACGCACCCTCGGCGAAGACCGGCTCGGGCAACCGCGCCCGGTCCACCTTGCCGTTGCCGGTGAGCGGCAACGCGGGCAACGCCATCACCGCCGCGGGCACCATGTACCCGGGCAGCCGCTCCCGCAACCCGGCCCGCAATTCGGCGCCGATCCGGGTCGTCGCGCTCACCACGTCGTTTTCGCGCGCCGTGGCATCGGCGGCCGAGGCGCCGCCGTTCGATGACCCGCTCGCCGCGCTCGACAGCACGCCGTCCACCGCCGCGTAGGCCACCAACCGCGCGCCCGCCGCGCCGTCGGGCCGGGCGAGCGCGACGGCGGCCCGCACACCGGGCAGCGCGAGCAACGCGGATTCGATGTCACCGAGTTCGATGCGGAAGCCGCCGATCTTGACCTGGAAATCGGCGCGTTCGAGGTACTCGAGCGAGCCGTCGGCGCGACGGCGGACGATGTCGCCGGTGCGGTACATGCGGGCGCCGCGATCGAAGGGGTCGGCGACGAAGCGGCCCGCGGTCAGCGCGGGCGCGGCCTGGTATCCACGGGCCAGCTGCGCGCCCGCCAGGTACAGCTCGCCGGCCACGCCGACCGGAACCGGCCGCATGCGCCGGTCGAGCACGTGCAGGCGGCTGTTCCAGGCGGGGGTGCCGATCGGCACCGTGTGCCGCGGCCGCTCCCGCACCTCGTGGGCGGTGATCGAGACCGCCGCCTCGGTCGGCCCGTACAGGTTGTGCAGCGCCGCGCCGGTGCCCGCGGCGCGGTCGAGGAAGTCGGCGGCGACGGCGGGCGGCAGCGCCTCACCGATGGCGAGCACGTGCCGCAGGGCGCCGGGCAGGCCGGCGGCGGCACCGAGCAGCATGGCCAGCATCGAGGGCACCGTGCACAGCAGCGTGATCGCGTGCCGGTCGAGCAGGTCGCGCAGCCGATCCGGGTCGCGCTCGTCGCCGGGCGCGGTGACCACGAGCCGCCCACCCGAGAGCAGCGGCCCCCAGAACTCCCACACCGACAGGTCGAAGGTCGCGGGCGTCTTGAGCAGGCAGGCGTCCGCGGACCCGAGCCCGAATTCCGCACACAGCCAGCGGATCTGGTTCGCCACGGCGGCGTGCGGCACCGCCACCCCCTTGGGCCGCCCGGTCGAGCCGGAGGTGAAGATCACGTAGGCCGGATGCTCGGGACGCAGCGGGCGCACCCGTTCCTCGTCACGGATCGGATCGTCCGGCAGCGCCGCGCCGCCGTCGATGTCGAGCACCGGCAGGGCGGTGTCGAACGGCAGGTCCCCCGTCGCGAGCACACAGACCGGGGCCGCGGTGTCGAGGATGTGGGCGATCCGCTCGGCCGGATGGTCCGGGTCGACGGGCACGTACGCACCACCGGCGCGCACGACGGCGTGCATCGCGACCACCAGTGCCACCGAGCGGCGCAGGGCGAGCACCACGGTCTGCTCCGGGCCGACGCCCGCGCGGATCAGCCGCCGGGCCAGGCGATTCGCGGCCGCGTCGAACTCACGGTAGGTGAGGGTGCGGCCCTGGTGCGCGTCGAGCACCGCGACCGCGTCCGGGGTGGCCGCGGCCTGGCGGGCACCGAGGTCGGCGAGGGTGGCGGCGGGCAGCGGATGCGCGGTGGCGTTCCAGGTGCCGAGCAGCTCGCGGCCCGCGGGGCCGAGCAGGTCCAGATCGCCGACCACGACCTGCGGCTGCCGGACCACCTCGGCCAGCACCCGGTGCAGCTGATCGGCGAAGCGCCGTGCGGTGCTCGCCTCGAACAGGTCGGTGGCGTAGCCGAGGACCAGCTCGACGCCCTGCGGGGCGCCGCCGCTGCCGTACCGGTCGAGGGCGAACAGGTGCAGATCGAATTGCGCCACGCCGCTGTCGAATTCGATCTCCTCGACGGTGAGTCCCGGCAGCTCCAGCGTGCCGCGCTCGTGGTTCTGGAAGGAGAACCCGACCTGGAACAGCGGATGCCGGGCCGTGGAGCGGGCCGGGTCGAGCACCTCGACCAGCCGCTCGAACGGCACGTCGGCGTGTGCGAAAGCGGCCAGGTCGGCGGCCCGTGCCCGGTCGAGCAGTTCGGTGAACGGCGCGCCGTCGTCGACGACCGTGCGCAGCACCAGGGTGTTGACGAACATGCCGATCACGTCGTCGAGTTCGGCGGCGCCACGTCCGGCGACCGGGGTGCCCACGGCGATGTCCGCGGTGCCCGACAACCGGGCCAGCAGGGCGGCGAAGGCGGCGTGCACCACCATGAACAGGGTCGCGCCGTGGGCCCGGCCCAGTGCCACCAGCCCGGCGTGCAGCCGGGCGTCGACCGCGACGGAGACGGTGTCGCCGCGCAGGCTCTGCGTGGCCGGGCGCGGGCGGTCGGTCGGCAGCGCGAGCTGATCGGGCAGTCCGGCCAGCGCCCGCGTCCAGTAGCCGATCTGCTCGGCGGCCCGCGACGCCGGGTCGCTTTCGTCGCCGAGCAACGCGCGCTGCCACAGCGCGTAGTCGGCGTACTGCACGGCAGGCGGCTCCCAGCACGGCGCCGAGTCGGCCACCCGGGCGGTGTAGGCGGTCATCAGGTCGCGCACGAACGGGACGATCGAGGAGCCGTCGGCGGCGATGTGGTGCAGCGCGCCGACGAGCACGTGCTCGGTCTCGGCCACCCGCAGCAGCCGCAGCCGCACCGGCACCTCCGCGGTGACGTCGAAGGGGGCGTGCACCAGTTCCCGGATGCGTTGCGGCAGCTCCGATTCCGCGACGGTCTCGGCGTTCGGCAGCGCCGGGCCCGCGGGCAGGATCTCCTGGACGGGCTCGCCGTCCACCTCGGGATAGCGGGTCCGCAGTGCTTCGTGGCGGGCGACCAGGTCGGCGAGCGCGGCCCGCAGCGCGGCCGGGTCGAGCGCGCCGCGCAGCCGCAGTGCCACCGGAATGGTGTAGGCGGTCGAGGCCGCGTCGTAGCGGTTGAGGAACCACATCCGCTGCTGCGCCGGTGAGAGCGGCAGGCGGGCCGGGCGTGCGCCCGCCACCAGTGGCGGGCGGGTCGCCGCCGCGGCGGCCTCCACGGCCGCGGCCAGTTCGGCGACCCGCGGCGCCTCGAACAGCGTGCGCACCGACACCTGCCGGTCCAGGGCGGTGCCGATCCGGGCCGCCGCCTTGGCCGCGAGCAGCGAACTGCCGCCGAGGGCGAAGAAGTCGTCGTCGGCGCCGACCCGCTGGTCGGTCAGGCCGAGCACCTCGGCGTAGACCCCGGCCACGATCTCCTCGACCAGGGTGGCCGGCGCGCGGTAGGCGGTGGCGGTGAACACCGGCGCGGGCAGCGCCGCCCGGTCCAGTTTGCCGTTGACGGTCAACGGAATCCGGTCGATCTCCACCAGCGCGGCGGGCACCATGTGCTCGGGCAGGGTGCGGCGCACCCGCTCCCGCAGCGCGGCGGTGTCCACCGGCCCGGTGGTGACCAGGTAGCCGACGATCCTGGCCTCGTCGACCAGGTCGCTGCGCACCACCACGGCGGCCTCGGTGACCTCGGGCTCGGCCAGCAACGCCGCCTCGATCTCGCCGAGTTCGATGCGGAAGCCGCGCAGGTTCACCTGCTGGTCGGCGCGGCCGAGGTATTCCAGCTCGCCGGTGGCGGTCCAGCGCGCCAGGTCGCCGGAGCGGTAGGCGCGCGCACCCGCCGGGCCGTAGGGATCGGCCACGAAGCGGCCTGCCGTGAGCCCCGGCCTGCCGAGGTAACCGCGCGCCAGCTGTCCGCCGGAGACGTAGATCTCGCCCGGCACTCCCACCGGCACCGGCCGCAGCCGGGTGTCGAGCACCCGCACGGTCAGGCCGGGGATGGCGCCGCCGATGACGCTGGCCGCGCCGGTGCCCGCGTCGATCGCCCGGTGCGAGACGTGCACGGTGGTCTCGGTGATGCCGTACATGTTCACCAGGCGCGGTGCGTCCGGGTAGCGGCGCAGCCAGCCGCCGAGGCGTTGCGGCTCCAGCGCCTCACCGCCGAAGATCACCCACCGCAGCGCGTACTCGGCGGGCTCGGCCGCGGTGTCGGCGGCCACGAGCTGGTAGAACGCCGAGGGGGTCTGGTCGAGCACGGTCACCCGTTCGCGCACGAGCAGTTCGCGGAACTGCTCGGGCGAGCGGGAGGTGAAGTAGTCGACGACCACCACGCTGCCGCCGTGCAGCAGCGCGCCCCACAGCTCCCACACCGAGAAGTCGAAGGCGTAGGAGTGGAACATCGTCCACACGTCGTGCGGGCCGAAACCGAACAGCTCGCGGGTGTTGTCCAGCAGCCGCACGACGTTGCGGTGCGGTATCACCACGCCCTTGGGCCTGCCGGTGGAGCCGGAGGTGTAGATGACGTAGGCGGTGTGCTCGGGTCGCAGGGGTGCGCGCCGGTCGGCGTCGGTGAGCGGGGTCGAGGCGTAGTAGCGGGGGTCGGCGTCGCGTTCGACGTCGAGCACCGGGCCGCCGAACCAGTCGCGGGCCAGCGCGGTGCCGGGCGCGGTCAGGGCGCAGATCGGCTGGGCGTCGTCGATCATGTACTCGATGCGGTCGGCCGGGTAGTCCGGGTCGATCGGCAGGTAGCCGCCGCCCGCCTTGAGCACGGCGAGCAGGGCGACGACCAGCTCGGCCGAGCGCGGCAACGCCACCGCCACCAGGGTTTCCGGCCCGACGCCCGCGGCGACGAGCCGCCGCGCCAGCCGGTTGGACCTGGCGTCGAGTTCGCCGTAGCTGAGCGTGGTCGCCGCGGCGCGCACCGCGGTCGCCGCCGGGTCGCGGCGCGCGGCGGCGGCGAACCGGTCCGGCAGCGTCCGGTCGCCCGCGGCGCGGTCGCGGCCGGTGGCGGCCCAGTCGTGCAGGGTGCGGTACTGCTCCTCGGCGGAGAGCAGTTGGATGTCGCCGACGACCACGGTGGCGTCGGCGGCGACGGCGGCGAGCACCTGGGTGAATCGCCGGGCCAGCACGGCCACCGAGTCGGCGTCGAAAAGTTCGGTGGCGTAGGTGATCTCGATGTCCATGCCGTCGGCGCGGCCGTCGGAGTCGTCGGCGGAGGCGTTCTCGAGCACGCTGAACTGCAGGTCGAACTCGGCGGCGACGGCGTCCAGCGGCAGCGGGCACACCCGCAGGCCGGGCAGTTCCAGCGGGGGCACGGTGAAGTTCTGCATCGTCAGGGCCACCTGGAACAGCGGGTGCCGGTTGCGGGCCCGGGCCGGGGCCAGCACCTCCACCAGCCGTTCGAAGGGCAGGTCCGGGTGCGAGAGCGCGTCGAGGTCGCGGCGGCGGGTCTCGTCCAGGACGGCCTCGAACCGGTCCCGCGGGTCGATGTGGCTGCGCAGCACCAGGGTGTTGACGAACATGCCGACCACGCCGTCGAGGCCCTGGTCGCCGCGGCCCGCGACCGGGGTGCCGATGGCGATGTCCGCGGTACCGGAGAGCCGGGCCAGCAGCACCGCGAGCGCGGCGTGCACGGTGGCGAACAGGGTGGTGTCGCGTTTGCGGGCCAGTTCGCGCAGTTCGCTGTGCAGGTCGGCGTCGATCCGCAGCCGGTGGGTGGCGCCGCGGTGGCTGGCCACCGCGGGCCGCGGCCGGTCGGTGGGCAGGTCGAGCTGCTCGGGCAGCCCGTCCAGCGCGGCGCGCCAGAAGGCGAGTTCGCGGTGGGCGCGGGAGCCGGGGTCGGCGTCGTCGCCGAGAAGTTCGGCCTGCCAGAGCGCGTAGTCGGCGTACTGCACCGGCAGCGGCGTCCACGCCGGTGCCACGCCGGCGCGGCGGGCGGTGTACGCGGTCATCAGATCCGCGGCCAGCGGGCCGAGCGAGAAGCCGTCGGCGCCGATGTGGTGCAGGACCACCAGCACCACGTGCTCGTCCGGCGCGAGCGCGAAAAGGTCGGCGCGCAGCGGCGTTTCGACGGTGAGGTCGAACGGTTCGGCGATCCGGGCGGCGAGCCGGGCGGGCAGGTCGTCGGCCGTGACCGCGACGGGCCGCAGATCGAACCGCTGCTCCCCCGCGGGCCGCACGACCTGGTAGGGGCCCGCCACGTCGGCGGGGTGGACGGTGCGCAGCGATTCGTGCCGGGTGACGACGTCGTGCAGGGCTGCGGTGAGCGCGGCCGCGTCGAGCTCGCCGGTCAACCGCAGCGCGACCGGGATGTTGCTCACCGCGTCGCCCGGGCCGTCGGCGAGGAAACGGTTGAGGAACCAGATGCGCTGCTGGGCGGCCGAGAGCGGAATCCGGTCCGGACGCGGCCGGGCCGTCAGCGCCGGGCGGGCGCCGCTGCCGCACAGCGGTGCCACCCGCGCGGCCAGACCTTCGACGGTGGGCGCGTCGAACAGCGCGCGCACCGGCACCTGGGCGTCCAGCGCGGCGCCCAGCCGCGCGACCACCCGGGTGGCGGTGAGGCTGTTGCCGCCGAGGGCGAAGAAGTCGTCGTCCAGGCCGACCCGCTCGGCGCCGAGCAGGTCGGCGAACACGGCCGCCACCTGCCGCTGCACGGCGGTCACCGGCGCGCGGTAGGCGGCGGCCGCGAAGACGGGCGCGGGCAGGGCCGTGCGGTCCAGCTTGCCCGAGGCGTTGAGCGGGAAGGCGTCCAGCAGCACGAACGCCGCGGGCACCAGGTAGGCGGGTAGTCGCCGGGCCAGCGCCACGCGCACCGCGTCCGGATCGACCGGCCCCGCCGGGATCAGGTACGCCACCAGGTGCTCGTCGCGGGCGACGACGACCGCCTGGTCGACGCCGTCGAGTTCGGTCAGCGCGGCTTCGATCTCGCCCGGCTCGATCCGCATTCCGCGCACCTTCACCTGGAAGTCGGTGCGGCCCAGGTATTCCAGCTCACCGGCCGCCGACCAGCGCACCCGGTCGCCGGTGCGGTACATCCGCGCGCCCGGTGCGAACGGATCGGCGACGAACCGGTCGGCGGTGAGGTCGGGTCGCCCGGCGTACCCGCGCGCCAATTGCACACCGGCCAGATACAGTTCGCCGGGCACCCCGGCGGGCACCGGACGCAGCCGGTCGTCGAGCACGTAGACGCGGGTGTTGGCGACCGGCGACCCGATCGGCACGCTCTGCGTGTCGGCGTCGGTGACCTCGTGGTGGGTGACGTCCACGGCGGCCTCGGTCGGCCCGTAGAGGTTGTGCACCGCGGCGCCGGTGAGCGCGCGCAACCGGTGCGCGGGCGCGGGTGGCAGCGCCTCGCCCGAACAGAACACCGCACGCAGCGAACCGCACTGTGCGGCAGCCGGTTCCGCGACGAAGACGGCCAGCATCGCGGGCACGAAGTGGGCGACGGTGACCGCCTCGGCGGCGATCAGCTCGGCCAGATACCGCGGGTCGCGGTGGCCGTCTGGCCGGGCCAGCACCAGGCGGGCGCCCACCTGCAACGGCCAGAAGAACTCCCACACCGACACGTCGAAGGTCACCGGCGTCTTCTGCAACACCACGTCGCGCGCGTCGATCCGGTACTCGTCCTGCATCCAGCGCAGCCGGTTGACGATGGCGGCGTGCTCGATCGTCACGCCCTTGGGCCGCCCGGTCGAGCCCGAGGTGAACAGGACGTAGGCGGGGTGCGCAGGCCGCAGCGGGGCGCGGCGATCGGCATCGGTGAGCGGGGTGTCCGGGTAGCCGGTGGTGTCGAGCAGGTCGAGGTCGAGCACGGCGGGGCCCGTGACCTCGAGCCCGTCGCGACCGCGGGTCAGCACGCAGACCGGGCGGGCCGTGTCGAGGATGTGGGCCAGCCGCTCGGCCGGATGGGCGGGGTCGAGCGGAACGTACGCGCCGCCCGCGGCCAGCACCGCGTACATGCCGACGACCAACTCGATCGACCGGTGCATGCCGAGGCCGACCGTGCGCTCCGGTCCGACGCCGTGTGCGACGAGCAACCGGGCCAGCCGGTGTACCCGCGCCGCGAACTCCCGGTAGGTCAGGTGTTCGTCCTCGAACACCACCGCCACGGCGTCGGGGGTGCGTTCGACCTGCTCCTCGAACAGGCCGATCAGGGTGGCGGCGGGGCCGAGCGGGCGCGCGGTGGCGTTGCGCTCGCGCAGCAGCACCGTGCGCTCGGCGGCGGTGAGCAGGTCGATCGCGCCGATCCGCACATCCGGGTCGGCGCACACCGCGTCCAGGACCAGCCGCCACCGGGTGGCGAAGGAGGCGACGGTGGCCTCGTCGAACAGGTCGGTGGCGTAGGTGAACACCGCGTCCATGCCGTCGGCGGTCTCGGTCAGGCTCAGCTGGAGATCGAATTCGGCTATCGCGTGGTCGAGTTCGAGGGGTGTGATGTTCATCCCCGCCAGGTCGACGGGGGCGGCGGGTGCGGTGTTGTTCAGGTCGAGCATCACCTGGAACAGCGGGTGCCGGGCGGCCGAGCGCCGTGGCTCCAGCGCCTCCACCAGCCGCTCGAACGGGACGTCGGCGTGTTCGAAGGCGCGCAGGTCGGTCTCGCGCACGGCCGCGACCAACTGCGCGAAGGCCAGATCCGGCCGCACCTCGGTGCGCAGCACCAGGGTGTTGACGAACATGCCGACCAGCTCGTCGAGCGCGGCCTCGCCACGCCCGGCGACCGGGGTGCCGACCACGATGTCGCGGCTGCCCGACAGCGCGGCCAGCACCGTCGCGAACGCGGCGTGCAGCACCATGAACAGCGAGGAATCGGTGGCGTCGGCGAGCGCGCGCAGCTCCGCCACCGTCGACGCGGGCAGTGCGCAGCGGTGGCGCGCACCGTGACCGGAGGCTTCGGCCGGGCGCGGGCGGTCGGTGGGCAGCTCGAGCAGGTCGGGCAGGCCGGCGAGTTCGGCGGACCAGAAGGCCAGCTGCGCGGCGGGCAGCGAGTCCGGGTCATCGGCCGTGCCGAGCAGCTCTCGCTGCCACAGCGTGTAATCGGCGTACTGCACCGGCAGCGGCGCCCAGTCCGGTGCGGTACCGGCGCGCCGGGAATCGTAGGCGCGCAGCAGGTCCCGGGTGAGCGGCGCGACCGACCAGCCGTCGGCGGCGATGTGGTGCAACCCGACCACGAGCACGTGCTCCTCGGCGGCCACGCGCAGCAGGTGCAACCGCAGCGGCGGATGGGCGGTCACGTCGAAGGGCCGGGCGGCCAGCTCCCGTACCCGGGCCTCGACCGCGTCGGCGGCGAGATCTTCGCGCTCCAGCGCGACACCGGAGTCCTCGACCGAGCAGATCTGCTGGTACCCGCCTCCGTCGGCCTCCGGATAGCGGGTGCGCAGGATCTCGTGCCGGGCGACCAGATCGGTCACCGCCGCCGCCAGCGCGGTCACGTCGAGCGGGCCGGTGATCCGCAGGGCGGCGGTGAGGTTGTTCGCGGTCGAGTCCGCGTCGAACCGGTTGAGGAACCACATGCGCTGCTGGGCGTAGGACAGCGGCACGCGCGGTGGCCGGGGCCGGGCCCGCAGCGGCGCGCGGGCGCCGGAACCCACCCCGTCGGCCAGCAGCGCGGCCAGGCCCGCGACGCTCGGCGCTTCGAACACCGCGCGCACCGGCACCGTCATGTCCAGCGCGGCGCCGAGGCGCGCCACCAGCCGGGTGGCGATCAGGGAGTTACCGCCCAGTTCGAAGAAGTCGTCGTCGCGGCCGACGCCGGGCTCGGCGCGCACCCCGAGCACCTCGGCGTAGGTGGCGGCCACCGTCCGCTCCACGTCGGTGGCCGGCGCGCGGTAGGCGCGCACACCGAATTCGGGAGCGGGCAGGGCGGCCCGGTCGAGTTTGCCGTTGGGGGTCAGCGGCAGCGTGTCGAGCACGGTGATCGCGGCGGGCACCAGGTGCGGGGCCAGCCGGGCCCGGAGCCCGGCCTTCAGGTCTCCGGCATCCAGGGGGTGCCCGCCGCTGGGCACCACGTACGCGGCGAGCTGGTCACCGCGCGCGGGATCGCGGTGCACGGTGACCACCGCGTGTGCGACCCCCGGCCGCGCCGCCAAGGCCGCCTCGATCTCGCCGAGTTCGATGCGGAAGCCGCGCACCTTCACCTGGGCGTCGTTGCGGCCCAGGTACTCCAGCTCCCGGCCGCCCGAGGCGAGCGTCCAGCACACCAGGTCGCCGGTGCGGTACATCCGCTCCCCCGGCGCCCACGGGCACGCCACGAACCGCTCGGCCGTGGTGGCGCGCCTGCCGTGATAGCCGCGGGCCAGCTGCGCGCCCGCCACGTAGAGCTCGCCCGCCACGCCGACCGGCACGGGACGCAGCCGCTCGTCGAGCACCCACTCGCGCACCCCGCGCAGCGGACGGCCGATGGTGACCGGCCTGCCCGGCTCCAGCCGGTCGCTGATGTCCACGGCGACGGTCGCCTCGGTGGGACCGTAGGCGTCGACGAGCCTGCGTCCGGCCGCGTGCCAGCGCCGCACCAGCTCCGGCGGGCAGGCCTCGCCACCGGCCACCAGCACCCGCAGGTCCGGCACCTCGGCCGGGTCGATGGTCAGCGCGCCCGAGGGCGTCATGATCGAGTGTGTCACCCGTTGCGCGGCCAGCAGCTCCACCAGCTCCCGGCCGAAGCGCGCCTCCTCGGGTGCGATGACGAGGGTGGCCGCGGAGTCGAACGCCATCAGCAGCTCGGCCACGGTGATGTCGAACGACGGGGAACCGACGTGCAACACCCGCGCGGTCGCGTCGATCGGGTAACGCGCGGTCTGCTCGGCCGCGAAACCGGCCACGCCCGCCTGGGTCACCAGCACGCCCTTCGGGGTGCCGGTGGACCCGGAGGTGTAGATGACGTAGGCCAGGTTGTGCGGGCGCAGCGGCCGTACCCGCTCCGCGTCGCGCACCGGCTCGCCGCCGAAACGCGCGCATTCGAAGCCGAATTCGACGTCGTCGAGCACCAGCCAGTGCGGTTGGCCGGGCAGGTCGGCGCGCACCGCGCCCACCGTGAGCCCGAGCACCGCGCCGCTGTCGCGCAGCATGTGCTCGATCCGTTCGGCCGGGTAGGCCGGGTCGACGGGCACCCAGGCCGCGCCCGCCTTGGCGATCGCCCACACCGCGGTGACGAACTCCGGCGAGCGCGGTATGGCGACGGCGACCACGTCGTCGGGGCCGACCCCGCGGGCCATCAGCGCCCTGGCCAGCCGCGCGGAGGTCTGGTCGAGTTCGCGGTAGGTCAGCTCGCGGTCGCCGCCGACGATCGCGACCCGCTCCGGAGCCGTGGCGGCGGCCGCGGCGAACAGGTCGGGCAGCAGCGTGGTGGCGGCGGCCGGGCCCGCCCAGCGGGTGGTCAGCGCGGCGTATTCGGCGCCGTCCAGCAGCGGCAACGCGCCCACCGGCAGGTCCGGACCGGCGGTGGCCGCGGCGAGCAACCGGACGAAGCGCGCCGCCGTGGCCGCGACCGTCGCGGCGTCGAAAAGCGCGGTGGCGTAGGTGAATTCCGCGGTGATCCCCGCCGGTGCCGGACCTTCCCCGCGACCGGCACCGGCGAAGCGTTCGGTGACCTCGACCGCGAGGTCGAACTTGGTCACCCCGGTCTCCACCGTACTCGTCCGGACCGCGACCCCGGGCAGTGCGACGGCCAGATCGCCGGTCACCGCCGCGGCCAGCGCCACCTGGAACACCGGGTGCCTGGCCAGCGAACGGGCCGGGCGCAGCACCTCCACCAACTGCTCGAACGGCACGTCGGCGTGGGCGAAAGCGGCCAGGTCGTGCTCGCGGACCGCGCGCAGCAGCGTGTGGAAGGGCGCGGACCGGTCCACCGGGGTGCGCAGCGGCACCGTGTTGACGAACATGCCCACCAGTGCGTCCAGCCCCGCGGCATCGCGGCCGCCGACCGGCGCGCCGATCACCACGTCGTCGACCCCGGACAGGCGCGCCAGCAGCACCGCCAGCGCCGCGTGCAGCACCATGAAGACGGTTGCGCCTTCCTCGCGTGCGAGTTCGGTGATGCGGGTGTGCAATTCGGCGGGGATGTCGATCCGGTACGTGGCGCCCGCGCCGTCGGCGATCGCGGGGCGCGGCCGGTCGGCGGGCAGCTCGAGGTGATCGGGTGCGCCGTCGAGGGCGGCGGTCCAGAAGGCCAGCTGCCGCGCGGCGAGCGAGCCGGGATCGGCGGGGTCACCCAGCCGCTCGCGCTGCCACAGGGCGTAGTCGGCGTATTGCAGCGGCAGCGGCGCCCACTGCGGCGCGCCGCCGTCCCGGCGCGCGGCGTAGGCGGTGGCGGTGTCGGCGGCCAGCACCGGCAGCGAGAGCCCGTCGGCGGCGATGTGGTGCAGCACGAGCGCGAGCGCGTACTCGTCCGGTCCGAGCCGGAACAGCGTGGCCCGCAACGGTATTTCGGTCTCCAGCTGGAACGGCCTGGCGGCGAAGACCCGCACCGCCGCGGTCAACTCCGCCGCTTCGACCGGTTCGACGGGCAGCTCGACGGTCGTCGCCGGCAGGATCTGCTGATGGGCGGCGCCGTCGGCGTCGACGGGGAACACCGTGCGCAGCATCTCGTGCCGGTCCAGCACGTCGGCCAGCGCCGCCCGCAGGGCGGCCACCTCCAGCGCGCCGTCCAGGCGCAGCAGCACGGGCATGTGGTAGCGGGGGTCGTCGCGTTCCAGGCGGCTCAGGAACCAGATCCGCTGCTGAGCCGGTGACAGTGGAACCAGCGGCGGCCGCGGCACCACCCGCAGCTGACGGTGCGGGCCGCCGCCGGTTCCACCCGCTCGCTCGATCAGCTCGGCGAGATCGCGCACCGTCGTCGCGGTGAACATCTCCCGGACCCCGAGCGAGCAGTTCAGGTCGGCGGAGAGCCGGGCCGCCACCTGCGTGGCCACCAGGCTGTTGCCGCCGAGGGCGAAGAAGTCGTCGTCGCGGCCCACCCGCTCGCGGCCGAGCACCTCGCCGAACACCCGCGCCACGGCCCGCTCCACCGGGGTGGCGGGCGCGGCGTAGGCGACGACGGTGCGGGCGGGCGCGGGCAGGGCGGCGCGGTCGAGCTTGCCGGAGGCGTTGACCGGCAGCTCGTCGAGTACCACGTAGGCCGCGGGCACCATGTAGGCGGGCAGCGCGCGCAGCGCGGCGGCGCGCAGCTGCTCGGCGCCCACCGCGTCGGGCTCGGCCGCCACCACGTAGGCCACCAGCTGTTCGCCCAGGGCCGGGCTCCCCACGTCGTCGCGCACGAGCACCACCGCCCGCACGACACCGTCCACCCCGGCCAGCACCGCCTCGATCTCGCCGAGCTCGATGCGCAGTCCGCGCAGCTTGACCTGGAAGTCGGTGCGGCCCAGGTACTCCAGCTCGCCCGAGGTGTTCCAGCGGACCAGATCGCCGGTGCGGTACATGCGGGTGCCCGCCGGTCCGAACGGGTCGGCGACGAACCGCTCGGCGCTCAGGCCGGGCCGGGCGACATAACCCCGGGCGAGCTGTACCCCCGACAGATACAGCTCACCCGGAGCCCCGACCGGTACCGGCCGCAGCCGTGAGTCGAGCACGTGGAGCCGGGTGTTGAACACCGGCGCACCGATGGGCACAGCACCGGTGTCGGCGTCGGTCACCTCGTGGAAGGTGACGTCGACCGCGGCCTCGGTGGGTCCGTAGAGGTTGTGCAGCCGGGCGCCGGTGAGCAGCCGCAGCCGCTGGGCCGTCGCCGCGGGCAGCGCCTCGCCGGAGGCGAACACCCGCCGCAGCGTGCCCGCGCGGGCGATGTCCTGCCCCGCCAGGAACGCCTCCAGCATGGACGGCACGAAATGCGCGGTGGTGACCCCGTAGTCGTCGATGACCCGGCGCAGGTAGGCGGGGTCGCGGTGGCCGTCGGGCGCGGCGAGCACCAGCTCGGCCCCAACCTGCAACGGCCAGAAGAACTCCCACACCGACACGTCGAAGGTCGCCGGGGTCTTCTGCAACACCACCTCGCCGGGCCCGAGCCGGTAGGTCTGCTGCATCCACACCAGCCGGTTGACGATCGCCTCGTGCGTGACGGCCACGCCCTTGGGCACGCCGGTCGAGCCGGAGGTGAAGATGACATAGGCCGGGTTCCGTGGCCGCAGCGGACGACGTCGCTCCCGGTCCCACACCGGGCCGTCCGGGTGGGCGGACAGGTCGAGATCGTCCAGGTGCACCACCGGGGCGTCGGCGGAGAGCCGGGCCTCGCCCGCGGTGAGCACGCAGGCGGGCGCGGCCGTGGCCAGGATGTGCGCGGTGCGCTCGGCCGGGTGATCGGGGTCGAGCGGCACGTAGGCGCCGCCCGCGCTCAGCACCGCGTACATCGCGATCACCAGGTCGGGTGAGCGCCGCATGTGCAGCGCCACCAGGGTCTCCGGTCCGACGCCGAGGCCGATCAGGTGGCGGGCCAGCCGGTCCACCCGTCCGGCCAGCTCCCGGTAGGTCAGCACGGTGGGGGGCGCACCGGCGAACCGCAGCGCCACCGCGTCCGGTGTGCGCGCCACCTGCGCGGCGAACATCGACACCAGCGTGGGCGGCGCGGTCTCCGAGGCGCCCGGGCGGGCCGGCCCGCACACCGACGCCGCACCGCCGACCGCCGATCCACCCGCGCGCACCGGCGCGAGCAGCGCCCGCACGTCGACGTCGGTGGCGTTCCAGATCCGGGTGCTGACCTCGAACTCCAGCTCCGAGGTCACCGGCACGGCGCCCAGTGCGGTGTCCGGGCCTGCGTCGGCCAGCCGGTCCAGATAGCCGAGGAAGCGGGCGTGGTGCCGGGCCAGCTCGTCGGTGCTGTAGAGGTTCGGGTTCGCCTCGAAATCGACGTGCACGCTGTCGCGTTCGCCGTAGTAGACGTTCATGCTCAGGTCCTCGACGGGACCGGTGGACAGCACGTGGTAGCGACCCGTGGTGGTGCCCAGGGTCAGGTCGCGCCCGAACAGCATGATGTTGGCCAGCGGCCCGAACAGCGCCCGGTGCGCGGGCCTGCCGTCGTGCTCGGCGTCGCGGCGGATGTCCTCGTGCCGGTAGCGCTGGTGGCGCAGCGCCCCGGCCAGCTCCACCCGGGTGGCGCGCAGCAGCTCGGCCCAGCGCACCTCGCCGACCGGCAGCCGCAGCGGCACGATATTGGACATCATGCCGGTCGAGCGCCGCATGGCCGCGGTGGTCCGTGCGGTTACCGGCAGGCTCAGCACCACGTCGGGCCGGTCGGTGAGGCGGCCGAGGTAGCCGCCGAATGCCGCGATCAGCACCGTGGCGATGGTCGAATCCTGGTCGGCGGCAACGGTATTCATGCGCTCGACCAGGGCTTGCGGCAGTGCCCGCCCGACCACGAGGTTGCTCGCCGCGCACGGCGCGACCCGCCCGTCCAGGCTGGTCACGCCGTCCAGTCCGGCCACCCGGGACGCCCAGTGCGCGCGGTCGGCCGCGAACCGGCTGCTGTCGCGGTAGGCCTGCTCGGCGGCGACCAGTTCCGGCAGCGGCGCCGGACGCACCGGGGCGGGCTCGGTGCCGTGCACCCGCGCGGTGTAGCGCTCGGCGACGCGCTGGGTGTTCACCAGCGCGCCGTAGCCGTCCAGCACGATGTGGTGCGCCCGCAGGTACCAGAACCAGCGCCGGGTGCCGACGCGCAGGATCGCGCCGCGGGTCAGCCGATCGCGCAGCAGGTCCAGCGGGGCGGCGGCGTCCGCGCGCATCCATTCGTGCGCGGCGGCGACCGGGTCGGCGTGCTCGCGCAGGTCCAGCACGGTCAGTTCCCGGGACAGGGTGGGGTCGACCACCTGGTGGGGCACGCCGTCGATCTCGCACAACCGCACGAACCCGGAGCCGTAGTCGAGCGCGGCCTCGGCCGAAACCTCTTGCAGCAGATCGACATCCAGGTCGCCGCGCAGATCGACGTACTGGGCGACGGTGATCGGCACCTGCGGGTCGAGCAGCTGGGCGTACCAGACGCCGGTCTGCGCCGGGGAGAGCGGGAACGGGGCCGCCGGCGACATCGGATCGGCGGCGTATTCGTCGGGCCGCACGCTGAACCCACCCAACTCCGTACCGTGCACCAGAGCCTCCTCGATCGGCGAAAGAACCACTGCCGAACCCGTTTCGGGCAGCACGAGACCGGCCCCGTACCTGGCCGCGACGGCCCGGTACGCGGAAGGTGCGCCACCACAGGCGGATTCGATGAGAGCGCGAACGGCGACGACGTCACCCGCGCACAGATTGCGTGAACGAAACGGTGGCCCGGTCGGACCACCACCGCGGCGGAGAAATGCTCCGCACCCGGGTTTGGCCTAGCTTGTGATCGTTCCTCCCACGTCGCTGCCGGCTCGCGACGAGCGCGGCGAAAGTGTTCCCTGCGTCACACGTACTTGGTGTGCATTGCGAACACTAGGCGGTGAGTCAATAAAAAGGAACCGGTTCCGCTAAAAACTTCTGGGCAACTGACCAGATGGTCTTACGGGGTAGAAAACCCGGGCACAGCGCGAGGCACGCGACGCCGATCGGCCGCGTGTGTGAGCTACCACACTGTCGGGTGTGCAGACTATGAGCCGGAACGTTGCATCCGCGTTGCATCGGCGCCCAGTCGGCGGTCGAGCACCCGGATCTTGGCCTCGATCTGCGCATACAGCGGCGAATCGCGATCGACCGAGGCGCGATAGGCGGCCCAGGCGGCGGCGTCGTCCCGCCCTTCCGGCCCGGCCGTCCACCGGCGCAAAACCGCGCTGTCGCCGGAGCCGAGGACCGCGGCGCGCAGTCGCACCCGCAGTTCGTCACGAATGTCGGCGATCCCCGGCGCACTCGACCGGGGCAGCACCGGACCGGCGTAGAGGCGTAATGCGGATTCGACATCACCGGTGTCCAGCGCCGCGCGCAGGGCGTCGACATCGGTTGCGACCGGCACGCGCAGACGGTAGGGCCGCGAGCCGACCACACTGGGGCCGACCACCGTCCGCAGGCGCGACATGGCCGCGCGGATGGTGCCGTTGTCCAGGTCGGTGTCGTCGAGCAGCAGGGCGAGATGGTCGGCGCCGAGTCCCTCGGGATGTTCGGCGAGCAGCAGCAGGATCTCGGCGTGCCGCTGCGACAGCGGCACCCGGTCGCCGTCGACCGTCAGTTGCGGCTGACCGAGACCGAGCACCTCGAGCGACAGCGCTCGCGACTCCGGCGGCGCAGGCTCCCGTTTGCCGCCACCGGATCGCATGGCGGTGAGCAGCAGGTCCATCTCCGCCGCCGTCGCGGTCGCCTTGACCAGCGCGAGAATCTCCGGTTTGGCCACCCGCACGCCACCGGCGATCATCAGCACGCCGACGAGCCTGCCGTCGGGATCGTGCACAGGCGCGGCGGCGCCGGTGATCTGGTGCATGCGATGCAGGAAGTGCTCGGGGCCGTGGATCCAGGTCGCCCGGCCGGTGCGCACCACCAGGCCGACGGCGTTGGTGCCGATGCGGCGTTCGCTCAGATCGTCGCCCGCGCGCAGGCCGACCTCGGCCGCGGCGGCGACCCGGTCGGGATTGCCGTGCACCGACAGCACCCGGCCGAACTGGTCGGCGACGGCGACGATCAGGCCGCTGCGCGCGGCGTCCTGGACGAGGAGTTTGTCGATCAGCGGCATCAGCGCGGCCAACGGGTGCGCGTCGCGGTAGCGGTGCAGATCGGCACCGCGCAGCCCGCGATCACTGAGCACATCCATCGGGTCGACGCCGCTGCGCAGGCTGCGCAGCCAGGATTCCAGCACCAGCGGGCGCAGCAGTCCGGCCAGCTGCGAGAGCTGTTCACCGCCCGCGCTGAGATATCCATGGGCTTGTGCGGCATAGGCTTCCAGTGCGCCGAGTTGCGTGCCGGGCTCGACGCCGTGCCGTGGGGGCCGCCCACCTGCAAGATTGCTGACCATTTGCCTTTCTTTCCGCCCCAAACTGTACCGGCGCGTTTTCCCCGGCGAGGGGTGGATGTTCGGTTTGTCCGACAGGTCACATCGGCTCCATACCTTCGCGAATTGTGACCTATTTGTCTTTCAGAACTCTCCGTCGCGCAGGAACTCGGCGGCGCGCTCGGCGAGCATGACGGCGCTGGCCTGCGGTCCACGGCTCAGCGGCACCGGGACGATGGACAGGTCGACCACGGCCAGCCCGGCCACCCCGTGTACCCGGCACTGCGCGTCGACCACCGCCGCGGGATCCTCGGGCCCGCCCATCCGGCAGGTGCCCGACAGGTGCTGGGAGGTGGCGAGGCGCGCCCGCAGCCACGCCGCCGACCGCTCCCCCGCCGCCGGTGGCGCGACCGTACTCGGCCGGGCGCCGGGCACCGCGGCGAGCAGATCGGCGGCCAGCACCGCGGCCGCGCGCAACCGATCCCGGTCGGCCGCCGCGGACAGGTACCGGTGTTCGAGGACCGGCGGCTGGACGGGATCGGCCGACCGCAACCGCAACTCGCCCGCGGCCAGCGGTCGCATCAGGGCCACCCCGAGACGATACGTGTCCGGCGTGAAAGACACCGTGTAGGGCCGTATTTCGATGTCGTCCAGGTCGAGCACGTATTCCAGCGGCACGGTCGGCGGCCGATCCGGTTCCGGTTCCAGCCGGTACTCCACGCCGATCTCGGGATGGTCGGTGCACCAGCTGCCGACCGGGGCGGCCTGCACCGGCGTGATCCCGAGTGCGCGGAGCTGCCCGGGCGGACCGATGCCCGAACGCAGCAGCAGCGCAGCCGATTCCACCGCACCCGCGCACAGCACGATCCGATCGGCCCACGCCGTCTCCGTGGCCCGGCCGCGCCGGTACTCGACACCCACCGCGCGCCCGCGCCGGAACAGGATGCGCGAGACCGGAACCTCACCGTCCACCCGCAGATTCGGTCGCGTCGCGGCGGGCAGCAGGTAGGCGGCCGCGGTGCCGACCCGGCGGCCGTCGGCGACATTGCACGGCACCTTCGCCAGCCCCGTCGGCGGTCCGGCATCGGGGAGGCCGTTGAGGTCGGCGCGCTCGCCGAACCCGGCCGCTCGCACGGCGTCGGCGAACAGGCGGCTCACCGGGACCCCGGTCGCGGTGCGGCGCACCGGGATCGGGCCGTGCGCGCCGTGGCCGGGCCGGTCGCCGAAATCCAGGTCGCGTTCGCTGCGCTCGTACGCGGGTAGCACGGCGTCGAAGTCCCAGAGCGGTCCCGCGATCCGGCTCCAGGCCGCGAAGTCCGCCGCGCGGGCACGCCCGAAGTAGCTGCCGTTCACCGAACTCGAGCCGCCGAGCACCCGTCCGCGCACCAGCTGCCCGACCACGGCGGCGGCCGCGCCCGCACCGTCGTCGAGGGTCGAGGTGTAGCGCCACAGCCACGGCGCGGCCGGATCGATGGGCATGCGGCCGGCGTCGCGCAGGGCGGCGGGCCACCGCTGCGGTTCCAGCCACACCGGGCCCGCCTCGAGCACTCGAACGGTGTGCGCGGGGTCCTCGCTCAACCGGGCGGCGAGCACGCAACCGGCGGTGCCACCGCCGACGATCAGGGTGTCCGTCACCGCCGCCCGCCGTCCTCAGCGCCGCGAGAAGGCCGGCCGCAGCGCGTCGAGGCTGCGCGCCCGGGCCGCCCCCACCCACAGCCCGGTGCCGTAGGCGAGATCGTCGAGCCGCTTGTAGACCAGATAGCGCACCGGGTCGAGCCCGCCCGCGTCGCGATGGGTGAACCAGTCGGCCAGTCCGTCGGCCACCGCCATCGTCACCGCGATGCGCCGCACCCGCCGCGAAACCAGCACGGCCAGCAGGGTGATCGGCCAGTAGTGCCGGCACATCGCCGAGGCGATGCGCCACAGCCCGGCGAAGAACCCGCGCGCGAGATAGAGCGCGGCGATCCTGGTCGGGTTGTCCAGCCCGGCGAACACCCGCCGCAACCGCACCAGCGCGGTCGCCAGGGCCACCAGCCCACCGAGCAGTCCCCACCGGGTCAGCGTCGCGAAGAGCACCGCCGCCAGTGCCGTCCAGTACGGCAGCGACAGCGGCGAGACCGCCACCGGGCCGTGCCTGCGGGCCAGCGGTGCGGCCCCGGTGCCGTAGAACATCTTCCGGCCGAACCAGGCGCGGAAGGCGACCCGGTGGTCGTGCGCGACGTGCGCGGCGGGCTCGTAGCGCAACCGCCTGCCCGCCCGCTCCAGCCGCCAGCACAGGTCCACGTCCTCGGCCACCCGCATCGACTCGTCGAAGCCGCCCACGGCCAGCAACGCCTGACGCCGCACCAGCATCGCCGCGCTCGGCACGTAGGACACCGGCCCGCGCGAGTGCACCGCCGCCTCGCGCCTGCCGAGATCGAGCGAGGAGCGGGTGTGTTCGTAGCGCGCCAGGGCGTTCGATTCGGCGTCGAGCGCGACGATGCGCGGGGCCACCAGCGCGACCTCGGGATCGCTGAAGTGTCCGAGCATCACCTCGAGCCAGCCGCTGCGCGGCACCACGTCCGAATCCAGGAACGCCACGAATTCGGTTGTCGCCGCGCGCAGTCCGGCGTTGCGCGCGGCGGCCGGGCCGTGCGCGGTGTCGTGCCGCAGCACCGTCACGCGGCAGCGGGTGCCGCGGGTCTCCGGAATGCGCACCGGCTGGTCGGAGCCGTCGTCGACGACGATGACGTGGTGGCCGCGCAACACCGCCAGCATCCTGGCCAGGCCCTCGGGGTTGTTGTGCAGCGGGACGACGACGGTGACGTCGTCGGTGGAGGGCAGCAGGCGCGGGCGCGGGTTGGCGACGCCGGAGTCGAGCAGCCGCCGGGCGACGACGGCGGACTTCGGTCCGGTGACCTCGAGGTACCCGTCGCCGATCATCTCGGCGGCCTCCGGCGCCAGGCGCAACACCCTGGCGGGCGTCCCGCCGATCAGGATGCGGTTGCCGGAGTATGCGCGTACCCGTGGATCGATCCGTACCCCGAAGCCGTCGGGCAATCGATCGTGGCGCATTCCTGGCATGCTAGGCAATCTCCGGCCCGCGGGCAGCATCGGTGCGCGAAATCGACCGGAAACGACAGGAATCGCCAGGACACCCGGGTCGTCCGGTGGGTACGGCGTGTTGCCGCCGATCCGCCGGGCCTCGGCGCGAGCGGGGCCGCAACGGGAGGGCAACCGGCGCACTGCCCTGGGCCGGGGATACCGCCTCTAGACTTCGGATGTACAGCAGCGGAACGGATCGTGACGGGCGACACATGCCCGCGGTGGTAGAGGTGGCATGGGAGTCGGACGAATGCAGGCCAACGGGGGCGGCAGCACGCTGTCGGAGTCCGAGATCGTCGAGGCAGCCCTGCGCGTGGTTCGGGAGGACGGCGTGGAGAAGCTGTCCATGCGCCGGCTCTCCCGGGAGCTGGGCGTCTCGCCGATGGCGCCGTACTACTACGTCGCCGACAAGCGCGAGCTGCTCGACCTGGTCGCCAGCGCCGCGCTGACCGGCGTGCGCACCCCGCCGCGCGAGTCCGGCCCCTGGCAGCAGCGGCTGCGTGAACTGGTGGATCAGATCGATGAGAAACTGCGCAGGCACCCCGGCCTCGGCGACATCCTCATCGAGCAGATGCTGGGTAAGCAGCTCGACCTGATCGCGGCCATCATGTGCATCCTGGCCGATGCCGGCTTCGGCGACCGGGACGTGCTCGCCGCCTACGCGACCGTGCACACCTATCTGTTCGGCCGCAGGCGGGTGAACCCGCGCGATCCGGCGCAGCTGAGCGAGGTGGAGTTGCCCGAGGTCGTCGCACGGGCCACCGCCTACATGCCCGACCTGCGCGGGAAGTACGTCTACGACTTCGGCATGGAGGTGCTGATCGCCGGACTGGAGGCGCGGCTTGTCGCACGGGCCGACCGCGACGTACGATGAAAATTGAAACACGTTCTAGTTTTCGCGTTCGAGAGGACGACATGACCACCGTCGAAGTTCCACACGGTTCTCGTTCGGCAGTCCTGCGGGTCGCCGCGGTGATCGCCGAGACGGCCGACAGCTGCTCGCTGGTCTTCGACGTGCCCGAGGATCTCACCGAGAAGTTCGCCTACCGGCCCGGCCAGTTCCTGACCCTCCGAATCCCCAGTGACCTCACCGGATCGGTGGCACGCTGCTATTCGCTGGCCAGCTCGCCCTACACCGACGACAAGCCCAAGGTGACGGTCAAGCGCACCGAGGGCGGCTACGGCTCCAACTGGGTCTGCGACAACGTCAAGCCCGGCGACCAGCTCGAGGTGCTGCCGCCCTCGGGCGTGTTCACGCCAAGGGATCTGGACGAGAACCTGTTGCTGTTCGGTGCCGGTAGCGGTATCACGCCGGTGATGTCGATCCTCAAATCGGCGCTCGCGCGCGGCACCGGCAAGATCGTGTTGGTCTACGCCAACCGCGACGCCGAGACCGTCATCTTCGCCGACGAGCTGCGCGAACTGGCCGCCAAGCACCCCCAGCGGCTCACCGTGATCCACTGGCTGGAGCCGCTGCAGGGCCTGCCCACCGCCGACGCGCTCGCGAGCCTGACCGCGCCGTACGCGAGCTACGAAGCGTTCATGTGCGGCCCCAAGCCGTTCATGGATCTGGTGCACGACGCGCTGGCCCGGCTCGGGGTGCCGCGCAACCGCACCCACGCCGAGGTCTTCAATTCGCTGGCCGGTGACCCGTTCGCCGACCAGGCCCCCGTCGAGGTGAGCGACGAGGAGGCCGCCGACGCCGCCACCGTCGAGGTGGAACTCGACGGCGAGGTGCACGAGCTGAGTTGGCCGCGCAAGCAGACCCTGGTCGACATCATGCTCGCCAAGGGCATCGACGTGCCGTACTCCTGCCAGGAGGGCGAGTGCGGATCGTGTGCCTGCACCGTGCTCGAGGGTGAGGTCGCGATGGAGAACGCCGAGATCCTCGACCCGGAGGACATCGCCAACGGCTACATCCTCGGCTGCCAGGCGCGCCCGGTCACCGATCGGCTCCGCATCCAGTTCTGAGCGGCGCCCGGCTTCCGGCCCGCGCGGCGCCCGGCATCGGTCCCGCCGCGGCACTCAGCGCATCGCCCGGTACGCCGCGCGGCGCTCGGCGTCGAGATGCTCGGTGGCGTAGGACAGCGCGGTGCGGCCCAGCCGGGCCGCGTGCCGGTCCAGGAAACCGGTGAGCAGCGCGGGGTCGATACGTTTGCCGACCTCGCGCAGCATCCAGCCGACGGCCTTCTGGATCAGGTCGCGGCGGTCGTCCAGCAGCCGCTCGCACAGCGCGAAGGTGGTCGAGGCGTCGCCTGCCTTGATGAAGGCGAAGGTGCTCAGCAACGCGACCCGCCGCTCCCACAGCGAATCGGCGGCCGCCAGCTCGGCGAGCAGATCGCGCGGCTTGTCGAGCAGCCAGGCGCCGAGCACGTATTCGGCCGAGGAGTCGACCAGATCCCAGTTGTTCACCCGGCCGCGCCGCACCGCGGCCAGGTACCGCTCCACCATCTCCCGCTGCGCGTCGGCCATTTCCCGCTGCGCGTCGGGGTCGCTGGGGCGCGCCTTGCCCGCGCGGGCGTACCGCAGGTTCAGGATCAGCAATCCGGCCAGGCGCTCCTCGTGCACGGCGCTGTCGAGCAGGGCGTCGATCTCGTCCAGCGGCAGGTCGGCGAAACGCTTGGCGACCGCCCGGGTAGCGGGCACCCGCACGCCGAGAAAGACGTCGCCCTCGCCGTATTCACCCGGCCCGGTCTTGAAGAAGCGCTGCAGATGCACGGCGTCCGCGGGATCGGCCACCTCGGCCAGCGCGGCGCGGACCTGCTCGGCGGTGGACACCGATGGACTCATCGCGGACCTCCTCGACACGCATCTCGCGCAAGGCTAACCGGCGGGCGGCCGCCGACCGCGGTGTCAGGGCTGGGCGCCGAGGATGCGTCCCGGTTCATAGGCGGCGGCGCTGGGGGGCAGCGTGCCCGGCCTGCCGCTGTTGAGGACGCGGACCACGCCCTCCCCGGTGGTCGGCCTGCCGAGCCCCTCCATCTTGCGGATGGTCTGCGCCGCCACGGCCTGCGCACTGTCGAACAGCCGCACCCCCGCGGGCAGCGCGGCGACGATGGCGTCGACGACCAGCGGATAGTGCGTGCAGCCCAGAACCACGCCCTCGGTGCCCGCCGGGGTCTGCGCGGCCGCGCGGGCGATCGCGTCGGTGGCCGCGGTGAGGTCACCGCGGTCGATGGCGTCGGCGAGGCCGTGGCAGGCCACCCCGACCACCTCGGCGTCACCACCGAACTTCTCGATCAGCTCCGCCTGATAGCGGCTGGCCGTGGTCGCGGCCGTCGCCCACACCGCCACCCGGCGGCAGGCCGCGGCGGCGGGCTTGATCGCGGGCACCGTGCCGATCACCGGCACCTCGGGCCCGACCTCGGCGCGTACCTGCTCGAGCGCGGTCACGCTGGCGGTGTTGCAGGGCAGCACGATCACCTCGGCCCCGGCGGCGATGGAGGTACGCGCCGCCGCCACCACCCGCTCGATCGTCCACTGCTCCGGCTTGGGCCCCCAGGGCGCGCCGTCGGGGTCCAGTTGCAGCAGCAGATCCACATCCGGGCGCAGCTTGCGCAGCCACGCGGCCGTTGGCAGCAGCCCCAGACCCGAGTCGATGAGCGCGACGATCACATCGACCACCGTATTACAGGGCCCCGCGGCCACGAATTCGCCCGAGCGGGGTCGCCGGCGCGACGCCCCACGCGGGCACGCGAATCGGTCTCCGCGGTGCTCGGCTCAGGTGGTGGCCAGCAGATCGGCCA
Source organism: Nocardia farcinica (assembly GCF_001182745.1). NCBI lineage: Bacteria > Bacillati > Actinomycetota > Actinomycetes > Mycobacteriales > Nocardiaceae > Nocardia > Nocardia farcinica. The sequence goes on along the minus strand of NZ_LN868939.1, from coordinate 1,369,281 downwards.
CCGGAGCGCCCGCGGCCACCTTGGCGCGGGCCTTCATGACCTGCGCCGTCATGCCCGCGCCGACCACCGCGGTGAGGGCGCCCGCGCGCGAGTAGTACGCGAGGAACTTGCGGCCGTCGTCGGCCGCCACCGAGACGTCGTCGTCGGCGCTCGGCGTGCCGAGTGCCTGGATCTTCACGTCGTACTGATCGCTCCAGAAGTACGGCACCCGCGCGGCCGTCGGCGGTTCGGCCCCGAGCAGCGCGCAGGCCACCAGCTTGGCCTGCTCCCCCGCGTTGGTCCAGTGCTCGACCCGCTGCTGTGCGCCGGTCTCGTGCCGCCAGGCCGCCACGTCGCCGACCGCCCAGACCCGCTCGACCGACGTGCGGCCCACCTCGTCGGCCAGTACGCCACCGCCGGCCGCCTGCTCGGCCAGCGCGATACCGGAATCGGCCAGCCACTCGACGGCGGGCCGCGAGCCCACCCCCAGGACGACCAGGTCGGCGCGCACCTCCGCGCCGTCGGAGAGCAGCGCCCCACGCACCCGGCCCCGGTCGTCGGACAGCAGGGTCCGCACCCCGGTGCCGCAGCGCAGGTCGACCCCCTCGGCGCGGTGCATGCGCGCGACCAGCCCGCCGACCTGTTCGCCGAGCACCGAGGCCAACGGAGTCGGCTGCGGCTCGACCAGCACCACGTCCAGCCCGCGCGCCCGGAAGCTGGCCGCCACCTCGCAGCCGATGAAGCCCGCGCCGATCACCAGAGCCGCTGTGGCGGAAGCTGATTCGTCGCGCAACGCGGTGGCGTCGGCATGGTCGCGCAACACGTGCACGCCGGCCGGCGTCGGCAGCCCGGGAAGTGTGCGGGGCCGCAGGCCGGTCGCGATGACGAGATGGTCGTAGGCGAGCGCGGAGCCGTCCGCGAGCAGGACCCGGCGGGTGGCGGTGTCCACTCCGGTCGCGGTGGTGCCCAACCGCAGCTCGATGCGCTTGTCGGTGAAGAACTCGGCCGGGCGCAACGTGGTGTCGTCGGTCTCGCCGCGCACGAACTGCTTCGACAGCGGCGGGCGGTCGTAGGGCAGGCGCGCCTCGTCGCCCAGCAGCACGAGGTCGCCCTCGTACCCGGCGCGGCGCAGTTCCTCGGCGGTCCGCAGTCCGGCCAGCCCGGCTCCCACGATGACGATCGGCGCGCTCATTGCGGTGGTCCCTTCCCTCGGCGACATCTCACCCTAGCAAGCGCTTGGTAGATCGTGGGACCGCTCCTTTTCCGAGCGGGATGCACCCGGTGCGGGCGTATCACACTTCGCCGCGCAATCGTATCCATCCCGATATCGACCGGGCGGTCAATCAGGTCTATACCGAGGTCAGGACCATTGTTCTCTCGCAGGAGGCACACCATGTTCACCGAGAGTCGCGCACAGGACCTGCTCGCGGTCGTGCTCGGCGCCTTCACCGCACTCTCGCCGCTGTGGCTCGACACCAGCGACCGGGCCATGTGGACGCTGATCGTGCTCGGCGTGCTCATCGCCCTCACCGGCCTGGCGCAGATGGCCCGGCCCGCGATGGCGATGGCCGACTACGCGATGGCGTTGTTCGGCGCGCTGCTGTTCCTCTCGCCTTGGGCGATGGACTTCACCGAGTTCCGTGGCGCATCCTGGACCGCATGGGTGGTCGGGGTCGTCACGGTGGTGGTCGCGATCGCGGCGTTGCCCGCGGTCACCGGACGCATGCATCGCACCGCCGTGCACCACTGACCCCGAGGCGGCCGAAGGTGGTCGGCGGACCGCCACGGAGGACGCCGTGACGCGCACGCAGCACCCCGCCCGGACCGGGCGCCGCCGCAGCGCCAAGCTCGACGGCGACGCCCGCGAACTCATCCTGGACGCCGCCGAACAGCTCTTCGCCGCCAAAGGATTCGACGCCACCCCGACCGCCGCCATCGCGGCGGTCGCGGGTGTGCCGAAGGGCTTGGTCTTCTACTACTTCCCCACCAAGGACGCGATCCTGTCGGCGCTGATGGCCGAGCGGGTGCCCGCCCACCCGGTGCCCGACATCGGCGCGGTGGTCGCCCCCGGCGACCCGGCCGCCAGCCTGCTCAACCTCGACACCGCGCTGAACCTGCGCGAGCACCACTCCTCGGTGTTGCGCGTGATCATGTGGCGCGAGGCCGACACCCATCCCGACGTGCGCGCCCAACTGCGGCGCCTGCGCGACCACCTGCTCGACGTGACGGCGCGGGTACTGCAGGCCAGCGCGCCGCAACCGGTGCGGCCGGGCACGGTTCGCGCCTGCGCGGCCGCCTGGGTCTCGGCGATGTTCGCCATCGCCAGCACCGACCGGCTGCACGCGCTCGACGGCGTGGCCCTGCCCACCAGCGAGGAACTGCTCGGGGTGGCGAAGGTGGTGGCGGCGGGGATGACCCAGCTCGGCTGATCCGGCAGGCGGCCGGCCCGGGCCATCCCTCAGTGGTCCGATCCCTCAGTGGTCGAGGAAGGCGAGCACCTCGGCCGCGAACCGCGGATGCCGCACCGCGCCCATGTGGCCCGCGCCGGGCACGATCACCAGCCGGGAGTCGGGGATGCCGTCGGCGGTCCGGCGGAACGCCTCCGGCGAGTAGAACTCGTCGCGCTCGCCGCCGATCACCAGCGTGGGCGCGGTGATCGCGGCCAGCCGGTCGGTCACGTCGAAGGCGTCCTCGGCGCGGACGAACGCCAGTGTGTCGGCGGGATTGCGGGGCCGGGCGAGCGGGTCGAGCAACCACATCACCGCGGCGTTGATCCTGGCCCGCACGGTTCGCGGCTCGGGTTCCATGTGGTGCAGGGCGCGCTTACCCGCTGCGGCGGCCTCGGCGTACCGCAGCTGCGCCACCCGGGCCCGTTCCTCCAGCCGCGACGCCGAGGCGGCCACGACCAGCCTGCGCACCACGTCGGGGTGGTCGGCGGCCAGTTGCAGCGCCACCGACCCGCCGGAGGAGATGCCGAGCACGTCCACCGGGGCACTGAACTCGGTGCGCAGCGCGGCGGCGTGATCGTCGGCGATCTCGGCCATCGTGGTGCCCGACGGCATGTCCGGCGCCCGGTTCACCGCATAGACCCGCCGATGCGCGGCCAGCGGCGCCAGCGCCGCGATCTCCGCCCTGGCCATCAGCCCCGCCGGATTGGCGTGGTCGGGAGTGAACCAGCGCAGGAACACCAACGGCGGCCCCGATCCCAGCGCGCGGTAGGGCAGGCCGAGCGGCAGAGTCCCCTCGACGATGTCGAGATCGGCCGCACGGGACGAGGTGCGCATCGGTCCTCCCGAAGGTTCGGCACTCGCGGGCCCGTCCAGTGTCGCACTGCGGTCGGCCACCGCGGGCCGGTCCGGCAACATTGCAGCAATCGGCACTGGACCGAAATCAGGACGGCCCCCGGAAACGCCGAACGGCGCCGCCCCTTGCGGAGCGGCGCCGTGGCAGATCGTGATTTCAGGAAATCACTTGATGATCTTGGTGACGCGGCCGGCACCGACGGTGCGGCCACCCTCGCGGATCGCGAAGCGCAGGCCCTCTTCCATGGCGACCGGCTGGATCAGCTTGACGCTCATCTCGGTGTTGTCGCCCGGCATGACCATCTCGGTGCCCTCGGGGAGGGTCACGACGCCGGTCACGTCGGTGGTGCGGAAGTAGAACTGCGGACGGTAGTTGTTGAAGAACGGGGTGTGGCGGCCGCCCTCGTCCTTCGACAGGATGTACGCCTGGCCCTCGAACTCGGTGTGCGGGGTGGTGGTGCCCGGCTTGATGACGACCTGGCCGCGCTCCACGTCCTCGCGCTTGATGCCACGGATCAGCAGGCCGACGTTGTCGCCCGCCTGGCCCTGGTCGAGCAGCTTGCGGAACATCTCGATACCGGTGACCGTGGTCTTGGTGGTCTCCGGACGGATGCCGGTGATCTCCACTTCCTCGTTCACGTTGATGATGCCGCGCTCGACACGACCGGTGACGACGGTGCCACGGCCGGTGATGGTGAAGACGTCCTCGATCGGCATGAGGAACGGCTTGTCGGTCTCACGCACCGGGTCCGGGATGGACTCGTCGACGGCGTCCATCAGGTCCTCGACGGACTTGACCCACTTGGGGTCGCCCTCGAGGGCCTTCAGGCCGGACACGCGCACGACGGGGGCTTCCTCGTCGAACTCCTGGGCGGCCAGCAGCTCGCGGACCTCCATCTCGACGAGCTCGAGGATCTCCTCGTCGTCGACCATGTCGGCCTTGTTCAGGGCGACCAGGATGTAGGGCACGCCGACCTGGCGGGCCAGCAGCACGTGCTCGCGGGTCTGCGGCATCGGGCCGTCGGTCGCGGCGACCACCAGGATGGCGCCGTCCATCTGCGCCGCACCGGTGATCATGTTCTTGATGTAGTCGGCGTGACCCGGCGCGTCGACGTGGGCGTAGTGGCGCTTCTCGGTCTGGTACTCGACGTGCGAGATGTTGATCGTGATGCCACGCGCCTTCTCTTCGGGCGCCTTGTCGATCTGATCGAACGCGAAGCTCTGGTTCAGATCCGGGTACTTGTCAGCCAGCACCTTGGTGATCGCCGCGGTCAGCGTGGTCTTGCCGTGGTCGACGTGACCGATGGTGCCGATGTTGACGTGCGGCTTCGTCCGCTCGAACTTCGCCTTCGCCACTGTTTTGTCCTCCTGGACTGTGTTGGTTCCTGCAGTTGCAGCAGTGCGGGGGGTCATCCCTGCGGATGCAGGGAAATTTCGGGTCGTACAGAGCGCCCGGGAGTTTCCGAGGCAAGTGTGCCACCTGCCCCGGAAGGGATCACTCCCCGGTCGCCTTGGCGATGATCTCCTTCGACACGTTGGCCGGAACCTCCGCGTACGAATCGAACACCATGGAGTAGTTCGCCCGGCCCTGGGTCTTCGACCGCAGGTCACCGATGTAACCGAACATCTCCGAGAGCGGAACCAGCGCCTTGACGACACGGGCACCACTGCGTTCCTCCATGGCCTGGATCTGACCACGGCGGGAGTTCAAGTCGCCGATCACGTCGCCCATGTAATCCTCGGGCGTGATGACCTCGACCGCCATCATCGGCTCGAGGATCACCGGACCGGCCTTGCGGGCCGCTTCCTTCAGGGCCTGCGCGCCGGCGATCTTGAACGCCATTTCCGACGAGTCCACGTCGTGGTAGGCGCCGTCCAGCAGCGTGACCTTCAGGTTGACCAGCGGATAACCGGCGAGCACACCGTACTGCATCGCGTCCTGGGCACCGGCGTCGACCGAAGGGATGTACTCCTTCGGCACGCGGCCACCGGTGACCTTGTTCTCGAACTCGTAGTGCGCGCCGTCCTCGCCCACGAACGGCTCGAGGGCGATGATGACCTTCGCGAACTGACCCGAGCCACCCGTCTGCTTCTTGTGGGTGTACTCGAGCTTCTCGACCGTCTTGGTGATGGTCTCGCGGTAGGCCACCTGGGGCTTGCCGACGTTCGCCTCGACCTTGAACTCGCGCTTCATGCGGTCGACAAGGATGTCGAGGTGCAGCTCGCCCATGCCACCGATGACCGTCTGACCGGTCTCGGGGTCGAGCTTGACCGAGAAGGTGGGATCCTCTTCGGCCAGCTTCTGGATCGCGGTGCCCAGCTTCTCCTGGTCGGACTTGGTCTTCGGCTCGATCGAGACCTCGATGACCGGGTCCGGGAAGGTCATGGACTCCAGCACGATCTGGTTCTGCGGATCGCACAGGGTGTCACCGGTGGTGGTGTCCTTGAGGCCGATCACCGCGTAGATGTGGCCCGCGGAGACCTCGGGAACCGGGTTCTCCTTGTTGGCGTGCATCTGGAACAGCTTGCCCAGACGCTCCTTCTTGCCCTTGGTCGCGTTGATGACCTGGGCGCCGGAGTCGACCTTGCCCGAGTACACCCGGATGTAGGTCAGCTTGCCGAAGAAGGGGTGCACCGCGATCTTGAACGCCAGCGCCGCGAAGGGCTCGTCGGCACTCGGACGACGGTTGATGACCTCGTCCTCCTTGCCGGGGACGTGGCCTTCGACGTTCTCGACGTCCAGCGGCGAAGGCAGGTAGTCGATGACGGCGTCGAGCATGGGCTGCACGCCCTTGTTCTTGAACGCCGAGCCGCAGAGCACGGGGTAGGCCTCGGAGTTGACCGTCATCTTGCGGATGGCGCCCTTGATCTCATCGATCGTGAGCTCCTCGCCGCCGAAGAACTTGTCCAGCAGCGCCTCGTCGGACTCCGCGACGGCCTCGAGCAGCTCCTGGCGGTACTGCTCGGCCTTCTCGGCCAGATCGGCCGGGATTTCCTTGACCTCGTACTTCTCACCGAGCTTGGTCTCGCCGGTCCACACCTTGGCGTTCATCTCGACCAGGTCGACGACGCCCTCGAAGGTGTCCTCCGCGCCGATGGGCAGCTGGATGACCAGCGGACGCGCGCCGAGGCGGTCCTTGATGGTCTGCACCGTGAAGTAGAAGTCGGCGCCGAGCTTGTCCATCTTGTTGACGAAGCAGATGCGCGGCACGTCGTACTTGTCGGCCTGGCGCCACACCTGCTCGGACTGCGGCTCCACGCCTTCCTTGCCATCGAAGACCGCGACCGCGCCGTCGAGCACGCGCAGCGACCGCTCCACCTCGACGGTGAAGTCCACGTGGCCGGGGGTGTCGATGATGTTGATCTGGTTCTGGTTCCAGAAACAGGTCACCGCGGCGGAGGTGATGGTGATGCCGCGCTCCTGCTCCTGCTCCATCCAGTCGGTGGTCGACGCGCCGTCGTGCGTCTCACCGATCTTGTAGTTGACACCCGTGTAGAAGAGGATGCGTTCGGTAGTGGTGGTCTTACCGGCATCGATGTGGGCCATGATGCCGATGTTGCGGACCTTCTTCAGGTCGGTGAGCACGTCCTGTGCCACGGAAATCTTCCCCGCTCTGCTCTGTAAGCGATAGCTAGTTGGGATCTTGCGTTCGGAGACCCTGGTCGGGTCCTCACTATGTCAACGCCGGAAGGGGCACCGAAGTGCCCTCCTTCCGACCGTGAGGCCTTCCGGCGCCGACACGAGCGACGGGCCGGGCGGCGATCACCAGCGGTAGTGCGCGAAGGCCCGGTTGGATTCGGCCATCTTGTGGGTGTCCTCGCGCCGCTTCACCGAGGCGCCGAGGCCGTTGCTGGCGTCGAGCAGTTCGTTGGCGAGACGCTCGACCATGGTCTTCTCACGACGCGCACGGGCGAAGTTGACCAGCCAGCGCAGCGCGAGGGTGTTGGCACGGCCGGGACGCACCTCGACCGGCACCTGGTAGGTGGCGCCACCGACGCGGCGGGGCTTCACCTCGAGGGAGGGCTTGACGTTGTCGAGCGCGCGCTTGAGGGTGACGACCGGATCGGTGCCGGTCTTCTCGCGCGCCTGCTCCAGCGCACCGTAGACGATGCGCTCCGCGGTGGACTTCTTGCCGTCGAGCAGGATCTTGTTGACCAGCTGCGTGACCAGCGGCGACCCGTAGACCGGGTCGTTGATCAACGGACGCTTGGGAGCGGGGCCCTTGCGCGGCATATCAGCTCTTCTCCTTCTTGGCGCCGTAGCGGCTGCGGGCCTGCTTGCGGTTCTTCACACCCTGGGTGTCGAGGGAGCCGCGGATGATCTTGTAACGCACACCGGGGAGGTCCTTCACACGACCGCCACGGACGAGCACCATCGAGTGCTCCTGCAGGTTGTGGCCTTCGCCGGGGATGTACGCCGTGACCTCGACCTGGCTGGTCAGGCGAACACGCGCGACCTTGCGCAGCGCGGAGTTCGGCTTCTTCGGGGTCGTGGTGTACACGCGGGTGCACACGCCACGACGCTGCGGGCTCCCCTTGAGGGCCGCGGTCTTGGTCTTGGCGACCTTGTCACGGCGACCCTTGCGGACCAGCTGGTTGATGGTTGGCATAGACCGGCTTTCCTTGTTGATTAACGCGGTGTCGGGAACTTCATGGCTGGTTTTCGAGCTGTACTCGCACGTCCAACCACGTTTCTCGCGTCCCGAGGTCGGGCGTGTCGTGCGCGGGCTAGGACCCTTGATCCGGGCACGCCGGAGAGGTCAGCCGCTCTCGCTGGCCTACGTCTACGCACGAACTTGCCCGCATGCTTCCGGGCACAGCGATCCACGATACCCGCGGCCTGCGCAGATGGTCAAAGCGGGGGTCCGGCGGGCGGGGAATCACCTGGCCAGATTCAGCGTCAGCTCCAACAGCGTCTTGGCCGCGCCGCACGGGTCGGGGTGCGCGGACCCGGCGCGGTAGTTGATCCACCAGCCCACCACCCCGGTGTCGGCCGCCGAGGCGGTCACCCCGCAGGAGTCCGGATCCCCGGGTCGACGCACCTGCAGGCCCCGCCTGCCCTGCACGGTGATGGTCTCGGTGCTGTAGCCGAGCTTGTCGGCGGTGATCTTCTCGTTGTTGAGCGAGCCGATCTCGTACCAGTTCAGCGTGACCATCGCCAGCCCGCCCGGCGCGTCCTCCACATCCCACATGCAGACCGCGCCGTTGAACGAGCCGTTGACGTACCTGGCGTCGCCGACCGCTTCACCGATCTTCGCCGGCTCGACCACGTCGCATTCGCGGAGCAGCTTGTCGAAGTTGGTGTTGATCTCCTGACTGCCGCCGGCCGGAAAGGCCGCGCCCTCGACGGTGCGCCCGCACCCGGCCACCATCGCGACCAGCGCCAGCACGGCGCCGCTCAGCGCCGCCGCCCGGCGGCCGGGAACCCTGCGCATCAACGCCCCACCCCTCACTTCAACCGCGCCACGGTGAGTTCGGCCAACTTCCTGGTCTTGTCACACGGGTTGTCCAACGGCCCGAAGAACCCGTACGACATCGACCACTCGAAGAAGTCGTCGTCGAGCTGGACGGCGAGATCGCAGACCGTGCCGCTCGGGTCGAGCGCGGCGAAGCCCGGCCTACCGCCCACCTCGATCGCATCCGGCGCCCGCCCGACGTTGGACACCCACGCCTTCTCCCGCTCGATCGGGCTGCCCCGATAGGAGGCGAAGGTGACACTCGGCGAACCGATGCCCGCGGACTGGTAGTTGCACCCCACCGAGTTCTTGAACACCTGCGACAGCGTGCCCAGGCCCGCGATGTCGCGTACCTCGTCGTCGGTGACGTGCCCGCACTCGCCGACGAACGGCCCGAGCGAGGCCACCTTCGGCGGTGGGCGCAACGGGGTGTCGGAGCCGGAATCGCCCCCCGAACCGCACGCCGACAACGTCAGGACCAGGGTGAGACCTGTGATGAGCGCCGACGGGATCCGCATGCCAGGCACTCTACCGGGGTTCGCGCAGCACCTCCGGGGTCTCGCCGGCGCCGCGACGAGCGACGTTGCGGCGCTACAGGTTTCCCCGGGCCGCCTGTTCTCGCTCGATGGCCTCGAAGAGGGCTTTGAAGTTGCCCTTGCCGAAACCGAGGGAACCGTGGCGTTCGATGAGTTCGAAGAACACCGTGGGGCGGTCGCCGATCGGCTTGGTGAAGATCTGCAGCAGGTAACCGTCCTCGTCGCGGTCGACCAGGATGCCGCGGCGGCGCAGTTCCTCGACCGGGACACGGACCCGGCCGATGCGGGCGCGCAGGTCGGGGTCCTGGTAGTAGGCGTCGGGGGTGGCGAGGAACTCCACGCCCTCGGCGCGCATCGCGTCCACGGTGGCGAGGATGTCGCCGGTGGCCAGGGCGATGTGCTGGACACCGGGCCCGCGGTGGAATTCGAGGAACTCGTCGATCTGGGAGCGGCGCCGGCCCGGCGCGGGTTCGTTGAGCGGGAACTTCACCCGGTGGTTGCCGTTGGCGACGACCTTGCTCATCAGTGCCGAGTACTCGGTGGCGATGTCGTCGCCGACGAACTCGGCCATGTTCGTGAAGCCCATGACCCGGCGATAGAACTCCACCCAGTGGTCCATCATGCCCAGTTCGACATTGCCGACCACGTGGTCGATGGCCTGGAACAGCCGAGCCGGCCTGCCGGGGCGGGGCCGGAATCCCGAGCGCCGCGGCACGAAGCCGGGCCGGTAGGGGCCGTCGTAGCCGGAGCGGTCCACCAGGGTGTGCCTGGTCGCGCCGTAGGCGGCCAGGGTCGCGGTGCGGACGACACCGTACTCGTCGCGCTCGTCGTGCGGTTCGGCCAGCACGCGCGCGCCCTGCCCGTGCGCCCAGCGCACACAGCGGTCCACATCGGGCACCTCCAGCGCGATGTCGAGCACGCCGTCGCCGTGGCGGCGATGATGCTCGGCCAGGCGGCTGTCGGGGTCGACCGCACCCTGGACCACGAAACGCGCTGCGCCGCTGCGCAACACGAACGCCTTGTGATCCCGTACACCGGTCTCCGGCCCGGCGTAGGCCTCCAGCCGCATGCCGAGCGCCGATTCCAGGAAGTGGGCGGTCTGGGTCGCGTTGCCGACGACCCAGACCAGCGCGTCCCAGCCGATCACCGGGAACGGGTCGATGCTCACGTCGTGGTCGACCAGCCCGACGAGATCGCGCAACTCGCCGTCGGTCGGCAGATTCTCGAGGGTCATGGTCCAAGGAAATCCCGGCGGTGTGACCTGGGCAACAGCGCCGCCGCCGGGTGCGCAGTCTGGCGCAATCGGCCAGGAACAACCCCGATGAGCTGTGCAGATTGCCTAGCATGGGGACATCGACTCATCGCGCCCGAGGAGGCAGCCGTGTCCCGTACCCCGGCGAGACTGGACGAACTGGATCTGGCCATCCTCACCGCGATGCACGAGCACCAGAAGGCCGGGATCCTGGAACTGTCCCGGCGCACCAGGGTGGCCAGGGCGACGGTGCAGTCGCGGATCTCGCGAATGGAGGAGGCCGGGGTGATCGCCTCCTACGATCCCCAGATCGACGTCACCGCGGCCGGATTCGACGTGCAGGCCTTCGTCACGCTGGAGATCGCCCAGGGCGCGCTCGACACCCTCGCCGCCGAACTCGACGCGATCCCCGGCGTCCTGGAGGCCTACGCCACCACCGGCACCGGCGACGTGCTGTGCCGCATCGGCGCCGACTCGCACGCGGGACTCCAGGCGGTGTTGCTGAGCATCGACCGGACCAGTTCGGTCGTGCGCTCGCACAGCGTCATCGTGCTGTCCACGGTGGTCCCGCGCCGCACCCTGCCACTGCTGCGCACCCTGACCCCCACCACGACCAGCAAAGCGCCCGCCTATCGCGACCCGCACTGAGTTCCGGGACGGTCCGGATCAGGGCCGCACATCCGCGCCGACGTCGAGAATCTCCACGCTCGGCGTCAGCTCGGGCTCGAGAAAAGCCAGCAGCGCGGCCGCCTCGGCGGCCACCTGCTCGCGCTCGGCCGTCCTCCAGGCACGCGCAGGCACGATGCGCAGCCGCGCCCGCCCGGCCCGCGGGAAGACCTTGTACACCCCCGCCACGAAACCGTCGACCAGCACCGGCGACAGCATCGTGGCGTAGGAACGCAGAGCCGCGGCCGCGCCCTCCGGCACGATCCGCGCCCGGTCCTGGTGGCTGAGCAGGGCGTTGTCGTACCAGCCGAGCAGCCGGACCGGAGCCGGACGGTCCGGGTCGGCCAGTGGCGCGTCGGCGAGGTCGTAGAGGGTGCGACCGCGCTCGTCGGTGTAGGTGCGCAGACGGTCACCCAGCGCGGTCACCGCCGCGCGCCAACCCGGCAGCTTCGACCAGGTCTGCATGTCACCGGTGCTCGCCGGGCCGAACGCGCGCAGGTAGCGCACGGCCAGCTCGGTCAACGGGTAGCCCGGTTCCAGCGCCGCCCCCAGCCACGGCTGCACCCGCGACCACACCGGCCTGCTGTTGTCCTTCCAGCGCCCGCGCGGCGGGGTCTGCAGCACCGGCAGCTGATACAGCCAGGTCTGCACGACCGCGCCCGGATCGCGATCGGGATACCGCTGCGCGGCGCGTTCCCGCAGCACGGCGGCGGGCACCGGGTCGTCGCCGAGCACTCGCTCGCCGTCGGCGCGCACCCGCTCGGGATCGAGGCCGACCATCGCGCCGTAGTTGAAGCCCTTGCGGAACGGGATCTTCTCCAGTTCCGGCTGGATCATCGGCGCGATGCGCAGCGCGTCGGCCGCGGTCAGCAGATGGATGGTGCCGCGCATCGCCGTGATCCGCACCAGGGTGCGTTCGGTGAGCCCGACCGACACCGAAGCCGGATCGAAATCCGCTGTGCGACTCCACAATCCGACGAACGGCGGGGTGACGTCCTGCGCCTGCAGGCCGACCAGGTGCTCGCACATCCGCGGCACCGACAGCTCCGACCGCGCCAGCAGATGCTGGCGCTCGAGCAGGGTGCGGTTGAGCACCCTGGCCGACAGCGGCACGTCAGCGGACCGTCACGACCACCTTGCCGGTGGCGGTGCGATTGTCCAGCGAGGCGACCGCCTCGGCGGCCCGGTCCAGCGGGTACAGCACCGGCTGCGGCGGCGCGATCGCACCCGAGGCCAACAGCGGCTCCACCTCGGCCCACTGCTCGGCCAGGTAACCGGGGTGCGACATCACCCACTCGCCCCACGCCGCGCCGACCACCTCGACGTTCTTCAACAGCAGGCGGTTCACCTTCACCGTCGGGATCTCACCGGCGGTGAAGCCGACGACCAGCAGGCGGCCCGCCGAGGCCAGCGAGCGGATGCTGTCGGTGAACCGGTCCCCACCCACCGGGTCGAGCACGATGTCCACCCCGCGCCCGCCGGTCAGTTCCTTCACCGCCGCCAGCCAGCCCTCGGTGAGCACCACGTCGGTGGCGCCGTTGGCCTTGGCGACCTCGGCCTTCTCCGGCGTGCTCACCACCGCGACCACCCGGCTCGCCCCGAGCGCGGCGGCCATCCGCAGCGTCGAGGTGCCGATGCCGCCCGCGGCGCCGTGCACCAGCACCGTCTCCCCCGGCGCGAGCCTGCCGCGGTTGCGCAGGCAGAAGTGCACGGTCAGGTCGTTGAACAGAATGCCTGCGCCCGCTTCCATCGAGATGTTGTCCGGCAGCTTGAACACCATCTCCGCCGGGGTCACCGCGACCTCGGCGATGGCGTTGCCGAGCATGGTCAGCGCCAGCACCCGGTCGCCGGGGCGCACATGCGCGCCCTCGGGTGCCTCACGCACCACGCCCGCCACCTCGCCGCCCACCACGAACGGCAGCTCCGGCTTCATCTGGTAGAGCCCGCGGGTCATCAGCACGTCGGGGAACGCCACGCCGGCGGCATGCACATCGATGACCACACCGCCGGGGAAGGCGGCGGGTTCGGGGATGTCGACGATCTCGACCGCTTCCGGTCCTTCCAACCTGCTGACCTGAGCTGCGCGCATGGGCCGACCTCTCTGTCCGATTCGACGACATCGGTCGTCGTCGATGACACCGTGACCAACATAACGGGCAGGCTGTGGATACTGCTCGGCGCACAGTCCACAGGCGTCCCGACGGCCCCTGTCCTGGGCCCTGATTTTGTTATGCTTGCTCGGCTTTCAGGGACGGGGAGAAGGGGGATTTTCCATGACCGAAGGGGCGCAGAACACCGGGTTGCAGGTGAACCCGGCCGCGCTGCAGACGTTCGCGACCAACCTGGGTGCCGAGGCGGGGGAACTCACCGGCCTCGGCGCGGGCACCGCGTTCAGCACCGCGGTCGGCGCGCTGCCCGGCACCGACTTCGGCGCCGTCGCCCAGCAGTCCGCCGACGTGGTGAACCGCTGCCTGGCGCGGATGGGGGAACGGCTCACCACCGTCGCCGACAGCATGCGCACCGCCGCGGGCAGCTACGAGATGGCCGAGGCCGATTTCACCCGCGCGCTCACCACCATCGGGCTGCAGCTGCCATGACCCTCACCGTCGACGACGTCGCCGCCTGGCAGCCCGAGCAGCTCACCGCGGCAGCCGACCACGCCAAGGCCGCGTACGAGGGCATCGACCGCATCGTGGGCAAGGCCCTCACCGACACCCAAGCACTCACCGACACCAATGCCTGGTCCGGCGTCGCGGGCGCGGCCGCCCGCACCCGGATGGACACCGAGAAATCCCGCGCCTCCGCCGTGGGCGCCGCGCTGACCGCCCTGGAGACCGCCTATCGCACCCAGGTCGGCGCGCTGAGCGCCTGCAAGGACAAGGTCGTGCGACTGCGCACCACCTATCTCGACGAGCCGCCGGTGGGCTTCGAGGTCGCCGCCGACGGGCTGGTCACCGCCGCGGCCCGCATCCAGCGGCTGCGTGACAACGCCGGTGACACCGACGTCACGACCCTCGTTCTCGCCGAGGAGGCCGCCGCCGCCCAGCGCACCCTCGACCTGCGTCTGGCCCTCAAAGCGGCCGAGGACGCCGCCACGGCCGCCCGCACCGCGGTCGCCACCGCCAACACCGCCGTCGAACAGGCCTTCGCCGCCCTCGGCGACCCGAAACTCGGCGTCCCGGCCCAGGGCAGCGACACCTCGACCACCCCGGCCGCCGCCCCCGTCGCGGGCACACCCCCCGCCCAGGAGCGGCCGAGCTACGCCATGTCGGGCAGTGGTGGGGGGTCGGGGAGTTCGGGGTACTCGGGCGGGTCCGGATATTCGGGAACGTCGGGTTCTCTTGGCGGGCAGAGCTCCAGTGCCCCCACGGGTCCGTTGCCCACGGGCGACGTGGCGAAGTGGATCGAGGACGCGAAGAAGATCCTCATCGAGATGGGATACAAGCCCGAGGAGATCGACGAACGCGCCATCGCGATGATCATCCAGCACGAATCCGGCGGCAACCCGTATGCCGAGAACCGCTGGGACAGCAATTGGCTGGCCGGCCACCCTTCCAAGGGAATCATGCAGACGATCGACAGCACCTTCAACGCATACAAAGCGCCGGGTCACGACGATATCTGGAATCCTGTGGACAACATCGTCGCCGCTGTTCGGTACTCGATCGACCGGTACGGCTCGCTGTCGAACGTGCCCGGCGTGGCGGCGGTGAATCAGGGCGGTGCCTATCAGGGCTACTGACGCACTCGGCGCTCGGACGCCGGGTGTTCCCGGGGAAACCGCCGTCCTCACCCGCCGCGGCTGGCTCCGGCCCGATCAGCTGCGGCTCGGCGACGAGACACTGGGTTTCGATCCCACTACGCGCACTACGGGCTGGCCATACCCGCGACGGCTTCACCCGCATCACCCAGGTCGATGGCGAGCTGCAGAATGCGATCCAGCTCGCGGTCTTCCTCGCCGGGCACCGTCCGACCTATTCCCGCCTGCGCGGCGCTGAGCGCGGTTTCCGTCCCTCCGGGAACATCGGTATCGCGCGGGCGCACTCAGCGCCCTCGATGTTCCATGACAGGCGGGCGTGCCGGCGGGAGCCGGTCTGGTGGGTGGCGACCGAACGGGGATCGTGGACGGTCCGGCAGGGACGCATCATCACGTTGGCCGGCGCCGGGAACGCACCGAGGGTCCTGGGACCACCTCGGGTGACCGCGCGGTTGCCGGCCGGAGCGAAGGGCGCGGGTGCTGCCCGAGCTGCGGGTACACCTGAGTACAGTCGGCTCGACGCGAGGGTGTGACGTACGCCCCGTAAAGTCGTCTCTCAACAGCACCGCAAGAAGACCGCGGCACAACGTGCAGCGCGAGGAGCACCAGTGTCACTCGATCAGCCACTCGCCCCGCTTCCCGAGGAGGGCATGGGCTTTGTTTCGGCGTGGCCCGTCCGGGCTGGCGATGTGGATCCGTACAACCGGCTGCGTTTCGACGCGGTCGCGAGGTACCTGCAGGATATCGCCTGGGAAGAGTTACATCAGACCTTCCTGCATCGCTCGGATCCGAACTGGATCGTGCGGCGCACGGTGGTCGACGTCATCCGGCCGGTGCTGTGGCCGGACGACGTGCGGTTGCTGCGCTGGTGCTCGAGCATGTCCACCCGGTGGACGAACATGCGGGTGCGGATCACCAGCGGCAACGGCGGCCTGATCGAGACCGAGGGTTTCTGGATCAACATCAGCGAATCGACCGGCATGCCGGCCAGGATCAGCGACGAGGGCCTGTCCTACCTGGCCAAGACCACCGACGAGCACCGGCTGCGCTGGCGGCCGTACCTGACCGACGCGACCCCGCCGGAATCGGACACCGACCTGCCGTTCCCGGTCCGCGCCACCGACATCGACCAGTACAACCACGTGAACAACGCCTGTTACTGGCAGGCGGTCGAGCAGTTCCTCGTCGAGTACCCCAAGCTGGTCGCCGGGCCGCATCGGGCCGTGATCGAGTACGTCGCCCCCGTGCTGGCCAGGCAGCACATCAGTGTGCGCAGCCGGTACGAACCCGGCGACCGGACCGGCAGGCCGCAGCTGCGGCTGTGGTTCGTGGTCGGCGGCACGACGACGACCGTCGTGCGCATCATGCCGCTACCCGGCTGACCGGCCGGCACCCGCACGAGCGGCGGACGCCCTCGTGGCCGCCCGCCGCCCGTCGATCCGCTCAGCCGCGCGCGGCCTTCAGCAGGTCCTCGCGCGTGGTGAACTTGACCCGCGGCCGTCCCGCGGACTTGCCCGCGGTCTTCTCCGCCTCATCGATGCTCTTCCAGCCCTGCCGGTCGACCAGGTCGGCCTGCCGTTCGGCGACCAGCGTCTGCAGTGCCGCGCGGTCGGCGCCGGGTGCGGCGAGTTTGCCCGCCATGAAGTCGGCGATGAGCTGTTCGACGGTCTCCTGCGAGTCGGTGCGGTTGGAGCCGATGACACCGCGCGGACCGCGCTTGATCCAGCCGCTGACATACACGCCGGTCAACGGTTCGCCGTCGGCGCCGAGCACGCGGCCCGCCGCGTTGGGCACCACGCCGCGCTGCTCGTCGAAGGGCAGTTCGCCCACCGGCTCGCCCTTGTAGCCGATCGAGCGCAGCACCAGCGACGCGTCGAGCCGGTCGGTCTCGCCGGTGGCCCGGGCGACCAGCTGTCCGCCCTCCTCGACCAGCTCGTTGCGCACGAATTCGATGCCCTCGACCCGGTCGCTGCCGGTGAGCGCGGTCGGCGAGGCCAGGTAGCGGAAGACGATGCGCTTGTTGGCCGGGTCGGGAGTGGTGGCGGCGTACTCCTGGGCGAGGGTGTACTTCAGCCGCAGCGACGGCTCGGCGTCGGGGTCGTCGAGCAGCGCCTGGCTGACCGGGTCGAGCACCAGCTCGGCGTCCTCGACGACCACGTCGACGCCCTTCAGGTGCGCGAGCGCCATGAACTCCGGCGTGGTGTAGGCGGCCTGCAGCGGTCCGCGGCGGCCGAGCACGACGACCTCGCGGATGTTGCTCGCCCGCAACGCCGCCAGCGCGTGGTCGGCGATGTCGGTCTTGGCGAGCTCGTCGGGGTCGACGGTGAGCACGCGGGCCACGTCGAGGGCGACGTTGCCGTTGCCGACGATCACGGCGCGCTCGCCCGACAGATCGAAGGTGCGGTCGGCGAAATCGGGATGGCCGTTGTACCAGGCCACGAACTCGGTCGCGGAGTGGCTGCCGGGCAGGTCCTCGCCGGGGATGTTCATCCGGCGGTCCGAGGCGGCGCCGACGGCGTAGATCACCGCGTGGTGGTGGGCGAGCAGTTCCTCGTGCGAGATGTGCGTGCCCACCTCGACGTTGAGGTAGTACTGCAGGGTGTCGCGGCGGAAGGCCGACTCGAACATGCGCGAGACGGTCTTGGTGCCGGGGTGGTCAGGGGCGACGCCCGCGCGCACCAGGCCCCACGGGGTGGGCAGCCGGTCGAACATCTCGACCTCGACATCGCAGCGGCGCAGCAGTTCCTCGGCGGCGTAGCAGGCGGCCGGCCCGGCGCCGACGATCGCGACCCGCAGCGTGCCGAGTTCCTTGGGCGGGCGCACCGGCGCCACGATCGGATCGAAGTTCGGTTCGAGCGGATGACGCTGGAAGTAGGCGGCGTTGACGTCGCGGAACCGCGCGAGCGAGGCCGTCAGGTCGTCCTCGGAGAAGATGGCCTCCACCGGGCACGCGTCCACGCAGGCACCGCAGTCGATGCAGGTGTCCGGGTCGATGTAGAGCATTTCGGTCGTCGCGAACTCCGGCTGGTCCGGGGTGGGGCGAATGCAGTCGACCGGGCACTCGGAGACGCAGCTCGCGTCGTTGCAACAACGCTGCGTGATTACGTAGGCCATAGTGTGCAGATCCTCGAAACGTACGTGGGCTGGCGCCACCCGCGGGTCGGTGGACAGGCATCACAGTGGGCGGATAGCGATATGTGACGCCGCTTTCAGTGTGCCTCGAGAGTGGCGTGTGCCTCTCGCCGGAACGCCTACCTGACTACCACACGCCGTGTGTCGCGGTGAATTCGACCACAGCGTGTGCGGCGTGCCGGGGACGGAATACCGTGTCGGCATGGCGCGGACCCTGATCCTCATGCGGCACGGCAAATCCGGCTATCCCGCGGGCGTCGACGATCACGACCGCCCGCTGGCCCCGCGCGGGCAGCGCGAGGCGGGCCTGGCCGGTGAATGGCTGCGCGCGACCCAGCCCCCGATCGACGCGGTGCGCTGCTCGACCGCCACGCGGACCAGGCAGACGCTGACGGCCACCGGGGTCGGCGCACCCGTGGTCTATGAACGCGGCATCTACGAGGCCTCGCCGCGCACGCTCATCGAGCTGATCCAGCTCTCCGACGACGACGTGCGGACCCTGCTGCTGATCGGTCACGCTCCGGGCATGCCGTGGACGGCCTGGGAGTTGGCGGGCAACCGGGACTCGGCCGCCGCGGTGGAGCTGAGCCGCAAATTCCCCACCTCGGCCCTGGCGGTGCTCACCTTCGACCGGCCGTGGTCGCAGGTCGACGAGGGCGCGGGCGAACTGGTGACCTTCCACATTCCGCGCTGACACGCACGGACCCACTGATACTTGAAAGGCATCGAATGTGTCAGTGGTCACTGCCATGCTCGGATGATGGATTGGAAAATCGAGCTGGTAGCCATCCCGGTCACCGATGTGGACCGGGCCAAGGAGTTCTACACCCGGATCGGCTTCCACGCCGATCACGACCAGTCGCCCACCCCGGACATCCGTTTCGTGCAGCTCACCCCGCCGGGTTCGGCGTGCTCGATCTGCATCGGCCGCGGCATCACCGAGGCGACGCCGGGCAGCGTCGAGGGCGTGCAGATGGTGGTCGACAGCGCCGAGGAGGCGTACCGCCGGTTGCGCGCGGCGGGCGTCGACGCCACGCCCGTCGAGGACATGGGCTGGGGCCTGTTCACGTTCTTCAGCGATCCGGACGGCAACAAGTGGGCGGTCCAGCAGTTGCCGAAGTACGACTGATCCGCTCGGCGCGGTCGGCCGAGCGGGCGCCCGTCTAGCATCGGGGCATGACGCCGGACGCGACGCCCGACCGTGTGTGGGTGGACAGGCAGACTCCCGCCGTGTACCGAGCCCAGACGGCCGTGGCCGCGCAGGTGCGCATCGCGGCCGGAGCCGCCGGGCTGGACCGCAGGCTGGTCGAGCTGGTGAACCTGCGGGTCTCCCAGATCAACGGCTGCACGCACTGCTTGGACACCCACTATCGCGCGGCCGTGCGGGCCGGGGCCACCGAGCAGGAGCTCGCGGTGCTGGCCGCGTGGCGCCGCGGCGGGCCGTTCTCCGCGTTCGACCGCGCGGCGCTCGGGCTGGCGGAGGTCACGGCGACGCTGCCGGAGGAATCGCTGCTCGAGCGTGAGTACGCTCGAGCACGTCAGCACTTGTCCGACGACCAGATCTCGGTGATCGTCTGGATCGCCACCACGATCGGCGCGTTCAACCGCGTGTCGATCCTGAGCAAGCACCCGGTGCGGGCGCGTAAGGAGAACGCCGACATGACCGATACCGCGGAAACCACGGTCACCCGCAATGCGGACAAGAGCCGCTACGACATCTTCTACGGGGGCGAGCTCGCCGGTTTCGCCGAGTACGTCGAGCGCGGCGAGGACACCGATTTCGTGCACACCGAGATCGACAAGGCCTTCGGTGGCAAGGGCCTGGGCACCATCCTGGCCGAGCGGGCGCTCGACGACACGGTCGCGCGTGGGCGCACCATCATCGCGCACTGCCCGTTCATCAAGGCGTTCATCGACAAGCACCCGAAGTACGACCCGCACGTGGTGGGCAAGGGCATCAAGCGGTGAGCGATCTGGATCCGCATCCGGACGAGGCGGTGTGCGCCCCGGCGCCCGGTCCCGGCCCGGTGGCCGAGCTGTATCCGGCGCGTGAGGTGCCGCTGGGCGGGGTGCGCGGCGTGTACGTGGAACGCGTACTGCCACAACGGGATCTGCCGACCGTGGGCGCCTGGTGTTTCCTCGATCATTTCGGCGCACCGACCGTCACCAAGACCGACGCCCCGCCGGACATCGATCCGCACCCGCACATCGGGCTGCAGACGGTCACCTGGCCGTTCCAGGGCCGGATCCGGCACCGTGATTCGGTGGGCTCGGACGTGGTGATCAATCCGGGCCAGCTCAATCTGATGACCTCGGGTGTCGGCATCGCGCATTCGGAGTACTACGACACCGAGGCCCCCGCCAGTCACGGCCTGCAGCTGTGGATCGCGCTGCCGCGCGAGAGCACCGGGGTGGCACCGCATTTCGAGCAGCACCGCGACCTGCCGGTGTACGAGGCCGCCGGCGTGCGCGCCGTCGTGTTGATCGGCACGCTGGCCGGGCTCACCTCCCCGGCCCGGGCCTACACGCCGATCGTGGGCGCGGACATGCGGCTCGCGGCGGGCGCCGAGGTGAGCATCCCGGTCGACCCGTCCTTCGAGCACGCGCTGCTGGTGATCGAAGGCGAGGTGACGGTCGCGGACACCTCGCTGAAACCCGGCCCGCTGCTGTATCTGGGCACCGATCGCCGCGAGCTGCGGTTGAGCAGCGGCCCCGGCGCGCATGTGGCGCTGATCGGCGGCGAGCCGTTCGGCGAGGAACTGGTGATGTGGTGGAACTTCGTGGGCCGCACCCACGAGGAGATCGTGGCGGCCCGCACCCAGTGGGAGCGCCACGACGTCGGCCGGTTCCCCGACATCGCCGGTCACCGGCCCGAGCAGCGCATTCCGGCGCCGCCGCTGCCCCCGCTGCATCTGAAACCGCGCAAGCGCAGGCTGGGCGCGGCCCGCGAGTGACCGCGACGGCGCCGGAAACCGCTGTGGCTCGGGTTGATCGGTGACTCAAGCCGATCGGGCCAGCAGGGCGTCCAGCGCGCGGTAGCTGGCCTCCAGCCCCTCCGACATCCTCGACTCGAACATGCCGTCGCGTTCGAACGGGGTGTGGAACTGGCTGTCGGTGACCACTTTGGTGCGCCCGTCACCGAGGTCGACGAAGGTGGTGCTGTCGATCGCGACGTGCGCGGGCATGCCGTCCCATTCGAAGGACTGCACGATGCGCTCGCGCGGGGTGATCTCGCGGAACCGGCCTTCGAAGCCGTGCGCCTCGCCGTCGGCGTGCTCGACGAAGCGGTAGTGCCCGCCCTTGCGGAACTCCCAACGTTCGACGTCGAGGGTGTTGCCCCGGCCCCACCACTGGACCAGCTGCTCGATGCGGCTGTACGCCTCCCAGACCCGCTCGACCGGGGCGTTGAAGATCCGCTCCACGTGGATCTCCCGATCGCCGCTCTTGGTGACGGTGGCTTCGTTGGTTGTCGTGCTCATCTGTCCCGCTCCGTTCGTTCGAGGAATTCACCGAGACGGTCCATCCGCGCTTCCACCATCCGCCGGTAGCCCTGCAGCCACGCCAGCTCACGGTCGAAGACGTTCGCACCGAGCCGGCAGTACCTGACCCGGCCGCGCTTCTCCGTGTCGATCATGCCCGCCTCCTCCAGCAGTCGCAGGTGCTTCTTCATGCCCGTGAGGGTCATGTCGAACTGCTCGGCCAGCTCGGAGACGGTCGCGGGCCCGCGGGCGAGGCGCTCGAGGATCCCACGCCGGGTGGGATCCGCGAGCGCCCCGAACGAGGCGTCGAGGAAGTCATACTGAACCATCTAGTTCAGTATCGGATATGAGGCGGACCACGTCAACCCCTCGCGCGCGGTTGCTCCCGACATCCGCTCGCGCCCGGTAGGTTGACCGGAGATCTCCGGACTTTCCGGACAACGGCACGACAGGAAGACTTGCGATGCGTCTGAGCGCGACGACGATGCTGGCCGTGGTGGCCATCGGTCTGGCGGCGGGTACCGCCGACGCCCACCCCCATCCCGCCCCCGACCATTCGGCCCCGACCACCGCCGACACCCCACCCCATCTGCACGGCAGCGTCGCGGGACTGGACTACGTCGTCGCGGTGAGCGAGGACCGGCGGGCGACCGTGGCCGATCTGCCCGGTGGCCGCTTCGACCTGGTCCACGACGGCCGGGTGGTCACCGTCACCGGACCCGACGGGCAGATCCTGGCCGCCCTGCCGATGCTCGTGCGCGTCGCGGATCGCGCGGTCGAGCTGACCCCGACGGTGAGCGAGGGCGGCACCCGGCTGACCCTCACCCCGGCCGCGGGCGCGTCGGCACCGCTGCGTGACGTCAGCTCCCAGGACCGGTTCTGGGACGAGGTGAACCGGGCGATGCCGCAGATCCAGGCCGGCGCGGGGATCGGCGCGGTGATCGGCTTCCTGCTCGGCTTCCCGCTCGGGCTGTTCGTCTTCGACTTCATCACCGTGCCGCTCGGCACCGTGATCGGCGCGGCGGTCGGCGCGTTCGCCGGGCTCTACGCCGGTGGTGGACAACCCGCCGTGGATGCCGTGATCGCGTACCTGACCGGCCAGCCCTGAGGCACGACCAGCGCCGATCCAGAAATCCGAAACAAACCCTCGTCACACTGGCGCAAATGTGACTATGCTGCTGTTCCGATTGCGCTCACGCATCGAACCGGGCTTCCGGAACACCACGCACCGGATCCCAGAGATCCGCCTAGCAAGAGGACCTGCAGCATGTTCAGCTTCATCGCCCTGATCGACTCTGCCACCGCGAACTCGGTCGACTCCACCATGATCATCACCAACTTCCTCAACGCGTTCGTCACCGGTTCCGCGGGCTCGCAGAGCAACAACGGCGGCGTGGCTGTCTGACCACCAGCTCCGCGAACAGCAGAACGGCCCCCGCTCCGGATCGGAGCGGGGGCCGTTCGGTCGTTCGGACGCGGGTCAGCGGTAGTCGCTGAACCCGTAGTCGTCCAGCGGCACCGCGGCGCCGGTGGAGGAGCCGAAGCTGTCCGGGCTGTAGTAGGTGTCGTCGTAGGACGGCACCGCGTACGCCGCGGCACGCGCCTCCTCGGTCGGCTGAACCTGGATGTTGCGGTAGCGGTTGATACCGGTACCGGCCGGGATCAGCTTGCCGATGATCACGTTCTCCTTCAGACCGATGAGCTTGTCGGAGCGGCAGTTGATCGCCGCGTCCGTCAGGACCCTGGTGGTCTCCTGGAACGACGCCGCCGACAGCCACGAATCGGTGGCCAGCGACGCCTTGGTGATACCCATCAGCACCGGACGACCCGAGGCGGGCTCGCCGCCCTCGGCCACGACCCGGCGGTTGGCGGCCTCGAACTCGGCACGCTCGGTGAGCGAGCCGGGCAGGAACTCCGTCGAACCCGAGTCGATGATCGTCACGCGACGCAGCATCTGGCGCACGATGACCTCGATGTGCTTGTCGTGGATCGACACACCCTGGCTCCGGTAGACCTCCTGGACCTCGTGGACCAGGTGGACCTGAACCTGACGGGGGCCCATCACGCGCAGCACCTCGTGCGGATCGGCCGCGCCCTCCAGCAGCTGCTGGCCGACCTCGACGTGGTCGCCGTCGGACAGCAGTCGCTCGGTGCCGTCGTCGTGCTTGAACACGCGCAGGCGCTGACGCTTGGAGAGCTTGTCGTAGACGACTTCCTCGCCACCGTCATCGGGGATGATGGTGATCTTGTAGAAGCGGTCGTCGTCCTCGAGCCGCACGCGGCCCGAGACCTCCGCGATCGGGGCCTTGCCCTTGGGCACGCGGGCCTCGAACAGCTCCTGCACACGCGGCAGACCACCGGTGATGTCGTCACCGGCGACACCACCCTGGTGGAAGGTACGCATGGTCAGCTGGGTACCGGGCTCACCGATGGACTGGGCGGCGACGATGCCGACGGCCTCGCCGATGTCGACCAGCTTGCCGGTGGCCATCGAGCGGCCGTAGCAGGTCGCGCAGACGCCGGTGCCGGTGGTGCAGGTCAGCACGGAGCGGACCTTCACCTCGGTGATGCCCGCCTCGAGCAGCGCCTCCAGCGCCGGGTCGCCCAGATCGGCGCCCTTGGCCACGATGACGTTGCCGTTCGCGTCGACCGCGTCCGCGGCCAGGGTCCTGGCGTAGGTCGAGGTCTCCACGTGCGGGTCGCGGATGATCGAGCCGTCGGGCTGCTTCTCCGCGATCGGCACCACGATGCCGCGCTCGGTGCCGCAGTCGTGCTCGCGCACGATCACGTCCTGCGAGACGTCCACCAGACGACGGGTCAGGTAGCCCGAGTCGGCGGTACGCAGCGCGGTGTCGGCCAGACCCTTACGCGCGCCGTGGGTGTTGATGAAGTACTCCAGAACCGTCAGGCCCTCACGGAAGGAGGACTTGATCGGCCGCGGGATGAACTCACCCTTCGGGTTCGTCACCAGGCCCTTCATACCGGCGAGGGTACGGGTCTGGGTGAAGTTACCCGTGGCGCCCGAGTCGACGATCGTGATGATCGGGTTGTCGGCCGGGTAGTGCGCGCGCAGCGCCTTACCGACCTCTTCGGTCGCCTCCTGCCAGATCTTGACCAGGGCGTTGTTGCGCTCCTGGTGATCGAGCGCACCACGCTGGTACTTCTTCTCGATCTGATCCGACTGCGCCTCGTAGCGCTCCATGATCTCCGCCTTCTCCGGCGGCACGAGCACGTCGGACATGGAGACGGTGACACCCGAACGCGTGGCCCAGTAGAAGCCGGCGTCCTTGAGCTTGTCGACGGTCTGGGCGACCACGATCATCGGGTACCGCTCGGCGAGATCGTTGATGATCGTCGCCTGCCGCTTCTTCGGCATCGGCTCGTTGATGAACGGGTAGTCCGCGGGCAGCAGTTCGTTGAACAGCACCCGACCCAGCGTGGTCTCGGTGGTCCACGCGTCGCCGCGCTGCCAGCCCTCGGGGAACAGCTCCGCCTCGACGTCCTTGGGCGGACGCTGGTCGGTCAGGCGGACCTTGATCTTCGAGCGCACGGTCAGCTCGCCGCGGTCGACGGCCATCTGCGCCTCGGCGGGCGAGGAGTAGACGCCGAACTCCGGGGCGTCCGCGGTGGCCGGACGGTACTCGCCCTTGGCGCCCTCTTCCAGGCGGGTCAGGTAGTACAGGCCGGTCACCATGTCCAGACGCGGCATGGCCAGCGGGCGGCCGGACGCCGGGGACAGGATGTTGTTCGACGACAGCATCAGGATGCGCGCCTCGGCCTGCGCCTCCGCCGACAGCGGCAGGTGCACGGCCATCTGGTCACCGTCGAAGTCGGCGTTGAACGCCTCACAGACCAGCGGGTGCAGCTGGATGGCCTTGCCTTCCACCAGCTGCGGCTCGAAGGCCTGGATACCCAGGCGGTGCAGGGTGGGCGCGCGGTTGAGCAGCACCGGGTGCTCGGCGATGACCTCTTCGAGGACGTCCCACACCTGCGGGCGCTGCCGCTCCACCATCCGCTTGGCGGACTTGATGTTCTGCGCGTGGTTCAGGTCGACCAGGCGCTTCATCACGAACGGCTTGAACAGCTCGAGCGCCATCAGCTTGGGCAGACCGCACTGGTGCAGCTTGAGCTGCGGGCCGACGACGATGACGGAACGGCCCGAGTAGTCGACACGCTTGCCGAGCAGGTTCTGGCGGAACCGGCCCTGCTTGCCCTTGAGCAGATCCGACAGCGACTTGAGCGGACGGTTGCCCGGTCCGGTGACCGGACGGCCGCGGCGGCCGTTGTCGAACAGCGCGTCCACCGACTCCTGCAGCATCCGCTTCTCGTTGTTGACGATGATCTCGGGCGCGCCGAGGTCGATCAGTCGCTTGAGGCGGTTGTTGCGGTTGATGACGCGGCGGTACAGGTCGTTCAGGTCGGAGGTGGCGAAGCGGCCACCGTCGAGCTGGACCATCGGGCGCAGTTCCGGCGGGATCACCGGAACGGCGTCGAGCACCATGCCCATCGGCGAGTTGCCGTTGGCCTGGAAGGCCGCGACGACCTTGAGCCGCTTGAGCGCGCGCAGCTTCTTCTGGCCCTTGCCGGTGCGGATGGTCTCGCGCAGCGACTCGGCCTCGGCGTCGATGTCGAAGTTCTCCATCAGCTTCTGGATGGACTCCGCACCCATGGCGCCGGTGAAGTACTCGCCGTAGCGGTCGGTGAGCTCGCGGTAGAGCACCTCGTCCACGATGAGCTGCTTGGGGGCCAGCTTGGTGAAGGTGTTCCAGATCTCGTCGAGCCGGTCCAGCTCACGCTGGGCGCGGTCGCGGATCTGGCGCATCTCGCGCTCGCCGCCGTCCTTGACCTTGCGGCGCACGTCGGACTTGGCGCCCTCGGCCTCCAGCTCGGCCAGGTCGGCCTCGAGCTTCTGCGCGCGGGCCTCGAGGTCGGCGTCGCGCTGGTCGGCGACGGCCTTCTTCTCGACCTCCATCTCCGCCTCGAGGGTGGAGAGCTCGTTGTGGCGCAGTTCCTCGTCGACCGAGGTGATGACGTAGGCGGCGAAGTAGATGATCTTCTCGAGATCCTTCGGCGCCAGGTCCAGCAGGTAGCCCAGGCGCGACGGGACGCCCTTGAAGTACCAGATGTGGGTGACGGGGGCGGCCAGCTCGATGTGGCCCATCCGCTCACGACGCACCTTGGCGCGGGTCACCTCGACGCCACAGCGCTCACAGATGATGCCCTTGAAGCGCACGCGCTTGTACTTGCCGCAGTAGCACTCCCAGTCCCGGGTGGGACCGAAGATCTTCTCGCAGAACAAGCCGTCCTTCTCCGGCTTGAGCGTGCGGTAGTTGATGGTCTCCGGCTTCTTCACCTCGCCGTAGGACCACTGGCGGATGTCGTCGGCGGTGGCCAGGCCGATCCGGAGTTCATCGAAGAAGTTGACGTCTAGCACGTAACTTCCTTTCCCCTGTGCGGGTCGAATTCGAGCAAAAGTTCACTAGTGAGGTTCGGGCGGAAACCCGGCCGAGCACTCGTATCGAGCGCGGGAGGGCGGATGCGCGGTTCTCGCATCCGCCCCGACCGCCTAGTTCGCCAAATCGTCGACAGTGGCCGCTTCGTTCCTGGACAGGTTGATGCCCAGGTTCGCCGCGGCGCGCTCCAGGTCCTCGTCCTCGCCTTCGCGCAACTCGATCGCGGCGCCGTCGGACGACAGCACCTCGACGTTGAGGCACAGCGACTGGAGTTCCTTGAGGAGCACCTTGAACGACTCCGGAATGCCCGGCTCCGGAATGTTCTCGCCCTTGACGATCGCCTCGTAGACCTTCACGCGGCCGACGACGTCGTCGGACTTGATCGTCAGCAGTTCCTGCAGGGTGTAGGCCGCGCCGTAGGCCTGCATCGCCCAGCACTCCATCTCACCGAAGCGCTGGCCACCGAACTGGGCCTTACCACCGAGCGGCTGCTGGGTGATCATCGAGTACGGGCCGGTGGAGCGCGCGTGGATCTTGTCGTCGACCAGGTGGTGCAGCTTCAGGATGTACATGTAGCCCACCGCCACCGGGTACGGGAACGGCTCACCGGAACGACCGTCGAACAGCACGGCCTTGCCGTTGTCGTCGACCATCCGCTCGCCGTCACGGTTGGGCAGCGTCGAGCCCAGCAGACCCGTCAGCTCCTCCTCGCGGGCACCGTCGAACACCGGAGTCGCGATGTTGGAGTCCGCGGGGGCCTCCCACATCTCCTCCGGCAGATCCTTGGCCCACTCGGGGTTGCCCTCGACCTTCCAGCCGGCTTTGCCGATCCAGCCGAGGTGGGTTTCCAGGATCTGGCCGATGTTCATCCGCCGCGGCACACCGTGGGTGTTGAGGATGATGTCGACCGGGGTGCCATCGGGCAGGAACGGCATGTCCTCGGTGGGCAGGATCTTGCCGATCACACCCTTGTTCCCGTGCCGACCGGCCAGCTTGTCACCGTCTTGGATCTTGCGCTTCTGCGCCACATACACCCGCACCAACTCGTTGACACCGGGCGGCAGATCGTCATCGTCCTCCCGGGAGAACACCCGGATCCCGATGACCTTGCCCGACTCACCGTGGGGCACCTTCAACGAGGTATCACGCACCTCACGCGCCTTCTCCCCGAAGATCGCCCGCAGCAACCGCTCCTCCGGCGTCAGCTCGGTCTCACCCTTGGGCGTGACCTTACCGACCAGGATGTCACCATCACGCACCTCCGCACCGATCCGCACGATGCCACGCTCGTCCAGATCCGCCAACACCTCATCGGAGACATTCGGAATGTCGCGAGTGATCTCCTCGGCACCGAGCTTGGTGTCACGAGCATCGATCTCGTGCTCCTCGATATGGATCGAGGTCAACACATCCTGCTCCACCAACCGCTGGGACAAGATGATCGCGTCCTCGTAGTTGTGCCCCTCCCACGGCATGATCGCCACCAACAGGTTCTTACCCAGCGCCATCTCACCGTTCTCGGTGCACGGCCCATCAGCCAACACCTGCCCGGCCTCGACCCGCTGACCCTCGTCCACGATCGGCCGCTGATTCGAACACGTCCCCTGGTTCGACCGGTTGAACTTCCGCATCCGATACGACTTACGAGTCCCGTCATCGGCCATCACCGTGACGTAATCGGCCGAAACCTCCTCGACCACACCGGCCTTCTCGTTCACCACCACATCACCGGCATCCACCGCCGCACGCAGCTCCATACCGGTACCCACGATCGGCGCCTCCGACCGAATCAACGGCACCGCCTGACGCTGCATATTCGCACCCATCAGCGCACGGTTGGCATCATCATGCTCGAGGAACGGAATCATCGCCGTCGCCACCGACACCATCTGCCGCGGCGACACATCCATGAAGTCGACCTCGGTCGCGGCGACGTACTCCATCTCCTCGTTGCCGCGGCGGCACAGCACGCGGTCCTCGAGGAAACGGCCGTCGGGGCCGACCGGCGAGTTGGCCTGGGCCCGGACGTGCCGGTCCTCCTCGTCGGCGGTGAGGTAGACGACCTCGTCGGTGACCCGGCCGTCGACGACCTTGCGGTACGGGGTCTCGATGAAGCCGAACGGGTTGACCCGCGCGTACACCGACAGCGAACCGATCAGGCCGATGTTCGGGCCTTCCGGGGTCTCGATCGGGCACATGCGGCCGTAGTGCGAGGGGTGCACGTCGCGCACTTCCAGGCCGGCGCGCTCACGGGACAGACCGCCGGGGCCCAGCGCCGAGAGGCGGCGCTTGTGGGTCAGGCCCGAGAGCGGGTTGTTCTGGTCCATGAACTGCGACAGCTGCGAGGTGCCGAAGAACTCCTTGATCGCGGCCACGACCGGCCGGATGTTGATCAGGGTCTGCGGCGTGATGGCCTCGACGTCCTGGGTGGTCATGCGCTCACGCACGACGCGCTCCATGCGCGAGAGGCCGACCCGGATCTGGTTCTGGATCAGCTCGCCGACGGTGCGCAGGCGACGGTTGCCGAAGTGGTCGATGTCGTCGACCTCGACGGGCACCTCGACGCCGCCGGGGGCGGTCATCGTCTTGTCACCGGCGTGCAGGCGCACCAGGTACTCGATGGTGGTGACGATGTCTTCCTTCGTCAGCACCGAACCGGTGACCGGCTCGCCCACGTGGATGCCGAGCTTCTTGTTGATCTTGTAGCGGCCGACCCGCGCCAGGTCGTAGCGCTTCTCCTTGAAGAACAGATTCTCCAGCAGGGTCTGCGCCGACTCCTTGGTCGGCGGCTCGCCCGGACGCAGCTTGCGGTAGATGTCGAGCAGCGCCTCGTCCTGGCCGGCGGTGTTGTCCTTCTCCAGGGTGGACATCATGATCTCGGAGAAGCCGAAGCGCTCGGCGATCTCCTCGGTGGTCCAGCCCAGCGCCTTGAGCAGCACGGTGACCGGCTGACGGCGCTTGCGGTCGATGCGCACGCCCACGGTGTCGCGCTTGTCGACGTCGAACTCCAGCCACGCGCCGCGCGACGGGATCACGCGCACGCTGTGCAGGTCCTTCTCGGTGCCCTTGTCGATGCTGTGATCGAAGTACACACCCGGCGAACGCACCAGCTGCGAGACGACCACGCGCTCGGTGCCGTTGATGATGAACGTGCCCTTGTCGGTCATCATCGGGAAATCACCCATGAAGACCGTCTGGCTCTTGATCTCACCGGTGTTGTTGTTGATGAACTCCGCGGTGACGAACAGCGGCGCCGCGTAGGTCATGTCCTTTTCTTTGCACTCGTCGATCGAGGCCTTGACCTCTTCGAAGCGA
The DNA here is from genome assembly GCF_001182745.1 of Nocardia farcinica. NCBI lineage: Bacteria > Bacillati > Actinomycetota > Actinomycetes > Mycobacteriales > Nocardiaceae > Nocardia > Nocardia farcinica. The sequence continues at coordinate 1,338,954 of NZ_LN868939.1, read as the reverse complement.
GGATCGGAGAAGGACAGGGACATGGAGCCGGAGAAGTCCTCGATGGGCGAGAGCTCCTCGAGCACCTCCTCCAGTCCACCGACCAGCCCGACGTCGCCGCGAGCGGCAGCCCGCTCACGCCATTCCGGCGAGCCGATCAACCAGGCGAACGATTCCGTTTGTAGATCGAGAAGACCGGGCACCTCCAAGGGCTCACGAATCTTCGCGAAAGACACCCGCTTCGGGGCTCCGGGGATTCCGGCAACTGCCTTGGTCTGGGTGGAGACTGCCAAGATGCGTCCTTCCAGCACCTCACGCGCGTCGCGTGGTGGTCCGCGACCGTCGCTTGCTTCTGCTACGAATTCCGCTGGTCACGACCCGAACGAAACTCGAACAGGCAACAACGGAAGTAACACCGGAAGGTGGAACTCACGTGTGCGAATCGAGGTATGGACAGGAGGCAGCCAGCGCAACGTCCAAACTTACACCCCTGAACACGGATGTGTCAAAGTACCATCCGTGTGATGTCACACAGCGGTGGCGCGCCGACACGTGTCCGACCCACACCTCCGCACCCGGGACGCTGGCTGCGCCGGGAGCCACGGAGCCGCTGGGACCACCTGTGACAGCTGCCGCTGTTGTGAATAGCGTGACGTGTCGGGCGAAACTCGTCAAGTGGCAGGCCCGGCGGCGGCCCGCCGAGAACCGCTGGGCCAGTACAAGATCACTGGTCGACGATGTCGGCGGCCAGCCAGCGCCCGTCCACCTTGCGCATCCGCAGCACCACCGGGCCCGCGACGCTCTGCTGCGCGACACCGTCCTTGGTGGCGCTGACCACCAGGTTCACCAGCAACTCGGCGCGGTCCTCGGTGAGCATCGTCACCCCGACCGGTTCCGGCTTGGCATCGGCGCTGGTCTGCGCCTGTTTGATGGCCTCGATGGTGGTGCCGGCGAACTTGTCCAGGTCCTCGGCCATCTTGTCGGTGACCACCTGGCGAACCTTGTCCTGGTAGCCGTCGATGTCGGCGATGTCGTAGCCGTAGATCGTGCGCAGCGCGTTGTCGGCGGCGGCGCGCACCTCCTCGGTGGCCGCGCCGTCGACGAAGGCGGCGTTCGAGTCGTTCACCCCCGGCCGCAGCGCGGCCACCGCGGCGAACGCGGCCAGCACGGCGGCGGCCACCACCGCGGCCGTCGTCCAGCTCGCCCCGAACCGTTGCCGGGACGGGGTGGGCTCGGTTCGCGCTGCCACCGACTTGTCCAACCGGACGGCCGCCGGACGGCTCGCCGGCTCCTGTCCGCGGGTGGTGCGCCGCCGGGTGGGCCGGACCCGGGCGGGGCGACCGGCTGCCTGCTCCGACGCGCCGCGGTCGGGCGGGGTGCCTGCGCTCCGGCGACCGGTATCGGCGGAACGGCGGGCGGCCGCGGTGTCCGGGGTGGGGCGGCCGCGCGGGTCCGACGCCCGACGTCGGGTGGCGTCCGAGCCGGAGTCGGCGGCGGGCTTGCGCTTGGGGGTGACGCGGTTGACCGGCCTGCGCTCGTTCATCGGTTCCCCTCCTGCGCGGGTTCGGTCGGCGCCGGTTGCCCGGGCTGATCGGCGCCGGGCTGGTCCTGCGCGCCGGGCTGGTCCTGTGGGCCGGGGCCGCTGAGCAGCACCGGCTGACTCAGCGAGGCGACCTGCTCGGCCTTCCACACCTCGCCGTCCTTGGCCATCGACAGGCTCCAGGTGTAGCGGTAGTCGGAGGGGGCCCGGTCCGGCTTGGTCTCGGTCACCTGGAGCACGACCAGGGCGGTGGCGTGGTCGCGTTCGCCGGTGAGTTCGGTCAGCGCCGCACCCAGCACCTTGGCCGACATCCCCACCCCGGCCTGGGTCGCCATCTGCTCGGACTGCGCGCGGTTCTTCTCCGCCGATTCGAGGATCGCCCCGGTCATCGAGGAGCGGGCCAGCGCCAGCGAGCCCGGAACGTCGTCGATGTTCATCGAGGTCATGTTGATCGCGGCCTGCCGGGCGGCGTCGAGGGCGCTGTCGCGGGCATCGGCCCGCGCGCCGTCGACGAACGCCGCGCGGGCCCAGCCGACGCCGAACCAGAGGGCGGCGGCGAGCGCGGCGACGAGGGCCGCCACCGCCAGGGCCGTCACCAGGGCGGGCGGGCGGGTGGCGCCGTCGTCCGGGGCGCGCTCCTGCTCCGCGCCGTCCGCCGCCTGCGCCTCCGTCGGCGGCGCGGCCACCTCGGCCTGCGGCGCGGCGTCCTCGGGCGTGACCGGTTCCTTGGACTGCTCACTCACGAGGGGACACCCTAACGTCGTCGTTGCCGGTCACCGCTTCGGCGTGACCCCGAGCAGGGTCGCCAGCTGCACGGCCACCGGGTTCAGGTTCAGCTTGTCCGGATCGGTCTTGGGCTTGCCGTCCCACGGTTGCGGGACGCTCGGGTCGGCGAGTTCGGCCCGCTCACCGCCGCGTACGGCGGTCGGATTACCGAACGGCACGGTGCATTTCGCGTCCTTGTTGAACGGGAACTCGTCGCGGGTGTCGTCGAAGTCGGGGTCGGCCGCCTTCATCTCCTCCAGGATGCGCTGTGTCCCCTCGTAGCCGACAGTGCAGGCGGGCGGGTTGTTCACCTCGAGCACCAGGCCGAAGTGGCTGGTCCCGTCGCCGGGCGCGGTCGCCGAGGCGCCCAGCGACAGCTGCGGCAGCATCTGCAGCAGGGGGCGCAGGGCGTAGAACTTCGGCGAGATCTCCTTCAGCAGTGTGCGCAGGTGGGCGAGGTCCTCGGTGAGCGCGCCGCCACTCTCGGCGAGCAGCGCGTCGAGCTGGGCGCCCGCGTCGGTGCCGGTGCCGATGAGCCTGCGCACCGCGGGATCGCTGGCCTTCAGTTGCAGCGTCAGCCGGTCCAGCCCGTCGCTGAAACGGCGGATCGCCTCGCCCTGCTCGGCCTGCGTCGCCAGCGCCAGCCGGCCGTCGCGGATGAGCTGGATGGTCTGCGGCAGCGTGTCGTGGAAGGTCGCGGTGAACTCGTTGAGCGAGCGGAGGAACACCTGCAGGTCCTCGCCCTTGCCGTCGAGGGCCTTGCCGAGCTCGGTGACGGTGGTGTTGAGCGCGGCCAGGTCCACCGTGCGGGTGAACTCGTCCACGCTGGCGACCAGCTGCTCGACCGCGACGGGTGTGGTCGCGCCGTCGATGACCGAGCCCTCCCGCAGGTAGGGCGCACCGTCGCTGTCGGGCTGGAGATCGAGGTACTGCTCGCCGATGGCCGAGCGGTTGGCCACCACGGCCTTGGCCGAGGCCGGGATCTTCGGCGCCCCGTTGTCGATGTCGAGGATCATGCGCACGCCGTCGTCGGTGAGGGCGAGGTCGCCGACCCGGCCGACCGGCACGCCGCGGTAGGTCACCTCCGCGCCCTTGTACAGGCCGCCGGTCTGCTGGGCGGTGACCTCCACGCGGTACTGGCCGAAGCCGAGCATGTGGTCGACCCGGATGTACTTCCCGCCGACGAACAGCACGCCCACCACCGCGAGCACGACGAAGATCACCAGCTGTACGCGCACCAGCCTGCTCATCGCGGCGCACCCCCTTCGGTCGCGGGCGGCCGCACCCCGAACTGTTCGAGGATCGGGCCGAGCGGATCGGGCAGCGCGGGCGCGCCGGGCAGCGGCACCGCGGCCATCGTCGGCGGCAGCGGCAGCAGCGAGACCGTCGGCCAGCCGGGCCGCGGGCCGTTGCCGTTGTAGTACGGGTTGCTCGGATCGACGTTCACCGGCGGGCCGTAGGGCGGCGGCATGTACACCGGGTCGCCCTTGCCGACGCCGAGGTTGCTCAACGTGGTGCCGATCTGCAGGTCCACCGACAGCCAGGTGTTGACCTGCCCGCCGAAGGTGCTCTCCAGTGCCGCGTCGGGGAACGGATAGGTCGGCACCAGCGGCAGCGCGGTGACCAGGTCCGGCGCGGACCGGGCGAGTTCCTGCAGGGTCGGGCGCAGCGCGCTCAGGTCGCGGATCAGGTCGTCCTTGGCGGTGTCGAGCACGTCGAACCCGGCCTGCCCGACCCGGTCGAGCTGGGTGAGCAGCGAGATCAGCTGCGGCCGTTGCTCTTCCAGGATCCGGATACCCTCGGGCAGTTCGTCGATGATCTTGGCGATCTGCTCGGTCTGTCCGCTCACCCGGCTGCTGAGCGTCGCCAGTCCGTCGATGGCGCGGGTGATGTCCTCGACCTGTTCGTTCAGTCCGCCGATGAGTGTGTTCGCCTGTTCGAGCAGCGAGCGGGTGCGCTCCTCGCGGCCGCCGAGCGCCTTGTTCACCTCGGTGATGATCGGCTGCAACTGCGCGACCCCGCCGCCGTTGAGCAGCAGCGACATCGCGCCGAGCACCTGCTCGACCTCGGTGGCGTGCCTGGTGCGTTCGACCGGGATGACCGCCCCGTCGCCAAGCCGCGCCGAGCCGGCGTCGCCCTCCGGCGGCGCGGACAGTTCGATGAACTTCTCACCGAGCAGATTCGACTGGCGCACCTCGGCCCTGGCATCGGCGGGCAGGTCGACCGACCCGTTGACGATGGTGCGCACAGTGGCGGTCCAGCCGTCCTCGGCCAGGCCGATCTCCTCGACCCGGCCCACCGGCACGCCCTCCACCTTCACCGCCGACTGCGGCACCAGGTCGAGCACGTCGTCGAAGCGGATGTCGATGCGGATGGGGTGCTCCCCCAGGTCCGCGCCACCGGGCAGCGGCACGCTGTAGATGCCGTCGGCCGAGCACGAACCGACCAGCGCGGCGGTCGCGGCGATCGCGACGGCGGCGAGCATCCTCGTGGCGGGCAAGCGCATACGCATCACCGGTCTCCCTGCTCGGAGGGCGGCAGCTGATCCGAGGGCGTGCCGGGCACGGTGCCGGGCACCGGCGCCCGCTGCTGGTTCTCACCGCTGAGGATGCCGAACGGCAGGATCAGCGTGGGCGTCTGCACACCGGCGGTGATCTGGTCGGTGATCTCCTTGCAGTGGTCGAGCACCGGCCGCATCTGCCTGCCCAGCGCCTCGAAGCGCGGATCGCCCGGCATGAGTTTGCCGAGGTCGAGCATCTTGCACACGATGCCGAAGGGGTCCTGCAGATCGGTGAGGTTGGGGCGCATGTCGAGCGTGCCCGATTCGGCGTTGTGGATATTGATCAGGTTGCTCAGCGCGACCGGCAGCACCGGCAGCGCGGCGGCGAGGTCGTCGCTCTGCTCGGCGAGGGTCCGGGTGAGGGTGGTCAGCGCGGTGGCGTTCTGCTCGACGAGCGCGCGATTGTCGTCGACGAAGCGGGCCACATCGCCCAGCGCCACCGAGAGCAGTTGCAGCGCCTCGCCGAGATTCTGGCGTTCGTCGGCCAGGAAGCTCGCCAGGTCGGCCAGTTGCGCGTTGAACTGGCGCACCTGGGCATCGTTGGTGGCCAGCATGCTCACGAAGGTCTGCAGGTGCTTGACCGTCTCGAAGATGTCGCCGCGCGCCTCGGACAGGTACCTGGCCGCGCCGGAGAGCTGGGTGATGCTCTCGGCCAGCGCCGCACCGTTGCCGGCGAGGTTGGCCGCCGAGGTGCGCACCAGCTCGTTGACCGCGCCTTCCCGGTTGGCGCCGTCGGGGCCGAGCGCCTCGGACAGTTCGGTGATGCTGTTGTAGAGCTGATCCACCTCGACCGGCGTGACGGTGCGCTCGCGCGGGATGGTGCCGTTGCGGTCCATCTTCGGCCCGCCGGTGTAGACCGGGGTGAGCTGGATGTAGCGGTCGGCGACCACCGACGGCGTGATCTGCGCGGCCTGCGCGTCGGCGGGCACGTCGTAGTCGCCGTCCACCGCCAGCACGACCTTCACCTGATCGCCCTGCGGCACCACCGATTCCACCGAGCCCACCGGCACACCGAGGATCCGCACGTCCGAACCCTCGTAGATGCCGACCGAACGGTCGAAGTAGGCGGCGATCCTGGTGGTGGTCCAGCGGTCGAGGCCCCACCACAGCACACCGGCGGCCACCACGGCGACCGCGACCACCAGCGCGATCGCGACCCGCGCGCCGCGCCTGCCCTGCACTCCGGCGGCCACGTCAGTTACCTCCCAGTTCACGGACCGGATCGCGGTAGCCCGGGATGTCCGGCAGACCGGGCGGTACCAGGTTGACGATCACCGCGTCGAACCAGCGCCCGGTACCCAGCACGTTGGCGTAGAGGCCGTAGAACGGCGCGGCCAGCTCCAGGGTCTTGGAGATGTTGGCCTGGTTGTCGTTGAGCATCTCGATCGCGCCGCGCAGGTTGGTCAGTGCCGGACCGATCTGGGCCTCGTTGTCGGCCACCAGCGCGCTCAGCTCGGCGGCCACCGTCCTGGCGCCGGTGAGCAGCTGGTGGATCGCCTGCTGCCGGATGTTGAGCTCGGTGAGCAGCTGACCGCCGTTGGCGAGCAGCCGCTCGAACTCGGCGTTGCGCTCGGCCAGTACCTCGGTGGTCTGCCGGGTCGCGGAGAACAGTCGCTTCAGTTCCTCGTCGCGCTTGGCCAGCGTCTCCGAGAGCCGGGCGATGCCGTCGATGGAGCCGCGGATCTCCGGCGGCGTGGTCTCGAACGCCTCCGAGAGCACCCGCATGCTGGTGGCCAGCTGGGCCGTGTCGATCTGATCGATGGTCTTGGCCGCGTCGGAGAAGGCGTCGATCACGTCGTAGGGAGAAACCGTGCGCGAGAGCGGGATCCGGGTGCCGGGGTCGAGCGGCTCGGAACCCCGCGGGTCCAGCGCCAGGTACTTCTGCCCCAGCACGGTCTTGATCTGGATGGAGGCCGTGGTCTCGTTGCCGATCCAGGTGTCGCTGGTGCGGAAGTCCACCAGCACGCGGTCGCCGGCCAGGCGCACGTCGGCGACCGAACCCACCTTCACGCCCGCGACGCGGACCTCGTTGCCCTTCTTCAACCCGGCCGCCTCGGAGAACTCGGCGGTGTACTTCACCCCGGCGCCGATGAAGGGCAGCCGGTCGACGAAGAACGCCGACATCGTCACCAGCAGCACCAGCACCAGGCCGAGCACGCCGAGGAACGCCGGACTGCGGCGGCCGAGCAGGATGCGGTCGTCCATCAGCGGGCCCTCCCCTCGCAGCGCGGCGCGGCGTTGGTGTAGATCGGCTGGTTCACCGTCGGCATGTTCGCGGGCAGGTTCAGCTGCGGTGCGTCGGCGACACCGGGACCGACCACGATGTCGATACCGCACAGGTAGAACTGGAACCACGAGCCGTAACTGGCCGCGCGCCCGAGCTTCTCCATCTTCAGCGGCAGATTCGCCAGCGCCTCGTTCACCTCGCCGGAGCGGCTGTTCAGTTCGCCGGTCAGCTGGGACAGGCCCGCGATCGAGCCCTGCAGCGTGGGACGGGTCGGCACGAGCAGATCCGCGGTGGCCTCGGCCAGATTGCCCAGCGAGCTCACCGAACGCCCGATCGTGTCCCGCTCGGCGGCCAGCCCCGACACCAGTGCCTCGGTGTTGACGATGAGCTGGTCGAACTGGTCGTCGCGCTGGTTCACCGCCTCCAGCACCGCGGTCAGATTGCGCACCAGTTCGCCGATCACGGCGTCCTGGTCGGCGATCTTGTTGGTGAGGCTCGCGGTGCTCACCACGAGGTCGTGGATCGTGCCCTGCTCACCCTGGAAGACCTGGATGATCTCGTAGGACAGCTTGTTCACGTCCTCGGCGGTCAGCGTGCGGAACAACGGCCGGAAACCGTTGAACAACGTGGTCAGGTTCAGCGCGGGCCGGGTGCGCTCGAGCGGGATGGTCGCGCCCTCGTTGAGCTTGCGGCCCTGCTCGCCCGCGCCCTGCTCCAGCGCGATGTAGCGCTGGCCGACCAGGTTGCGGTAGCGGATGGTCGCGGTGGTGGACGCGGGCAGCCAGTCCCGGTCGGTGAGCTCGAATTTCACCTCGGCCAGGCGCTTGTCCACGATCGCCACGTCGGTCACCTTGCCGACCCGCACACCCGCGATGCGCACCTCGTCGCCGGGGTTGAGCGCGGTGACGTCGGTGAACCTGGCCTTGAACTCGGTGCCGCCACCGGTGTAGTTGGCGATCGAGAGCGCGAGCACGGTGGTGACGAACAGGGTCACCGCCACGAACACGGCCAGCTTGGTCAGCGGCCCGCCCAGGCCGCGCAACGTCTCCTTCATCGCAGGCTCACCTCGCTGCCGCGGAACGCGGGCGCACCGACCCTGGTCAGCCAGCCCGGTACCGCGTCGGGGGAAACACCGTGCGCCGCACCGTAGATCGCGCCGAGCGACTGCTGTTCGCCCGGCGAGCCGGCCAGCGTCGGCACCTGCGCCGGGTACACCCCGAACTGCGGCGGCGCGAGCTTGCCGGTGTCCTGGTCACCCGGGTAGCGGGTGGGCGGCTGGTACGAGCCGTCGTTGCCGGAGCCGCCGGTGTACTGGCCGGGGTCGACACCGAGCGGGTACTCGGCCAGGCACCACGGGCCGCGGGTGTCCAGCCAGCGCGGCTCGTCCTGGTTGGGCAGGTAGCGGCCACGGGTGTTGGTCAGCTCGATGGTGACCCGGGAGCCGGGCCGGTCGGTCCCCTTGCCGAAGATCTCGTCGATCCGGGGCTTCATCTTCGCGAAATTGGCCATGGCACAGGCGTAGGTCGGCGAGTAGGTGGCCAGCAGTTCCAGCGCGGGCCGCGAGTCGGCGGCCACGTCGATGATGTTGTCGCGGTTGGCCGCCAGGAAGTCGGCGGTGCGGGTCGAGGCGGGAGTCAGCGTCGCGTACAGGGCGTCGATGTCGGAGCGCCGCTGCACGATGGTGGCATTGGTGGTGCGCAGGTTGTCCAGCGCGGTCACCAGCTGCGGGGCGGCGTCGGAGTAGATCGCGGCGGTTTCGGCGAAGCTGCGCAGCCCCTCCTGCAACTCCGGCAGCACGCCGTTGACGTCGCGGAAGATGGTGTCGAGCTTGTCGATGCTCTCGCCGAGCATCGCGCCCTGCCCGGCCAGCGCCTGCGACAGCGCGCCGAGGGTGGCGGCCAGGTCCTGCGGCGGGATCGCCTGCAGCAGCGGGAGCAGGTCGTCGAGCAGCTTGCTGATCTCGATCGCGTTGCCGCTGCGGTCCTGATGCAGGGTCACCCCGTCGCGCAGCCGCTGCGGGCTCGGGTCCGCCGGGATCACCAGGTCGACGTAGCGCTCGCCGAACAGGGTCTTGGGCAGCAGTCGCGCGGTGGCGTTGGCCGGGATCTGCTCGGCCTTGTCGGGGTCGATGGCCAGCTGCAACACCACGTCGCCGTCGCCCGCGCGGCTGGAGCGGACCTCGCCGACCGTCACCCCGCGCACCTTCACATCGGCGTTGCGGGTCAGCGCGTTGCCCACGCTGTCGGTGATCAGCTCGACCTCGACCGAACGGGTGAACTGCTTGTTGTAGATCGCGACGGTCGTCCACAGGAACAGCGCCACGACCACGAAGAAGACCAGTCCGAGCACGCGCACGCGCAGCTTCTCGGTGGCCCGCCAGGTCTGCCTCATGCGCTCACCCCGCCACCCGGACCGTGGTCGTCGTGCCCCAGATGGCCAGCGACAGGAAGAAATCCAGCACATTGACCAGCACGATCGCCGCGCGCACCGCCCGGCCGACCGCGACGCCGACGCCCGCGGGGCCGCCGGTGGCGGTGAAGCCGTAGTAGCAGTGCACCAGGATGATCACGAACGCGAACACCAGCACCTTGAGGAACGAATAGAGCACGTCCTCCGGTGGCAGGAACAGGCTGAAGTAGTGGTCGTAGGACCCGCTGGACTGGCCGTTGAACCAGATGCTGATCGAGCGCGAGGCGAAGTACGCGCCGAGCAGGCCGACGATGTAGAGCGGGATCACCGCGAGGAAGCCCGCGATCACCCGGGTGGTCACCAGGAACGGCACCCCGGGCACCGCCATCACCTCGAGCGCGTCGATCTCCTCGGAGATCCGCATCGCGCCCAGTTGCGCGGTGAACCCGCAGCCGACCGTGGCCGAGAGCGCCAATGCCGCCACCAGCGGGGCGATCTCGCGGGTGTTGA